>NZ_FCOX02000089.1 GCF_900044055.2 Caballeronia calidae | reverse complement strand
GCCTGCGAGTCCGGCAACGCAGTTGAACCGCCAAGCTGCGGCGGCAAAAGCCTCGGTGCGCCGTCACCCACGAGCTTGACCGGCAAAAACGCCGCAGCCCCAGACTCGCAAGCTTCGACGGCCATCGACACGCCATGGGTCTGCGCCTCAGACCGCGACTTTTTAATCCATCGCCACAGCTGGTTTGCGCTGACGTGCGCCTTCAGCGCCATACTCGCCACTGACACGCCGGGTTCCAGGCACGCCGCGATCAGCTTCTGCTTGCCCTGCGGGTCAAAGCGCCGCTTGCCATTTGCCCCCACGCTGACTACACGCAGCGGCAAAAACTCCAAATAGTGTTCTTCCATATCTGTGCCCACTGAAAAAGTAGTGGGCACATTCTGCGTTGCATCGCCTCCGCCTTCTACGTGGGCCGAATTGAGCGCTTTCTATTAGAGAGCGACGAATAGGAAAGCTCTAATCCGCGTCTTAAATTTCCACGACAGCCATTAAGAGCGAAAAGCACGACCGATCATCGGCGCAGCCTGCGCGCAGCACGCGATTGTCCGAACCGTCTAGTACATTCACGCCGCCGTGACCCACGCACAACACGGCGGAAAAGAACTTTACTGTCGCCTTGCCAGCGGCCTGCTATGCCGGGAAAATTGAAGCGACGGCGTAAAAGCCGTTCTTTCTTCAATGCCGTCGACAGGCACGCGGGCGCCATGCCAATCGAACTCGATCGAACGAATGGGCCATCGCGGTGCGCGGCGGCGAACCCACGGAAACCCGATGGCAAGCTTAGAGGGCAAGGCGCGATACCGGATTGATACCGATAACACCGGCGCCGGTATCGCCATCATGATCCTGACGACGGCAACCTTCGCGGCAAGCGATTCCACCATCAAGCTGATCGGCACCGCCGTCCCTCTACTGGCGCTTCTGTGGGTGCGCTATCTCTTTCAGATGATCGTGATGGGCGTCTGGCAGGTCCGGCGCGGCGCATTCGGTCTCTTTCGCACGGGCAGCGTGAAACTGCAGATCGTGCGCGCGGTGCTTCTGCTCACGAATTCGGCATGCACGTTCGCGGGACTACGGCACCTGCCGCTGCCGGTCACCACGTCCCTCGCGATGCTCGCCCCGCTCATCTCCACGCTGCTCGCCGCGCTCGTGCTGAAGGACGACGTCCCGCGCAGCAAATGGGCGATGGTCGCGCTCGGCTTCATCGGCATGCTGCTCGTCGTGCGGCCGGGCGGCAGCCAGTTCAACTGGACCGTGATCTATCCGATCGCCGCGGCGACGACATTCGCGTGCTTTCAGGTGGTGTCGAGCCATCTCTCGCGCGTCGACGACGCGATCACGACCAACTTCCTGTCCGCGCTCGTGGCGACCATCGTGCTGTGCGTGCTGGTATGGATGGATCAGGCGCAAACGCTGCCCGCGCTCGCGCAGGTGAGCGTAGGGAGCTGGCTGCTCGCCGTCTTCATGGCGACGATGGCGACCACCGGACACGGCCTCATGCTGCAGGCGATGCGCCGCGCGCCGCTCTCGGTGCTGACGCCTTTCGGCTACGGCCAGCTCGCGTTCGCGGCCCTGTTCAGCTGGTTGCTGTTCGGACAGGTGCCCGACCTCTGGATGGCCATCGGCATGTGCGTGATCGCCGCGAGCGGCATCGGCACCGTGCTTCTGCATGGACGCAAGCCAGCGCCGGCCGTATCGACGGAAATCTCGTAGCAATTCGGAAAGACGCAGCGGGCGGCGGCACGCGCTGCGTGCCGTCCGGGATGACCGTCAGTTGGCCGAATGCGCCTGGCCCGTGCAGAGCCAGTGCGGATCGATGTCCAGCGCCTTGCCGATGCGGTTGAAGGCGGAAAACGGCGGCACCGTGATGCCGCGCCGCCAGAACTGCACGTCGTGCTCGCTCACATCGAGCCAGCCGGCGGCTTTGGCGGAACTGACGTTGGCCTTCTGCAAGGCGCGGTCGAGTCGTGCGGCCATGGCGCGCCGCAGGGTGTTGTCTTCGTGACTACGTTCAAGGTGGCCAAGGGTTTGGGAATGTCGCCCCATGTTCTTCAATTCTCTCGATTTATATCTTTATGCCGTTCAGCGCCGGCTCATTCGCGCGAGGTGAATCGTACGGATTTACGATGACGAGGCAGTGACAGAAAAACCGGAATTCGCCTGCCTGGATTCGTCCGACCGTCGCGCGTGTTGCAGTGCGAGATTCTTTCAATTCACGCATCAATGCGTCAAGTGGGTAAACAACCCATTCGGTAAGATTTGGCTTAGGTGTTTACGCTGAAGAGCCGGTATTCCTGGCCGCACGGGCAGCATAGCCGTGCCATTTGCCGGCCGACTGGACGGGATTATTACCCTCAGTGGAATAACGCCGAAAAGGAAATGATCGTGCGAATACGGTGATTCGTGATCAAACATACGTCTGTTAATAAGCCTGCTCATTTACTGCTTTCCGCAATTATTTTCGATAAATTCACGCTTGGTTTAAAGTCAAGCGGGGAAAACGTAATTGACACTCGACGCGCTTTCCTTAAAATAGACGATTCGCTGCACTGCACAAATTCATTGCGTGATCAATTGGCAACTTCCATATGGAGTCGAGCATGAGCAGTCTTGCACCGGAAAACGTAATCGAGTCACAAAAGGCGGGCGTCGACACGACCTTCGGTCTTGCGGCACAAGCCGTCGCAGGCTTCGAAAAGCTGATCGATCTGAACGTGCGCACGGTCAGGACGGCGCTCGACGATCATCAGACCCTCATCGCCCGGTCGCTCTCCGTGCGCGATCCGCAGGAATTCTTCGCGCTTCAGAACCAGTATCTGCAGGACAGCGCGCAACGCGTGCAGGCGTACTGGCTGAGCGTCTATGAGATCGCCTCGGGCGTGCGCGGCGGCTATATGGAAGCGGCGCAGGATCAGATCGGCAAATCGCAGCGCAACGTGCAGGCGTTCGTCGAAAGCCTCGCTAGCCACGCGCCGGCCGGCAGCGAAGCCGTCGTGTCGGCATGGAAATCCGCAATCGACGCCGCGACGGAATCCGCCAATTCGGCTTATGAAGCCGCCAGAAAGGCCGCGCAGCAAGTGGTCGAGGCCGCGCAAAACGATGCCTCCATCGCGAGCCAGACCGCCGTGCGCGTCGTGTCGTCGAAAACGGCGAGCGTGAAGAAATAATCTCGCCGGAAGTCGGGAAAAGAGGCGGACGCTGTCCGCCTTTTTTTGTGCCTAGCCGCCCAGACCGCGCAGCACGAGTTCATGCGAGCGGCCGATCCACACCGCCGAATCGCGGTGATCGGCGAGCGCGTTGCCGGTATTCGGGTGCATGAAGATATCGAGCGCGCCGTGGTTGAGCGTGAGCCAGCCGAGCATCGGGGCGAGCAGGTCGCCGCCGAAACCGAGCTGGAACGACCACATCGGATGCGGTCCGACCGGCCGCTCGTGAAACCGTCCGAGCCGCAATGCGCCGCTTTCCAGTTCGCTCGCGAATTCCTGCTCGATGACGAGACGCAGTTGCCACGCGGCGTCGCGGCTCACGGCATCGAAATAAACGTGGGCGTGCCAGTCCGAGATGAGGCGGGGGTGCGTGTCCGTGGCTTCCATCGTTTCATCCATGCGCGGCAATATTGAGACACGTGTCATTTTAGCGAATCGATGTCAGCCGCGTTCGAGCGTCCAGAGCACGGCGCCCTCTTCCCACCCGCGATGACGCGTCGCGCGCATGCCGATTTCCGCGCCCAGTTGCATCAGCACGAATGCGTCGGCGAAGCGGGTCAATCCGCTGATCGCCCGTGACGACGACAATCGCTCGATCCACAACCAGCCCGCATCGCCCGTGAGCGATGCGATACGCGCGCCCGTCAGCGCCGCATGACGCACGACGACACGGCTCTGCGGCAGTTCTCGATCGATGACCCAGGTTCGCGCCGATGGCTGCGCCGCATCGCCGAACGTAGCCCGCAACAATCCCGTTGCACCCGTCGCAATGAGAAACGCGCGGCGTGTGGTGCTCATCGCGCAGCTCCGTCGAAACGCTGCGAAGGCCAGATGCCCTGCTTGCCCGGCGACAGGACGCCGTTCGGATCGAGCGCGGTCTTGATCGTGTTCGATAGCCGCATCAACGCGTGATCGTTGAAATCGTATTGCGCGGCGGCGAGGTCCATATACGAAAGATGCGTGCGATATTGCCCGTAGCCCGCCGCGCCCGCATCGCGGATCAGCGTTTCGATCAGCGCGCCGGCATCGCGCGATTGCTTCGGATCGTCGCTATCGAAAATCGCCGCGAAGATGTGATGCATCGCGCGTTCGCCCGCCGTGAAGCCGCCGTAATAATCGAAGCCGAATTGCGCGGCGCGCTCGCGCACCATGCGCGCCTGCTTCACGGCATCGCGTCCGATCGGCGGGCAGATCGGCGAGAAATCGATATGCGCGCCCGAGCCGCCGCGCCAGTTGAGCAGATTGAACGCTTCGAGCCCCGGAATGCCGACTTGCGCGCGATCGCCGCCGCCTTCGGGTGCCACGGATGCATCGCGGTACGGCATCTCGAAGAGCGTCGCATCGGCGATCGGCTTGAAACGCGCATGCACGATATCGCGCCGCGCCTTCACGAGCGACGGTGCCCCGTAGAGACAGAAGCGCAGATTCCAGCGCCCGATGCCGATCTTGCGCGCCATCGTGTCGATGGCGTCGTCGGGCATCGCGCCTTCGCCGTCGAACCATTGCCGCCGCGTCGACACGCCCGCCGCCCAGCGCACCGCGTTTTCGATGACCGCGTTGCTTTGGATCGTGCCGTCCATCCGGAGCGGACGCAGCGTATCGACGACGCGTTCGAGATCGTCTTCGTGCGCGAACGCGTAACGGCAGATCATGTAGCCCTCGGGCGCGGGCATGAGCCAGATGCCGAGCCTCGTGACGACGCCGAAGTTCGACTGCATGAACATGCCGTCATACGACGGCCCGAAGCCGCTCTTGAACACTTGCCAGTCGCGGCTCGCGGACATCGCGCCCATGCCGGTCCGCACGACATCGCCGTTGGCCAGCACCACTTCCATGCCGCACTGGCTGGCCGCGTGGTCGCCATACGGCGTCGTGCCGTAGCCGCGCTCGAGCGTGTTGCCGATCACGCTGCCCCAGCCCGCCGCCGGCGGATCGAGCCAGAAGCGCCGCGGCATGCCGAGCGCGCGATGCAGGTCGTAATACGTCACGCCCGGCTCGACGAGCGCGTGGCCCAGCGTTTCATCGATCTCGATGATGCGGTTCATCCGCCGCAAATCGAGCACGACCGAGCCGCGCAGGCGTGGCGCAGCGCCGCCGTAAGCGAAGTTGCGTCCCGTGGATACGGTCCAGAGCGGCACGCGATATCGGTTCGCCACCGCCAGGGCCGCGCGTACGCCATCGACATCTTTCGGCAGGACGACGGCGGACGGTGCATGGGCGGCAGCGTCGCCGGGCGCGAACGGATCGAGATACGAAGGGGCATCGTTCGACAGCAACGCATCGTCGCCGAGCGCCGCCGCGAAAGCCGCGAGCGCCGCGCGAAACTGCGGCGCGGACAATCCGGGCGGCAGCGTCTGCGCGCTCAATATCCGCCGCTGCTGCCGCTGCTGGACGACGTACCCGACGACGTGCCGCCGCTGTCGGTCTGACAGCCCGCGAGCAGACCGGCGAGCAATGCGAGCACGACTGTTGCGATTCTGGCGAGCTTCATGGAATCACCTTCGAAAGGAACGTAGGAGCCGGACGCGGCGATTAAGCCGCTTGCCCATTAAACGCACCGCGGCGCACCGATATTCCTTCGCGAACCCGTGTGAGACAATTTCGCGCCGCGCAACGCCTTCGCGCGATCTTTCACTCACGCACGCGATGAAGCGCTACCAAGCCCTTGCCGACACGATGGCCGCCGAGATTCGCGCGGGCCGCCTGCCCGTCGGCACGCGCCTGCCTTCGGTGCGGCATCTGACGACGCAATACGGCGTCGGCCAGTCGACGGTCTTTCGCGCGTATTACCTGCTCGAAGAGTGGGGCTTGATCCGCGCGCGCGAGCGTTCCGGCTATTACGTCGCGCCCGGCGCCGCACTCGCGCCAAAAGAGAACGCGACACTCAAGGAACCCGCGCCCATCGACGTGAGCAGCCTCGTCTTCTCCGTGCTGGATGCCGTGAAGCGCCCGGATGTCGCGCCGCTCGGCTCCGCGTTTCCATCGCCGACACTGTTTCCGCTGGCGCGTCTCGCGAAGTCGCTCGCGCACGCGGCGCGCATGCTCGATCCGTGGAGCACCGTGGTCGACATGCCGCCGGGCAACGAGGCCTTGCGCCGGCAGATCGCGCTGCGGTACATCGGCATGGGGATCGCGCAGCCGGTCGAGGAGCTCATCGTCACGAACGGCGCGATGGAAGCGCTCACGCTCTGTCTCATGGCCGTGACGAAACCGGGCGATGTCGTCGCGATCGAATCGCCGTGCTTCTATGCGGCGTTGCAGGCCGTCGAGCATCTGGGCCTGCGCGCGGTCGAAATTCCTGTCGATTCGCGGGAAGGGCTCGATCTCGACGCGCTCGCCGAAGCACTCGGCACGCATCCGGTGCGCGCGTGCTGGTTCATGACGAACTTCCAGAATCCGACGGGCGTCACGCTGTCCGTCGAGAAGAAGCGCGCGCTCGTCGACCTGCTCACGAAGCACGATGTCCCGCTCATCGAAGACGATGTCTACGGCGAACTGCATTTCGCGCAGGATCGCCCGCCGCCCGCGAAAGCCTTCGACACGAAAGGTCTGGTGATGCATTGCGCGTCGCTGTCGAAGACGCTCGCGCCGGGTTACCGGCTCGGCTGGGTCGCCGCGGGCCGCTACGCCGACGCGATCCGGCGCCTCAAGCTGATGACGAGCATCTCGACCAGCATCCCGATCCAGGCGGGCATCGCGGATTACCTGCAGCACGGCGGCTTCGACAAACATCTGCGCAAGCTGCGCGGCGCGCTGCTCACCCAACGCGACGCGATGGAAAGCGCGATCGCGCGCTGGCTGCCGAATGTCGCGTTCGTGCGGCCCGACGGCGGCTATTTCCTGTGGCTGCAACTGCCCGAGCATGTCGATGCGATGCAGCTGCACCGTCGCGCCCTCGAACACGGCATCAACGTGACGCCGGGGCCGATCTTCTCCGCGCGTCACGCGTACGGGAATTACGTGCGCATCAACTTCGGCCATCCGTGGTCGGCGCAGATCGATAACGCGATGAAAACGCTCGGAGAACTGCTGCGCGCAGCGTCGTGAAACGCGTCTGGGCCGCGATGCCCACATGCTAGACTGCTGTACATGCATACAGTATCCGAGCCCGCCTATACCGTCGCCGTGCGCGCGCTGTGCGAGTTCACGGCGAAACAGGGCGATCTCGATCTGCGCTTCACGCCGACGCCGAGCGCGCAGGAAGGCGTCGCGGGCCACGTGACCGTCACCGGACGGCGCGCGGCGGGATATCAGAAGGAAATATCGCTTTCGGCGGAATACGGGCCGCTCTGCGTGCGCGGCCGCGCCGATGGCTACGATCCCGCGCTCAACCGGCTCGAAGAGATCAAGACGCATCGCGGCAAGCTCGAATCGATGCCGCAGAATCATCGGCATCTGCATTGGGCGCAGGCGCGCGTCTACGGGCATCTGATGTGCCGCAAGCTCGGGCTCGACACCATCGAGATCGCGCTCGTGTATTTCGATATCGTCGAACAAACGGAGAGCGTGCTCGTCGAAACGCAGACGGCCCACGCGCTCGCCGCGCATTTCGAGGCGCAGTGCGAACGCTTCATCGCATGGGCGAAGCAGGAGTTGGCGCATGGCGCGGCGCGCGATCAGGCGCTGAAAACGCTCGCTTTCCCTCACGCCGGTTTCCGGCCCGGCCAGCGCGCGCTCGCCGAAGCGGTGTATCGCTCGGCGGTGTCCGGCCGATGCCTTGCCGCGCAGGCGCCGACAGGCATCGGCAAGACGGTCGGCACGCTCTTTCCGCTGCTCAAGGCGTGGCCCGGCCAGCGGCTCGACAAGATCTTCTTTCTCACGGCGAAGAGCGCGGGCCGCCAGCTCGCGCTCGATGCGCTGACGACGCTCGCCGCGACGCCCATGCGTGTCGTCGAGCTCGTCGCGCGCGACAAGGCTTGCGAGTATCCGGATCGCGCGTGTCACGGCGATTCGTGTCCGCTCGCGCGCGGCTTCTACGATCGCCTCGCGGCTGCGCGCGCCGCCGCGCTCGACTACGCGCAGCTCGATCGGGCGACGGTCGCCGAAGTCGCGCGCCGGCATGAAGTCTGTCCGTACTATCTGAGCCAGGAGCTTTCGCGCTGGGCCGATGTGATCGTCGGCGACTACAACTATTACTTCGATACGAGCGCGATGCTCTTCGCGCTCGCGGAGGCGAATCGCTGGCGCGTGGCGGTGCTCGTCGACGAAGCGCACAACCTCGTCGAACGTGCGCGCGGCATGTATTCCGCGACGCTCGATCAGGCCGCCTTCAACGCGATGCGCCGAGCCGCGCCGCCGTTGCTGAAGAAGGCGCTCGGCCGCGTCGCGCGCAGCTGGAGCGAGACGGCGGGCGAACAGAACGCGGCGGGCATCGAATACGCGGCTCATGCGGAGCCGCCCGCGCGCTTCCTGACCGCGCTCGGGCAAGCCGTCTCGCTGATGACCGAAACCCTCGGCGAGCAGCCCGACGTCTTCACGCCCGACACCCTGCGCTTCTATTTCGACGCCGTGCATTTCACGCGCATCGCGGAGCGCTTCGGCTCGCATTCGATCTTCGACATCACGCTCACCGGCGCAAGCGCAAGCGCGAAGAAGCGCAACGCCTCGCTGTGCCTGCGCAACGTGATTCCCGCGCCGCATCTCGCGCCGCGATTCGCGCGCGCGCACAGCGCCGCGCTCTTTTCCGCGACGCTCACGCCCGCGCACTTTTACGCCGATACGCTCGGTCTGCCCGCATCGAGCGTGCGGATCGACGTCGAATCGCCCTTTTGCGCCGAACAGCTCGACGTGCGCGCCATCGCCGATCTGTCCACGCGCTATCGCGACCGCGAGCGATCGGTGGACCGCATCGCCGATCTCATCGCCGGGCAGTTTTTCCGCGCCGAGGGCAACTATCTGAGCTTCTTCAGCAGCTTCGAGTATCTGGCGCAAGTGGCGGCCGCGCTCGCGGCGCGGCATCCGTCGATTCCCTTTTGGCAGCAGTCCCGCGCGATGAGCGAGGCGGCGCAGCGCGAATTTCTCGATCGCTTCGTGCCCGACGGGCGCGGCATCGGCTTCGCGGTGCTCGGCGGCGCGTTCGGCGAGGCGATCGATCTGCCCGGCACGCGGCTCATCGGCGCCTTCGTGGCAACGCTCGGACTGCCGCAACTGAACCCCGTCAACCAGCAGATGAAGGCGTGCATGCACGAGGCATTCGGCGAAGGCTACGCGTACACGTATCTTTTTCCCGGCTTGCAGAAAGTCGTGCAGGCGGCCGGACGCGTGATCCGCGGTCCGCTCGATCGCGGCGTGCTCTTTCTGATCGACGACCGCTTCGCGCGCGCCGAGGTGCGCCGCCTCCTGCCTGCGTGGTGGCAGGTGAAAGTGCTGCGGCAACGTGACCTGCACGATTCGAGGGATTCGACTATTTAGCGGGGTTGAAACCGCGCCGTTAAGAAGGGGCATCGCGGGCATCCGTCTTGCTCTATTTCGGCACCTCGGGACACGGAGATGTCCCAGCCGGGCCGAAAGCGTCCCTTTGGAGAAACACCATGTCCCCCGCCCACACCCCGCGCCCCATCGATGCGATCGACATGCTCGAAGCCGATCATCGCGCCATCGAACAGTTGTTCGACGCCCTGGATCGCGCGGAACCCGCCGATCTCGAACGCAAGAACACGCTCGTGCAGCGCGCCTGCGAGTTGCTGACGATCCACACGATCGTCGAGGAAGAGATGCTGTATCCCGCCGCGCAGAAGGCGCTCGACACGCACGCGCGCATTGACGTGGATGAGGCTTACGTCGAGCATTTTCTCGTCAAGACGCTGATCGAACGGTTCGCGAGCCTGAGCGCCGGCGACGACGGTTTCGATGCGACCGTCAAGGTGCTGAAGGAGAACACGACGCATCACATCGAGGAAGAGGAATCGACGCTTTTCCCCGAAGTGCGCAGGACGCAGATCGACCTCATCGCGTTGGCCGCGACGATGGCCGCGCGCAAGACGGCGCTGCAGGAGCGCATCACCGAATCTGCGATGGCGCATTGAAAGCGCTTCATCCGAATTGCGCAGCAAGACCCGGAGTGCGTGCGTCGGGCGCCGAGCGCACACTGCAGGCACATTCACGCAGATCCGGAGAAACGATATGAAAGTGCTCGAACGCGCGACCGCCGACGACATTGCAGAACGCATCGACGCGCTCGACTGGGCCGATCTCGAAGCCCAACTGGACAGCTTCGGTTGCGCCACGGCGCCCGCGCTCTTCTCGCGCGACGAATGCGATGCGCTCGCCGCGCTGTACGATCGCGACGGCATCTTTCGCAGCCGCGTGGTGATGGAAAGGCACGGCTTCGGGCGCGGCGAATACAAGTACTTCGCGTATCCGCTGCCCGATGCCGTCGCCGATGTGCGGCGCGCCGCGTATCCGCATCTCGCACCGATCGCCAATCGCTGGAACGACGTGATGGGCATCGAGACGCGCTATCCGCGCGAGCATGAAGCGTTCGTCGAGCGCTGTCATCGCGCGGGGCAGACGCGGCCGACGCCGCTCCTGCTACGCTACGTCCCCGGCGATTTCAACTGTCTGCATCAGGATCTGTACGGCGAGCACGTCTTTCCGATCCAGATGGCGATTCTGCTTTCGGCGCCCGACCGCGATTTCACCGGCGGCGAATTCGTGATGACCGAGCAGCGCCCGAGGATGCAGTCGCGCGCGGAGGTCGTGCCGCTGGCACAGGGCGATGCGGTGTTCTTCGCGGTGCATCATCGGCCGGTGCAGGGCACGCGCGGGCCGTATCGCGTGAACATGAAGCACGGCGTGAGCCGCCTGCGCTCCGGGCGGCGGCATATGCTCGGCGTGATTTTTCACGACGCGCAGTGAGCGCGCGTTTTATTCGTTCTCGTCGAAGTAATGCCCGAAGCGCGCCTGCTTCGTCTTGATATAGCGTTCGTTTTCCTCGCGCATCGGAATGGCGAGCGCGACGCGTTCGCAGACCGGAATATCGTGCTTGAGCAATGTGTCGAACTTCGACGGATTGTTGCTCATCAGCCGCACCGACTTCACGTTCATCGACCGCAGAATCGCGGCGGCGGAATCGTACTCGCGGGCGTCGTCGGGCAAGCCGAGGTGCAGGTTCGCATCGACGGTATCGAGCCCCTGCTCCTGCAGCGCGTACGCGCGGATCTTGTTCGCGAGGCCGATGCCGCGCCCTTCATGCCCGCGCAGGTACAGCAGGATGCCGCGGCTTTCCGCGGCGATATAACGCAATGCCAGATCGAGCTGCTCGCCGCAGTCGCAGCGGTAGGAGCCGAACACGTCGCCGGTCACGCATTCGGAATGCAGGCGCGTCAGCACCGACTCGCCGTTGCTCACGTCGCCCATCACGAACGCGATGTGCTCGACGCTCGTGTGCTTCACGCGATAAACATACGAGCCGAAGGTGCCGTAGCGGGTCGGAATGGTCGCGTTCGCGACGAGTTCGATATCCGCGCACTCGTCGCACTCGCCGAAGCGGTGTTGCGACGCCTGCACGTCCTGCGGGGGAGAAGCGGTTTTCATAGGTCAATCTGCGAGTCCACGACGCCGGACGATAGCGGATGATGCGCGCCAGCCCGGTTCGTCATGGTAAAGCCCATCGGGAAAGTTTGCAGATTGTCGCACGTCGCGCGCCGCTTCCCGCGCTTTCCCGTACGGGCGTTCCGCTTATCGGCGCCGCTTCGTCACGCGGGATTCTCGAACGTGCCCGGGCTCTTGTCCGTCGCGCGCCATTCGGGCTTGCGGATCGGATCGGCCTGCTTGAGCGCCGCGCGCACGCCGGCCGCATCGAAATCGCCGGTGTAGACAGGCGTGGCGGGCTGCTGGCGCCACGAATCGTCGATCTCGCCGGCATCGACGGGATCGAAGCCGATCTCGTCGACGAGCTTCATCACGACGGCTTTCGCCTTCGTGTCGTCGCCCGCGACCGGCAGCGCGATGCGCCCCGCCGTGCCGGACGGTTTGCCGCGCTTGCGCAAATGGTCCGCGTAAATATTGTTGAACGCCTTCACGACCGGCCGCCCGATCTGCTGCTCGACCCAGCGGCTCTCCGGCGTGCCTTTCTCGATGCCCTCGATGCGCCCGTCGCGCTGCTGCGGATAGTAATTGCCGGTATCGACCACGACGACGCTTACCGGCACGCCCGCGAACAGGTCCTTCGGCAAACTCGGTACCTTCGCCTCGGGAATCGTCACGACGACGACGTCCGCGCCCTTCACCGCGTCGCGCGCCTCGACGGCCGTCGCGCCGGTTTCGCGCCCGATGTCGGCGAGCGACGCCGGTCCGCGCGAATTGGCGATGCGCACGTCATGCCCGTTCTCGCTGAATCTCAGTGCCAGAACGGAGCCGATATTCCCGGCCCCGATAATTCCGATTTTCATACCGCCTCCGGTTGAAATGCAGATGTAAGCCGCCACCTGCTTAAGAAGATGGAACACAGCTGGACGCAAGCGGGGTGCCGCCTGCGGGAAAACGAGGCATATCGGGCCGATAGCCCCGCTCTATCTCGACAATAAAATCAATCCAATTCTCAGCAACGATAGCTTTCCTGTATAGTTCACTCACTTCTTCAACACCACTCCAAAAGGAACCTGGTAATGCCCATCATCAACAGCCAAGTCAAGCCGTTCAAAGCAACCGCCTACCACAATGGCGAATTCGTGACCGTCACCGATGAAAGCCTGAAGGGCAAGTGGTCGGTATTCGTGTTCTACCCGGCCGACTTCACGTTCGTGTGCCCGACCGAATTGGGCGATCTGGCTGACCGCTACGAAGAATTCAAGAAGCTGGGCGTGGAAATCTACTCGGTGTCGACCGACACGCACTTCACGCACAAGGCATGGCACGACACGTCGGACACGATCCAGAAGATCAAGTATCCGATGCTCGCCGACCCGACGCTCGCGATCTCGCGCAACTTCGACGTGCTGATCGAGGAAGAAGGCCTGGCGCTGCGCGGCACGTTCGTGATCAACCCGGAAGGCGAGATCAAGCTGTGCGAAGTGCACGACAACGGTATCGGCCGTGACGCAGGCGAACTGCTCCGCAAGGTTCAGGCAGCGCAATACATCGCCAAGAACCCGGGTCAGGTGTGCCCCGCCAAGTGGACGCCGGGCGCTGAAACGCTGACCCCGTCGCTCGACCTGATCGGCAAGATCTAAGCCTCGTACCTCACGAGCGCTGCATCGAACCTGCCGCGTTTCAGCGGCGGGTTCACCCCAGAAAACGTGTTCGTCCGGCGCTGCGATTTTCGCAGCGTCGCGGCGCAACGCGTCTGCAATACCCAAGTCAAGGAACGGACATCGCCATGCTCGACGCCAATCTCAAGAATCAGTTGAAAGCGTATTTGGAAAAAGTCACCCGGCCGATCGAACTCGTCGCCTTCCTCGACGACGGCGACAAGTCGCGCGAGCTGAAAAGCCTGCTCGACGAAATCGCCTCGCTGTCCGCGCAGATCAGCGTCGTCGAGAAAGAGGACGCCAGCGTGCGCCGTCCGTCGTTCACCATCGGCGAGGCGGGCAAGCCCGCGGGCATCCGCTTCGCCGGCATCCCGATGGGCCATGAATTCACGTCGCTCGTGCTTGCGCTGCTGCAAGCGGGCGGCCATCCGATCAAGCTGGATGACGCCACCATCGAGCAGATTCGCAACCTCGACGGCGACTTCGCCTTCGAAACGTATTTCTCGCTCTCGTGCCAGAACTGCCCGGAAGTCGTGCAGGCGCTGAACGTGATGGCGATCATCAATCCGCGCATCAAACATGTCGCGATCGACGGCGCGCTGTTCCAGCAGGAAGTCGAAGCGCGTCAGGTCATGTCCGTGCCGATGATGTTCGTCAACGGCGAGAGCTTCGGGTCGGGCCGCATGGGCGTGAAGGAAATTCTCGCGAAGCTGGACACGGGCGCATCGGCGCGGGCCGCGAAGGAACTGGAAAACAAGCCGGTGTTCGACGTGCTGATCGTCGGCGGCGGTCCTGCCGGCGCGGCGGCGGCGATCTACGCGGCGCGCAAGGGCATCGCGACGGGCGTCGTCGCGGAGCGCTTCGGCGGCCAGGTGCTCGACACGATGGCAATCGAAAACTTCGTCTCCGTGCAGGAAACCGAAGGACCGAAGTTCGCGGTTGCGCTCGAACAGCACGTGAAGAGCTATGAAGTCGACGTGATGGACGTGCAGCGCGCCGACAAGCTCGTGCCGGGCCGCGTCAACGAGATCCATCTCGCGAGCGGCGCGGTGCTGAAGGCGAAGACCGTGATTCTGTCGACCGGCGCGCGCTGGCGTGAGATCAACGTGCCGGGCGAGCGCGAATATCGCGGCCGCGGCGTGGCGTACTGCCCGCACTGCGACGGCCCGCTCTTCAAGGGCAAGCGCGTCGCGGTGGTCGGCGGCGGCAATTCGGGCGTGGAAGCGGCGATCGATCTCGCGGGCATCGTGTCGGCGGTGACGCTGATCGAGTTCGGCGACGAACTGCGCGCCGACGCGGTGCTGCAGAAGAAGCTGCGCAGCCTGTCGAACGTGACGATCGTCACGTCGGCGCAAACCACCGAAATCAGCGGCGACGGCAAGAAGGTCAACGGCCTCACGTACACGGACCGCGCGACGGGCGCGAGCCATCACGTCGAGCTGGAAGGCGTGTTCGTGCAGATCGGTCTCGTGCCGAACACCGAGTGGCTGAAGGGCACGGTGGAATTGTCGAAGCACGGCGAGATCGTCGTCGATGCCAAGGGCGCGACGTCGCTGCCCGGCGTGTTCGCCGCCGGCGACGTGACGACGGTGCCGTTCAAGCAGATCGTGATCGCGGTCGGCGAAGGCGCGAAGGCATCGCTGTCGGCGTTCGATCATCTGATCCGCGCGTCGGTGGAAGACGAAGCAGTGGTCGAAGAAGAAGCGGCGGCCTGAGCGCACAGCTCACGCGTCGTAGTGACCGGAAGGCGGACGGGGCGACCCGTTCGCCTTTTTTCGTTTACTGGCCTTCCGGGGCCTTCGGCTCGAGCACCATCGGGAACGTCACTTCGAACACGCTGCCGTGCCCTTTCGACGACGTGAACCGCAACTCGCCTTCCAGCGTGCGCGACAATTCCTTGACGATGGCGAGCCCGAGGCCCGCGCCGGGGATGTCATCATCGGCGGCGCGCTCGAATTCCTCGAACACGCGCTCCTGATCCGCCGCGCTGATGCCGACGCCCGTGTCCGCGACGTGCAGCTTCCAGCGCGCCTCGGGCACCGCGACGATGGACAGCGCGATTTCCCCCGACGTCGTGTACTTGATCGCGTTCGACAGCAGATTCAGCGCGACCTGCTTCACCTTCAGACGATTCGACGTCACCGCGCCGAGCGCCGGATCCAGGTGACCGATGAGCTTCAGTCCCTTCGCCTCGGTCGCGACGCGGCACGCCTGCATCAGTTCGTCGAAGAGAGCGACGAGATCGAAGGGTTCGACGGTCAGCACCGAATCGTCGCCGAGCACTTTCGAATATTCGACCATTTCGTCGACGAGCGTCGCCATGTCCGCGACTTGCCGGTTCGCGAGCCCGAGCGCCGTGTCGCGCTTCGCGGGCGAGCGCGCGGCGAGCTGCAGCGCCGTCGAGAATACGTTCAGGAAATTGCGCAGGTCGTGCGCGACGCGCCGCGTGATCTGCATGCGCGTCTCGTAGAGATCGCTGATGAGCTTCTGCCTCAACGTCAGCTCGTAGTTCGCGCGCTCGAGCATGCCGGTGTACTCGTCGATCTTGCGATCGCGCTCGCCGATCGCCTCGCGAATCGACGCCAGCGTGACGAAGCTCACGACTTCGTCGGTCATGAGGCGCGCGTGCTCTTCGTCAGCGCGCGAGAAGTCAGCATGCGAAGCCGCGTACTCGCCGATCGCGAGCAGCAACACCTGACGGAACAGATCGAGCTCGCGCACCAGTTCGTCCACGCGATAGCCCTGCTGCCAGCGCCATTGCCCGTGCTGCCGCGCATTGCGCTCGATCGCGCCTTCCTGGTCGCGCAGGTTGCGCGATTCGAGCACGATGCAGATTTCGTCGAAGATGCTCGGCAGATGATCCGCGAGCTGCCGATACGTGAGTTGATCAGAATGTTCGACTTCCTGATCGCCGAACACGAGCTTCATCCATTGCTCGGTGAGCGCGTCTTGCTGCTCGCGCAGCGCGGCCACGAGACCCTTCAAGCCGCCGACTGACGTGTCGCTCATCTGCGAGCCCCCGATTGCTGAAGGCGCCGGATGGCGGCGCGCATGGTGATCGTGATATGCCGTCGGAAGCAATTCCCGATTTCGCCCGGAACCGCCCGCGGATGCTTCGCCAGTATAGGCGCGATGCTCGCGGCGAAGTTGCAATTCCGAGTTTTGTCCTGGATTTTCCGAGACTTCGCGGGAGGCCGGAACGCCCACCGGATTCAGTATTCACTTCAGATGCCGTCGCGCGAATTCATCAGCATCGCGTAGAGCGCCTGCGCCGCGGGCGACAGCGACGCCGTCTTGCGCGTGACGAGCACGAGCGAGCGCGTGACCGTCGGTTCGACGAGTTCGATCGCGCGCACCGTCGGGTACGCGTCCTTCTGAATCGCGAGCGCCGGCACCACCGCCGCGCCGACGCGCTGCGCGACGAGCCCGAGCGCCGTCGAGCTGCGCTGCACTTCATAGAACGAATGCAGTTCGATGCCGCTACCCTCCAGCGCCGCATCGATCAGCGCGCGGTTGCCGCTCACGTCGCCCGCGAGAATGAGCGGATGGTCGGCCAGCGCGCGCCACGCGATCCGCCTGCGCTTCGCGAGCGGATGATCGCGATGACAGACGAGCACGTAGCTGTCCGCGACGAGTGGCTCCGTATGCAGATCCGGATGATGCTCGCCCGCGATCTTGATGCCGAACTCCACTTCCCGATGCAGCACCGCCTGCGCCACCGCCGACGACGCGTGGTCCAGAATCCGGATGCGGTTATGCGGATAGCGCGCGGAATACGCCTGCAACACGCGCGGCAGATACTGCACGCCGACGGTCGGCACGCAGGCGATCGACACATCGCCGCGCTGCGCCATCCCCGTCTCGCGAATCTCGACGAGCGCGGCGGACAGTTCCGCGAGCAGGCGCCGCGCTTGCGGCAGGAACGTGCGCCCGGTTTCGGTGAGATTCATCGACCGCGTGGTGCGCTCGATCAGCGGCACGCCGAGAAAGTCCTCCAGCTTCTGCAAACGCTGCGTGATCGCCGTCTGCGTGATGTTGAGACGCTCGGCCGCGCCCCTGAAGCTTCCCTGATCGGCGATGGCGACGAACGCCTGCACGCCCAGCGTGTCGATTTTCATAAGAAAAACCAAATAATCCGCAGCATAAATTCATTTTACGCTGGGCGCGGGGACGTCCAGAATCGCGTCTGTTCCCAACACGAGCACATCGACTGGAGCCCGACATGACGAATCCATCGGCCGACTGGCAAGCCCGGCAATACACGCTGTTCGAGGCTGAGCGCACGCGCCCCGTCCGCGATCTTTTGAACGCGACGCAAGTCTCCGCTGCGCGCACGGCGGTCGATCTCGGCTGCGGCCCCGGCAACTCGACCGAGACGCTTCTGGCCTGCGCGCCGGACGCCCGCGTGACCGGCGTCGACAACTCGCGCGACATGATCGACGCGGCGAAAAAGCGCCTGCCGCACGTCGACTTTCAACTGGCGGACATTGCCGCGTGGGATGCCGAAGGCCCGTTCGATCTGATTCTCGCGAACGCGTCGCTGCAGTGGGTGCCCGACCACGAGACGCTGATGCCGAAGCTCGTCGGCAGGCTCGCGCAAGGCGGCCAGCTCGCCGTGCAGATGCCCGACAATCTCGACGAGCCCGCGCACCGGCTGATGCGGGAAGTCGCCGCGGACGGTCCGTGGCGCGACAAGCTGAAGGGCGCGGAACGCACCGCCCGCTATCGCGCGGACTGGTATTACTCGCTGCTCAAGCCGCAGTGCGCGCGCGTCGACGTGTGGCGCACCACGTACCATCATCCGCTTCAGGGCGGCGTCGATGCGATCATCGAATGGTTCAGTGGCAGCGGGCTCAGGCCGTTCCTCGCGAAGCTCGACGCGCAGGAAACCACCGCGTATCTCGACCGCTATCGCGCCGGGCTGAAAGCCGCGTACACGGTGCTCGACGACGGCACGGTGCTGCTGCCCTTCCCGCGCATTTTCATCGTCGCGACGCGTTGAGACTCAATGCGGCCTGCTGTGCTCGCGCAGCATCTGCACGAACTGCCGCGCCGCCGGCGACAGCGCCCCGCCCTTGCGCGTGACGATGCCGTAAGTCTGCGATTTCGATTTCATGCGCACCGGCAGGATGCGCAGCATGCCGGCGCGCTCGAACACCTTCGCGACGCTCGCCGGCAGGATCGACACGAGCTCGGCGCTTTCCTGCAGCAGCGTCACCGTCATGAGCGGCGAGGCGGTGGAGATGGGGTTCGCGGGCATCGGCAGGCCGGCGAGGTCGAGCTCGCGTTCGAGCAGCGCGCTCATCGGCATATAGCTCGGGTAGGTCACCCAGCGGTAATGCGCGAGATCCTCGAAGCCGACTTCGCGCGCGCCCGTGCGCTCGTGACCGTGCCCGACGACGATGCATAGCGGCTCGTCCGCGAGCGGCTGATAGTGATACTTCGACGGCTGCTCCGACACGCTCGACCGGCCGATGACGAGATCGACGCGGCCGTCGTCGAGCATCGGCAACATGCGCGCGCTCGTATCCTCGACGATCTCGATGGCGAGATCCGGATGTTTCGCGTGCATTTCGTTGACGATCGGCGCGACGACGCCCGGCACCGCGCCCATGATCGTGCCCAACGTGAGCCGCCCGCCCGTGCCCGCGCGGATCTGCGCGACTTCCTGGCACAGCGCGTTCAGGTCGGCGGCGAGCACGCGCGCGTAGCGCACGACGCAGCGGCCGAACGGATTGGGGATCAGCCCGCTCTTCGCGCGCTCGAACAGCGGCGCTTCCAGCATGGATTCGAGCTCGGCGAGCGCCTTGCTCGCGGCGGATTGCGTCATCGCCATCGCGCTCGATGCCTTGTGCAGCGATTTGTGATCGTCGAGCGCGATCAGCAATTGCAGCTGCTTCATGCGCAGTCGCGACATCAGTACATCGAGCGTGTTCTTCATCCTTCAGCCTGCCGGAAAGCGCGGGGTGATTCCAAAAAGCGATCAAGCGATGGAAAGGTTTCACTATACAGCCGCCCGCGCGAGATCGTATAGTCGGGCAAGGTGGCGGTCATCGTACAACTGGCCGCCGCGAATCACTTCCAGCAAGGACGAGACAACATGCAACTCACTGGCAACCTGCTCATCGGTCAGCAATCGGTCTTCGGCTCGAACGGCTCGATCAAGGCCGTCAACGCATCGACCGGCGCGGCCATCGAACCGGCTTTCGGCGGCGCGACGCTCGCCGATCTCGACCGCGCGGCGGCACTCGCGTGGACCGCGTTCGACGTTTATCGCGAAACCGCGCCCGAAGCGCGCGCCAAGTTTCTCGAAACGATCGCGCAAAACATCCTAGATATCGGCGACGACCTGATCGAGCGCTGCATGATCGAAAGCGGCCTGCCGCGTGCGCGCCTCGAAGGCGAGCGCGGCCGCACCGTCGGCCAGTTGCGCATGTTCGCGGACGTGGTCCGCAACGGCGATTTCCTCGGCGTGCGCATCGATCCGGCGCAGCCCGAGCGCAAGCCGCTGCCGCGCGTGGATCTGCGTCTGCGCCATATCGGCGTCGGCCCGGTCGCCGTGTTCGGCGCGAGCAACTTCCCGCTCGCGTTCTCGGTCGCGGGCGGCGACACGGCGTCCGCGCTCGCAGCGGGTTGCCCGGTCATCGTCAAGGCGCACTCGGCGCATCCGGGCACGGCGGAACTCGTCGGCCGCGCGGTGCAGAAGGCCGTGAAGGATTGCGGCATGCCCGAAGGCACGTTCTCGCTGCTGTTCGACAGCGGCCGTGATATCGGCCAGGGTCTCGTGGCGGACAACCGCATCAAGGCGGCGGGCTTCACCGGCTCGCGCGGCGGCGGCACGGCGCTCATGAAGATCGCCGCGGCACGTCCCGAGCCGATTCCCGTCTACGCGGAAATGAGCAGCATCAACCCGGTTCTGCTGTTCCCGGCGGCGCTCAAGAACCGCGGCGAAGCGATCGCGAAGGCGTTCGTGTCGTCGCTGATCCTGGGCGCGGGCCAGTTCTGCACGAACCCGGGTCTGATCCTCGCCGTCGACGGTCCGGATCTCGACACGTTCATCGAAGCGGCATCCGCGGCGCTGAAAGAAACCGCCGCGCAGACGATGCTCACGCCGGGCATCTGCAAGACGTATCAGGGCGCCGTGGCGCGCGCCGCCGAGGAAGCGGGCGTGACGACGGCCGCGCGCGGCGTCGAGGCCAAGGGCGACAATCAGGGCCAGTCGGCGCTCTTCGTCACCACCGCCGAAGCGTTCCGCAAGAGCCACGCGCTGCAGGAAGAGATTTTCGGTGCGTCGTCGCTCGTCGTGCGCTGCCCGGACCTCGCCACGATGCTCGCGCTGGTCGAATCGCTGGAAGGCCAGCTGACGTCGGCGCTGCATATCGACGAAGCCGATTACGCCGATGCGCGCCGCGTCCTGCCCGCGCTCGAGCGCCGCACCGGCCGCCTGCTGGTGAACGGCTTCGGCACGGGCGTGGAAGTCGGTCACGCGATGGTTCACGGCGGCCCGTTCCCGTCGACGGCGGATGGCCGCTCGACGTCGGTCGGCAGCCTCGCGATCAACCGCTTCCTGCGCCCGGTGAGCTATCAGGATCTGCCTGACGCGCTCCTGCCCGATGCGCTCAAGACCGAGAATCCGCTCGGCCTGAACCGCCGCATCGACGGCAAGCTGCAACTGGCGAAGTAAGCCTCCCGGCTGGACCGGCACGGGCCGCGGCGCGATTCTCGCGTCGCGGCCCGCGTCGTTTTTACGCGTGCGACGGGACGAAACGCGCTCCTTTCGAACGATGCTTCGGATGCCGTATCGATCCGACGCACTTTTCGCCGGCCTGCCCAATCCGTATTTACGCGACTGGCGTGGGCGCGCAGCAACGCTCACGTCCGTGCGGGAATCGCTTTGGCATCAGTGGGTTATCCGCCGGTCATACCCCGTTGTCGTTTTAGGGCTAAGGATCGTTACCGAAATAACTTCCCGCTATGCAGCGCTTGTTGAGTAGATGCGGTAGTTCCATGCAGGCAGGGTTGGG
>NZ_FCOX02000088.1 GCF_900044055.2 Caballeronia calidae | reverse complement strand
TTCGCCTTGGCCAGCAGCGCATCGATCTGTTCTTTGAGTTCCAGCTCGGCTTTCTTCATCCGCTCGTAACTCATCGCCTTATGACGCGACGCATTGGCCTTGATCTTCGTGCCGTCAACGGCAATCGTCCCGAGCTTGACCAGTCCGCATTCCTTGGCCAGCTTCACCACTTGCACAAACAGGTCCGACAGTTCCTTCAAGTGAAAGGCGCGAAAGTCGCAAAGCGTGCGATGCGCCGGATAGTTGCCCGCGGCGAGGACCCGGAACGCGACATCTTCATGCAGCTTCCTGGCCAGCTTGCGCGACGAGAACACCCCGGTCGCATAGCCGTAGACGAGCACCTTCACCATCATCGCCGGATGAAAGGGTTGATTGCGCGGGCCGCCGCCCGCATACCGCGCATGGAAGCTTGACAGGTCGAGCGAATCCACCGTGTCGCTGATGTAATAGGCCAGGTGCCCTTCAGGCAGCCAGTCTTGCAGCGCGTGGGGCAGCAACATCTGCTGCTGCGGCTCGTAGGGAAGATAGCTTATTGGCATCTCCTAACAACGCTTACCCGGCTCGGCCGGATGACATCAGATTTCTGCCGCGCATACTCCTAGAAATGGAGAAGGTATTCGAGACACCCGAAGACGCGCTCGCCGGCGTCGTCGGGAACGGGCAAACCATTGCCATCGGCGGATTCGGCCTGTGCGGCATCCCGGAGAACCTCATCTTCGCGCTTCGCGACAGCGGCGTGAACGATCTCACCTGCATCAGCAACAACGCAGGCATCGACGATTTCGGCCTGGGCATTCTTCTCAGGACGCGACAGATCCGAAAGATGGTGTCGTCCTATGTCGGCGAGAACAAGGAATTCGAACGCCAGTATCTATCGGGCGAGCTCGAACTCGAATTCACGCCACAAGGCACGCTCGCCGAACGCCTGCGCGCGGCCGGCGCCGGCATTCCCGCGTTCTTCACGCGCACGGGCGTGGGCACGGTGATCGCCGAAGGCAAGGAAGCGCGCGTCTTCGGGGGCAAGCGCTACATCATGGAAACCGCGTTGAACGCCGATGTCTCGCTGGTGAAGGCATCGGTTGCGGACCGCGCGGGCAATCTCGTGTTCTCGCGCACGGCGCGCAACTTCAATCCCGATGTCGCGATGGCGGGCAACATCACCATCGCCGAGGTCGAGAAGATCGTCGAGATCGGCAAGATCGATCCCGATGACGTGCACCTGCCCGGCATCTTCGTCGACCGCATCGTCCTGAACCGTCATCCCGACAAGCGCATCGAACGCAGAAGCTTTCGCGCGCGCGGCAACTGAGAGCAAATCATGGCCTGGAACCACGAGCAAATGGCGGCCCGAGCGGCCACCGAACTCCGCGACGGAGACTATGTGAATCTCGGCATCGGGTTGCCGACGAAGGTCGTTCAGCACGTGCCCGACGGCATGCAGGTCTGGCTGCAATCCGAGAACGGGCTGATCGGCATCGGCGAGCCGCCTTATGAGGACGAGATCGACCCCGATCTCATCGACGCCGCCAAACAGACCATCACGATGGTCCCGGGCGCATCGATCTGCGCCTCGTCGATGTCCTTCGCGATGATCCGCGGCGGCCACATGGATCAGTCGATACTCGGCGCGATGCAGGTCAGCGAGGCCGGCGATCTCGCGAACTGGATGATCCCCGGCAAAATGGTCAAGGGCATGGGCGGCGCGATGGATCTCGTCGGCGGGGCGCGGCGCGTCGTCGTGCTGATGGAGCACACCACGCGTACCGGTGAAATGAAGATTCTGCGGCGCTGCGCGTTGCCGTTGACAGGCGCAGGTGTCGTGAACCGGATCATCACGGATCTCGCGGTCATCGATGTGACGGACGAAGGCCTCGTCGTGAAGGAGCTCGCTCCGGGCGTGTCGCGCGAGGAACTGCAGGCCCGCACGCAGCCTGCGCTTTCGTTCGCGTTTTAAGGCCGCACGCGTTCCAGTCACCGGGCGGGCTGCTCGCGCCCGCCCGCGCTTCATCGATGCAGCCCGCCGGAGCATGCGATGATTGATCCGTATCCCATCATCATCGGCTATCGTCGTGACATGACGAGACGGCGAACGGAGATCATGAAGAACGATCTGGAATGGACCGACTTTCGATACTTCCTCGAAGTCGCACGCACGGGGAAGATCTCCACAGCCGGCGAACGCCTGAATGTCGAGCATTCAACGGTATCGCGCCGCATCAATCGGCTGGAAGAATCGCTCGGCGCAGTGCTGTTCGACCGGCGGCGTAACGGCTATTCCCTCACCGACGCTGGCAAGGCGCTCGTGCCGCACGCGGAGCGCATGGAGAACGCGATGCTCGGCGCGCTCGAGGAACACATGAGCCAGTCGTCCGCGATTCACGGCACGGTGCGCGTGGGCACGCCTGAGGCGTTCGGCATTCATGTGCTGGCATCGGGCATTGTCGAGCTCAACAGGCAGCAGCCCGAGCTTCTCGTCGAGTTGATGGCGCAACCGCAGTTCCCGAGTCTGGTCACGCGCGAGGTCGAGATTCTCGTCACGCTGGAGCCGCCGCAGATGGGCCGCTACACGGTCACGCGTCTCGGCGATGTCGATTACTTCTTCTACAGTTCGCGCGCCTATCTTGACACGCACGCGCCCATTCGCGACCTTGCCGATATCGCCGAGCACGACTTCGTCGACTACGTGCACGACGGCTCGGTGAGCGAGCGCTATCGCATCCTTGACGAGCTCGTATCGAAGCCGAAGAGACGATTCACGTCGACGAGCGTACTCGCGCAACGTGAGGCCGTCGCAGCTGGCATGGGCATCGGCCTTCTGACGCCGTATGTCGCCACGGGCCGCCAGGACCTGATCAATCTGTTTCCCGACCACGCGCAAATCACGCGCACGTTATGGCTCGCGGCGCCTGAAGATCTCTTCAAGACCAGGCGGATTCGCTTCGTGTGGGACTTCATTCGCGGGATCATCGACAGCCAGCCGCATCTGTTTCGCAGATAGCGCCGGCCAGTCGAGCTGCAACGGCCGCTTCGAGATCGGGGAACCGAACCATTTCGCGCCGCGTTGCCTTCGGCCTCGCTCTATAGAGGGCGTCTAGTTCGGTGACCAACCAAACGACCGCTCTCGTGTGCAAAGCGATCGCCCAGATGGCACCGTTCCATGGCTCACGAAGGGCAGTTCATGGCCGACCGCCGAAGTTCGGAGTCCATGCGCCTCGCAGCTACGAAACCGCGGAGCGAACTTCCGCGCACGACCCTGAGTTGCCGTTCAGGCTCACGTAACGGGGACGGCCGCTTCCGAGGGTACAACCGACACCCGCAGGCAGAGTTTGTGCGGACCGAGTCCCAGAGCAGACTCATAGAGGCAGTTGCCCCGCCTGCCGAATGTCTCACGGTGCAATGGTCCACTGAGTCCAATCAAGTAGGTGCGGACCGACCGGGTTCGGAATTAGAACGTGTGGCGAATGCCGACGGCAAAGGTGTTGCCGGTGGGGTGAGCGCTCAGCTTGTCATAAGAGTAAATCGCGTAAATGTCCGTACGTTTGGACAGAAAGTGGTCGTAGCCGAGAGAAGCGGTGTTGCGAAGGGTGTTGGTCGCAGCGGTCGGCCCGGACCGTTGCGTACGCGCCCACTCGGCGAGGAGGAAGTCGGCTGGTGAGAACGGGATCGACAGACCCGCCTCGTAGGTGTGACTGCCTGTGGGCGTGCTCACGTCACTTGTCATCGCCCACGCCCCGTAAAGCGTTGCGAGCTTGAAATCGTACGCTGCGCCCGCGAGATAGGCGTACTGCGCGCCGACCGGCCCAGCTGCGGTGTAGCGCACGCGCTGGCCGGACAGCACGGCCGTGAGACCGTGACCTTGATAATTCAGGTGAACGCCGAGGTTACCGACGCCGGGCGAACCCGCAACGCCACCGAGGCCATAGATCACTGTTGCGCCGAAACCTTTGAAGTCCGGTGTTGTGTACTTGGCGGTGTTATTCCACACCGTATCACCGATGATCGTGCCACCATAATTGGTCACGAACGTCTGAAGGACGAGCGGAGAAAAGACAGTCGACGAACTGAACGGATTGATGAGGGATTCCGCCGTGTAGGTCGGATTTCTTTGCCGCCCGAAGGTCAACTGGCCGAAGTCGCCCTGAAAGCCCACATACGCATTGCGTGACCAGAACGGGTCTGTCGCATTGCGGCCCTGTGCGCCGTTCTGTGGCTGAAAGAAGCTCTCAAGAGCGAAGATGGCGCTGACGCCGCCGCCCAGATCTTCCTTGCCGCGGATTCCCCAGAACGAAGTGGTCAGCCCGCCGCTGCCCATGAGTACCGTGGATTGCGGCGTGTCACTACGTTTGACACTGCCGACATAGGTGCCGACGATTCCATACAGTTGGACCTGGGAGCCACCATCTGCGCGGGCGCCAACAGAGGTCAATGCGAGGCTGGAGCTTAGAATCGCTGTTATGCCAAGTGTGCCACCGACTTTCCGCACAGAAGCTCGGGCCATGACCCGTTGTGTCTTTTTCATTTCGGTTATCTCCATTCATATTGTTATATGCGACCTTTGCCGTGCGCTAGCCGATCAGGACTACGAACGGACGGCGTTGAATCTCTGTCGCGATCTGTGAACCGGTCGCGCTGAAATTAGCAGTGTTGCGAACCAGGACGCTCCTTCCCTTGAGTCACATCAGGAGAAGGAGCGGCAAGGGGATGCGAGCGGTTACGGAGAGATCTCTTCGAGCGCGCGATTGGTCGTCTCCACCATTCGCGAAGCCACAAAGAAGCCCACTGCGCTGACCACGGCAAACAGGATAAATACCGCAGCGATACCTTTCCCTGTTAATACGACGCCAACGATCGCAGGCGCAGCAGCAGAAGCGGCTCGCAGCCAGGACGTCGCGAGGCCCGTACCGATCGCGCGCATCCGGGTCGGATAGATTTCAGGGGTGTACAGGTACAGAAGTACAGTGGTAGTCGCCATCACCGCGTAGGCCGACGATCCCAGGAACATCACGGACCATGCACTGCCTGCGCCATGAATGCCAAGCACGGCGAGCAGAATCCCGCTGATGACAAAACAGGCCATTGCCCAGCGGCGGCGCCCGACCCGATCAATCAGCAACGCGCAGGCAAGCACCCCGCACGTACTCAGGACGTTGGAGATGGACGCCATGTGAAGCGACTCTTGCAACGGCAGATGGTAGACCGTCTTGTAGAGGCTCGGCAGCCAGTTATTGATGCCGTTCGCGACAAAGTAAGAGGTCGCCCACAGTAACCACACGACGATGGTGCGCCCACGGTAGAACGGCGAGAAAAGTTCCTTCCACGATCCCCTCTGCTTCGACTGCAGGCCATTCAGCAGACTCACCACGCGCTCGTCAACCTCGGCCTTCTGCGTCTGCGTATCGAGGTTTCGCTTGGGCGTGCTGGCCTCCATACGCTCGATGATTCCTTCCGCCTTATCGAAGCGCCCCTTTGAGATGAGCCAGCGCGGCGATTCCGGGAGTCGTGCGATCAGGAAGGCGACAATGATGCCCGGGATGCCCCCCACAAGGAACATATACTCCCAACCGAAGCGGGGGACGATGAACGCCCCCAGTTGCGCGGCTGCGAGCAAACCCAGCGGGAAAATGAGTTCGTACAGAATAAAGAAACGTCCCCGGCCATGCGCTTGCGACAGCTCGTTGATGTACGTGGCCGCGACGGGCACTTCTCCTCCCACGCCAATGCCTTGCAGAAAGCGCATCAGGAACAGCATATGGAAGCTGCCGGTGAAGGCGCAGACGATGCTCATGGCCGACATCACACCCACAGTCACCGTCGCACTCGGTACGCGACCGATGCGCTCAGCGAGCCAGCCGAACACCAACGCGCCTACGACCTGGCCGAGATAGCCAGCGGCGATCAGCACGCCGATCTGGCCGGGAGAAAGATGCCAGAGGCCAATCAATACAGGCAGTACGAAGGCAAGCGAGAGGGCGTCGAATGCGTCAAAGAGGGTCGCGCTGCCCATGACGATACGGGCCTTCGTGTGCCACCGGCAGAACGGTACGTTCTCGATGCGGAACAGCAGGTTCGCCGCACGCAACTGCTCGCTCGTGGTGCGGGTTGAGCTCTCGGATTGACCAACGCCGACGCTGTAGGCGGTCAAAGGGGTGTTCATGCTGTCTCCTGAAAAGCTGCATTTTATGGGCCCTCGGACTTCTTCTTTTTTGAAGCACCGATCGCGGTTCTGTCTTGTTGTGTCGCGATGTTGGAGCTTATTTGGTCGTTTCCCGATCCTGTTATGGGCGACGCGCGAAACGAGAGTTCATGCGTCGCCGTGACTGCTTAACGCGAATAGCGAAGCGGGGGCAGCGCTTCGCTATCGTCATAACGGCTATGAAACCGCCGCCGCCGCGTCAGTCGACGAGGCCTGCCGAGCGAAGTGCGTCGGCGATTTCAACGTCCGCGCCTTCCGCGAGCGGCAGCAACGGCGAGCGCACCGTGGCGTGCTCGAGAATGCCGCGAGCCACGAGGCCGTGCTTGAGTGCCACGGTGCCTTCCATGTGCGAGCCACGGTGGTACACATTGCGCGTGACGGGCAGCAGGCGATCGTGGATCGCGCGTGCGGCCTGGTAGTCTTTCGCCTTGCCTGCTTTGATCAGCTCGATGAGCGGCTCAGGGGCCAGGCCGCCGTAGCCGACCAGTGCACCGTCAACATCGAACATCGTGTGCAGCAGATACTCGTCGTGGCAGGTCAAGATTTGCAGTTCCGGACGCTCGCGACGGATGATGGGGATTTCAACATCCCAGCGACGCATGTTGCGCACGCCGTTTTTCATCGCGAACACGCCCGGCTGTGCGGCGATTTCGAGCTGCGTTTCGAGGTTGTACGTCGCCTTGGTTGCATCCGGGTACTGGAACAGGATCAGCGGCAGGCCGCTGCCTTCGTAGATGGCGCGGTAGCGGTCTTGCGGCGCACCCTTCTGGTAGCCGAAGCGCAGCCAGCCGTGCGACGGATACACCAAACCAGCCGACGCGCCGGCCTCGACCGCGCGCTTCGCTTCGTCGACGGCGACTTGCGTACCTTCGAGCGTGATACCGGCGATGACCGGAATCTTGCCGTCGACGGACTTCACAAAGCTTTCGATGACTTGAGCCTGTTCTTTCTGCGTCATGAACGTGCCTTCGCCAGCGTGGCCGAGCACCGTCAGACCTTTCACGCCCTCAATGCTGCCGAGCCAGGAGCCCAGACGTTGAATTGCTGCATGGTCCACCGCGCCGTCGCGGGTGAAAGGGGTAACGGGTGCCGGGACCAAACCGCGCAGATCGATTGCTTTCATGACGTCTCCAAATGTGAGCTTTTCGGCTCCTCTTCAGTAGAGGAGAGCCCGCTGCTCGTTTCGCATCAAGCTGGAACAACGGTGCATGCGTTGCAGTGTAGGGATGGCCAGCCCATGCGAGAACTGCCTAGCCACACATTTCAGCTATACTGATCTGACATATCTCATGAGAGGCTTGGCGGTGGACTACGCGGCTTGGAAGCTGTTTATCGACGCGGCAGAACTCGGGAGCTTGAGCAAGGCGGCTGTGGCCTACGGAACCAGTCAGCCGCACATCAGCCGCCAGATCGTTGAGCTGGAGCAGTACTGCGGCGGCCGCTTGTTTCAACGGACAGGGCGCGGCGTGGTATTGACCGATTTAGGGGCGCGGATTGCTCCGCGCGTAAGGGCGTGGCTTGCCAGCACGGAACAGTTGTCCAACGACATCCGCAGCACGGCGGGAGAGCCAATTGGGGTGGTCAGACTCGGGATCTTGCCCTCCACCGCTCATCCGCTTGTCAGCACGCTCTATCATCGCCTTCGGGAGCGTTATCCCCTGGTGCAGTTACAGGTGCGCGAGGGCCAAGGGGCCTTGTTGGATACGTGGTTGGAAAACGGCAGTGTTGACCTGGCCATCCTCTTTCGAAATAGTCCAACGCCGAAAAACGGTGACGTGTATCTGGTTGAGGCGGCGACTTACCTGGTCGGCGCGAAAGGCGATGCTCTGACCAAACAGTCCACGATTGCTTTTTCGAAGCTCGACGGGATTCCCTTGGTCTTTTTCTGCCGCCCCAATAGCTGGCGCGACCGGCTCGAACAAATCGCGGGTGAACACCAGGTCTCCCTGAATTTCGCGGCAGAAGCCGACTCTTTGAGTTTGCAGGCGCACATGGTGGCCGATGGCGGCATCTACGCGTTGTTGGGACCTTACGCGATTGCCAATCTTGAAAAGGAATGCCCGTTGCAGGCATCAATGGTGGTGGAACCGTCCGTGCCGCGCTTCATTGCGCTGGCCATGTCGCCGCATGGCGAACTGACGCTCGCGTGCCGCACGGTCATGCAGCTAACCAAGGAAATCGCACGGTCGCGCAATCTCTCCTCAGACCTTCGGTTGGGCGTGTCGACCGCCTTCCTGCGGTCCATTTGAGGCTCTCAGGCGCGCAGAATTGTGCGTTTCGCAATGTACTGTTGTTTGAATAAGGGTAAATACCTAGCATCTGGCGCATATACTTCGAGGCTTCTAGCAGTACTTCAGATGAACTGACGCCAAAAAGTAGGTATGTGATGAAACAGATTTTCGTAACGGCTGCATTCGCCTTGCTCGCCTCGTCTCCCTTTGCTTCGTTCGCTCAAACCGACGCGCCACTCACGCGCGCGCAAGTACGTGCCGAACTCGCCAATCTCGAACGAGCCGGATACAACCCGATCCCTGATGACGTGGACTACCCGGCCAGGCTGCAAAAAGCTGAAGCGCGATTGCAAGCCGACCAAATGGCGTCGCAACGCCAGGCCGCGAATCGATCCGTCACGCAGCAACGCTGATTTTTCGCCGTTAATGGGCCAGAGATGCCCGCGCGCGTCGTTTCGCGCCGGCCGAATGCTGCCAGCGTCAGAAACAGGATCCCTCTCACGGGGGCGAAACCCCAAATTGAACGACGCTTACCGGAGGCCCACCGTCGTTCGGACGTCCGAGGGCCGACACCCGCGACCCGCCATTCTCTGGTTTATTCACCAAGTTCAAGTATGCGTATCAACTCAAAGCGAGTCGCTGCCGCCAATCTAAACCGATTCGGAAAGCAGGCCTCAGAATCCTTGAGCGGTACTCGCACTACCGGCGAGCAGGTGAACAGCACCGAACAAGACAGCCCAGATCACCACCGCGATAATGACAGCCACGAAGGGCAATGCAATGAAATTGACCTTGGCGAAATCCGCCTCGTGAGATGAACGCTTCCGGATGCCGAAGAAGCTCCACAAAACGATCCGGATCATACTCAGTAACTGCATGATTTCTCTCCTTTCAAGTTGCTCTTATAGTCGCTCATCGACGAAATGAAAAAGAGAAGCAGTTGCTGACTATTTGAGGCAAGCAGTGTACTAATCCAGGTGCGCGGCTGTCTTTACCGCCGCGTGCTACCTTCGACCTTCCGCCGACCTTCTTGAACGGCTTTGCGCTGCGAACTTCGAGGCGCGGCTGCGCTAATACTCCTTGAGAATGTCCGAATGTCTTGCCTGTGAGCCTCGATCAGTTGCACCAGTCGCTCGATGAGCTCGTGCATCGTTACGCCAGGGTTGAATATCTCGTTTACGCCCTGCTTTCGTAGGAAACGCGCATCTTCATCGGGCACGATACCGCCTACGACGATCGGCCCGTGCACGTCTTGTCTCGCAAGCTCGCGCAGGAGTTGAGGCACAAGGGTCCCATGTGCTCCGGCAAGTGACGACACGCCGACTACGTCGCATCTTTCCTCAGCGGCACGCTCGGCCGCTTCCATCGGCGAGGCGAACAAGCCGGTCACCTCCACATGAAAGCCCGCGTCTTTGAGCGCCGCTGTCACGATGTTCGCGCCGCGATCGTGTCCATCGAGTCCCAGCTTCGTCATCAGGAGACGTGGTTTTCTACCGAGTTCCGTTTCCAGTCGCGCGACGTGAGCGCATGCTGCGCGCCATGCGGCGTCCTGAATGCGCGCTCCTCCGTATACTCGTGTCGCATCAGCCGGCGCCGGTTCATGACGAGGCCAAACCGCTTCAAGCGCCCGTGTGCATTCGCCCACTGTAGCCCGTGCGCGCATGCAATCGATTGTCAGTGCAAGCAGGTTGCCGGCATCGTCGTGTGCGGCGCGAGTCAATGCCGAGAGCGTGGTGCTTACGCGACATTCGTCGCGTCGGCGTTTGACTTCGGCAATTCTGCGCGACTGTTGCACACGCACACGTTCACCATCGATCGAGACACATGCAGGAGCATCATCATCTGCCTCGGTCGCCTGAAATGCGTTGGTGCCGACGATCACCTGTTCCCCCGCGTCGATGCGCGCCTGCGTCGCGGCCGCGCCTGCCTGAATCTGCTGCTGCGCCCAGCCCGTGCGAATCGCCTCGCGAGCGCCGCCGCCCGCCTCGATCTCGTCGATGATTGCGCGCGCCTGTTCGGCGAGATCCGACGTCAGCGATTCCATCATGTACGAGCCGGCCCACGGATCGATCACATCGCACAAACCCATTTCGCGCTGAAGAATGAGCTGCGTGTCACGCGCAAGTCGAGCCGCCGATGCGGACGGAAGCGCGAGCGCCTCGTCATGCGCGTTCGTGTGCAGCGACTGCGTCCCGCCGAACACGGCGGCCATCGCCTCAACGGTCGTGCGCACGACGTTGTTCTGCGTGTGCGTAGCGCTGAGGGACCAGCCCGACGTTTGGCAATGCATGCGCAACGCGCGGCTTTTCGGCGTGCTCGCACCCTCTTCCGCGGCGATTCGCGACCACAGCAGGCGCGCCGCGCGCAATTTCGCGATCTCCGTATAAAAGTCAGTTCCAACGCCGAAGAAGAAACTCAGTTGCTCGCAGACCGCATCGACGCTCAGGCCTCGCGCGCGCAGCGAGCGAAGATACTCGCGTGCATTAGCGAACGTGAGCGCGAGTTCCAGCGATGCATCGGCGCCCGCTTCCTGAAAGTGATATCCCGATACGGAAAGAGCCTTGAAGCGCGGCATATGCTCGCTCAGAAACTGCGCGACGTCCGCGACGATGCGCATCGACGGTTCCGGTGCGAACACGTAGGCGTTGCGAACCATGAATTCCTTGAGGATATCGTTCTGCACCGTGCCCGAGAGCGCTGCTTTCGCGATGCCGCGCTCCTCCGCCGCGACGATGTACGCCGCGAGCACCGGCAACACTGCGCCGTTCATCGTCATCGACACGGAGACGCGGTCGAGCGCGATGCCTTCGAAGAGACGCGCCATGTCGTCGACGGTATCGATCGCCACGCCTGCGAGACCGACGTCGGCGCTAGCTTCGTCATCGGTGGAATCGTAGCCGAGCTGCGTCGGCAGATCGAAGGCCACGGACAGGCCTTGCGCCCCTTGCGCCAGCGCCCGGCGAAACGCGAGATTCGAATCCGCGGCATCCGCGTAGCCTGCGTACTGGCGGATGGTCCAGGGCTTCGACGTGTACATCGACGCATACGGTCCGCGCACGAAGGGTTGCGCGCCGGGTTGTGAACCGAGATGCTCGATGCCGTCGAGATCCGCCGACGTGTAAAGCGGCTTCAATGGAACGCGTCGCGGACGGCTCATGCACGCCTCCGTGTCTTGTGCGTGAGGACGTCGGCGATCTTCCTGCCGTCGCTTGCGCGCTCGATCTCGCACCAGTGCGTCACGCGTGTCTCGTCGACGACTGTGCGCCGAAACGTCAGGCGCAGGCTCTCGCCAACATCGATGTTGCCGTGAAAGTGCAACTCTCTCGAGACGATCGCGGGTGTGTCTTCGAGTCGCCACGTCTGCCACTCCGCGCGATCGGCAAAGGCCTGGAAGCTCGCGAAGTAGAGAAAGTCCGCACCGTTGAAATCGTTATACGGACAAGGCAAAAACGTCAGCGGCGCACATGTCGTATCCTCGTGCAGACCGAGTTCCGCGATGCGCGCATCGGCCTCGCGAAGACGCAACGCGCGCGCGGCCTCCTGCATGTCGGAGATGGCCGAATTCATCGGAACAATATCGCCCTTCAGCGTCGAGAAGCTTGCGCGCGCGACCGAGCGGTTGTTCCGCGCCTCGGTGCGAAGCACGAAGGTGGACATCATCGACACGGCGACGCTCATTGCGTCGCGCCCGCTCACACGATGCTCGCTCAGATGCCGAGCCGGCCCGACACGCGACAGTTCCGTGCGAATGCAAAAGGTATCGTTCTCGCGCACATCGCGCATACCTTGCGCGCGCAGACGGATCGACGTGAACGCGGCATACGCGCGACTGCCTTCGTCGGAGATGAAGTCACTCTGCGTTTCGCGCGCGAGTGCGTCCCAATGCCGGTCGCCGCACTCCTTCAGCAGCCAGTTCTCCGAGAGACCCGCGATGTTGAGTTGCGGCATGCCGGCGCGATACGTGTCGTCGTGATGAGGCATGGCTCACCTTCACGCACACGCGATCGACGCGCGATCCGGCGCGCTCGCACGTTCCGCGCAGATCGCATCGACGACGTATTGCGCATCGCGCGCCACGCCCGAGAAGCGGCCCGAACCCCACGTGTGCAGCCACGGCAAGCCGACGAAATACAGCCCCGGCACCGCCGTCACGCCGCGCATGTGCGACGGATATCCGCGTCCGTTGAATACCGGCGCGTCGAGCCAGCCGAAGTCCGGCGTGAAGCCGATGCACCACACGATCGACGTAATGCCGCTTGCGTGCAGATCGAGTTCAACGCGTTCGTCCTGCGGCTGCCAGAGCGGCTCGTATCGTACCGGGGAAGGCGCTTCGATGCCGTGTTTCGCGATGAATCCGTCGATGCTCGCGTTGATGCGGTTATACGTATCGTCGGCGTCGTCGAGATTCGCGCGCAGATTCGCCGCGAAGCGCAGCCTGCCGTCGCGATAGTCTTCAAGCCGCCCGAACAGCTCCATGCCTTCCAGCGCGAAGCGGCGCAGGTCGATGTCGCGCCCGCCGTCGCGGCCCGTCACGTAATGATTGGTGTTGTCGCGCACCCCTTCGCGCAGTGGATGATCGGTCACGGGCATGTCGTAATAGCGCATGTCCGCGAGCCAGTCGACGACATCGCGGCCGCGATAGAAGCGCGCGCAACGCGGCGCCTCGCCGACCGCGAGATGCACCTTGCGGCCCGACAGATGCAGATCCTCCGCGATCTGCGCGCCCGACTGACCCGAGCCGACGACGAGCACCGCGCCGGGCGGCAACGTATCCGCATTGCGGTATTCCGACGACTGCATCTGCGCGATGCGCTGCGGCAAACGCTCGGCCATGCGCGGCACGATCGGCGTGTGATAGCCGCCCGACGCGACCACGATCTGGTCCGCCGTGAACTCGCCGCGCGTACTCTTCACGAAGTAGCGTCCGTGCGCATCGCGCGTCACGCGTGAGACCGCCGCGTCTTCGAGCACCGGCGCGTTGACCTTCGCGATGAACGCATCGAGATATTCGATGATCTCGTCTTTCTTCATGAAGCCGTGCGGGTCCGCGCCTTCATATGTGTGTCCGGGCAGCGCGCATTGCCAGTTGGGCGTCACGAGGCAGAAGGTGTCCCAGCGCTGGGTGCGCCACGTATGCGTGACCGTGTGCTTCTCCAGCACGAGATGGTCGATGTTCGCGTGCTGCAAAAAGTGGCTGACCGACAGCCCCGCCTGCCCGGCGCCCACGACGATCACGCTGTAATGCGCGGGCGCGGCCTGAGTCGAATCCATGTTGGACATTTCGCTTCCCCTTCCACAGATAGTCAATCGAGCGCGAGCACGGTCACGCGTGCGTCGTGCGCTTCGCTGAAACGGCGCGCATCCTCTTCGATGCGTGCAAGCTGATCGAGCGCGGCCGAGCACGCGAAGCCGTACTTCTCGCGCACGCGTTCCGAGCCGATGTTCAAGGCCTCGCGCGAGCGCGCGACGAATTCGTCGACGGGATAGCTTTCGCCCGCCGCGAAGTATTCGCCGACGACCGTCGAAGGCGAATAGCAGTTCGCCTCTGCGCCGTCCGGCCAGCGAATCAGGAAATGCATGACTGGCATGTTGTTGCCTCGGTTATGGGTTGAGCACGAGCGGTGCGTGGACGAGCCACTTGCCGTAGATGTCGAGATGACGCGCGGCGCTGGATTGCCAGGTGAAGCGCCGCAACAGCGCGGGCGTCGCACCGATGAAGTCGATGCCGCTCTCGCCGTCGATCGCGCGGTCGAGCGCAGCGGCAATCGACACGGCGTCGTCGGGATCGGTGAAGACGCACGTCCGTTCGTCGAGATACTCGGTGAACGGCGCGATGCGCGACACCACAACCGGACGTTCGCTCGCGAGCGCTTCGAGCACGACGAGGCCAAAGCCTTCGCGAAGCGAGATCATCGAGACGACGTCGGCGAGACGGAAAAGCGCGGGCATCGAGCTATCGGGCAGCGCGCCGGTGACGATGACCGGCGTGCCTTCGTTGCTGATATCGAGTTCCAGTTCGCCGGCGCGCGCAAGGAAGCGGCGTGTGTAGCCATCGTGATCGAGAAGGCTCGCGCCGCCTGCCAGCACCAGTTGCGCGCTTGGCCGTCGCGCACGCAATAAAGCGAACGCTTCGAGCAGCATCGACGTATTCTTGCGCTCCTCGATGCCGCCCACCGCGAGCACGACAGGTCCTACGCCGATGCCCAGGCGTTCACGAAGACCGTTCGCGCCGCCATCGGCGCAAGCGCCATAGCGCGTGCGGTCGATGCCGTTCGTCACCGTTCGGGCCACGACGCCGTATGTTTCGCGCATCGTGCGCGTCCATGCATCGCTCACGCACAGCACTTCATCCGCGTCCTGCCATGCGCGACGCTGCCAGTGGAACAGTCGCGCATCGTCGAACTGATCGAGATGATGAACCGTGCGCAGGAAGCCGCGAATCGCACCTGCTTCCTTCAGTTCGGCGAGCGCATTTCCGCCGATGCTGTCCTGCGCATGCAACACATCGAAGCGGCTCGCGTCTTCATCCACGAGTGCGCGCTTCAACGCGCCGATACGTTGCTCGACCATGCGAACCATGCCCTGCCGTTCGCTTTCCACGCGGGCCAGTACGACCCGGCAAGGCGACGCGCGAAACATCGTCTCTCCCGCGCGCGCCGGCGCGAACACTGTGACATCGTGACCCATCTCATGCAATGCGCGCCCGAGTTCCAGCGTGTGCACGACGCCACCGCGCGGGTTCACCGAATGCGTGAGCAGCGCGATTCGCAGTCTGTTCATCGCGCGCATATGAACGGCTCCTCGCGCAGATTCCATAGCAATGCGGTCTCGCCGCCGCGCGTCACGACGACTTCGCGCGATGCATCCACCTCGCCGATCACAGCGCCCGCAATTTCACGCGATGCGAAGCGCGCAAGCACTTCATCGACGTGTTTCTTTCGCACGGACAACACGAAGCCGAAGCTCGGAAATGCCGTGAGCCACCGTTCGAACTCGACATCGGCGGGACATGGCAATGCATCGAGATCGATGCGCGCGCCGACCTCCGAGCATTCGAGCAGCATCAACGCAGTGCCGGGCGCGCCCGCCATGCTGATGTCCTTCGCGGCATCGCACAGACCGTCTTCGGCGAGCGCGGGCAATAGTTCGAAGTCGGCGCGAGCGCGGCCTGCGGGCGCTCCGACCGACGCATTCCAGAACGGATACGGCTCCTCGAAACCGCCGCGCAGATCGACGGCCATCACGAGCGCATCGCCAGGACGCGCGTCGAAGCTCGTCAAAAGCTTGCGTGCCCGGCCGACGATCGCGACCGCGAGTTGCGCGGCGTCACTGCGCACGTTGCTGTGACCGCCGACGATCGGCACGCCGTACACGCGCGATGCCGCCGCCATGCCCGCCAGCACCTCGCCCGCGTCTTCGGCGCTGCCGCTCCACAATGCATCGACGACGGCGAGCGGGCGTCCGCCCATCGCGTAGATGTCGCTCACGTTCACCATCACGCCGCTGTAGCCGGCGAACCACGGCATCGAACGGACGAAGTCGCTCACCATGCCTTCGATCGCGAAGAGCAGAAAGCCGTCGTCATCGGGAATCGCGGCGCAGTCGTCGCCGATGGCAACCGGCTGTGCAGCCGAAGGCACGCGTGAGAGAACATGCGAGATATCGCGCTTGTGACGAAAGCCGCGACTCTCGCGCAGACGTTCGACGAGACCGGCGAGCGCATTCACGGCAGCCTCCGCGCCAGCGCGACGAAACCGCTCTGCGGCGTGACGCAGGGCGGATAAGCATCGAGTTGCGCGCGCATCAGATGATGCGCGCGGCCGAAGAGCATTTCCTCCTGTTGCGTGTCCCAGCGCAGGCGCTTGAAGAGCGGAGCGTTTTGCGCCTGCACGTGCGCGAGAAACGTCTGGCAGCCGAGTGCATGCGCGCTCGATACCGCGAGACGGATGAGCGTCGAGCCGATCTTTCCGTGCGAGCGGAACGCCGCGTGCACCGCGAGCCGCGAGCCGAACCACACGCCCGGTTCGCTTTCGTGGATGCGCACCGTGCCGACGACCTGCTCCGGCATGCCGGCGACGCAACTCAGCGCGACCAGCAATTGCGCGCGCTCGTCGATCCCGTCGCGATCGTCACCGACGAATACGCCCTGCTCGATGCAGAACACGGCGCGGCGCAGCTTGTACGCCTCGTGCGCTTCCCACGGCAGCGTCGCCCACTTCACGCGGTATTCGACCGGCGTGTAATCGAGATCGAACGCATCGCCTTCGATGGCTTCGACGAACATGGTCACACCTCGTACGAAGAAAGCGATGAGCACGCGCCGCATTTGCCGCAGCCCGCCTTGATGTCGGTGGAACGCATGCCAGCATCCGCAAGCATCCTGCCGATGGGCGCGAGCACGGCGCGCATGAATTCGGGCGAAGGCGCGGGATGATCTTCGAGCGGCGTGCCGCTGATCGGCACGAAGGGCACCACGAACGGATACACGCCGATCGCGATCAGCTCGCGCGCCGTATCCACGATGGCCTGCGCGCTATCGCCCAGTCCGGCGAGAATGTACGTGCTCACCTGTGCGCGTCCGAATACGGCGACCGCCGCCTCGAACGCCTCCATGTAACGCGCGACCGGCACGCTCGCCTTGCCGGGCATGATGCGTTCGCGCACCGCGGGCGTCACCGCTTCGAGATGCATGCCGAGCGTGTCGATGCCGCTTGCCTTCATGCGCTCGAACCAGCGGTCGTCGTCCGGCGGCTCGCATTGCGCCTGAATCGGCAGATCGACCGCGGCTTTGATCGCGAACGCGCCTTCACAAAGAATCTGCGCGCCGCGATCGGGTGTGGGCGGCGTGCCGGTCGTGAGCACCATATGCTTCACGCCGTCGAGCAATACGGCCATGCGCGCCACTTCAGCGAGCTGCTCCGGCGTCTTGCGCGCGATCGTGCGCCCCGCCGCGAGCGATTGCCCGATCGCGCAGAACTTGCACGACTTGCGCCGGCTTTCGTAGCGGATGCAGGTCTGCAACACGGTCGTCGCGAGCACATCGGCGCCATGCAGCGTCGCGATGTGCGAGTACGGCACGCCATCGAGCGTCTGCATCGCGTAGAAGCGCGGTGCTTTCGGAAAGCTGATGCTCGCGATCGGAATCGCATTGCGCATGAGCGCGCTATGGCCGTACTCGTCGGGTTGAGCTGCGACGAACGGCGACTCCCACGCGGTGCTCGTATGCACGGGCACCATGATGGTTACGCCATCCACGGTCACCGCCTTGTGATCCGACGGTCCCGCGCCGCCGCGCCGGCTCGACACGCCCGCGTGCGGATCGACGAGCCGCAGGCCCGTCGACTGAAGCTCAGTCATCAATTGCCGGCTCGATGCCGGCAGGTTCTCGCGGGCGTTCATCGTCGTAGGTGTCCTTGAAAGAAGTGACGGGCGATGCCGGGCGATCGTTGATCGCGAGACTCAGCAACTCGGGCCGCGCGTAGTGACCGACCGAATCCATCATGCGTTTGCGTTTCGTGATGAGCGACATGTCCAGATCCGCGATCACCATGCCCTCGCCTTCGCGCAACGGCTCGGCGAGATGCTGGCCTTCGGGCGATACGATCGCGGTGTTGCAGCCGCCGCGCAGCGCGCGCTGGAGGTTCGGATCGGGCGTGACGGCTTCGATCTGCGCATCGGTCAGCCAGCCTGTCGCGTTGACGACGAAGCAGCCCGATTCGAGCGCGTGATGGCGGATCGTCACTTCGATCTGCTCCGCGAAGATCGGTCCGACGAGCGAACCGGGAAACTGGCTGCAATGAATCTCTTCGTGCTGCGTCATCAGCGCATAGCGCGCGAGCGGGTTGTAGTGCTCCCAACAGGCGAGCGCGCCCACACGGCCGATACGGGTCTCGACGACCTTCAGGCCCGCCGCATCGCCTTGTCCCCAGATCATGCGTTCGTGGAACGTCGGCGTGATCTTGCGGCGCTTGAGAAGCAGCGTGCCGTCGGTATCGAAGATGAGCTGCGTGTTGTACAGGCTGCCGTGATCGCGCTCGTTCACGCCGAGCACGACGACCATGTTCGCGCGCCGCGCGTGTTCGGCGACCGCGTGCGTAACCGAACCCGGCACCACGACTGCTTCGTCGTAGAGCTTCATGTGATCGGCGCCCGATGCCACCGGCGCGCGCACGAACGAGAAGTACGGGTAATACGGAACGAAGGTTTCGGGGAACACGATAAGCTGCACGCCTTTCGCGGCGGCTTCGTCGATAGCCGTGCAGACGCGGTCGAGCGTGCCGTTCGGGCGCTCGAAGTCCGGCGTGATCTGCACGGCGGCGGCGCGCGTGATGCGCTTTTTCGAAAGGGCATCGGACATGATCGTCACACGGTCCAGGTATGGATGACGAGCGCGTTCTCCTTGCGATGAAGCAACTGGAGATCGAGCACGTCGAGCGGGTTGATCGGACGAATGCCTTCGATGAGCGAAGCTTCGCCGTGTCCATAAAGCGCCTGCAATGCGAAGCGGCATGCGTAGACCTTGCCGCCTTCGGCCATGAACTTATGAAGCTGCTTGTTGAAGTTGAGATGACCGGGGAAGGCTTCGTCGCCGAGCGTCGGGAAGCCGCGTTGCAGCCCGAGCGTGACGCCGGGGCCGTAAAGCAGCACGGAGGTATCGAAGCCCTTGCGTTGCAGACGCGTGGCTTGCAGCAGATTCACGAAGCCGATCGAGCCTTCGAACGCGACCGTATGAAACGTGACGAGCGCTTTCTCGCCCGGTTCGGCCTTCACGTCTTCGAAGACTTTCTCTTCGTAGTCGACAAGATAATCGCCGTTCTTGTGAAGCGGTTGATTGACTGCGGGCATGGCATTCTCCGATGTTGGGTTCAGGTCGATGCCGTCCTGTTTCATCGCGACGGCGAACGCTCAAACGCAACGGATATGCCAATGATTGGCCCGCAAAATGCAATCACCATGCAATCAAGCAAAACGAACTTGCATGCGCGACGCGAAAAATTTTCGTGCAAGCCGCTCCGGACGGGCTTTCGCCGTGATGCGCGTGAGCCTTGCACGAGCGATGCGCGCACGCTTTCAGCGCGGCGAAGCCTGTACATGGTGCGCGGAACACCGAAGCTGTGCATCGATGCGATCAATGCAATCAAGTGCGATCAGCGCATGCGATCTCTTTTCTTTCGATTGATTTGTCATGCTAAGGTGAATCGAAGCCATTCCGAGGACGGGCGCAGTCATGAATCAGCCGGCGCATCACTGGATCAGAAAACTCGAAGAGAGTAGAAGGCCCGCTTATCTGACGATTCCCGATCTGATCGAAGAAGACCTGGCGAGCGGCCGATTGCGGCCGCGTGACCGGCTGCCCGGCTTGCGCGATCTCGCCGATCTGCTCAGCCTCAACTACACGACCGTCGCGCGTGCGTATGCGGAAGCGCGCAAGCGCGGCCTGCTCGATGCGCGCGCGGGCAGCGGCACGTTCGTGCGCGGCAGGACGCAGACGTTGCCGCTCGCGGGCGGCGGCAGCGTCGAGATGTCGATGAACATGCCGCCCGAACCGTCCGCGCTGGCGGCGCGATTGCGCGCGTCTGCGGCTCATCTCATGGAGCGCGCCGATCCGTTCCAGTTACTGCGTTATCAGGATTTCGGCGGCACGGCAGCCGATCGTGCGGCAGGACGCGACTGGCTTCGAAAGCGCGTTCCCGATTGCGATGTCGATAACGTGCTCGTATGTCCGGGCATTCATGGCGCGCTCGTGGCACTCGTGTCGCAGCTCGCGCGGCCAGGCGAAGTCATCTGTCTGGATTCGCTCGCGTATCCCGGGATCAAGGCGATTGCATCGCAACTGGGCGTGCGCTTGCAGGCCTTGCCCCGGGATGACGAAGGGCCGCTTCCGCATGCGTTCGAAGCATTGTGCAAGACGGAGAAGCCGGGCGCCTTCTACTGCAATCCGACGTTGCAGAACCCGAGCACGTTGACGTTGACGCGGCGGCGGCGCGAAGCGCTCGCCGATGTGGCCTTGCGCTACAACGTGCCGATCATCGAAGACGAGCCGTATGGCATGTTGCCTTTCGATGCGCCCGCCACGCTCGCTGAACTCGCGCCCGAATTGACGTATCACGTGACCGGTTTATCGAAGACGCTGGGTGCGGGATTGCGAGTCGCGTACCTCAAGACACCTACGCCGCGACAGACCCAGCGCATCGCGGGAGCATTGCGTGCGACGACGGTTATGCCGAGTCCCTTCACCGTGCTGCTCGCGACGCAATGGATCGCCGATGGCACGGCCGCGGATGTGCTGTGCGCCATTCGCGACGAAGCGGCGGCGCGGCAGGCCATCGCTTCGGCCGAGTTGCATGGACTCGCGTTCGATGCCGATCCGCATGGGTTTCATTTGTGGCTGCCGGTGCCTTCCCTGTGTGACTGGAGTGCCTCGGAGTTGGCCTTGCAGTTGCGGAATCAAGGCATCGGCGCGGTGGCCGGCGCCGCGTTTTCCACGGATGGAAATCCACCGAATGCATTGCGCTTGTGTCTCGGCGGGCCGCAGGACCAGGAAAGTTGCCGCGAAGCTCTAAGGCGCGTGGCGGACATGATGGCCGATCCTCATCATCTGCATGTACCTATGCTCTGAGTGCCGCTCTCGACGTGTTGAGAGCAGCGAGTGGCGTTAAACGATTTGCTCCGTCTCGCTCGAAAAATCACGCATTTGCGCCTTTTCTCGGACTTGCCTTACCAAACATAGGCTGCTTGAACTCAGTCGCCGCCGCCTCAAAGCCGAACAAATGCACTAACCTGCCCCATCGGCTTGCTCGAATTGGTAACGCATTCCCATCGGCCCACGGTAAAGCTGCTCAGCGTACCCACCGTCGCCGAACCATTGGCAAGTTGACTGGGACTATGAGGCCGCGGAAGCGTCAGGCAACCTAGCGACAACTCGGCACTTCGACTCGACGAGTGAATAATAAGAAGTGCTCGTGCGGAAGCACTCTCAAGAGCCTCAAATAGTTTCGAGCGCAACTCCGCGTTGGCCGCGCCCGCTGGACCGAGGAACTACTTGTTGGCCAACGTCTTCACGAGCGGACATTGAGTTTGATCCGCGGGTTGAAACGCCTCTGACTTGGGAATCACAGCGCGAATCTTCAGGAGGTCCCATTCTCCCTTCGATTCTGCCGGGGTCTTCGCTTGTGCGAGATACTGACTGGTGCATCAAATAGTGCTCTTTTTTCTCAGGCAGCGTAACGGACGTGTCTTTCCTTAAAGAGATTGCG
>NZ_FCOX02000087.1 GCF_900044055.2 Caballeronia calidae | reverse complement strand
GGCGTGGCGGCGGCGGGCGAAGAGATCAGCACACGTCCGTTCCAGCTCGTCACGGGCCGCGAATGGAAAGGCTCGGCGTTCGGCGGCGCGCGTGGGCGAACGGATGTGCCGAAGATCGTCGACTGGTACATGGAAGGCAAGATCAACATCGACGATCTGATCACGCATCATCTCAAGCTGGAGCAGATCAACGACGGCTTCGACCTGATGAAGAAGGGCGAGTCGATCCGTTCCGTCGTCATCTATTGAGCGAGGAGAAGTCCATGCTGGAACTCGTGGAAGAACATCGATGCTTCGATGGCGTGCAGCGCATCTATCGTCATGATTCGAAGACGATCGGCCTGCCGATGCGTTTCTCCGTCTTTCTGCCTGCACAGGCGTCTTCGGCAAAAGTGCCCGCGCTGTTCTATCTCGCGGGGCTTACCTGCACCGAAGAGACGTTCCCGATCAAGGCGGGCGCGCAGCGTTACGCGGCGGAGCATGGCATTGCGCTGATCGCGCCGGATACGAGCCCGCGCGGCGCGGATATTCCCGGTGAGAAAGATGCGTGGGATTTCGGCGTCGGCGCGGGTTTTTATGTCGATGCGACGCGCGAGCCTTGGGCGGGGCGTTATCGCATGTATTCGTATGTGACGCAGGAGTTGCGCGAGACGGTCATCGCGGAGTTGCCGGTGCGCGAGGACCGCATCGGTATCTTCGGGCATTCGATGGGAGGGCATGGTGCGCTCGTGCTCGCGTTGCGGAATCCGGACCTGTATCGGTCGGTGTCGGCGTTTGCGCCGATCGCGGCGCCGTCGCAGTGTCCTTGGGGCGTGAAGGCGTTTTCAGGCTATCTCGGCGATGATCGCGAAGCGTGGAAGCAATACGATGCCAGTGAGCTTATCAAGGGCGATGCGGGTTCGCGGTTTGAAGGCGGGATTCTGATCGATCAGGGGCTGGCGGATCAGTTTCTTGCCGAGCAGCTTTATCCCGAGGTGTTCGAGCGCAATGCGCGGGAGGCGGGGCACAGGGTGGCCGTGCGGCGGCGTGACGGGTACGACCACGGGTACTTTTTTATCTCGACTTTCGTCGGGGAGCATATCGCGCATCATGCGCGGGTTTTGTGTCGCTGACTTTGAATTGCGGGGTCTGGTTTTTTTCGCCGGATCCCGATTTCGCGTCGGTCTATTGGCGTTGCCCCTGTGCGGGGCGGCAGTCACTTTCTTTGCTGCTGCAAAGAGAGTAACCAAAGAAACAGCTATCCCCAGCCTAAGCACTTCATGCCGGCCGCGGCACAGAAGATGGCACGTGGTCCGGCAGTAGCGAGTGCCCTCATAGGCCTAACCGGGCGTGGACCGCGCACGGTCTGACAAGCTAGACCATTAGGGGCGCTGGTTCAGCACCAAATAGCTCCGGCACAGCGCTACGCGCTGCCGTTGGGTTTGCAAGGGAAACCAACCTGCGGCGAATGCAGTGAGATAGAAGCGTTAGAAAGGAAGCACACGCATCCCCGATGGACCGGTCGGCCGCGAAGCGGGCCGGAGCTATTTCGCGCCTTACCAGTCAGTTGAGCGGCGCGATGTGACAGACCGTGCGCGGTCCACGCCCGGTGAGTTTTGTGAGGGCGCTCGCTACTGCCGGTCCACTTGCTATCTTCTGTGCCGGGGCCGGCTTGAAGCACTTTGGATGGGGATAGCTGTTTCTTTGGTTACTTTCTTTGCAGCAGCAAAGAAAAAGTGACTGCCGCCCCGCACAGGGGCAACACCAATAGACCGATACGAAAACAGGATTTCACGCACGCACCCGAGCGTAAACCAGGGGACTGCCGCCCCGCACAGGGGCAGTGCTAATAAACCGACGCGAATACAAGTTCCACGAAAGACCAAGCACACCCCCCCTTCAATGCCCCCTCCGCCCCAGCAAACTCGCCCCATACACAACGGCAGCAAGCATGGTGATCCAAAAACTAGTAGGCCAGTCCGAGTAGTAAGCCAGCGTCAACCCAACCCACGCCTGCCCGAGCGCGAACAACGCCGCGAGGATCAACCCCGACGACAACCGCGTCGTCACATTCTGCGCCGCGGCCGCAGGCCCGACCATCAACGCGAACACGAGCAGCACCCCGACGATCTGCGTGCAAGCCGCCACCGCGAGCGCGGTGATCGCAAGAAACAGCACCGATACGAGCCGCAGCGACACGCCCTTGGCTTCCGCGAGTTCCGGCTGCAACGACGCGAACAGCAGCGGCCGCATGATGAAAGCGAGCGCCGCAAGGCTCACGACCGCGAGCCCCAGCAGCACGACGAGCGTCTCATGACTCACGCCGAGCACATTGCCGAAAAGCAGCGCGGTAGCCTGCGTCGCATACGCGGTGAAGAAGTGCAGAAACAGCAAACCAAATCCGAGCGATAGCGAAAGAATCACCCCGATCGCCACATCGCGGCCCGAGAGGCGCTCGCCGAGCGCACCCATGCCGACGCCCGCCGCGAGCGTGAATCCGACCATCCCCCAGAGCGGCGGCATGCCGAGCAGCACCGCACCCGTCGCACCGGTGAAGCCGACGTGCGACAGCGCGTGGCCCGCGAAGGTCTGCCCGCGCAACACGAGAAAGTACCCGACGATCCCCGACAGCACCGCGACGATCCCCGACGCCGCGAATGCATTCACCATAAAGTCGTATTCAAACATTGTGCGTGTGCTTTCCCTTCTTGCCGTGGCCGTGCTCGTGGCCGTGCTCGTGGCCGTGCTCGTGGCCATGACCGTGGTCATGTTCGTGCTCGTGCTCATGCTCTTCGCCTTCTTCGTGTGCGTGATCGAGCTTGTCGATCTCGACATCGCCCGACATCACGAAGATGCGCCCGTTCACGCGCATCACGTCGATGGGCGAGCCGTACAGACGCGACAGCACGGGCTTCGAGATGACCTCATCGACGGTGCCGAGCGCCGCGCGGCCGCTGCCGAGATAGAGCACGCGGTCGAGCGAGTTCAGTAACGGATTGAGTTCGTGCGCCGAGAAGAGCACGGTGATGTTCAGCTCGCGCTGCACGCGCCGCACGAGTTCGACGACGCCCGTCTGATGACGCGGATCGAGACTGATGAGCGGCTCGTCGAGCAGCAGCAGACGCGGATTGCCGAGCAGGCATTGCGCGAGCAAAAGACGCTGACGCTCGCCGCCCGACAGCTCCGACAACGGACGCGAAGCCAGCTGATGCGCGCCGACGAGTTCGAGCACGCGCTCGACATCCGCCCGAATGCGCGCGTTGCGATGCGGCAGGCCCCAGTGATGCCCGTCCGCCGCCATCGCGACGAAATCGCGGCCCAGCACGCGGCGGTTCGCGAGTCCCGTGCGGATCTGCGGCATATAGCCGATCGACGGGTTGCCGCGCACGACCGCCTCGCCGTTCACGCGGATGGTCCCGCTTTTCACCGGCACGAGCCCGAGCAGCGAGCGCATCAGCGTGGTCTTGCCCGCACCGTTCGGCCCGAGCACGCCGATGAACTCGCCGTTATGAACGGTGAAGCTCGTGTCGTTGAGAATCTCGCGTCCGCCGAGCGCGAGCGTCACGCGATCGACTTCGAGCGCGGCTTGCGCGGCGTTCATCGTTGCCATCCTTGCAGGGCGCCCGCGAGCGTATCGAGCTGCGACTGCATCCATTGCTGATAGGTCTGTTTCGCGGGCATGGTTTCCGTCACGCTGACGCTCGGCACATGCGCGTCCTTCGCGACGTTGAGCAGGCGCTTCGTGAGCGCGCCCGTCGCCTGACTGTTGTAGATGAGCACGTGCACGCGGCGCTCGCGCAGGTCCTTCTCGAAGGCGGCGATATCGGTGGCGCTCGGCTCGGTCTCGTTCATCTCGGCCATCTGGAAACGCTGGTTGCGCATCTCGAAGCCGATCGCATCGGCCATGTAGCCGAACACCGGCTCGGTCGCCGTGACCGGCACGCCCTTGTAGCGCGACTTGAGTTGCGCGATGGTCGCATCGATCGGCTTCATCGAACCGAGAAAGGTGGCGAGGCGCGCGTCGTAGTCGCTCTTGTGCGACGGGTCCGCGGCGACGAGATACGCGCTCACCGCGTTCGCGACGGCGGGCATCGTCGCCGGGTCGTACCAGAGGTGCGGATTGTCGCCGGCCTTCTTGCCGACGAGCTTCGCCGCGACGATCACCGTGCGCTTGTCATTGCTCTTCGATGCCGCGAGCAGCTTGTCCATCCACGGATCGTAGTCCGCGCCGTTATACACGACGAGCGCCGCGTGCTGCAACGCGCGCGCGGTCTTCGGGCTCGCTTCGAAAAGATGCGGGTCTTCGTCCGGATTGTTGAGAATGCTCGTCACCTGCACGCGATCGCCGCCGAGCTGGCGAATGACGTCGCCGTAAAAGTTCTCCGCCGCGACCACCGGCACGCGCGCGGTCTGCGCCGATGCCGCGCTGCAAAAGCCGAGCGCGATGGCGAAGCAGGTCAGGACGTGCGCGAGTTTCATCGATTTCCTTTGTGGATGAGTTGTTCTCGACAAGGCGCGCGTCAGGCGCCGCGATGTTTCTTCTGGCAATCGCTGCACAGTCCGCTCAGCTCGACGACCTGGTGATGCACCTTGAAGCCGTGCGCGGGCGGACTCGCGGACAGCGATGAAGCGAGTTCGCGGCCCTGGATTTCGAGCGTCGCGCCGCACTCGTCGCAGATGAGGAACTGGCTCTCGTGCGGCTTGCCCGCGTCGCAGCACGCGACGAACGCGTTCTTCGATTTGATGCGATGCACGAAGCCGTTCTCGACGAGAAAATCCAGCGCGCGATACACGGTGGTCGGCGGCACGCGCGCGCCGCGCTGCGGCTCCATGGCGTCGATGAGGTCGTAGGCGCCGATCGGCTTGTGCGCCTTCAGCACGAGTTCGTACACCTGGCGGCGCAGCGGCGTCAGGGCGACGCCGCGCTCGCCGGCGAGGACTTCGGCGCGTGCGAGCATGGTTTCGACGGATGCGGTCATGTCGGGTTGGCCACGCAACGTGGCTCGTTCGAGAGTTCAAGCGCGAGCGGGAGGCCGCTCGTCGGACAATTCCGAGATGATATAACGTATCACCCGAATCGTGAACAATTCTTTGCGGTCGATCAGGACTCGATCAGGATCGTGCTTTGGAGCCTTTGCTGATGGAAGCGTCGCCGGAAGCTGTCGTGAAAAGAAGCGAAACCCTGTTCGAGAATGGCGACCGTGCCGTCATCGTCGATTGATTTCCGCGCTCCGGACCAGCAGTACCGACAATGTGAAGCCCGCACTGTGAAAATCGACGGAGCCGTCCGTAAAGTTGAAGTAATAGAACGTGCCGGGCATGGCTGCAGTCGAAGTCCAGAAGTTCGCACCTTCGCCGAAATCAGACAGTGCTATATCAGGAAACGCGTTGGTATCGATCTTGGGTCCGTTGCACGCGTTTCGACGTAGCGTGTCCATTTCGCGGCCCGTGGGAATGCGCCAGCCAGGTCCCGCGCGTTGTGCGGCTTGCCGTGCGTCGCCCTGGCTCAGACCGGTTGGCTGACCCGTGCATCGTTGCCCGCGTTTGTCCCATTCCCTTCCGATGGCACACCGCTTCCAGATCAGGCCGGCATTCCGGTCGATTGCCAGGCCGTCTTGCAGCGACAGGTTTTTATCGAAGCCTCGAACGCAGGCAGCGATACTGGAAGAGGATGTCAGTAAGGCGAAAAGAAACGCCAGGAGGGACACCGGAGGAGAACGCCATTTCATCTTCGCCATTTCCATGGAGGTGCGATTGTTCGATCCGGGACGGTCTCGACTGACCGAACCAGCGTGCCAGATATATCGAAGGTGGCTCTACCTGGAGCCCGTCGCGAAAGAATCGTTCTTCGCGGGTACGCGTAAGCGTCCGGCGCTCGCGTCGTGCATGATCATGTAGATGAGCGGATCGTTCGTGACGCGAATGCGGCCGGTCTGTACGAGCTTTTCGCCGACGAAGGTCGCGCCGCGCACGAATTGACAGTGGTCGAAGCAACTCAACGTTCCGCTGCTCGCGCCATCCCGATAGCGGATGACGGGCTCCTTGTCCTGGTTCGTGCCCAGGTACCACACCAGCACCGTGTTCTGCGCTTCGGCCGGGCCGCCGGGAAGCTTGGCGTACTCGAACGCATCACCTTTCCTTCCGACGTAGTAGTGATCGGGTCCCGGCGATGACGACGCGCCGTCCGTGTAGGGCCGATCGGCGACCGGGCCGCCAAAGGCCAACGGCGTGAAGAACAGCGCCGGAAGCAGAACGAGTGGTGACGTGAGAACTCGAAGAAGCGGGCCCATGTCTCGAATCGTTACATCCGGGATGGTTGTCGGCGCGGATTGCCCGCGAGACTTCTGGCGTCGAGGTCGATGCGCTCGGCCCGGGTGAACTGCTCCATGGTCTGCCACTTCACAAGGCCGTTCGGCAAACCGTACGCGAGCTCATTGTCCTTCGGCGCCTCGTAGGTGTCGGGTGCGCTCTGGAAGCGCGTCTTTCGCCATGCCAGCGCGGCGAGTTGCTTCTTGCCCCCTGGCAGAACGTCGAACACGCGAATCCATGCCGGATGCTCGCCTAGCCGGGACAGATCGGAGGCTTCGTCGTCCGTGTCGGATGCGCGTGCCCAGCCCACCACGATGAGCCTGACCGTTCTACCCGCCTGATCCAGCTGTTCCTGACGTTGAACCTGCTTGCCGAGCAACTGAAAGCGCGTCACTGGGATATGCGAGCCAGCCCGGAAGTATTCCGCGATGACCCAGTCTCCGCCCGAAGAAACGATAGGAACGTCCCGGCGGCGATCGTAACCATAAATGCCGGACAGGTGCGACAACACCGATCGCGGGACGTGAGCACCGGGAAAGGTGTACCGGGCGGGCTTGAAGTCGTCGCCGGCTTCGGATTTGATCGAGTTGACGGCATTCATATCGAGCTTCAACGCCTGGGGCTGCAACCTGATCGAGATGAGCCGCTCGTTCGCTACGTCGGCGACATAGGGGGGATGTGAGGACTGTACCGTTCTGGTCGAGGGCGTGGCGGACATAGCCGAGGTTGCGCAGGCAGGCTCCCCTATGACGATGAAGGCCGCCGCGAGCGACAGTCCGATGGCGAAAAATTTCATGCTTTGAGTTCCTCAACGTTTCGCAGATGGCGAATGAGAATCCGGCTCGTCGGCGGAAGAGCAGCGAGTTCCCATCGCATATTTCACTTCTTCGATGCCGCTGTCGCCTGCTCGGCAAAGCCATTTGGTGGCTTCCCCTTTCACGCAATCAGTTCTCGTTGAACTGACGTTGTACGATTCTGCCCAAAATGGAATGTCTCATTTTTGTCTGAGGCCGGTTAAGGAATTCTGAAAACGCCATGTCGATAAAGGAGTTTCATCGCATGTCTTGGTGTGAGCAATTAAAGCATAGTTATTCGTCTCCGATAATCGATCTGATATGGAAGATTTCGTGGCCGCATTTACATGTTGCCTTCATGCAATCTAATGATCTTCCGAGGGAATTAATAAGCAGCTTTCCTGATTTTAAACAGCGATGCGCATAGCTGATTCATATTTAACGCAAACAGGAAATAAAAATAATCCGGGGCGAGAAATATAACGTTCGATAGAAAGCAGGCGTGTCGCCGCGGAACGCTATTTGCTCCTCCTCCAAAGCCAGAGGATTTCCCGAGGCTTTTGGACGTTTGCGCGCCGCAACATCGAAACCTGTGCCGATGCCTTGACACGGTCACGCGCAACGCCGATCATTCGATCAAACACAGAGCAATTGTTCAGTCGCGGAGCGTTCGCTCACTTCGGCGGATGCAACCGACGCGGTAGAACTAAGCGAAGAATCGGAGACATCGGTGAGACTGAGAGACAAGGTCGCGATCATCACAGGCGCCGCGAGCGGCATCGGCTGCGCGGTCGCGCGGCGCTATCTGGAGGAAGGCGCGCAGGTCGTCGTTGTCGACGTCAAAGACGAGCACGACATGGCGCAGCGCTTTGCGGACGTTTCGGCGAGCGTGCTCGCGCTCAAGGCGGACGTCACCCGACGAGAAGACATCGAGCGCATCGTGACGCGCACCGTCGAGCGTTTCGGCGGCATCGACATTCTCTTCAACAACGCGGCGCTCTTCGACATGCGCCCGATCCTCGACGAATCCTGGGACATCTATGACCGCCTCTTCGCGGTCAACGTCAAGGGCATGTTCTTCCTGATGCAGGCGGTCGCGAAGCGCATGGTCGAGCAGGGGCGCGGCGGCAAGATCATCAATATGTCATCGCAGGCCGGGCGGCGCGGCGAAGCGCTCGTGTCGCATTACTGCGCGACCAAGGCGGCGGTGATCAGCTATACGCAATCGGCGGCGCTCGCGCTCGCGAAAGAGCGCATCAACGTGAACGGCATCGCGCCGGGCGTCGTCGATACCCCGATGTGGAACGAAGTCGACGCGCTCTTCGCGCGCTACGAGAACCGTCCGCTCGGCGAGAAGAAGCGGCTCGTCGGCGAGGAAGTGCCGCTCGGGCGCATGGGCCTGCCCGTAGATCTGACGGGCGCGGCGCTCTTTCTGGCTTCATCGGACTCGGATTACATCACCGCCCAGACGATCAACGTCGACGGCGGCAACTGGATGAGTTGATGCATCGCATTCGCGCGGCTTGCGGCTTGAAGCGCGGAAAGCACCGTCTATAGTGAAACGGCGTCGCGGCGATGTTCACGCGGCGCGAGATCGGAGACGAAGGCGCTACAGCGGCGAAGGCAGGCGCAGCAGACGAGTTGTGCGAAGTGCGGCAACAAGGCTAACCCGGCAACCCGCGATCCAGGATCGCGCACCCTCAAAAGCAGGCAGCGGCATACACGGCACGTGCGGTCACGCATCGAGACCCTGCGCTGTGCCCGTGCCAACAAAAAGGAGACGAACCAAGATGAAACGCACTCAACGCATCGCTGGAGCACAACCGCGCGGGCGTCGCGCTCCGTTCGTGACCGGGGCGCTCTCGGCCGCGCTCGCGGCGGCGGCGCTCGTGCCGCTGTCGGGGCATGCCGCGACGACCATCACCATCGCCACGCTCAACAACCCGGACATGATCGAGCTGAAGAAGCTCGCGCCCGCGTTCGAGAAGGCCAATCCGGACATTCAGCTGAAGTGGGTGATCCTCGAAGAGAACGTCCTGCGCCAGCGCGCCACGACCGACATCACCACCAACAGCGGCCAGTTCGATGTGATCACGATTGGCACGTATGAGGCCCCGCAATGGGGCAAGCGCGGCTGGCTCTCGCCGATGACCGGCCTGCCCGCCAGCTACGATCTCGAAGACGTCGTGAAGACCGCCCGCGACGGCCTCTCGTACAACGGCCAGCTCTACGCGCTGCCGTTCTACGTCGAAAGCTCGATGACGTACTACCGCAAGGATCTGTTCCAGGCCGCGGGTCTCAAGATGCCCGATCAGCCGACCTACGACCAGATCAAGCAGTTCGCCGACAAGCTCACCGACAAGTCCAAAGGCCAGTACGGCATCTGCCTGCGCGGCAAGGCGGGCTGGGGCGAAAACATGGCGTACGTGTCGACGGTCGTGAACACCTTCGGCGGCGAGTGGTTCAACGAGAAGTGGCAGGCGCAGCTCGACACGCCCGAGTGGAAGAAGGCGGTCGGTTTCTACGCCGATCTGCTGAAGAACGACGGCCCGCCGGGAGCGAGCTCGAACGGCTTCAACGAGAACCTCACGCTGATGTCCTCCGGCAAGTGCGCGATGTGGATCGACGCGACGGTCGCCGCGGGCATGCTCTACAACAAGGCGCAGTCGCAGGTGTCGGACAAGATCGGCTTTGCGGCCGCGCCCGTCGCCGTGACGCCGAAGGGATCGCACTGGCTGTGGTCGTGGTCGCTCGCGGTGCCGAAGACATCGAAGCAGCAGGACGCCGCGAAGAAGTTCGCCGCGTGGGCGACCTCGAAGGAATACATCGAGATGGTCGGCAAGGACGAAGGCTGGGCCTCGGTGCCGCCGGGCACGCGCAAGTCGACGTATGCGCGCCCCGAGTACAAGCAGGCCGCGCCGTTCGGCGACTTCGTGCTGAAGGCGATCGAGACCGCCGACCCGAACGACGCGACGCTGAAGAAGGTGCCGTATAGCGGCATCCAGTTCGTCGGCATTCCGGAGTTCCAGTCGTTCGGCACGGTGGTCGGGCAGTCCATCGCGGGTGTCGTCGCGGGTCAGACGAGCGTCGATCAGGCGTTGAAGGCGGCGAACGCGGCCGCCGATCGCGCGGTGAAGCAGGCCGGCTATCAGAAGTAAATCTTCCGCAGCACACGGGCCGCGTCGCCTGATGCGGCCCGCGAAGCATCATCGAGAGGTGAAACGATGGCTCAACTGAATCCCCCCATCACCGATCATCATCTGGAGGAGTCCGCCGCCGAACGCGACAAGCGGCGCGCGAAGTCGGTGCGATGGCTGATCTCGCCATCCACCGGACTGCTCTTCCTGTGGATGGCCATTCCGCTCGCGATGACGATCTGGTTCTCGTTCTCGCGCTACAACCTGCTGAATCCTGATGTCAAAGGCTTCGCAGGCTTCGACAACTTCGAGTTCCTCGTCACCGATCCGGCGTTCGGGCCATCGATCGGGCACACGCTGACGCTGATCATTTCGGTGCTGGTCATCACGGTCGTAGGCGGCGTCTTGCTCGCGGTGCTGTTCGATCGCAAGTTCTTCGGGCAGGGCATCGCGCGGCTGCTGGTGATCGCGCCGTTCTTCGTGATGCCCACGGTCTCCGCGCTCATCTGGAAGAACATGATCCTGCATCCGGTGTACGGGCTGATCGCGGGGCTCATGCGCTCGATGGGCATGCAACCGATCGACTGGTTCGCCGACTATCCGCTCTTCGCGGTGATCGTGATCGTCGCGTGGCAATGGCTGCCGTTCGCGTTCCTGATTCTCTTCACGGCGATTCAATCGCTCGATCAGGAGCAGAAGGAAGCGGCGCGCATCGACGGCGCGGGTCCGTTCGCGATGTTCTTCTTCATCACGCTGCCGCACCTGAAGCGCGCGATCGCCGTGGTCGTGATGATGGAAACCATCTTCCTGCTGTCGATCTTCGCTGAAATCTATACGACCACCGGCGGCGGTCCCGGCACCGCGACGACCAATCTGTCGTACCTGATCTATGCGCTCGGCCTGCAGCAGTTCGACGTCGGTCTTGCATCGGCGGGCGGCATTCTCGCGGTCATTCTCGCCAACATCGTCGCGTTCTTCCTCGTGAGAATGCTCGCGAAGAACCTCAAAGGGGAGTACGAAGCATGAGCACTCATCCGGTAACCGCAAGCACGTCGATGCCCGTGCTGGATCACGTGAAGCGCATCGTGCCCGGCATCGTCGCGTGGATCTTTTCCATCCTGCTGTTCTTTCCGATCTTCTGGATGACGATCACCGCGTTCAAGACCGAGCAGCAGGCGTATTCGTCGTCGCTGTTCTTCACGCCGACGCTGGAGAGCTTCAGGGAAGTGTTCGCGCGCAGCAATTACTTCGGCTTCGCGTGGAACTCGGTGCTGATCTCGGTAGGCGTCACCTTGCTCTGCCTGATTCTCGCCGTGCCGTGCGCCTACGCGATGGCCTTCTTCCCCACGAAGAAAACGCAGTCGGTCCTGCTGTGGATGCTGTCCACCAAGATGATGCCGTCGGTCGGCGTGCTCGTGCCGATCTATCTGCTGTGGAAGAACACGGGCCTGCTCGATACCGTGTCCGGCCTCATCATCGTGTACACGCTGATCAACTTGCCGATCGCGGTGTGGATGGCCTTTACGTACTTCAACGAAGTGCCGAAGGACATTCTCGAAGCCGGCCGTATCGACGGCGCGACGACATGGCAGGAAATCGTCTATCTGCTGATGCCGATGGCGCTGCCCGGACTCGCATCGACGGGCCTGCTGCTCATCATCCTGTCGTGGAACGAGGCGTTCTGGAGCATCAACCTGTCGAGCTCGAACGCGGCGCCGCTGACGGTGTTCATCGCGTCGTATTCGAGTCCGGAAGGCTTGTTCTGGGCGAAGCTCTCGGCGGCCTCGCTGCTCGCGGTCGCGCCGATCCTGATCGTCGGCTGGGTCTCGCAGAAGCAGCTCGTGCGCGGTCTCACGTTTGGCGCGGTGAAGTGAGGGTGCGAGCGTGAACCTCACTCCATCCAGAGAGGCCAACCTCGAAGATCGCCTGCTGATCTGCGATTGCGACGGCGTGCTCATCGACAGCGAAGCGGTGGCGGCGCGCATGCTCGTCAGCGAGCTGGAAGCGCTGTGGCCGGGCGTCGATGTCGAGCCGGTCGTGATGCCGCTGCTCGGCCTGCGCATCGAGGCGGTGCTCGCGAGCGCCGGCGACACGGTGAACCGCACGCTGACGCCTGAACAGGTCATCGCGATCCGGCGCGCCGTCGAAGCCGCGGCGATTCAGGCGCCGACCGTGACGGGCATCGCGGAGGCGCTCGCGGCCGTGCCGTTTCAGAAGGCGTGCGCGAGCAACAGCTTCTCGACCTATGTCGATGCCGTCCTGCAACGCACGGGCCTCGTGCGCTTCTTCGGCGAGCGGCGTTTCTGCGCCGACATGGTCGAGAACCCGAAGCCCGCGCCGGACGTGTATCTCGCGGCGGCGCGCGCGATGCGCATCGCGCCGCTGCGCTGCCTCGTCGTCGAGGACAGCGTGACCGGCGTGACGGCGGCGAAGGCGGCGGGCATGCCGGTGCTCGGCTTCATCGGCGGCGGGCACGCGACCGAAGGACAGATCGGCGCGCTGGAGAAAGCGGGCGCGCAGGTCGTTTTCGACGACATGACGCGATTGCCGGCGCTCGTCGAGCAATGGCTGCAGAACGCGACGTTCGAAATCAGATAGCGACGGCATGCATTGCCTCGTTAATGAAGACTGGAGACACAACCATGGCTAGCCTGACACTGCGCAACATCAGCAAGCGTTACGAAGAAACCGAGGTGATGCGCAACATCAACCTCGATATCAACGACGGCGAGTTCGTCGTGTTCGTGGGCCCGTCGGGCTGCGGCAAGTCGACGTTGATGCGCATGATCGCGGGTCTGGAAGATATCAGCGGCGGCGATCTGATGATCGACAACGCGCGCGTGAACGAACTGCCGCCCGCGAAGCGCGGCATCGCGATGGTGTTCCAGTCGTACGCGCTCTATCCGCACATGACGCTCTACGACAACATGGCGTTCGGCCTCAAGCTCGCGGGCGAGAAGAAGCCCGCGATCGACGCCGCCGTGAAGAACGCCGCGAAGATCCTGCACATCGATCATCTGCTCGACCGCAAGCCGAAGCAGCTCTCGGGCGGCCAGCGTCAGCGCGTGGCGATCGGCCGCGCGATCACGCGCAAGCCGAAGGTCTTTCTGTTCGACGAGCCGCTCTCGAACCTCGACGCCGCGCTGCGCGTGAAGATGCGCCTCGAATTCGCGCGCCTGCACGACGACCTCAAGACGACGATGATCTACGTGACGCACGATCAGGTCGAAGCGATGACGCTTGCCGACAAGATCGTCGTGCTGTCGGCGGGGAACATCGAGCAGGTCGGCACGCCGAACACGCTGTATCACGCGCCGGCGAACCGTTTCGTCGCGGGCTTCATCGGCTCGCCGAAGATGAATTTTCTGTCGGGCACGATCGCGCAGGTTCAGAGCGACGGCGTGCTCGTGAAGTACGCGACGGGCGAAACGCAGCTCGTCGGCGTGCTGCCGGGCAATGCGAAGCCGGGCGATGCGGTGACGGTCGGCGTTCGTCCCGAGCACTTGCAGCCGAATTCATCGGAAGCGGGCGATTACGGCCTCTCCGCGACTGCGATGACGGTCGAAACGCTCGGCGATGCCGCGTATCTCTATGCGGAAACGGAAGTCGCGCCGGATGGTTTGATCTCGCGCATTCCGCCGCTCGAAAAGCACGCGCGCGGTGAAAAACTCAAGCTCGGCGCGGCGCCGGATCATTGCCATCTGTTCAACGCGGAAGGGCAGGCGTTCACGCGCAAGGTGGTGGATTCGTGGATGCGGCAGCACGCGACGGCGGCGTGAAGCGTTGAGCCTTGCAGAAGCGGCGTCATTCGAAAGAATGGCGCCGTTGTTTTTTGCAGCAAGCAGCTGTGCGCGATAATTCGGGGTTAGACCGGCCGCATCCGATGGCCGGCGCCGTTTCCACACGATATCGCCATGCCCGTCCTGAACGAACTCTTCGTCTATCCGATCAAGTCCTGCGCGGGCATTTCGCTGCGCCGCGCGACGCTTCGCGACACCGGTCTCGAATACGACCGTCACTGGATGGTGACCGATCCGGCGGGCGGCATGTTCACGCAGCGCACGCATCCGCGCATGGCGCTGATCAAGACTGCATTCGATGGCGACGATCTCGTCATCGACGCGCCCGGCATGCCGACGCTGCGCACTCCGTTACACGCCGAAGCGCTCGCGGATGCGCAAGCGCTGCGCGCGACCGTCTGGAGCGACACCGTCGATGCGCTCGACACGGGCGAGCACACCGCGCACTGGTTCAGCGCGTTTCTCGGCATGCCTGCGCGCCTCGCGCGTTTCGCGCCGTCCGCGCGTCGCGATGTCAGCGACACATGGACCGCGCCGCTTGCCGTGCACACGCGCTTCGCGGATCAGTTTCCGTTGCTGGTAGTCGGCCAGGCATCGCTCGACGATCTCAACGCGCGCCTGTCGGGCAAAGGCGCGCCGGGCATCGCGGCCAATCGCTTCCGGCCGAATCTCGTGATCGGCGGACTCGATGCGTACGAAGAGGACTATGTGGGCGACATGCGGATCGGCGATGCGGGCTTGCGGCTCGTGAAGCTGTGCACGCGCTGTCCGATTCCGTCGATCGATCAGGACATGGGCGCGCCGAATCCGGCATGGCCGCACGAGCCGCTCGACACGATGAGCGCGTATCGCGCAAGCGAGCAGTTCGACGGCGCGCTGACCTTCGGCAAGAACGCGATCATCGTGGAAGGCGAGGGCGTCGTGCTGGAGGTCGGGCAGGAAGTGGAAGCCGACATCGACTTCTGACGTTTCAGGCGTCGAGCGCGGCCTTCGCGCATAGCTCGTCGGTCACGAGCCCCGACAGCCATTGACCCTTCAGCGCGGCGATCAATGCTTCGCGCTTGCGTTGGCCGCCCGCGAAGCCGATCGTCGGGCGCTTGGGCGGTGTATCGAGCTTGAGGCTCGTCACGCGAGCACCCGTTTTCGAGCGCACGCGCTTGCCTTCGGCGTCGATCGGCAGGCCGAGCCATTCGGCCACGGCGCCGGCGTCCATCAGTTCGCCGACTTCCGCGCGCGTGATGAAGCCGTCTTCATGCAGCGGACAGTTCACGCCGATGTTGCCGATGCCGACGAACGCCACATCGGCGCGTTGCGCGAGTTCATCGACGATGCGATACAGCCGGTGATTGACCCATTGCGCGCGCTCGGCTTCGCTGTCGGCCATGAGCGGCGCGGGCAGCATGAAATGCTTGCCGCCGGTTTTCTCCGATAACTGTTGCGCGACGTCGTAGCGGTTCGACGAGCCGTCCTGCGCGATGGCGCCGACCATCGACACGAAACGATGCTGCGGCCGGTCGATCTGCCCGATCTGCGCGACGCAGGCCTTCAACGTGCGCCCGCTGCCGATGGACACGACGAGCGGCTTCTCGTCGAGCAGATAGCGCTCCATCACCTGCGCGCCCGCGACGGCGAGCTTGCGGTCGATCTGCTCGGGCGCATCGCCGTCGATGGGCACGACTTCGCACATCGCGAGGCCGTAGCGGTCGCTGAGCGCTTTGGCGAGCGACAGGCAATCGGCGATGCGATGATCCACCCGCACGCGGATCAGGTTCTTCTCGACCGCGAACGCAACGAGGCGCTGCGCCACCGGGCGCGAGATTTGCAGCTTTTCGGCGATCTCGTTTTGGGTGTTGCCGGCGACGTAGTAGAGCCACGCTGCGCGGGTGGCGAGATCGAGTTTTTCGGTGGATTTGGGCACTGGTGGTTTTTTGCTTGGTGTTTTCTGAGGCGCTGGTTTGCTTGTGTTCTCGTTTTGAGTTCTCGCCGGATCCCGTTTTGTTTTTGGTCTATTAGCGTTGCCCCTGTGCGGGGCGGCAGTCACTTTCTTTGCTGCTGCAAAGAAAGTAACCAAAGAAACAGCTATCCCCATCCAAAGTACTTCATGCCGGCCCCGGCACAGAAGCAGTCTCGTGGTCCGGCAGTAGCGAGTGCCCTCGTAGGCCTAACCGGGCTTGGATCGCGCACGGTCTGTCTCATCGCGCCACACAACAAACTGGTTCAGCACCAAATGGCTCCAGCCCGCTTCGCGGCCGACCGGCCCATCGGGTCCGTCCGTACTTCCTTGCTAATGCTTCCATCTCACTGCATTGGCCGCAGGCTGGTTTCCCTTGCAAACCCTTCGGCAGCGCGTAGCGCTGTGCCGGAGCTATTTTGTGCTGAACCGGCGCGCCAAAACAACTAGCTTGTCAGACCGTGCGCGATCCAAGCCCGGTATGGCCTATGAGGGCACTCGCTACTGCCGGACCACGTGCAATCTTCTGTGCCGCGGCCGGCATGAAGTGCTTAGGCTGGGGATAGCTGTTTCTTTGGTTACTTTCTTTGCAGCAGCAAAGAAAGTGACTGCCGCCCCGCACAGGGGCAACGCAAATAAACCGACGCGAACACAAGTTCCATAGAAGCCCACCAACACCACAAAATCAAGCCAACCTAGGCCGCGCCGGATCAAACAACGGTCTCACATGCTGATAAAGCTCCCTGAACCCTTTCAACCGCTGCCGCAGAAGCTCATGCCGCGCCGCATTCGGCGTGAATTCCTGTTTGATTTCGGGCTTGGCGAGCACGGTCGCCGGATCGCCACCGGCAGCGAGCCACCCAAGCCGCGCTGCGCCCAGCGCCGCGCCCGTCTCCCCGCCGCCGTGCGTGCGCGTCGGCGTATCGAAAGCATCGGCGAACATCTGCGCCCAATACGCGCTGCGGGCGCCCCCGCCCAGCATTGACAATGCACGCGCCTGCGTGCCGGCAGACTCCAGCGCATCGAGCCCGTCGGTGAGCGAGAGCGTCACGCCTTCGAGCACCGAGTAACCGAGCAATGCGCGATCGGTCGCGTGCGTCATGCCGAAGAACACGCCTTGCGCGTACGGATCGTTGTGCGGCGTGCGCTCGCCGCTGAGGTACGGTAGAAATAAAGGCGCCGACGGCAGCAAATCGGGCGAAAGCGCTTCGATCTCCGCAAGCAGAGTCGGCTCGTCCGTCGACGTCAGCTTGCACACCCAGCGCAAGCAGCTCGCCGCCGACAGCACCACGCTCATCTGATGCCAGCGATCCGGAATCGCGTGGCAGAACGCATGCACCGCCGATGCCGGATTCGGCCGGTAACGATCGCCGATCACGCACAACACGCCCGAGGTGCCGAGCGACAGGAAACCGTCGCCCGGATCGGTCGCACCGATGCCCACCGCGCTCGCGGCATTGTCGCCGCCGCCCGCCGCGACGATCACGCCCTCGCGCAAACCGAATTCACGCGCGAGCTCGGGCCGCAAGGTGCCCGACGGCTCGCTGCCCTCGGCAAGCGACGGCATCTGCTGACGCGACATGCTGCACGCGGCGAGCAACTCGTCGGACCAGTCGCGGCGCGCGACATCGAGCCAGAGCGTGCCCGCCGCATCCGATGGATCGGACACCTTCGTGCCCGTCAGATGCATGCGCAGATAATCCTTCGGCAAGAGCACGCACGCGGTCTGCTTGAAGATGTCGGGCTCGTTGTGCGCGACCCACAGGAGCTTCGGCGCGGTGAAGCCGGGCATCGCCAGATTGCCGGCGATCTCGTGCAGGTTCGGCGCGCGCTCGTAGAGCTCGGCGCACTCCTTGTCGCTGCGCATGTCGTTCCAGAGGATCGCGGGACGCAGTACCTTGTCCTGCGAATCGAGCAGCACCGCGCCGTGCATCTGACCCGAGAGGCCGATGCCGCGCACCTGCGCGAACTCGTCGGGGAATTTCTCGCGCAGCGTGAAGAGCGCGGCGCGCGTGCCTTCCCACCAGTCGAGCGGATTCTGCTCCGACCAGCGCGGCTTCGGACGCGATACCGTGAACGGCGTGCCCGCCGTGCCGATCACGCCGCCATCGGAGGCGAGCAGCAGAACTTTCACTTCGGAGGTGCCGAGGTCGATGCCTAAGTACATGAACGGACCCTTTGTCGTTGCCGGGATCGAAGCCGGCGCAAAACGAGGCGTGATGCCAATGCGGCGGAGGCGCTAATTTAACGCCACGCCGCGCGCCGCGCCATGGGCACATTACCCGAGCGGCGCGGCGCGCGCTTCACGATAGCGATTAACGTGGCGATAACGTCGCCGTTATGGACGATTCGCGAGCCACGCATCGACCTTCGCGATGGCCTTGCGCATCACGCGCTCGAGCCCTTCGGTCTGCGCCATGCTGCCCCACAGAAGCTTGTCGCCGGTGAACGCCTTGACCGGATCGGGCGCCGTGAAAAAGCCGTGCGCGACGGCCGGATCCATCACGCCGTCCTGATACGTATAAGGCAGCTTGCCTTCGTGCCAGCGTTCGAGGAAGCGGAAGAAGAGCGCGGGCAGGATCGCGGTCGAATCGGGATCGACGTTGCGCGCGAAGCATTCGGACAGCGTCGGTGCGATGAAGCCCGGCAGCTTCGAAAAGCCATCGGCCGCGACGCGCTGATTCGTGTCCTTGATATACGGATTGCTGAATCGGTCGAGCACGACATCGCGATACTTCGCGAGATCGATCGGGCTCGGCGTGAGGCAGGGAATCACGTCGTCGGTGACATAGGCGTCCGCGAGCGCGCGGATCTCCATGTCCTGCGTGCCTTCGTGAATGTATTGCAGACCGACGAGCGTCCCCGCCCACGCGATGCAGCTATGGCTCGCGTTCAGCACGCGGATCTTCGCTTCCTCATACGCATGCACCGAGTCGACCATCTCCGCGCCGACCTTCTCCCACGCGGGCCGCCCGGCGATGAACCGATCCTCGATCACCCACTGGATGAACTTCTCGCCCATCACGGGGGCCTTGTCGTCGAAGCCGGTCGCGGCCTTCACGCGCTCGGCGACGTCGGGCGTCGGGCGCGGCGTGATGCGGTCGACCATTGCGTTCGGGCACGACGTGTTCGCATTGAACCAGTCGCGCAACGCGGTTTCGCCGCGCAGCTCCAGGAATTGCAGCATGCCTTTCTTGAAGCGGTCGCCGTTGCTGCGCAGGTTGTCGCAGTTTTGCAGCGAGACCTTGCCTGTGTTGTTCTTCATGCGCGCATCGAGGATCGCGGCGATCGCGCCGTAGATCGTCGTCTTGCCGCCTTTCAGATCGGCGGCGAGATCGGGATTGGCGGTGTCGAGCTTGTCGTGCTCGTCGAGGTAATAGCCGCCTTCCGTGACCGTGAACGACACGATCTTGCAGGCCGGATCGGCGCCCGTCGCGATGAGTTCGCTCAGGTCCGCGGACCACGGCACGACCTTCTTGATCGCGCGGATGGTCTCGTACTCGCGCTCGCCCTTCGGCGTGACGGTTTCGAGCGTGTACTCGCCGTTTTGCGCGGCGAGCGCATCGAGCACCGCGTTCATGTCGCCGCGGATATTGCCGTCCGCGAGCGACCAGCTTGTGTCGCCCGTCTCGTTCAGCCGATGCAGATACCACGCCTGATGCGCGCGATGAAACGACCCGGCGCCGATGTGCAGGATCACGTTGGCTTCGCTAGTCATGTTGTCTCTTCCTCTGATTGGCGGTGCGCCCGTTCTTCGCGGACGGCTGTTCGCAATGACGCGCGATGGCGGCCAAAGCGGCTATGTGAGCATTTGCTCGTTTGATGATCTAATGATCGTATTCGCAAGTGGGAAAGTCAAGGCGCCGTGTTCCTGCGACGCGGCGCAAATTGCGCGCCTCATGGCATCCGGATATGCCCTGCGTGTGTGGGCGCAGGGTGCATTGCGGCGCACAAACTTCGTCGCTCGGTGCGGATCGGGAATAACCCGGATAGTCAACGTGACGGCCATTGAACGAAGGTGCGTGAGCCAAATGCCCATTGACGCCTTTAACGATAGGCGGAAAAACAGAACACGGGAGACAGACATGGATTACGTGATCGGCATCGACATCGGCACGCAGAGCACGAAGGCGTTGCTCGTCGATACCAGCGGCGCGATCGTCGCGCAGCATTCGAGCGCCTACCATCCGGACACGCCCAAGCCGCTCTGGGCGGAGCAATGGGCGTCCGTCTGGTTCGATGCCGTGACCGAATGCATCGCGGGCGTCGTTGCGAAGGCGCGGGAGAAGGGCGTCGCGGCGGGCGATGTGAAGTCGCTCTGCGTGAGCAGTCTGTACGGCGGCTCGGGCATTCCCGTCGATGACAACATGGAGCCGCTCTATCCGTGCCTCATCTGGATGGACCGTCGCGCGACCGCGGAGGTCGACTGGGTTCGCGAGCATGTCGACATGAAGCGGCTCGAAGCGATCACCGGCAACGGCGTCGACAGCTACTACGGTTTCACGAAGATGCTCTGGCTGCGCAATCATCGGCCGGACGTGTGGAAGAAGACGCGTCATTTCCTGCCGCCGAATGCGTTCGTGATTCATCGTCTGACGGGCGAGCTGGCCGTCGATCACAGTTCGGCGGGCAATCTCGGCGGCGTGTACGACGTTGCTGCGCGCGCCTGGTCGACGGAGGCACTCGACATGCTCGGCATTCCCGCATCGATGATGCCGGCGCGGCTCGTCGAATCGTCGGAGGTGGTGGGCGGGCTCTTGCCCCAGTGGGCGGACAAGCTCGGTCTTGCGGCGGGCACGCCGGTCGTCGCGGGCGGCGTCGATGCGGCGGTGGCGACCTTCGCGGCGGGCGTCACGAAAGCGGGCCATCACGTTGCGATGATCGGCACGAGCATGTGCTGGGGCTACATCAACCAGACCGTCGATGCGAGTCATGGACTCGTGTCGATGCCGCATGTGTACAACGGCAAGCGCGATCTGTATGTGTTCGGCGGCGCGAGCACGGCGGGGCAGTGCGTCGCGTGGTATCGCGATCAGTTCTGTCAGGGCGAGATCGCCGCAGCGAAGGCGATGCCGCATGGCGATCCGCATGCGCTGCTGGAAGATGCGGCGTCGAAGGTCGCGGCGGGTTCGGATGGCGTCGTGTTCCTGCCTTATTTGATGGGCGAACGCAGTCCGGTGTGGGATGCGCGCGCGAGCGGCACCTTCGTCGGGCTCAATCTGTTTCATACGCGCGCGACGCTTTATCGCGCGGTGCTGGAAGGTGTCGCGTTTGCGTTGAAGCACAACATGGAGGCGGGGCGGCGCGGCGCGCAGTCACTCGATGACAGGCTGATCGTCGTCGGGGGCGCGGCGCATTCGGATCTGTGGATGCAGATCATCGCGGATGTCACCGGGTATCCGGTGTTGTCGATCGAGCAGGAAGTCGAAGCGGCGATGGGAGCGGGGTTGCTCGCTGCGCTGGGCGTGGGGCTGATTTCGCGGGAGACGGCGGAAGGCGGGTGGGTGACGCTCGTTGAGCGTGCCAGGCCGGATGACGCGCGGCAGCGCGTGTATGCGGAACGGTTCGGCGTTTATCTCGAGATTTATCCGGCTTTGAAGGGGGTGATGCATCGGTTGCGGGGGGAGTGAGGGGTTTGGTTCGGTTTTGTTTCGGCGGATTTCGTGTGGGGGGCGGCAGTCGTCTGGTTTATTCGCGGGTGCGTGCGTGAAATCCTGTTTTCGTGTCGGTCTATTAGCGTTGCCCCTGTGCGGGGCGGCAGTCACTTTCTTTGCTGCTGCAAAGAAAGTAACCAAAGAAACAGCTATCCCCAGCCTAAGCACTTCATGCCGGCCGCGGCACAGAAGATTGCACGTGGTCCGGCAGTAGCGAGTGCCCTCATAGGCCTAACCGGGCGTGGACCGCGCACGGTCTGACAAGCTAGAAGTTATAGCGCGCTGGTTCAGCACCAAATAGCTCCGGCACAGCGCTACG
>NZ_FCOX02000086.1 GCF_900044055.2 Caballeronia calidae | reverse complement strand
CTCGAAATTGGTGGACACCTATGCTCCTCGCTCCAGTCGATCACCGCCAGACGTCAAAGATGGACGGCTTACGATCAATCCTGGTTTTGTACTGAGCGGCGACCGCACGGCAGCCACCAGCAAGGTGAAAGGAGCTCGCTCACTCCGAGACGGCGTGAGGAATCGAACACGTGATGCCGCCGTCGACGGGGACGACCGCTCCCGTGATATACGCGGCATCGTCAGACGCCAGGAAGACCGCTGCTTTGGCGACATCCCAAGGCGAGCCGAGGCGCCGCAAGGGCACACTGCGGATCCGTTGTTTCAGCATGGATTCTGCCTTGGCGTCCCACACCTTATTGAGTTGAGATGAAGCGCGAGGGGTATCGATGGAACCGACTAGCAATGCATTGCAGCGAATATTCTCTGGGCCGTATTGAGCGGCGAGAGCCCGCGTGAACTGGTTGACGGCAGCTTTCGAAGAGCTATATGCAATTGTCGGCCTGCCGTGCCACGCGATTCCTGTGATGGAGGAAACGTTCACGATGGCGCCGGAGCGTTTCTCAACAAAGGTCGGAAGGACGGCTTTGCTGGTCAGGAAGATGCTCTTGAGGTTCGTTGCCAACACCTTGTCCCACACCTCCTCATCCATATCGACCGGACCACCGGACACGTTAATGCCGACATTGTTGTGCAAGATATCCAATGTTCCGAATTCGCTGATTGCCAACTGGACCGCGTTTCGGATCTGCTCAAACGACGTCACGTCCGCCGTGATCGCTACGGCTTGGGCGCCTTCTTCGCGGATAAGCTCAACCGTGCGTTCGGCAGCGGATGTATTCAGGTCGACCACGGCAACGCCGGCGCCTTCTCGAGCGTAAGCAATAGCAGCGGCGGCGCCGTTGCTAGTGCCATCAGGGCTGCAGCCGCCACCAAAAACAATTGCGAATTTCTGTGAGAGTTTAGACATTCAAGTATCTCTTTGAGTCAGTGCTCACCACCCGAAGCGGGGCGTTCTATCAGGACCATGACGTCGTTTCAAGCGAGATTTACCAGGTCTCGTATCGCGGCCCCGACGTCCGTCAGCTCCTCGATTCGTCGACAGGTGCCGATCATCTGCTTGACGTGAGCGTCCGGGATCCAGGTGCTCGCCAGCGAATGGAATTTCTTTTCCAGTTCGCTGTCGGTCAGCGGTTTCGTTTTGCTTCCTCTTACGTCCGTGACTTGCGCGCGAATGGTGCGACCGCTCGACAGCCGGGCTTCAGCCACGGCTTGGTGGGAGCCAAGTTGTTCGTCGGCCACCGCGATGATCTTTTCGCGCAGTTCCGATACCTGAGGGTCATTGATGCATGCGTCTTGCATCTCAGCGACACCGGCCGATTTCCGCACCAATGCTGCGGCGGCCCAGTGAAAGAGACTCACATGCGACTCAAGCGGCGTTTTCGGAGAGCGAATACCGGTCAGCGACAGGGCCAGCGGATGCACCTTTAGCGTTGCGTCGCATACCCGTTCGGATCCCTCGAGTTGATTGACAAGTTCGAAACACGCGTCGAGAGTCGGGTGAATGACAATGCCACACGGATAGGGCTTGTAGGAGTTGGACAGCAACTCATACTCTTTGCCGAGTCCCGCCATGCCGGCGCTCACATCTGCACCTGACGAGTACACGTCCAAGAATCCTTTGTTTGCCTCAAGGGATTGATCGTCTCCCGTAAAGCCGAGCGCAGCAAGTTTTGCTGCGATGACGCCGCTGCGAGTGGCGTGGGCTGGACGAAAGTGCGCGGTCATCGTGCCGTGCGTCGCCCGGAACCCGGAGGCCTGTGACGCCGCCAGCCCTAGCGCCCAATTCATTCGCTGTTCGTCGAGTCCCATGAGGCGGCCGATCGTCGCAGCGACGCCGATCGGCGCAGTGAGACCTGAGACGTAGAACCCGACATTGAATTTAGACGGCGGCAGGACCAGAATTCTTGCCAGACGGCATTGAATCTCAATGCCAATCACGATGGCGTTTAAGAACTCTTTTCCAGAGACGGACTGCGTCTCACTGAAAGCGAGAGCAGCAGCGCAGACGGGACCGCTCGGATGCGTAACCGTTGCGAGATGAGCGTCGTCGAAGGCAAGGATGCTCGAACTCATGCAATTGAGAGCCGCAGCGCTTGCAACATCGACGCGTCGCTTATCTCCTAGCACAGTGGCCTGCGAGCTACTGCCTAGTTCCAGTGCCACCTCGAGCGCCAATTTGACGGCCTTCTCTTGAGAGCCGCCAAGTGCGCAACCGAGCCAATTGAGAAATGCTCTGACGGCTTCTCGCTGAACAACCGCAGGGTGGGCCGCAAAGTTCGAAGTCACGGCATAGCGTGCTATCGCTGCCGTCAGGGCGCCGCTGTCAATTGACAGTGCGTCAGGATTGGGTTTGTCGAAAGAGAGGGTCATAGGTAAGCTCGAACGAAACGTTGAGCAAATTCGTTGATGGCGAGCGCGACTGTCTCGGGAGCTTCGAGCATCGGAAAATGGCCGTGTCCAAGGATGGCCTTGACCGAGACATCTGCGACGTGCTCGCGCACGGCCTTCATGAACGGCGTCGCGACACCTGGCTCGAGAGCGCGACGCTTCAGGTTCGCATCGACGAAGGTTGACTGTAGAACAAGGACGGGGACAGCAATGCGCTTCAAAGTATCAATGCCACTGACCGGGTCCCAACCGACTGCGTCCAGGTACAAGTCTCGGCCAAAACTTGGATCAAGTGTTTGCAGACGGCCCAAAACGGAAGTCACGAGGGCGGGCGCCGCGTTCTCATTAAACATCGCTCTGAAGTGTTTATCCGCGAATGCCGAAAACCCTTCGGCGTCTACCGCCGAGCGTGCCCGATTGAGAATTTCCTCTCGATCGGCCACGTAGAGCGCACCCTCAATGAAGACCATGCCGACAACATCGGTCTGAGACATCGCATAGGCCTCCCGAATGACTTTGCATCCGAGACTATGGCCAACCAAAATGACCGGGCGGCCTTTGGACTGGTTACGGACGGTGTTCACGGCGAGGGCCATCTCCGTGACGGTTGCTTCGGTCGCCTTGCTCGATCGACCGTGACCCGGCAGGTCGAGCGCCACGCAACGGTACCGTGAACTGAGCGCGAGAATGAGCGGCTGCCAGTCCTGAATCTCGCAGCCGAACCCGTGAACGAAGATTAGGGTCGGGTCGTTCTCGCCCTCGACGCGATAGTGAACGAATGTATTCATCGGCGCTTAGTCTCCACTTCCACTGGCCACAAAGGATGCAAGAAACCTTCCGCAAGCGGTCCTTAGGTCGTCGCCGGCAGGCGGGCGAGCGTGTTTTGCGCTTGGGTCAGGTGGGGCTTATCCAGCATTTTTCCGTTCAGCTGGACAACTCCCTTTCCCTGTGACGCTTCGAACGCGGCGATGACTGCCTTAGCATGCTCAATCTCGCTCTCATCCGGGAGAAATCCCGCGTTGATAGCATCGATTTGGCTGGGGTGAATCGCAAATTTCGCCGTGAATCCCTCTTTGGACGCGCTGCGAACCTCCTCGTGGAGACCCTCGAGATCACGAAAATCCGCCCGGATCGTGTCGACGGCGTGCACGCCGGCGGCTTTCGCGCCAAGCAAGCACAAGCTGCGGGCCAGCTTATACGTGAACGCAAGCGAAGAGTCCGCTTCACGATTGGTCGATGCGCCGACAGCCGTTGAGAGGTCCTCGGCACCCCAAGTGAGGCCAAACAACCGCTCAGAGCAACCTCGGTACGTCCCGAGTTCGAAAACGGAAGCCGCAGTCTCAGTTGCTACGGGCAGGATTTTGATCCGTCCGATGTTGAGTCCCTCCCGACTCTCCAATGCGGTCAGATAGTGATCTAGGATCACAACCTCGTTGCTGGAAGAGCATTTCGGCAGCAGCACGCCGTCCGGGGCACCTGCGACGATGGCGGAGAGGTCGTCCAAGGCCTTATTCGAGTCGAGCGCATTGATGCGGACCCAGACTTGTTGCCGCGCACGATCCGAGCTTCCAGCTAGATATTTCAGTACGCAGTTTCTGGCGAAACCAATTTGCTCGGACGATACCGAATCCTCAAGGTCCAGTACCAGGGCGTCGGCTGCGGACGCACCGGCTTTTTCCATCTTTCGTTCGCTGTCGCCGGGAACGAAAAGAAACGATCGGGGGGAAATCATGACGTGCTCCAAGGGAATGTGGCGCGAGGTGACTCAACAAACGGCCATCACGGACGCTTCATCATCAGCGCGGGACGCTTGCAGATCGCGACCAAGACATTGTTCTGGTTGTAGCCGCGATGTTCGAAGGTCACGATGCCCCGATCGGGCTTCGAGTTGCTTTCACGCCGGCTGACAACCTCGCTCTCTACGCGAATGGTGTCTCCATGGAACACGGGAGCAGGGAATCGAACCTCTTCGAATCCCAGGTTTCCGACCGTCGTCCCAAGCGTTGTGTCTCCGACCGAAATACCCACTACCAGCCCAAGGGTGAACGCACTATTGACGATACGTTGCCCAAAGTCCGTGTGTTCGCGGCAATACTCTTCGTCGATGTGCAGAGCAGCCGGGTTATGCGTCAGCGAAGAGAAAAGGACATTGTCCATTTCCGTCACGGTCCTGCGCATGGTGTGTTTGAAGACGAGACCGACGGTCAATTCCTCGAAATACAGGCCTGCCATTTCTATCCTCTTTCGAAAAGTTATTCGCGGTCAGAATCCGACGTTGTTGCCGCCCTTGAGCGAAAGCATCTGTCGCGCCTCGTCGGGCGTCGCGACTTCGAGCGTCAGCCCTTCAATGATGGAACGGACTCGGCGCACCTGCGCAGCGTTCGTTTCAGCCAGGCGGCCTGGACCATCCCAGAGCGAGTCCTCAATGCCAACGCGTACATTGCCGCCCATGGAAGCCGCAGTCGCTGCAATCGGCATCTGTTGCCGGCCCGCGCCGAGCACCGACCACACATATTCCTTTCCGAAGAGCCGATCGGCGGTACGTTTCATGTGCGAGACGTCGTCAGGGTGTGCACCGATACCGCCGAGGATGCCGAAGACCGTCTGAATGAAAAGGGGGCCTTGGACGAGTTTCCGGTCTAGAAAATGGGCAAGGTTGTACAGATGGGCGGTGTCGTAGCACTCGAACTCAAAACGCGTTCCGTTATCAGCGCACGATGAGAGGATGTACTCGATGTCCTTGAACGTATTCTTGAAAACCATGTCCCGGGTGGCTTCGAGATACTGGCCTTCCCATTCATGCTTGAAGTTTGTGTACTTCTTCAGCATGGGGTAGAGGCCGAAGTTCATCGAGCCCATGTTCAGCGAAGCCACCTCCGGTTTCAGTTGAAGGGCAGGCTGCAAACGCTCCTCGACCGTCATCGAGGGAGAGCCCCCGGTGGTGAGGTTTACTACGCCATTGGTCCGCGACTTAACATTGCCAACGAATTCCTTGAAGAGGTCGACCGACTGGGAAGGTCTGCCGTTCTTCGGGTCGCGCGCGTGCAGATGAACGATCGCTGCACCAGCTTCAATCGCACCCACCGCTGCCTCTTCGATCTCCTTGCCTGTGATCGGGAGATGAGGGGACATGGAGGGCGTGTGGATCGCTCCCGTAACAGCGCAGGTAATAATGACTTTGCGGCTCATTGTGTTCTCCGTTTTTGATGACGCCTTCTCGGGCATTCGATTAATAGGACTTCGGAAGCCCGAGAACCTTCTCGGCGATAAAGCAGAGGGCGAGCGTCTGCGACACTGGCGCAAGGCGCGGCAGCATAGCCTCACGGAAGAGCCGTTCAACGTGGTATTCCTTTGCGTAACCCATGCCGCCGTGCGTCAAAACCGCCGTTTCGCAGGCACGGAAGCCCGCTTCTGAGCAGAGGAACTTGGCGGCGTTCGCTTCGGCTGCGCACGATTTGTCGTTGTCGTACAGCCATGCCGCCTTCTGATACATCAGCGATGCAGCCTCAAGCTCCGCCCAGCGTTCCGCCAACGGATGCTGAACGCCCTGGTTTTTTCCGATTGGGCGATCGAAAACAATGCGCTCATTCGCGTACTTCGCAGCGCGCTCAAGCGCGGCACGACCCAGCCCAATACTTTCCGCAGCGACCAGCACACGCTCCGGATTCATACCGTGAAGGATGTACTTGAATCCCTTACCTTCTTCACCGATCCGGTCTTCGACGGGAACGCGAAGGCCATCGATGAACAGCTCGTTCGAATCCACTGCAGCCCGCCCGAGCTTCTGGATTTCTCGCACGTCTACCTTCGTGCGATCGAGATCGGTATAGAAGAGCGTGAGGCCGTCAGTTTTGGACTTGACTTCTTCGAGAGGGGTCGTTCGTGCCAGAAGGAGAATCTTGCTGGCCACTTGCGCGGTGGAGATCCAGATTTTCTGGCCATTTACAACGTAATGATCTCCGTCGCGCTTTGCCGTCGTCTTAAGCTGCAACGTGTTCAGGCCGGTGTTCGGTTCAGTCACGCCGAAGCAGGCCTTAACATCGCCCTGAATGAGAGGCGGCAACCATCGGGCTTTCTGCTCGTCGGTGCCGAATACGACCACCGGGTGCAAGCCGAAGATGTTCATGTGGAGCGCTGAGGCCCCGGACATTCCGGCTCCGGAGCCAGCGATCGTCTCCATCATGATTGCCGCTTCGAGAATCCCTTGGCCTGCGCCGCCGTATTCGGTGGGCATCGCGATGCCGAGCCATCCTGCCTTGGCCATCGTGGCGTGGAAGTCGTGCGGGAATTCGTGATCGGCGTCCTTCTTGAGCCAATAGTGCTCGTCGAAACTTGCACAGACATCGGCGACGGCGTTACGAATTGCCTGTTGATCTTCTGTAAGTTCAAAATTCATGATGGTAGTTTCCGAGGCATCCAGCTTCGTCAGCTGAGAGTGTTGCGATAGAAGACAGATCAGCTGAGACGGGCGACGCCTTGCGCAGCGAGCTGCTCAATTTCCTGTTCCGTGTAACCAAGCTCCGAGAGCACCTCATGAGTGTGCTCGCCAAGGCTGGGCGGCGGCTTCCGAAGCGGCGGACGCTCGCCATCGAATCGAAGCGGTTGAGCCACGCTCCGCGTTTCCCCCAACACGGGGTGTGTGTAGTGCTCGACCATCCCAGATGCCGCTGTATGGGGGTGTTGCGAGAGATCCCCCAGGGTGTGAAGTGGGGAACATGGAATCCCTGCGCGGTCCAGTTTCTCGATCCAGAAATCGCGAGGCTGAGTCTTGAGTGCGCTTCGCACCAACGCAACAGTTTCGGCACGGTTCCGCACGCGGTCGGCGTTGGTCGCGAAGCGCGGGTCCGCAGCATACTCATCGAGATGCGCGATCGAGCAGAAGCTTCGCCAGAGACTGTCGTTCGCAACACCCAGAATGAGCGGCAAGTCGCTAGCCTCGAAAATTTCATAGGGACACAATGATTCATGCCCACTGCCAGGCTTTTGCGGTTCGGTGCCGCGTTCCCAGAAACCTTGCAGGAAGTAGCCAAGAAATGCCGTTGACGTGTCAAAGAGTGACGCCTCAACAGTGCAGCCCTTGCCCGTGGAGTTGCGTTGCTGCAGTCCCGCCAGAATCCCGATGAGAGCGTGTAGACCTGTTGCCTGGTCGACTGGCGAAAAAGGACTGCGCACCGAAGGACCGCCGGGCTCTCCTGTAATGGAAAGCATGCCCGTGAAGGCTTGAAGGATAACGTCGTAGCCCTTGTGTTTGCGCATGGGCCCAACAGAGCCGAACCCAGAAATGCTGCAGTAGACGATGCGCGGGTTGATGGACATCAGCGTTTGCGCATCCACCCCCAACCGAGCGGCAACTCCGGGACCAAAGCTTTCGATTACGACGTCGGCTTCCCTCGCAAGTTGATGGCAAATCTTCTGACCGTCGGCCGACTTGAGATCGAGTGCGATGCTGCGCTTGTTGCGATTCGCCGCAAGAAAGGGGGTTCCGAAGTTCTTTCCACCCTCAACATCTCGGAACGCAGGCCAGTGGCGGCTGTCGTCGCCGAAGTCCTTCGCTTCCACCTTGACCACATCGGCACCCATATCGCCAAGATATTGTGTGCAAAGCGGACCGGCCAGTATCTTTGAGAAGTCCAGAACCTTCAGTTCGCGCAACGGTGCTGTACTCACGTCTCCTCCGATGGATTTATATATAGCTGGCCAGCCGGCCTCTAGCTGTCGTCGTCATGAAACTGTCGCTGATAGGTCCGGTACCGACTTCGGCATACAACCTGTCAACCGACTACTCTTTGATTCGCATTGCAAATCGATTTGATCTCTTGCGGGCGGCTCAAACCCGAGCACAACCGACCCGGTTTTGCGTCAAACGCGAACAGTTCGCGAGAACACCGTAAGACATAAACTACCATGCAAATGATCCAAACGTCAATGGTCAACATTTGAATGTTCGGGTAACTGCTGATACCCGTGAAGGCGCTACTGCTATTGGTAGTAACGTTTGGTTGATATTTACTGGAAAGCAGTCACGACGGACCGCTGAGACGCCGAAAATCGGGCATTCCTGGCCGCACTGTTCGCTGAGAACCGGCCGCGCTGATCCTTACACAAGCAGGTTAGATCAGACGAAATAACGCCGCCAGCATCAACACGAACGTTGCTGCGAGGCGGCGCTGAGCAGGCCAGGTTGGGGTTGTCGAAGATCAGTTTGAAGTGCCGTACTTGGTATCGCTTTGAGCAGGTGGGTCGGCTTCTAGGACTTTCTTGATCTCCACGGGATCCACTTTGATCTGCACACCCACGCGCTCTTGAGGCAGCAGCATTACCGATCGACAGTCGCGCTCAGACCACCCCCTGTTCATTGCTTCTTGAATGTCTGCAAGAGCGAGATTCGCAATGCGCATCGGAACACCGAGTTCTCGGCCAAGCGCTGTGGCGAGGGTCATGTCTTTGTCGATGATTCTCAAAGCAGCGTGCGGTGGATCGAAATTGGCCGGCAAGAATTCATCGATCAAGCCGTCAAACGTTCGACGTCGACCAAGCGATCCCTGTCGAATCGCAGCCCATAGGGAGAGCGGGTCCGCTCCAGCTTTGACACCGAGGACAAACACCTCGGCAATCGCCGCTTGGGTTGCCTGACTCGCGCAATTGTTGACCAGCTTGGCGACGAGGCCCGAACCAAGCGCGCCCACATGGATGGGGCGGTCACCCATTGCACGCAAGACGGGTTCATAGCGGTCGAAAATGGCCCTATCGCCCCCAACCCAGATACCAAGTCGGCCGCGCTTGGCTCCAAGTGCTCCGCCGCTGATCGGCGCATCGAGGACGTGTGCGTCACGTTCGGCGAATGCCCGATGCAATTGTTTGATCAGTTCGGGCGAATTGGTCGACAGTTCGAAAAGCGCACACCCGGGGCGGATGCCGCTCAAGATTCCCTCGGGTCCGAGCGTGACCGCCTCAATGGCAGGGATGCTTGGCAGACACGTGAAAATCACGTCGCTGCGCTTGGCGACTTCAGACGGCGTCTCGGCCCATTGCGCGCCATTTGCGAGCAATTCGCCTGCTGCCTCGCGGCGCGTGTCGTTGATGATCAGGCTGTAGCCCGATTTTTGAGCGTTGAGAGCCATCGCGGCCCCCATGATGCCAAGGCCGATGAAGCCTACCGTCGGTTTCTCGAGTTGAGTCATTGCGATCCTCCCAAATGCTGAAGCCCGAACTCTTGCAGGAGGGGCGTCACAACGAGTGCTGCAGAGACCGAAGCCGCGATCGCGGTGCTGAGGCCCAACGCAAGCTCGCCCGAGTTCGGCGCCGATATTGCAACTTCGCGTGACGGTGCCCCATTAACGGTACTTTGAAGCAACGCAAGGTATCTGTTCCATCGACTGGTACGTGTCATCTCGTTCTCAATGTAATCGGTAGACGTGTCGAGCGGTATTGCAGAACAAGCTCAGCTTTTCGTCATGAGACATGCTTGAAACGCACATCTTGAAAGCGTTCCAAACGGAGTGGTAGGTGCCGGCCACGCGATCGACAGGGAAGTTGCTCTCGAACATGCACCGATCCGGCCCAAAAAATTCAACGCACGTTTCGATGTAGGGACGCCAATCTTTCGCAAGCTCGACAGCGGTCGGAGGTCTTTCTCGTGTTGCATAGGCGAATCCGCAGCGCTTGGGGGCGAGGCCACCAATCTTGACGAACGTGTTTGGGCGCCTCGCTACACTTGCTAGCTGCGATCGCCAATACTCAAAGTTACCTTCGTTCGCGTAGCGGGCGATGCGAACCAAACCTCCGCAGTGGTCGACGATAATAGGCGTATCCGGAAAGGCATCCGCCAATTCGCAAAGGTCGCCTAATTGGGAGTGGTACTGCCAAGCATCATAAGTCAGGCCGCGACCTGCGAGTTTCGCAAATCCCTCTCGGAATCGAGGATCCCGCAAGAGACCACGCGGCGCGTACGGCCTAACGCCCGTATTGATTGAGGGATCTTCGTCCCATGCCGCCGCTCCCCGCACACCTCGCAGAAGTCCATTACTGCCTGCGGCGAGGGCATCCAAGACAGTTTCAACCTCGGCGCCAAGGGTCAAGTCTGCGGCCCCCACGAAGCCGGCGCACACTGCCGTTGACGTTGCTGAACGCTCGCCCGCAGCGAAGACGCTTGCGACAAACTCTGCTTCTCCAACTGACCTCAGCGGAACGGGTCCCCTGTCGCGGTACATGGAGTTGCACTCAACGTAGACAGTCGCGACGATGTTGTGACCGCTCGCGAGATCAGCCGAAAACTCCGGAAGCAGATACGTTTTACCGTCGTGTATCCAAAGGTGGTGATGACAATCGATGATCGGAAGATCCTTGTCGATGGTCTCATTTTGTGCGGAACCGCTGTCGGCATGCACTGCCCGTCTCTCCTAGCTAGCGCGAACGATAGTCAAAGTATAAAAGTGGCACGTCAAATGTCAACCATTGAACCGCGCGACGAACCTAGAGACAAACCCTAGTGGACGCTGACTCAAAACCCAAATGCAATGGGCCTTCGACGGATTTGTGTGCACCGGTGGAAATCGAGTATCGGGTCGAAATGGCGCGATGCATCATTCATCGGGTCGAAAAGATGCACCATTAACTCTTGCATCGGACTGGACAATGTGCGCGTCAAATAATTCTTTCAATCTGGTAACCGGTGTTATCGCTAGGCGCGTGGCCATGCGGTCGATCGAGTCATGAAGCTTCGCCAACTCCAATGTTTCTGTGCCGTTGTGGACGCGGACTTCAACATTTCGCGCGCGTCCGAGGCTTTGCATACCACCCAACCGTCGGTTGGTAAGCATCTGAAGCAGATGGAGGAAGAGCTTTCTTCAAATCTTCTTGTCAGGTCGGGAGGTCGGATACTTGGATTGACGGCCAATGGCGAGCAGATTTTGGTTTGGGCGCGCCGCGCGCTTCAGTGCACGGAAAACATTCGAGCAGCGTCTCGCGACTCTCGGCAAGCGCACGGAACGCTGACTCTGGCGACCAGCCATACGCACGCGAACTACGTAATTTTGCCCGCTATCCTTGAGTTCACTCGACGCTTTCCTGAAGTGCAGATAGGCGTTCAGCAAGGAGCGCCTGAGCACGTGGCGGAAATGGTTCGATCGGGGAAGGCCGACATCGGCGTCATACACGAACCTCCTGATTTGCCCCGAGAGGTGGTAGCGATTCCATTTTTATCTGCCCCTCAGTGCCTCATCATGCCTTTGGAGCACCCATTGCAAACTGAGCCCGAGCTCACCTTGGAGAAGTTGGCCCACTTCCCATTGATTGTGCAGAGTAAGGATAGGCCGCAAGGTCAAAGAGTCCTTGGAGAGTTTGACCGGGCAAACTTGAGTGTACGGGTTAGCGTACAAGCTCTCGATGCGGATGTCATGAAAACCTATGTTGCTGCGGGGCTCGGAATTGCTGTGGTTCCGTCTTACAGCTTTCGTGAACTCGACCAGCACTTCTTGTTCGCCCGCGACGTGAGTCACATATTCGAACCGGGAGTGTCCGCAGTCATATTGCGCCGAGACAGTTACATTCGGAAATGCGTTTTTGAATTCTTGGAGGAGCTCTCGGAGGGGTTACCTCGATCTCGAGTCGACGCGCTCGTAACGGGTGGTGCTCGATAAGACGGCGCGTCGCGTCGGGAAAGGTCAGGTATTCAAAACCGGTTTGATGGTGGTCCAAATTTGAACTGGATTCGAATGGTGAGTGCTGTAACCATCGGATCTACGTCAACGAACACCCGTACCGGAGGGAACTTGGACCAGATCGTGCACGGCAAAGCAGGTGCTGACCTTCAAAACACGCCGCGCCCTCCCTTGGATGGGCTGAAAGTGCTCGACCTTACCGTCGCAAGGGCGGGCCCGACTGCGGTGCGACACCTCGCGGATTGGGGCGCAGAGGTCATACGTATTGACCAGCCGCTTCCGCCTAAGGGCTCTCCCGCGAACGAGGATGTCGTCGGAACCGAGCGCAGCTCTGACTACCAGAATTTGCACCGAAACAAGCGCTCCATCAGGCTTGACTTGAAGAGTTCGGCGGGACGCGAGATCTTTCTCGATCTCGTGCGAGGTGCTGACGTCGTCATAGAGAATATGCGCCCGGGCGTCAAGAAGCGTCTCAGGATTGCCTATGAGGATCTGCAGAGCATCAATCCGCGCCTGATTTACGGAAGCATCAGCGGCTATGGTCAGACGGGGCCCTACCGCGACCGCGCTGGGTTAGACCACATTGCGCAGGGTATGACTGGATTGATGTCCGTCACGGGGGTCCCCGGCGGTGGGCCGCTTCGCGTCGGGATTGCAGTCGGAGACCTCACAGCGGGAAATATTCTGGCGCTCAACTTGATGATCGCATTGTTCGAAAGGGAAAAGACAGGACGCGGTCGTTGGGTACATACGAGCCTGCTTGAGAGCTTGCTCTTCATGCTCGACTTTCAGGCTACGAGGTGGCTGGTGGATGGGGAGGTCCCACGCAGCGTTGGCAACGAACACCCGACCGGCGTTCCAACCGATCTTTTCCCGACTGCCGACGGACAGATCAATCTGACCGCGCCAACCCCAAAGATGTGGGCCAGTCTTTGCAAAGTGATGGAGAAGCCGGAATGGTCTGCGCAAGAGGAGTGGAGCACCCGACGTGGGCGAATCAAACACAGAGCAACGATTCACGCGGCGATTGCAGATGTGACGCGCACAAGGTCAAACGACTACTGGATCCAAACTTTAAATTCCGTAGGAATCCCTTGTGGCCCAATCTACACGATGGACCAGGTTTTCGAAGACGAACAAGTCAAGCTCCTTGGGCTGGCGGCTCCTGTTCACCATCCTGAGCTAGGGACGATTCGACTCGTGGGATCCCCCATGAACTTCGACGGAACGGAGAAGCGGATCCGTTCTGCGACACCTGACCCGGGGGCAGATGCCAAAGAGATTCTGGCCAACCTTGGTTATGGGCCGGAGAAAATCGCGACCCTTGAGGAGAATGGGATCATTTAAACGCACGACGCCGAGATCATTCCGGCGCGACCGTGGAATACATCGTCTGAAATATCAAGCATCAGAAAAACTACCGCAGAAGTGGAGAGAGACGCGATGAGAAACCGATGGAAATGGCTGAATTGGCTGTCCTTTACCGTCGCGAGCTTTGTTGTCGGCGCCGTACTGAGTCACTCAGCATATGCACAACAGCTCGAACCCGTTCGAATTGGACTGAGTTCCACGAGCATGCCATCGTCGGCACCAAAAATCGCGAACGCGCTTGGGCTCTTCTCAAAGCACGGGCTGAACCCGACCCTGATCCAGATGCAGGACGCAAGTGCGAACACAATGGGACTGATCTCGGGCTCAGTTGACTTTGTAACAGCACAGCCGACCGACGTGATTGTTTCGCAGGGCAGAGGTCAGAAGTTGGTTGCTGTTTCGAGCGTATATCGAGGCTTCGCAATTATGCTCGTAGTCTCGAAATCCGCTATCGACCGCATGAAGGTATCGATTAAGGCTCCCGTCGCGGACCGCTTCAAAGCGCTGGACGGTTTGGTGATCGCATCGGCCAGCGCAACGTCCGCTGCAACGCTCGCGCTGAAATCTGCGACCGCAGCCGCCGGCTCCCGCGTTCGAATGACGTACATGAGTCAGACTGCCATGGTTGCCGCGCTATCAAACGGCGCAATTCAGGGTTTCCTCGCCAGTGCGCCGTTTTATGCAAACGCGATTCGAAATGGTAGCGGCGAAATCTGGTTAGCCGGCCCCGACGGCGATTTCCCAGCGGATTCAACGCTTGCGAACAACATTACCTTGAACACTAAGCTTGACTACGCTTTAGCTCACCGTGATCTCGTCACGCGGATGGCAGCAGTATTCAGCGAATTCGGGCGAACGGTGCGTGAGCGTCCCGACGCAGTCAAAGGTGCGATTAGACAGGTTTTCCCGGACCTCGATCCGAACACGATCAATCTCGTCTTTGAGCGAGAGGCCCGTGGGTGGGGAGGGGCTGGAAAGCTTACCGAGCAGGAGATGGCGCATGATATTGCAATCGTGAAAGCAGGAGGTGCCGATCTTCCATTGCTCGATTCAATATCCCCTGCAGACATGATTTTTCGATAGCTCCTGCCCATGCAACATTGAGGTTGCAGCTCGCGAACGATCACCATTTTGAGGTTGACGCAACCATGCGCAGACAAGTAGACGAGAACGAAAGAACACACACATGGTTGTGTGAATCCGGGCTAAAAATAGTTGGCTCCAGCTGGGGGGAGTACGGGAGACCTCCAATCGTGCTGCTTCACGGAGGGGGGCAGACTCGCCACGCATGGCGGAAAACGGCCAGGTGGCTGGCGAAGGCCGGATATCACGTCCTGACCTATGACGCACGCGGGCATGGAGAATCGGATTGGGCGTCTGAAGGGCAATATGACCAGGATGCTTTTGTTCGCGATCTGACATGTATCGCGCGACAAACGAAAGTCAAAAGACCGGCGCTGATGGGCGCCTCAATGGGCGGCAACACGTGTTTGACTGCGGTCGGCGAGAGATGGATGGAGGTATCAGCGTTGGTTCTGATCGACGCGGTGCCGCAGACTCGACGGGAAGGATTCGAACGCATCAAGGCGTTCATGGAAGAAGGCAGAAGGGGATTTGAATCGCTGGATGCCGTCGTCCTCGCCATCTCGGCCTATCGCGGAGAGCCGACGCGTCGCCCGTCCATGGAAGGTTTAGCGAAGACAGTACGACTTGGGTCGGATGGTCGCTACTACTGGCATTGGGACCCCAACTTCCTCGAGGAGCGCGAACGCGACTTCGATGCGCGCTATGACCGACTCTCTGCCTGCGCAAAGCATTTGGAGATTCCAACACTAGTGGCGAGAGGTGGAAGCTCCGACGTTGTCTCCGAGGAGGGCATTAAGGAGTTCCTGCGCCTGTGTCCACAAGCTGAATACCTCAATATTGCAGAAGCTGGCCACATGATAACAGGCGACGAGAACGACACCTTCGGGCGAGCGACGATCGATTTTCTTGGAAGGAACGTGCCGGCCTCAGCGACGCAATGAGAGTCTTCCGGCGAACTCATCGGTTATTTTGGCCGAGCGCACCGGTTGAAAATAGTCACCGAGTTTCACGTTCAACGCTGTCCTCCTGCTTCGGCGTCTCGAGTGATACCAACCCATCCGAACTTGCACGTTTTAGCTCAATCCGATATGAACTTCCACGCAACCCTCAATGCGCAATATGACGAGGCGGTAGCTGTCTTGCGGCAGGGAAGCTTCTTTGTGGGTGGGCGGCAGGTTAAGGCGTGCGGTGCGTTTGATGAGCGAGCAGGGGTCATTTTGCCCAGTACGGGGCAAACTTTCTGGACGGACCAGATGTACGTGCAATACCAGGTACCCTTGAATCCGCGACGATACCCATTGGTGTTTGTCCATGGTGGTGGGGGAACCGGGCAAGTCTGGGAGACGACGCCTGACGGCCGCGAAGGCTTCCAGACGATCTTCTTGCGGCGTGGATTCGCCGTGTACACGGTCGATGCTCCGCGAGGTGGTCGATCCGGCTTTCCTGGATTCAATGGCGAGTTAGGCAAGCTTGACGCCTCGCAGCAGATCGTACCCGACTCGACGTTCAGACCTGGAATCCAACATGCGTGGAGCCGGTGGCGTCTGGGACCACGCTATCCCGAGGTATTTGAGCGACAAGCGTTCCCGATGGAGGCCGTCGATCAATTCTTCAAGCATGTCCGACCGATTGTTTCGGACGATGCTGAGGTCGTCAGCCATGCGCTCGTCACGCTTCTCGAAAGAATTGGACCCGCGATTCTTGTTACGCATTCGAACGGCGGTCTATGGGGATGGTTGGCCGCATCCCGGTGTGCAAATGTGAAGGCCGTCGTCAGTTACGAGCCAGGGTTTGTCTTCCCCCGAGGCAAATTTCCTCCGTCGATCAAGCTTTTCAAGGGGTGCCTTCCTCCCGGAACTCCCATCGAATCGAGCGAATTCAGACAACTTGCATCTGTCCCGATTCAGATTGTCTTTGGGGACAACATTCCAAGTGAGCCGGTACCAGAGTTGCCCGCCGATGCCAGACGGGCGCAGCTTGAGTTGTCGCATTTGTTCGTGCGGTCAATCAACAACGAGCACGGCAAGGCAAGTGTTCTCATGCTCAGTGACGTCGGCCTGACAGGGAACTCACATTTCATGTTTCTGGACACGAACAACTTGGAAGTTGCCGATCAACTGTCGAGTTTTCTGAGTGCCCACGAGCTCGATATTTGTTGACGCACACAAGAGTCGAGGAAGACTATGGATATTGAACAGAGAGTAGAAGCGCAAGGTCAGGTGAAGGTCTACCGCGAAGGGAGCGTCGCTCGAGTCGTCATCGAAAATGAGGCACGACGCAACGCGCTAACGTTGGAGATGAAGCGGCAGTTCCTGCATGCCTTCGCAGAACTCGAAGGCGATACGGGTGTGCGCTGTGTAATCCTGACCGGAGCGGGGATCAAATCATTCATCTCTGGGGCCGACATTTCCGAGTTCGACAAAGCACGCGCTGATCCGACCTCTGAGGCGAAATACATCGAACTGGCAAAATCGGTTACGTTGGCCCCGGTGAAGACCTCGAAGCCAACCATCGCCAGGATTCGTGGAGCATGCGCGGGCGGAGGGCTTCAACTCGCCGTGGCTTGCGATGTGCGAATTGCCTCCGAAGATGCATTCTTCATCATGCCTGCGGCAAAGCTGGGCATCGGGTATCCGTACGTAGGCATGTCACTTTTCATGTCGCTGCTAGGCCGAGCGAGGGTTGCTGATCTCTTCCTGAGTGGTCGGAGAGTTAGTGCAGCGGAGGCGCTTGAGATCGGCTTAGTCGACTTCGTCGTGGCGAATGATTTCCTCGACGGTTTTGTCGCGGACTACGCTGACAAGGTCAGCAGTAACGCGCCACTCAGTCTTGCACTGATCAAGCGCTCTATTCACGAAATCGCCGGAACTGAGTCGGGGTCCCCGAGCGCGGAAATTGACGCGCTCATGGAGGCATGCGCGAACAGTGTCGATGCGATTGAGGGACGTCGCGCGTTCGCAGAAAAGCGGAAAGCAAATTTTCAGGGGAGATAGTGATGCGAATCCGCCTTTTGCGGATGGATGCTTCGGCCGCTGAACACACACTACGTGGTGTCGGCTGCCCCAAATCCGACACAGCGAGATTCCGGCAAGGGCAGAGATGAACGTGAGCAATTCTCGATCGACCATTGTCGAAACTGCTTCTGGGAAAGTTCGCGGATTAGTCGACCACGACGTGTGCGTTTTCAGGGGAATTCATTACGGAACACAGACAGGAGGGCGCAACCGATTTCGTCCTGCCAGTCATCCCAATTGGCCCGGTGTGCGGGACGCAACCGAGTTTGGTCCTCGTTGTCCGCAACTCGAGCCGACCGGCGCGACTTATCCCTGGCAGGAGTGGCTCAAAGATACGCACGTTCAGTCGGAGGACTGCCTGACACTCAACGTGTTCACGGAATCTTTGTCGGTGCTTGAGCCGAGGCCGGTGATGGTCTACTTCCATGGAGGCGGATTCAGCGTCGGTTCCGCCAATGCAGCAGGAACTAGCGGCGAAAATCTTGCACGTAGAGGGGTCGTAGTGGTCTCGCTGAATCACCGATTGAACGTGTTCGGCCATTTGTTCCTGCAACGGCATGAAGAAACGCGTTTCTCCGGGAACATCGGCCTACTCGATTGCGTCCTGGCGTTGGGCTGGGTCCGCGAAAATATCTCACGGTTCGGCGGTGATCCCTGGAACATCACCATCTTCGGCCAATCAGGTGGGGGGTCAAAGGTCGCTGCGCTCCTGGCGATGCCGCAGGCCCGTGGACTATTCCAGAAGGCGATCGTACAGAGTGCGTCGTCGTTGCTCTCGCTCGCGAGCCAAGAGGAGGCGGAGAGAAACACATTTCACTTTCTGAGAGCGACGGGTGCGACGACCTCAACAGTACAGAAGTTATCTGAGATGAAACCGGACGAACTCCTGGCTGCAATGCGCAGATCAGTGATGATGGCCGGAGGAGTCGACGATTTCCGGCCTGTGGTCGATGGCGAGGTCGTAGTGTCGCAACCTTTCGGTAGGCGAGCGGTTGAACTATCGACGGATGTTCCGCTTATCATCGGATGGTGCGATAACGAATTGCGCCTTAATCTGGCTTTGAGCCCTCACGTAGCAGATATGGCGGAGCATACTGCGAGGGAGAGGGTCGCAAGCTTGCTGAGCGGCTCGGACCAAGAGATAAAGGACTTGTTCGCGGTCTACAAGCAGACAAGGCCGAGCTATACCGCAGGCGAACTTTATTTGCAGATCATCGGCGACTTTCGCTATCGACGCTCCCTCATTGGTGCCGCAGAACGACAGGCGACCAACGGAGTCGCCCCGGTCTTCACGTACGCGCTGGATTGGAAGTCCCCCGTTTGCGGCGGTCGGCTCGGTACTCCCCATACCTTGTGTATCGCGTTTGTATTTGGAAACCATGAGGCGAGCGTGCCAATCGCGGGACGAGGTGCCGCCCAGGAAATTTTGAGAGCTCAGATGTCTAACGCCTGGGTCGAGTTTGCAAGGTCGGGGCGCCCTCGTGTCGCTGGGCTGCCGAAATGGTCGGCCTTCTCGAAGACAAGCCGCGACACGATTCTTTTCAATGAGATACCTGAGCTGGTCAGAGATCCGCGCTCAATTGAGCGAGTGGCGCTGGGGACGTTTGCCGAATACAAGCCCGGTCCGGTCGAGGGTGCACATATCGCCGCTGCAGGAGCGCCCTTCGAACGCGACGAGAACCGCGACACGAAGGGCTTGACGGGAGAAGATGCGTCCAGTCCAGTGCTTAGATCGGATTCTGGCGTGAGGCTGCGCTTCTGATTTTGATGACGGAGGAAAATGGTAGCAAAACCACCTACTCCGTTGGAGAGCAGACAGGGAACCGAAATAGATCGCAGGTTTCGGCAGAAAAATATGCGACAGCCTCACGCATGAGAAAACAAGCTCCCCGCGTGCGGAAGAGAGGTCGGGTGGCTCGGCGACCAATGCCGCCGAGCACTAACCCTTACGTCAGAAGCTGCAACTGTAGTTCTCGGCCAGTTTCGCAGCGTTCGATCGTTTGCCGGTGGTCTTTCAAGAACCGCTGGCTTTCGGGGGACCGTGATCGAGGGCGGTTGCTCTAATCTCGGTCGCCTGATTGGACGTTGAGTTCTGCTAGCACATCACGTGCGCTGCAAAATGCTTCGACAGCAGCTGGAGCACCCGCATAGACCGCGCTGTGGAGAAGTACCTCTCTGAGTTCTTCCGACGACGCTCCGTTGTTCAGCGCGCCACGGATGTGCCCTTTGATCTCGGAACTCTTGCCTAGCGCCGCTAGCATCGCGACTGTACACAAGCTTCGGGTCCGAAGATCCAGCCCGTCGCGAAGCCAAGTGCTGCCCCATGCATGCTCGTTAATCCAATCTTGCAGCGGTTTGGAAAATGCGTCGGCTGAGTCCATGGCGCGATCCACAAATTCGGTGCCCATTACCTCGGTCCTACGCTTGAGACCATTCCTTCGCGAGTCGTTGCTCATAAAATTGTCTCATATGAGTTCCGCGCCCGAAGCGCTTGTTCAGAACGAACCAACGGAATAGCCCCAACGTGATCCGTCGCATAGGGCATCGCATGCCGTCGATATGTCGACCATCGGGCCGCTCAAGCAGTTTCTTGCGCCGCCTGCGCGTCCAGTTGCAAGATACTCCCTTATCAGCGACGCCTGGCCGAGGACTCACGGGTTACTGCACGCTCACGCTTTTTTCCCGGAGGCAGTCAACATTGCGTGTCCAGCCGTCGAAGACTCAATCTGTTCGTCGGCATCAGGAGATTTCGACGTGGGATCGAAGGCTTTCTCTTTGATGAATAGAAGAGCAGTGATCGCCGCGACTACATACGCGAACCCGAGAAAACCCAGTCCCATGGAGAATGTGTAGCGAGACGCAATGTATCCAAGTGCAACCGGAGCTACCATGCCGCCAATACGTCCCAAGTTATAGACCAAAGCGAATGCCGTGCCTCGGACGCGAGTGGGGAAGCTTTCGCTGATATACGTGTTCGCGACTGAGTTGGGGCAACCGTAGAACAAACCGATGAACAAAAGCATGAACCCTGCATTTTGAGCCGTCACGTTGTAAGCAAGTATCGGAAAAGCGGCGGCCGTCAGCACCGACGAGATGACCCAAATGGGCTTGCGGCCGAACTTATCTGAAGCGTAACCTGCCAACACTTTGCCGAAGATCATCATGACAAAGTTGCCTGCTACGAACCAGCCAACGCTCGACATCTTGATCCCCAGTCCATTCTGAAGGTAAGTGGGCATCCAGTTGTTTGCCGAATAGTATCCGGCTTGAAATGCGATCGAGCAGACCGTCCAGGCAAGTACCATTTTCAATACAAACTTGTCTTTGAAGATCATTGACCATTCATTGGACGGACGGTCCTCAAGGGTCTTCTGAGTTCTCGCTGCGGTCCAACTCTCGGGATCCTTAAGGTGCTTGAGCAGAAAGATGGTGGCGATTGCTGGGACGGCGCTAATCCAAAACATCGGGCGCCAGCCGTAGTGAGGAATGAGATAGCTCGCGCCTACGGCAGCGAGCGCGTAGCCGACTGGTGAGCCTGCGCTCACGGCCCCTAGAACGGTATTCCGCTTTGCCGTTGGAATATATTCGTTGACAAACACGCAGCCCACCGAATAGACAGCGGAAAGGCCGACCCCGCCGAGGAAACGGACTATGGCGAACTGCTCGAACGTCTCCGTGAAAGCGAGTGCTGCCGTCATGACCGAGAACCAGGCGATTCCCCATGCAACCACTTTCGCTCGACCAATCCGGTCTGCAATCCATCCTGTAAAGATTCCACCCGCCATTTGGCCAGCGAGGGTGACAGTAGCCAGAAACCCGGCTTGGATGTTCGAAAGGTGAAATTCCTTGATCAGGCTAGGGAGCGCCATTGCCATGAACTGAAGGTCAATCCCTTCAACCACCATGGCACCGATTATTGTGATTGCGACGATCCACCCCATTCGGCTGATTCGGTCGCCGCTGCCGGCCGTCTCGATTCCCGTCATCTCGCTTGTCTCCACCCGCTGAAGCGCTTTGAAAGTTTGTCCGTGCATGTGTGCGTCACGTGACCTCTTGCACACTGCTCGCTCGACGCCACGATAGAGGAATTCGCGCATAAACGTCAATGGTTGGCCTTTAGGCGTTAACCCGGCTATGAACGAGTAATCATCGTACGCTGCTCACGTCACGGGCTTGGACCGACAGGCGGTCTATTATTCGACATGCGTGACATGGGAGACGACGATCGGAGCATTTTGGGTGATGGAGTCCTAATCCGGGTCACCGAAGAGCCGTCAATCCTGGAACACGAGCGTACGAAAGACGTGATGTGTGCGGGAGCGCCCTTGTCGCTGGGACGAATCAGGTGGTGCGATTCGGCGGCCAGCACTCAGTCACAGTGCAACCGGGACAGAGCGTGTTGAGCGACCCGATCGTGTTGCCATGGGTTATTTTCCCGGGGGCCCCGATGCTTGCAAACCGCAAGCTCGCAATAAGTTTTCGCGTCGTAGGAGCCAGCGGGCCGATAACTTGGCACGCCAAGGCGATGACCACAAACTTCTTATCCGCTCCCGGCAGTAAGGACGTAACGTACGATCCAGTAAAGGGCCACAAATTGAGAATGAGACGCATTCAAATACCCGGACAGGCGTTTGCTCGACTTCTGTGTGCGGGAGCATCTAGGAATCCGCGCGGCAGACAGAATTTGAGCTGCCGGTACTGACGCCACATCGTGCGGCGTCAACGCCGATTGCGGTTTGGTCCGCCATTGCGCGCAAAAATGGCTTTCCCGGCGGCGAAATCAGGGCAATGTTGTCCCCTTCGGGACTTACGCAGGCGTCATTTTCGACATTCTGCGTAGGTTCAGCGCCGCGCAGACGAGTTTCCATTCGGCCTGGGCCTTGGCCAGTCCGCGCATGCTGAATTGTCGAAATCCGAGAACGCTCTTTACCCAGGCATTCGGCGGTTCGGACAGCCATTTGCGCTTTCGATAGGCCGCCTGAGTTTGCGCACAAGTAAACTTGTCGGCCATCGCAGCGCATAGCGGGCGCTTCCGGGCATCGACCTTCACCTCTTTCTTGCCCTCGCGTCCGGGCGCCACGATCAGCTCGGCGGGATGCTCGCGCAATAGTTCGAACGTCGCCTCCGAGCGGTAGCCCGCATCGGCAAGGACTTGCTTGGGGGCGGCCCCGGCGTCGCGCGCTACCGCCGCCAGAACGATCGGCAATTGGCCGCTGTCGGCAGCACAGTTACCCAGTTCGGCC
>NZ_FCOX02000085.1 GCF_900044055.2 Caballeronia calidae | reverse complement strand
CCTCCGCTGACCTGCCTCTACCACGCCCCACGCGTTCCACCACATACTCTGAGGGGCGTCGTTCGTGGATCGCTTACGATTGATCGGATCGACGATCTTACGTTCCCATGTCAGTTTCGAGCCAGAACTCGCGTCGAAGCATTGTCGCAATGGTCATGACCTCGATGGCCATGATTGCTGTAGAAATGACGATCGTCTCCACTGCAATGCCAGGGATAGTCTCGGATCTGGGAGGGCTCGACAAATACAGCTGGGTGTTCGGTGCATTCCTCCTTGCACAGACCTCAGCGACGGTGATTTTCGGCAAATTGGCCGATTTGCTCGGTAGGCGGCCTGCTGTCCTGTCTGCTTTGGCGATCTTCCTCGTTGGATCGCTGTTATGCGGCTTCGCTAAGACGATGATCCAGCTGATCGTCTACCGTTTGGTCCAAGGCGCAGGCGCGGGTGCCGTCCAACCCGTGGTCGTGACAATCATTGCGGATCTTTTTCCGGGTAGCGAGCGGGGCCGCGTCCAGGGGTACCTTGCAAGCGTCTGGGCCGTTTCGGCGCTCACGGGCCCGTTGCTGGGCGGACTGCTTGTGCATGCTTTCTCTTGGTCCTGGATATTCTGGATTAATGTGCCTGTGGGAATCTTCGCATTTGCCGGCTTCCTGGCGCTGCTGAAAGAGGACGCCCCCACGGAACGTGCCCGTTTGGACCTGCTTGGCGCGGTCCTGTCTACAAGCGCCATCGCAGCTTTGATGTTGTTCCTATCCGAGCTTGAACCGCCCAACAATTCAGTGACGTTGGGTTTCACGGGAGCGGCGCTGATTGCGAGCGTCGTTCTCTTTTTCTTCGTCGAGAAACGAGCCGCCGAGCCCGTGATCTCATTCGAGATGTGGCGCAAACGACCGATTGCCGTCGCGAATCTCGGCAGCCTTTTCGCTGCGATGGCATTGATTGCGTTGACTTCGTTCCTGCCAATGTACATGCAGGTGGTGCTTCATCGCTCACCGGTGCAAGCCGGGCTTGCATTGACTATGGTCATGGTCGGTTGGCCGATTGGCGCGACCATCGCAGCCCGAATCATTCCAAAGGTCGGAATCAGGCGCATCTTTGTGGCGGGCAGCATCTTCATGCCTATTGGGGCGTGCATGTTTCTTGTCGTAGATGCCTTTCCATCCCCGATTCTCGCAGCCTGCGGGTCGGCAATCATGGGGTTCGGAATGGGAAATCTTGGCATCGCATCGCTCATCCTCGTTCAGGAGGTTGTCCGCGTAGACCAGCGAGGTAGCGCGACAGCAGCCAACCTCTTTTGTCGCAACATCGGAAGCACGCTGGGTGCAGCATTCTTTGGAACGGTGTTCAACATTTCGCTAGGCTCTGCGCTCGACGGGCACCAATCGACGATCAGCGAGTTACGTCGGGCCCTCACCTTCGGCTCGGCGCCAACGACTGTTGATCCGGCGGTGTCGCTTTCGTTGCAGTACGCGATGCACTGCACCTTCCAAGCGATGGTGTTGGTGTGTATAGCGATCGCCACCGTTTCGTTTTGGATGCCCGAGATCCAGCTCCGTCGTCAAAGGCGGGCCGGACCAGCGGGAGAACTTGGTTAGCACACGAAGGACGATAAGTCCGCGCATGACGGTCGTGACCCGCCCAAGAGGTTGAAGGAGACACAGTGTTGGAAAATCTCAGCAAAAGCGCCGCGCAGCATGTCGAAGCAGAGAACGAAGGTTTGCTCTCCTCTCTGAGCGCACGCCTCATTGGCGCGTTCGAGCGATACATGCCCGATCCCTTCATCGTTGCCATTCTTCTCACCGCCCTCACAGCTGCGCTGTCTTTGGCTTTCGCACCCAAGGCAACGCCAACCAGCGTCCTCGCCGCGTGGTACAAAGGTTTGTTTGATATTTCTGGCTTCGCCTTCCTGATCGCGCTCATGCTCGTGACGGGATACGCCTTGTCCGAGTCGCCGCCGGTCGAACGGTTCCTAAGTCGAGTCGCATCGGCTCCGAGATGCGTTTTCTCGGCACTGTTGCTCGCCATCTTCGCCAGCGCGCTCGCGAGCATGATTCACTGGGCACTGGGGCTCGTCGTCGCAGGCCGTCTATGCCGTGAATTGACACGCAACGTTCGAGTAGACGCCGCGTGGCTTGTCGCAGCTGCCTACAGCGGATTTACGCTGTTTAGCTCTGGATTCTCCTCCGCGATCTATCTCATCAGCAACACCCATGGTTCAAACATGAATGTTGTCGAGCGCTTGATGGGGTTCACTCTTCCTCTCTCGCGAACACTTTTGTCGAACCTCAATCTCTCGATAATCATCGCCTTGCTGATTACCTTGCCGGCAGTCTTCTGGGTCGCTCGGCCAAGAGCTCTGGCCGATTCACCTGATGCACCTGACAGCGGGCCGGATGCCTCGGAGACGACGCATACCGGAAGGACTGCTCGCTCCACATTCGCAGAATGGCTCGCTACCTCATGCGTAGTGAACGTGTTCTTTGCCTTGTTGTGTGTGGCTTATTTCGTCTCACATGGGCTCCCCTTTGATTTTGTCTCCGTCGTCGTGCTTTTCCTAGTAGGCGGTATGGTATTGCACTGGACGCCTCGAGCTTACGTTGCGTCGATCAACAGAGCCGCGAGGCTCACCGGACCCATCTTGCTGCAATTTCCAATTTACGGCGGCATCATGGGGATTGTGCTCTCGACGGGACTTGCAGATCGCATTGCCGAGCTTGTCATCGCAGTGGCCTCGCCCGCGACGCTGCCGCTGGTGACCTACCTTTCCTCAATTGTCATCAGCCTCTTTGTGCCAAGCGCAGGAGGGCACTGGGCCGTCCAAGGGCCATTCGTCATTTCGGCCGCCAACCACCTACACGCGCCGCTGGCCGCCACGATAATCGGCGTCGCTGTGGGAGAGGGAACCGGCGATATGATTCAGCCAATGTGGCTCTTGCCGGTTATCGCGATCACAGGGGTGAATATTCGTCGTGTGATGGGCTTCACCACGATCGCTTTCATCCCTATGACGCTAGTCTCAGGACTGCTCCTGCTTCTTCCGTTCCTGCACTCGTAAGTCGCTCGGTAAGCGGTTTGCATCTCACCACGCGGGTGTTTGGCCGCAGGCGCCCCCGCGTCATCGGCCAATTCATGAGGCTAAGTTGAAAAACGATTGATCAGCGCTCGCTGCATCCGTTGCTTCCTTACAAGCTCGGTCAGGGAGTGAGATTCTGCAAATAAGCGTCTACGAAGCTGCGTTTCATCCATTCCCGTGAGATCGCTCAGTCTTGGGATATCCCACGTTTCGTCCGGGTTAATAAACACGGCAGCGGCGAGATAGCAACTCAAGGACTTCCCTCCCGGGCGTTCGAGAAGCGCCACTCGCAATTGGTCTTCCGGGCCTCTCGATATTGAGTCGGCATCTACAGGAACGACCAGGGTCAGTTCAGAGGCGCCAGTCGCGTCCGGATGTAGCTCAATATCGAACATGAATTGTGCAGGCACTACGACGCGCGGCTTTGGGCAGCATCGATACGCCCCCTGCGCCCTCACAATGGAAACCATGCCCCGACGAGCCTCAATCGTCGTCGCGAAGGGAAACCAGAGCTCTCGGAGTGCTGTCTCGCGGGTGGACGTCAGTGTGAAACAGAGCGATGGTCCCGCCGAGTTGCCATCCTTCTCAGTGAACGCGGATTCATCACGGCCCTCGGTGGGCAGCGCGTGGTCCGAGTCGCTGGGAAGACTTGAGCTGCCAGCATCACGCACGTGCGATGCGCCCGCCAGCGACGCGCGGCCAACAGACGTTATAAGTACCCTTCTGTCTCTGAGCATTCATTCCCTCCAATCAACAACCGAATCTCTGCGGATCGAATGCTGCGGCAAACACCCAGCGCAGACTGGGACCGCCGTGCGGTTATTGGTTAACCAATTATCGCTTGCCGGCTCACCGAGGTCAAACGCTCTTGTTTACTATCGATGTCTATACCGATTGACGCGAACGGCCAGACCGTAGAAAATTGGTTAACCAATGAATAAGGCGCGTTGCACCCGGGCAATACTTGGCCATTCATCCAACTACAGAAGGGACGCACAATGAGCGGAATCGAAGGAATTTGGCGACTTGTTGAAAGCCGAGCGTGGGATAAGGACGGCGCTCCGCTTGAACCGCCATATGGAGCACATCCGCTGGGCGAGATCATTTTCTCGCGAGGTCGCATGCTCGCTGCGTTGTGTAACGGAGACGAAGAACTCAAGCCCAACGCGCGTCGAGCCTACAGCTCCTACGGCGGCCTCTACACATTCGACGGAGCGACGCTCGAAGTGTCGGTCGACATGGCGTCAGATCCGACGCGAATTGGGGGACGTCAAGTTCGAGGCGTCGAATTTCTCGACCAACGACGGATCGTTCTGCGGCCGCCACAACGGCTCTATGGGGAATCAGTCGAGCGTCGCGAGCTTGTCTGGGAGCAAGTCCTCGCGTTCTGAGCGCCGGATGATCAATGGCGGCTTCAACTCGGCCGCCTTGCACCCTTACCAGGCGAATTGCAAGAGCTGGGCAATTTCGCCAGCGCTCTCGACTCTTCTCGGATTCTTGTGAAAGAACCAATCATTCGCCGCGAGCTCTGGGATCTGCTTCAGTCCTGATTGCGGCACGCCCAGGTCCCGAAGCCGTGAGGGCGCCGCAGAGGCACGCAGGAGGGTTTCGACGGCGGATATCGCACAGGTACCGGAAGCGCCTAACGCCTCGGCGATCTTCGGGAGGCGATCGGCGGTTTGTATCAGGTTGAACCGCATCGTATGGGGCAGCAGTACCGCATTAACCGCACCATTGGCGACGTTGAATCGCTCGCCGAGCGTGTGACCTAACGCCGCTGCTAGGCCTGGCGAGGCGTCATCGGTGCCCTGTCCGCACAAGAGCGCTGCGAGCATCAGTTCGCCCCGCCCTCGAGAATCGACTCCCCTCTGGCCCGACGTTGGAAGGCGCTGAGAAAGCAACCGCAACGACTGCATCAGGTACGCGTCTGAGATTGGATTCGCTTGGTCGCTCACCAGGCCCTCGACGGCCATTGCAAGGGCATTGAAACTCGCGGTCTCAACCAACTCGGTCGGTGCAGAAAGGGAAAATTCCGGGTGTATGAATATCGCCCTTGCGCGCGTTTTGGGATCGAACATCGTATGGCGCCGACGGTCTTTCCCCTCAACGACGGCGCTCCCTGCCTTATACATCGCGGTAGTAGGGGTCGTGGGAATGACGAATTGTGGAAGCTTTGGGGCTGATAGCTTCGGAGAGGAGAATTGGCCGTCGGGCTGGAGCCGCGAGCAGAGGTCGTCGATGCAGCGATCCTCTGACGCCAATATGTTCGCCGCCCTTGCTGTGACGATTGCCGACCCACCCCCCACGGCGATGAGCGCGTCCGCCTTCGATTCTCGCAGTCCTTTTGCTGCGGCAAACACGGAATCTACTGGGCTCTGCGCTCTCACTGACGTCAGCACCGAAAGCGGACGATTCCCAACAGATGTGGCAACCAAATCCATCAGGTCGGCACTTGCCGCAACACTCGATCCGACCAGAACCGCGACGCGAGCACTCGCGACTCGATCCAGTTCAGAGGGTAATGCCTTGAGTGCCCCCGCGCCGTAGTAGAGACGAGCTCCTGCTGAGAGATGACGGAACTGATCCATTCTGTTCTAGCGTTCAAGAGTTGATTGCCGACAGACATGAGCGTTGCGCCGAAGCCCTCGTGGCCAGGCGAACCTGTCGTTAAAAAGTGTACCGACCTCGGTACACCCTCGCCTTCATCTGCGGCTCCGCGATACGACTTCCCTCACCTGTTCGGTTGACTCGGGAAATTTCCGCTGGCCGACGCCTCCCAATGCTTCTCGTGACCGCGCATCATCGCAGATGGGCTGCTCTTCTGGAAATGAGGAGAGATTGCGCTCACACCGGCGTCAATCGGCAAAACGACGCCCGTCACCCAGCGAGATTCGTCACTGGCAAGGTAGAGAATCCCGTAGGCAACGTCCCATGCAGTGCCTTCAGTCTTAATCGCACCGGCGTTCTTTCGCGTCTCACGAACGGAGTCAGGCACGCCGCCACCGGAGTTGTCGACGGCCGATTCAATCACCGGCGTATACAGAAACCCTGGGCAAATGCAGTTGACCCGAATTCCGTCAGGTCCGTGATTGCCTGCCATGGTACGCGTCATGTTCAACAATGCGCCCTTCGAGGTCGGATAAAACAGGTTCGTATGACCACCATGCAAGGCGACAATCGACGAGATATTTATGATCGACCCGCCTCCGGACTTCTTCATCTCGGGTACGGCAAAGCGGACCATCAGCATCATCGAAGTGACGTTGATAAGCATGCCACGGTTCCACGCCTCGATGTCCACCTGCGTTGCATCGCCCGCGACACGAGCCGTGCCGACGTTGTTGACGAGAATGTCAAGCCGCCCCCACTGCGATACGGTCCTTCGCACTGCCTCTTCACAGGAGGCCGGATTCGTGACATCCGTCTCCATCGCGAAACATTCACCGCCTTCTTCCTCGATCATGCGGCGCGTGTCATTTGCGGAACGCTCGTTAATGTCCAGCAGCGCAACCTTCGCGCCCTGACGCGCGAGCATCAATGCAGCTGCCCGTCCGTTTCCGATGCCTTCCGTTACCGAGCCTGCTCCTGTGACAATCGCAACCTTACCTGCGACTCGATCGCCCGTATCCGTCTTCATTGTTCCTCCGTGCTTTTGTGCATTGACTCTGGCGGGTCCGGAACCCGCCCACCTGATGCGCGTCCGGGCGCGTGAGAGGCTCCTGCTCCTGTCAGAGCAGGCATTACTACTTCAACAACATGTTGCGAGGCTCCAGTTTGTTCACGTCTGGCAGCGGCACACCGCTTGATTTGACAACCGCTATCTCATGGACCATGTCATCAACCGTTACGGTCCCGCCCTCCCATCCCCTTGACTCCGTTTTAAACAGAAGATCTAGCGTCTTTGAGTCGAGATCCGGGAATAGCTTCGCGACCGCCGCCTTCACCTCCGCAGGGCGCTCAACCACCGCGCGCGCGAAGTCAGTGAAAACAGCGCGCACCCGGTTGACCAGATCGACATGAGTTCGCGCAAAGTCGGCTCGGGTATTAAGAGTCATGCTGTTTGCTGGTGTAGCAAGGCTGGGAAACTCGCCTTTCGGGCCGCTGAGCCACAAGAGCGCCGTTCCGTCTAGAACAGGACGGGCGTAGTAGGGTGAACTGCTAATAAAGCCCTGAATCGACCCAGTGCTGAGCGCAGCCGGCATCGCGGGCTGGCTCATGTACACGATCCGAATCTTCGCGCCGACAGACTCTGCTGCACTTCTCAGTGCGATCGTAAACGGAGAAGTTGCGCTCGGAGACGCAACGACGAGGTCATCAAGTACCTTGACCTTCGTGTCTGTGGGCGAGTCTGCAGCAATCTTTCGTGCGGACACCACAGATTTTGACAACACAAGCTGGCCGGCAAAGCCATGATAGATACTCAAGACAGCGACAATCTGTTGCCCTCTGGACTGCGACACCACCACATCGGCTCCGCTCGCTGTCGTGAAGTCGACCGACCCCGACAACAGACCCATCATGGCCACGCTTCCGTTATCCATCTGCAGCACGGTCGCATCGAGTCCGTTTTTGGCAAAGAGCCCCATCGCGTTGGCTATGCGAGCCGCCGCTCCAGGTAAGCTTGGCGAAGCCAAACCGATCCTTACCTTCATCAGCTCTTGAGCCACAGCCGCATGTGTCGAACAGGCAAGCAATGCCGCCAGAAATACTCTCCTCGTCCCTGACCAGACTTCCACAACGTCCTCCAATTAGCGCCGTAGAAAGCTTCTCCATATTCTCCGAAAAGGTGCATGAGGCTTCGGCAAGACGCGCCGAAGCCCTACGAACCTCTGAGCGCAATCAGAACTTGTGAATAATCCCAACACCTGCCGCCACTTGGGTTCGGCATGAAGCCGGCGTTGAGTTCATGCCATCACCGATTGACGCAGTTGCATTGATGACATTCTGATTGGTCCCCAACGTCTGGCCATTCGCGCGCTGAACCGCTTCTACGGCGTAGAGACCCGTACGCTTGGACAGACTGTAGTACTGCGACAGCGTTACCTGATGATACTGAGCGGAGTTCGTGATTCCGTTCGCTTGTGTCGCACGAGTATAGGAATAGCCCCCGGCCAAATCCCATGCTGGACCCGGTTTGAAATGAAGCACCGCGCCAACCGTGTTGAAGATCGCTTCATCGCTAAATTTCGAGTTGACCCCAGGGACGTATTGAACGTTCGAATAGGATGCGGAGACTTCCCACGCTTCATTGAATTTGTAGTCGCCCACCACCGCAATACGCTGCTGAGCCTGGGCCAACCTGTATCCGTTGGTCAGTGCCGATACGGCCGGCTGGCCTGCGGAATTTGCCGTGGACTCTGCACCGTAGTCACCGCCGCCGACCGTGGAGTTGTTGGTCCGCTGATAACCTGCCGCGAGTGCAATCGGTCCTTGCAGGTATTGGATTGCCGCCGAAATCGTGGACCCACGGTTAATGCTGCCCGGAACGCCACCCAAAGCATAGGAACCGCTGACGGTCAGACCGTTAAAGCTCGGGGAGGTGTAGACCAACATGTTGTTGGTACGAAACGATGTGTCGAGACCATCGATATCGCCGGGGTGCGCGCCGTAATAGCCGGTCAGCCACGTTGTCGGCCCGTACGGTCCGAGCAGCGAGTAATACGAGGTGTACTGCCGGCCTGCGGACACCGTACCGTACGTCGAATTCGTCACGCCCACCCAGGCTTGCCGGCCAAACATGAGATTCGAGTAAGACATATTTCCGTTCACGCTGCTAAACCCTTCCTCCAGTACGAACAGCGCCTTCGTGCCACCGCCAAGATCTTCGGCTCCCTTGAGGCCGAAACGGCTTCCCGCCCAGATCCCCGAGATCATCTTGGTCGCTGAGCGACCACCAGATGTGGATCCCACAGTGGTTTGGCTGTTTTGCCAACCCACGCCAGTCGTCACGATCCCGTACAGCGTGACACTACTCTGAGCAAACGTGGGAGTGGCACAGAATGCTAACGCGCTAGCCGCGCCAATCGCGCTTAGTTTGATGCGGGTCATGACCTTTAAGCCTCCATTTAATTATAAGGTGTACTACCGTTTCAATGCATTTCGGCCAGCAATGGTTCCGCGAATCTGTACATCGGGCCGTGGATCAACTGAGGGACTTGCGTTTCAAACAAAGACTCGCGTGGTGGGAGTCGGCGCGTGCGCGAATGGGCCCGGCGTTTAGCACGAGACCTGCGGCCTGACGACCTGTCTGTCGTTGACGACGCTTCGAAGCTCAACGTGTGTAAACAAAGTTACCATGCTCCTCATATTTTTCCAATGGTTAACCGTTGACAGATTGTTACGTATTTTCCCTGATAGGCCAATCCATAACGCTTTGTAGTCATCGTCTCTTTTTCATACTTGTGAAATATCTATTGAGCAACCGATGACGGATGCTTCACATCAACTCGTCTACGCGGAGGATCGGAGACGTCGATTAACGAGCAAGCTCTGCCATTCATCACTCGAGGACGAACAAAAGGCCGCTGCGACGGTCACGTTCGGAAAGAAAAAAAGCCGCGCTCACACCTGTCGGTCGACCAGGTGGCGGGACGAGCGCGGCATCGAGGAAAGGAGAGAACTACTGTTCCGACTTCTCAGCCGGATGCCTCGATCACAAAACGTGGTGAACAAACTTGGTATGCGTGAAGGCCTGCAGTCCCTCGGGGCCGCCCTCCGCTCCGTATCCACTATCTTTGACCCCACAAAACGGAGCCTCGGGGGCGGACAGCGTGAACGTATTGATCCCAACGCCTCCGGCCTGCAACTCATTCGCGACGGTGGCCGCAGTTGCCGCAGATTGTGTGAACACATACGCAGCTAATCCGTACGGGAGACTGTTGGCCTCCTCAACCCCTTCCTGCAAGGACGAAAATCGACGCGCAAATGCCAGAGGACCGAACGGTTCGGTATGCATGGCCTTCGCAGATCCTGGAACGTCAGCCACCAAGCTTGGACGCCAGAAATATCCCTTGTCGCCGCCGCGCACGCCACCGCACACCAATCTCCCCCCGTAGCGGATTGCATCGCCGGTAAGATCTTCCATCACCTCCAGGCGCCGCGAGTTAGCGAGCGCGCCCATCTGGTTATTCCGATCCAGGCCCGAGCCCACGGCGACGCCATCTAGAGCTTCTCCGAAGCGTGCGACAAATGCATCATAGATGCCGTCTTGGATCAGAAAGCGCGTGGGCGACGTGCAGACCTGTCCGGCATTTCGAATCTTGCCTGCAAGACAGGTGGCGACCGCCTTGTCGAAGTCGGCATCGTCAAATACGAGAACCGGGGCATGGCCGCCCAACTCGAGAGTGCACGGCTTCAGCCCTTGTGCAGCAAGCAGTGCCAGATGTCGACCGATGCCTGTTGAGCCCGTGAAGTGAACTTTGCGGACGATGGGAGAACCAATGAGACGGTTCGAGACTTCGGAAGGCACACCGAACACGATATTGAAAACACCATCCGGGAGCCCAGCATCCGCGAGCGCCTGCGCAATCGCCATCACTGATGCTGGCGTCTCCTCCGAGGGCTTCAATATCATCGAGCAGCCGGCAGCGAGCGCTGAAGCAATCTTTCTCGCTGGAATTCCCGCTGGAAAGTTCCAAGGCGTGAAGGCGGCAATCGGTCCAAGTGGCTCGATCAAGACCATCTGGCGAGAACCAGGAACGCGCGACGGAATTACGCGTCCATATGTGCGCATCCCTTCGAAAGCGTTCCATTCAAAAACGTCGCCGGCGAACTTAAATTCGCCCTCCGCTTCACTGATTGTCTTGCCCTGCTCAAGAGTCATCTCCCTGGCCAGCGCAGGGGCCCGTTCGCGGAGGAGTTCGCCTGTCCGCTTCAAAATCGAGGCGCGCTCGGCTGCACTTTTATCTCGCCAAACATGAAACGCACGATCGCTAGCCGCAAGTGCGTCGTCGAGATCTTGAATTGTCGCCCTCGGGACCTCGGCTAGCAGTTCGCCTGTCGCGGGATTTGTAACTGCGGCGGCAGAAGCTCGATGCGCCTGTTGCCATTCTCCCGCAATGAACTGGCGCGGCTGGGGATAATCAGGCATGGAGTCTCCAATGAACTTCGATGGCGTTTGAATCATCTGCCTCGATGAGCCGACAGCCGTCCCAAGGCCGTGGGTGGGTGGGTGGGCACACACGCATGCAGGAAGAGATTCCTTTAACGTGGCACCAGCTTCATGAGGGTTTGGCTGACGCCGCCGTCCACCAAAACCGATTGACCGTTGACGTAACTGGAGCGATCACTTGCCAGGAATGCAATCATGTCGGCCAGATCGCGCGTCGTGCCGATTCGTCCGGACGGGACGGCACTTACCCGTCTCCGCTCCACCTCGGGGTTCTCATAAATACTCGCGCTGAGCGGCGTTTTTACGAAGCCTGGAGCGACAACATTACTCCTGATGCCGTATTCGGAAAGTTCGACTGCAAGCTGGTTGGACAGCATCATCAGCCCCGCTTTCGACGTGCTATAAGCTCCGCCGTTAGCTCGAGGAAAGTGACCGCAGATTGAGCCAACGTGGATGATGCTGCCGCCCATACCGTTACGGACCATCTGATCTCCAAACGCTTGACTGCAAATCAGGGGACCACTTAGGTTGACTGCTAAAGCGGTTTCCCACTGTGCTGCTGAGATCGTCAGAAGCGGACCCTCATGTCGGACGGCAGCGTTGTTCACGAGCACATTGCAGGGGCCCAACGTCCGCGACACCTCTGAGGCCGCGCTGAGGACCGCTTCGCGTTGAGCCACGTCTACCCAGACAGCGATAGCGGTTCCTCCCGATACGCGGATCTCATCGGCGACGTCTTGAGAATGTTCTAGGTTCCGGTCGAGGATGGCTACCCGCGCACCCGCTCGCGCGAGGATGCGAGCCGTCTCAGCCCCGATTCCGTCTCCGCCGCCCGTTACAACGCAAACACGTCCAACCAACCCCAGCCACTCGAATGCTCCGCTTTGATTCTCGTTCGACATCACGTAACTCCGAGCGCCGAGGTCCGCTCATCGAACCCCGGCTTATTCCAGAAATGATTTCGTATCAAAATCACGGAAAGATCATTGCGGCTGGGTCAAGCTTCTCGGTTTGTATCGGCATTCCGCTCTTCTGAACGAACGCAATCTCGTGTGCCATGTCAGCCTTCGTCAACGGTTTCGCTTTGAACCCTTGCGACTCAGTCGCATAAATGAGCTCAACCGTCTTGGAATCCAACTCCGGGTACAGTTTGAGAATCGCCGCTTTAACTGCCGCCGGCCTTTCTTCAACGGCCTTCCCGAGGTCCGCGTACACCGCTGTCAGGTTCTTGACAAGGCTTTGATTGTCCTGGGCAAAATCGCGACGAGCGTTCAACGTCAGAGCGTTAATGGGGGTATATTGATCGCCCAGCTCTCGTTTCGGGCCGTTTATCCACATCACTCCCGACCCCGCCACGATCGGGCGAGCATAGACGGGCGAGCCTGCAATGAATCCTTGGATCGAACCGCTTTCAAGCGCTGCAACCATTGCGGGCTGCGACATGTATACGAACTTGATATTAGCGCCCGCCGCCTCGGCGGCCGATTTGTACGCGAACGTATAGGTTGATGTCGCACTAGGTGAGGCAATGAGCAAGCCGTTCAATGCCTTGAGCCGATCCTTCACTGGCGCTGTTGCCGAAACTCCAGTCTTCGCAGCTGCAGCCTTTGAAAGAACAAGAACGCCGGCAAATCCGGTGTACACGCTGCAAACCGCCACCACTTTTTGTCCGCGCGCCTGAGATACCACTACATCCGTCGGAGCCGTGGTCGCGAAGTCAAGCGACCCAGAAATCATGCCCATGGTCGTCACACTGGCATTATCCATCGGAACCACTTTGGCCTTAATATTGTGCTTCTCGAAGAGGCCGAGTTCATTCGCAATTCTCGAGGCAGCCGCAGGCAAGCTCGGAGAATTCTGGCCAATACTCACCTCACGGGTGGAATCTGCCATGGAAACCTGCGAAACGAACAATGCAAGCGCTACGAACGAGGCTTTCTTAAACATCTTAATGATTGAACGATCTCCCACCGCTGTTCTCCTTACCAATCGAATGAATGTAATGCGCGGTTCCCCGCATTCTTTATAGGACCACCGCTCCTGGAAAGTGCGTCGCGTTCCGCGAGGCGCACGACGAGACGCGTGTTATTCCCTGTACAGAAGTTGTTGAGGATTTAAGGCTCGTCGCATCTGGTTATTCGCCATCCCAGATTTCACAAAGGCGATCTCACGCCTTGCATCATCGAGCGAAAATGGCCGCGTGTTGAGGGAAGCGAGCTCCGTTTCGCAAATCAAATCGAGTGTCTTTGCGTCGAGATCTCGAAAGACGCGAGCGGCTGCAGCTCTCACTTGCTTAGGATTCTGCGCAACTGTCGACGAAAACTCTTCAAACGCCGCATTGACCCTTTTGATCACATCGGGATGCTCGCGAATAAATTGGCTCTTCGCATTGAGCGTTACTGTACTCGGCGGCATCGACTCAGCCGGGAAGTCACCCTTCGGGCCGTTCAGCCACACCACGCCAGACCCTTCAATTACCGAGCTTGCATAGAAAGGCGAGCTCGCGATGAAACCGTCGATTGCGCCCGCCTTCAGGGCCGTTACCATTGCAGGTTGACTCATGTAAACATACTTCGGCTTGGAACCTGCGGTTTGCGCTGAGGACTGAAGCGTAAGCAATGAGGTGGCGGTGGCACTCGGCGCCGCAATCGTCAAACCATCCAGCGCTTTCAGGCGTTCAGCCACCGGCGCACTCGCGGAAGTACGCAATTTCTCCGCAACCGTCTTTCTGACCACCAAGACGCCACTGAATCCGTGATAAAGGTTTGCGACCACAACAACGGGCTGCTCTTTCGCCTGCGCGATGACGACATCGCTCGGGCCTGCCGCCGTGAAGTCTACCGAGCCCGAAAGAAGTCCCATGGAGGCCACACTGGCGTTATCCATTGGAACGATCTTGACGTCGAGACCATGCTTCTCAAACAGCCCCATCTCCTTGACGAGACGAGTACTCGAAGACGGGAAACTATTCGAACTGAGTCCAATGCTTACTTGTTGCAACGACTCGGCCGAAGCGGACGAGGCGCACAAAGAAAGAAACACAAGCAGAGTAAAGGTGCGAATGAAGCTCGTAGCTGTTGGCATCATTGTTTATAGGGACACGGTTGCCGTACTTTGTGGGCCGAAAAGCAGCGGGCGATTTGCGGTGCGGCGGTGCGTACTTACCCTCTCGATCGACGCCCCGCCTCCCCTTCACAAATCTTCTTCCTGTGCTGCCGAACCTAGGAAAAGGCACACTCCTAGGTCCGACAGTTATAAGGATCGTCTTACGCGCTCGCGTCGTTGGACTGGATCACGCCCTTGGCGTCCTGCCACCCGAGTGCCCAACGCTCGATGAACCTCAGAATCACGAGCAAAGCCAGGCTGATTGCCATCAGGACAATGAGGCCGGCGAAGACTGCCGCCGTATTGAAGTAGTCGGACTGCTGCTTGATGAAGAAGCCCACACCGGCTTGAGCAGCAACGAATTCACCGACAATTGCTCCAATCAACGCGTAGGGAAGGCCAATTCTGATGCCGGTGAACACCCAAACTGCTGCATAGGGAATCGCGATTTTGGTCCACACGTCCCAACGTTGCGCACCCAGCAACCGAGCATTTTCGGCCAGATCTCGGTCCACTTGCCGGGTTCCTTGATAGGTCGTGAAAAAGACCATGAAGAACACAAGCAGTGCGGCAAACATGATCTTGTTAAACGCTCCAATGCCAAACCAAAGGACAAAGAGTGGTGCCAGGGCGATCTTTGGCATCGTGTACAGCGACAAGATGAACGGCTCAAGAATATCGCCCGCGCGACGTACCCATCCCAAAATGAAACCCGTGACGCCTCCCACCGCGCTGCCAATTAAAAAGCCGATTCCCGCTTCCGTGAGCGTCAACTGAAGGTCCGTGGCCAACTGGCCGGAGAGTGCCCAGCGTTTTAGTTCGAGGGCCACCTGACTTGGAGTACTTGTGTAGTACTCTGTGTGGAGCGCCCTCGCGATACCTTCCCACGCCAGAAGAATAACGATCGCAAGGCTGATCTGGATAATGTGATCGGTGTTCCGAAAGAATCGAAACTTCGGCACTTTGCGTTCCGTCCTCTTTGCAGTGATTGTCGACATGTTTGTCTCCTTAATGCACGTCTAATGCGGTCCAAAGCTGCTTGACGTATGCGCCAAACGCCGGATTTGATTGAATGTCGATCACGTCGCGAGGACGCTCGAGGTTGATGTCGACAATAAGCTTCGGTTTTCCCGGTCTCTTTGACATGACCACAACGCGATCGGCCAAAGTGATCGCCTCCTGAAGATCGTGCGTCACGAAGAGAAAGGTGGCACCCGTCTCCTGCCACAGGCGCAAGAGCTCGGTATGCATATGGGTGCGCAACTGTGCGTCGAGGCTCCCGAAAGGTTCGTCCATCAAGAAGATATCGGGGCTGTACGAGAGAGTGCGCGCAATCATCACTCGTTGAAGCATGCCGCCGGACAGTTGCTTGGGATACGCTTTTTCGAAACCCTTCAACCCAACTTTCTGCAGGGCCTCTTGGACCCGCTTCTTTGCCTCGGCCTTGGGATATTTGCGAAACTCAAGAGGGAGTCGAACGTTGTCTTCGACCGTGCGCCACGGAAGGCAGAAGTTCTTCTGCGTCAGGTAGCCGACGTCATAGTTGATCTGGTCGACAACTTTTCCCTTGTAACGGACGGTACCCTCGGCCGGCTTGAGCGTACCGGCGATCATGTTGAGCAGAGTCGACTTTCCGCAGCCACTGGGTCCAACAATTGCGAGAAACTCGCCCTTTTTCACGGTGAGCGTCGTCGGTCCCATCGCGTGCAGCGCTCCGAAACGCGCTACAACGCCATCGAACTCGATGGCAACTTCTTGATCGACGTAAGCCGACTCGGGTAAGGAATAGACACTGTTCATGGATTTGCTCGATTGCAGTTCGGTTGAAGATTCTCTTCTGAGCGGAGCGAGAAGTGGTCAAGCACTGGCGCTGGCTCAGCGATGAGCCACTGCAGCGATCCAATTAAATGCGGATGCGGGCCAGGTCTGAAAGTGAGCGCGCACGTGCGTGCCGACAGATGAAATTGGACGACTGGCTTCCCAGTTCATTGAATGTCTCCAGAGTTATGTTTCTTCATCGCAGCAGCGACGCTTCGTCGGGCCGTCTCGACCACCTGGGTGGTTCGACGAGAGGCGAACTCGAAGCCGCAAACTGCCGACGACCTTTACGCTAAAGTAGCAGGGCCTTTTCATAACGTCAATGGTCAACGTTTAACAAATTACTAAGGGTTTCCCTGATGCTGCCTGCCCGAAAGGCCGCTCCCGGAGGCCGTTCGACGTGCATCCCTCCCGTAACGCGATTAAATGTTGATCATTGACTGAAAAGCCAACGCGCTGATAGGCTGCAATCGTTGCGCGTCTTCACGGTAGGCGAGCGATGCCCTTCTTGGAGAGGTCAGATACGTGTGGAGTGACTATTGAAAACGCCTATTGATGGAATCCCTTCCAAGATCGGTTCGGCCTACGTCTCGACCGAAGTTCGTCATGGAGTTTCACTGTCTTACGTAAGCGAGAAACTCAGGAACGCCATCGTGGAGACCAACGCGCTCGCACGTGGTTGCCCTCAACGGCAACGGGAGCTCAGTTGGCTAATGCGATTTGAAGTGAGCGCTTACCTCGCCCTTCATAATTGTCTGGAGGCCGCGAATGATCCGAGTTTGGTCGACAGGCTGTTGCATTTGGCGCGGGCGAACTTGGACCAATGGCTTGAAACGATCGAACGAGGTATCGATCGTGGGCAGTCGCATTGAATTTGGACCGCTCACGACACCAAAGCACGATGGGCCGACTTTGCTTGAGCCGGCCCACCATGCACGACGCCTGTGACCGCTGTGCGACCAACAGAGAATGAAAGCGAGACTATCGATCGTTGGCGATGACCTCCTTAATGCTCTCAAGAGGGACCTTGATTACCGGAAGGTTTGAACGCTCTTGCTGCAATAGCATAAAGGCCATACTGTCGCGCTCACCCCAGCCTCGGTTCATTGCTTCAGTGATCTCCTGGCCAACGAGGTTGCATATCCGCATAGGCACGCCTGCGTCTCGAGCTAGCTGAAGACTCAGCTGAACGTCCTTATGTACGAGTCGAAGCGCAAAGCTGGGTGGGTCAAATTCGCCGGGCAAGAAGCGCGTGCCCACTTTCTCGAATGAACGTTGGCGCCCGATACCGCCTTGCCGAATGGCTTGCCAGAGCGGCAGCGGATCCAGACCGGCCTTCACGCCCATCGTAATTACTTCCGCCATCACAGCGCTGATCGCGGCGCTGGCGCAGTTGTGAACCAGCTTCGCGATGGTCCCTGCCCCAATGTCACCGATGTAAAGGATCTGGTCGCCCATGCCCTTCAGGATCGCTTCGTGCTTGTCAAAGCCGGCCTTGCTACCTCCGACCCAGATCGCCAGTCGACCCGAGGCGGCGCCCGCAGGGCCTCCGCTGACCGGCGCATCAAAGAACTCCACGCCGGCCTGAGCCAGGCTCGCATGGAGGCGACGCACGCCCTCAACCGAATTGGTTGAAAGGTCGAACCAAGCCGCCCCCTTTCGAAACCCCGCAGCGAGACCAAGCTGACCGTGGCACACGGCATCAACATCGGCAGGCGTAGGAAGCGAAGTAAACACGACGTCGCACATCGCAGCGAGATCGCGCGGAGAGGCCGCCCATTCCGCACCATTTTCCAAATGACTCGCTGCAGCGGATTGTGATATGTCATGGACGACAAGCGCGTAGCCGGCTTTTTGAATATTCGCAGCCATGCCTCGCCCCATCGTGCCAAGCCCAATAAAGCCAATCTTCATAAAGTCTCCTGTTCCTAAAGGATGTAAAACCTTATCGATCAGTCAGACTTTAGATTCGATAAGCTCTTTTAGCCGTACCGCTGAAAAGGGCCGTTTTCTCATCTGCAGAACAGGCTGACGCGATTGTTTTGAACGCGTTCCAGATACGCTGATAACTTCCCGCCACCGCATCGACAGGAAAATTGCTTTCAAACATGCAGCGGTTCGCTCCAAAAAACTCAATGCAAGTCTCGATGAACGGCTTCCAATCAGAAACGAGATCATCCAGCGTTGGAGGTTCGCTGCGCGCGTCATAGCCGAAACCATTTCGCCTTCCAGATAAACCGCCCAGCTTCATCAAAACATTTTCCCGTTTTGCGATTTCCGCAACCAACGCTTTCCATCGACCGAAATTCTCTGGATTGCTGTACGCTCCTACCCCGAGCAGGCCACCGCAGTGATTCACTACGATGGTCGCGTTCGGAAGCCGATCGGACAGTTCCGTCAATTCGCCAAGCTGGGGGAAGTACTGCCACGCGTCATACACGTAGCCACGACTGGTGAGCGTCTCGGCGCCCTCCTGGAATTTTTTGTCTAGCAGCAAACCTTTGGGAGCCAGCGGTCTGCTTCCGCTGTTGACCGAAGGATCAGCGTCCCAGTTTGCAACGCCCCGGACGCCTCTCAAGCGACCACCGCTCGCCGCTTGTAGCGCATCGAGCACCTCGCTGACTTCGGCGCCCATGGCGAGGTCGGCTGCGCCCACGAAGCCAGCGCAAATTCGCGTCGGTCCAAGTACCTTGCTCGCACCCATCGCCGCCATGCCCGAGACGAATTCCGCCTCGCCGACAGACCGGAGATGTGCAGGTCCGTCAACCCGGTTCATGACACTGCACTCAACGTAGACAGTGTCGGTCACGTTATGACCGCTCGACAGAATGTCGTTCTGGAAGGCATCAGCAAAATACCGATCGGCAAACGGATGCCACAGGTGATGATGAGGATCGACAATTGGCAGGTCGGGCTCGATTGCGTCCTTGGGGTCGACTTCTCCGACGTGCTCCTTCGCTACGGCATGGTGCATGGTCAAATCCTTCTCGGCTGTGAACGTGGATAAACGGTAGATGTTCGAGCGATGCTCGCTGTGACGAAATCAGTTGACCACGTACAGCAATTTTCTCGGGTCAACTTTGTCCAGATTAGGGACATCCGCACCGCTCGCTTTAACAAATTTGATCTCCCGCTCCATGTCGCTGGCGGTCGGTGTCTTTGCTCGGAAGCTGACGGATTCAGATTCGAATAGAAAGTCGAGGGTTTTACTATCCATCGGAAAGAGTCTTCCAATAGCAGCCTTTACGGCCTGCGGGTCATTCTTTACTGTCGCGGCGAAATCCACGAAGACTGCTTTCATCTTTTTGGTCAGGATCGGATGTGCCTGCGCGTACGAACGAAGCGTATTCAGACCAATGGCGCTCGCTGGGGTGAACTGCGCAGGAAACTCGCCTTTCGGACCGTTGACCCAGATGACTCCGGTGTTGTTCAGCGCCGGAAAGGCATAAAACGGTGCGCTCGCGATGAATCCATCGATCGCGCCCTTGTCCAGAGCGGCAGCCATCGTCGACTGAGCCATATAGGTGAATCTAATTTTTGCGTCGGCCGACTCAGCGGCGGGCCTCAGTGCTGCGGCGAAGGATGAGGAAGCGGAAGGTGCTGCGATGACCAGCCCGTCCAAGGCGCGCAGCCGATCCTGCACAGGCGCCGTCCCTGCAACTTTCACTTTTCCAGCCGCTGCCTTCGATAAGACTACAACGCCGCTGAAGCCGGTATACAGACTATTGAGGGCGACGATGTCCCGTCCCCGAGCCTGAGCCATGACCACTTCATTGCCTGCCGATGTAGTGAATTGAACCGACCCCGAAAGCAGCGCAGCGGTCGCAACACTCGAGTTATCCATCGAAATGACCTTCGCATCGATGCCGTGTTTCTCATACAGCCCCATTTCCTTGGCAATCTGCGCAACAGTGCCGGGAAGACTTCGGGAACTGACCGCTATCGTGACGGGCTCGACGTCCTGGCAAAACCCGCTGCCCTCAAAAACGGCAAACAGGAGGCAAGCAAAAGCCAGGCGGACCAACGTAGCAGCGCGCATTTCGTCTCCTTCGCCGTTCGAAGCGGCGAGTCTTGTAATGGCAGCCGACAGTTGCCGACCACGCTTTATTTCGCAGACGCCGCTGATCTCGGGCGACCCTGCAACGTCAAACTAGCATGGCAGCATCTTAAACGTCAATGGTTAACCTCAACCGTTGACATTCTCAAACATGGGCAAAGGGTTTTTCCTTAGCCGTCGATACCGGCAGATTGGGGAATTGCTCGCGGCTATAATCGGTCTCAGTACGGCCGAGGACGCGGAGTCGCACCGGTCCAGAGGCCAGAACCGACGCAATCGACAGAAAGAGAACGAGGAGGCAAAATGGCCGATGGTTTGCCGCTGAGCGGGCTTACCGTTATCGACTGTGGACAGGTGTACAACGGTCCCTATGCAGGTTTTCTGTTGGCCATGGCGGGCGCGAAGGTCATCAAGGTTGAACCCCCGTGCGGAGAGAATCTGAGGCGGCGCAGCGTGGTCGGGGGCGCTGCATTGCCGTTTGCTATGTTAAATAGCAATAAGAAGTTCATCACGCTCAATCTTAAGTCCGACGCCGGACGCGAGATATTCCTTGATCTCATTAAAAAATCAGATGTTTTGATTGAAAATTTCGCTCCTGGCGTAATGGACCGGCTGAATATCGGCTTCGATGTACTGCGAGACTATAATTCTCGCCTGATTTATGCGACAGGCTCGGGGTACGGGGCAAACAGTGAATACAGCGACATGCCTGCGATGGATCTCACGGTGCAAGCGATGTCGGGTGCGTTGGGAATAACGGGCTATGCGGATCGGGCTCCCGTAAAATGCGGACCGGCAATCTGTGATTTTGCCGGCGGCACGCATTTATATGGTGCGATTATGACGGCGCTTTACGAGCGGGAGCGCACAGGACGAGGCCGGAAGGTAGAAGTGGCGATGTTGGAGGCCGTTTATCCAACACTCAGTTCGACGTTAGGCCTCTGGTTTCGCTCCAAGGGCCAGACGATTGAGCGCACCGGCAATCATCATGGCGGGATGGCGGAATCGCCTTACAACGTCTACCCCGCACTTGATGGCTATGTGGCCGTGCTGTGCGTAACCGACGCGCATTGGGAGTCTTTGCTCGTTGCCATGGATCGAACCGACCTTGTGGGCGATTCGAGGTTTTCAACGTTGGCAGCTCGGGTCGAGCGTCTTGAAGAAGTGGACCAGGTGGTCGAGAACTTCACTCAGAGCAGAACACGATCGGAAATTTCCGCGATCTTGAGGCGATTGCGTGTTCCGTTTGCGCCAGTTCGGAATCTTTCTGAGGTGACTTCGGATCAGTCATTATTTGACAGACGCTTTCTGCAGAAAATCAATCATCCTCTATACGGCGAAACGGTATTGCCTACCTCGCCCATTCGATTCGACAATGCGGACCCAATGACGCTTGAGCCCAGCGGTGAACTCGGTCGAGATAATGACGAAATTCTGAGTGAGTTTGCGGGCCTCGATGCGCAGTCAATCGAGCGACTACGTGCGAGCGGCGCGATTTGATTCAAGAGCAGGAACTCATCGGAGTTAGACCGCCTTTAAGCGGCTTTCCGGGCAGAGCTTGGCGGGAAAACGCGCCAAGCTCCATCGGGATGTCGAAAGAAAAACAACACCACTGGATCTTCCGAGATTCGGCTTTCAATTCTCACGCATCGCGGCGCGCGTGTCGTTTGATTGCTCGGAAGCCGGCTTACCCGGACCGTTGTTGTCGGAGCGGTCGTGCTCACCCACTTCTCTGCCGCCAGCCGCAATGACTTCTCCGCCGCGCCCCCGGTCGAGGCCCTAACGCGTTGCTGTGCCGCGTTAAGCTTTTGCTGAAACAGCAACTCCGATCTGATCGCTTCCACGGCTGTGCTCCGAAGGTCATCTATGCCTTCAAGATAGAACGCCAACCATCAAATGTCAACCATTGACGTTTTAAAAAATTTTGCGGCTCTGCCGTCGCCGATCAAGGACTGTGAACCGGCATGGGTGCGCGTTATTTTTCGTCGGACAGGGGAATTTCTGTTGTGCCCGGCGCCACTGCTCGTGCGTCGGTTGCACCGATGTGCTGACGCATCAACTTCTCGGCCAAGGCGGGATCCTGCTTCTCGATGGCCTCGTTGATCCGTGAGTGAATGCGGATGACCGCCTTCCGGGTTTCGACCGTGTCGTATTCTTCGGTGGTAGTGGATACCGCTACGCCGTAGGAGATCGAGTACAAAATCGAAGACAGCAGCTCGTTGCCACTGGCTTCCGCGACAGCGTTGTGCCACTTGATGTTGTTGACCGAGAACTCTTGCAGGCTTCCAGCGGAAGCGACTAGATCTTCGTGAATGGCCCTGAGTTTTTGCAGATCCTCTTCGCTGCGGTGGATCGCGGCGAATTTGGCAAGCGCAGGCTCAAGCGTCTCGCGCGTTTCATGGATTGTCCTTAGCGGAAGTCGTCGCCCCCTCACAAACTGACTTACGGCGTTTGCCATCGAGGCGTTCCCGGGCAAAGTCACGACGTTGCCGCCGAAGCGCCCTTGGCGAGTCTGAACGAGGCCCTCCACAGCAAGCACCCGCAGTGCCTCTCGCACCGATCCACGCGTCAAACCGGTTTGGTCAACCAACTCGCGCTCAGTAGGGAGAGCATCCCCCTCAAGAATATCTCCGCGCAGGATACTTTCCCGCAGCTGATTTGCAAGAATATCGTAAGGTTTTGGCGCCGAAATCGGCTTAACAGTCACCCGATTTTTTTTTCGCAGTTCCGACATGAAACCTCTCCCAAGCCTCGGTGAAATCTGGGCGCGAGTCTCACCGGTTAACCCTTATTTGAGTTCTCACCTAGGGCACGTTGTTTGAGTCTCTTTGACACTACGCTGTGACAGGTGCGAACGCCGCCCACCGTGCAGTATATCGTAACGTCAACGATTAACCGACCTCATGAAACTCCTAGTTTTGCGGGCCGCAAAATCCTTATCTGAAAATAGCTGCCTCTCCAAACCATGGCTGGCCCGAGATCGAAAGCGGCCGGACTCGTGACCCCCGAGTTCGGCCGCTGTTCCAGCAACTTGCACTATTAAGGAGCGGCGCGCCCGCTACCTTTACTCGAGATGGTTACCTCGTTCACAGCGCTTGCTGGAGTGCAGGCACCGCCTCAAAGAGGTCGTCCGCGAGGCCGTAGTCGGCGATGCTGAAGATCGGAGCCTCCGGGTCTTTGTTGATCGCGACAATGACCTTGCTGTCCTTCATCCCCGCCAGGTGCTGAATCGCGCCCGAGATTCCGATGGCCACATAGAGGCTTGGTGCAACGATCTTGCCAGTCTGTCCCACCTGATAGTCATTGGGCGCAAAACCCGCGTCAACTGCGGCCCGAGACGCACCCAGAGCCGCACCGAGCTTGTCGGCCAACGGAGCGAGCACCGCTTGATAATTCTCCTGGCTGCCCAATCCACGGCCTCCCGAGACGATGACCTGCGCAGATGTAAGCTCCGGTCGGTCGAGCTTTGTTACTGACCGGTGCACCAAATACTGCCTCGTGCGTTAGAGAAGTATGAATACGAAAACTGATGCGCGAAAACTGG
>NZ_FCOX02000084.1 GCF_900044055.2 Caballeronia calidae | reverse complement strand
CAACGAAAGACGCGACTTGCGCCGAGAAAGCGCTTTGTCAATTCGAGTGGCTGTGCGTTTTGACACGGTCTGGGCCATAACGCGCCGCTGCAAGGCTGCGCGCATTGCACCGTGTGGATGGAGCCGTGGCATTCGACCACGCGATCCGCGGGGAAGCCAGCGGCTTGAAAGTGGCCGTCGACATTGCTCGTGTAGGCGCGAAAGCGCCGTGCCGAGCGTGGGCGGCCCAGGCCTGGATCAGGCGGTAGCCTTCGTGCGGCGTGGCGTTGCGGCAGACTTCGAGCGCGCGGCCGTAGAAGGTCCATGCCTGCACCGGCTTCGTCGTGAAGCAGTCGGCCTGCGTGAGCGAGCCGATCTCGCGTTCCTTCATGCCTTCGGGGAGCAGCTTCGTCCAGAGTCCGTCCGACCCGCGAAAGGCGGGCAAACCGGAGTCGACGCTCATGCCCGCGCCCGCGGCGATGACAATGGCATCGGCCGAGCGGATGAGCCTCGCTGCACGAAGAATGGCCTGATCTTGTTTCATGTTGGTCCCGTGTGCGTGAAGTGCAGTGTCCTGCATGGACACGTCTTCACACGATACCGACGGGAAGGGACAGCGACCGTCCTCAGGTTCCGCGCCGCTGCCGGTACGCTTCGAGCCACGGGCGGATGCCTTCTTCGTGCAGCCGTGCCGCAACGTCAGCGTTGATGCTCCAGTGGGCGGCGCGCTCGTCCGGTACGTCGCGCCGCGCCAGGATGCCGACGTGCTCCAGCACCGGCGCGAGCCGGCTGGTGTCGGGCGGGTTGCCGTTGGCCGTCAGAAACCAGGCCGTTCCCATGCCATTGCGCGCGCGGCGTTCGCGCACCCGATCGAAGGCGTTCGCAAGCGGAAACGGCGCGGTCTCGAAGTGCTCCAGCAGATACAGCAACATGCTGTCGATCTTCTGGTCGGCGAAAGACTTGACCAAGGCCAGCTCGGGCTGAAACTCGATGTCGATGCCAGAGTCCGTCACGCTGAACCGGGCGTTGCCATCTCCGACCATCTGTGCGCTTTCCCACTCCTGCTGTATCAGCCGCGCTTGCCGGTGTTGCGCCGCGCGCGGCGGCGTGGGCACGGCAGGCAGGCGCGCCTCGGCGCCATCGTCCGGCGCATCCAGGTCGTAGCCGATCATGAAAAGCGCGGACTCGAGCGCACGCATGGCGCGGCCGTGGCCTTCGATTGCCGCAAAGGCGCTGCCTTGTGCCTTCGCATGCTGAAGCACGGCTTGCAGCAGCCAGCTTGCCTTCATGTTCCACTCCACATGCATGCGAGCGCCGGCCAGCGATAGAAAGCGCAACTGGGCTTCGCCCGCATTGCGCCGCTTCGCCCGCGCAATCGCTCCGGCACGGGCGGGCGCCCACGGGAATTGCAACTCCGCGGGCACCGTCTCCTCCCCTAGCAAACGGCAGTACTTCACCGCCGCCAATCCGAGCGCGGCGGCCACGCGGCTGTCATAGATGATGAAATGGCGGCAGATGAGCGAATAGACCTTCGTCATGCCCGCGTTGAAGCGAAAGCCCGGCTTCGAGAACTCGGCGTGATCCGTGTCGCCGGCATCGATTGCATCACGGGTGCGGACGAGCAGATCCACCAGTTGTGCTTCGTTTCTGATCAACCACGAGATGTTGCCGGGACCGACGCCGCCCCACAGCATCACATCGACGCAGCCGGCGCGGGCGTCTGCGTTGTCGCGCCGCTCGAGCGCGGACAGCAACTCGTCGCGCAGCGCGCTCAACGCAAGTGCGCTCGATTCGAAACTGACGCCCTCCGCCACCCGCAGACGTGTCACGCCCGGCTGTGGCCAGTGATATTGCGTGAAGGCGTCGTACAGGCTGGCGCATTGCCACTGCCGGCGATCACGGCGGTTGAAGGAGGCATGCGCGAACGCTTTACTGTCGAGATTCTCGCTCAGCCATTCAATAAAAGATGGAACATGACCACTCGACAGGTATTCGTTCTTCGTCATCTCTCGGGCCCGCTATTGAAGGTAGGCGGCGATGATACTCGTCGCTCGGGACATTCGATGTCCCTTCGGCGAGAACGCTTGGGACATGAGATGTCCGATCGCGTGCTTAGGCTCGCAACCATGCCTCTATTCCTACTGAGTCTGCTCCTGCTGTTCCTGGCGACGCGCAAGAAAGGCCGCAAGCAAGGCATCATCGCGCGCGTCAACGCCATGCTCAACCTCGCGCTGGCGATCATGGCGACCATCGTGATCGGCGCCATCGCGATGGCGCTGCTCGGCATCGGAAAGGGCGGAAACGGGTGTTGAATGTCCATCGAGTCAGACCGTCCCCGCCCCTACGCGAGCACCAACCACCTCCGCAGATTTTCATGACCGCGCTCAGGAACGGGCGCACGGTGCCGTTAACCCCTCGAAACGCATGACGTCTCCTGAGAAAAGCGCGCGGCGCGCCGCCGCGTGAATCGGGGGAAACAAGAAGCTGTTCTCCAATAACACAGACTCTTTCTTCGGCCCGCGCCCCGGGCGCGAGAGGGAAACGGGGAAAACATGGCGGTGGACATCACGACCCTGGACGAATCGATCCTCGAGTTCTTGCCGACTTCGCAGCACGAAATCAAATGGATGTCGACGCCCGACGTCATGTCGGGTCTCGAAGTGAAGGGGCACAGGCTCTATATCAGGAAGGTCAGACGGCACCTGGAGGCGCTCGAAAAGAAGAAGCTCGTCATCTCCACGCAGCACGACGGCCGGCGCGAAATTCTCTGGCAGCGCGTGCCGTTCCTGAGCGGCGCGAGCGGCACCGCTTCGTTGATGGTGGCATCGGAGGCCGTCGCATTTCACATGCTCCAGCGGATCGCCCGGCACACCTTGCCCAAGGTCGTTCTCGGCGACATCGACAACCTCTTTCGTGCCGCGGAAGTCCGCCTCTCTCAGGAACACGTCGACGGGCGTCTTCATCGTGTGTGGCCGAACAAGGTCGATTCGGTCGACGGCGCCTTCAATCTGATCCGCCCCGCGCCCGGGGAAGACGTCTTCAATGTCATCAAGACGGCGCTCTTCTTCGAGCGCGTGCTGGAGGTGAAGTACCGCCCTCTTTCGATGAGCGGCGATGTCGAGCCGAAGAGGAAGGCGCTGTGGCCCCTCGCGCTTGTCGAGTCCGCGGGCGTCATGTATCTCGTCGCGCAAGATCCGGCGCACGCTCCGAGCCCGCGCAAGCCGAATCCGCTGCGCGGCCTGTTCCGGCTCGATCGCATGCTCGAAGCCTGCGAAAACGGCAAGACCTTCACTTACCCGGAAGACTTCAGCCTGCGCGAGTTCATCGAACACGAACAGCAGTTCGACTTCAAGGTCGAAGAGCCCGTGTTGCTGCGGCTCGCTTTCGAGGGCAACACCGGCAACCATCTGCTGGACTGGCGCATCTCCGACGATCAGGCGCCGCCGGTGCGGCTGGAAGACGGCCGCCTGCTCATTGCGGCCACGGTGCGGCCCAGCCTGAAGTTGCGCTGGTGGCTGCGCTCGTTCGGTGCGAACGTGGAGATTCTGGAGCCGCAGTACCTGCGCGACGAGTTCGCCGCCGAATACCGCAAGAGCGCCAGCCGTTACGCATAGTCTCGCGCGACATGGCCGGGCGCTCCATTCGAATGGGTTACTTTCCGGCCGCCGCCCAGATGAGACCGACAAGCTGGTTCCCGTTGCCGACCGCGCGGAAGTTCGCGTCGTAGGTACGGTCCGCACGGCAATCGTAAGTGCCGACGCTGCGGAAGTTGGCGTCGTAGGCGCGTTGCTTGCCATCGGCAAGGGTATCGATGCTGCCGATGACGCGGAAGTTGTTGTCGCGGATGTATTGCTTGCTCATCTGGGTGCTCCCTGAAGGATGCTCGTTGCGAACGCACGCCGCCTCCGCGCCCGCATGGATGACGGCGAGCGCGAGAACAGCGCGCATGACGAAGGTCTTCATGAGTGGTCTCCTTTGCCATGACGCCATTGAACCCGCCGATAGGGACAACTTCCGTCCTCGCCTGAACACGCGCGGCGAGGACGGCCCATGTCCCTCGAGCGAGGAGAATGGGTACTCCGAGAACAAGGAGAGCCCATGCCGATGCTTCTGCAACACATCGACGCCATCGCTCGCGTCAAACAGCGCGACGTGCTTTATCTGACGTTTCCGCCCGCGGAACCGCGAGCAGAGCATCGCCGGTCATACGAGAGTCTCGATATCCGCAAGCGGATCATCGCGTGGCTCGACGCGAACGCGCTCGGCTGGACGATGTGCGGTCACTTCGCCAGCGAGAACACGATGCGTTCTTACGCGGGCCAGATCTATATCGACGTGCCCTACGACACCGAGCATCCGGCTTATCAGCGCGTTCAGGCGTTTCTCGAATTCGAGGATGGCTCGATGCGCTTCGAAGACGTCCGGTTCTGGGTCGTGCCGCTCGAACAGGCGATGAAGAACGCGCATCACGACGAGCCCGGATTCTGGGAGCGCTGGGCCGACGATTTCTGACCTGGCGTTCAAACTTGTTCTTCTAACCGAAGTTATTTACGGAGCAACGGTGTTGATCGAGCGCGGGGTTCTGCAGTCCATCGAAATCGAATACGTACGGGAGCGGCACTTCGCGCAGCGGCGGCAGACGTCGAGTCATCGCGCCCCGCGCTATCTCGTGCGCTACCGGCTCGACGATCATGCGCAGAGAGCGATCGTGGCGACCGCGCCGTTTGCGCGTGACCTCATCGCGAAGCTGCGCGGCAGCCTGCCCGGCGACGAGATCGAAGCGTGGCTGTCGGACGACGGCGCGAGCCTCATCGACTGGACGAATCTCTCGGTGGAGCGTCTCGTCGATAAAGCGGGCACAACCTGGGACGATGAGTGACCGCTTCAGACGATGCGCAGCGCCGTGCGTTCGTGAGCCTTCGAACCGCGCGGCACCCACTCCTTGAGCAGGCGCTCATAGTCGGCGCGGTAATCACGCCCGCGAGCCACGAGGATTTCGCGCTCCGCATAAGCGAGATCGAGATTGCCGGTATGAAGGTATGCCGCATAGAGCGCCGTGCGCAATTGCACATAGAACAGATGTGTCTTGCTCCGCGGCGCGAGCGCACGGCGGCAATCGACCGGATAGATCCTGTCGAGTTCGGCGATCGCAGCGCGGCCTTTCCAGTCGACGAGTTCATGCTGCCCGTCGAGCAGTCGGCATCGGACGACCGTCGCTGCCGCGCAAAGCAGAGAAGGCCGATCGGCGCTTTCGTTCTGCGCCGCGTCGCCCTGAAACACCCACTGCCGTGACACGGTCAGCGCTTCGAACTCTTCATCCTGTCGCCGTGCGGCAAGACACGGTTCGAGGTGCGCATACTCTTGCCCTTCGATCACCCTGACGCTGTACGAGTAAAGCGGCTCCGCAATCGGCACGAACGGCTTGCGGCCGGCCAATTCGAGCCAGTTGCGCGCGCCCATTAGTTCGGCTGTCAACTGATAGGCATGAGGTGCATCGATCGCCAGCGTGCTGGCCAGTCGGTCGGCAAACGTGCGCAGGACGACGCGCGGCAGCGCCGCGAGCGGCATGTCGTCGTCGGATGGCTGAAACCATGCAGCAGCGGTGTCGATGAACTGCCACGCCTGTTCCCTGAAGTCGTCGGGCGTTTCCACGAGTTCGAATTGTTCTTCGAGACGTTTCCAGTCGAGCATCACGCTCGCGCGGGCAATCGCATCGCGGCTGCTTTCGAGGCTGATTCCAGGCAAAAGCGCGTGCAGACGAAGCGCCTTGGTCTCCATACGGCTTTTCATTTGATCGAGGAATTGCCGGACGGAAGATTCTTCCCAGGACGGAAGATGCATGGCAGTGGCGAGGATGCAGTAACGATCATACAAGCGGCGGGTCTCCGGAATCGAACGGCTTGCAGTGTGCACGCTGGTCGGGACGTCTTGCGTCCTCAGGTTTCAGCGCTTCCTGGAAGGACCCTTCCGAAAGCTCCGGGCATCGAATCCATGCTGTGCGATTCGGTCCTTGTCGCTGATGCTGATAGTCGGGTTCGACTCTGGAGCAAGCACGCCGCCCCAGAACATGTCGAGCTCCTGGAAAGCCTCGGCCGCACCGAAAAGCCGGTAGAACTGAATATCTTTCAACGGCGGATGGATCTGCAAAATCGACTTGTCGACGCGCGACCCGATCCGCAGGACGGCGATCGCAATCCTGGTCTCGATGCTCCACCGCATGAGCTCCGTACTTCCCTGTTGATGGAAATAGCGCTCCAGCCGATCGGTCAGCGTTCCGTTGGCAAGCGGATTGTCATACTCGAAAAGCGACTCGCGTTTCTTCCTCAGTCTTTCCCGCCCTAACAACGCTTCGAGATAGTGGCGCGCCTCCTCTCCGTCATAGAAGACGCGCTGTTCGATTACATCCGGCGTCGCGTTCGGAGTGGATCTAGCCGAGTCGCCGCGCAACCGGTGAACGCGCAGCGCCTTGTAGACGCGCCCACAGAAAACGACGATGCACGCACCGAGATAGACGCTTTCACGCCCGAGTTCGAAAGCGTCGGCGATGCCGGCGAGCCGGCCATAGCGGTCCCACACGCCTTCGCCATCACGATCGAGCTTCAGTTCGCTTGTCTGCGGATTGCGCACGAACACGCGCGACGGGTCGCTGCCATGGGACATGGCCGTGTCGTAATAGTCGTCGAAGGGGCTGCGAATTCTCAAGTGTCTCTCCCTGAAAGCCGGATCCGACACAGTCTCTCAGGCACAGCGGACAGACACCGTCCTCATGGCAATCAAGGGGCGCGGCGACATCGGCCGCCGCGCCCGTACATCGATTACGCCGTTGCGGCGCTGGCCAGGCTCGGCTCGACGCCGACGATAGCGCCCGTCGTCACGAACACGATCAGTCCGCGTTCCGCGCCCGTCATGTCGAGGTAGGCGCGCACCTGGGCACGATAGTGCTCCACGGTCCTGGCGTCGGGCCGCACATCGCTCTTCCAGTCGATGACGACGGCCGGACGTCCGTCGGCCCCGAGCGTAAGGGCATCGGCGATGCCGGCCGTCGCGGTCTCGCCGCCATCTTCTTCGATTGCGCGATAAACCGGATATTCCGGCACCAGCATCGCGCGCAAAGGCGCGATCTCCGGCAACGCGAACGTACGCGCGACGCATTGCGCGAGTTCCTGAGCAGAGATTGCGCTCGCGGCGTGGTTCGACACAAGCCGCGGGAACATGGCGATGAGCTCCTCCGCGCGCGCGGCAAGCGCCGCCGGGTCGTCGTCCGTTTCGCCGGTCAGCACTTCCTCGAACAGCTTGTGCAGGATGAGCCCGCGCTCGCGGCTGCCCTGAATCCCGGTGCCCGGGCTGGCTTCGGGCACGCTTTCGATCTCCTGCAATGCCTCCGGCGGCGCGGCCTGCAACACTGGCCCGGACGTGCCTTCGTCGCGGCTTGGCGCGAGCCACACGAGCGTGCGCTGCGTTGCTTCTATCGTCTGCGCTTCGGCCGCGAACGTTGCGCGCGTCTGGACGTTTTCCGGCGCACCCGCCGCCGTCCGCGCTGCCGCGACCCATCGCTCGACGTCGAGCGCGGGCAGCGTGTCGATGGCGAGATCGAGCAATCCGATCCATGTATTCTTCGGCGCTTCCACATCGGGTCGCGGCAGCACGAGCAGCTCGCGCGCGCGCGTGGCGGCGACGTACCAGAGACGAATGCGCTCGCGATCGAGCTCCGTCTTCTCGTCTTCGCGCGCGGACGCATAGCCGATCGGTTCGACGCCCAGAACCGGGCACAGGAACGTGTCGGTCGCGCGCTGCGCCACGGCGCCGTCCGCGGGTTTCACGCCCGTCATGGTGTTGACCGGAATGACGACCGGCCATTCGAGGCCCTTCGCCGCGTGCAAGGTGAGCAGCGCGACGGACTCTTCCGGCGCGTCGGCCTGACCTTCGACGGCCTTTTCTTCGTCCGACCAGGCGAGCGTCATCGCTTCGGCGAATGCGCCGAGGCCGCGGACCGCGTAGTCCGTCGACAGACCGAGATAAAGATCCACGTTGGCCAGCGCGCGCTCGGCCTCGCGTCCGTGACGCTCACGCAGAACGTGGCGCACGCGCATCACGTCGATCGCCTGCGAAAGCAGATCGTGCGGCGTGGTAACGTGGCTGCGCTTCGCGAGCGCCTGCAGCTTGCCGATCATGTCCCGTGCGAGCGGATGCGCGATGGCTTCGCTGTCCACGGCGAGATCGAGGCGCGCGACACGCTTGCTCTCTCCCTCGCCCTCGCCCGCGCCCGCGCGCGGCAGCGCCCAGACGATATCGAGCAAGTCTTCGTCCGTGAGCCCGACGAGCGGCCCGCGCAACAGCGCGCCGAGCGCCAGCGCGTCCTTGCGTTCAGCGAGGACGCGCGTGATCGCGATCAGATCCTGGATCTCCTGACGGCGAAAGAAGCCTTTGCCGGCTTGCGTCGCCACCGGAATGCCACGACGCTCCAGCGCCTCCTCGTAGCGCCAGAGGTCGCTGCCCGTGGGCGCGAGCAAGGCGATATCGCCCGGCCGGCACGGGCGCGCTTCACCCGTGCGACGGTCGAGAACGGAGCCGCTGCCGACGAGCCGCGCGCACAAGTCGCCCACGGCTTCGGCTTCGGCGTCGCGTTGTCTCGCCGTGTCGGCTTCGCCGTCCGCATCCGGCACGGCGATATCCAGCGCAGCCACGCATGCCTGTTCGCCGCGATCGCCGTGGAACGGATCGAGCGCGGTGAATCCCGGTTGTCCCTCGACCGAGAGCACGTCCTGAAAGCGCGCGTTCACATACTCGAGGATGGGCGCGCACGAGCGGAAGTTGGTCGAAATCGACAGCACGCTTTGCGGGTTCTGTGCGCGAAATGCGTCGCGCGCCATCACGTATGCGCCGACATCGGCGCCACGGAAACGATAGATCGCCTGCTTCGGATCGCCGACCAGAAAGAGCGCGCCGGGCCGGATACGAAAGCGCGTCCAGTCCCCGCTATCCGCGCCGGATGCCGGATCGCCGCACAGACGCCAGAAGATCTCCGTCTGGAGCGGATCGGTGTCCTGAAACTCGTCGACCAGCACGTAACGGTAACGCTCGCCGAGCGCGCGGCGCACGGCATCGTGCTCGCGCAGCAGGTCGCGCGCGGCGAAGATCAGATCGTCGAAATCAAGCAGTGCAGCCGTGCGCTTGTAGTCGCGATAGCGCGTGAGGATCTGCTTCGCGTCGTCGATGAGCGCGCTCAGCGCGTGGCTCGCCGCCGCCGCGAGGAGTTCGCCCCACGCTATGCCGAAAGCCTGATAAAGATTGCTGGCCTTGTCGTTCAGCCGCTCGCCGTCTGCACGGCTCAGGCCCTGCACCCTTGCCGCGTTGATCCATTTTTGCTTCTTGGCGTAGGCGCGCAATCCGCCGCCCTTGGTGAAGAGACGCTCGGGGCGCGTGACGAGAATGCGCACCAGAGCTGCGGGCGCCGTTGGATTGGGGCTCGCTGCGAGCGTCGCGGCGAAATCCTTCATGTCCTTCGCGATCTGCGCAGAATCGGCCTCCGGCGCCGGAGCCGCGCTCACGAAAGCGGCGAAGGTCGCCGTGGCACGCAGGAACGCAGCGAAGTGAGGGGGGAGCGCCGGAGCCGCGCTCGCGCACAGCGTGCGCCGCCGTCGCAGGTTCTCCGCGATTTTCGTCACGAGCCTCACCGTCTCGGCGGGCATTTCCAGCACCATTTCGGCGAGCACGCTCGTCTGCGTGCCGGCGAGGGCTTCGCGCAGCCAGCCATCGACGATTTCGCCGAACACGAGGTCGCACTGGTTGCGCACCATCACGCTAGCGCCGGGATCGAAATCCGCTTCGACCGGATACGGCTTGATGAGGCGCTGGCAGAAGCCGTGGATCGTCGAGCAGGTGATTTCGTCGATGGCCGCGGACGACGCGGCGAGATGCTCGAGATGGGCCGGCGACAGGCCGTCGGGGAGCGCAATCCGCAGTTCGGGCCCGATCCGCCCCTCCGAGAGCTCGGCGACGAATTCGCGCACGCGCGAGATCAGCTCGCTGGCGGCAAGCTCGGTGAACGTGACCGCGGCGATGGCGCGAGGCGCGACGCCGTTGGCCAGCATGAGCGCGATACGCCCCGCCATCACCGCCGTTTTGCCGGAGCCCGCGCCGGCTTCGACGAGGATCGACTGGTCGTGAACGCACATCGCGATGCGGCGCGCGTGATCGTCGCGCAGTGTTTGGGTCTTGTCGTGTGTCATTGGGCCTCCCAGACGGCGGCGAAGTCGGCGAGCCGACTAGCGGCGGCTTGCGCCTTGCGTTTGCAATAGGTCGCGCTCGCGTTCGCGGGCAGCGCGAACGCGAGGTCGTTGTCTTTCGAGGCCGCATCGGGGCCCGGAAGCGCCGCGCCCGCGGCGAAGCTCGTACGCGCGGCCTTCAGCCAGCCGGCGAGCTCGCCGAGCACGATATCGGCGTCGTCGAGCACGAGGTTGCTGGCGTCGCGCGGATAGAACAGCGATGCACTGACCGATACCTCGTCGCCCAGCAGCACCTTCACCGCGAAGGCGTAGAGGCAGCGCTGCAGCTCGCTGCCGCCGCTGATCCTGATGTCTTCCTTGGGCGTGCGGCCGGTCTTGTAATCGCGCACCGACGCGCGCGTGCCATCGCCCGAAATGTCGAGCCGGTCGATGTAACCCTTGATGCTGAATCCCGTATCGGGGATCGCGACGGGCGCTTGCGCGTCCCACGGAAGCGTGCCATCCGATTTCGGGGCAGCGCCGCCGAACGGCACTTCGCCATAGGCGCGCGCGCCGGGCAGCGCGTGGCCGCGCCAGTTCAGTCCGGCACAGGCCATCTCGCGCGCCTCATCGAGCGCTCGCCGCCAGATGATGTCGGGCGGCAGCGACCGTGCGTCTTCCCATTCGCTGGCGACAGTCTTAGCCGCGCGGTCCACCGCCGCCGCGACGGCAGCGGCGTCCGAGCGTGCAAGGCCCTGTGCGCTTTCGAGATCGCGCAGCGCGACGTCGAGCACGGCGTGGACGAGATTCCCCGTGTCGCGGTGATCGAGCATCAGCGGTTCGGCGCTGCTCGTCCGCTCCTGCCAGCCCAGCGCCTGAATCCACAGGAAACCCAGCGGATTGCGCAGCAGATGCTTCAGGGAACTGGCCGACTGCGGACGCCCGAGGACCTCGGCCACGAGCGGATGACCGGCGCGCACGAGACCGTCGTGCGCGGTGATATCGGCGCGCCGCCAGTCGGTCCAGCACGCGCGCGCGCTGATGGCCTGCGGCGCTTCGCGGAACTCGGAAGGCCGGGCCATGAGCCGGTCGGTTTCGCTGAAAGCGTGAACGGGCGCGCGATGGCGACCGAGGAAGGTCTCAGCGCCGAACGCCTTCGAGAGCGGGCTGCGTGCGAGCAGGCGGCCGTCGCCGTTGCGGCGCGCGCGCGACAGCACGACCTGTCCGGCTGTCGTCGCAAGGATGGTGTCGAAGTCGCGGCGATCCGCGGCGCTCACGGGCAGCGGATTGAACTCCGCAGCCGGGATGATGTGTTCGGGAATCAGCGGGTCTTCCGCGTTGCCGCGCGGCCATTGCGAGGCGTTGAGACCGAGCAGCCGCACGTGGCGGCGCGGCGAACCGGCGAGCGCGCTGGCGGGCATCCACGCGACGCTGACGGACGCCTCGCGCTGGTCGCCGCGCCGCGCGCCTTCGAGCGTCCCGTCGATTGACGCGGCGGGTCCGGCGAGCAGCGCTTCACGCCAGATCGCGAGCGCGCGGCCCTGGAGCATGGCCTCGCCGATTTCGCGCGCCGCATCGACGCCGCCGAAGAGACGTTCGACGAGCGCCAGCACGGCCGCGCCGTGATCCATGCCATCGGGCCAGTGCTCGGCCTTCACGCGCGCGAGCAGGCGTTTCCAGGCATCTGGCGACGACAGCGACGCATCGGGCGGCATGATCCTCAACCAGCCTTTCGGCAGCGCCCCCAACAACGGGGCGTCCTTACATAGCGCGGCGAGACGGCGCAGGCGCGACTGCGAGAGGCCGCGCACGACGATCTCGGCCAATGCCGCGGCCGCCTGACCTTCGCGGGTCGCCACGCTGCGCACGCCGTGCACGAAATGCAGATCAAGATTGGTGTCGGCGCTCAAGCTCAGAAGGAAGTCGTCGTACTCCGCCGTGGACGTGCTCGCGATCGCTATCTCCGAGGGCATGGCTTGCCCGGACGAGAGCAGCTCCCGCGCCCAGCGCATCGCCTCGATCGCTTCGTGCAGCGGCGTTGCCGCGCTCACGGCGGTGATGGCGGGCTTTGCGGGCGCGGCAGGCGAGATGGCGATTTCGCGTCCCTCCAGCCATGCCGGTGTCGCGCGCGGACCGGCGGACCATCGCACCGGGACGTGCTTCGCAACGGCCAGCAGCAGCGGTCGCCAGCACGGAGCCAGATCCGTTTGTCCGGCGACTTCCACGTTCCCCAGAACGGCGCTCGCGTGAGCGATACGCCGCATGGCCGCCGCCACGAGGTCGGCCGGACGCATCATGCCCGGTGGGAGCTGCGCGAGCACGGCGGATTCGAGTTTCGCCACGGCGTCGATGCGCGCATGGGCGTGTGCGCGCGCAGCCAGGTCGATACCGGCGTGCCACGCTTTCTGCAAGGTCTGAGCGGCGGCGTCGATCATGCCGGGCAGCGACTTGATGCTCTCCAGTTCGCCGATCCTGGTAACGGGCAACGCGGCCTTGAGCGCGCCGCGCAGGGCCGCGAAATCGATCGGGCGCGCGAAGCCGCCCGCGAGGCGCGCCACCGCCTGCTCAATGGTCATAATCTGCAGGCCGTGCCGTTGCTCACGCGCCGCCGCGAGACGGGCCGTGCGCGCAGCGAGCGCGTCCGGCACGATCAGTGTATTGCGAGCCATGCAGGCTCTCCTCGATGTCGTGATGAAGAAGCGCCAGCCGGTCTGCCAGGGCGAAATCGGGCATGGCGCTGTTCTTGTTTTCCAGAATCATGAGTGGTGGATCAGGCCACGATAGCTCCCGGACGAGATGAGTCCATCGCGCCGTCATCGAGGTATCGGCATAAAGGCCGGATTCTTTAACCGCATCGTTCACCGTAGCGCACGGCAGTACGCGGGAGGCAGGAGCGATCAGTCGACGGCCCAGCCGTCGCCGATCAGGTCGTTCATGGATTCGAAAGCAGGGACGTCGCCGGTGGAGCGATCGACGACGATGTATCGGTCGGATGCGGCGCTGCTCGAGGCAATCCCGAAGCGGCCGCCGATATGCTTCATCGGCACGATCGCGAAAGGCGAGCGGCTCGCCTCTCGCAAGGCGTCCCGCGTCTGTTTCGACAAGACATCGGACCAGCGCTTCGAGGCCATGTCAGTCTCTTCCCGGCTATTCAAAGTCGATGAGGACCGTTTCGAAGAAGACGCTCGAAAGACGCTCACCGGCGGGATCGCTTTTCAGGAACCGGCCGAAAGCAGCGCGCTCCTCTCGCGCTTCCTCTTCCAGCCTCTCAATGAGATTCAGACGCGCCAGTTCGCTCTCCGGCAGTTCGACGAGCGTGTCCGCGGTCAATCCGAGGCTTTCGAGCACGCCCGGCGCGCGATTCGCATTCTTTTCGGCGATCCACAGAATCGACAGTCTCACGAGTTCTTCGAGCGGCAATGCCAGCAGCGCCGCGGCAACGGCGCGCTCTTTGGCGTCGTGGCACAGGTTCATCATCGTTCTTTGTTGAGTCGTCTGTGAAGCGGGCCACGCCTTCGCCGCGTCGTCGGTCGCTGCGATCGCCCACAAGTCCAGCTCGCGCAGAAATTCGCGCAGTTGATCGAACAATATGGGCTGGAGGTCACGAGCGTCCGCCAGCCAGCGGCGCAAGACTCTGGCATGCGCCGGCTGCAACTTTTCCGTACCGAGCAAGGCCGCGCCAAGCTCCCTCGTCATCAACGGGATGGAGAGCAGGAACACGGATTTGAGCAGGTCGACGAGCGCGAGCGAAGCGAGTGCGTCGATTGCCGTGCCGCCGTCGCGAATCAGGTCGCGGATAGCGAAAAGGTCGGCCGTGCTGTCGCGCGGGCTGATCGCCGCATTCAGTGTCTGGCGGACGAAAGCGGCAACGTCCGGGGCGGTCGAGTGCCGGCTGCCCCCGATGTTCAAGACGCGTACGCCATGTCGCGATAGGAATCCAGCGAGCTTGTCGGACGCGCGCCCCGGCGAGAGCGCGATCCATGGCTTGCCGTGCTTGCGCGCGAATTCCGCGGTGCGCTTGGAGCCGCCGGACAATGGCTCGGTCATGGTGAAAATGATCGTCGCATCGCTGTCGCGGACGTTCCATTCCGTGCGCTGAAGATACGAAGCCGAAGGCGTTTCCTTCAAACGGAACTTCGGATCGAGCAACCCCTCCTCCGTCTTTCGGCCCTTCGGACACCATCCGCCGTGGTCGACTTCGTTGTCAATCGCCCAATGCAACCCCGCTTGATCGGCGCCTGTCTGTCCACCCGAAACGATCCTGAGTGCCTGCCGAACCAGTTGGACTTTCATTCGCCCCTCGCCATATCGAGACGTTGGCAGATATGCGATACGGCGTCTGCAATTTCCTGGGTCACCTCGGACGAATCGAGCGCTACGTGAAGCACCTCGCGCAAGTGTGCCGCGAACCGACGGCCATCTACCTTCGCCCCGTTTTGAAGCGCCGTCTCGACGCCGCCGACGTCGCACTTCCGGCAGGACAACTCCAGATAAGCGCTCCAGAAACGCTCGCGTGTTTTTGAAAGCGACCGGTCGGATTGGATCAGCCTACGCTGCACTTCGGCATATCGGCCGTGGATATACCCGGCTAGGAACGGAGGGCATCCGCTCAGACCAAGTGTGTCCGCCCGCGATTCAGGGCCAGCCATCATGCGCGGGTCGTCCTCCTGTTCGCTTTCGAAACGGATGTCGAGCGCACCGAATGCCAGCTCCGGTTTCAGGTCGAACGGGCTGACGTAGCCGAGCACCGTTGCGAGCTTTATTTCGCGGGACAGCCTGCTATGCATGAGGAAAGAGAGCATCGCGTCATGAAACTGCCCGTCGAAATTGAGCGGCCGCAGCTCGGCCTCGTGGAGCGTCGCCTCCCAAAGCGCGTCGATTTCTCCGAACGTCGCGCAATCGTCCAGCTTGCTGAACCAGTTATGTAGGGTGTGAGGTGTCAACCGAAAGCTCCGAGACGTATCAAAGAGATGCTCGATGCTAGGTTCAGCAAGAGACACTTTGGGTCCCTCGCCGATGGCACGTTGTGCGTATCGTGCGCTTTCAGATCAGTTGCTCCAGCCGGCTTCAATCAGGCGCGCGTCGAGCTGCCGGAGCATGTCCAGCGCACCACCGGCGAAACCGATGCCATCCTGCGGGGCGGCAACAGATTCACGCACGTTGATGCGGACCAGCCGATGGCGCGCGTGCCGCTGACTGAAGTTGCGCACCGTCGGCAGCGCCTTGCCCGCACCGAGTTCTACGACGACCGGGCACTGCACGGACGCATACCATGCGCGCAGGCGGGCTTCCTGCGCCTCGGAGTCCTTCTCGATCCAGAAGCCATCCCAGAACATCAGGATGTTCGGGCGCGCGAGTCTGCCGCAATCCGGACAATGCGGCATCCCGCCAACGATGCGCGCCGTATCAAGATCGACGACCGGTTGAAATACATCCGCCGGCCAGGTCGTCTGCCTGCAGGCCGCCACGCACTGCAATTGGTGAATTGTGCCGTGGCACTCATGGATGCGGCCCGGCGCGAAGCCCGCTTTCTGAAACTGACCGTCGACGTTGCTCGTGAAGATGAAGGCACCGCGCGGCATCTGCGCGGCCCACTTGTGCAGGATTGAAAATCCCTCGTGCGGCTCAGTTTCGCGATAGAGGCGCAGCCGATGACCATAGAAGCCCCAGGCGAGTGCCGGGTCTTTCTCGAACCGCTCTGCCGTCGCCATTTCCTCAAAACTGAAACCCTCGTGGCGGAGCGCAGGATAGGCGCGCCAAAAGCCCTCCTGCCCTCGAAAATCGGGCAGGCCTGAATCGACGCCCATGCCTGCACCAGCCGTGATGAGCAGGCCGTCCGCGTCCCTGATCCAGGAAACCGCTTTGTCGAAGTTTTCTGTTATGTTCATCGTTGCGCTCGGCCCTGGAGTTGAAAATTCAGTTCGAGTTTTGGCTAACGGGCCGAACTTCGTCCACGCCTACGCGTCGTGGCCTCAGTTGAAGCGGCTTGCAGAAACCATGGGTAGGCTGGGACAGTTCGTCCAGCAACCCGAAATACGTTCCTACCGTCCGGCCGACAACGACCAGGTCGTTGGCGACAACCGGCCTATCTATGAGCGGTGCATACTTTGCCGAGGCGCATCGATCTGGTCAACACAGCGAATGCGCTGCAGCGGGAGCCAATCGCCGTGTCAGCCGACGTGTTCATCGTCGAAATCAATGCTGATCAGAGCCGCGTCAAACGGCTGGTCAAAGAGCCGAATGCTCGTAACCGCCTTCCTTGCGTCGATCTCGGACAACAGCCGTTCGATCGCTGCGGCGCAATCTCGCGAGTTCGCCTGCTGTCTGGAGGTACGCGCGGGTATCAAGGCATCATCCTCAGGCAGAACGAAGTCGTGGGCCGCCAGTCCGCAGCAGTTCGGGCAGCCGGGCCGCATCAGCATGGTCCAAAGACTGCCTGAGCCGCGAAATGCCGGCAGCCCGGAATTGACTTTCACGCTCACGCGGACGTCATGACGATCGTGCTCGCCTCGCTGATAAGTTGTGCAGCACGCGCAAATCTCGCGATCTTGGTTCAAGCTTCTATAACTATGCCGGTCTTGGTATGAGTCGTGCGACGTATGTCAAGGACTAACGATATCTCCCTCAGAGGACAGGTCCTGTCCCTCGCGGATGCCGGATCGACAGCGAGAAACACTGAAACTGCGGCCGAAAGTGTCTGCCGCTTGCCATCGGCGGGGAACATCTTGCGGTCATGGACGCAAAGTACAAAGGGCCGACACTGAGCCACCCCTCACCCGGGCCGCAGCGTGAAGACCTCTCCAACTCGCAGCCTATCGCTACGGCGACGGCGACCCGATCTTCGCGCTCTGCCCTATCAGTCCTAGTCCCAGATGTATCTGCCGCCCGCCGAGCGTTACGGTCGTCTTCGAGTAAATCGCGCCTGGGCTTTCCGGAAGCGTAACGAGCGTCACTGCGGTTTGTCGGCCTTTATAGGTCGTTCGAGCGTTGTTCGTGCTGAGGCTGCTGTACTCCACATTCCGGCCATTCGCACCTCTTCGGCCGCGAATGACGAGTCATACCGGCGCCAATGCGTAGTTGCGATGCAACGCAACGCAGCCACTCGACACTTATCAACTTCAGCGTCTCATAACGGGGAACGTCTGTCATGTGAACGCACCTTCGTCGGTGCGGTTGGTGTCCGGATCAAAAGAACGCTCCGGTCCGTGAATCACGGCAGGACGTCTTCAAAGGACTCACCTGCCTGTTTTCTTCGGTTTGTTTCATTCAAGGCGAACGGCCTCGTTAGCCTCAGTTGGGCGTACCGTGACTCGTATCGACGGCTGGCGCGAAAGCGCGCGCTTGGCCGCCGGACCGTGCCGCCGGCGTTCACGCTGCTGACGTCGCGTCCGCCTCCCTTTCGAAAGCGTCCAGCGCACGCTTGAAGGCGTCGATAGCAACATTGAGAATAATGTCGCGATTCATTGCATCGATCACGCACTTCGCTCCGAATTCACCGGTTTGGATTAGCTTTCCGCCGCTCGCTTTGATTACTTGGTCTCGAAGCGCAATGCGCGTCGTATCATCAGCGACACCCTTTCGGTCGAGATAGTATTGGAATTCTGCGGGTGGTCCGCCATATGCGAGAGTGACAGTCTTGCCGTTCTGTTTTTTAAAACGAACCGAAAAGCGCTTTTCTCCCCAGTAAATGAACGCGCCAAGTTTGACTACTTCATCGACCAGATTCGTGTAAAACGGGCGCGCCGCATCATTTACGCTATTCATGAAGGTCGACTTGTCGATCCGGGGCGGCGTGCCACTTCGGTCTTTTGAACTGTTGGCTCGCTCCGTTGCGCCGACCAGGCTGGGAACAAGCACGCGGTCCTTAAGCCCTTCTCGCCAGTAGTGACGAATTTCCACCGCAAGGACCTCGACCTCTGACATCGTCTCATTCATGAATTCGACCAAGCGCTTCAGTTCTCGCGAGATCTCGTCCGCGACGAAGATAAGGCGCACCCGGCGCTTGTCGAGGTTCTCCATGATCTTGCTCCAGAAGGCCTCGTCAGTGAATAACGGCTGGTCTTCAGAGGAGTTTTCAGCGAGAAAGTCACCGAGCACCTCGGCCGAGTCTTTTTTGTCTCCGCAAGTCGCCGCGAACGTCGCCTTTAGCTTCTCCATTGTCCAATAGAGAACGCCGTTGGCTGCATAGTCGAGCATCTGAGCAACGACCTCTCGTCGTGCGCGAGGATCCGAAGACCTTTTACACTCCACCAACGTCGGCACACCGGCTTCATCGACGAAGAGATGATCAATGCGCCACTTGTCGCCGACCTCAGGACCGTTGGGCACCCCCAACTCCTTCCCGATCAAGAGCCAGCTTTGCGGAGACCCTGACATCTGCTCGCCAGGCAAAAGGTCGGGGTTAGCTGCCAGCAGCGTTTGGAGATCCGCCTCCGTCTTATAGTGCGACTCGTTCAAAACCGTAGTCGCCCCGTGCACATCTACAAGGAAAATCTTTGACTGGCTACTGCTCATGTCTCATTCATTTTATGTTCAGTCGATAGCGAACATATTAGCGACGTGGCTTGCAGCGCTATAGGGGCGAGCGCACATTGAAGAAATACTGACTCTTGAAGCTGTACTGGTGGATTCAACCGGTCGATGCAATAACTTGATGGAATCTCTCAGCTGGTGTCTCGTAATCTAGCGTCTTTCTTGGACGCTCGTTCAGCCTCCTCGCCACGGCATTGAGCTTTGCTTGCGAATAAGTCGACAGATCGATGCCTTTTGGGAAGTACTGTCTCAACAGCCCGTTCGCATTCTCGTTGGAGCCGCGTTGCCACGGATGCTTGGGGTCACAGAAATACACGGCAATGGCAGTGGCGATGGTGAACCGTTTGTGCCCCGCCATCTCGGTGCCGCGATCCCAGGTAAGCGATTTGTAGAGCTCTTGCGGAAGCTTGCCGGCGTGTTTGATGAGCGCCTTGGCGACGGTTTCACTGTCCTTGCTGTCAATCTTGACCAGCATCACATAGCGTGTGTGTCGCTCTACAAGCGTTGCAATCTGACTGTTACCGCTGCCGCACAGGAGGTCGCCTTCCCAGTGCCCCGGAACGGCGCGGTCCTCAACCGTAGCGGGACGTTCACTGATCGAAACAGCGTCGCGGATACGACCGTGATCCTCGGTCTTCTGCGTGTGATGACGTGAGCGACGCATGGCACGGGTGCGTCGCAGGTGCTCCAGCAGCTCTTTCATCAGCGCGCCGCGTGCTTGAATAAAGAGCGTTCGATAGATCGTTTCGTGAGACACGTTGAAGCCCTCGTTGCCCGGCCATGTTCGCTTTAGCCATCCGGCGATCTGCTGCGGAGACCATTCCAGTCGCAGCTTTGCCGCCACGAGTTTTGCCAGCGCCGGTGTCGCGACAAGTTTGCACGCCGTCGGGCGCAGCGCCCGTTGCCAGGCAAGCTCATCGGCGGAGTCGGACCGATAGCCATTCTCGCCGCTGTTGCGCTTGATCTCGCGGCAGATCGTAGACGGCGCTCGCGACAGGCGCCGTGCGATCGATTGGATCGAATCATCCGCTGCAAGACCTCTTGAGATTTCTTCGCGCTCGGCAAGCGTGAGCGACCGATTCGATCGCCGCCGCGGCGGAGGCTGGATTCCTCCAGTTTGCGCCAGTATTCCCGCTACGGATGAATGGTCACGATCGAATAGCTGCGCAATATGCTGCAGCGACTCGCCCGCACGCCAGCGCTCCCACATCAGTGCCTTCTGACTCTCACTGTAATAGATGCGGCGTCTCTGTTTCATCGCAACACTCCCGCCGCTTACATGGCGTTATTGTGTTGCATCGACCGGTTGAATCCGCCCTTCGAAGCGGCTCCCAGAGCTCGCCGTTGCAGCTTTGCGAGGATCATGCTAAGAGCTTAAGCATAGGGCCGATGAGCGCGAACCAATCGAGAGAGCGAACCCCTTTGTGTTAGCGGCGCCTAGATCATCGTCTGCGCTTCGCCTCGTTTGCGGCCTTGCTGGGCATCTTCCCTCGTGAACCGCTTCGCGACACGTCTGAATCAACCGCCGTTAGCGCGCCTTGCGCATTGAATGTCTCCTGCAAACAAAGCGCATACCGCCGCGCGTAGCGCAGCAGCGACTCAACGAGCCTCTGCTTGCGATCTTCGCCTGTTTCAGGAGATGCTGCCTTCCACCACGCTTGCTCCGCCGATTCGCTGTCAGCGATGTCGTCGTATTCGGGCACACCAGCGACCCCATGCGCTACGGGCACGTCAATTGAATGCGCGAAGCGTTGCAGAAAGGCTCCAAGTTCGGCGCAGTATTCGGGAACGCTTGCGCGCAGGGCCTCCACGCACGCGCGATCGACAGACGTGGCGACGATGACGCCTTGATCACTTCCGAACGCATCGAGCAGAGTGCGAGCGAATTGCTGCTTGGAGGGCACGTTGAAGGAGTCGAGATGTGCGCGCTGGACGAGATGCCCTGGCTCCGTCTCCGTCTGGCATGACCACAGAACCGGTATGCGCTGGTAAGGCCGCGTTCCGGTCCACCGAGGCACCGGTGAGGCGATCGCCTCGACATGGAGAAAGTGTCTGGGATACGGAAGCACCGCGGACGAACGCGCGCTCGCGTAATGAGCGGTCCGGCGGCTCACGCGACTCCGGTCCGCCGCCTGCGCGCCACAATGCGCCATGAATGGACACGCATACGGCGAGGAGCAATGCGAGCCAACGGCAATCTCCGGTTCTTCTCCACGCAGCACTGTACGCAGGTCTTCAACAACGCCACCCACCGCCGCCTTCAGACGCGCGACTTCTTCCGTGGCGTCGATATACCGGAGCAATCCACCGTAGTCGCCGCCGCCCGGGTAGACGAAGCGGCTGTCGATGCACGCGAGCGTCACCTGGCGGACCGGATAACCTGCGCCTTCCGCAACCCACACCTGAACGGCGCAGTCCTGGTAGAAGTAGTCCTTGATGGCGCTCGCCGCCTTTACTTCAGTCATGTGCCAGCCGTCTGCGCAAGACGCGAATCCGTCCGCACGCGCCACGACATTCCCATAGGAAAAGGCCGCTTCATAAACCATCGTGCCTCGCGCCGATGCGCGTTCCAGCGCAACCCGCGTTTTGTCGACAGCCTTCGCAATGTCCAGCACGTGACCGACCAACTCCCCCTGCCCCATAAGCGGACGGGCGCATTCGCCGAACAGATGCCCCATCCTGAAGATATGTTCACTTGCGGGCGAAACACGCATGAGTTCACGACGATGCGTCTCCAGCCACAAGCGCTTACGACATTGCAACCCCGCCATGATTCTCGATTTAGAAAGACGAAAGCGTCCGGACATATCCGTTTTGTTCGAGCCGTCGATATGCAACACTCTGCCGGTGAACCGGGACACAACATGTCTCTTCGAACTCGTAGACTGAGTTGCAGCGGTTATTTTTCCGAGACTTCAATCGAACACCGGTGCATCCGGCCGGCGCATGATCGGCTTCTTCGGCGGATGTCTGTTCGACTGCGCACCGCTGCCGATGGCGCAACATGATTAAGCTGGATCGCGAGACAGTCGCAACGCTAGTTCTTTCCGCACAAAACCAAAGACACGCTAAGGATCGATATGCCGAAGTTGTCGAAAGAAACGCTGGATTTCCGCAAGCTCAAATGCAACTTCGTCAACGAAGTGCTCAGGAACCTGTCGAACACTGGTGATCCGCTCGCCACGGTCAGCTTCGGCACCTCCGGCGGAGGTATCCAGCCGAACTATGAGATCACGCCGGTATCGGGAGAACCGGTCGCGTATCGCGGCAATACGCACCAGGCGGTCGAAGATCGCGATCAGTGGAGCGCCGGCAATCTGACCGAACCGTTCAGCCGAGATGAAGTTGAACAAGGCTTCGACATCTCGCTGAAATCGATCGACGTGGCCAAGAAATACATCCTGGACAACCTGAAGGCTCATCCGGAGAAGTACTCGCATCCCGGCAAGGACCATGCTTCGTTGCTGATCGAAGCGGTGATGGGCGGCACGCCGCTCACAAAAGCATTCGCCGATTTATATAAGGTGCAGAACACCAAGCCTTTCCCGCAGACGGAAACCGCACCCGTTCACCGCGATACCGAGCGTTTGATCAGCAATGAAGCGTTGAGCCTGAGCGACATCCCGCACGCTGACGCACCCTATGAAGAAGTCGTACGCTTCGGGCATACGTTCGACGGATATCGGCAAATGGGCTCGTTCGAGGCGTGCGCCGCCGTCGCACACGCCAAAAAGCATGGCACGCTTAGCGAATTGCGCGCGTGCCTGTTCTTCGAGCAGCGGGCTTCGCGGCATTCGGGCGAGGATCCGGATGAAACCGGCCTCGCTTATGAATATGGATTGCTGGAGAAAATTCGCCAGAAAGTCATTGAGAACGCGCGGGACTGAGCAGCATTCGACATGAACGACGCATTGACGCAGCCGTTATACGACGAGTTTCCCGTGCTTTACGCCGGACGGATCAAACCTGCCAGCGACAGTTCGATGTGCTGGGGTTTCCAGTGCGGCGACGGCTGGTTCGCCCTGCTGCGCGAACTGTCGATGCACTTGACCGATTACGCCCGCGAGGAAACCAGCTTCCATCTCGAAGCGGTCGGGGTAAAGGCGAAAGCGGGCTATCTCCGCTTCGAACTGGCCTTCGGCACCGACTGGACCGAGGCTTGCATCGAGGCAGCCCGCCGTCGCGCCCGCGAGACTTGTGAGGCGACAGGCAAGCCGGGCGCCTTGTGCCGTCCAGCGCGCGGTTCCCGTCATGCATGGGCTTATCGCGTGCTGTGCGATGAAAAAGCGAATGAACTCGGATACTCGAAAGTCATGCGAGATTTGTCGCCGCCGAACTAGACCCGCCGGTCATCGCGCCGCGATGATCCCTTCTTCGACATGTCACGGAGAGAAATGAGCATGACATGGTTCAAGCAAGTTTTCGGCTTCAACGAATCGACGTATGAAGAGACGCAAAAGCGCTTTCATGTCGAATCGGAGCAGTTGCTGACCGATAGCGATCCGCCAAGACGTTTTCACGTTGGAACGTTGAGCGTCCCGAGCCTGGACGAGCTTCGCGCGCAGATGAGTGCCCTTTCGAAGCCGGACGGAACGCGGCTCACGCTGCGGACCATCGTCGCAAATGCCTACGCGCTGCATACACGGCCCGAAGCCAACGGCGCGTTGATTCAGGTCGCAAGTCAATTCAATCTGCTCGAAATGGTCGGCCCGGGGGTCGCGCCGGAGGATGGCATCACGCGTTATCGGAACGACTTCACGCAGGGGCCGGCCTGCGCGATGGCTTGTGCGCCCGCCACGGTCTTCCGCAATTACCTCGCTTCCGTCGATGGCCAGCAGGGGCAGACTCGTGACCACCAGATCAATACATTGCACGATCTCGACCGGGCGCTTGGCATTTCCGGCATCCAGATGCAAAACGGATACGCGCTGCTGGACCCGCGAACCGTGCGTGCAATCGGCCAACACATCCGCGGCCTCGATGAATCTGAGCGCGACGCGCTGCGCAAGTGCCTGCGTATTGGGCTGCATAGCGATACGGAAGTCACCGCGGACGGCGCACCTCCCGGGCAACGCGTGACGCAAGCCCTGTGTTCCGCGCTGCCGGTCGCGGACTGGGCGCCGTTTGCATCGTTGGTTCTCGAAGCCAGCTACGAAGCGGCGGTGCTGGCCGCCGTGCTTAACCACCGCCGGACTGGCAACGCCAGGGTCTTTCTGACGATGGTCGGAGGCGGAGCATTCGGCAACGAACGGGCGTGGATCATTCAAGCCGTGCGACGTGCATTGCGCTTCGTACACGATCACCCGCTTGATGTCGTGATGGTCTGCTTCGGGAAAGTATCGTCGGATCTCGCGGAACTAGCGGCCGAGATCGACGCGGGCGTCTAGCGCGCAGTCTATGAGAAGATCGCGCCCGCTCGAGCTAATGCGGCGCGACGGGCCGGTCAAACATCGAACGAGCAAAACTCATGAGTGCAGCCATCATAACGTCCGACTGGATTCTGCAAACGGTACAGACCAGCGCGGCTGCGCTCTCATAAGAATCACCCATGGCCTTCAACGCATTGCCTACGACTCGTGCCTTATGGGGAGTCCTCGCTAACGGGGATCTCGCGACCATGTTCGATTCTAGAACGGCCGAACACCACTAGTCAGCTG
>NZ_FCOX02000083.1 GCF_900044055.2 Caballeronia calidae | reverse complement strand
CAGCGACGTGCGCAGGAATTCCAGCACTTCCGTGCGAAACGCCTCTTCGTCAGCGGTGAATTTCAGGTCCATGACTGCTGTTCCATGTGAGAGTGACGAAGCCCGGATTCAGGCCGGCTGATTCAGGCTGGAAAAATTCCTGCCGCGCTCGACGAGATCGACGATCAGCGGCGACGCGCGCCAGAAGAGCGGATCTTCCTTCGCGAACTCGCGGATATCGGCGAGCACGTTGTCGAGGCCCACGCTGTCCGCGTAATGCATCGGGCCGCCGCGATAGCGCGGAAAGCCGAAGCCGTGCATCAACGTGGCATCGACATCGAGCGGACGTTGCGCGATGCCTTCGTGCACGATATTCGCGCCCTCGTTGATCATCGCGGCCATGTAGCGGCGCACGATCTGCTCGTCGCTGAATGCGCGCGGCGTCACGCCCGCACGTTCGCGCCCGGCGTCGATGATCGCTTCGACTTCGGCATCCGGCTTGCCGCTGCGCGCGCCGTCTTCGTATCGATAGTAGCCGCGCCCGGTCTTCTGGCCGAACCAGCCGCGCTCGCACAGCTCGTCGCCGATACGCACGTAGCGCGCGTTCGGATCACGCGTCGCGGCGCGGCGCTTTCTCGCGGCCCAGCCGATATCGCCGCCCGCGAGGTCGATGACCTGATACGGTCCCATCGGAAAACCGTAGTCGCGCACGGCTTTGTCGATCTGATACGGCGATGCGCCGTCTTCCATCAGATGATCCGCCGCCGCGCGATACACCGCGAGCATCCGGTTGCCGATGAAGCCATCGCACACGCCCGCGCGCACCGCGACTTTCTTCAGCTTCTTCGCGAGCTCGAAACCGGTTGCGACGACATCGGCGGCGACGCGCGCGGGCACGACCACTTCGAGCAGCTTCATGATGTTCGCGGGCGAGAAGAAGTGCAGCCCGAGCACGTCCTGCGGACGCGAGATGCTTGCCGCGATCTCGTCGATGTCGAGATAGGACGTGTTGGTCGCGAGCACCGCGCCCGGCTTGCACACGCGATCGAGTTCCGCGAACACGGCCTTCTTCACGGCCATGTCCTCGAACACGGCTTCGATGACGAGGTCGGCATCGGCAAGCGCGTCGTACTTCGTGTCGCCGTCGAAGCGCTGCATGGCGCGCGCTTTCGCGTCGTGCGTCATGCGGCCCTTCGCGATCAGCCCGTCGTACACCTTCTCGACGTGCGCGCGGCCGCGTTCGAGCGCTGCGTCGTCGCGCTCGATCATCGTTACCGCAAGGCCCGCGTCCAGCAGCGCGACGGCGATGCCCGCGCCCATGGTGCCGCCGCCGATCACGCCGACCGACTGAATCGCGCGCGGTCGCGCATCGCGCGTTTCCGGCGACTTCTGCGCCTCGCGTTCGGCGAAGAACGCATGCACGAGCCCCGCGCGCTGCGGGCTTTCGCGGCATTCGAGGAATTGCTCGCGCTCGAAGCGCAGGCCTTCATCGAAAGGCAGATTCAACGCCGCTTCCACGGAGTCGACGATCTTCAGCGGCGACAGCAGGCCGCGCGCTTTCTTCTGCGTGTCGGCCCGCGCGGCGGCGATCGCGGCGGCGCTCGCTTCCTTGTCCGCGAGACCGCGCGCGTTGCGCGTGCGGCGCGGCGCGGCCTGCGTCGCGATGAGTTCGTGCGCGTAGGCAAGGCCTTCGGCGAAGACGTCATCGCTCTGGCCGACGCGATCGACGAGACCGAGACGCAGCGCTTCCTGCGCGCCGACGTGACGGCCGCTCAGCATCAGCGACAACGCCGCTTCGGCGCCGATCAGACGCGCCGAGCGCTGCGTGCCGCCCGCGCCGGGCAGCAGGCCCAGTTGCACTTCGGGCAGGCCGAGCTTCGCGCCTTCCACCGCGATCCGGTAATGCGACGCGAGCGCGATCTCCAGCCCGCCGCCGAGCGCCGCGCCGTGAATCGCCGCGATGACCGGCTTGCCGCACGCCTCGATGCGATTGCACACCTCGGGCAGCGACGGCGGCACCGCCGGCTTGCCGAACTCGCGGATATCGGCGCCCGCGATGAAATTGCGCCCCGCGCCCACGATCAGCACGGCGCGCGCCGACGCGTTCGCATCGGCGGCTTCGATCGCATCGATGAGGCCGCGCCGCACGGCGGCATTCAGCGCATTGACGGGCGCATGATCGATCGTCACGACGAGGACGCTGCCGCGCAATTCGTGTTGGACGGTGGCCGTTTCGGGCGCGCTCGAGAGCGTCATGGATCAAGTCTCCTGATTCGATGTTTGCAGTTTGGCGTGGAAGCATTCTCGCGGGGACAGGCATCCTTGACAATTACAGCGGCGATTGACAGACTGTCAAAGAAATTTTGACAATGGTGGATGTGCCGTGGACGTCAACGAACTCACGCTGCTGGTCGAAATCCTCGATGCGGGCAATCTGAGCGAAGCGGCGCGCCGCCTCAAAATGAGCCGCGCCAATGTCAGCTATCACCTGAACCAGCTCGAAAAGTCCGTCGGCCTGCAACTCGTGCGGCGCACCACGCGCCGGGTCGAACCGACCGAGCTCGGGCTCAAGCTCTATGAGCACGGCAGGTCGATCCAGAACGCGCTGCTCGCGGCGCACGAATCCGTGTCGACGCTCGGGCAAGGGCTGCAGGGGCGCGTGCGCCTTTCCGTGCCGAGCGGCTACGGGCAACTCGTGATGTCGGACTGGCTGATCGCGTTCAAGCGGGCGTATCCGGATATCGTCCTCGACGTGATGTTCGAGAATCGCGTCGAAGATTTGCTGCGCGATGAAGTCGACATCGCCGTGCGCGTGATGCCGGAGCCGCCGCCGAGTCTCGTCGCGCGCGACATGGGGCCGGTGCGCTATGTCGCGTGTGCATCGTCGGCGTATGCCGCGGCGCACGGCATGCCCACGCGGCTGGAAGAACTGCGCGTCGTGCCGGTGATCACCGCGACGGTCGTCGGCAAGCAGACGCGCGTCGCGGCTTATCTCGACGACGAGCGCCATGAAGTGCTGCTGGAACCGAGCCTGATCTCGGAGAACTTTCTCTTTCTGCGCGATGCGATTCTCGCCGGCCTCGGCGTCGGCATCGTGCCGGATTACGTCGTGATGGAAGACATGCGGCGCGGCGAGGTCGTCACGGCGCTCGATGAATGGCGGCTCAGCATCTTCGGCACGCACATGTACATGCTGTATATGCCGAACCGGCATCACACGCGCGCGACGCTGGCGTTCATCGATTTCATGCTGGAGCGGGCGCATGAGGCGGGACGCGGGCGGCGCTGAGCGAAGCGTTCGCGCAGGTCACGACCGCCGCTCCCGCTCCGCGAACCAGATCGCGACCGACATCAACGCAATGCCCGCAAGCTGCACGCCGCTCAGACGCTGATCGAAGCACAGCCAGTCGATGACGATAGCGACAGCCGGATAGACGAACTGCAACACGGCGATGCGCCCGGTGTCGAGCCGCGCCATGCCGATATACATGAGCGTGTACGCAAGCCCGGTGTGGATCAGCCCGAGCCCCGCGAGCCACGCCCACGACATGCCCCACGCGGGCCAGCCGTGCTGCATCGGCCACACCCAGAGCACGAGCGTGCCGATCGCGCACTGCCACCACGCGAGGATTCCCGGCGGCATCGCACGCAGACGCTTCGCGATGAGCGTGACGCACGCCATGCAGAACGAGCCCGCGATACACGCGGCGACGCCGCTCCAGTAGCCCGGCTGAAGCGTCCCATTCGCCGAATGCTCGACGATGCCGGTTGCCAGCACCAGACCGATCATGGCGACCGCCACCGACGCGACGCGCTGCCTGCCGATCGACTCTTTCAGCCACAACGATGCGAGCATCAGCACCCACATCGGCTGAACATGGAACAACACGATGGCCACGCCCGCCGAGGTCCGCTCGACCGCGCCGAAGAACAACCCCCAGCTCAGCACCATCAGCGAAGCGGCCGTGATTATCCACGGGCCTGTGGTGCGCGTCAGGCGCAGCGCGCGAGTGTGCCCGCGCAGCACGACCCAGACCGTCAAGCCGAGCAGACCGAACGCGCAGCGAAACCACGTCGCGGTCAACGGATCGGCTTTCGCTTCGTGCAGGAACAGGCCGATGGTGCCGAGCAGCGCGCAGCCGAGAACGAATGGCCACGCGCCTGCACTGCGGTTCGTTTCGTTGCGCGTCGCGTCGAAGCTCGACGCCGCCTGATGAGATGCCCGGTTCGTGTTCATGCCCGCAGTGTGTTCCGTCACGGCGCGAACGAAAAGCGCATAATTCGAACCTCATCCATTCGATTTTCGAAAGCATGCCTTAACCGATGAAACAGCACGATCTGCAGATGGACTGGCTCAAGTGTTTCGTCGCCGTGGTCGACGCGGGTTCGCTGTCGAGCGCCGCGACGGAAGTGCATCGCTCGCAATCGGCGGTGAGCATGCAGTTGAAGAAGCTCGAAAGCGCGCTGGGACTGCGGCTCATCGAGCGCGGCTCGCGCACGCTCGAACTGACGCACGACGGGCAGACGCTGCTCGGTTATGCACGCCGCATCCTCGATCTGCACGCCGAAGCGCAGGTCGCGCTCCAGGGCGAGCAACTGACCGGCCGCGTGCGGCTCGGCGTCCCCGACGACTACGCGGCCAAGTATCTGACCCCCGTGCTCAGGCGCTTTGCGCCGAGACACAGCGGTGTCGAGATCGAACTGATCTGCGAGCAATCGACGTCGCTCATTCCGCGCGTCGCGAATGGCGAGCTGGATATCGCGCTCGTATCGCGCGATCACGGCCGGCGCGGCACCCTGCTCTTTCATGAGCCGATGGTCTGGGTCGGCGCGACGCAGTTCGAGCTATGGCGGCGCGATCCGCTGCCGATCGCCGTGTACGAGAGCGCGAGCCTCGCGCGGCGCAGCGCGATCCATTCGCTCGCGCAGCAGGGACGTCGCTACAAGGTGGTCTACAACAGCTCGAGCCTCGCGGGGCAGATCGCGGCGGTCGAAAGCGGACTGGCCGTCGCGGCGCTGACGCAATGCAGCGCGCCCGGTGACTTGCGGATTCTGGGCAGCGACGAAGGTCTCGGCCCGCTCGAGCCGATGGAAGTCGCGGTCTATCGCAGCCGCGACTCGCGCGGCGCGAAGGCGGTCGACAGTCTGCACAGCCTGCTCGTGAAGACGCTCAGGCAGTCGGCCTCAGTCTGAGCGATGCCGATATGACGCGATGCCTTCGATTTCGACGAGCAGATCGGCGCGGCAGATATCGACTTTCAGATAGCGGATGCTCGCATCCGGATGAAACGCGGCGCGCGCGAGCGTCGTGACGGCGGGCAAGTCGGCCGCATGCCGGTAATAGACCTTGATCCGGTCGAGATCGCGAAGCGTATAGCCGCCGTTCAGGTCCTGCGCCGCGAGATTCTCCGCGCCGATCAGATGCGCGATATTGGCGGTCGCGACATCCCACTGACGCGCGAGATCGCCTTCGTGCATCGTCTCGTGCCCGATGATGCTGGCCGTGCCCGAAACGAACAGCGTGTCGTGCAACTGCGTGCCGCGCGCGAAGCTCGGCGATTTCGGGCCGTAACGCTGCGGATATTCATACGCGGGCGTCTGACGCGAGTTCTCGATGTGCCTGACCGTGCTCTCGCGGCACGCCAGAAAATAGAAGCCGACGCCATCGCCCCAGGTGCCGATGCCCGTCGCCGCCGGCATGCTCGCTGCCGCCGCATGATCCTGCTCGAACGCAAGCGCGCGTCCGCGGCAAAAATCGCGATAGACCTCGAGCCCTTCCGCGTTCTCGCCGTTGATGTGGGGAATGAAGTTCCACATGCGGAAGATCTTCGGAAAGCCGAGTGTGCGGACCAGTGCGAACGCATCGGCATAGGCCTCACGCGTGGCTTCGGTGTATCGACCGGAATGCGGAATGAAACCCGCGCAGAACAGGAACTCGCCATCGTGGGCAAAGACGAGATCGTTGAACGTTCCGCTGCGCACGGGTCCGGCGCTGCGCCAGATCTCGGCGAAACCGTCGCGCGCGTCGTCGCACATTTTCAGGTGCAGCGTGGGCACACCGTTCTCGATGCGCGGACGGCCGCTCGCCGCGCCGAAAACGATGCGCGCGAGCGTGCGGTCACTGCACGCCGCGTCAGGGTCGGCGAAGCGGGACTCGATCGTCTCCGGGCGAACAGGTTGCACTCGCATCTTCCTTGCGCGGCTGCGTTATGAAACCTGATCCGGATGATCGTCCGACGAGTCGCCGAAAAGATCCGCGGTCGCGACCCGATCCTGCTGCAGCGCCGGCAATGTGCCGTTCTTCACCTGCTCGAGCACGTCCGGCGGCAGCCACGTCTCTTCCATGGCGGCGATGCCGTTCTCGATCATCTGCTGAAGAAAGAACGATTGTTTGCGTCCCGTCGTTTCTGCCAATAGTCGCAGCCGTTGCTCGAATTGTGGATCGACCCGTACCGCGACCACCTTCAACTTGTTTTCGGCGGTCCTTCTCACTGCATGCTCCTGTCACGTTCGTTGTGCGCCGCAAAACGGCGCGTGCATGCGGTGCTTATACCACACGCGTTCGGGACAGGACCTGGCGCTGCGGCGCACGGTCGTGCGGGAGTGCAAGCTCAGTGCGGCTGGCGCCATCCTCCAAACTGCGCGATCTCCTCCAGCGCCAGTCTCGCTCGCGGTGCGCGCTCACGCTCGGCCAGTGTCGAAGGCAACGCGCGTGCATCGCCGTGATGCGCGACGGAGATCATCGAAAGCGCCGCGAATCGCTCCGGAATCTCGAATGCGTGCCTGAGGCCGGGCGCGTCGAAGCCGCTCATCGCGTGCGCGGCGAGGCCCTGAGCATGGGCCTGGAGCAGCAGCGCCATCGCGGCGGCGCCTGCGTCGTACGCAGCGTTGGCATTCGGTGCTCCTTTCGCGTCGAGGGTATCGGCGAGTACGGCGATCAGCACTTGCGCGTTCACATTCCACGATTGATTGAACGGCACGAGCGATGCGAACGCGCGTTCGAACGCCGCCGGATCCACGGCCTTCTCGAACACGACGAAGCGCCACGGCTGCGCGTTATACGCCGACGGCGCCCAGCGCGCCGCTTCGAGCAACGCGACGACCTGCGCGTGCGCGACGGCACGATCGGCATAGGCGCGCGGGCTCCAGCGCCCGGCGATCAGCGGATGAATGGCGATGTCGGTAGGAGCGGGGCGATCGGTCATGAAAGTCTCAGCGCAACGAGAATGGAGCATCCGATGGTACGGTCGCATGTTCCCGCTTCAAACGAACGCTTTTGCAGATGCTATGCGCATCGCGCGTCATTTGGATTCCCGCGCTGTGGCTAAGGCCGATCGCTTCGCTCGCGGATAGATGCGCTCAGTGCAGCGGCGACTCGCCGGGCAACTGGAACGCGTCGACGGTATAGCCCATGTTGAAATAGCCCGCGCGGGCATAGACGGAGATATGTTCGAGCTGTTCCGCGCGCGTGGATTCGTTCGCGATATGCGCGTCGTGCGCCGCCGCGTCTTTCGTGAAGTGCTTGCGCACTCGCCCCGCCGGGGCCGAGAGCGCCTGCAAGTACTGGTTCAGGAAGTGCGGCATGGCTCGCCTCCGAAATGCATCGACAGCTTGAATCTAGGCGCTCAAAAACGCCTGGTCAAACAAGCTTTTCTGCAATGCATTGCAGGGTGCACCGCCATGAAGCATCAAGCCGCGTCGGCACCCCCGCGCACCGCGCGCCCGTCCTGCGATTGCTCGAGATGCCGCAGCAGCAGCGTCACCATCATGACGACGGTGAACGCGAGAATCACGAAGAACACCGCGAGCGGTGCCAGGATCTGCACGGAAACGAAGCCCGCGAGACCCATCATCACCGAGGACACGAGCAGAAGCGCGCAGCCGAGAATCGCCGCCGTGAGGCCCGCGATATGCGGAAAGAGCGAGTTGCCCTTCGCCATCAGCGTCGGGTACATCGCGCCGGCGCAGAAGCCCATCACGAGCACGGGCGCGGCGAGCGTCCATACGGTGAGGCCGATCGTCAGCGAAAGCAGCAGCATCACGACCGACGCGCCTGCCATCACGCGTGCGCCGATGCGCAAGCGCTGCTCGGCGCTCGGCAGACGCACACCATGCACGCGGTTCGACAGGCCGCCCAGGAAATACATCATGCCGATGGCGAGCGCGAGATAGCCGAAATACGTCGGCGGCTTGTGCAGCGTGTTCTGCACCATGAACGGGCCCACGATGTTGAACACGAGCAGAATGCTGTAGCACAGACCTTGCGCAAGAAAGCAGCTCTGGAACACCGGGCTCGACAGTACCTTGCCCGCGTTCGTCAGGAGCGTGCGCGGCGCGAGATGCACGGGCTGCTTCAAGGTCTCGCGATAACGCCACACGAGCGTCCACATCACGATCGAATAGATCAGCAGGAACACGAGGCACGCCTTCCAGCCGAACCATTCCTGCAGATGCGCGCCGATCACCGGCGCGACGATCGGTGCGAGCCCCCACGCGATGGACATATAGGTGAACGCATGCATCAGCGCCTGGCCCTTGAACGAATCGGTGATGATCGTCTTCGCGAGCAGATTCGTTGCCGCGATGCCGAAGCCCTGCAGGGCGCGCGCGATGAGAAAGGTCTCGAGGTTCGTCGCGGCGAGCGAGAGCAGGCAGCCGAGCGTGAAGACGACGAGCCCGAACGCCAGCACTTTTTTGCGTCCGTAAGCATCGGCGACAGGGCCGAACACGAGCTGCCCGATCGCATACGCCGCCATGTAACACGAGACGCTCGACTGGATCGCCTGGGGCGATGTCGCGAAGTAACGCGCCATCGCGGGCAGCGCGGGCACGTAGATGTCGATGGCGAGCTGACCCGCCGAGGCGAACAGGCAAACCAGAAACAGCAGGAAACGCGGGGAATTCTGCGAAGGATGAGCGTGGTTCATGACAACGATGAATGAGCGGGGGCCGGTGGCCTCTCAGGGCCAGTCCGGATGGCGGATTCATCGTATTGTGCCTGTCATCGCGCGGATCGACACAAAGTCCACATCGTGCGCGGTGACGCGCCGGGCGCTTTCGCGCGCGTCACGCTGCCCGCTTGCCGTGCTGATCGATCCACAGCCGCGCCCAGCGCCACGCATACGCGATCGCGTGATCGGCCTCGAAGAAGTAGTCGAGCGCATCGAACGTGACGGACGCGCCGTGGGGCGACGCGTCTCGCCCGATGGTCAGGTTCGCGGCAAAGAGGCCGCTCGGCAACGCGCGCGCCGACGGCTCGACATCGTATCCCTTGTATCGCATGAATGATCCCGTGAAAAAGCGTGCGAGCGATTCATGCTAGTACGCGCGATGCGTCTGCCCAACGAATCCATTGACCTTAGCTAATCAGCGCGGGCGTCACTTGCACTTCACAGCGTGGCCGTCACGCCGCCGTCGACATAGAGAATGTGGCCATTCACGAACTTCGACGCATCGCTCGCGAGAAAAACCGCGGCGCCGACGAGGTCCTCCACATGATGATCTTGCCCGCGCCGCGTCCGATCATGTGCCGCGCCACCGTCTTGCCGACGAGAAACACGCTGTCGACGTTGGTCCGCATCAGTTCTCGCCACTGCTCGTGCGAGAAGTCTTCCAGCGGCGCGCGGCGCTGCATGCCCGCATTATTGACAAGGATATCGATGGGACCGATCCGCGTTTCGATACGCTCGATCGCGTCGCTCACGTCCGCAGGCGAGGTCGCATCGAAGCCGACCGCATCCGCCTCGATACCTTCCTCGCGAAGCATTCGCACCGCGTCCTGCAGACGCGCTTCGTTGCGGCCGTTGAGGATCACGCGCGCGCCCGCGCCGCCGAGACCGCGCGCGAGCGCGAAGCCGATGCCGGTGCTCGAACCCGTGACGAGAGCGCGCCGCCCGGTGAGATCGAACGATTTCAACACGTTGTTCAAGATTGCAGTCTTTTTTGCGAATGGGGATACGAACTCATATCTTGCCATCCAGAATGGGATGAGACTGCCCCGGTATCGGCCGTCCGCGATTATCGGTCGGCACGAGCTGCGTCTGGAACGCGACGAAAAGCGCCCCGAACTTGCCGTCGACTTCGACCATCACCGCGCCGTCCTGAAACACGCCGTTCTCGTTCGAATGGTCCTTCACATGGCTGCCCTTGCCCGGCTTCGGGTTGCCCTGGTTCATATGCGTCTCGTGCAAGCCATTCTTCTGCGGCTCGAACAGGAAGCCGAAGCCGTAGACGGTCACGTCCTTCGCGGGCTTCCATCCCAGGCGATCGTCGCGGTAGCCCGGCGTTTCATAGACGTAGTCGACGCCGTCCGCCGACATATCGAGCTGCAGCATCTCGTTGAGAAGCGCGTTGATATCGTTGCGCTCGTCCTTCGTATCGAGCGGGATCGGACGCATCGCGCTCAGGTCGAGCAGGCGCTTGTCGTGCACATAGTCGAGCTTCGGGAAATTCGAAGTCGAAACGCCCGTGGCGAGCTTGCCGAGATCGGCGATCATCGGATGATCGAAATACGGGTCCCACAGGTACAGCACGAGATAACCCGCCGGTCCCGTCAGCGAGCTGTCGGATTTCACATTGGTGACGATATTGAACGGCTGGCCTTTCGCGTCGTCGCAGACGATCACATAGTGCGGATCGCCCTTGTAACCTTCGAGAAAGGGAACGCCGAGGCTGAGCTTGCCTTTGAAGACGACATATTCGTTGCGCGCCATGATGCTGCTCCCGTGAAGTGAGCCATCATTCGATGCGGCAAGTGTGACATCCTTTCGAGCGATCCGCGGTCCACGCCGATATCAACGCATCGCTTTTCTCGCAGCCTTGAAGCGCTGCTTCTGTTCGGTCTTCAGTGCGCTCAACGCGGCTTTCGCGTCGATATCATCGGGCAGGGCGTCTGCTGATGAAGTCAGCAGACCGCGGCTCGCCACGACATCGTTCAATGCGCCGAAGCGCTTTTGCAAACGCTTCAGGCGCTTCACTTTGGAAAGCATGCCGGATGAGATGTCCGGCTCGAAAAACTCCAGCAGATAGCGCACTTTTTTTCCGGCCTTGCGCACTTCGTGATAGGCGGCATAGTTCGACTGCTTTGCGTGCAGCGCCTTCCTGATGCGCTTTTTCAGTTGGCTGCGCGCCGCGCCGATCCGCTTCTTCGCGAACCGGACGGCCGGCATGCGGCGAGGTCCCGTGTTGAGCTCATGATTCGCCTCCTTCAGCCCCGTCATCAACACGTGCTTCACGTCCGCATTCGCGATCGTTTCGATGCTCGTCGCAAGCACGTCAGCGCGACGCGCCTTCAATGAATCGTCGAGGCCTTTCACATCGAGCTCGTTCAGCAGTTTCAGCAGGATGTCCCAGTCGCGCACGCTGCCCGCCGATGTCGCGAGGTATTTGAACAACGCGCGCTGACGCGTGTCGAAATCGTCGTTCAGCAAAGGCCGGTATGCCCAGAACAGGGTTCGAAGCCGGCGCAGCGCGACACGCAGCTTGTGCAGCACTTCGGGGTTCGTGCTCCCGTTCAGTGCGGCCGCGTGCTTCGTCGCCTCTTCGATGAGCGGCGACGCCAGCTCGCCGAATCTCGACTGCGCTGTTTCCGTCATCGCGTGTGCGTCGTGCGAGTTGCCATCCGAAGCCATGATCGTTCCCTGTTCTCGAATGCATTCGATGCGCAACATGCGTACCCGCTCCTGCCCTCCAGTGTGATCGCCGCACTAGAGCAACGGAGCATTTTTTCAGCGATGCGCAATACGGGAAACGCCGCCTTTATCGTCTGCTCCACAACGAATCGAGTGTTGGGTACACTAGGACCCGCTTGCGGGATGCGCACCGCACATCGAGAGAAACAAAACGATATTCGGAGCCGGTTTGAGAAAACGCGCCACTGTCATCTGCCGGCGAGGCAACCGCATCCTGCTGGTCGCGCGCCGCACCAAATGGGCGCTGCCCGGCGGCATGCTCAAGCGCGGCGAACATCTGTCGGATGCCGCGCTGCGCGAGCTCAAGGAAGAGACGCGTCTCTCGGGGAAATCGGCGAAGTTTCTGTTCCACCATCGCGGAAGGCAAAAGCATCATCACGTCTTCTTCTGCGATGTGGCGAAGAGCGCGAAGCCGCGCGCAAGCAATGAAATCTCGCGATGCCGCTGGGTCCATGTCTCGGATGTCTCGCGGCTCGCCACCAGTTCACCCACGAAGGTGATCGTCAAAGCGCTCGGCGGCGCCCATCGCGGAAAGCGCTGACGCTCGCGCGGCGACCACGAGTTCGATATGAATCGAGTCGACGAGCGCCATCCGCGCCGGGTGCATCATCGCGTCGCCACGCTGGCCGGCCGCAACGAGGCGCGGCATCGCCGTGCCCACGATAGTCTGGGCGAGCGCGACCCGCATCGTGACGAAGACGATGCCGAGCATCGCGAGCAGCGATTCGCGAAACGGCAGACGTTGCCGCTCCGGATCGTGAACGTCGGCCAACGAACGCGTGGCGTGCTCCCGCCGTATGCGCGAGCACGCACTGTCGCCGCGTCGCGGCGTGAGCGTTACTGCCCGCCTTCCTGAATCGTCAGTGAATTCTTGACGGATGTGACGCCGCTCACGCCCTTTGCGATCGAGGTGGCCTTGTCGATCTGCGACGGGTCGTCGACGCGACCGGCGAGCGTGATGGCGCCGTTCTTGGCGATCACGTTCATGCCTCGCGTGCTGACGCCGCCCTTTTCCAGCTCCTTCAATACCTGCTTGCTGAGCGCCCGGTTGGCCTTGCGGGTGGCCGATTTCGAGCTAGCCGCAGGCGCGCTGGCGCCGGCCGTGGCTGCCGCATCGCTGCTCTGCGGCCACACGTTGACGGAGAACACAACCGCCGATGCGACGGCTGCGAGCTTGAGCGCATTGATCGTTTTCATTGCGTGGCTCCCGGGTGACTTGAACGTCATAGAGGCACGATGAATTCTAGTCGGCGCTGCGCCACATCCAAGGGATAGTTTTGAATCGTCAGGAGAACCAAGCCGGTGCAAGCGATCCGTGCGCCATGCGCCTTCACTTCGCCAGCGCGCGCAACTCGGACGCGGACAGGAAAAAGTCATTGTTATCCGCGAGCTTTGCGATCATGAAATCGATGAACGTTCGCACGCGCAGCGGCTGCTCGGTCCGATGCCGGTAGTAAATGTAGATCGATTCGCGCTGCGTCATATGCCGCGTGAGCAGCGGCACGAGCCGTCCTTCGCGGATAGGCGTGACCGCCGAGAAGCTTCCCAACTGGCCGATCGCGAGGCCGGCGAGCACCGCGTCGACTTCCGCGTCGATATCGTTCGCGCAGAGCGCCGCCGAGATCTCGCGGTACACGATTTCATCGCCGATCATGAATTCCCACGGCGCCTGCTTGCCGGTGTTCGCGCGCCGGTAACCGGTGCAGCGATGCGAGGAAAGCGCCTCGACGGTTCGCGGCGCGCCATGCCGTTCGATATACGCGGGCGACGCGCACACGATCAGCTGAATGGGCAAGAGGCGCCGCGCGATCGCGCCGCCGGCGGGCGGCGATCCGCCACGCAATCCGACATCGGCGCGCTCGGCGACGAGGTCGGTGAACTGGTCGTCGAAGCGCACATCGAGCTCGACATCGGGATACAGCGCGGCGAATTCGAGCACCGAAGGCCATAGCGCACGCCCGAGCGCTTTCGGCGCGCTGACCCGCAAAGGCCCGGCGATGTGCTCCTTCGCGCTGCGCGCATCCGCCATCGCCGATGCGAGCATCGCGAGGGCCGGCTCGACGTTCTGCAAGAGCCGCTGACCTTCTTCGGTCAGGGACAGCTTGCGCGTCGTGCGATGAAAAAGGCGCACGCCGAGCGACTTTTCGAGTTGCATGACCGCGTGACTCGCAGCTTGCGGCGAAATCCCCTGATCAATCGCCGCACGCCGCAGATTGCCGAGCGTAGCGGCGCGCACGAAGATCGAAATCGCACGGACCTCGTTCATGAACGCCTCGATTAGCAAATATTAGTTGATTATTAGTCTAGCGTTCGACGGCTAGTTCGTGCGAATCGGGCGGCCTATGCTTCGTTTCACCTTCACCACCGAAACGAACGGAGCACATCATGAGCAACGTCAGCCAACAGCAATTCAAGCGCGTCTGGTTCATTACCGGCGCATCGCGCGGCCTCGGCGCGCTGATCGCCCGCGCGGCGCTGGATAACGGCAACGCGGTCGTCGCCGCGGGCCGAAATGTCGCGGCGATCGTCGAGCGTCTCGGCGAATCGCCCGCGCTGCTGCCGGTCGCGCTCGACGTCACGAACGAAGCGCAGGCCGCAGCGGCCGTCGAAGCCGCCGTCGCGAAGTTCGGCCGCATCGACGTGCTGGTCAACAACGCGGGCTTCGGCCTGCTCGCGGCCGTCGAAGAGTCCAGCGACGCCGACGTGCGCCGCATGTACGACACCAACGTCTTCGGCCTGCTCAACGTGACGCGCGCCGTGCTGCCCGTCATGCGCAGGCAGCGCAGCGGGCATGTCATGAACATGTCGTCGGTCGGCGGGTATCGCGCGGCGGCGGGCTTCGGCGTCTACAGCTCGACGAAGTTCGCCGTCGAAGGCATCACCGAGGCGCTGCATGCGGAACTGAAGCCGCTCGGCATTCATGCGACCGTCGTCGAGCCGGGTTATTTCCGCACGGACTTTCTGGATGCGTCCTCGCTCGTCGTCGGCAAGGAGATCATCGACGATTACGATGCGACCTCGGGCAACGTGCGGCGCTTCGCTGTCGGCATGAATCACAATCAGCCGGGCGATCCCGACAAGCTCGCGACCGCGCTCGTCACGCTCGCCGATGCGGACACGCCGCCGCTGCGCCTGCCGCTCGGCACCGACACGCTGAAGGCCATCGCTGAGAAGAACGCGTATGTCGCGGCGGAAACGGAAAGCTGGAAGGCGTTGTCGGCGTCGACGGACTTTCAGTCCTGATCGCGCGGCCGGGTTGCGGCGATCACATCGCCTGAGCGGATTGCGTCGACGGTCGGCGTGCCGCATAGCACCATCGCGCGTTGCGCCTCGTCGAGCAGGATGTCGATGACGCGCAACGCGCCTTCGTCGCCGCCGACAGCCGCGCCGAACAGCGCAGGCCGCGCAATCGCCGCCGCCTGCGCGCCGAGCGCCACCGCCTTGACGATATCGACGCCGCGCCGCACGCCCGAATCGATGATGAGTTCGACGCCCGCCCCGAGCGCGCGATGCAACGCATGCAGCGATTCGAGACTGGACTGCGCGCCGTCGAGCTGGCGGCCGCCGTGGTTGGAGACCCAGATTGCGTCGATGCCGAGCGAGGCCAGCCGCGCCGCATCGGCCGGGTGCTGCACGCCCTTCACGACGATGCGCCGGCCCCATTGATCGCGCAGACGCGCGAGATCGTCGAAGGAAAACGCGGCATCGAGCATCTTGCCGACCTTGTGCGCGATGGTGAGCCCCGCGCCATCGCCCGGATCGAGATCGCGCACGTTCTCGAATTGCGGCGAGCCGTTGCGCGCGTAACGCATCGCCCAGCCGGGATGACGCAGCGCATCGAGCACATGAGAGACGCGCGGCTTCAGCGGAATCGCGATGCCGTTGCGCAGATCGCGCTCGCGCTTGCCGCCGACCGCGAGATCGACGGTGACGACGAGCGCCTCGAAGTCCGCGCCGCGCACGCGGTCGATCAGCTTGCGCGTGAAGTCGCGATCCTTCAGCGTATAGAGCTGGAACCACAAGCGGCCATCGGCATGGCGCGCGATGGTTTCGAGCGAAGTCGTGGACATCGTCGATTGCACGTACGGAATGCCGCGCGCCGCCGCGGCTTTCGCGATCGACAGGTCCGCGCCGGGACGCGCGAACGTGCACGAGCCCATCGGCGCGATCAGCAAGGGCGCGCTGCTGCGTGTGCCCAACAGCGGCGTCGACAGATCGGGCGTGGAGACATCGTTGAGCACGCGCGGCACGAGTGCGACGCGCTCGAACGCCGAGCGATTCGCCGCGAGCGTGATCTCGTCTTCCGCGCCGCCGTCGATGAACTCGAACACGAAGCGCGGCAGCGTGCGGCGCGCGAGCTCGCGCAGATCGGCAATCGAGAGCGCGTTGTCGAGCGTGAGCGTCATGCCTCGCGCACTTTGCCCGTGAGCGCGAGACGCGTGGCGAGCGTCGAAAGCGCGTCGTAGGCATCGCGCGAAACGGCATCCCACTCGCCGATGGCCTTCGCCTGCGCTTCGACCACCGCGCGATCGCCACGCGCGGCGGGACCGGTCAACGCATCTTTCGGCCCGAGCGCGACGACATTGGCGGCCGCGTTGCGCGCGAGCGTATGCATCATGTCGTCGATGAGCGGCTGCGGAATGCCCGCCGCCTGCCACATCTCCACCGACATCGCCGCGAGTATCGGCAGGAAGTTCGACGCGACGACCGCCGCCGCGTGATAGAGCGCCTTGCTGCCCGGCTCGATATCGAAGCAGCGCGCGCCGATGGACGCGAGAATCCCGCTCCATGCGGCACGCGCGGCTTGATCGCCTTCCAGCCCGCACGGCGTGCCTTCGAACTGGAACACGGCGGTGCCGGGATTGGCGAAGCTCAGCATCGGATGCGCGCTCGCGACGCTCCAGCCGATCGCGCGCAAGGGCTCGAGCGTGTCGGTGTCGAGCGCGCCGCTGCAATGCACCGCGACCGATGGCGCGTCGCCCTTGCGATGTTGCGCGAGCGCCTGCGCCACGTCCGCGATGCGCATGTCGGGCACCGAGAGCAGCCAGATATCGGCCGGGCGCGTCGCGGCGAGATCGTCGAGCGCGCGGCCCGCGCCGATGAAATCGACCGCTTCGCGCGCATGCGCGATATCGCTGTCGCATACATCGCCGATATCGAGCACGCGATTCGCGACGATCAGATTGCCGAGCGTCGCGCCCACGCGCCCCGCGCCGATGATGTTGAGAGTCGCCATGATATGACCGCGCGATGCTCAGCCGTGCCGGATCGCGATGGTCTTCAGGCTCGTGAAGCCGTACAGCGCCTCGAAGCCTTTCTCGCGTCCGTGGCCGCTCGCCTTCACGCCGCCGAACGGCAACTCGACGCCGCCGCCCGCGCCGTAGTTGTTCACGAAGACCTGACCGGCCTGCAGCCTGCGCGCGAGACGCAAACCGCGCGAGCCGTCGCGCGTCCACACGCCCGCGACGAGACCATAGTTCGTGCCGTTGGCGAGCTTCACGGCTTGCGTTTCGTCATCGAAAGGCATCACCGCGAGCACCGGGCCGAAGACTTCTTCCTGCGCGAGACGGCTTTGCGGCGGCACGTCGCGGAACAGCACGGCCTCCTGGAAGTACCCGTTGCGCGATGCTTCCACCGCGATCTTGCCGCGCGCCGCGACGCGAATGCCCTGCGCTTCCGCCTCGTCGACCATGGCGCGCACGCGTGTCTGCTGCTTCTTGTTGACGAGCGGGCCCATGTCGAGATCCATCGACGAAGGTCCGGTGCGCAGCGCCTCGAAGCGTTGCGACAGACGCTCGATCACCGTCTCGTAGATGCCGCGCTGAACCAGCAGGCGGCTGCCCGCCGAGCACGTCTGTCCGGCGTTCTGGATGATGGCGTTGAGGATGACGGGCAGCGCTTCGTCGAGATCGGCGTCGTCGAACACGAGCTGCGGCGACTTGCCGCCGAGTTCGAGCACGCTCGGGCAGTGACGTTCCGCTGCCGTGCGCGCGACCAGTGCGCCCGTCGCCGTCGAGCCGGTGAACGAGATATGGCCGATGCCTTCGTTCGCGGACAGCGCCGCGCCCGCCTCGCTGCCGAGACCGGTGACGACATTGACCGCGCCCGCCGGAAAGCCGATGTCCGCCGCGATTTCAGCGAGACGCAGGATCGACAGGCTCGCGTCCTCGGCGGGCTTCACGACGCATGCATTGCCCGCCGCGAGCGACGCGCCGACGCTGCGGCCGTAAATCTGCATCGGGTAATTCCACGGAATGATGTGCCCCGTCACGCCGATCGGCTCGCGCACCGTCATCACGGTGAAGCCGGTCGTGTACGGCAGCGTCTCGCCGTGCAGCTTGTCGACGCAGCCCGCGTAGTACTGCAGGTAGCGCGCGAGCACGGCGGCATCGGTGCGCGCGGTCTTGAGCGCCTTGCCGGTGTCGCGTGCTTCGAGTTGCGCGAGCTCGTCGGCGTTGTCGAGCACGGCCTTCGCATAGGCGAACAGCAGATTCGAGCGCTCGACCGGCGAGAGCTTCGCCCACGGGCCGTCGAGCGCCTCGCCCATCGCGCTGCGCGCGGCGGCGACGGCCGTGTCGATATCGGCGGCGGTGCCGCGTGCGATCGCCGCGAACGGCTCGCCCGTGCTCGGATCGATGACATCGAGCGATTCGCCGTTATCGCCCGCTTTCCAGGCGTTGCCGATGAAGTGACGATATTCCATGCTTACTCCGTGATCAGTGCGTGTTCCGTGACGGCCTCGGCGATCGCCGTGCCGACTTCGATGGTGTTTGCGGTGCCGCCCATGTCCGGCGTGCGCGGGCCGCTGTCGAGCACGGTTTCGATGGCCGAGACGATCGTCTTCGCCGCCGCTTCGTAGCCCGCTTCGCCACGGCCGAGATGCTGGAGCATCAGCGCCGCCGACCAGATCTGCCCGATCGGATTGGCGATGCCCTTGCCCGCGATATCCGGCGCCGAGCCGTGCACCGGCTCGAACAGCGACGGAAAGCGCCGCTCGGGATTCAGGTTCGCCGAAGGCGCGATGCCGATGGTGCCCGTGCAGGCGGGGCCGAGGTCCGACAGAATGTCGCCGAAGAGATTGGATGCGACGACCACATCGAAACGATCCGGATGCTGCACGAAATGCGCGCACAGAATGTCGATGTGGAACTTGTTCGTCGCGATTTCCGGATAGCGCTTCGCCGCTTCGGCGAGCCGTTCGTCCCAATAGGGCATCGTGATCGAGATGCCGTTCGATTTCGTCGCGGCCGTGAGCTGCTTCTTCGGGCGGCTCTGCGCGAGCTGGAATGCGAAGTCGAGAATGCGATCGACACCCGTGCGCGTGAACACCGCCTGCTGCGTCGCGAACTCGCGCTCGGTGCCTTCGAACATGCGTCCGCCGACCGACGAATACTCGCCCTCGGTGTTTTCGCGCACCACCAGAAAATCGATATCGCCGGGCTTGCGGTTCGCGAGCGGCGAAGGCACGCCGGGCATCAGGCGCACCGGGCGCAGGTTCACGTATTGATCGAATTCGCGGCGAATCTTGATGATCGATTCCCACACGGCCGTGTGATCCGGCACGACGTCGGGCGTGCCGACCGCGCCGAAGAAGATCGCATCGTGCTTGCCGATTTGTTTGTCCCAGTCGGCGGGCATCATCGTGCCGTGCTGCACGTAGTGCTCGGTGCACCACGACGCGAATTCGTCGAAATCGAGCGCGATGTCGTAGCGCGCGGCGGCGGCCTTCAGCACGCGCAAGCCTTCGACCATGACTTCCTTGCCGATGCCGTCGCCCGGAATGACGGCGATGTGATGCGTTGTTGCCATTGCGCTATGCCTCCTTGAGTTCGACACGGAAATGCCCGGCGAAAACGCGACAGGAGGCTTCACGCGCCGTTCATGCGCGGCTTGGCTTTGCTTGTCTCCTTCGTCTCTTTCGCCATGCGGAACGCGCGTGCGCCCGGGCATCGGACTATTCAGAGGGGAAATCTAGCGGACGCCTTCGCGCGAAGGAAGTGCGAATCCGGGAACGGGAGTCTTCGAATATCCGCAAGGGCTCAGCCGTGCGAGCGTTCGCCGCCCGGCGCGACGAGCGATGCGGGCGCGAGGCCGCTCAGGTAATCGAAGAGCTTGCGCGCGGGCAGAGGCGCCGCGCCGGCGCGAATCCCCACCGACATCACGCGCTCGGCCCACGGATTCGTCAGGCGGATGAAGCGCAGATGCATCGGCTCGCGAAAGAGCCGCACCGCGCCCTCTGGCAGCACGCCGATGCCCTGCCCCGCCGCGATCAGCCGGCACATGCCCTCGAAGCTTTGCACCTGCACGCGAAAGCGGATCGTGCGGCCCGCGAGCGCGGCTTCCTTGACGAGCATGCGCGTGACCTCGGCTTTATCGTCGAGGCCGACGATATCGTGTTCCAGCAGCGCCGCGAAGTCGATCTGCTCGCCCTGCAGCACGTGATCCTCCGGCACGACGACGCTGATGCGGTCCGTGCAATACGGCGCGAGCCGGATGCCTTCCATGCCGGTCTGCGACGTCACCACGCCGACATCCGCGCGGCCCTCGCGCAACGCCTGGAGAATATCCATGCTGCGCAATTCGCTGATATGCAGCTTGATATCCCGATACCGCTGCGAGAACGCGCGCAGATGGTCCGGCAAGTCCTGGCTGATCGCGGAGATATTGGCGAACACGCGCACGCGGCCCACCGAGCCTTTCGTGTAATCGGAGAGCTCGCTATAGATCGCGTCGGTCTTGAGCAGCAGTTCGGTGGCGTGACGCGCGAGCGCTTCGCCCGCGGGCGTGGGCTCGACGCCCGCCGATGTCCGGTTCAAAAGCCCCACGCGAAAGTGATGTTCGAGCAGCGCGATGCGCCTGCTCGCCGTCGACAGCGACATATGCGATTGCTGCGCCGCCTTGGACAGGCTGCCCATTTCGACTGCGCGCAGAAAGAGAGCCAGCGACGTGAGATCGAACAAAACCCGGTGCTCCGTGAAAGATCATGCCGCGCAGTATCGCACCGACTATCCCCTTTCGGGTCAAAATCCGTGCCCGCAAAAATCGCGCAAAGCCTTACACAGCAAGGCTTCTGGGCCGGTGTACAGTGCGTCGCGCGCCGCCTATAGTAGTGTGCCGAAGGCCCGATTTCCTGTGCCGTTCCCGCAGTTTCCCGGAAAGTGTGCCGAAAAAGTGTGCCGAAATTCGTGCTCTACTGACACAAAAATCCGACCGACTATCTCCGATCCACCATCATGGCCAACATCAGACAGACGCCCGCCGGCACCTTCAAGGTCCAGATCCGCCGGCTAGGCTTCCCCACCCAGATTCAGACGTTCCCGACCCGTAAAGCAGCGCAGACCTGGGCCGCTCGCGTCGAAGCCGACATGAAGCACGGCCATTTTATTCCGATCGATCGCGACGGGCTGTCAATGACCGTCGCGAAACTGATCGAGCGCTACAAGGACGACAAGGTCAAGGCCGGCGCGCCGCTCAAGAAAGGCGCCGTCTCCTGCATGTCCATCATCGCGAACAGCAAACTCGGCGCGATGCCCGTGAACCGCGTGACGACGAACGCGGTCACACAGTTTGCTGAGATGCGCCGCCGCGCCGTGAAGCCCCAAACGGTCGCGAAGAATGTCGCCTACCTGTCGGCGCTGTTCAACTACGCGAATAGCAAGCTGAAGCTCAACATCGGCAACCCCGTCCGCGAAGTATCGATGGCATTGAAAGCCGCCAACACCATCGGGAAATCCGCGGAGCGCACGCGCCGGCCGAGCGACGACGAACTCGCTGCGCTGCGCCAATACCTCGCGCCGAAAGGCAAGACGCGGCCGCGCCGCGTGCCCATGGTAGAAATCGTCGACTTCGCGATTGCGACCACGATGCGTGCGGGCGAGATCGTGTCGATCCGCTGGAGCGATCTGAACGACGACCGTCGCGAGATCTTGATCCGCGCACGGAAAGACCCCAAGAACAAGGCGACCAACGATCAGATGGCCCCGTTGCTACCCGATGCGATGGCAATCATCGCGCGTCAGCCGCGAATCGAAGGCGAAGACCGGATTTTCCCGCACGGCTTGCACGCGATCTCCACGCTATTCTTTCGAGCGTGTCAAGCGTTGAACATCATCGACCTGCGCTTTCACGATCTGCGGCACGAAGGTATCTCGCGACTGTTTGAACTCCACATGTCGGTCGCGGACGTCGCAAAGTTCAGCGGCCACAAGGATTGGAAGTCGCTCAAACGTTATGAGCAGATGTCCAACGCGTCGATTCATCACCGGTACGAGTTGCTTGTCGCGCAATTCGGACGTCGCCCCGCTACAAAGTACGTCGCGGACGAGGAAGCGGCTTGATCCGTGTGAGGTTGTGGTGAAATACAGCCGCGCGATGATCACAGTCCGGTGGCCGCGAACCCACGCAAGAGAAGTTGTCAGCCACGCTCATCTTCGTTCCATGACTGCCCCGCGTGGTTGTTGCTCTAAGGCGGCGCCCTCTGATCTCCAAACTCGAAGCAGGTCCAGCTTGATATTGCTCGGCACGACAAAACGAATCGAAAGTAAACCGACGCAAACATGCGCGTGATCAGATCTCTGTCCCGTGCCGTTGCTCCTTTTCAAATTCGCAAGCCGTTGCCCTTGAACGATGCGCTCACGCTGCGTGCGGAACGTCAGGCCGATGCCGCAAACCGACCCACTTCGGCTCTTCACCTGCCCGGGCTATCGACAACCACATGCAAGGTACAACAGTCACTCGAGTAGCCGCCCCGGTGCGATGCTGCCGATTTTCATTCCTTCAAGCGCCTCATGTGCAGTGCTCTCGCGGCTACTCCTGCTGCAGCCGGGCATGATGGTACTTAATTACATCCATGACCGCAGCCGTCATCACCGAGGTTGAAACTCCGAACATAAGGATGCCGTTGGCAGCTTCGATTGGGCCAAGCATGCGCCATTGCTTGGACATGACAATGTCGCCGTAGCCCAGCGTGATGAAGTTGACCGCGGAGTGATACAGAGCAGTGGCGAAATCGGAGAACTCACCTAAGAACATGAACAGCGCAGCCCAGATTGCCATTTGGGCGAAATTGCAGAGCAAGGTCAGCAGCATCACGATTATCAATAGCAGTACGTCCACCCATAGCAAGTCTTGACTCTCAACGTCGCGCCGGAAGCGCGCGTACCGGCGCAGGCAGATGGCTACCACCACGCCTTGCAGCAGCAGGCACAGGACCATGGCCGGAGCGGCGGCCAGTACATTGTGTAGCATGATTGACTCCGTCTTCAGTGGGAGCACGCAGGCAAAAAGAGCGCCGCATTCGGAACGCGGAGATCGCAAGTTCAAAACTTGCCACCCCGGCCAATCATAGGTCACGTTGCGTCAGCCGCATCCCGGCGAACGTTCGCTTGCTGAGCGAATCAGTCGCCCAATGCCTGAGTGAGGGTACAGACGAATGACCCCTGGCCGATCCCTACCCGACAACAGACGTCGAGACACCGAGCTCCAGCCTAGGTTTTATTTTACCTATTGCCATTAACGAACTACGATAGGGGATGCTTGCTGGTGATGCACAGGGACTTGAGTAGGGCTCCAAGGTTGGCCCGCTTCGGCGGGCCTTTTTTGTCCGTACGTACCTTGCGGCGCCAAATTAAGGGGAACCGAATACGCTTTCTTCAGCACCCGTGCAACGCTTACGGTTTGCACCCGGTTCAACATACCCTATTATGTGGATGCAGATCAATTGACGGGAGACGGCGAGAATATGTTGAGCACGCGTCGTAAGCCGGTCACTTCGCTTAGGAGGACGACAATATCCATTCTGACTTAGCTTATTGCACGCACAATCAATTTTGAGTGAAGCGTTAATTTAAAGTAAGAGACGGCGGAACGTCATTTTTCTGCTGTTCCTCGCATCTGTCTGAGTAAAGCACAGTTGGGCTTCTTCGTAAGACGGAGGACATCAGTAGAGCGTTGCAGAAAATATCCTAGGACGGCCGACCTGAAGACTCGCCGGATTCGATTTTCCAACGTCTCCTAGAGCGGCCAAAACACGCAATCGTCTTTACAGGCGCGGCAACCTCGCCGATTCAATAAAGGGACGCCGTCGCTTTTCTTGGAGCATAAGATATGAACGCAATCAAGACACTCAAGTTGGCCAGTGGCGCAGTGATCGTCGTCACATCCATCAATTCCTGGGGGCAAAGCAGCGAGCCCGCTGCTACCTCGACGGGATCGGACGCAGCGGCGACATCACAAGGCATGTCCAAGTCCGACGTGCGCAAGGCGAATCGCGCACTCAGTAAAAAGGTGCTCACTGCGCTGTCAAAGAGTGGCGTGGACACTGCGGGTGTAAGCGTCCTCGTTAAGGGCAGTGCGATTACGCTTGCAGGGAGCGTCCCCGAGGCGGCCCAAGTCGAAAAGGCCGTTACGGCAGCGAAGGGCGTTTCCGGTGTGTCCTCCGTCAGCAATGCACTATCAATCAAGGAAAAAGGGGCGCACTGATCCTCTCAAAGGCGATATGTGGAGCCTCCCGTTCCGGTTGAAGAGCGCGACCATCGTCGGCCAGCGAGTCACATCGTGACGGGAGCAATCGGGTTCGTGTTCGACTATCGCCGCACCGGGCTACTGCGATAACAAGCGCACTCCAAGACGCCGCAGACTTGCCGCTCGACTCGCCTGCAGGAACGCCGCCGCTGGCATCAAATGCTGCAAACAGCAACATCCCGCAAGCCATTATGTAGCCGACACGCGGTTCAATACAGTTCGTTGATGGCAGAACCCAGAAGTCGGCAATGAGATGCGACGCGCGTCGCTGGCCAGTGAAAGTCCGTTAGCGTGGCTGGAGCGAACGTTTGAATGGCCGCATGATCGCACTGTCCATCTCCAATTTTCGGAAGGCGGACGACCTTCAAGGTTTTCTGACTTCGATCCAGACAGGACTACAGAGCAGACCATGGACACGATCTACTCGATTGCTGACGGTTTCCGATTCTCTCTCGTCCTCATCAAGCCGACC
>NZ_FCOX02000082.1 GCF_900044055.2 Caballeronia calidae | reverse complement strand
CAACGAAAGACGCGACTTGCGCCGAGAAAGCGCTTTGTCAATTCGAGTGGCTGTGCGTTTTGACACGGTCTGGGCCAGGAAGCGACATTCGTTGAGTTCGGCCGCACCATTTTTGAATGGCCGCTCCGCAGTCCGGACCTGCCTTTTCAGTTCGAAATCACACGGCTTGACCGCTTGACCGCTTGAGCGGGCCGACGTCGTCGCTGAATGGCATCGACACCGCGCGTGCGGAAGGCGATCCAATGAAGTTGCTGATCGACGGTCTCTCTTCAGAGGAGGCGGTCGTCAGCCTTGATCGAAGTATTTCTTGATTGCGTCGGTGAAATTCATGCGTCCATGGCTGGCGCGTTCAAGCAAGCCTACATGCCGTCGAACATCTACGCCCTCAAGCGGGAAGAGTTCGAGCGCGTCGTCTTTTTCCCACGCGACGTTCGCCAGCTTTGGAACAATCGAGATCCCGAAGCCCTGACGGACGAGTGCGATGATCGCCTCGATCGAGTTGAGTTCCATGGCTTCGTTCACTTGGACCGCGCACCGCTTGAGTACGTCCTGAACTAGGATGCCCGTCCAAGTGCTTCGCTCGAATCTCATGAAAGGAGCTATCTCGAGCATTTGTTGCGGGTCCTCTGGCAGATCGAAGTGAGGAGATCTTGGCACGATTAGGACCATCGGCTCGGAGTAAAGCGGGCACCAGTTAAGACTTGATGGAAGAGGTTTGGGTGACTGGGTGACGACGGCGGCGTCCAATTCGCCGCTCTCCACCTTGAGTGCAAAGTCGCTCGACATCCCTGCCAACAAATGTACATCGAGACTCGGGTATCGGCGCCTAATGGACCATAGAGCATCCGCGAACGCACCCATGAGTGCGGAGACCAACGCACCAATGACGACAGTGCCAGACATCTCTCCACCGCTGACCGACGCCTCCAGCAACTCATACTGACTTACGACCTGCTCGGCCCGACGCACCAGGGAGCGACCGACCGGATTCAACACGACAGCCCGAGCGCTTCGGTCAAACAGTTGAACGCCCAGTTCTTCTTCGAGCGACCGAATCTGCAGTCCAACGGCGGCCGGCGTCAACCCTACCTGATCTCCTGCAGACGCGAAGGTGCCGCAGCGAGCGACGGTGAGAAAAATCTTCAGAGTTCTGATCGACGGCATTCCACTCCTCGCAGCGAGTCTGGCAATACTAAAGCATGACTTTTGCTAAGGCCAATAATTACTCGGTTTTTCTTTACTCGAGTCCCGATCATAATCCTTCCAACACAAGAGAAAAAGCCCTACAACACTCGGAGACACCGCCATGAGTACGCAAAACCGTGCGCCGACACTCATCAGCGAGCCGTCACCGCTTTTGCTCGCCCCGCATGATGTTAAACACTGCGACATCGACCGCTCCTGCGCCGCCCGTCGCGCGGCACGGCCGTGATCGGCTCGCTCTTCAGCACGGTTGACTCCCTCAACTCTGCCGCTTGGCTTGGGCTCACAGTCGGTCAGCTGCTAGTCGCGGGATTGAGCGTCTCCGTCGGCTATTTCGTCTACGGATTGACTGGTTTCGGTTCATCAATCGTTGCAATCCCAGTGCTCACGCAAGTCGTGGCCCTGCGAACCGCGACGCCTGTGATGTTGATTTTGGATCTGGCCGCTGGGTTGCTCGTAGGGATGCGAGGTATTCGACTCGTATCGGCGGCGGAACTGCGTCGGTTAATGCCGTGGCTGGTGATCGGCTTGTTGTCAGGTGTTTTTGTGCTCGTCGCGGCGCCTGAGGGACCATTGAAGCTACTGCTGGGAGGGACGCTACTCATTTATTCGTCGTGGCGTTTGGTGTCGCGCCAAACTTTCAGCACAATCGGGCCGGCGTGGTCTGTGCCGTTAGGGCTTGCTGGGGGCTGTTTGACCGCTATTTTCGGAACAGGTGGACCTCTCTACACAATTTACTTGGCTGGTCGGCTCAGCAATGCTGACCAACGCCGGGCAACGATCAGCACGCTGATTACGATTACGGCATTGCTTCGACTGCTAATGTTCAGCGCATCTGGTCTGTACAAGAACCCTGAGGTGCTGATGCTAACGCTCTGCCTATTTCCTTGTGGTGCGATTGGCCTGTGTCTGGGCACGTGGTTTCGCGGAAGAGTCTCGCCGGCGCGACTGCTTAAAGCGCTTTGGTTGGTGCTGCTCGTATCCGGTATCAATCTTTCAGCGAGCACCGCACTCGGTCTTTTCCTTTGAGAGGCTGAGCAAGCGACAAAATTTGGAGCGATCAGACCGACGTTCGAAGGCGCTTGTGGATATCAAAGGCTTTAACCATCTTTAACGATGAGGAGTATTAAATGATTCACGCCGTTTTGCATGAAGCTAAAGACACGGTTGGCGTTGCTGTCGTGGAAGGCATCACCGCGGGGATGACCCTCAACGCCTGGATTATGGACGAGGACGAGATCGTCACGGTCAACGCGAAACAGGACATTCCGATTGGCCACAAGGTGGCGCTGAAAGACATGAGCGTGGGTGACACGGTGTTCAAGTACGGCGTGGATATCGGCAAGGTGGTTGCGCCCATCACGGCGGGCGAGCACGCGCACGTGCACAACATCAAGACGAAGCGCTGGTAATCAATCAGTCGCATCCGTCTTCATTCACCCCCACATCGAGAGAGACATCATGAGCGTGATTCAACTGGACACTACTTTCCGCGGCTATCGCCGTGAAAACGGCCGCGTCGGCGTGCGCAACCACGTCATCATCCTGCCGGTGGACGATCTGTCCAATGCCGCAGCACTGGCCGTGGAGACAGCGATCAAAGGCACGATGGCGATTCCGCATCCCTACGGCCGCCTGCAGTTCGGCGCTGACCTCGATTTGCACTTCCGCACGCTGATCGGCGCGGGCAGCAATCCGAACGTCGCGGCGGTGATCGTGATCGGCATCGAGGAAGGCTGGACCAAGCGCGTGGTCGACGGCATCGCCAAGTCGGGCAAGCCGGTGATGGGCTTCGGCATCGAGCTGCACGGCGACCATGACACGATCATGCGTGCATCGAAGGCCGCGAAGGAAATGGTTCAGTACGCGACCGCGCTCGAGCGCGAGGAATGCCCCATCAGCGAACTGTGGGTATCGACGAAGTGCGGCGAGTCGGACACGACCTCGGGCTGCGGCGCGAATCCGACGGTCGGCAATGCGTTCGACAAACTCTACGGGCTCGGCAACACGCTGGTGTTCGGCGAAACGTCGGAACTCACGGGCGGCGAGCAGATCGTAGCTGCGCGCTGCGCGAACGACGGCGTGCGCGAGCGCTTCCAGTTCATGTTTGACCGCTATCAGGACATGATCAACCGCTGGAAGACGGACGACCTCTCCGAGTCGCAGCCGACCAAGGGCAATATCGCCGGCGGCCTCACGACCATCGAAGAAAAGGCGCTTGGCAATATCCAGAAGATCGGCAAGAAGTGCATGGTCGACGGCGTGCTCGACAAGGCGGAGGAGCCGACGCATTCGGGTCTGTGGTTCATGGACTCATCGTCGGCCGCAGCGGAAATGGTGACGTTGTGCGCGGCCTCGGGCTTCGCGGTGCACTTCTTCCCGACGGGGCAGGGCAATGTGATCGGCAATGCGATCGTGCCGGTCATCAAGATCTGCGCGAACCCGCGCACCGTTCGTACGATGGGCGAGCATATCGACGTGGATGTGTCCGGTATCTTGCAACGCGAGCAGAACCTCGATCAAACCGGTGACAAGCTGCTCGAATGCATGCTCGCCACGGCTAACGGTCGCTGGACGGCCGCTGAGACGCTCGGCCATCGTGAGTTCGTGCTTACTCGTCTGTTCGAAAGCGCGTAAGCCGCATTGTTCACGAGGAACATTCCTAGAATAGAGATGCGCCTGCTTATTGCACCGCCCTAGAAGAGGCGAACAAGGCGCGGCCCAGGAACGCGCTCATCGAATCTCAAGAACCGTTGAGAGCGATGAGCCGAAGGAGACACTATGCTTCGCCGTAGCTTGAGACACATCTATGTGCAGGTGCTTATCGCGATCGTAATTGGTGTTCTGATTGGTCACTTCTTCCCGACCTTCGGACAAGCGTTGAAGCCGATGTCGGATGCGTTTATCCGCCTCGTAAAGATGATCACGCCTCCGCTCATCTTCACAACGATCGTCTGTGGAGCGTCACAGATTGGTGACCTCAAGTCGCTGGGGAAAGTCGCCGGAAAGACTTTCATCTACTTCGAAGTGGTTACCACGCTGGCTCTGCTGGTCGGCATGCTCATGGTGAACCTGCTCGCACCGGGCGCGGGGTTGAATCTGCAGGTTGGCACGACTGACACGCATGTCCTGGCGCAGTATCAGACTTCGGTGCACCACGGAAGCGGCGGCCTCGTCGATTTCTTGCTGAATATGATTCCGAGCAGCTTCGTGAGCCCGTTTGCGTCGGGTGACATGCTGCAGATCGTCGTGGTTGCGTGCCTCTTTGCGATCGGCCTGTCATATCTGGGCCCCAAAGGCCAGTCACTCCTGTCCTTTTTCGAGTCTGTCTCTGACGTCTTGTTTCGTATCGTCGCACTGATCATGCGTCTAGCTCCACTCGGCGCGCTCGGTGCAATGGGCTTCGCCGTAGGCAAATACGGTCTGTCTGCGCTGCACTCGTTGGGCATGCTGCTGATCACGGTTTACGTTGCGACGATCTTCTTTTTGGTCGTGGTAATCGGAACGATTTGCCGGATGAGCGGCTTCAGTCTCTGGAAACTGCTGGGGCATCTGAAGGGCGAGATCTTGCTGGTGCTCGCTACGACCTCGTCAGAGTCGGTCTTTCCACAACTCATCAAGAAGTTGGAAGGACTCGGCTGTCCAAAGCAGGTCGTGGGCATCGTCATGCCGATGGGTTACTCGTTCAATCTTGACGGTACGTGCGTCGCTCAGGTGATTTGCGCCATGTTCATTGCGCAGGCGTACGGCGTGCCGATGACGTGGGAGCAGCAAATCGCACTCATGGTTCTCTCGATGATTAGCTCAAAAGGCGCGGCTGGCGTATCCGGTGCGGGGTTTGTCACCCTGCTTGCGACCTTGACGGCCTTCAAACACATTCCGATAGAAGGGGCGGCATTGATTCTCGGCGTCGACCGCTTCATCTCCGAGATTCGGGCAGTCACCAACATGATCGGCAATGCCGTGGCGACGCTCGTCATCTCGGGGCTGGAAAAGGAACGCGATGAAACGAAAATGGCGTTCGTGCAGAAGCGACGAACTGCGGAAACCTAAATAAAACCTTTATCTAATCCGCAGAATTATTCGCTTTTTCTTTGCATTGCTTGCGCGCAGACTTCTCTCAGGCGATGCACAACACCACCAGAGACGACATGAGCAACAAGACACTCCGTGTGAAGGTTTGGAGGGGGCGGACCTCCGGCGAACTGGTTTCCTACGATGTGCCCCGGTTCACCAACCAGACCGTGCTGGACGTCGTGATGTATATCCAGCGCAATCTCCAGCCGGATTTGGGATTCCGATATGCGTGTCGGGTGGGGATGTGTGGATCGTGCGCGATGAACGTGAACGGCAAAGCGCGCTGGACTTGCCGAACGCACGTATCGAAGGTCGCGGTCGATCAGGAGTTGGAGATCGCACCACTCTCCAATTTGCCGGTCATCAAGGACCTGGCGACGAACATGGAGCAGTTCTTCGACAAATGGGCGGGAGCGAAGGGGCAGTTTAGAGGCGATCTGACACGCAAGGATGACTTCGCCAAAGTTTCGCCGCAAAGCAAGAAGCGTGAAGCAGCCGATGCCGGCATCGAATGTATCGGTTGCGGCGTGTGTTACTCGTCCTGTGACGTCGTGACATGGAGGCCCGATTATCTCGGACCTGCGGCCATGAACCGTGCGTGGACCTTGATGAATGACGAGCGTGACACCAAAGGCACGGAACGCCTGCGCGCAGTCGCAGGTGACGCCGGATGCCACTCCTGTCACACGCAAGGCTCTTGCACGGAGCGTTGCCCTAAGCAACTGTCGCCGACTGCGGGCATCGCAGGATTGAAGCGGATGGTCATGAAGGCCGCCATCGACGGAGACCTGTGATGCAAGCACTTTCTTTGCGAACGCAGGCTCGCTTGTGGTACTGGCAGCGCATGAGCGCGATGGTGCTCGCCGCATGCGTCGTCCTTCACATTGTCGTTATCGTGTACGCCGTTCATAGCGGGCTCAGCGAGCAAGCCATCCTCGGACGGACGCATCAGAACTGGTTCTTCGCCGGGTTCTATACGCTCTTTGTCCTGGCCTGCGCGGTTCATGTACCGATCGGCCTTCTGAGAATCGCCGAAGAGTGGCTCGGATGGCGGGGACGCTCTGCTCACTTTGCATGCGGGATTGTGACGCTTGGCTTGGTTGCGCTCGGCCTGCGGGCGGTGATGGGGGTAATCCTGTGATGAGAAAGAACGACTTCCGTGCCAAATCTCACCCCGCGTACTGGGCCTTTTTCGTCCATCGCCTGTCGGGACTTGCGCTTGCCTTCTTCATCCCAGTGCATTTCTGGGCGCTCGGCAAAGCGCTCTCGCATGACGGCTCGCTGGATGGCTTTCTGCACTTCACCGACAGACCGCTATTCAAGTTCGCCGAGTGGGGATTGGTCATCCTTCTCTCGCTTCATTTGATGGGCGGATTGCGGCTGCTGGCGATCGAGTTCCTGCCGTGGAGCGGTCTGCGAAAGAACTGGCTCGCACTAGGCGCAGGAGCGAGTGCATGCACTGGCCTGGCTTTCCTTTTGGCGCTCGTTCACTGAAGTCCGCCCGAACAACCACACCTTACAATCAAAGTTGGAGACGAGAACATGAAACTCGACCTGAAAGCTGTCGAGGAGGCAGCTAAAGAGCTTTATATCCGCGCGTTGAAGATCCTTCCGCCAGATGTGAAAGCAGGCATCGAAACGCTCTCGTCGAGTGAGACGTCTTCGGTTGCGCAACGCGTGCTCGGGACGATGAAGACGAATATTCGTGTCGCCGAGGAAACTGAAAATCTGCTCTGTCAGGACACAGGCATTCCGATCTACAACGTGAGCATCGGCCGAAGTGTGGAGTTTGACGGCTTTGAAGTGAAGGAAGCTATCCGCCGCGGCTGCGAGCGGGCGACGAAAGAACATCCGCTGCGCTCGTCCGTGGTTCATCCTCTCACGCGAAAGAACAACCACACGTCGTGCGGAATCGAGGTTCCGGTGATTCATATCGACTTCTCGGCCGAGCCGAAAAAGGTGTCGCTGGAAATGGTGCCGAAGGGAAGCGGCTCGGAAAACAACTCGTTCCTGAAAATGGCCGTTCCAGCTGAAGGCATCGACGCGATCAAGACTTTTGTTATCGATTGCGTGGTCTCGGCCGGTGGAAAGACTTGCCCGCCGACGATTGTCGGTGTGGGGCTTGGCGGTACATCCGACCTTTCCGTGGCGCTCGCCAAGCGCGCGGCGACCCGGGAGCTCGGCACTCACTGCGAGGACCCCGAAGGCGCGGCACTCGAAAAGGAACTGTCCGCTGCGGTCAACAAGCTCGGTATCGGACCGCAGGGCCTGGGCGGCGACAGCACTGCGTTCGCGGTACATATCGAACTTGCTTCCACACACATCACGATGAATCCGATCGCGGTGAACATGCAATGTCACTCGGCTCGCCGTGCAAAGGCGGTTTTCTCGAACGAAGGCATTACTTACGGATTCTGACGCCATGGCTCACTACGAACTCGCCACTCCGGTTGACGAAGCCACGATCCGCAAACTGCGCGTCAACGACACGGTCACGCTTGAAACAACGCTTTACGGCATTCGCGACGCAACGCAGATTCATCTGTTCGACAAGGGACGAACAACTGACTTCGATCTGCGTGGGCACGCGGTCATCCACACCGCTCCCAATGTTCGAAAGGTCCCACCCAGCGCCGAGTATCCGGCAGGCTACCAACCGATCTGTATCGGAACAACGACGTCGGATCGCATGGAGCGCTTCACCCGGCCGCTCATGGAACAGTACGGCGTTCGGATGATCGTCGGGAAGGGCGGTTTGCGCGATGGATCGAAAGCGGCCTTCAAAGAACTCGGCGGTGTATACCTTGCCATCATCGGCGGTACGGCGGCGCTCGAGACGACCTGGATCGAGCGAATCGAAGCCGTCGATCTCGACGATCTCAATCCCGAGTCGCTGTGGCGATTCAAAATCAAGAGCTTTGGGCCTTTGCTCGTCGCGATGGATAGCGAAGGCACCAGTCTCTACGATGCGGTAAAGGATGACACCGCCAAGCGTCGAGCGGTTGCGCTCGAAAGCCTCGGAGTGCAAGTATCATGAACGTCAAACGAATCCAGACCGATATCCTCATTCTCGGCTCGGGCGGCGCCGGCCTCTTTGCCGCGCTGCACGCGCATCAGAACGCGCCGCAATTGTCGATTACCGTTGCGGTGAAGGGCCTCTTAGGGAAATGCGGCTGTACGCGTATGGTTCAGGGCGGATACAACGTGGCGTTGGCGCCGGGTGACTCCGTCGAACGCCATTTCATGGACACGATCGAAGGCAGCAAGTGGCTGTCGAATCAGGAACTGGCGTGGACGTTGGTGAGCACGGCAGTCGAACGCGTCCGCGAGCTCGAAAATGAACTGGGCTGCTTCTTCGACCGCAATCCCGATGGGTCGATACATCAGAAGGCCTTCGCCGGGCAAACGTTCGACCGGACCGTCCACAAGGGCGACCTGACAGGCATCGAAATCATCAACCGCCTTGCTGAACAGGTTTGGAGCCGGGGCATTAACCGGTTGGAAGAGCATCGCGCGATCGAACTGATCAAGACGCCCAGCGGCGATGGTCTTGCCGGCGTGCTCATGATCGACATGCGAAGCGGCGAGTTCGTGTTCGTGCAGGCCAAGGCGGTATTGCTCGCAACCGGCGGCGGCCCGACCATGTATAAGTATCACACGCCTTCTGGTGACAAGAGTTGCGACGGGCTGGCGATGGCGCTGCGCGCGGGGCTGACGCTGCGGGACATGGAGATGGTGCAGTTCCACCCAACCGGGCTTCTCGCAGGGAGCCACACGCGCATGACCGGCACCGTCCTCGAGGAAGGTCTGCGAGGGGCGGGAGGGCAGCTTCTCAACGGTCAGCATGAGCGTTTTATGCATACGTACGACCCCCGCGGCGAGCGTGCAACGCGCGACATCGTCTCGCGCGGGATCTATTCGGAAATGCGTGCCGGTCGCACGTCGCCAAACGGCGGTGTCTATATCAAGATGAGCCACCTCGGCCCTGACAAAGTCCGCAAGCAATTCAAAGGCATGGTCGAGCGCTGCGCCGACTGCGGATTTGATCTTGCGGGTGGCGAAGTCGAAGTCGTGCCGACCGCGCACTACATGATGGGCGGCGTGGTGTTCAAGGCGGATTGCCAGACGGAGTTGACCGGGCTGTTTGCCGCAGGCGAGGACACGGGTGGCGTGCACGGGGCGAACCGCCTCGGCGGCAACGGTGTTGCCAACTCGACCGTGTTCGGTGGCATCGCTGGCGACAGCATGGCGCGTTGGGTGCAGGCCAACAACGGCTATCGCGCGCCGGATGAGCAGTCGATCTTCGCAGCCATCAAAGAGGCGGAGCGACCGTTCGCCAAGACAGGCAAGGACCTCGAGTCGATCCGGGAGTCGCTGTTCGACTGTATGTGGAAGGACGTTGGCATTATCAGGAGCCAGGATGGCCTCGTGAAGGCTAGAGACTGCCTCTCCGCGATGCAGGCAAAGCTGATGGATACGGGCGTCGTCGACGGCGATCGCGCGCTGAACGCGCAGTGGCATGACTGGCTGAACCTGAGGAATCTGATTTCTGTCAGCCGCGTTATTACGGAAGCAGCGCTTGCGCGCGACAATTCCCGTGGGGCGCATTTCCGTGAGGACTTCCCGGCGGCGGGGGACCTTGAATCTTCCACCTTTACGACCGTGAGACTTTCGGGAGAAAAAGTGGAAATTGCGAGGCAGCCCGTGCAGTTTGTCATTGTGAAGCCCGGCGAGACTGTGCTGCAGGAAGAAGACGCGGCGGTGCCTAGGCCGCCCGTTCCGGCAACTTGAGATTCGTAATGACTAAGACTCGTGGCGCAGACCTACTCGCGCAGCCCTTGCTTCGGGCCGGTGTCCGGCAGATTTTCACGCTCTCCGGCAATCACATCATGCCGGTGTTCGATGCGTGTTTTGAGGCCGGCATCAGGCTGATACACACGCGGCACGAGGCGGCCGCCGTTCACATGGCCGACTCATGGGCGCGGGTGACGGGTGAGGTCGGCGTGGCCATGGTCACTGGTGGACCCGGGCATGCGAACGCCGTCTCGGCGTTATATACCGCGCGCATGGCGGAGTCGCCGGTGGTTCTGCTCTCCGGGCACGCGCCCAATGGGCAACTTGGCATGGGCGCGTTCCAGGAAATGGATCAAGCAGCGGTTGCCGCGCCGTTGGTCAAGAAAGCGAGTGCGTTACGCTCGTTCAATAGCGTCCCCGCCGATGTCGCGCTTGCGCTCCAACGGGCAAAGGGCGGACGCCCGGGGCCGGTCCAATTGAATTTGCCCGTCGATGTCCTCGACGCTACCGGCAGTCCTGAGTTCGAGGTTGGGAACGAATCGTTCGAGCCGCCAACTCAGGCGCTCCAACCGGCTGCCTGCAAATCGATACGTCGGCATCTGGAATCTGCATCACGTCCCTTGATTCTCGCCGGCCCTGCTTTTTGCACGCGTACGGGACGGCAGCGGATCGCCGAGTTGAGAAAGGCGTGCGGCATCCCGATTGTGTGCACGGAGAGCCCGCGCGGAATCAACGACCCGAGCCTCGGTGCCTTTGCGGAAATGCTCGCCGAAGCGGACTACGTGCTGTTGCTCGGCAAGCGACTCGATTTCACGTTGAGCTTCGGGGCCGCGCCTGCATTCTCGTCCAGGTGCCGCTTCATGCAGATCGACCCGGAGTGGGAAGAGATCGAGCGCACTCAGCGTGCGGTCGGTGATCGACTCGTCACGAAGGCGCTGGCCGACCCGTGGGCCGCGCTGGACACGATTCACGCGTGCTTTGCAGAAGAAAAACGCGCTGCCGACGCCTGGACGAAAGAAGTGGAGGCGGCTGTGTCGTACCGGCCGCAAGCATGGCCTGGCCGGACTGACTCTGGTCCGTTGCACGCGGCAACCGTCTGTGCCGCGGTTCAGCCCATTCTCGACAGTGATCCCGACGCCGTGTTCGTATCCGATGGTGGCGAGTTCGGTCAATGGTCGCAGGCCTGTCTGAGCGCTCGGACCCGAGTGATGAACGGTGTGGCGGGTTCGATCGGCGCCGCGCTGCCCTTTGCCATCGCAGCACGACTGGCTCGGCCCAAAGCGCCCGTCATTGCTACGCTGGGAGACGGAACGTTCGGCTTCCACGCATCCGAGATGGACACTGCTGTGCGTTATGGTCTCTCGTTCGTGGCAGTCGTGGGCAATGACGCGTGCTGGAACGCAGAGCACCAGATTCAGATGCGCGAGTACGGTGCGGATCGTTTGGTCGGCTGTGATTTGCTCCCTACGCGGTACGACAAGGTGACCGAGGCATTCGGCGGCTACGGGCGAATCGTGACAAAACGGAAAGAATTGGCGCCGGCCTTGAACGCGGCGCTCGCCTCAAATCTGCCTTCATGCGTGAATGTTCAGATTAGCAACGCGCCCGCGCCCATCGTTCGTCGCGCGGCTCGATAGCCGTAAGGCTGCTGTCGAGGTGGCCCGTCAATCGTTTCTGCTTCGCGAGCCTTCATCCAAAAGCCAGGCTTTCACAGCTAGCACCTCTCGTTCGCCGACGCCTGGACGCATGAGCACGTAATACCGTCCGGATTCAGCGCGCATGTCGGGAAAGGGCGCGAACAAACGTCCAGACCCGAGCTGTTTGCGCGCGAACAATAGCGGCATGACCACCGAGCCGAGCCCGTCTTCCGCCGCCTGTAGCGCGGCGAACGTGTGGTCCAGCGTCGTTCGTTTTAACGGCGCCGAGGCAGGAAGGCCGTAACGCTTCGTCCAGGTTGGCCACAGATCCTCCCGAGCGCGGATGTGCAGGGTCGGCGCCCGCAGGAGTTTCTCGGGCGACGTGAGATCGTGTTCGTCGGCAAACTGGCGATTGCATAGCGGCACGCACCATTCCGTCATGAATGGCTCACTGGCCAGACCGGAAAAATGCCGCGTGTCTCGACGGATCGCGAGATCGAACGATCCAGCGGGATCGACCGGACCGATGCTGGTCGTAATGTCGATGCGCGTGTCGGGATGCTCCGCGCGATAGCGGGAAAGCCGTGGCGTGAGCCAATACATCGAGAGCGTGGGCACGCAATCGATGCGAACAAGCGTCTGTTGGATGTCACGTCCTAATGCGTCGCCCGCTTCAGCCAACTCGGCAAAGATCCGGGCGACGGATGCTGCGTACCGCTCGCCAGCGGAGGTCAATATGACTTTGCGATGATGCCGCGTGAACAGCTCCACGCCCAGATGCGCTTCGAGCAGCCTGATTTGCCGGCTCACGGCGCCTGTTGTGACACAGAGATCCTCCGCGGCCAATGTGAAGCTTGCGAATCGGGCTGCGGCGTCGAAGGCGCGCAGTGCAGTCAGGGGAGGAAGTCGCATAGTTGGTTGAGTATAAGTCAACCAAGTGAGGAAAAGACATCGTTTGTCAGCGTTCTAGACACCCCATAGCATTTAGCGCATTGAGAGTGGAAAACAATCATGAGCCAATGCACTGAAATCCTCCTGGTCCGGGCGGCCTGCCTGTCAGACATTGAGGAGATCGCGCGGATCTACGCCTACTACGTGACGAACACGACCGTTACGTTCGAAACTGTCCCGCCCTCGATTGAAGAGATGAAGCGGCGATTCGACGATGTTGTCGCCGCCGGCGCGCCCTATCTGGTGGCCGTCGAGGACGACCGTATTCTGGGCTATGCCTACGCAGCGCCTTTCAAGCCGCGTGCGGCGTATGCCAGAACGGTCGAGCACTCTGTCTATCTCGCGTCCGACGCGGCAGGACGGGGAATCGGACGCCGGCTGCTCGAAGAGCTAGTCGTAGCGTCTCGTGACCGAGGTTTCACCGAGATGATTGCGACAGTCGCCGGTGACGGCAATCACGCCTCGTTGCGCCTTCACGCACGATGCGGGTTCGTGCCGGCAGGCATCTTGAGGAATGTAGGCTTTAAGCACGATCGCTGGCTTGACGTCACGCTCCTGCAACGGTCGCTCAGAGGCGCGGAGTGAGTCGGCTCACACTTTTATGCGCGGGCCGCGCCGGCACCTGTATGGGCACCATGGCTTTCGCCGGCGCGTTACCGGTGCTGCGGAACGCCTGGCATATGGATGCCGCGACAGCCGGATCGATTCAAACCGCCTTTAATCTCGCGAATGCCGTCGCGTTGCTCGTCGCAGCGTGGTTGTGCGACAGCTTCGGCGCGAGGCGCGTGTATCTCGTGTCGACTTGGGCAGGCGCCGTGGCGCTTGGCTTTTTCGCGATGTTTGCACGGTCGCCGCATACCGCGCTGATCTCGATTGTCCTCGTGGGACTTACTCAAGGCGGCTCGTACGCACCGGCGCTGATCCTGGCGAGCGAATTGAGTCCCCCGTCGCGACGAGGCAGTGCAATAGGCATGATGCTCGCTGCTGGTTCGCTTGGCTATTTACTGTCGCTGTTTTTTGCCTTATGGGGGACGCAAACCTTCGGGGTGGCTGCGGGATTCGGCGTGTGCGCGTTAGGCGTGGTCATGGGCGCTTCGGCAGGCCACATATGTCTCACGGGCGCTTCGCCAAGCGAACGCGAACAAACCGCGAGGCCTCGAGCGCGACCGGAGTCCCTCAGTTGGCGGGGCATGTTCACCCCGGTAGCACTGTGTTTGTTGGTGGGGTACGTGGCACATTGCTGGGAACTGTTGGGTCACTATGCCTGGACACCTTCGCTCCTCGCTCATGCTGTCGCCCCGCTGAAGCTGAGCGCACCTTGGGCCGCGCTGCTGATTGGAGCGGTCATACACCTTTCGGGCATGGTCTCGACTGCCGTCATCGGAGTGGTGTCCGACCGATGGGGCCGTTCGAAGGTTTTGATATGGGTTGCAGCAGCGGGGGCATTGTGTTCCGTGCTGATGGGCTACGCAACGCAATGGGGCCCGGCGTGGACCATCTTCATTGCGATGATGGGAAGCTTTTTTATTCTTGGTGACTCAGGCGTTCTATCGGCTGCAATGACAGATGAGGTGTCGCCATGCCACATAGGACGCGTTATGGGGGTGCGCTCTGTGGTCGGCTTCGGCGCCGGTGCTTTGGCACCCACTGCGTTCGGTGCCGTGTATGACGTTACGCATGAATGGACGTTGCCTTACGCGACTCTGGCGATTGGAGGCATCTGCGCGTGCGTTGCCGCCATTTTGCTTAACCAGTTGATTGTCCGCTCTCGATTACCGATCCGGCCATTCGAGAGCGGAAACGCCTAACATCGGCTGTGGTCGAGAAGCGAATCGGGCCTGAGCGAAGTAGGCAATTTGCGGGCATCGAACCGTCGTTGGGCATCCGGGGAGACAGCTATGACAACGCGCTGGCTGAAACGATGAAGGGCTTGATTAAGGCTGAACTGATTCATCGCCGCACCTGGGAACGCGGAAATCCGTGAACTGGCACCGCTGCAGTGGGTGGCCTCGTTCAATCAATCGTCGGTTGATGGAACACCTCGGCTATATTCCGCCCGCCGAAGCTTCGAACTTCGAGCAGTCTAGCTCTCGCCATCCTTCATCTTACTGGCGATGTACTCGTATTCCTCCGTGTTGATACGAGTCAAGCGGTATTCCACCGGCTTCTGGTTGAGCGAATAGGCGATGCGCTCGACCTCCAGGACCGGACTGGCAACGTCGATCTTGAGTAGTTCGCTTTCGAGTTCACTCGCTCGGGCGATGCGTAGGCGCTCATCGGTGCCGGTCACGTTGATGCCGAACGCGTCCTGATAGAAGTTGTACAGCGTATCCGTCCGGTCGCGCAGCATCGTCTCGGTGAGGTCCGGGAATGTCGCCTCGGGGAGCATGACCGTGTCGATAACCACGACTTTGCCGTGCAACGCCAGCGCGTTCGTAAATACGAAAAGGCGGGCGCCGCTTTCGATCCCGAGTTTCGCCGCAATGAGCGCGGATGCCTTCGTCTTTTTGAAGTTGACGAGTGTGACCGCGGGATAAGTGCGCTCGCCGTCGCGCCGCACTACCCGGAAAAATCGGAAGAAATGGCGATCACGCCGATGCTGCGCAACGAAGGTGCCCAGCCCTTGGTGGCGAATGAGGATCTTCTCGGCGCACAGTTCGTCAATCGCCTTTCGCAGCGTGCCGATCGATACGCCGAATCGCTCCGCCAGGCGCTTCTCCGACGGAATGACCTCGCCGCCTTTCCATTCCTGCGCCGTCAGCGCAGCGAGCATCGCCTCTTTGACTTCCTTGTACCGCGTGCCGCCCAGGCTCGTTGGCATGACCGTGACTGTGCTCATCACGTCTCCCTAACTTGATTTTTCCATGACGTCAATTGTACCTTCTCGCGCGAAAGATTTAAAACATATAGATGACCTAGTTGACATGGATGAGATGCACGCCTAGTATGCATTCAACGGACGGCGCCAAGCGAGTTGGCCTCCGATTCTTCAACCAGGAGGAGCAAATGAACCAAGCAGCAGCGGGAGTAACCAGTGCAGCGAAGGGCGATGCAAGTGAGCGCAAGACGATCCACATCGTGCTGCATGAAGCCAAGGACACGGTCGGCGTTGCGGTAGTTGAGGGAATCAGGGCGGGTTCGCAGCTCAATGCATGGATCATGGACGAGGACGAGATCGTCACGGTCAACGCGAAACAGGACATTCCGATTGGCCACAAGGTGGCGCTGAAAGACATGAGCGTGGGTGACACGGTGTTCAAGTACGGCGTGGATATCGGCAAGGTGGTTGCGCCCATCACGGCGGGCGAGCACGCGCACGTGCACAACATCAAGACGAAGCGCTGGTAATCAATCAGTCGCATCCGTCTTCATTCACCCCCACATCGAGAGAGACATCATGAGCGTGATTCAACTGGACACTACTTTCCGCGGCTATCGGCGTGAAAACGGCCGCGTCGGCGTGCGCAACCACGTCATCATCCTGCCGGTGGACGATCTGTCCAATGCCGCAGCACTGGCCGTGGAGACAGCGATCAAAGGCACGATGGCGATTCCGCATCCCTACGGCCGCCTGCAGTTCGGCGCTGACCTCGATTTGCACTTCCGCACGCTGATCGGCGCGGGCAGCAATCCGAACGTCGCGGCGGTGATCGTGATCGGCATCGAGGAAGGCTGGACCAAGCGCGTGGTCGACGGCATCGCCAAGTCGGGCAAGCCGGTGATGGGCTTCGGCATCGAGCTGCACGGCGACCATGACACGATCATGCGTGCATCGAAGGCCGCGAAGGAAATGGTTCAGTACGCGACCGCGCTCGAGCGCGAGGAATGCCCCATCAGCGAACTGTGGGTATCGACGAAGTGCGGCGAGTCGGACACGACCTCGGGCTGCGGCGCGAATCCGACGGTCGGCAATGCGTTCGACAAACTCTACGGGCTCGGCAACACGCTGGTGTTCGGCGAAACGTCGGAACTCACGGGTGGCGAGCAGATCGTAGCTGCGCGCTGCGCGAACGACGGCGTGCGCGAGCGCTTCCAGTTCATGTTCGACCGCTATCAGGACATGATCAACCGCTGGAAGACGGACGACCTCTCCGAGTCGCAGCCGACCAAGGGCAATATCGCCGGCGGCCTCACGACCATCGAAGAAAAGGCGCTTGGCAACATCCAGAAGATCGGCAAGAAGTGCATGGTCGACGGCGTGCTCGACAAGGCCGAAGAACCGACGCACTCGGGTCTGTGGTTCATGGACTCGTCGTCGGCCGCGGCGGAAATGGTGACACTGTGCGCGGCGTCGGGCTTCGCGGTGCATTTCTTCCCGACGGGGCAGGGCAATGTGATCGGCAATGCGATCGTGCCGGTCATCAAGATCTGCGCGAATCCGCGCACCGTTCGTACGATGGGCGAGCATATCGACGTGGATGTGTCCGGTATCTTGCAACGCGAGCAGAACCTCGATCAAACCGGTGACAAGCTGCTCGAATGCATGCTCGCCACGGCCAACGGCCGCTGGACCGCCGCCGAAACGCTCGGCCATCGCGAGTTCGTGCTCACGCGTCTGTTCGAAAGCGCGTAAGCCCGAGGCGACGCACACTGATCGACGCGTAGAAGCAGACAACGAGCAGTCCCCGCCCGGTGCGCGCACCGGTTCGGCAGCCGTCACAGAAGCGGCGCGAACCGGGTTCGCGCCCGTCGTCACATCTTGCAGCAGCGAGTGGAGGAGACACCATCTTGCGCGTGCTCAAGCATCTCTACGTCCAGGTCCTGATCGGACTGGCCGCCGGCATTCTCGTCGGCTACCTGGCGCCGACACTCGGCGTGCAATTCAAGCCTCTCGGCGATACCTTCATCCGTCTGATCAAGATGCTCATCACGCTCCTGATCTTCTGTACGGTGTCCGTGGGTATCGCGCGTATGGAAAGCCTCAAGCAGGTCGGACGCGTCGGCTTCAAGACCATTCTGTATTTCGAGGTGGTGACGACAATCGCGCTCGTCATCGGGCTGGTCGTTGCGAACATCGTGCACCCGGGTGCCGGTCTCGACATCGATCCCAAGACGCTCGATCCCGGCGCCGTCTCGCATTTCGTCACCGAGGTTCACACGGCGGAACACAAGAGCCTGCTCGAAGAACTCGTGCCCAATTCGGTCGTCGGTGCGTTCGCGCGCGGCGATCTCCTGCAGGTGCTGCTATTCTCGGTGCTGTTTGGCGTCGCATTGTCGCTGATGTCCGAGCGCAGCAAGTTCCTTGCGCAAGGCATCGAACAACTGGGCGACGCGCTGATGCGCATCGTCGAGATGATCATGCGTCTCGCGCCGCTCGGCGCGTTCGGTGCGATCGCGTTCACGGTGGGCAAGTACGGCATCGGCACCTTGCAGCAACTGGGCTTGCTCATCCTTTGCTTCTACGTGACGAGTATTCTTTTCGTCGTGCTCGTGCTGGGCACGGCATGCCGATGGGCGGGCGTGAGTCTGTGGTCCCTGCTGCGCTACCTGCGCGAGGAACTGCTGATCGTGCTCGGCACGTCGACGACAGAGTCCGTGCTGCCCCGGTTGATGGAAAAGCTCGAACGCATCGGCTGTCCGAAGTCGGTCGTCGGCCTCGTACTGCCGACTGGATATTCCTTCAATCTCGACGGTGCGGCCATCTATCTGACCATGACGTCGTTGTTCATCGCGCAGGCGACCAACACGCATCTCACGCTGATGCAGCAACTCGGCCTGCTCGCGATCCTTCTGCTTACGTCGAAGGGCGGCGCGGGTGTGGCGGGCGCGGCGCTGGTCGCGTTGACGGCAACGCTGTCGTCGCACAACATCATTCCGGTGGCGGGCATCACGCTGATCATCGGCATCGACCGCGTGCTCAACGAGATCCGTGCGCTTGTGAACATGATCGGCAATGCGGTGGCAACGCTGGTGGTCGCGCGCTGGGAAGGCGTGTTCGATGTCGAGACGGCGCGTGCCATACTCGCCGATCCACGCGCTGCCCTCGAAGAGGACACGGGCATGTTGATCGGGCCGGCGCAGGACTTGCAGAAATGACCGCATCCCACAACATCGCCGTCACGCCCGACGCGCTGCACACACTGGCGCGCCGCGCCCTGCTCGAAGCGGGCGCCACCGATGCCACCGCTGAAGCCACCGCGAAAGCGCTCATTTATGCCGATACGCGTGGACTCTCGTCGCACGGCGTCGCGCGCCTGCCGATGTATCTCGCGCAGTTGCGCAATGGCCGCGTGGACGCCGCGGCGGTGCCTGCCATCGTGCGCGACAAGGGCGCGGCGTTTCTCGTCGATGCCGCCGATGGCCTTGCGTTCGACGCCTGCGCGCTCGCAATCTCGACCGGTATCGAACGCGCGCGCACGTTCGGCACCGCGGCGGCGAGCGTCACGCGCAGTCATCACTTCGGCGCCGGTGCTTACCATCTCGAAGCGGTCGGCCGCGCGGGCCTGGTCGGCCTCGCATTCAGCAACGCGCCGGGGTCGATGCCCGTGTGGGGCGGCAAGCATCCTTTGCTCGGCACCAATCCGATTGCCGCCGTGTTTCCGCGTGCACGTGCCGAGCCGTTGATGATCGACTTGTCACTGTCGCAGGTAGCGCGGGGCAAGATCATGGTCGCGGCGCGTGACGGCAAGCCCATCCCGGAAAGCTGGGCGACGACCATCGACGGCGAGCCGACTACCGATGCCCACGCCGCGCTCGGCGGCATGATGCTGCCCTTCGGCGGCGCGAAGGGGGCGGTGCTGGCACTGATGGTCGAACTGCTCGCGGCCGCCCTTTCTGGCGCGCAATTCGGCTCGGAAGCGGGTTCGTTCCTGACCGAAGAAGGACCGCGCTCGCGGGTCGGACATTTGTTCTGGCTGCTCGACCCCGATGCGCTGGCGGGATCCCATGTCTACCAGCAACGCATCGAGACGCTCATCGAACTGATGCTCGCGGACGACGACGTACGCCTGCCCGGTTATCGACGCCATGAGATTGCGGCGGAAAACGAGCGCAAGGGCATCGCGCTGAATCGCAAGCTGTTCGATCAGTTGCGAGCGCTCGCAAACGAAGCAGCCGACAGGGTCGATGCACGCTGACATCCGCCAGACGGCTGCAGCACGACCTTAAGGTTCGACGACACCCGATCAGGAAGCACGACGACACCAAAGCCCTTTCCCCAGCGATATTGAACAGGCGCCTTCAGGACGCCCGGAGACAAGCATGCGAAAGATATTTCGTCAGATTTACGTGCAGGTTCTCATCGCAATCGTAGCCGGCGCGTTGCTCGGCCATTACTTTCCCCATGCCGGGCAAAGCGTCGCGCCGCTCAGTACGGCGTTCATCAAACTGGTGAAGATGGTGACCGCGCCGCTCATCTTCGTCACGATCGTGCTCGGTGCGAAGGAGATGGGCGGGGCGGGGGCGCTCGGACGCATCGGCGGTAAGTCCATCATCCTGTTCGAACTGACGACGACCATCGCCTTGCTGATCGGGCTGTGGGCGGTCAACGCCATCCAGCCCGGCGTGGGGATGAACCTCACGCCCAGTTCGATCGATGCGAGCGTACTGGACGGCTACGAGCGATCGCTGCATGCTTCTTCCGGCGGTGTGATGGGATTTCTGCTCGGCATCATTCCCGACAGCGCGGTGTCGGCGTTCGCGAACGCCGACATGCTTCAGGTCGTGCTGTTTTCGACGCTCTTCGCGATCGGCTTGTCGCGTGCGGGCAAGACAGGGGAGACGGCCTACAAATTCTTCGAAGGCGTTGGTAGCGCGCTGTTCGGCATCGTGCGTATCGTGATGCGGCTCGCGCCCATTGGTGCATTCGGCGCGATGGCCTATGCGGTTGGCAAGTTCGGCTTCGGCACGATGAACTCGCTGTTCATGCTGCTCGTCACGGTGTATGCGGCGACGCTCGCGTACATCGTGCTGATACTCGGCGGGATCTGCCTGATGTGTGACGTGAGCTTGTGGCGTCTGCTCAAATACATTCGTGGCGAGATCCTGCTGGTGATTGCCACAGTGTCATCCGAAGCCGCATTTCCGCAACTCGTGAAAAAACTCGAAGCGCTTGGCTGCCCGACGGGCGTGGTCGGTATCGTCATGCCGATGGGGTACACGTTCAATCTCGCAGGGACGTGCGTTGCGCAGGTTATTTGCGCAGTGTTCATCGCCCAGGCGTTCGGCATTCAGCTGTCGGTCGCTGAGCAAGCGGTGCTCGTCGGCATTTCGATGCTGACCTCGCGAGGCATGGCAGGCGTGGCTGGCGCGAGCTTCATCTGCTTGCTCGCGACACTCGCCGCGTTCAAGCACATACCTATCGAAGGCGCGGCCATCGTGCTGGGCGTCGATCGCTTCATCGCCGAAATCCGCGCAACGACAAACATGATCGGCAATGCCGTGGCCACCGTGGCCGTCGCTCATTGGGAGCGACAGCGTGACGACGTGTGCATGCGGGAAACGCTCGGAATGCCTCCTAAGGCCGTGACCCGATAAACGAGCGCTCAGACGGGCGCGGGGCCGCTGGTTCCGCGCACGACGAGTTCGATCGGCAGACATACATCCGCTGGCGGGCGATGAGTAGTCAGCCAGTCGAGCAACGTAAGCGCCGCCCGTTGCCCGAGTTCATAGGTCGGCAGCAATACGGTCGAGAGCCCGGGCGTGATTTGCGACGAGATGGGCAGGTTGTCGCAACCGACGATCGAGAGCTCATCCGGAATCTTTATATTCAGCGATTGCGCTTCGAACAACGCGCCGAGCGCGAGCACGTCGTTGCCACAGAACACGGCAGTGGGGCGCGGGCGCAGTTGCATCAGATGCTTGAGTCCGGCACGACCTCCATCGAACCCGAACGGTTGTTCAATCACGTTTGCTTCGGGCAATCGTATGCCTGCCTCAGCGAGTTCGCTACGAAAGCCATCGACCCGATGACGCGCGCGATCGTTCTGGCGCGTCATCCCTGAGATCATGCCGAAACTCCGATGACCAAGAGACAGCAGATGCTCCGCTGCAAGCTTCCCGATCAACCTGTTGTCGAAACCGATGAGCGGTGCCGTCGTCGTCAAAATCTCGCTTGCGGTAGCGGCATTGGTCCAGGTGATGAGCACAGGAATTCGGCTGGCCCGCACCATATCCCATGTTTCATGCGCGTGTTCGGCGCCGACGAGCACGAGCGCATCCACCGCCCGTTCGAGCAGAGCGTGTACCGCCTCCGTTTCAGCCGCGAGGCTGTATTCGTGCGCGGAGATCAACAATTGGTACCCTGCATTCGAAAGCGTGCTCTGAAGTCCCTGAACGGCGCGCGCAAAGATCGCATTGTCAAGCGTTGGGACGATAGCGCCGACCATACGGGCGCGGCCTGACGCCAGCGCCCGAGCGGCACCGTCCGGGACATAGCCGAGGCGCGCAATCGCTTGCAAGATTCGTTCGCGCGTGTTGCTTTTTACCATGTCCGGATTCGAGAGAGCCCGCGACACCGTGGCCGTCGACACGCCGGCTAGCGCGGCTACATCGGACAATCGTGGTCGCTCGACGTTAGTCGTTTCAATTGCGTCGTTCATCGTAACGATTCTGCGTTGGTCAGTCTGGGATGAAGCATCCCACCGACACGGAAGCAGCCTTATAGGTATCAATACCGATTCAAACTGAAACTCGTGGTTTTATTATAGATGCAAGCGCTTGCATTTATACGGCAAGCGACCGCAGATGCCGGCCTAGTTACCGGCTTATTTTTCTTGTGAAAATGCAAGCGCTTGCATTCAGGCGTGACCGAGTATCTTCCCTATCAGGAGCGGACCATGACGGTTTTTTATCTGAAGAAAGCCACCAAGACCCCGGAAACCGAAACGGCCACGGCCCAGCGCGTCGTGACGGAGATGCTGGCCGAAATCGAGACCAACGGCAAAGCGGCGGTGCGGGCGTACGCGAAGAAACTCGATCACTGGGATGGCGACATCATCGTGCTGCGGGAAGAGATCGAGCGCCGCGCGCGCGAAGTTCCGCAGCATATCCGCGACGACATCGACTTCGCCGTGAAGCAGGTTCACGACTTTGCTGTCGCGCAGCGCCGCTCCATCGAAGATTTCTCGGTGGAACTGCACCCCGGCGTGACGGCGGGGCAGCGTGTGATCCCGGTCAATGTGGTCGGTTGCTATGCGCCGGCGGGTCGATATGCCCATATTGCTTCGGCCTATATGGGCGTTGCGACCGCCAAGGCTGCGGGCGTGAAAACGGTTATCGCATGCTCGAGCCCGTTCCGCGGCGGTGGCATTCATCCGTACGTGCTCTATGGCTTCAAGGCCGCGGGCGCCGATGTGGTGATGACACTTGGCGGCGTGCAGGCGATCGCGTCGATGGCATATGGCCTTTTCACGGGCAAGCCTGCCGATGTCGTCGTCGGCCCTGGCAACAAGTTCGTCGCGGAAGCGAAGCGTACTCTGTTCGGTAAGGTCGGCATCGACGTCTTCGCCGGTCCATCGGAAGTCGCCGTGATTGCCGACGACACCGCCGATCCGGCCATCGTCGCAAGTGACCTGGTGGGACAGGCCGAACACGGACATGAATCTCCTGCGTGGCTTTTCACCACGTCGAAAGCGCTGGCGGCCGAAGTCATGGCACTCGTGCCGCGCCTGATCGACGATTTGCCGCCGACCGCACGCGACGCTGCCGCGGCTGCATGGCGCGACTACGGCGAGGTCATTGTCTGTGACACACGCGAAGAAGTGGTCGAAGTGTCGGACCGGTATGCGTCCGAGCACCTCGAAGTGCATACGGCGGATCTTGAATGGTGGCTCGAGAACCTGACCTGTTACGGTTCGCTGTTCCTGGGCGAGGAAACGACTGTGGCGTTCGGCGACAAGACCAGTGGCCCGAACCACGTCTTGCCGACCAAGGGCGCTGCGCGCTACTCGGGCGGCTTGTCGGTTCACAAGTTCGTCAAGACACTCACGTGGCAGCGCATGACGCGCGATGCCGCGCGACGCATCGGCGAAGTGACCGCTCGCATCTCCCGCCTCGAAGGCATGGAAGCTCACGCGCGCACGGCGGACGATCGTCTGAAGAAGTACTTCCCGAACGAGCAGTTCGAAAAGGGCGACGCTGTGCAGGTCTGAGTTCGATAACGCACGACGACGGAGTGAACGATGGAACTCGCTAGCATGTTCAGTCTTGAAGGACGCGTTGCGCTCGTGACCGGAGGAAATGCCGGCATTGGCCTCGAGATCGCGAGCGCGCTGGGACGCGCCGGAGCGCGCGTGGTAATCGCGGCCCGACGCGAAGGCGCATTGCGTGACGCAGCAGCAACCCTCGCGGCCCAGGGCATCGGAGCGGGTTTCATCGTCGCCGACGTCAGTTCGCCTCAGGCTGCGATTCGGTGCGCAGAGGAGGCGCTCGAGCAGCATGGACGCGTCGATATTCTCGTGAATGCTGCCGGCGTCAATTTGCGTCAGCCTTTCGCCGAAGTGACTCCCGAGACCTGGCAAACGCAATTGGCGCTTCATCTTGGCGCGCCGTTCTTTCTCACACAGAAGCTCGCGCCGCTCATGCGAGCGCATGGTTGGGGACGCGTCATCAATATAGCGTCGCTTCAATCGTATCGGGCGTTCGCCAATAGCGCGCCCTACGGCGCAGGCAAGGGCGGCGTGGTCCAGCTCACGCGAGCGATTGCGCAGGAGTGGGGACGCCACGGAATCACGTGCAATGCCATCGGCCCGGGGTTTTTCCCTACGGCGCTCACTGCGTCCGTGTTCGCCGATGAAGCGCTTGCGAGCAAGCATGCCGACCAGACATGCATCGGCCGCAACGGCAAACTTGAGGACATCGACGGCCTGGCCGTGTTTCTTGCGAGCGATGCATCCAGCTATATCAGTGGTCAAACAATCATGGTCGACGGCGGGTACACCGCACGTTGATTGACAATGGTGGAGACAACCATGTTGATACAGGACAGTCGTAGTCAAGGGCGGGGCTTGCCGGGCGCGCCCCCCGTCGCAGAAGACGCAATGCAAAGCCGTGCCGCACTAGGTTCCGAGAATCTCAGAGCCGTCACGATCTCAAGCGTGCTCGGTGCAGTAATCGAGTGGTACGACTTCTTTCTCTACGGTGTCGTCGCGGGACTCGTTTTGAATCGGTTGTACTTTCCGCAAGCGGACGCCGTTGTCTCGACGATGCTCGCGTACTCCACGTTTGCGCTCGGCTTTGTCGCACGGCCAGTGGGCGGTGTACTTTTTGGCCATTTCGGCGACCGGCTTGGTCGAAAGAAAATGCTCATGCTCACGCTGCTTCTGATGGGCGGCGCGACAGTCATGATCGGCTTGATTCCAACCTACTCGTCCATTGGCATCGCAGCGCCGCTGCTTCTGCTGGCATGTCGCATCGTACAAGGCATCGGACTGGGTGGAGAGTGGGGAGGCGCCGTGCTGATGACGTATGAATCCGCACCCGTGGCGAAGCGCGGCTACTATGCGAGCTTGCCCCAGATCGGGATGTCGCTTGGACTTGTCCTCGCTTCGGGCGTGGTCGCCATTCTGTCCTACGCGCTCGACGATGCCCAGTTTCTCGCCTGGGGCTGGCGTTCGGCCTTCATCGCAAGCGGCGTGCTCGTGATCCTCACCTTCTACATGCGAAAGCACGTGGCCGAGACCGACGATTTCAACAAGGCGAAGAAAACGAAGCATGATGCGCTGCCGATCATCGATGTGTTCCGGAAGTATCCGCGCACGGTGCTGGCCTGCATGGGCGCACGTGTCATCGACGGTGTGTTCTTCAACGTCTTTGGCGTCTTTTCGATCCACTATCTCACCGAGACGCTGCATTTCCCGCGAACGACCGCGCTGCTCGGCGTGGTGTTCGGCGCTGCGGTGATGACGTTCTTCATTCCCTTTTGGGGTCGAGTGTCGGATAAGGTGGGACAGCCGGTCGTCTATGGCACGGGAGCATTGCTCGCAGGTCTTTCGGCCTATCCGGCGTTCATGCTGATGCACAACTCGGCCCATTCAGCATTGCCCGTCTGGGTCGCAATCATCATCCCCTTTGGGGTGTTCCATGCTGCGGTGTTCGGCACCATGTCGTCGCTATTCTCCGAGGCTTTCGAGCCGGACGTGCGCTACAGCGGTATTTCCTTCGTCTATCAGTTTGCGGGCGTGTTCGCCGGAGGATTGACGCCTGTGGCGGCGACTTACTGACCGGTGCACCAAATACTGCCTCGTGCGTTAGAGAAGTATGAATACGAAAACTGATGCGCGAAAACTGGAC
>NZ_FCOX02000081.1 GCF_900044055.2 Caballeronia calidae | reverse complement strand
AGCCCTGTAACCAGCCTGCATCGTCTATCCTCCGGATCCATTGCATCTTAACAGTGCCGCTTCCCACCACCCAGCACCGCCGGGAAGTTATTTCTCACTCGTTCCTAAGCGCCCCCATGATCCGGTAGCGCAGGCATCGGACAACCAGTTCGTAGAACGCCTCGATCGCTGGCGTTGCAATACGGTAGTTCCCCGTCACAAGCGGGTGCAGCGACGGATCGACTGGACGCGGTATCTCAAGCGACATTGATGCCTCCCACGAACACGACGTTAAAAGACCTGACCTGTACCGATTGAAAGCCTTCGAGGACGGGCACGTGTGCCGGGTGACCGGTCTTCAGGCGTTTCCGTTGACCGGATATCGGGCACCGGCCCCAATGACTCAATCGTTTCCGGCTCCGGACGCGGGACCGCCGGCGCGACTGGCAGATCTCCCGCTTGCGCTGACGTGATCAATCGCATGGTGTGAGCTAGTTCCGTAGCAGCTTTGCGGCTCTTCTTCGCCTGCTCGAACTTCTCCTTCACATATGCCTCAATCGGATTGGTATCGACTACCCCGCGACGACGGCGAATGCGCATTTGCCTACAGATCTCCCGCCGTAGTTTGAGATTGTGCGGAATCATCCGCCAGAGCCCCTGCACATCGAGTTCACCCAGTTCCGTACCATCAGAGAGAAACGCCCGCACACTGCGCAGATCGTTTGCGTTCAGATAGACGAGTACTTCTTGGCCGATTAGATGCGTGCTCCTTGCCAGGACGCTATTCGTGTAGCGTGCGGTGTAGAGGTTGATATGCGGACGCACCCCCTGATCCAGGTAGGCGCACACACGACACCGCCGTGCAGACTGCATCAGACACAATGAGCGCCGATGGTAGTGCGCAAGCCAGGTCAGCAGCGTCTGCTTACCCCGCACGAAATACTCCATCGCCTCAAGCGGGGTGACGTTGTTCAGACCGCTGTGTGGCGTGCCGTTGTAGTTCGCAATGGCGTATTCGATCAGCTCATCGAGTTCCTCTATGGACACGTACAGGCACAGGTTACCTCTGGGATTCGCGAGGGCGCGCCGCAGGTCCCATGGATTCGAACCCGTGTAACCGGGCAGACGGGCCGACAATCGGCTGGCAATCGTCCCGAAGAACCGCTCGATGTATGGCCGTTCGTCCGGACTGTATTTCGGCCCTGCATCGGCAAGGCAGCCGACGAACTCGCATAGCGCCGTCAACGTTTCGTTGGCCAGGTTCGCCCTTGCGTTGTCCAGGCGGATCCACTCCCACGTCGCGTAAGCGAGTTCCGGAAGACGCTGCGATGGGAATCCGTCATGCGGTCCATATGCGAGCCCCGGAATCGAGAACGTGCGTGCACGATGAGGTTCGAGGGCGTTCTCGATCGTCTTGATCACGTCGTAGCGGCTGTACTCCCGGGCCAGCACGAGGTGATACCCGAGGACTGCGCGGGTGCACACGTCGATGATGACCAGCAGCCAGACGCGCTCCATCTCGAATTCGTGCACGAAGCCAAGCGGATCGTGCACGACGATCTTGAGCCGGATATCGAGGCGATGCCCGTCAAACTCAACCGTCTGGTATGGGCGAGTCGCCGCAAGTGTGCGCGCCCCGCCGTCCCGGGGCGGCAAGCCCTTGAGGTGCGAAGCACCCGCCGAACGCGCCGCGTTGCCGAAGCTGCGCAACAGTTCGTCCTTCAGATGCCGCGAAAGCGAGCGGATTCCACGTTCACCGGTATTGAGCGGATAATCTGTTCCACTGAGCCCAACCGCCCGGCATTGACCCAGGAACCTCTGATGCAGCGCCTCCAAGCCGCGAAGTCGAGTTCGCAACGCCCCATCCGAACTCACCTCCTCGAGCCACACCTTGCGTTGCCTGATCTGCTGGTGCAACCAGTCCGACAGCGCAGGACAGCGCTGCAGAAGCTGTGAGAACGCACCCGCCGCCCCACCCGGCTCAATGTTGTCGGGAACGGCGCGCATGCGAACGTAGTCTGTCGAGCGCGCATAGCGAAGGAGAGCACGAAAGCCGAAGAGGCGCCCGTCCGGATGAATTGCCCCAGCCCGTTCGAGCCAGCGGTACAACTGGCGACGATTAATTCCTGTCGAGTGCTCAATCTGTTTGACAGACTCGCCTTGCACATACGCCATCACCGCGTGTACGCACTTCTCAAACATGTGTCGCGTCGTATCGTCAAACTGCGTATAAGCAACCGTGGGCCACGTGCTCACGTCGATTGCCTGAAGTTGCGCATTACGGCGGCTCATAGTGACTTCTCCGCGGAGACAAACGTCGTGAGCAGCGACAGGGGCTGAGAATGGAGTTCCGGCGCGCTCACCCGTCCCTCGCGCAACAGGTTGAACAGACTCGCCCGCACGAGCACGAGATCATTAGTCGAAAGTTGACGCTCGATGTCAGCGAGCCGTTTGGGCTGACTGAGGAGCCTCACAATAGATTCGGACAGGGCGCGCGTGAGGAGTCTGCGGTTGGCAACCAAACACGGCAACATACTTCGCCAGTTGTCTATCCACATACGTGAGGCGAGCAGTTCGGCCGATTCGACACGTCGGATGGACAATCCCTGCACATCGAGCGTGCCGCCGGCTTTTGATCTTTCATCAAACTCAGGCGTTGAATCACTAAGGATAACTAACTCTTCTAGCGAAGCATAGCGCACCCAGAAGTCCGCGAGGATTTTCTGTCCGTCGATGATGACAAACCCGGGTCTTTCGCAAAACGCTACTACGGTCGGACTTGCCTCAAGCAGCACCCATTGCTGAAGCGCGACATGCCGATACAGCGTCACCCGTCTTGCCAGTTTCAGACTGAACGCCTCGAAGCGATGCGCGCTGCATGGCCGGGCGAGCGCGAGCGGCTGCATGTTTGGCAGAGAATTCCCCATAAGATCAATACCTTAGGGACGGGATTCGAAGTCTAGGAGGTCAGGTGACGATTTTCATTCGGACTTATGCGAATTGACAGATTTCCCTCGCTCGAGCTTCCAGGAAATGTGTCAACACGCCCGCGGCTCGCCCTGTCGCACTGACCAGCGACAGCAAGGCACCGGTGACACTGTTCCTTCGATCTACGTATCTGGAAGCGCGTTTTCCATCGCAACAGGGCGGCTACTTCGAATGCACGCCCGACGAAGGCAAGGCGGCGTTTCTTAACCGCTTCGCGATCGGCGGTGCGATGATCCGGTATCGCGCGGTTCATCCCCGTACCGTGGAGGACATTGTCGCACTCGATATCGCGCTGCCACGAAACACGACAGAGTGGTTCGAACGGCTGCCGCCGGAGATTTCAAAAGACATCGAGTACACGATGTATTGCGGCCATTTCTTCTGCCATGTGCTGCATCAGGAGTATCTGGTCAGAAGAGGCGGCGATTGTGAACGGATCAAGGACGACATCCTCGCGCTGCTTACCGCACGCGGTGCGGAATATCCCGCCGAACACAATGTCGGTCATCTTTACGAGGCAAAAGATTCGCTCAAGCGGTTCTACCAAGAACTCGACCCGACTAACACGTTCAATCCCGGCATCGGAAAAACCTCGCGGCTTTTCAACTGGGGGAAACCGGCATACGGTTGCACGTGCGCACCCGATCGTGCTGCGGTGAGCGAAGAAAGGTGAGCGCCGGAATCGGCGCTCATTGCGGAAACTGGATCATGTTCGAGCGGCTCAGCGTGACGTTCTTCGAGACGCTCGCGGGCGCATTCGCGAGCACCCAGGCCGCCGACAACTCGCCGAATGGGTCCTTGCTCGACATGCCATCGGCCGGGACGACAACTTTGAATCCGCGCAGCGCGGCCTCGCTCGCCGTGTACAGCACCGCGCCGTGCGCCATCGTGCCTGTCACGATGACCGTCTGAATGCCTTTGGACTTCAGCGCCGCTTCGAGGTCGGTCCTGAAAAATTTGTCCACGCCGGATTGCACGACCGTCTCGTCTCCCTTGGCGGCGATCGCCGGCGGCACGGCCGCCAGGGTGCCCGTGCTCGTCAGGCTGTAGACGATCATCAGATTGGCCTGCCGCGAGCGGTTCAGCAGGCTTTCGACTGCCGGCAGCGATTGCGCGCAAGTGAGGCGTTTGCGCTCGTTACAGGTGCTGGTGTCGAAATCGAGCAGCAATAGGGCAATGTGGGATGGATCCGTCACGGCGAACGTCTTCAATGGCGGCGGCGACGGCATCTGCACGGAGGTCCAGGAAGACACGATGTCCGCCTGCGCGGCGCAAGATAGCGTGAAGGCAAGCGCCAGGAAGAATCCCGCTTTCAGAACGTTGCGCATCGTTACTCCATGAGAGTATGAATCGATGAATCACCGGGGCAACGTGTACTGAATCCAACCGCTTACCGCGCATGCCTGGGCAGCGCGCTGATCGCCTCATCGAGAAGCGATCGCTGAATGCGCCCATAGAGCAGCAGCGCGATGCCGCCCGAGATCACCAGTCCGCCGACCACGACGAAGTCCGACATGTACGACCCGGTGGAGCGATAAAGCAAGCCAACGAGAAAGCCTGCCAGCGTACCGCAGGATGCCACTCACCGCGGATTTCGTGAGCGCGAGGCGCCGCGCGACCTTGGTGTCGACGAGGTGATTCGGTGTCCGCCAAAGCGCGTGCCGGCCAGGTCGTCGGCAGCCATGATCCGAGCCCGGCGATGACGGACGGGCACTACGCCCTTCCCCGTCGCGTGCCGACGCGACTGCTTTGGATTCCCCGCGACGCTTTCTTTCGTCCTGCTCGTCCCGGTCGTAACGTCGGTGGCGGACGGACCCGAAACACCCTTAACCAAAGAGTCAACACTTACGCCGCTAAACTCAATAGACTAGGTAGTTTCCCTAGGGTGAAATACGCCTGTTGCCGCAAAAGACACACGACTGACTTTACGCACACAGGTTGAACCATGAATTTCGCCATCAAAGCTGCTCTCATTTCCGTTGCTTTCCTAGTGCCGACGGCCGCTTTCGCTCACTCGATTGAACCACTCTCGCGCGCAGAAGTTCGCGCGGAGCTCTTACAGCTTGGGAATGCGGGTTACAACCCACTCAGCAATTGCACAGGTGACTGCCCCGGCAGCCTGCGACGCGCTGAGGCCTTTCTGGAGCGACATCGCGCCGATTCGAACGCTGCCTACGGGCCTGTCTTCGACGGCACAGAACAATCGGGCAACTGAACTCGCCCTATCTGGCGATATCACCTGATTGCGATCGTCCATTACAGCTTGCGTCATAGCCCGTCGGGTCCATAGCCGCCTTGCGGGTTGCGACCCGGTACTCTGCCGCTTGGACCTCGCCATAAGGAAAGTCCGCCCAGGCCGTCGGGCTGTAGCCGGCTTTTTCGGCTTGTATCAGCTCGGCGCGAACTTGCGCGCGGGTGACCGATTGCGCGCTTCCTTGCGCGAACGGAACGAGGGGCGCCGCGAGGACCAGCGTGATCACTTCGTTGACGAACGATTTCATGGCAACACCTTCCCAGCATTGCGTGATTGCACTACGCCGCGCTGTGCGCGTAGTGTGAAATCCAGTCTAGCAGCGATCTACAATTAGGGTATTAACCGATCTATCAACCCCTTTGTGTCGATGCATTGCAGCAATCGGGGAAGTTTCGGGCGCCGATTCTCTCCGCTAATGCAGCGCGTCGCGGGTGGCGAGCGGTTTGAACAGGCGGCTCCATGCGACGCTCACGAGTACCGTCGCGAAACCGCCGAGGACGACCGAGCCGATGACGCCCAGCCCCGTCGCGGTCACGCCGGACTCGAATTCGCCCAGCTGATTGCTCGCGCCGATGAACAGCGTGTTCACCGCCGCGACGCGTCCGCGCATGCGATCAGGGGTTTCGAGTTGAATCAACGTTTGCCGCACGATGACGCTGATCGTGTCCGCGCCTCCCGAGATCGCCAGCAGAAGAAGCGACACGGAAAACCACTGCGACAGACCGAATGCGACGATGGACACGCCATAGACCGCCACCGCGATCAGCAGCTTCTTGCCGACACGGCTGACGATGGACCGACGCGAAAGAAACACGCCGACGCACAATGCGCCCACTGCCGGCGCGGAGCGCAGCAGCCCGAGTCCTTGCGGACCGACATGCAGAACCTGCCTCGCATAGACGGGCAGCAGCGCGGTCGCGCCTCCGAAGAGCACCGCGAACAGATCGAGCGAAATGGCGCCGAGCAACAGCGGATTGCTCCAGATGAAGCGCAAGCCGGCGAGAATCGAATCGGCGGTGACGGGTTCGCGCGGCGGCGGCGTGAAATCGTAGCGGACGAACGCGTACATCACGGCGCTGATGCAGAATAGCGCCGCGCTCGTCAGATACACCGTGACGACGCTGACCGCAAACAGGATTCCGCCCAGCGCGGGTCCGGCGATGATAGAGATCTGTTGCACCACCGTGCTCAGCGCCATCGAACGCGCGAGAAGTTTCGGTGGAACGAGCATCGGCAGAAGCGCCTGCTGGCCTGCCATCTGGAACGGCCTGATCGCGCCGAGCACAAGAGACAGTGCAAGCAGCGCGTCGCGCGTGACGCTGTGCGTGGCCGTGGAGATCGAAAGCAGCGTCGCGGCGACGGCCTGCAGCGCAAGACACGCGGCCACCATGCGCCCGCGATGCAGCCGGTCGGCGCAATGACCCGCGATGAGCGTCGTCGCAAGACCCGGCACGAACTGACACAGCCCCACGAGCCCGAGATCCCACGCGCTCGATGTCATGTCGTACATATGCCAGCTGATCGCCAGCATCAACATCTGCTGCGCGGTGATGGAACCAATGCGCGCAACGAGAAAGCGCGAGAGCGGCGCGTGACGCAGCAGCACGACGGGTGATGAAGTATCGCGTGCTGGCGTCATGACGAGATCGCCGACGGAGCTTGCGCCGGATCGCTATCGTGCGCGCTTGCATTGACCTTCGGCGCCCACTTCCGTCGCAGCAGCACGATAGTACTCGTCGCGCCGAGCAGCAGGAACGCGAAGATCGCGAGCATTGGAAGCGTGTAGCTATGCCCCACATGAAGCAGCCAGCCCGACAGACTCGCGGAAACGCCGCCCGCGAGACTCGTGGCGACTTGCTGCAAGCCGGTGTTCAAGCCGACCGCCTGCTTCGGAATGAGCGTTAGTTTGACGAGCGCAAGATTGTTCGCCGTGACGAGCCCTAGCAACGAAAGCGAAGCGACGTTCCAGAACAACGCCATGTGCGGCGAAGGCGCATAGGCGCCGAGCAGAACCGTCGTGCCGCCCGCGAAGCCGACCACCATGAAGGACTTCCGCACGAGCACCGCATCGAATCCGCGCGCGATCAGGCGGTCGGCGGCCCAGCCAGCAAGCGCTGCCACGATCGCGATGCCCGCGAAGCTGACAAACGTGAGCAGCCCCGATTCGCTGAGCGTCAACCCGCGCTGCTCGACGAGATACGCCGGCATCCACGTCATGCAGTAGAACGCGAAATAGCTGTAGCAGAAGTTGGTGATCAGCCCACCCCAAACCACCGGACTCGCGAGCAGATTGCTCAGCGGAACCGAAGCCGCCCTTCTCTTCGAAGCAGCCAGTTCCGCCTTCGACGGAAAATCGTTCTTCACCATCGCGAGCCATGGCATCAGCCACACCAATCCGGCGAGACCCGTGACGACGAACATCGCTTTCCATGAACTCACCGAAATAAGCCACGCCGCGATCGGTGCGCCGAGTGCCGGCCCCATCTTTCCGCCGATGGAATAGATGCCGAGTGCTGTGCCTTTTTGCGTTTCGTCGAAGTGATCGGCAAGGTAGCGATAAGTCGCCGGCACCACCACCGCTTCCGCGACGCCGATCATCAAGCGCACCACGATCAACGCGCCAAGCGTCGTCACGATGCCGGTCGCCGCCGCCGCGAGACACCACATCAGAAAGCACAGCGCATAAGGCCACTTCACGCCGTAGCGATCGACGAGCCAGCCCATCGGCATCTGCAGCAAGCCGTAGGACCAGAACATTGCCGAGCCGAGCCAACCGCGCTGCACGTGCATCAACTCGAACGCCTGCACGAAGCGATGATCGGCGAACGCAGCGGACATGCTCGTGCGATCGACGTGCGAGATCATCAGCCCGAGCGCGAGCAGCACGAGCACGCCCCAGCGGTTGCCGCATCGATGTCGGTTGATCGCCACGATGGTTCGGTCTCCGCTTTAGCCCAGGCTGCCGGTCACGTCGTCGAACAGCTCGTCGACGGACAGACGGCGCGGAATGATCTTCTGATCGAGCGCCCAATCGACCGCGAGTTGCAGACCCTTGCGATTCGCCTCAAGGCCGATCGGCGGGAACACGGCCGGAACATTGTCGGCGGCAGCACGGCTCTCGACGACCATGCGATACAGCTCGCGCACGATATCCGGCCGCTCCTTCGAGAGCTTCTCGTGCACCACGAACATGTGGTTGATCGGCACCACGCCCGTACGCGCGAACCAGTCTTTTGCGGCGGCGTGTGCATCGGGCACGAGCGTGCGCACGCGCTCGTCCTTCGGCATGTCTTCGCCGAGCAAGGCAGCGCTCAGTTCGCCGTCGAGCATCATTTGCGGAATCGACGAACCCGCCGGCAAACGCTGGCAATTCGACGGATCGCTGTATTCGGCGAGATGGCCGTCGCCGAGCGTCATCCATGTGACCTTGTCAAGATCGACGCCGTATTCGTGGCGCAGAATGCCGCGAATCCATAGCGCGGTCGTCTGCGTGTAGGTGCGTACGGCGACCTTCTTGCCTTCGATATCTTTAGGATCGAGATGACCGAAGTCGATGTTGTATCCGGCACAGTGATGCTGAAAGCGTCCCGAGATCGGCGCGGGCAGCAGGACATACGGCTTGCCATATGCCTTCGCCTGCAGGAACGTGACGATCGCCAGTTCGCCGGCGTCGAACTTGCTCTCACGCACCATCGCCTTGAAGCCATTGTGCGCGGGCGTCGGGCCGCAGAAGTCGAGATTCACGAGATCCGATTTCACGCGGCCATCTCGCATCGCCTTCGTCACGGCGTATTCGGCGAGATTGGCGCGCAGCGTCGGCGCTTCGGTCTGCGTCGTTGTCATGTGTGTGCTCCTGTTGCTCGTATCGTTGATGTCTCAAAGCCGTACTTCGATCAGGCACGGCCCGGCTTCGCGCGTCGAATCGATCAGCGCTTTATGAAAGTCTTCCGCTCGTTCGACGGCCACCGACGGCACGCCCATGCTCTTCGCCATCGCGAGCCAGTCGATGCGCGGCTTGTCGATATCGATCATCGACAGCGCGCGTTCGCCCGGCGCGCCCGCGCCCATGTTGGCGTATTCGGCCTTGAGGATCGCGTAGCTGTTGTTCGCGAAGATGATGGTCGTGACATTCAGGCCCTCGCGCGCCTGCGTCCACAGCGACTGGATCGTGTACATCGCGCTGCCGTCGCCCACCATGCAAAACACGCGACGATCGGGACACGCGAGCGCCGCGCCGGTCGCAACGGGCGTTGCATAGCCGATCGAGCCACCCATGTTGTTGATGAGATCGTGCGGACGCGCGCCCATCGTGAGGCTCATGGACTCGCGCCCGGTCGTCAGCGATTCATCGACGACGATGCAGTGCTCCGGCAACGCCGACGCCAGCGCGTGCGCGATGCTCGCCGGATTCAGCGCGCCCATCGGCACCGGCGTGTCGATGCGCTGTTGCAGCACGGGCGCGGTGTCCGATGCGCCGAGCGCCTGCAACAGCATGTCGAAGGCAAGCTCGCTGTCTTCATCGGCCTCGACGAGCGGATGCACGAGCGTGCCTTCCGCCTTGAGCAGACTCGGCTTGTCGGGATACGCGAAGAACGCGACCGGTTCGCGCGTCTCGACGGTGATGATGTGCTTGAAGTCCTTGAGGAACGCCGTGGCTTGCGCGACCGCATACGGAATGCGCGCGAGCGGCACGCGGCCCGCGCCACGCTCGATGCGCGCGGTGAAGAACTGCGAGCCGAGCAATGCGCCGGTTGCCGCTGATACGCGTCCGGCTTTCTCGAGCGCCGCACCGCGCGTCGCCTTGTTCGCGAGCACGATCAGCGCCGGTTCGCCCGAGCGCAGCACGCGCGCGACGTGTTCGATGCGCGCCGCGCTCGGCGCTTTGCGTGCTTCCCGTGCTTCGACATGCGCGGGCGGTGAAACAGGCGATGCATCGACTTGCTGCCACGACGTATCGCCCGGAAGAATCAGCGTGGCGATCTGACCCGGATGCTCGCTCGCCTTGGCGACGGCCTGAGCCGCATCCCACGCGATCGTGTTCGACGACTCCGCGCGCCGCACCCAATGACTCAGCGGCCGCGCAAGACCCTCGATATCGGAAGTGAGCGGCGGGTCGTACTTGAGATGCGACACCGAATGCTCGCCGACGACGTTCACCATGCCCGACGACGCGCGCTTCGCGTTATGAATATTCGCGAGCCCGTTCGCAAGACCCGGCCCTAGATGCAGCAGCGTCGACGCGGGCGTGTCCTTCATGCGATACCAGCCGTCGGCCGCGCCGGTGGCCACGCCTTCGAACAGACACAGCACGCTGCGCATCTTCGGATTGTTGCCGAGCGCCGCGAGAAAATGCATCTCCGACGTGCCCGGATTCGCGAAGCAGATATCGACGCCCTGCCCGACCAGGGTCGCGACGAGACTTTCGGCGCCGTTCATCAGTAGCCTGCCAGTTCGCGTGCGAGACCGACGACGCCATACGTGCGCGCCGGCGCGGACATCAGAAAGCGATAACCCTCTTCCTGCAAGCGTCGATGATTCTTCGCCGTCACATGCGGATTGCCGACGACGACATTGTGCTTGTGGCACGTCTCGACGATCTGGCGCATCGCGCTTTGCACTTCCGGATGTTCGTACTGACGCGGCAAGCCGAGTTCCTGACTCAGATCGCCCTCGCCGATCAGAATGAAACCGATGCCCGGTACATTCGCGAGGATGTCGTCGAGATTCTCGATCGCCTGCGTGCTCTCGCACATCAGGCCGACGATGATTTCGCCTTGAGGCGCGAGCGGCCAGACATCGGCCTTCTCGTAGTATTCCGGCATCGACAGACCCCAGTAGCGCGCTGCATTCGCGGGGCCGTCGCCGCGCAGGCCTTTCGGCTCATACAGCGGCGCGTTCTTCGGACGCGCATATCGGCACGAAGCGACGGCGTTGTATGCCTGCTCGACCGTTGCGACGTGCGGCCAGATCACGCCGTAAGCGCCGCGATCGAGCACTTGTTTGGCAAAGCTTTGATTCATCTCCGCGCCGTTCGCGGGGATGCGCGCAATCGGCGTCACTTTCGGCGCGACGGAACCGGATTCCGCGATCTGCTTGCGGCTCAGCATGTACTGAAGCGCATCGCCGAGCGCGGACACATCGTACGGGTTGTGCTCCATCTCGAAGACGATGCCGTCATAAGGCGCATCGCTCATTTCGATGGCGGTCTGCTTGTCGAGCTTCGCGAACGCGGCGTGCGCGGCCTTGCCCGATTCGAAAGCGCGAATAATGCTGTTCAGACGGGTGTTTGACATATCGATCTCTCTTATTGGCTCAGTGCCGGATAAAGCGTCTGCGCGGTCTTGCCGAAGATCCATTCGCGGTCTTCAGCGCTCAGGCACGCGAGTCCTTCTTGCGCGGTCGCGAGAATTTCGCTCAATGTGCCGGTCGATGTCGGGAAGTTCGATCCCCATGCAAGACGTTGCGCGCCGAATGCTTCGACCACGCGCGGGAAGAACGTCTCCGCGCTCGCCTTCTCCTTCTTCACGTCGCCGAAGATGCGCGGCGTGAGCTTCATGTAGACGTTCGGCAGGTCGCGCAACTCGAACAAGCTGGCCGCGTTCGCATACGGCGGGCCGTCCAGCACATCGGGACGCGCGAGATGATCGAGGATGATGTTCACCGTCGGAAACTTTTCCGCGAGCATGCGCACTTGAGGCAGGCCGACCGGTCCCGTCTGGATGCACATCGGCAGCTTCAGTTCGGCGAGCATCTCCCACGCCTTGAACGACTTCGGGTTATCGAGCTCGCTCGGATCGAAGTCCTTGGTGGAGCCGCCCGTGAAGATGCGCAGCCCGGCGAGACCCTTATCGGCCCATCCCTTGATGACGGAAGCGACGTCGTCGTCGAGCATATCGACGGAACCCACGGCGATCAGGCGGTCCTTGTACTGGTTGCAGCCATCGACCACGTAGCTGTTATCGAAACCGTAGGTCGTCGACGAATGCACGACCGCCGCCTTCGCGACGCCTGCTTCGTCCATCGCCGCGATCAGCGCTTCGACGGTATTCGGGCGCTCCTGCGACCAGTCCGAGCGCTTGCCGAACAACGGCGCGGGCGGATAACGCTTCTCGTCGTCGGAGATGATGTGCGGATGAATGTCGATGATGTTCATTACAGTCCCTTCGCCTTCAGATACCTGTCCAGACGCGGATAGACGCGTCGCGCATTGCCCTCGAAGATCGCGTGGCGGTCGGCGTCGCTGAGCGCTTCGCACGCGTCGATGTAGCGCTTCGTATCGTCGAAATACTGATCGGTATCCGGATCGCGGCCGCGCACCGCGCCGATCATTTCCGAGCCGAACAGTACGTTGCTCGTCGGCACGACCTTGGTCAGCAGTTCCACGCCCGGATGGTGATAGACGCACGTATCGAAGAAGATGTTGTTCAACAGGCCTTCGAGCGGACGTTTGGCGATTTCGAGCGACATGCCGCGGTAACGTCCCCAGTGATACGGCACCGCGCCGCCGCCATGCGGAATCACGAGACGCAGCGTCGGGAAGTCCTTGAACAAGTCGCTTTGCAGCAGTTGCATGAACACCGACGTATCCGCGTTCAGATAGTGCGCGCCCGTGCCGTGATGACACGGATTGCACGATGCCGCCACGTGGATCATCGCGGGCACGTCGAGATCACAAAGCGCTTCGTAGACCGGATACCACTCGCGATCCGTCATCGGCTTGCCGGTCCAGTAGCCGCCACTCGGGTCCGGATTCAGATTGCAGCCGACGAAGCCCATCTCTTCGACGCAACGGCGCAACTCGGGCACCGAGTTTTTCGGCGGCGCCTTCGGTGATTGCGGTAACTGGCACACCGGCACGAAGTTGTCCGGATACAGATCGCAGACGCGGCGCACGAGATCGTTCGACACTTCGGCCCATTCCAGGCTCGTGCGCTCGTTGCCGAGGTGATGACTCATGAGACCGGCGATCGGCGAGAACAGGGTGAGGTCGCCGCCGCGCTCCTGTTGCAGACGCAGTTGACCGTTGCCGACGCCTTCGCGGATTTCGTCATCGGTAACGTACGCGCCGGAGAGCGGCGGCGCGTTGGCCGGATCGTCGGCGGCTGCGATCTGCTTCGCGCGCCAGTCGCGGAAAGAAGCGGGAACGGTCGTGAAGTGACCGTGGCAATCGATGATCATGTTCTTTTGCTTCCGTACGGGTTAGACGCGGGGATCGACGAACAGCTCGCTCATCGACATGCGCTTCGGCGTGAGGCCTTGCTTGAACGCGGTCTGTTCGAGCGCCTCGATGGTCTTGCGGTTTTCCTCGATGCCGTACGGCAGCGGGTCGTTACCGACGATCTTCTGCAGCTCGATGTACTTCTTGTTCTTCTTGTCGTTCAGTTCGCCCGCATTGAGCTTCGCGAGCCAGTCTTTCTTGGCCTTGTCGAACGCGTCGTAGATCGACTTCGCGACCCACGGATGCTCGGCCAACACCGAATCCTTCACGACGATGGTGCCGTGCATCGGATAGACGCCGGTGCGCGCGTAATACTCGGCTTCCAGTTCATCCGCATTCGGGAACAGATCCGGATAGTCCGCCTCGACTTCCTTCCAGCCGCCGGTCGGGTCGCCGGTGCGGCCGATGCCCGCGTTGCCGTGAAAGCCCGCGACGAGTTCGCCCTTGGCCATCATGTCCGCGAGCGACGTGCCCTTGGGGGCATGGATCACGTTGGGCGGCAGTTCGAGCTGCGTGACGTGTTCTTCGTCATCGACGACCCAGGTCACCTTCGACGGATCGAGGCCGAACTCGTCGATGAGCACCTGACGCGTCCACGCGCCCGTCGTCACCGAATAAGCGCGCACGCCGACCTTCTTGCCTTCGAGATCCTTGGGCGTCTTGATGCCGGCATCCGGGCGCACGAGCAAACCCGAGTGATGGAAGCGGCGCACGACGAAGATCGGCAGCGCGACGAACGGCGCGCCATAGGCACGAGCGATGATGTACGTGGTCGGTGCGAGCTCGCACACATCGAATTCGACATCGCGGACCATCCGGCGGAACGCGCCGATTTGCGGTTGAACGGTAATGAACTCCGCGTCGACGCCCTCGATGGGAATCGAACCGTCGCGAATGGCCGAGGTATGCGGATGCTCGGCGATGGCGAGCTTGAGATGGACTTTCTTGGTCACGTGACTGTCTCCTTGGAGGGATGATCGTGCAGCTACACGAGTTCGTTTCGTTGATGACATGATCTTTCGAGACATCGCATGTCGTCTATTGAATTAACTTGCCGGGGACTTAACCATTCGGTAAAGGTCCTTCTTTCATCACTTTGGATGTCTAACTATATTGAATGTACGAAGAGGAAACCGTATCGCACGTTTCAACTTTTCAGGTTGTTCCGCTCTGCAACTGTTGCGCGGCCTCTTCCAGGCAGGAAACCATGAGTTGCGCACTCGGCGTCAGACCGCGGTTGCGGTTCCAGAGCACGCCCGACGGTCGCAATAGCCGCGGCAAGGTCAGCGGAAGCGCGTGCAAGGGTTGCTCGGCATCGTTCGCCGGCGTGCCGACCATGACGGCGATGGAATCCGAGATCTGCAAGTGGGCGCGCGTCACATGAACGGAAAGCGTTTCGATGTAGTTGTTCGTCAGAGGCACGTCATGTGCTCTGAGCGTGCGCTCGAGCGAATCCCTCAGAATCGAGCCTTGCGGCGGCAAGATCCACGGATACGGATGAAGATCCGACCAGTCGACATTCTTGCGCCGCGCCAAAGGATGTTGCCGCCCGGTCATCAACGTAACCGGCTCTTCGAGCAGCGCCTTTTCGTCAAAACTACCGAGCGTGTCCGGCGCGGGCAAGCGCCCGACGATCAGATCGAGACGTCCTTGCCACAACTCGGGCAGCAGCGCGCCACGCGTGCCTTCGACGACGCGCACGTTCGTGCCCGGCGACCTCATCTTCAGCAGATTCAGCGCCAGCGGCAACAGCGCGGAGGCCGAAGCGGGCAACATGCCGATGTGCACCTTGCCCTCCGTGCCCGAACTCAGCGCCTTCATTTCATCGCGCGCCTGATGCAGGATCGTCAGCATTTCGCGCGCATGACGAATGAGACATTCGCCATGCGGCGTCGGTACGAGTCCTTGCGCCGTGCGCGTGAAAAGCGTGAGCCCGAGCCCGCGCTCCAGCTCGGCCAGTGACTTTGATACCGCCGGCATCGTGACGTGCGTGACTTCCGCCACCTGCGTCAGATTACGATAAGTATCGATGGTCACGAGCAGGCGCAGATGCCTAGCCTTCAGGTTCACCTGCATGTAGCCGTCAAGCCCGTTCACGATATGTCTCCTGCATTCAGTCCTTCGGCTTCAGCGCGTGCAAGGTCATGCCCAGCGAGATCGACGTGAAGTAGCCGATCGTGACGAGCAATTCCGCGATGACCGCGCGGCCCAGCCCGGCATCGTACTGGGCGAAGCGCGCGTCGTCGATCGATCCGCCTGCGAGGATATCGCTCACCGCGTCGCACACGAGACCGAAGCGCCCATGTTCGCCGTCGGGTCTGCGCTTGTCCAGAATCGCGGCGACGACGGCATCGGGCACGCCGGACTTCAATGCATGCCGGCGATGATTCGCGATCACGTACGGCGCGTTCCAGAACACCGCCGTCGCAAGAATCGCGACTTCGGTTTCGGCTTCGCTCAACACCGGCGATCGATCGACGTGCGTGCCGATGATTTCCATGCCCTCGGCGAGACGCGGGTTATGCAGCCAGATGTTGAACGGCGTGGGAATGCGTCCGCGCCCTTCGCCCAATTGCGCGATGACCCGTTGCTGCTCTTGCGTTGCTTGCTGCGCGTCGATGCGCGCCAGTCGATCTTGCGTCATTTGCCACTTCCTTGCGTTGAAGAATCAATTTCCGCCGAGACCCGGCAACCACTGTCCGAGGAAGCTGTCCGGCCAGGGAATATGCAGAATCTGATCGAAGACGGCGTAGAGAAACACGGTCACGCACGCGGCGAGGATCAAGCTGAGCTTCCACGACTCGCGTCCTTCTATACGCATGTACGCGGCAATCATCAACGGCACCGTGGGCAACATGCCGATCACCGACATGCACGCGAGGAACGCAAGGAACCAGCCAAAGAAGCGCGCCGCACGCGCGAGCACGGTCTTGTTCGGCAGCTTCTCGTCGTGATCGCTGGACACATCCATGTGCACGCCGCTGCTGGCCCGCGCCGCGCCGCTCGCTGGGATCACGAACACCTTGTACGCGAGACTGACTGTTCCAGCGATGACGAGAATGCTCGCCACGACGGTCGGCCCGATCCGCGCCATGAGCAGCCAGCCTTGCGAACTCACCAGCATATAGAGCCCGACGCAGATGAAGAACACATGCACGAGGTCTTCGCGCTTGAAGACGATCGAGCCGCTCGGCTTGAACTGCGCGATGCCGCCGCTGCGAAACGCGGTGAAGAGCGGCTTGAAAAAGACCAGCGCGGCAAGACTCAACAGCACGATGACGACGGGACGAGACAGCCAGTCCGTGCCATAGCGCACGAACGAGATCGACATATACCGTTCCATCAGCACGCCGAGCACGAGCCCGAGAATCAGCGGCGGACGCGCCCATTTGAGCCGCTTCATCGTCCATCCGATGACGCCTGCGATCAGCAGCACGAAGAGGTCGCCCCAGCTGCGCGATCCCTGGAACGCGCCGACATAGATGACGGGCATGATGACCGGCAGAATCAGCGTATAGCGCAGCGTGGATACCTTCGCGAACTGACCGCTCAACAGAAAGCACAAGCCCGCGCCGAAGATGTTGGCGAGCGCGATCGACCAGACCATCGAATACGTGAAGTCGAGATGCTTGGTCAGCATATCGGGGCCGGGAATGAAGCCGTGCACCATCATCGCGCCGAGCAGAATGGCTTGCGCCGCACCGCCCGGCACGCCGAACGAGAGCATCGGCACGAGGCTGCCGCCTTCGCGTGCGTTGTTGGCCGCTTCCGGCGCGATCACGCCTCGCACGTCGCCCTTGGTGAACGACTGTTTCGCGCCCTTGGCCGTCTGCAATGCGTGGCCGTACGCGATCCAGTCTGTCACCGCGCCGGTGATGCCGGGCACCGCGCCGAGAATCGCGCCGAGGCCGCCGCAACGCAGCACCAGAAACCAGTTGCGAAAGCTGTCCTTGACCCCCTGAACCATGCCTTGACGCGAGGTGAACTGCACGTTCTCCGCGATAGCCGCGCGTCGGATCGCGAGCTCGCACAACTCGGGCAACGCGAAGATGCCGAGAATGATCGGCACCAGCGGAATGCCGTCCTGCAGGTAGAGAATGTCGCCGGTCCAGCGCATCTGTCCGGTCGCAACGTTCGTGCCGATCATGCCGACCAAAATACCGAAGCAAGCCGCAACGACGCCACGCAGCGGCGCGTTGCCTGAGAGCGCCGACACCATCGACACGCCGAACACGGTGAGCGACAACATCTCCGGCGTACCGATCGACAGCACGAACGGGCGCACCAGAGGCAGCGACACCGCCAGGATGACCGCGCCGATCAGTCCGCCCATCAGCGACGACATGTAACATGCGCTCAACGCTCGCGACGCCTCGCCGCGTTTGGTCATCGGCAGGCCATCGAGCACGGTCGCCTGAGAGGCCGCATGACCGGGCACGCCAAACAGCACGGCCGGAATCACATCGGATGTCGTAATGACCGATGCCATCCCGAGCAGCATCGCGAACGCGGCATACGGATCCATTGTGTACGTGAACGGCACCAGCAGCGCGAAGCCTGTCAGCCCGCCGATTCCCGGCAGCAATCCGATCGCGAGTCCAACCGTCACGCCGAAGACGAGGAAAATGATCCGGTTGAACTGCAGGAGCGTCGATAGCGCGTGTCCCGCCGCCATCAACGTTGCATCATTGAAGAACTCCATGTCTCATCCTGATGGAATGGGCGAGCGTCGTGGGCTCGCCTGTTTTTAGGTTGGACGCAGCTCAGCCGGCGAGCATCGGATAGAGCGCTTTCGCCGTGCGGCCCCAGATCCACGCGCGTTCTTCGTCGCTCAGGCCCGCGAAGCAGGCATTGCCTTGCTCGACGAGCGTCTTCAACGGCCCCGCGGATGCCGGATAGTTCGAGCCGAACGCGAGATGATCCGCGCCGAACACTTCCACGAGCTTCGCGAAGAACGGCTCTGCGCCGCCCGGCGCCGCCTGCGCGAGATCGAACGTTCGCGGCGTGATCTTCATGTAGACGTTGTCGAACTTCGCGAGCGAGAACAGGCCCGCGCAATTCGCGTACGGCGGGCCTTCTTCGAGATTCGGCCGGCCGCAGTGATCGAGCACGATGTTGACCGACGGAAAGCGCTCGGCCAGTTCCGCCACCATCGACAAACCATCCGGCGTCGTCTGAACCGCCATCGTCATGCCGAGGTCGGCGCAGCGCTCCCAGATGGGAAACGTCGCGGGATCGACGAGCCAGCTTCCATCGCTCTGATGCGTGGCGCCGCCGGTGAACAGGCGAATGCCGCCCATCCCCCGCGCGAGCCAGTGATCGAAGCTCGTGAGCGCATCGGGCGCGAGCAGGTCGAAGGAATAGACGCCCGTGAAGCGATCCGGATGTTGCGCCACGCTGTCCGCGACGTACGAATTGTTGGTGCCGTAGGTCGTCGACGAATGCACGATCGCGGCTTTCGATACGCCGGCTTCATCCATCTCGGCGATGAGTTGCTCGAAGGTGATGGGCCGCGTCGCCGACCATTTGGAGCGATGCCCGTGCTGCGGCGCGATCGGATAGCGCGCCGTGTCGGTCGAGATGATGTGGGGATGAATGTCGATGATTTCGGGCGTCATGTTGGCTTACCATTGGGTGATGATGTGCTTTCCTGCGCGGCTCAATGCGAGCCGAAGATGAGCTTGCGCGCATCCGCGATCTGCGGCTCGGGCGTGGCATACAGCTTCGCAATGATCTGCTCGACCGCGTTTCCATCGATGGCATCGAGCGGATAACCCGACTGCTTCATTGCGTCGATGAAATCCGGATCGGCGATGGTCTTGGCGAACGCATCACGCAGCGCGTTCAGACGATCCTGCGGCACGTCCTTCGGCACGGCGATGGGACGTCCTGCCTGAAACGGCAGAATGAACAGATTGAAGAGCGCCTTCACGTCCGGCTTCGTGATATAGGAAGAGAGATTCGGGACATCGGCGTAACCTTTTGGGCTGTTCCAGCCGAGGTGGAGCAGCACCTTCATCTTGCCGCTCTTGAGGAGCCGCACGGGCTCGCCTTGCTGAAGGCCATCGATGGTGGACGCCCAGCCATCGACTTCACCGCGCTGCATCGCGAGATAGACTTCGCCGCGACCCGTGTAGCCCGGCACGATGCTCATCTTCGCGCCGATGTACTCGTCGAGCAGCGCGGGCAACGTGCGATCCTCGTTGGCGAATCCGGTCGCGCCGATATACATTTTCTTCTTGCTCAGATCGTCCGCCGTGGTCACGCCGGAGCGCGTCATCGAAACCAGACAGTATTCGACCTTGTTGAGACTGCCGATCCATCGCACCTTGCGCGGATCGAAGCGGTTTTGTCTTTCGTCGAGAAGCGGAATATAGAGATTGTTTCGCTGCAGAAAGCCGATGACCGTGCCATCGCTCGGCTGTCGCGACTGGAGCGATGCCGCCGCCACCATGCCGCCCGCGCCCACCACGTTCATCACGATGGCTTTGGGATGTCCCGGCACATACTTGACGAAGTAGCGCGAGAACTGACGGGCGACGATGTCCGTCACGGTGCCCGCATCCGCGCTGACCAGAATCGTCAACGCCTTGCCGCGATAGAAGTCTTCCACCGATTGATTCGATGCCGGGGCAGCGCAGGCCGTCGCGGCGAAACCGAACAGCGCGGCGCAAGCGCAGATCGCGGTCCTGAGATTCATCATCGTGCTCGTCTCCGTATTGATGCGCGGAACCGTCCGTGCAGTTCGCGTCGTCGCTCGTCATTGATGAAGTGGTGAGCGCGATTTGATTGTGCCAGCGCCCCGAAGGCGGCGGATTGAAAAAAACCGCAGCCGAGTTGAGCGAATGGTTAAGGTGCGGCGTCAGCGCTTTTCTTGTGCTTCTTGCGCCAGACGTTGAGCCGTCTCTTCGAGGCAGGAGATCATCAGTTGCGCGCTCGGCGTGAGCGTGCGCACGCGATTCCAGAGCACGCCGGCGGGCCGCAGCAGTCGCGGCAAGTTCAGCGGCAGCGTATGGAGCGGCTGCGGGTGGGTCGCATCGCGCGCGGAGGTATCGGCCATGACGGCGATGCAGTCGGACACCTGCAAGTGCGCGCGGATCACATGCAGCGACAGGGTCTCGATGTAGTTATTCGTCAGCGGCACGCCGTGCGCTTCGAGCGCGCGTTCGAGCGGATCGCGCAGGATCGAGCCAAGCGGCGGCAGTATCCACGGATAAGGCAGTAAATCCGACCATTCGACGGCCTTCTTGCGCGCGAGCGGATGTTGCCCGCCGGTCACGAGCATGACGGGTTCTTCGAGCAACTCCTTCTCTTCGAAGCTTCCGAGCGCATCCAGAGGCGGCAGTCGTCCGACGACGAGATCGAGATGACCTTGCCACAACTCGGGCAGCAACGACGCCGCCGACCCTTCGACGATCTTCACGTTGGTGCCCGGCGAGCGCTGCTTGAGCAGCTTCAGTGCGTGCGTCAGCAGGATGGATGCCGAAACCGGCAGCACGCCGATTTCGACCTTGCCTTCAGTCCCGGCGCTCAGCGCTTTCAATTCGTCGAGCGCCTGATGCAGCACGTGCAGCATCGCGCGCGCATGACGCGTCAGACATTCGCCGTAGGGCGTGGGAACGAGCCCCTGTCCCGTGCGCGTGAAAAGCGTGAGACCCAGTCCGCGCTCCAGTTCCGCGAGCGACTTTGAGACGGCGGGCAAGGTAACGTGCGTGACTTCCGCGACCTGGCTCAGATTACGATACGTGTCGATGGTCACCAGCAACCGCAAATGCCGAGCTTTGAGGTTGATCTGCAGATACCAGTCGAGTTCCGCCGACACGTCGCACCTCTCTCCCGGTATGAGTAATTGGTTAAGTCATCGGCCATTTTACTCAATCGACCGGTCACGGATGCATGGGCACAATTTGCCGATGCCTCGCCTCGAAAACGCGCGACCGCAAGGCATGCATTTCGATTCCCCCCGCGCGACATATCGACAACTATCCGCCGGCATGACCGGCGTTCGGAGACATATCAATGACGTACGACTCGACCCGCCGCGGCTTTCTGCGCAAGGCGGGAGCCTTGGGTATGGGACTGGCGATGAGCGGACTCGCCGCGCCCTATGTGGCGAGAGCCGCCGCGACCGAAATCCGCATTGTCAGCAATCCGGGCCTGGAGAACGCGACGCTCAACGCGTTGATGGACGAACTCGGCTACTTCAAGACCTACGACGTCAACGCGCGCATCATCCAGGTGCCCGGCCCGACCGGACCGTTCGATGCCATCGCGCGCGGCGCCGCCGACGTCTGCATGGTTTCGGGCTACAACCTCGTGCTCACGCGCATCGAGCAGGGCGCGCCGGTAAAGATCGTCGGCGCGGGCATGAAGAAATGCGCGCTGACGATCTTCGCCAAGCCCGGCGGCGCGACGACACTCGCCGATCTGCGTGGAAAGACCATCGCCGTCGGACCGAAGCTCGGTCTGCTGCACACGCTCATGCTGCAGTTGATGAAGGAGAAAGGCATCGACGCGTCGACGATCGATTTCGTCGATCACGGCAGGAACGACCTGTGCTTCGAGGCGGTCGCGCACGGCTCCGCCGATGCCTGCTGCGCCAGCATTTCGCATCTCAATGACGATGCGGGTCCGAAGGTCATCGGCGAAGGGAATCTGTGGCAAGCGCTCCCGGACTGCGTCTTTCAGACTGCGTATGCATCGGACGCGGCGCTCGGCGCCAAGCACGAAGGATTGGTCTCGGTGATGGCCGCCTACGGCGCGCTCTACGACTATCTGATGTCGCCCGCCTCGCACGACGCATTCTTCGAGGCGCGCAAACGCGCACAGAAGCACTTCGATGATGCATCGGCGAAGGCGATCTGGGACTTCAATCAGACGCAGCGGCCGTATTCGCGGGACTTGTCGATGACCGAGAGCGACATCGGATATCTGCAGGACATGGATATCGGCGTTGGAAGCCTGAAGCGCAAGCTTGCGTTCAACGCGGTGGCCGATATGTCGGCGGCGCGTGCTGCGGCAAAACTGATTCGATAACCGATAAGGAAAAAAGGGGAAGCACGCGCTTCCCCTCGTATTTTCCCTTTCATCTTCGCTCAAAATGTGTGGCGAATGCCCGCGATGACGGAGATCTGCGATCCGCCGACAGGCGGAGTCGGCACCGGAGAAAGCGTGGTCGCCGCGAGCGCGAGATTGCCGTGATTCTGGATGTGCTCGCCGGTCACGTAGAGCAACGTGCGCTTGGACAGCAGGTATTCGCCGCGCAAGACTTCGATCAGCGCCTTGTTGGGCGAATGCTCATATTTGAGTTGAGCAACCATGCCGTCGATGTGGAAGAACGGCGTCACCGGGACCGTTCCCGTAAACCACACCAGGTTGCTTCGCGGCGTGGCGATGCCTTCGTTCACGCGCCTGATCCAGCCCACGCCGAACTTCGCCTTGTGAATCATGAAGTAACCGCCCAGCGTGAAGCGGCTGTCAGTGAGATCCGGCGATGTCAGGCCGCCCCATGTCGCGGAGGTGCCGCCATAGTTGCGCTCGTAGGACGTCGCGACACCCCAGGTGTGTCCGTCGTATTTGAGCAACGCCGAATACTCGCGGCACTGATTCGAAGGCGACGTCTGGCCAGGGCAATTCGTGGCGACGCTGCTGTTGCCCGCGACCGCATCGCGGCCGAAGCTGTAGTTGACGCCGCCTTCGAAGTCGCCAAGGAAGTAACGGTAACTGACGGAATTATCGGCGCGGGCGTTGGCGATGCCGTTGTCGAGCGTCGTGAGACCTTGCGCGCCCGTGCCGAATGGATTGATGAACGAAACGCCGTAAAAGCGCATCGTATATTGGCGGCCGAACGTCAGACGGCCGTATTTTCCATCGATACCCACATACGACTGCCGTCCGAAGAGACGTCCGCCCTGCCGCGATGCGCCGGTCGTCGGACTGAATCCGCTTTGCAGATCGAAGATCGCCTTGACACCGCCTCCCAGGTCCTCGCTTCCTCTGATACCGAAGTAAGACGTGGCGGTTCCGTCGCCGGTGCGCCATCCGTTGGCGGTCTTGTTCTTGCCAGTGGCGATGTTGTTGACGAACTCGACGCCCTGATCCATCAAACCGTAGATCGTCACTGAACTGGCGCCAACAGGCTTCGGCGGCGGTGCGTCTTCATCCTTGTCCTGCGCCCATGCGGACGACGCGCCAAGAAGTGCCGCACAGACGCACATCGCGGTCCGATATTTCATTGCTCGTGTCTCCGTCATGTCGCTCACTTGGCCGAGAGACCGGTGTCGCATCGCCCCGCCGTGAGCTTTTTTGGATTTGTTACTGCATTGTTTGAATTCTGCCAGCGAGATGTCATCGATAAGTTGAATAAAACCGCAGTCGGCTTGAGGGAATGGTTAATGTCTCTGCGCACCGCGTGACGATCCGAGCGGACGAAACCAATGCTGCTAGGGCAGTTCGCGCACCGTTATGCCTGTGACTTCTGGATCGAATTTCGGCTGCGATTACTCTCTTCTCAGGAAACAACGAACATGTTCGTGCGCAGAGTCCCGTCGAGACACCGATGCTAACGACCGAAAAGCCCTTACAGGCGTACGCGGCGCCTGCTCTCGTCGCACTAGTCGGCGTTGACCTTTACGGACGGCGCCTCAGATCATTTTCGATTTGATATTCCCGTGGGCCAGATGACTGTATGATTTCCTGGTGCGAGTGTGTAGCAAGCCAACCGATTTACGACCTTCAATTTCATCCTCGTCAAGCCGGATGGGAATCTGTCGGTGGCGTCGAGCAAGTCTCGAGCATTGGATCCGGCCGCGCCCTCTGAAATCGACGTACAAGATGAGCCAGAAGCCCGAAATCAAGCCTGGACGACAGCGGTCGTCTTGGTTTGTCATTGCGGGATGCGCACCTGGATGCCGATGCTTACGGAAATTTGGCTTGCGTTGTGCTGCTTTCTTTGCTCTGTACGGTGAACGGGAGACTAAGTATGGGAAACGACGGCGTTGCGTCCGTAGAGAGAGCGTTGTCACTTCTCGACTGTTTCAAACTTGGCGCTGAATCGCAGTCGCTGGCAGCACTGTCGCAATTGTCGGGCATGCACAAGACGACTGTGTACCGGCTGATGAACTCGCTCGAGCGTATGGGTTACGTCGTACGCGTTCAATCCGGCAACTATTCCTTAGGCCATCGTGTGTTATACCTTGGGAAGCTTTATGAGCAGTCTTTCCAGCTTTCGGCACTCGTCGAGCCAGTACTGTACGAACTTGCCGTCGCGACTAGAGAGAGTGCTTCGTACTACGTACTCAATAATGCACACCGACTCTGTCTTTTCAGGGCGGAGCCGTCGGAGGGTCTGCGCGATACCCGATTGACAGGGACAACTGCGCCACTCGACGATACCGCCGTTAGCCAAGTGATTCGAGTTTGGGGATTGGGGGAAGCGCTATACGAAGAGCAACCTGCTCTACCTCTTTTCACTTCTGGGATACGCGACACGCACATAGCCTCTTTTGCCACTCCAGTTTTTGGCGCCGACGAGAAGTTCATGGCAGCGCTTGTTCTGTCTGGACCTGCATCTCGGCTAAGGACAGCGCACGAGTCGCGCGAACTGAACGGTCCACAGCTTCGCGCTGCCTCAGACCTTTCTCGAAGACTCGGTGCAAGCGTCAGATTCTGTGAGAGCTTTTACACACAGTAAATTTTATAGGCCTCGGAAAGCTGCCTACGATCAGCAAGTCCACCGTTGCCCGACTGAAAAGCGCATACAAAGTGACGCCACGCGCTCGATTTCGCTCCCTACCGTCTCGTGGCGGGTGCGACAGCAGTTAGGCTGATTCTCTCCGGCACAGCGGTCGTCCCTGAGCCATGCCAGACGATGTCGTCCTCGGCACGTTCCTGACAGAACGACGATGACGCGTTCCAATCCATTCGGCGCTAACAGCGCTCACAAAAGCAAACTTGGGTCTATCGTTGCGCGACGCACAATCCAGCGCCCAAGCCCTCCCGATAAGGGCGAGCAGCGTTTCCATTGCAAGTGAAGCTGTTGCTATCGGGGCCCTGTTCATCAAGGAAAGTTGTGTCGCGAACGGCGATTGCTACCGAAGTTGAATTGTGACGTGCGGCGAAATGATCATCGCGTGCACGCTTTCAAGCGCTTCCAGGAAAATAGGCCTGCAAAGCACGCACCCCGTGGCGATTCACGCGGTAGTACCAACTTCTCTTGCAAGCTAGGCACAACTTCGCTTGCGTGAGCGATTGCGAAGTGGAGGAAAAAAATTGAAAACGGCGCTATTTTGATAACTATCATTATCTTAATAGCCTCATTTATGCGCTAAACTCGCGGGCATGAAAACGCGTCTGTCATCGACCGCCTCCGCCCCCGCCGCCACCGGCCTGCCTGATCTGCCTGATCTGCCCGATTGGCCAACCGCCGACGAACTGGCGGCGCTGCGTTCGGGCGATCGCCGACGGCCTGGAATATTCGTATGGGTGGTCCGCGTCAGCGGCGCAACGGCTGCGGTTTCTGTTGGACTTCGGCGTGGCGACGGGCCTACGGGTCGGCGAGCTCGTGGGGACGACGCTGCGGCAGATTGAGACCGATCCCAGCGGACTCCACTGGCTTCGAGTCACCGGCA
>NZ_FCOX02000080.1 GCF_900044055.2 Caballeronia calidae | reverse complement strand
TGAGCCGGATGCGGGGTGACCCGCACGTCCGGTTCTCAGGGGGCGGCGGCGCAGTGATGCGCCGCTGCTACCCGACATCAGGCTTTCACTCGCGGTGCTTGCGGGCGTTCTCATCGGCCTGAACCGGGGCGAGTCGGGGAAGGTGGCGGGACTGCGCACGACACTGCTCGTCTGTCTCGCGGCATGTCTTGCCATGCTGCAGGTCAATGTCCTGCTCGGGCAAGCCGGCAAGACAGCCGACTCGTTCATTCAACTGGACCTGATGCGCCTGCCGCTCGGAATACTTTCGGGCGTGGGCTTCATCGGGGCGGGCGCGATCCTGCGCAAGGACGGCCTCGTGAAAGGCGTGACGACGGCCGCGACCTTGTGGTTCGTCACGGTCATCGGGTTATGTTTCGGCGGCGGTCAGCTTGCGCTCGGCATGGCGGGGCTCGTGCTCGGCATCATCGTGCTGTGGTTTCTCAAGGCGGTGGAGAGCCGCATACCTCGCGAGAACCACGCGGACCTTCGCATCATCTACGAGAAGGACGCGTTCTCGCGAGAGACGCTGGCCGAGTCCATGCAAGCATGTGGGTGCCGGCTCACTGCCGTGGGCGGATCATCGAAGGGAGCGGAGCGCATGGAAGAGCGCTTCGAAGTGCGTTGGCACGGCCCGCCCGATTCGCAGCAGGTGCCGCCGTTCGACGAGTCCGCGCTGGCAGCGGGGGCAATCGAGACCGAATGGTCCGTTGTGCGTTAAGCACTGGTTTTCTTAACGACGCGGTTCGTACTGTGTTCAAAAGGCTAGCGCAATGGACACTGGACGAGCCTTCGTTTTGACATATAAATTAATGAGGATTTTCCCGCGAACGAACTCAGGTGTGGAGATGCTTATACGTTGTGTGGCTTGCAACAAGCTGATTTATTCGGACGATGCACTCGAAGACGATACGTGCCCCGCATGCGGCTCCACGAACACCGTGCATATCGCGATGGGTTTCATTTTTGATCAGGAGGCCGCCACGCCGGAGCCACCGGCCAGGCTTCCCGAACGGCGCGAAGCGTCCGAGTTGATACGTAGAAAGCCTTGATTGACTGATTGCGGCAGGGTGAAACACATACCTACTTCTTTCCGCAACCGATCGTGCGCTTGGTTCCCCTCTCAGAAAGCGCATATTTGGCCCGCCTCGATGGCGGGCTTTCTTTTGCCGGTACATCCGAGGAATACGCCTTGCTGCGTCGTGCTCATGAATCGTCATGAGAGGACATCATGAATAACAATCAGAGAGAGGGCATCAAGGAACAGGCAAAGGGATGGGTCGATACCGCGGTCGCGAATCGCAAGGATTGCGGCGACCAGAAGAAGAACATTGAAAAGGGCGTGGAAAACCCGGGCGATCCGACCAACGAATAACACGTTCGTCAGGAAACGATACGGCTCGCTGGTCGGCCCATCGATCTGCTTCGATATGAAGCGACGGTGAGCCGACCTCGACGCCGGGTTACTGCGACATCACCACCTGCGCGATGATCCCGGACGCAACGGCGACCAGCAGATAGTCCGCGCCGACGCCTACCCATTGATAACCGCGCGGCGGCTGGTGCAGGCCTTGGCCGCGCCAGTCATCGACCACGTATTGACGATTCCTGTAATCGGACGCGAGGCGCTCGCCCTTGCGCCACTCGGAATGACGCGGCTCGTTGTTCACATGCTCGGGCGGACGCGGCCCATTGTGATCGTTGCGATCGTCGTGACCGCTCATCTCGGGGCCGTGGCCGGGACCGCCAGGATTGCCCGGTGCGCGATGCATGTCGTGATACGCGTCCGGGCCGCCCGGGACAGGTTGAGCGAAGGCCGCCGCGGCCGTGAATCCCATGCTCGCGCAAAGCAGCGCGGCGACGATTCGATTCTTCTTCATGATCTTTCCTCTCGATGATTGCGAACGGATGCTTTCGATGCCGGGACTTTACGCAACCAGGACCAGAAATGACGTGAGCATGTGTAAGCAACGCTTACCTTAGATTACGCGCGCAGGTCGAGTGACATAGCGAATGCTCTTGAAAGAAAAAGCGTAAGGATAGGAGCCACGAGTGAATCTGAAGATGAAGGCGTGCAAGTCATCGAAGTTCGCAAGGGGCAGGACACACCGAGCCCGATGCGCGGCTCGAATCGCCGCGGCCCCAGTAGCCGTCAGCACCGTCATCAAGCGAGCATGCCGCTCGGGCTTCGTGCCTCACACGCCGAACGGAAATGTTTCCGGCGTCTCGCGCGTATCCGGCGATGCCGCTATCGCGCTGACCGCGCGCGTCGTATCGAACCATACGAAGGCGTCGAATTGTGCGGGCAGCTCCGCCAGTGCGTAATGGCTGTAAAGCTCGGTCTCGGGCCGATAAATCACGCCGATGAAGCGTTCGAGCCGCTCTTGACGCAATGCATCGCGAAGCGCGTCGTCGATGCCTTCACGGAGATCGGCGAGACACCGGCTCATGCCGGCCAGATGAAACTGATGCTCATAACTATCCGCGCGCGAGGGCCGTACCTGCATGATCTGCATCGGCTCATCCCAATCGGATGCCGCCGCGACCGTGCCCGTATGCGTGCCGAAGCCGATCAACGCGGCATCGTCGCCGAAGCGTTCGCGGCATAGCTGGCCCACGTTGAGCTCGTCGCGCATGCGGCCCATTTCCGTCGCCGATGCATCGCCGAGATGCGAGTTGTGCGCCCACACGATCGCGCGCGCATCCGCGCCGGATGCATCGAGCAGGCTTTCGAGCGTGTCGAACATATGCGTGTCGCGCAGATTCCAGCTTTCGGCCGAGCCGCTGTACATCGCGCGATAGTACTGCTCCGCTGCCGCGATCAAGCGCGCGTTATGCGTCGCGTCGAGCAGGCGCGGATCGCTCGCGGGCGATTCGAGCCGCTTCTCCAGCAGATCGCGCAGTTGCGCGACCACGGCCTGCTCGCATTTGCCGAAGCCCGCCTGCCACGCGGCGCGGCCATACACGGCGGGATTCTTCTGCCACGGCGTGAGGCAGCCATAGCGTTCGCGCGCGATGCGCGCTGCTTCGGGATCGTGCGCGTCGAGATACGCGAGCACCGCGGCGATGGATTCGGAGAGACTGTACAGATCGAGCCCATAGAACGCGGCGCGGCGTTCATCGGGCAGCGTGGCATTGTGCTGGCGCAGCCATGCGATGAACGCCGCAAACTCCGCATTGCGCCACATCCACGTTGGAAAGCGCTTGAACGGACGTGCTTCGGGACGCGAGCGCGGACGTCCGCGCACATGTTCGTCGATGATCGCGGCATCGGGCCAGTCGGCCTCGACCGCGACGAAGCGAAAGCCGTGCTGCTCGATGAGACGCCGCGAGATCGCCGCGCGCGCCTCGTAGAACTCGGCCGTACCGTGGCTCGCTTCGCCGAGCAGCACGACGCGCCTGTCAGCGAAGCGATCGAACGCCTGTGCGAAATCGGGCGCATCGGGCGCGGGCAGGCGCACCGCCGATGCGCGGATCAGCTCGGGCAACGTGCGCGGGACCGGCTTGGCGGACCCGGGCCGATCCGCCTCGATCGCAGGCTCTTCGCTCCAGCCTGCCGCGCCGATCAAAGGCACGAACATCACGCCGCCCAGATCCTCTTCCTGAAACGCGTGCTCGCCCGTGCGCGTGAACTTCATCAGATGCTGAGACTCGCGCGCATCGCCCACCGGCATGACGAGCCGCCCGCCGATCTTCAGTTGCGCGCGCCATGCAGCGGGCACATCGGGGCCGCCGGCCGCGGCGATGATCGCATCGAAGGGCGCATGCGCCGGCAGTCCCAGCGTGCCATCGGCGTGATGCACGATGACATTGGCGAGGCCGAGCCTGCCGAGCAACGCGGCGGCATCGTCGGCGAGCTCGCGATGACGCTCCACCGAATCGACACGCGCCGCGATGCATGCCGCGATCGCCGCCGCATAGCCGGAACCCGTGCCGATATCGAGCACGTGATCGTCCGGTTGCAGTTCGGCGGCTTCGAGCATCAGCGCGACGATGTACGGCTGGGAAATCGTCTGGTTCGCGGCGATCGGCAGCGGGCTGTCTTCATACGCGAACTCGGCGAGCGCGGGCGCGACGAAGGCCTCGCGCGCAATCGAGCCCATGCATTCGAGCACACGAGGGTTCGCGATGCCGCGGCCCCTGAGCTGGCGCTCGACCATTCGTTCGCGGGCTTGTGCAAAGTCATTCATGATCGTTTTCCGAAACGCCGGACGCATGATCGAGCAGCAAGCGACGGACCCATCCGCGGCTGCTCATATCGATGCGGAATGCGCCTTGCTAGGCCTTCGGCACGCCTATCAGGAGACGCAAACGTCGGATGACATCGACTTCGAACGATGCTCGCGAGCATCACTCTCCGCGCCCCACGCGCGACCACCGACAGCAGGCCGGCGATCGTCAGCCAGAGGCAGCGCCGAAGAAAGCGCTGTCCGGCCTCATGCTGGGCGCGCTCGGCGTCGTGTTCGGCGATATCGGCACGAGCCCGATCTATGCGCTCAGGCAAGGCGTGAGCGAGGCGGGCACCGTCGATGCGGCCATCGTGATGGGCATTCTCTCGATGATCGTGTGGGCCGTCATCATCGTCGTGATGGGCAAGTACGTGTGCTACGTGATGCGCGCGGACAACGAAGGCGAGGGCGGCATCGTCGCGTTGACGGCGCTCGCGCGCTCGGGATACGAGCAGCAAGGGCGGCGCGTGCCGCATCTCCTGTTGATGGCCGGGCTCTTCGGCGCCGCGATGTTCTATGGCGATTCGATGATCACGCCCGCCGTGTCCGTGTTGTCCGCCGTCGAAGGGCTGAGTCAGGTGAGCGCGAAGTTCGAGCCGTTCATCGTGCCGATCGCGGTGGTGATCCTCATCGCGCTCTTTCTGTTTCAGCGGCGCGGCACGGCTGTCGTCGGCAAGTCGTTCGGGCCGGTGATGTTGCTGTGGTTCGTCTATCTCGCCGCTGTCGGCATCTACAGGATCGCCCAGCATCCCGATGTGCTGCGCGCGTTTTCGCCGGTTTATGCGGGGTCGCTCGTGCTCGCGCACACGGGGCTCGCCTTCACCATTCTCGGCGCCGTGATTCTCGCGTTGACGGGCGCCGAAGCGCTCTACGCGGACATCGGCCACTTCGGGCGCCGCGCGATCCGGCTCGCGTGGCTCGTCGCGGTGTTTCCGTCGATCATCGTCGGCTACTTCGGGCAGGCCGCGACGATACTTCATCAGCCGGGCGCGGCGAAGCAGCCGTTCTTCTTCGCCGCGCCATCGTGGGCGCTGATTCCGACCGTGCTGATCGCGTTGCTAGCGACCGTGATCGCATCGCAGGCCGTGATTTCAGGGGCTTTTTCGATGACGAGCCAGGCTATCGAGCTCGGCTTTCTGCCGCGTCTGCGCGTGATCGAGACGTCGGCATCGCAGCGCGGCCAGGTGTATGTGCCCGCCGTGAACATGGTGCTGTTCGCCGCCGTGATGTTTCTGGTGCTCGCGTTTCGCAGCTCGGACCGGCTGACTTCGGCGTATGGCATCGCGGTCGGTCTCACGATGCTCATCACGACCGTGCAGATGGTGAGCGTCACGCGCAACATCTGGCGCTGGCCGTGGCTCGCGGTCGCGGCGCTCAGCGCACCGCTCATCGCGATCGATGCGCTGCTCGTCGCGGCGAACGTCCACAAGATTCCGCAGGGCGGCTGGTTTCCGGTGGCGATCGGCGTCGTGCTGTTCGTGCTGATGGCGACATGGCATCGCGGCCTCGAGCTTGCGGAGTTGCACGCATCGCGCGCCGAGCCGCTCGCCGGTTTCCTGCGCGATGCGCTGCAAAGCGAGGATCCGCCCGCGCGTGTGCGGGGCACCGCGGTTTATCCGGGCGGCACGCCGGGCGCGACGCCTTCCGCGCTCACGAGCAACGTGCGCCATAACCGCGTGCTTCATCGGACCACGGTGATCTTCGCGAACCGCTCGGAATCGGCGCCGCGCGTCGACGAGCACATGCGCATCGACGTGCGCGATCTCGGCGCGGGCTGCTATGAGGTGATCTCGCGTCATGGCTTCGTCGAGCGGCCGAATCTGCCGCGTCTGCTGGCGTCGCTCGACGGCCAGCTCGGCGACTGGCGCTTCGACCCGAAGCACACGACCTTCTTTCTGCCCCGCGACGAGGCGGCGCCCGGCTGCTCGCACGGACAGATGTCACGCTGGCGCGAGCGTCTCTTCGGCGGGATGTCGTTTCATTCGGCGTCGAGCGCGGAATATTACGGACTTCCAAGCGAAGCTGTCGTGGAACTCGGCGTGCAGGTCGCGCTTTAACCCATTCCCTATGCAAATACACAACGTCAAGGCGACGCGTCCGCTGCTCGCCGTGAGTTTCTTCGCAGCGGACGTTCAGGCGGGCGTCGGCCCGTTTCTCGGCATCTATCTGCAGTCGCACGGCTGGACGCCGGACCGCATCGGCACCGTGCTGACCATCGGCGGGATCGTCGGCATGCTCGTCACGACGCCCGCGGGCGCGCTCGTCGATGCGACGTCGCACCGGCGCGCCGTTGTCGCGATCGCGAGCGCGTTGAGCATCGTCGCGGCGATCATCATCTGGATGTGGCAAGGCTTGTGGCCGGTCACGCTGTCGCAGATCGCCACGGCGGCGGCGGGCGCGACGATGGGTCCGGCGCTCGCGGGTCTCACGCTCGGCATCGTCGGGCGGCAGAACTTCGACCGGCAGTACGGACGCAATCAGGTTGCGAATCACGCGGGCAATATCGCGGCGGCCTTGCTGTCGGGATGGCTCGGCGCATGGCTCGGCATTCCCTATATCTTCGCGTTGACCGCGGCGTTCGGCGCGGGTTGCATATTCGCGGCGCTGTGGATTCCGCCGGGCTCGGTGCATCGGCATTTCGCGCGCGGCATCGCGAAGGAGGACAACGACGATCCCTCCGACATCCACGCCGACGCCATGCGGGTGCTCCTGCGCAGCCGTCCGCTGCTCGTGCTCGCCGGCGCGCTCGCCGCGTTCAATCTCGGCAACTCGGCGATGCTGCCGCTCTACAGTCTCGCGGTCGCGTCGGCGCATACGGCCGATCCTAGCCATGTGACGGCGGCCAATATCGTCATCTCGCAGGTGGTCATGCTGATCGCGGCCGCGTATGCGAGCCGCGCGATCCGCCGATGGGGCTTCTGGTGGATCATCTTCGTCACGCTCGCGACATTGCCGCTGCGCGCGGTGACGGCCGCATGGATCGCGCCGTCATGGGGCATCGTGCCGGTGCAGGTCTTCGACGGCATCGGCGCGGGCTTGCAGACCGTCGCGGTGCCGGCGCTCGTCGTACATCTGCTGCACGGCAGCGGACGCGTGAATCTGGGGCAGGGCGCGGTGCTGGGCGTGCAGGCGGCGGGCGCCTGCTTCAGTCCGATGCTGGGCGGCTGGCTCGCGCATCTCTATGGCTATCCGGCCGCGTTCATGGCGCTCGGCAGCCTGTCGATCGTGTCGCTGGCGATCTGGGTCGGTTATGGACGGCAGGTGCGAGATGCGTGCGATTCGCGACGCGACGAACTCGGCAAGCTCGCGGACGTCGATTCATCGACGCTGTTGCCGTGACCGCGCGCGGCACACGGAATGCGGGCTCGTCACCGTACGATCGCTGACGGAGATGAGGATGAATCCTTCGCACTGCCTTTTCGATCCACACCGGCGCATGCATAGTCCGACGCCCGACGTGGACCCGGAACCGTCCGTGCCGCCCGATGGCACGCCGCGCCCCATCGGCGATCCGCCGGGCCGGACGCCGCCGGAGCACCTGCGATGAGCCGCCGGGCGCTCATTGCGCGGCGTTTCCGGCGGGAAGCGCATCCGCCTTCGCGTTCGCGTGCGTCTTCGCGGCTTGCATCGCCGCTTCGAAGCTGTCGAGCGGCCGGTCGCGCATTTCAGTGAAGCCGTCCGCGTCGATGGTATAGGACCAGGTGCACTGTCCGGTCGGATCGCTATCGACGGTGATCTCGACGTGGCGCCCGTTGCGGACGTAGGTCTCGGTAGACATGATGGTTCCTCTGTTGATGAACTGCGCCGTGCTCAGGACATGCCCGCGCCGCGCAGGCGCTTGAGGGCGAGAATCGCGGCGGCGGGCACGTGCACCGTGCCGAAGCCGAGCACGAACACGAGCCAGCGGGGAATCGGCAGGTCGAGCGTGTAGGCGCCCATCGCGCCGAACGCGAGCGCGACCACGATCAGCACGACATGCGCCGTGCGGCGTTTCGCCGATCCGCGCGTGAAGCTCGGGATCTCATAGTGCGTGTAGCAGACGACCACGCCCATCAGCGCCGCCGCAACGAAGGCCTGCCATGGAATCACGGCTTGGTGGATTCGGGCGGCACGGGGTTCTTTTCCTGCGTCGACGGCAATTCGTTTTCAGATGCCTCGTGCGTGCGCTTTTCGCGCTCGTCGAGCTGACGCTGCTTCGTGTCCTGCGACGATGCCGGTTGCGCATCGTCGCGGCCCACGGGTTCGTCCATGTCGTCGGCGGTGGCGTGCGGCACGGGCTTGTCTGGCTCCATGGTGGCCTCCGGAATGCGTGGAGCGGCGCGCGGGACGCACGCCGTCGTGTCGATCGGAGCAAGCGGCGGGCCCGTTCGCGCCGGCGGGCGAGCGCGCTTACCAGCCTTGCGCTCCGCCGTTGCCTGTCGACGGGCTCGTCGGGCCATTCGAATTGCCGCTGCCGTTCAGGCGCGGCTGCATGCCGCCCGAGCCTTGCTAGAGCGGATAAAGCGGCGTGACGAGCGTGCTGCCCGCATAAAGCACGCCGAGCAGGATGGCGGCCGCGACGAGCGATGCGCGGCCGCGCGTAGTCGCACGATGCATGAATCACCTGGAAAGCGGGTTTCCTTTCATGCGCGCGAGCAAGCGGCGTTCCGCCGCTCCGTCAGGCGCGATGCGTCATTCCAGCCCTTCGTGCTCGAACGCGAGCTTGACGGCGGGCCGTTCGCGCATGCGCTTGTAAAACGCCTGCAGCTCGGCGGGCGTCTCGATGCCGGTTTTCTGCGCCCATGTCAGCATCGTGAAAAGATACGCGTCCGCGACGCTCGCCGTGTCGCCGAAAAGATAATCGCCGCGCAGCATCTTTGCGGCGAGCGCGAAGCGCTGGCCGATCTTTTCGCGCGCGGCCGAGGCCTCCGCATCCGATGTCGCCCGGAAAACGCGGCCGAACTGCTTGTGAATCTCGGTCGAAATGAACGCGAGCGTTTCGAGCAGGCGCAGGCTGCCGTCGTCGCCGGAGGGCGCGAGCGCGGGCGCCTGTTGCGCGACCCACCAGAGAATCGCGATGTTCTCGGTGACGCGCTTGCCGTCGTCGAATTCGAGGACGGGCACATAGCTCTTCGGATTGATGTCGTCGAACGGCTTGCCGTCCTCCGTGCGCTTGGTCTTGAGGTCGACTTTCACTCGATCGAACGTCAGGCCTGCTTCGTGCATCGCGATGTGATCGGCGAGACTGCACGCGCCGGGCGAGTAATAGAGTTTCATGATGCGCGGCTCCTTTTCCGTGTTCGCAGTTGGGGAACGTGTTGGGGCGAGCAAGGCCTATGCCGCGCGATGTAAGCGTGATTAAAGCTTGGCTGCGGCTGTGCTCAAGACATGAACGTGCCGTTTTCGCAGGGGTAAAAAGCGAAAGGTAAGATACGGCCGTTTGTCGCGATGCACTGTCCGCCGCCGATGACGGCCGGGGCCCCGGCCACCGCACGTGGCGGCTTGTTCATGTTCCACACACCTGACACCGAAACCCTTCGCCTTTGCAGCGTGCTCGCGAGCACCGCGTTCGGGCTCGTCTTCGCGCTGGTGCGCTTCGGCCGGAGCATCGAGCCGCAGTTCGTGCACTGGTCGGCGAGCTCGTTTCTGTATGCCGCCGTGCTGATCGGTTTCGGGTTCACCCGTGGGAAGCTGGTTCCTGTCGGGTTGCTGCTCGGCGCGCTCGCGGCCACCAACATGCTGATCGTTTCCGGCTTGCGCGCGTTCGACGGCAAGCCGCCGTTTCGCTGGTGGATGCTCGCGCCCGTCGCGGGCTGCGCGGCGGCGCATATCCTGCCCGCGTCGATCGGCGGTCATGGTCCGATGGTGTCGCCATTGACGCATGCGGGCGACACGATCGGCGTCGCGGTTTCCGCCGCGATCACCGGCATGACGCTCTGGTCGAGCGGGCGGCGCGAGCAGAGCCGCGCGAGGCGTATCGCGGGCCTCGCGATGCTCGGCTATCTGCCGGGTTACGCGGTGACGCTCGCGGCGTATGCGTGGAACGGGCCGCGCATGAATTACCTCGCGCTGATTCCCACGCTCTCGGATCAGTTGCTCCTCGGCGTGCTCAATCTCGGCCTGCTCGCGATTCCCGCCGAGCGTGCGCAGCAGCGCCTGCGCGACGCCGCGCTGCGCGATCCGCTGACGGGCATCTGGAACCGCGCGGGATTCGACCGGTACGCGCGCCGTCTCGCCGCGCCGGGCGCGGCCGTGCTCGCCATCGACCTCGATCATTTCAAGCAGATCAACGACCGGCACGGCCATCTCGCGGGCGACAACGTGCTGATCGAGCTCGCGCGCCTCGCGGGCGCGGAAGTCGAATCCCTCGGCGGCGAGTTCGGGCGGCTCGGCGGCGACGAGTTCGCCGCGATTCTGCCGGCGTCGCGCGCATCGGATGAAGCGGCGTGCGCGAAGCGCATCCACGACGCATGCCGCCGATCCACCGAAGGCATGCCGCAATGGACGACGAGCATCGGCGTGTCGCGGATCGGCACGAACGAGGCAGGCTTTCACGATGCGCTGCAACGGGCCGATGTCGCGCTTTATCGCGCGAAGGTGGCGGGGCGCAACATGCTGACCGCCTGAAGCAAATCTACGCCGACGCGCGCAAGGTCCGCGCGGCCGCGACCATGTTCCTGAGCGCGGGAAGCACTTCGTCCCATCGACGCGTCTTGAGTCCGCAGTCGGGATTCACCCACAGGCGCTCGCCCGGAATGCGCTCGGCCGCTTTCTTCATCAACTCGACGATATGCGCCTCGCTCGGAATGTTGGGCGAGTGAATATCGTAGACGCCCGGCCCGATCTGATTCGGATACTTGAAGTCGTCGAAGGCGTCGAGCAGTTCCATGTCGGAGCGCGACGTTTCGATGGTGATGACATCGGCGTCCATATCCGCGATCGACGCGATGATGTCGTTGAACTCCGAATAGCACATGTGCGTGTGGATCTGCGTCTCGTCGCGCACGCCGTTCGCCGTGATGCGAAACGACTCCACCGCCCAGCGCAGATACGCGCTCCATTGCGCGCGGCGCAGCGGCAGACCTTCGCGCAGCGCGGCTTCGTCGATCTGGATCACGCGCACGCCGGCCTTTTCCAGATCCAGCACTTCGTCGCGGATCGCGAGCGCGAGTTGCCGGCACGACACCGAACGCGGTTGATCGTCGCGCACGAAGGACCAGTTCAGCATCGTGACCGGTCCGGTCAGCATGCCCTTCATCGGTTTCGTGGTTTGCGCTTGCGCGTACCTGATCCATTCGACGGTCATCGCCTTCGGGCGGCTGATGTCGCCGAAGAGAATCGGCGGCTTCACGCAGCGCGAGCCGTATGACTGCACCCAGCCGAACGCGCTGAACGCGTAGCCGTTCAGCTGCTCGCCGAAGTATTCGACCATGTCGTTGCGTTCGGCTTCGCCATGCACGAGCACGTCCAGCCCGAGCGCTTCCTGTTCCTTCACGGCGCGCGTGATTTCGCTTTCCATCGCGGCCTTGTAGTCCGCTGCATCGAGCGCGCCTTCACGGAACCGGCTGCGCGCCTGGCGAATCTCGCTCGTCTGCGGGAACGAGCCGATGGTCGTCGTCGGATAAGCGGGCAGATCGAGCATCGCGGCCTGCTTCCTCGCGCGTGCTTCGTAGGCGCTCGCGCGCTGGCCGAACGCCGCGTCGATCTTCGCGACCGACGCCTTCACCGCCGGATCATGCACGCGCGATGATGTGCGGCGGCGTTCGATGGCCGCCGCGTTGTGCGCGAGCGCATCGGCCACCGATGCGCGGCCTTCGTTCAATGCGCGTGCAAGCACGTCGAGTTCGTCGAGCTTTTGCAGCGCGAAGGCGAGCCACGATTCGATATCGGCATCGAGCTTCGTTTCGCTGCGCAGATCGACGGGAACATGCAGCAGCGAGCACGACGGCGCGATCCACAGCCGATCGCCGAGCGACGCGTGCAACGGCTCCAGCCATGCGAGCGCGGCATCGAGATCGGTCTTCCAGATGTTGCGGCCATTGATCGCGCCCACCGACAGCACCGATGTATCCGGCAATCGCGACGCCGCTTCCGCGACTTCGTCGCGCGCGTTGACCGCGTCGATATGCAGGCCGTCGACAGGCAGCTTGCACGCGAGATCGAGGTTCTCCTGCAATTGCCCGAAGTAAGTCGCGAGCAGAAGACGCACGCGGCGCGCGGACAGCGCATCGTAGGCGGTGACGAACGCATCGCGCCATTGCGCATCGAGCTCGGTGACGAGCGCGGGTTCGTCGATCTGCACCCACTCGATGCCGAGCGCCGCGAAGTGATCGAGCAGCGCGGCATACGCCGGCAAGAGGCGTGGCAGCAGCGCGAGCTTGTCCGATTCGTCCTTCGCCTTGCCGAGCCACAGATACGTCACCGGCCCGATGATGACGGGCTTCGCGTTCACGCCGAGCGCGCGCGCTTCGCCGAGCTGCGCGACGAGACGCGATGTGTCGAGGCTGAACTGCGTGGCGGCATCGAACTCGGGGACGATGTAGTGATAGTTGGTATCGAACCACTTCGTCATCTCGCCCGCGGCCACGCCGCCGCAGCACGCCGCGTGCTCATCGTTGCTTTCTGCCGAGCGCCCGCGCGCGACGCGGAAGTAGTTGTCGAGCGCATCGCCATGAAAGCCGCGCACGCGCCCGGGCAGATTGCCGAGCGTGAAGCTCATGTCGAGCACCTGATCGTAGAACGCGAAATCGCCGACCGGCACGAGATCGAGACGCGCCTGATGCTTCCAGTGCCGCTCGCGCAACTGCGCGCCGACCGCCTTCAACTCATCGCGCGAAGACCGATTTTTCCAGTAGCTTTCGAGGGCGAACTTCAGTTCGCGTTGCGCGCCGATACGCGGAAAACCCAGGTTGTGTGTCGTGACCATCGTGCGTGTTCTTGTCGATATAAGAGGATGTAGCAGCGATGATAGAATTTTCGATGCATGAATAAAAATGGTTTAATTTCATGTATCAATTAACTTTCTTCATGGTGACGATATGCTCGAACGCGCGCATCTGATGGTCGTGAGAGAAGTCGAGCGGCAGGGTTCGCTGACCGCCGCCGCCGATGTCCTCAATCTCACGCAGTCCGCGTTGAGCCATACCGTGAAGAAGCTGGAGCAGCAATTGGGCACGCCGGTCTGGACGCGCGAAGGGCGCAGCATGCGTCTCACGCAGGCGGGGCATTATCTGCTCGGCCTCGCGAACCGCATGCTGCCGCAGTTCGAACTGGCCGAAGCGCGCATGAAGCAATATGCGGAAGGCGAGCGCGGCACCTTGCGCATCGGCATGGAATGTCACCCGTGCTATCAATGGCTGCTCAAGGTCGTGTCGCCGTATCTCGCGCGCTGGCCCGATGTCGATGTCGACGTGAAGCAGCGCTTCCAGTTCGGCGGCATCGGCGCGTTGTTCGGCCATGACATCGACGTGCTCGTGACGCCCGATCCCTTGAAGAAGCCGGGCCTGCGCTTCACGCCCGTGTTCGATTACGAGCAGGTGCTCGTCGTGCCCGAAGAACACGCGCTCGCCGATGCCGCTTACGTGACGCCCGAGCAGGTCGCGCAGGAAGTGCTTATCACCTATCCGGTCGAAACCGATCGCCTCGATATCTACACGCAATTCCTGACGCCCGCGAACGTCGTGCCGAAGCGCCACAAGGTGATCGAGACGACGGACATCATGATGCAGATGGTCGCGAGCGGACGCGGCGTGGCGGCGCTGCCGCGCTGGCTCGCGGAGGAATACGCGGACCGCATGCCGCTCGCCGTGCAGAAGCTCGGCAAGAAAGGCATCGCGAAACGAATCTATCTCGGCACGCGCGAGGCCGATGCGAGCATCGACTATCTCGCGGCGTTCATTGCGCTGGCGAAGAAGGCGGACTGGGCGAAGGCGCGCGTGTCCCGCTGACGCTCAGCGTCGCGCGTCGAGCGCATGGCGGATGGTGCGCGCGAGATCGTCGAAGGTGTAGGGCTTCTTCAGCAGCACGACGCCTTCATCGAGCCGCCCTTCGTGGAAGATGATGTCGCGCGTATAGCCCGATGCGAACACCACGGTCGCACTGTACGGCGGCGCGCTCGCGATCTTCGCCAGCTCGTTCGCGCGGATGGTGCCGGGCATCACGACATCGCTGAAAAGCAGATCCACGTTGACGTTCTTCTGCAGCACCGCGAGCGCCGAATCCGCGTCCTGCGCCGACAGCACCTTGTAGCCGAGCTGCGCGATCATGTCGATGGTCGCGAGGCGCACGTCGGGATCGTCTTCGACCACGAGCACGACTTCGCCGCCGCTCGATGCGCGCGGCCGCGCGCCGCTCGTGTTCGCCGATTCGGCCTGCGTGCAGCGCGAGAAATACAGCGCGACGGTCGTGCCTTCGCCGAGTTGCGTCTTGACGTCCACGCAGCCCGAGCTTTGCGACACGAAGCCGAACACCATGCTCAGGCCGAGGCCCGTGCCCTGGCCTTCGGCCTTCGTCGAATAGAACGGCTCGAACATGCGGGCCTTCACGCTGTCGTTCATGCCGGCGCCGTCATCGGTCACGGCGAGCCTCACGTAGTCGCCCGGGGGCAGTGCGAGGCCGGTCGTGTCGTCGTTGCCGATGCTGGCATTCGCGACCTCCAGCAGGATATGGCCGCCTTCCGTGATCGCGTCGCGCGAGTTGATGACAAGATTGAGCAGCGCGTTCTCGAGCTGATGACGATCGACGAAGAGATTCCATGCTTCGCTCGACACCGAAGTCTTCAGCCTGATCGATTCGGGCAGCGCGCGCTGCAAAAACTCGCACATGTCCGCGACGAGCTTCGCCGGATTGACGACCGCGGGATTGAGCGGCTGGCGCCGCGCGAACGCGAGCATCTGCGAGGCGAGCTTGCCGCCGCGCGCCACGGCCTCGCTCATCACTTGAAGCCTGCGCGTCAGTTCCGGCTTGTCACGGGTGGCGAGCTCGATGAGTTGCAGATTCGCCGAGATGATCTGCAACACGTTGTTGAAGTCGTGCGCGACGCCGCCGGTGAGATTGCCGATGGCTTCGAGCTTCTGCACCTGACGGAAGCGTTCCTCGGCCTCGACGCGCGCCGCGACCGCTTCCGCGACACGCTCTTCGAGCGTCTGCGTGAGCTTGAGCAGCTTGTCTTCCGCGATCTTGCGCTCGTGAATGTCGACGAGCACGCCGGGCAGGCGGATCGGCTTCATCGCGGCGTCGAACTCGCAGCGACCGCTGGAGAGCGCCCATCGATACTGGCCGTCCGGCGTGCGCAGGCGCAGCTCCATCTCGTGGCGCCCGTCGGCGCTTTCGAGCGCGCGGCGCATGGACGCCTCCACATGCACGGCGTCTTCCGGATGGAGATTGACGGCGAGCGTTTCGAAGGGCAAGGGATCGGCGGTTTCCGCAGTCATGCCGATGGTCCTGGCGAATCGTTCGTCGCCGCTGATGTGTCCGGTGGCCGGGTCCCATACCCAGGTGCCGAGCACGATGCCGGAACTGAGCGCGAGCCTCAGGCGCTCGTTGGCCTCGCGAAACGCGCGCTCGGCCGCGTCGCGGCGCTGCTCGGCGAGCACTTTGCCCGTGGTCTCGAAGACGGTGGCCAGCACGCCCGCCGGATGCCCGTCATCTTCGGCGACGGGGCTGTAGTGCAAATCCATCCACACGTCCTCGGGCTGGCCGCTGCGATGCAGTGTGAGGCGCTTCTCGATGTAGGAGAGGGTCGCGCCCGACAGGCACGTATCGACGACATTGCGATTGAATGCGGCGACTTCCGGCCAGCCTTCCTCGACCGGTTTGCCGAGCAGAAACGGATGACGCCCGCCGGCGAAGCTCGCGTAAGCGTCGTTGTAGATCATCGTGCCCGGACGGCCCCATAGCATGACGAGGGGCACGGGCGAGGCGAGCAAAAGCTGAACGGCTGCCCGCAGACTCTTGGACCATCGATCAATCGGACCCAGTGCGGTGTTGGACCAGTCGAGGCTGGCGATGCGCGACGCCATCTCGCCGCGCCAGCCTTCGCAGTCGAAGGATTGCTCGGGCCAAACCGTTTCGGGTTTCATAGGGAGGAAAATGTGTTTGAATGCGCCGCTCATCGTCTGGATAGCGGCATCCATGTCTTTTGACTGAAGGCTCCATCTTAGTTCAAGCATGACGCTGAACTCCATACATGACGGGGCCGGTGGTGCAGAAACGCAAGGCTTGCCATATGAACGAATCGCGCTTCCAATTCGATAGAGGCGCGACAATGGTGGCTCGTATCTGAGGGGAGGCGCGGATGAAACGCATAGGCATCGCGGCGGCGCTGGTCCTGCTTCTGATGTGGACGGCTCGCGCGCAGGCCGATGAGCCGCTGACGGATGGACAAATGCTCGGCGTCGTGTTCGTGGCGAATCAGGCGGAAATCGCGGCGGGCAATCTGGCCTTGCGCAGGACGCGCTCCTATAGCCTGAAGGTCTTCGCGAATCGGCTCATATCGGAACATGGACAGGTCAATCAGGAGATCGCCGCGCTGACGCAGCGCACCGGCGCGCAGCCGCAACGCAGTCCGACGAGCGATGCACTGGCGAAGCAGAGCATGGATGATCTCGCCGCGCTCGAAGACGCGGGCAGCTACGACTTCGACGAAGCGTATCTCGATCGCGAGGTCGTCTTTCTGCAGAAGCTGGTCAATAGCGTCGACGGTTATATCCGCTCGGCGCGCAGCGCGGATGTGCGGACCCTGCTGATCCGTTCGCGCCCGTCTTTCATCTTTCATCTCGATCAGGCGCACAGGCTGCAACTGACGATAGGCAGTCCCGGCCTCAGGCGCTGATGCCGCTACGTTAAGATGACCGTCGCCGATACAGAACCATAAGCACACGCGAGGCACGGAGAGCACATGAACCCATCGCAACGAATCGACGCGTTGATCGCAGGCATCACCGACTGGCGCGGCGAGACTTTCGCCAAGGTGCGCAGGGTCATCCTCGAAGCGGATGACGGGATCGTCGAGGAATGGAAGTACATGGGCAGTCCGGTGTGGTATCGCGACGGCATGATCGCGGTGGCCAACGCCCACAAGGGCAAAGTGAAGCTCACCTTCGCCAGCGGCGCGAGCCTGCCCGATCCCGACAAGCTCTTCAACGCGGGCCTCGAAGGCAACGCGCGGCGCGCGATCGATTTCCTCGAAGGCGACAAGGTCGATGCGCGCGCGCTCAAGACGCTCGTGCGCGCGGCGATCGCGTTCAACCAGTCGAAATCGAAGAAGAAGGCGGCCGGCTAGGCCGCGCGCGCTCACGCGCCGACCGGCGCGGCGGCTGGGCGACACCTTCCAGCGCGACGATCTCATCGCGCGGACGCGCCGCGACGCCGTCCGCGCCCTCGATTCCCCGCCTGTCCTGTCGTATCCGGGCAAAAACGCTCGAATCACTTCTTTACAAATCCAAAACGGCCAGTCACAATTCGCCCGCAAATAATAACGATTCGCATTCACACACGCAACGACATCGAAGAGAACGAGCATGAAATCAGGTACGACGAGTCCGGTCGCGATGCGCCCGTTGAAGCTGGCCGCGCTGCTTTTGTTCGCGGCTGCGCCGCTCGCCCACGCGCAATCGACGGACGCCGCGCCGTCCGCCGCAGCCGAACCCGCACCGGCGGCGGCGCCCGCGGAAAGCACGCTTCCCGCGGTGAAGGTCACGGCGCAGAACGAGGATCAGCCCTACGGTCCGACGAAAGGCTATGTCGCGAAGGAATCGACGGCGCTGAAGTCGAGCACATCGCTGCTGGAGACGCCGCAATCGGTCTCGGTCGTCACGCGCGAGCAGATGGATCAGCAGAACGTCCAGACGCTCAACGCGGCCGTGCGCTATGTGTCGGGCGTGACGCCGGAGACGCGCGGCGGCATCGCGACGCGCTATGACATGCTGAAGGTGCGCGGCTTCGACGCCGACAAGTACTGGAACGGGCTCAAGCTCCTCGACAACGGATGGTATGCGGTGCCTCAGCTCGATCCGTACATGATGGAGCGCATCGAAGTGCTCAAGGGGCCGGTGTCCGTGCTCTACGGCCAGGCGGCGGCGGGCGGCCTCCTCGATCAGGAAAGCAAGATGCCGACGGTCGTGCCGCTGCACGAAGTCGGCGTCGAGTTCGGCAACTACGCGCACAAGCAGGCCACCTTCGATTTCTCCGGGCCGATCGCCGGCGATCAACGTTATCTGTATCGCTTCACCGCCATCGCGCGTTCCGAAGACGGGCAGGTGCAATCGACGTACAACAAGCGCATCGCGATCGCGCCGTCGTTCACGTGGCGGCCCGACAACAAGACTTCGCTCACGCTGTACGGTCTCTATCAGCGCGATCCGCGCAGCACGTCGTACGGCAGCGTCCCGCCGCAAGGCACGGTGCTCTTCAACCCGAACGGCAAGCTGCCGAGCGACTTCTACGACGGCGATCACAACTTCGAGAGCTTCAATCGCGTGCAGGAGGCGATCGGCTACAAGTTCGACCGCAGGCTCAGCAATGCGTGGACGTTCCGCTCGAACGGTCGTCTGCTGCATCTCGCGCAGGACTACAAGAGCGTGTATGCGAGCGCGCTGGAAGATGACCTGCGCACGCTCGATCGCGGCACGGCGGCGTCGAACGACAACCTCAACACGATCTCGCTCGACAATCAGCTCGAAGGCAATTTCTCGACCGGGCCGATCGATCATACGGTGCTGTTCGGCTTCGACTATCAGCATTACGCGAGCAACTTCGACGCGGGCTTCGGCACCGCGCCGACGCTCGACATGTTCGCGCCGAACTACAACCAGACCATCACGCCGCCGGACCGCTATCACCAGGTGTTGAGCGGCACGCAGTACGGCGTCTATGCACAGGATCAGGCGCGCTGGGGCAACGTGATCCTCACGCTCGGCGGACGCGAGGACTGGGCGAGCAGCGATTCGAACAACACGACGTACGGCATCGTGTCACATCAGTTCGATCGCGCGTTCACATTCCGCGCGGGCCTGACGTACGTGTTCAACAACGGCATCGCGCCGTATGCGAGCTACACCGAATCGTTCACGCCGCAAGCGGGCACCGACATCAACGGCAATCAGTTCTCGCCCGAGAAGGGACGTCAGTACGAAATCGGCGTGAAGTTCCAGCCGAAGGGCTACAACGCGTTCTTCTCGGCCGCGCTGTTCGATCTGACGCGCAAGAACCTGCTGACCGTGAACGCCGACAATCCCAACTTCCAGTCGGCGGTGGGCGAGGCGAGATCGCTCGGCGTCGAGCTCGAAGCGAAGGCGAGCCTCACGGATTCGTTGAACGTCACCGCGAGCTATACGTACCTCAATACGAAGTACACGAAGGACAACAGCGGACTCGACGGCAAGTTCCTCCCCGCCATTCCGCAGAATCAGGCTTCGTTGTGGGCGTATTACACGATCGATCGCGGGCCGCTCGCCGGTCTTTCGATGGGCGCGGGCGGACGCTATACCGGCACGACGTACAGCAGCGACAACAGCTTCAAGGTGTCGAGCTTCTTTCTCGTCGATGCCACGCTGCGTTACGACCTCGGCCGCGCGGCGGCGCAGTTGAAGGGCGCGGAGCTTTACGTGAACGCGCAGAACCTCTTCAACAAGGAATACGTCGCGTCGTGCTACTACGGGAGCTGGTGCGCGTTCGGCTATGGACGTCAGGTCTTCGCCGGCATGAACTATCACTGGTAAGCACGCTTCATCGCACTGCGCTATCCGCACGGCGCGGTGCATCGAAACGTCGTGAGCGCCGCATCGGCGCTTATCGCGAACGATGCTATCCGTATCGGGATTTCTTCGTTCGCGTGTGAGGAAGCGGCTAGTACATTGATCGCTCGCCGCGCTTCCACGATATCCCCGCATGACGACACCTTCACTGCAGCGCCTCTGCGCCCTGTTCGCGTTGATGGCGGCATTCGCCTGGCCGATGCATCGCGCGCACGCCGAGGGCAAGGTCAAGATCGTCGATCAATACGGCATCGGTTCGCTGCTGCTCAAGGTGGCGAAGGACCAGAAGCTCATCGAGAAAGCGGGCGCGCGCTCGGGGCTCGATATCGACGTGCAATGGAACACGCTCTCGGGCGGCGCGGCTGTGAACGAGGCGCTGCTTTCGGGCGCGGCGGATATCGCGACCATCGGCATCGGGCCGTTGATGACGATCTGGGACCGCACGCGCGGGCATCAGGACTTTCGCGCGATCGCGGCGCAGAGCGCGGTGCCCGTGTATCTCGTGACCAACGATCCGCGTATTCGCAGCATCAGGGATATCGGCGAACAGGATCGCATCGCGGTGGTGTCCGTCGCGGTGTCGCAGCAAGGGCGTCTCTTGCAGATGGCATCGGCGCAGGCATACGGCGATGCGAACTATGCGCGCCTCGACCGCTTCGAGGTGAACATGCCGCACGCCGATGCGACGACCGCGATGCTCTCGGGCAACTCGGTCATCAACCTGCATTTCTCTAACGCGCCGTATCAGTATCAGGAACTCGAAGACCCGAAGATCCACAAGGTGACGAGCTCCACCGAGATCCTTGGCGGACCGTCGACGGGCAGCGTCGTCGTGACTTCCGACAAGTGGCGCAGGGACAATCCGAAGACGTATGCCGCCGTACGCGCGGCGCTCGACGATGCGGCGAGGTTCGTCGACAAGAACAAGGCGCAGGCCGCGGCGATCTACATTCGTCAGGATGGCTCGAAGCTGTCGCCCGCGTTCGTCGAACGCATTCTGGGCGATAGGGAAGCGAGCTTCGCGACGGCACCGCACAACACGCTGCAACTGGGCACGTTCCTGCATAAGGTGGGCGTGCTCCGGCACGAGCCGAAATCGTGGCGCGATTACTTCTTCGCTGACGACCCGAACGCGCAAGGCAGTTGAGCACACCGGCCATTTCAATGCATGTCGACAGGAGACCACGATGAACGCAGCAGCCATTGCCAATGAAACGGAATTGACCGTCAGCCCGCTGTCGGCGCATATCGGCGCGGAGATCGGCGGCGTCGATCTCACGCGTCCCTTGTCTGCAAAACAGGTGAGCGCGATCCGCGCGGCGCTGCTCGAATGGCGCGTGATCTTCTTTCGCGAGCAATTCCTGAGTCACGCGCAGCACATCGCGTTCTCTGCGCAATTCGGAGAGCTGACAGTAGGACATCCGGTGTTCGGTCACGTCGAAGGCCATCCGGAGATTTACTCGATCTCGAAGTTCCGCAAGGCCACGCGCTTCGACGGCCAGACGCTTTTGCGTCCGTGGACCGGCTGGCACACGGATGTCACCGCCGCCGTGAATCCGCCGTTCGCATCGATCCTGCGCGGCGTGACGATCCCGCCGTATGGCGGCGACACGCAATGGACCAATCTCGTGATCGCGTACGAAAAGCTGTCCGCGCCGCTGCGCGCTTTCGTCGATGGCTTGCGCGGCGTGCACCGATTCGCGCCGCCGCAGGGTGCGAGCGGCACCGATGCATTCACGAAGGCCGTCACCGATCACACGCTCGTGAGCGAGCATCCGCTCGTGCGCGTGCATCCCGAGACCGGCGAGCGCGCGTTGTATGTGAGTCCCGGCTTTCTCAAACATATCGCCGGACTGGCGCCGCGCGAGAGTCAGGTGTTGCTCGAATTGTTGTGGGAGCACGTCACGCGGCCGGAGTTCACGGTGCGCTTCAAGTGGGCGCCGGGCAGCGTCGCGTTCTGGGACAACCGCACGACCGCGCATCTCGCGCCGAGCGATATCTTCGATCTCGACTTCGATCGACAGCTTTATCGCACGACGCTCGTCGGGGATGTGCCGGTCGGTCCCGATGGGAAGCCGTCCGTTGCGGTCGAAGGCTCGCCGGTGGGCGCGGCGGCTGCCATTGCGTTGAATTGATGCCTCGCAACTAACCGGCTAGTTTAGCCACCTCACCGAATCAGCTTCGCCATCCGCCATCAAAAGGAAGGCTCGTTCACGGGGACGAGCCTTCGTCGAAGTCCATCGACACTTGATGTGTCGAACTCCACGCCGATTGCGACAGACGCGCGCCGGAACGCGGCGCGCGGAAACGTATAATCGCGCCTCACACGTTTCGTGCCGCGCAGGCACGCCTGCCAGTCTCGAAAATCGCTGGTTTCTCAATATTCCTAACGCCTGTCTGAAGCAGGCCGAAGCACGAAAGGAACGCCCCGCGTGGAAAGTCTCTTCCAAACCGTGAATGCACTGTTTGCGTTCATTGCGCCCGTCTCGGATTTTTTGTGGGATTTCCCCACCAATTTCAAGGCGTACTCGCAAATTCCCGTTCTCGGGCAGTTCTCCTTCGCGATTCTGCTGCTCGTCGGCGTGGGCATTCACTTCACGATTCGCACGCGATTCATCCAGACGATGAACGTCGGCAAGATCGTGCGCATCATGTTGCGGCGTCAGCCGTCGAAGACCGGCGTCAGCGCGCTCGCCTCCTTCATGCTCGGGCTCGCGATGCGCGCGGGGCCGGGCAATATCGTCGGCATCACGGGCGCGATTTCCGTCGGCGGGCCGGGCGCGCTGTTCTGGATGTGGGTGGCCGCATTCTTCGGCATGGCCACCGCGTTCATGGAGTCGACGCTCGCGCAACTCTTCAAGGAGAAGAAGCACGACGAGTTCGTCGGCGGCCTGCCGTTCTATGGGCGGCGCATTCTCGGCGACAAGCGCATCGTCGGCACGTTCCTGTCGATCGTGTTCATCGTGTACGCCCTTTTCAACGTGCCGCCGCAAACGTTCAACGTGTTCACCGCGATCGGCACCATCGCCGATACGGTGGCGGGCACGCATCTCGCGCGTCAGTCGACGGTGTATTACGTCATCGCGGTCGCGCTCATCGCGGCGTGCGCGTTCATCATCATGGGCGGCATCCGCCGCGTGACCGCCTATACCGATGTGCTCGTGCCCATCAAGGCGACGCTCTTCTGCGTAATGTCGCTCGTCATCATCCTGATCAACCTGCCGCTGATTCCGTACTTCTTTCATGAGGTGATCGTCGGTGCGTTCGCGCCGCATGCGCTCTTCGGCGGCGCGATCGGCACGGCGCTCGCGCAGGGCGTGAAGCGCGGGCTGATGTCGAACGAAGCGGGGCAGGGCACCATCACGATGGCCGCCGCGATCGCCGACAACGATCACCCGTGCGAACAGGGCTTCGTGCAAAGCCTCGGCGTGTTCTTCGACACGATGGTCATCTGCACGATGACCGGCTTCATCGTCGTGATGGCGCACGTGTGGACCGGCACCGTAGACGGGCAGGCGTGGGAATCAGTCAGGGCATCGAAGATCACGGTGTATCTCGCATCGGTCGAAACGCTCGTGCCCGTTTCGGTCGCGCAGGTCATCAAGATCGTGATGTGCGTGTGCTACGGGCTCTTCGCGTTCACGACGCTGCTCGGCATGATTTCATTCGCGGAAATTTCGGCGAACTTCATTTCGCGCAGCCGCGGGTTCATCATGGGTATTCGTGTCGTGGGATCGCTCGTGTTCGTGCCGTTCGGCGCGCTGACCGTGCTCGCCGGGCTCGAGTTGCCGAATCTCTGGGCGCTGTCCGATCTGATGAACATCGTGATGGTGCTGCTCAACGTGCCGATTCTGCTCATCGGGCAGCGTCTCGTGTATCGTGCGCTCGCGCATTACCGCTCGACGCGCGGCGGGCCGTTCGTGTCCGAGCGCATCGGTGTGCGGACCGAGTACTGGACAGCCGTTCGCGGCGTCGCGACGCACAAGGAAGAAGTCCGCGAGCGCGTCGAGAGTTAAGAGAAGAACTCCACCGCGCCCGTGCTCAGGTTGTACATCGAGCCGGCTATCCTGATGGCGTGCTGGCTTTCCATCTCGCTGAGCACGCTGCTGTCGCGGCGAATCTGCGCGATGGTCAGCTCGACATTCTTGCGCGCCACCTTGTCGACGAACGCGTAGTTGGTCGCGGTGCGTTCACCGTCGTACTGCGTTGCATCGACGGCGGGCTTGATGCGCGCGAGCAATCCGGTGAGATGGCCCAGTTCGGCATTGGCGATCGCGCCTTTGATCGCGCCGCACGAGGTATGTCCCATCACCAGCACGACTTTCGCGCCCATCAGCTTGCATGCGAATTCCATGCTGCCCAGGATATCGTCGTTCTCGATATTGCCCGCGATGCGGCAATTGAAAATATCGCCGATGCCCAGATCCATGATGACCTCGGCGGGCGCGCGCGAGTCGATGCAACTCAGCAGCACCGCCGCCGGATATTGCCCCTTCGCGCTCGCCTTCTGTTCACGCAGATAGTTGCGCGCCTTTCGCTCGCCCTTCTGAAAGCGCTCATTGCCGCGCTTCATGGCTGCGATGATCTGCTCGGGCGTCATGCCGTCGCGCTGTGCTCGGGTCAATGCATCGGCGTGCGCGGATGTGACGAGAAGCGGCGGGGCGGTCAGCCCGGCGATAGTTGCAGATGCAACTGATCTGAGGAAACTCCGGCGGCACGCGGGCGTGCATTGCAGCGGATGCTTCGTTTTCTCGCGCATGACCTTGCTCCTCGTTCCCAAAGGATTCGGCCTTCTCGACGCTTTTCTTGCCAGCTGAAGTGTTGGACGGAAACGCGGCGAATTCAATGCGCGCTTATTCTGATGACAAGCTCACGTCGATGAAGTAACGACTTGCCGTGCGATGTCGAGAAAATTGGCGGTCTTCGCGGCAGTCGCATCGATGCGCGACGCCAATGCCAGACGGATGGAGATGGCGCTGCCGAGCGCATCGGTGTAGGCGACGCCATCGACCTGAATCTGACACACGGACGCCGGCACCAGCGAGACGCCGAACTCCGCCGCCACCAGATTCACGACTGACGAAAGCTGCGGCGCCTGTTGCCCGGCGACCGGCTCGAATCCCGCTTCCCGGCACGCGCCGATGATCACGTCGTGCAAGGTCGGGCTGGCCTCTCGCGGCAGCATCACGAACGGATCGTCGGCGAGCGCCGCGAGCGGCACCTTGCGCTTTTTCGCGAGCGTGTGCGTGGCGGGCAGCACGATTTTCATCGGCTCGATCGCGATGTGATTGATCTGCACGCCCGCAGGCGACTGACTGCCGAGACGCACGAACGCGACGTCGACGCGGCCGGCATCGAGATGGGCGAGCAGTTGCGCCGTGTTGCCTTCGGTGAGCGTGAGCGTGACATTCGGATACGCCTGCCGATACGAGCGAATGAGCTTCGACACGACGGGATTGAACGCCGCCGATCCCGTGAAGCCGATATTGAGCTGCCCGATCTCGCCGCGCCCCGCGCTCTGGGCCTTTTCGACGGCGAGGCGCGCATCGTTCATGAGGCGCTTGGCATCGACGGCGAACGCCTCGCCGGCTTCCGTCAGCACGACGCCGTGCCCCGTGCGGCGAAAGAGGCGCACGCCGAGCTCGTCTTCCAGCGCGTGAATCTGCTGGCTGAGCGGCGGCTGGCCGATGCCGAGCCGTTCCGCCGCGCGCGTGACATTGCGCTCCTCGGCAACGGCCAGAAAGTAGCGGATATGACGCAGTTCCATCCGATATCTTTAAAAAATATTTCAGAAAGACGCGATAGATATTGGACAGTATATCAATCGCGCGACAAAATACCGCTATCGCGCAATGCGCGGGCAAAAAACTTTTCCCCAATTACATCGCCGGACGCTTTTCGAGGCGGATCAGGCTGGACGAGTCGCGCCCGTGTCGACCATCGACGCCGCGCGCATCGTCAATTCAGATTGGGAAGGGGTCTAATGTGGCTGAAGCATTGAAAAAACCAAGGCCGGAATACCGGAACATCGGGATCGGCCAAATCGCGAAGTATCGCTTGCCGCTGGCAGGGAAGGTATCGATCCTGCATCGCAT
>NZ_FCOX02000079.1 GCF_900044055.2 Caballeronia calidae | reverse complement strand
CTGGACGCGGGGCTTATCGAACTGCTTGAACACCGTAAACAGCACCAGTGCGATCACGAGCCACACTGCCGCTTTAGAGAACATATTGTTGTTCAAAGCACCACTCCTCACTCATAGACGGGCGCCTACATAAACCTTGCGACGCCACCAAAGCATTCTAATCCAGACCGCTAACCCCTGCCATAAGGTTTATCTACCGCACAAATAGCGGCGGACAGGCCTTTTTCGGCATAATCGGCGAAAATATCGTCGATATTCGCCGAATCGCTTGAGCGGGCCGTTCAGTTCGGGCGCTTGAGCCGCCGCCCGAGAATAAATGTCTCCGACGATTTGTCGCGAGAGGCCTTGGGTTTGCGCGGCGCCACCACTTTGAACTGGTGCTTGAACTTCTCGACGATCTGGCTATATCCGCTGCCATGAAAACATTTGACCAGCAGCGCACCCTCCGGTTTCAGATGGTTCTGCGCGAACTCCAGCGCCAGATCGCAGAGATGCTCGATGCGCGCGGCATCCGCACTCGCTACGCCTGAGAGGTTGGGGGCCATGTCGGAAATTACAAGATCCACCTGACGTTCGCCGACGATTTCATCGAGTTTGGCGAGCACGTCGTCTTCGCGGAAGTCGCCCTGGATGAATGTGACGTCCGCAATCGGCTCCATCGGCAGGATATCCAGCGCGATGATCGTGCCGTCGATGCCGCCCTGGCGCTCCGCGTCACGCTTTGCGCCCTGCGCGAGCTTGTTGCGCGCGTACTGGCTCCAGCTGCCGGGCGTCGAGCCGAGATCGACGATCACCTGACCCGGCTTGATGAGCTTGTCCTGCTCGTCGATCTCCTTCAGCTTGTATGCAGCGCGCGCGCGGTAGCCCTCGCGCTGCGCCATCTTCACGTAGGGATCGTTGATGTGGTCATGCAACCACGACTGATTAAAACGGTTCTTTGCCATTCAAACTAAGCTCATTTAGCGCACGCTATCGTACGAAGCGGCGCGCCGGGTGCGTATTTTGCTGCATTGCGCGAGGCTTTTAGCGGATAATACGCGTCTTGTCGGCCGGACCGGTCCTCGGGCGCTCACGCGCGTCGAAACCCGGCATCCGGCCTGTTCTGTTTCTGGTGGGCGGTGGCGCGATCGATGCGCCGCAGATTCGGCGCGAAGCCGTGCGCTTTCGCTTTCGGCGTGTTCGAACCGCCTCGCGCGCGCGCCACGTGCGCCGCTCATGTCGCCCCCATTTTAGTCGAGTCCCAATTTTCTCATGCCAGCTCTCCAACTCTCCCCCGCCGAGCGCTCCGATCTGCGCTCCCAGGCCCATGCGCTCAAGCCCGTCGTGCTCGTCGGCGCGGAGGGTCTGACCGATGCCGTGCTCAAAGAGATCAACGTGCACCTCGAGGCGCACCAGCTCATCAAGGTCCGCGTGTTCGGCGACGAACGCGACGCGCGCGTCGGGATCTACGACGAAATCTGCGATCGCCTGAACGCGGCACCCATCCAGCATATCGGCAAGCTGCTCGTGATCTGGAGGCCCGAAGGCGCCGCGCCGAAGAGCCGCGCTACGCGCACGCGCAGCACGATGCCGCCGAGCGCGGGCGAAGCCGCCGAGGAACGGTCGACGAAAGGCCGCGCGCCGCGCACCGTGAAAGCCGTGAAAATCACGCGCGATGCACCTGCTTTCAAGAAGCCCAAGAAGCAGACGCTGAAGGTGCTGGGCAACGAGCGCGTCACGGCCGGCGGTAACGTGAAGCGCGCGAAGAAGCGTCAGACCAGCGCGAAGCGCCAGCATCAGGCGGTGAAATAAGCCAACGGCGCGTGCGCTTCCTGTGGAACGCACGCGCCGTCCGCAGACAACCTCAATTCAGCTACGCGCCCGTTTCGCCGCGACCTTGGCCGATTTGCCCTTCGGCACGACCTTCACCGGCGCCGCGCCGGGCAGACGCCAAATGAGCGCAATGCCGAACAGGCATTCGATCAGATAGATCGCGCTCGATATCCCATGCAGGATGCCGAACTCCTTCGCATACGGCGAACTCGCGAGATCGGAGCCCGTTTCCTGCGCCGCCATGCGCAGCGAGTTCATGAACGGCTGCAGCGCGAAATAGCCGATCAGCACGCACACGAGCATCACCGCGACCACCCACCGCACGCGCTTGTAATCGACGATGCCGCTTTTCACGAAGCGATTGCCGATGACGATCAGCGCGAGCGCGCAGATCACACCGATGATCGCTTCGATCCGAAAGAGTTGCGCCGCCACTGAGCCCGCCGATGTGCGGTCGAGCATCGAAAAGAGAACGGGCGCGGCGACGAGGCCGAGAGTCAGCAAGCTGCCGACCCAGACCATGCTGATGGTGCGAAAGAGCCGGTGCTCCATCAGACGTAGCGAACCGCGATGATTTCGTATTCGCGCGCGCCGCTCGGTGCCTGCACCGACGCCACGTCGCCTTCAGACTTCGCGATGAGTGCGCGCGCGATCGGCGAGCTCACCGAGATGAGACCGTGATCGAGGTCCGCTTCGTCATCGCCGACGATCTGGTACGTGACCGTATCGCCCGACTCCAGATCTTCCAGCTCGACCGTCGCGCCGAACACGACGCGGCCTTCCGCCTCGACCTGCGTCGGGTCGATCACTTGTGCAGCAGCCAGCTTCGACTCGATCTCCGCGATGCGGCCCTCGATGAACCCCTGCTTTTCCTTCGCGGCGTCGTATTCCGCGTTTTCCGACAAGTCGCCTTGCGCGCGCGCCTCCGCGATCGCATTGATGACCGCCGGACGCTCCACGGCCTTCAGGCGTTGCAATTCGTCGCGCAGCAATTCCGCGCCGCGCTTCGTCAAAGGAATCGTGCTCATAGACCACTCACAAACAATTTCGTCAAAAAAATTACCGCGGTTAAGCGCATCTCCCGGCTAAAGGAGACGCCGCTTAACCGCGGCTCGTGATGCTTAGACCAGTAATCGAAGTCTTAGTTTAGGCGAGCGTGCAAGCCTTGTAAATCATAGACTTCCAAATCGCGCAGATAACGCAGGCCTTCGACCGCGGCGCGCGCGCCGGACATCGTCGTGTAGTACGTGACCTTGTTGGCCTGCGCGCTCATGCGGATCGAACGCGAATCGGCGATCGCCGCGCGCGTTTCGTCGACCGTCGTGAAGACGAGTGCGATCTCGCCGTTCTTGATCATGTCGACGATGTGCGGACGGCCATCCTTCACCTTGTTGACCGTCTTCACCGGCACGCCCGCCGCCGCGATCGCAGCCGCCGTGCCCTTGGTCGCGACGATCGGGTAGCCGAGCTCGTGCAACATCTGCGCGACTTCGACGGCCTTCGGCTTGTCGGCGTCCATCACGGTCAGCAGCACGGTGCCCGACTCCGGCAGACGCGAACCCGCCGCGAGCTGCGACTTGAAGAGCGCTTCGCCGAAGGTGCGGCCCACGCCCATCACTTCGCCGGTCGAGCGCATTTCCGGTCCGAGAACCGGGTCGACCGCCGGGAACTTGATGAACGGGAACACCGCTTCCTTCACACTGAAGTACGGCGGAATGACTTCCTTCGTCACGCCCTGCTGCTTGAGCTTCTGACCGACCATCGCGCGGGCCGCGATCTTCGCGAGCGGCAAGCCCGTTGCCTTCGACACATACGGCACCGTGCGCGATGCGCGCGGGTTCACTTCCAGCACGTAGATGATGTCCTGCTTCGAGCCATCGTCTTGCGGAACCTGCTGGATCGCGAACTGCACGTTCATCAGGCCGACGACGTTGAGCGCCTTCGCCATGGCGGCGGTTTGTCGCTTCAGCTCATCGACGGTTTCGTTCGACAGCGAATACGGCGGCAGCGAGCACGCCGAATCGCCCGAGTGCACGCCCGCCTGTTCGATGTGCTCCATCACGCCGCCGATGAACACGTCGTCGCCATCGGAGATGCAGTCGACATCGCATTCGATCGCGTCGTTGAGGAAGCGGTCGAGCAGCACCGGCGAATCGTTCGACACCTTCACGGCCTCGCGCATATAGCGCTCGAGATCGCGCGGCTCGTGGACGATTTCCATCGCGCGGCCGCCGAGAACATAGGACGGACGCACGACCAGCGGATAACCGATCTCTTCCGCGAGCTTCAGCGCCTCGTCTTCCGCGCGCGCGGTGCGATTCGGCGGCTGACGCAGATCGAGATCCTTGAGCAGCTTCTGGAAACGCTCGCGGTCTTCGGCTGCATCGATCATGTCCGGCGACGTGCCGATGATCGGCACACCGTTCGCCTCGAGGTCGAGCGCGAGCTTGAGCGGCGTCTGGCCGCCGTACTGCACGATCACGCCGACAGGCTTTTCCAGATCGACGATCTCGAGCACGTCTTCGAGCGTCAGCGATTCGAAGTACAGACGGTCGGACGTGTCGTAGTCGGTCGACACCGTTTCCGGATTGCAGTTGACCATGATGGTTTCATAACCATCCTCGCGCATCGCGAGCGCGGCGTGCACGCAGCAATAGTCGAACTCGATGCCCTGCCCGATCCGGTTCGGGCCGCCGCCCAGCACCATGATCTTCTTCTTGTCCGTCGGATTCGCTTCGCACTCTTCTTCATACGTCGAGTACATGTAAGCGGTCTTCGTCGCGAATTCGGCCGCGCACGTGTCGACGCGCTTGTACACCGGACGCACCTTCAGCGCGTGGCGCTTCTTGCGCACGTCGTCCTGCTTCGAACCGGTGAGCTTGGCCAAACGACGATCCGAGAAACCGCTCTTCTTCAGATACAGCAACTCGTCGCGCGTGAGGCTTTCGAGCGTGCGGCCTTCGAGCGCCTTCTCCTTAAGGATGATCTGTTCGATCTGCGCGAGGAACCACGGATCGATCGACGTTTCTTCGAAGATCTCTTCCATCGTCAGGCCGAGACGGAATGCATCGCCGAGATACCAGATGCGGTCCGGACCCGGCTCGCCGATCTCGCGGATCACTTCGTCGCGGCTCTTGGTCTTTTCATCGAGACCGTCGACGCCGACTTCGAGACCGCGCAGCGCCTTCTGGAACGATTCCTGGAACGTGCGGCCCATCGCCATGACTTCGCCGACGGACTTCATCTGCGTCGTCAGGCGCGAATCGGCTTCGCGGAATTTCTCGAACGCGAAGCGCGGCACCTTCGTCACGACGTAATCGATCGTCGGCTCGAACGATGCGGGCGTCTGCCCGCCGGTGATTTCGTTCTTGAGTTCGTCGAGCGTGTAGCCGCAGGCGAGCTTCGCGGCGACCTTGGCGATCGGGAAACCCGTCGCCTTCGACGCCAGCGCGGACGAACGCGACACACGCGGATTCATCTCGATGACGACCATGCGGCCGTCCTTCGGGTTGATCGCGAACTGAACGTTGGAACCGCCCGTATCGACGCCGATCTCGCGCAGCACCGCGAGCGACGCGTTACGCAGCACTTGATACTCTTTGTCGGTGAGCGTCTGCGCGGGCGCGACGGTGATGGAATCGCCGGTATGCACGCCCATCGGGTCGAGGTTTTCGATCGAGCACACGATGATGCAGTTGTCCTTTTTATCGCGGACCACTTCCATCTCATACTCTTTCCAGCCGAGCAGCGATTCTTCGATAAGCAGTTCGCGCGTAGGCGAAAGATCGAGACCGCGACGGCAGATTTCCTCGAACTCTTCCTTGTTGTATGCGATGCCGCCACCCGAGCCGCCCAGCGTGAACGACGGACGAATCACGGTCGGATAACCGCCGCTGCCCGTCGCTTCCGCGATCTGCGCCTGGACCGCGAGCGCTTCTTCCATCGAATGCGCGATGCCCGACTTGGCCGAACCGAGGCCGATCTTCGTCATCGCGTCCTTGAACTTCTGGCGGTCTTCCGCCTTGTCGATTGCTTCCGGCGATGCGCCGATCAGCTCGACCTTGTACTTCTCCAGCACGCCGTGATGGAAGAGATCCAACGCGCAATTGAGCGCCGTCTGCCCGCCCATGGTCGGCAGGATCGCGTCCGGGCGCTCCTTCGCGATGATGCGCTCGACCACTTCCCACGAGATCGGCTCGATGTACGTGACGTCGGCCGTGTTCGGGTCGGTCATGATCGTCGCCGGATTGCTGTTGACGAGGATGACCTTGTAGCCTTCCTCACGCAGCGCTTTACATGCTTGCGCGCCCGAATAATCGAACTCGCACGCCTGGCCGATGATGATCGGGCCCGCGCCGATGATGAGGATGCTCTTGATGTCTGTGCGCTTCGGCATAACTGCTCTCGATATATATGTTCGGTACTTGTTCGTTACTGTCAGGCGGCGACCTTCGCCGACTCCATCAGCTTGATGAAGCGGTCGAACAGATACGCGATGTCGTGCGGGCCGGGCGACGCTTCCGGGTGACCCTGGAAGCAGAACGCGGGCTTGTCCGTGAGCGCGAAGCCTTGCAGCGTGCCGTCGAAGAGCGAGACGTGCGTGACCTTCGCGTTGGCGGGCAGCGTGGCGGCATCGACCGCGAAGCCGTGGTTCTGCGACGTGATCACCACGCGGCCGTCTTCCAGATCCTTCACGGGATGGTTCGCGCCGTGGTGGCCGGTCTTCATCTTCATCGTCTTCGCACCGACGGCGAGACCCATGATCTGATGACCGAGGCAGATGCCGAACGTCGGGATGCCGCGTTCGATGAATTCGCGCGTCGCTGCGATGGCGTAATCGCACGGCTCCGGATCGCCGGGGCCGTTCGACAGGAAAATGCCGTCCGGATTGAGGGCGAGCGCGTCAGCGGCGGTTGCCTGCGCGGGCAGCACGGTGACGTGGCAGCCGCGCTCGGCCAGCATGCGCAGGATGTTGAACTTGACGCCGTAATCGAACGCGACGACGCGAAACTTCGGCGCTTCCTGCTTGCCGTAGCCGCTGCCGAGACGCCATTCGGTCTGCGTCCACTCGTAGCTCTTTTCCGTCGACACGACTTTCGCGAGATCCATGCCCGCGAGACCCGGAAACGAGCGCGCGAGACCGAGCGCCTTCGCTTCGTCGTCGCTGCCGGCGAGAATGCAGCCGTTCTGCGCGCCCTTCTCGCGCAAGATGCGCGTGAGCTTGCGCGTGTCGATGCCCGCGATGGCCACGACGTTTTGCGCCTTCAGATAATCGGAGAGCGTCTGCTCGGAACGGAAGTTGGAGGCGAGCACCGGCAGGTCGCGAATGATGAGGCCGGCGGCATGGACTTTGGTGGCCTCGACGTCTTCGGCGTTCACGCCGTAGTTGCCGATGTGCGGATAGGTCAGCGTGACGATCTGGCGTGCATAGCTCGGATCGGTCAGGATTTCCTGATAACCGGTGATGGCGGTGTTGAACACCACTTCGCCGATCGTCGAACCGGGCGCGCCGATTGATTGACCACGAAAGACCGTGCCGTCGGCAAGTGCGAGGAGTGCGGGAGAAAATGACGGCAACACGGGAAGCTCCTTGGGGAACACCCTGTTACCGACCTGTCTGTCCGAAATTCAGGCTTGGCTTCCCGTCGCTCGTGGCGCGCGGGTTTCCTTCGCGCAGTGCTGGCGGCGGCTCGCGTAGCGCGCATCGTGGCTTTGACCGGCTCGCTTGCGCGTGGCAAACGGGATATCGAAGCGGACGATTGACGGCATGCGGCGCGCGCTGACTGGCGCAGCGAACGACGGTGGGTGGGAGGTAGGCGCTAGGGTGCGGGTTGATATGCTCAAACCTTCGAATTATAGCGTAAAAACGTCAGATTCGCCAGATTTGGGGAAACTCTCAGGGCACGGCGCGCTGCGTTTCGTGATCCTGCTTGCGCAGGACGCGGCTCGGAAAAACGTACCAGACCGCGCTCGCCACCTGCAGCGCAATCAGCGCGATCCACACCGTCAGATGCGCCGATGCGGGATAACGCCCGCCCTCGGACGGCCACAGCGACAGCATCGCGCCGACGCCGACCTGGAAGCCGAAGATCAACAGAAAGATCACGAGCGTGAGCGTGGTATGCGCGCGCCCGATCATGTGCGGTGGAAAATACTCCGCTGCGACGGCGTAGCTCAGAATGCCCGTGCCGCCGAAGACGCCGTACGCGGCCAACAGGACGGACGGCGGCAACGGCACGCGCAGCACCATCAGCAATTGCGTGACGACGAAAAGCGCCATGCCGGCTCCGCAGAACGCGTAGACCGACACCCCGCGCCGCTCCATACCGCGCGCCGCCGCGCCGAAGCCGATGCAGCCGAACATCATCGCGAAGCCGAGTATCGAGACGAGCGCCGCGGCATGCGCGGGCGCGAGACCCATCACATCGAGCAGATAGGGCCGAATCCACAGCGATTGCATCGCGTAGAAAACGCCCTGCGTGACGACCGAAAACGACGCGATCTTCCAGAACACGCCGCTCTTCAGAATCAGCCAGGTGCCTTTGAACTGCGTGACGACATCCGCCCGATGATGTGGATCGGTCTCCGCCTTCTTCGGCGCGAACAGGAGGATCGCGCCAGCGACGACGAGCGTGAACACGCCAAGGCCCACACATACTTGCCGCCACGTCGCGACATGCAGAAGCGCCGCGAGCGGCGATCCGACCGCGACACCGCCCAGCCCGCCGACGGCCATCGTGAATCCGTTGACGAGCGGCAAGCGCGCGAGCGCGAAGTGCTGCGCGGATGCCTTGAAAGCCGCGCTCAGGCAAACCGACACGCCGATGCCGATCAGCAACCGGCCGATCATCAGCCCCGCTAGCCCGCGAGACGCGCCGAACACCCAGATGCCCGCCGCGGCGAAGACCAGCATGCTGGCCGTGACGCGTCGCGGACCGAAATGATCGAGCAACACGCCGACGGGAATTTGCGCCAGCGCGAAGCCGATGAAGTAAAGGGAAGTCAGCAGACCGAGATCCGCCGCGGACAAGCCGAGGTCGTGCGTGATCAGCGGCGCGAAGCCGAGATTGACCCCTCGGAACACGTACGAGACGAAGTAGCCGGCGGCGAAGAGGAAAAAGACGCGGAGACGAACGGTGGACGGCATATGAAACAGACGCTTCACTGGTTCTTTTGGACCGCCAGTTTAGCCGCGCCGCGAAAAGAAAACGCCGTCACCTTGGTGACGGCGTGGATTAGCGCTCCGGCAGAAGCCCGGCGCTTATTTCTTCTTGCTGCTTTTCGTACTGGCGGCAGGCTTCGCGGTTTTGGCCGTGGCGGCAGGCTTCGCCGCATGCGAAGCGCTCGACGCCGACACCTTCGTCACTTTCCCCGATGAATGCACGGGCGTCTTGCCACCGCGCGAGGGTTTCGCCTCGGGCACACGCGTGCCGATCTTCGACACGCCGCCCGACGAGCGGCTGGACGCCGCCACCGCCTCCACGCGCACCGGACCCGGCTCGGCCGGCACCGGACGACCGTACGGAACGTGCAGGACGACCACCTGCCCCGGCATGACGATGTCCCCGCGCGTGCGGTTCCATGCGCGCACCTGCGCCACCGAGACGTTGTAGCGATCGGCCAGCGTGGCGACCGACTGCTTGCGGCGCACGCGGATCACCATCTTGCGCGTGTCGGGCACGTCGCGCTCGATGGCGAGCATCGCGTTTTCGGCGACATCGGCGCTGATGTCTTCGTCGTCGTCATCCGTGCGCGGCACGACGATCGTCGAGCCCGGCTTCAGGCGCATGCCCGCCGGAATGCGGTTGACGGACATCAGCGTGTCCGCATCGACACCGATTTTCTCGGCGATCGCTGCCGGACGCGAACGCTCGGTCACGGTGTACGTGGTCCACGACGACAGCGCGCCCGTGTACGACGAGAGATTGCGCTGGAAAGAAGCCGCGTTGTCGAACGGCAGCAGAATCTGCGGATTGGTCGCGCCGAGAATCACCGGCTTCGCAAACGACGGGTTCAGCGAGCGGAATTCCTCCACGCTCATGCCGGCGAGCTTCGCAGCCATGGTCACGTCGATGTCCCGCGCGGTCGTGACCGTCACGAAATACGGATGGTTCGGGATGTCCGGCAGCGTGAGGCCGTACATCTGCGGGTTGCTGACGATGTTCTTGACCGCCTGCAGCTTCGGCACGTAGTTGCGCGTTTCGTTGGGCATGCGCAGGCTTTCGTAGTCGGTCGGCAAGCCCGCCGCCTCGTTACGCGCGATCGCGCGCTGCACATTGCCCTCGCCCCAGTTGTACGCGGCGAGCGCGAGATGCCAGTCGCCGAACATGTCGTGCAGGCGCGAGAGGTAGTCCAGCGCGGCGCTCGTCGAAGCCAGCACGTCGCGGCGCTCGTCCTGCCACATGTTCTGCTTGAGGTTGTAGTCGCGGCCGGTGCCCGGCACGAACTGCCACATGCCGGCGGCCTTCGCCACGGACAGCGCCTGCGGATTGAACGCAGACTCGATGAACGGCAGGAGCGCGAGCTCGGTCGGCATATGACGCTGCTCGAGCTCCTCGACGATGTGATACAGGTACTTTTGCGAACGCGTGGTCATGCGCTCGACGTAATCGGGACGCTGCGCATACCAGTTGACCTGCATGTCGACGAGATCGCTTTGCAGGTCCGGAATCTGGAAGCCGCCCCGGATCCGGTTCCAGAGATCAGACGAACCGACGAGCGAAGTGACCGGCGTTTTATCGACGTTGATGGTTTCCTTGGCTGCGGCGGTGCGGCGAATCGTGTCGGCGACTTTTTGCTGCTGTTGCTGCGAGGCGGCGGAAGTGGTTGAAGCTGAAAGAGGATCGGACGCTGTTGGTCCCTGGCTCGCGCAGGCGGCGAGCATCAGGACGGACAGCGCACTAAGTGTTAGTCGCATGGAACGTCTCTGCTTCCAAAAAATATGCTTGGAAATTTGCAGCCGATGGTACGGAACAGCAATTAAGACGTCAATAAGAATGCGCGCAAAACCCCTGCAAAATCCTGCATCTAACAGCGATTCCAACGTTTCGGTTGAAGTTAGCCCCAATACTTTTGGGTCAGCGGAACTTATCCTTCCAGCCTCGCATCATTCGAAACGCTTCTAGCCGGTCTGAAACCGGCGTGCCGAACTGTGACGAAAGGGTCGCGTGGATCGCCGGGACGTCCGCGCGCAGAAACGGGTTCACCGCTTTTTCATGGCCGATGGTCGTCGGCAAAGTCGGCTTGCCGGCGGCGCGCAAGGCCTGCGCGTCGTCGCTCCAGCGCAGCAGCGCGGCGTTGTCGGGCTCGCACGCGCGCGCGAAGCGGATGTTCGACAGCGTGTATTCGTGCGCGCAGTGGACCTGCGTGTTCTCGGGAAGCGCGGCGAGCGCATCGAGCGAGTCGAGCATCTGCTGCGCCGTGCCTTCGAAGAGCCGGCCGCAGCCGCTCGCGAAGAGCGTGTCGCCGCAAAACAGGTGCGGCGAGCCGTTCTGGTCGCCCGCCTGAAAATACGCGATATGACCGGCGGTGTGGCCGGGCACGTCGATCACGGAAAGCGCCATCGCCGGATGGCCGATGCGCACCGTATCGCCGCCCGTGACGCGTTGCGTGAGGTGCTCGATGCGCTCGCCGGCCGGGCCGTAGACGGGAACGCCGCCCTCTGCCTTTCGGCTATCGAGCAGCGCTTTCACGCCGCCGACGTGGTCCTGATGGTGGTGCGTGAGTAAAATAGCGGTCAGCCGCCAACCACGCTTGGCGAGACAGGCCTCGACGGGCGCGGCATCGCCGGGGTCGACCACGACCGCATCGCGCGAGTCCGACACGAGCCAGATGTAGTTGTCCTCGAACGCCGGAACCGGCACATATTCGAGTGCATCCTGAGCAGGCAATTTCTTGGCAAGCGAATCCATGGCGATCTTCTATGCGGCAACCCGAACATGTCTGATCGATCGATTATAGACTGGCCCACCTGGACGAGCTCGGCGCCCGGACGCTATGTGCTCGAATGGGAGCAGGCGCAGCTCGATCACGTGGTGTCCGACATCTTCGGCTATCACGCGCTGCAGCTCGGCATGCCGCAGCTCGACGCACTGCGCGAGAACCGCATGACCGGCCGCGCGCTCGTGCTCGACGCCGAAAGCGCATCGAGTGCGCCGTACACGCCGCCGCGCGCGACCATGCCCGGCGTGAGCGCGTTGCCCGCCGCGAGCGCGCCGGATGGCCGCAGCACCGTGTGGTGCGACCTGCTCGACCTGCCCTTCGAGGCGCAAAGCGTCGATCTGCTGGTGCTGCCGCACACGCTCGAATTCTCGCCCGATCCGCACCGCCTGCTGCGCGAGGCCGAGCGCGTGCTGGTGCCCGAAGGCCAGCTGATCATCCTCGGCTTCAATTCGCTGAGCCTGTGGGGCGCGCGGCAATCGCTCGGCAAGGTGGCGGGACGGCCGTTCGTGCCGTCGGCGCACGAGATGATCGCGTTCACGCGCATCAAGGACTGGATCAAGCTGCTCGGATTCGATCTTGAACGCGGGCGCTTCGGCTGCTATCGTCCGCCGCTCATCAACGACAAGTGGCTGCAACGCTATCAGTTCATGGAAGCCGCCGGCGACCGCTGGTGGCCCATCTTCGGCGCGGCGTACATGATCACGGCGGTGAAGCGCGTGCGCGGCATGCGCCTCATCGGCCCGCGCAAGCTGAAAAAACCCGCGCTCGCGCCCGGCCTCGCGCCGGTCGCCGCTCCGCATACGCGCAACGAGACTCGCAACGAGCATTGATGACTGAATCCGCATCGAACAAGGTAATCGACATCTACACCGACGGCGCCTGCAAGGGCAATCCCGGTCCCGGCGGCTGGGGCGCCCTGCTCCGTTTCGGCTCGCTGGAAAAGGAGCTGTTCGGCGGGGAAGCCGCGACCACCAACAACCGCATGGAGCTGATGGCCGTGATCTCGGCGCTCGAGGCGCTCAAGCGCCCGTGCCACGCGATCATCCACACCGATTCGCAGTATGTGCAAAAAGGCATCAGCGAATGGATCCACGGCTGGAAGAAGAAGAACTGGATGACGGCCGCGAAGACGCCCGTCAAGAACGCCGATCTCTGGAAGCGGCTCGACGCGCTCGTCGCGCAGCATGAGATCGAATGGCGCTGGGTCAAGGGCCACGCCGGACATCCCGAAAACGAACGCGCCGATGCGCTCGCCAATCGCGGCGTGACATCGCTCGCCGACAGTTAAACGACATACACGCTATCTATGCGCCAACTGATACTGGACACCGAAACCACCGGCCTGAACGCGAGGACGGGCGACCGGATCATCGAAATCGGCTGCGTCGAGCTGGTGAATCGCCGGCTGACGGGCAACAACCTGCACATCTATGTGAACCCGGAACGCGACAGCGACCCCGGCGCGCTCGCGGTGCACGGCCTCACGACCGAATTTCTGAGCGACAAGCCGAAGTTCGCGGAGATCGCCGCGCAATTGCGCGACTTCATCGCGGACGCGGAGCTGATCATCCATAACGCGCCCTTCGACGTCGGCTTTCTCGACATGGAGTTCGCGCAGCTCGGCCTGCCGAAGGTCGCGGAAACATGCGCGGGCGTGATCGACTCGCTCGCACAGGCCAAGCAGATGTTCCCCGGCAAGCGCAATTCGCTCGATGCGCTGTGCGATCGCTTCGGCATCAGCAATGCGCATCGCACGCTGCACGGCGCACTGCTCGACTCGGAGCTGCTCGCCGAGGTCTATCTCGCGATGACGCGCGGCCAGGAAAGCCTCGTCATCGACATGCTCGGCGATCAGCCCGCGTCGGGCTCGGTTTCGACATCGCGCATCGCACTCGACGATCTCGATCTGCCGGTGATTCTGGCGAGCGCCGAAGAGCTCGTCGCGCACGAGGCCGTGCTGACCGGCCTCGACAAGGCGCTCAAAGGCACGAGCGTGTGGCGCACGGAACCGGCGCCCGCCGAAGGCGATGCGGTGCCCGCGTAGTTTTTTCGAAATTACTTAAAGAAGCACTAGACGAAACGGGAAACGCCTGACATAATCTCGTCTCTCTTCGGGTGGTTAGCTCAGCGGTAGAGCACTGCCTTCACACGGCAGGGGTCACTGGTTCGATCCCAGTACTACCCACCAGAATTCTGGTGTTGGTAAAGACAAGCACCGAAGATCAAAAGGCCCAAGTCTCACGACTTGGGCCTTTTTCATTTTCTGCCGCAGAAACGCGGATCACACAGCGCCTAGGACGCCCACACGCCCCGCGCCATCCCGCTCGCGGCGATCACCATCACCATCACGAGTCCCGCTTCGAGATCGCTCATCCAGGCGAAACGCCGGGCGCGCGTGAGATCGATCGGCCCGCCTTGCGCGACCGCGATGCGCCAGCGGATCAGCGCGAGCATCGGCGAGACTTCGATCAGCAGGATCACGACGAGCGCCGTCATCTTCAAATGAAACAGCGGCTCGTGCAAATAGTACGCGCCGCCCTTCTCGAAGCCGCCGAACGCGCGCATCACGCCGGTGACGATCAGCACGATCGCGGTGACGCCCCACACGCTGTCCGAGCGAAAGATATCGCGCAGGCGCAGCTCGTTCGCCTGAATGGATTGCGAGGGATCGAGGCGCCGCAGAGCGCGGGCGCGCGCCAGCACGGAGCCGAGCGCGAAGCCGAATGCGAGAAGGTGAAGCGCGGCCAGCAACCAACGTATCAGCATCCTTTCCTCCCTGAAGAGACAGGAACGACGTGTACGGCAATGTCGGCTTACGAAGGCAAAAAACGAACGACTCAGATTTGACGCAAGGTCGCGTCGAGCGCGCGCGTCGCGTTGCGATCGCCCTCGTTGGCGAGCGGCGCGCGAAATACCGTGGTGCGATTGTGCCCGGCCGCGGCGGGTGAGTCCCACAACAACTCGACTTTCGGCCGACGCGCGAACCGGGCGCGCCGAACTTCGCCGCTCGCGCGAATCGGGGGACTGGCGGGCCCGGTTGCGGGCGTGAGGATCGTGGTGGACGGCGCCGCGTCCGGCGACGGCGCCGGCCATTTCACCGACAGTTCACGCGCATCGTACTGGCCGAGCTTGCGGCTTTCCGCCCAGACGACCGCGGTGCGCGTGACGGGATCGAGCGAAATGGCGTATCGGCCGATCGCGAAACGCCGCGCTGCGATATTCGTGCGCCACAGCGCGCGCGGCCGGCAGATCCACATGACGACCGCGTACAGCAGCGGACCGACCACGAGCCAGCCGTTGGTCTCGGCGAGCGCCTGCGTGAAACGCCGCCAGCCGGCGCTCCAGACGAATGCGCCGAGGGAGAAGATCGCGAAGCCGAACGTCAGAAGCGCGAGAAAGCGCAGCGCCTGCCGCAGCCACTGCGGCAGCGGATGCAGCGGCCGCTCCATGCGCGCCTTTGCACCCGGCAGCACGACGAGCAGAAAGATCAGCACGAGGTTGACGCACGCCCACGGCGACGACGTCATCGCGCGCAGCGAGGACAGATAGCCCATCTGCGACATCGAGAACGCCCAACGCGCCGCGAGCACCAGTCCGATCGCCCGCAAGGCGAACATGGTGCCGGCGCCCGGCGCCGGGCTCGCGCTGATTTGCTTGGGTCTCGCCAAAAGAAACACTCCTGTCCACGAACGATGCATGCGGCTCCGCTCGTCGCGAAGCCCGGTCATTATAGGGAGATTACGGATGCCGTCAGAGGTTTCAAAGCTGTAGCGCGGTCTGGCGCGCGAAACGTACATCCGCATGTGCTATTACGACAACGCCCCGCGTGCCTTGAGGCGCGCGGGGCGTTGTTTTTCAGGCGATGCCGCCGGCGGCGGCAAGACTTGCTTAGCTCGCGTTGACTTCGCGCAGCACGGTGCGGCGCTTCTGGCGCAGCAGCTCTTCGTACACGTTCACGTAGTTCGCAGCCATCACCTTCGACGAGAAGCGCGCTTCGAACGCCGCGCGGACCTTCGCGCGCGACAGCGTATCGAGACGCTTCACCGCGGCGATCGCGCTGAGCTCGTCTTCGACGACGAAGCCCGACACGCCGTTCTCGATCACTTCCGGCACCGAGCCGCGGTTGAACGCGATCACCGGCGTGCCGCAAGCCATCGCTTCGATCATCACGAGGCCGAAGGGCTCCGGCCAGTCGATCGGGAACAGCAGCGCGTGCGCGTTGCCGAGGAACTCGGTCTTCTCGGCTTCGCTGATCTCACCGATGTATTCGACGTGCGGCAGCGCGAAGAGCGGCTTGATCTCTTCTTCGTAGTACGCGCGGTCGGCCTTGTCGAGCTTTGCGGCGATCTTGATCTTCATGCCCGCGGCCTGCGCGATGCGGATCGCGCGGTCCACGCGCTTTTCCGGCGAGATGCGGCCGAGGAACGCCAGGTAGCCCGGCTCCACGTTCGGGATCGGCTTGAGCAGATTTTCCGGCAGACCGTGATACACCGTCGACAGCCAGTTCGCCTGCGGCAGCGGCTGACGCTGGTTGTCCGAAATCGAGATGACCGGCACGTCGTTGAACGTGCTGAAGATCGGTTGCAGTTCGGGCAGGTCGAGACGGCCGTGCATGGTCGTCAGGAACGGCACCGGCTGGCGCGCGAACAGCGAGAACGGGTAGTAGTCGATGTGGAAGTGCAGCACGTCGAACTCGTCGGCGCGGCGGCGGACTTCTTCGAGCAGCAGCATGTGCGGCGCCATCGTGTCGCGAATGGTCGGGTCGAGGCGCAGCGCCTGCGGCCAGAACGCTTCGAGCTTCGCGGACGTCTGCGAATCACCGCTCGCGAAGAGCGTCACATCGTGTCCAGCATCCACGAGTGCCTCGGTCAGATAAGACACCACGCGTTCCGTGCCGCCATACAGCTTCGGCGGAACAGCCTCGTGGAGGGGCGCGATTTGAGCGATTCGCATGTCGTGAAACTCCTAATGAAAGATCAGGCAAGTACTACTGTCGTGTTGACGTTGGAGAGCGAATCGCTCGGCTCGGGCGAAGCTTTCCGCGGCGCGGTCGCCGCGGCGCAAGTGGCTGATGCTCGAGTGAAAAAGCGGGGTCGCTGATCACCGGTTCGTCGCGCAGGCCTCTGAATAGAGCAATTGCGGTTCCATGTCTCAAAAAAGCCCACGCGCCAGCAATTAACGCGCGTCGGCTCCGACGGTTGACGGGAACTTGCAAAAACCTGTCATTGGCCTAGGGACAAACCCGGACCGAATTATGGAGCTTTTGCAGACGTCCGCTGGCAGTCATTTCAACTTATTTACCTTGTTACAAGGGGGATACATTTTGCAAACCCCTGTTTATTAAGGTTGTTCTACATTTGAGGACGGGCTTCGGCGATGCTCGGGCGGCGCCACGCACGCGGAGGCAGCGAATCGGGATATCTCGCCGTCTCCGGGCAATCGAATTCGAACTCTGGCGCGGCACGTGCTTTTCTCAACCCGGCGCAGATGGCGCGTTCACCAGGAGCGCCCTGCCCTGCAAGCGTTTCATCGCAAAAAGTCGCGCATTGTGCTTACAATGCGCGCCCATGCCGTAAGCCGCGCAGCCGCCAGTCAAGAAGGCGCTGGCGACAGCCCGATTTTTGCCGCGGGCGATGTTCGGATGGCCGCACGCGCCGAGCATCGAATGCCCGAAGACGCGTTGCCTCTCCGCGATACTGGCTACAATTCAGTGATGGAGACGGCGCAGCGTCGCCTCGCTTGACGTCAGTCGCGCCGGATCGGGCGACGCATCGCATGCCGGTTGCCGCAGACGGCCCCGCGCATGGCATTGCCCGAAGGCGCAACATACGCTCAACCGCTCTACGACCACACAAGACCATTGGACCAACTCACCGTCTCCCAGCGTAACGCGCACAACGCGAAGCTCTCGAGCTACGCGCATCGACCGCTCGCGTTCCTGATGCGTTACATCCGCCGGCATCCCGTCGCGCATGCCATCGTGCTCTTCAGCGTGTTCGCGGCGGTCGGCTGCGCCCTCGCCTCGCAATACGCGATCAAGCATCTGATCGACGTGCTCGGACAAGGCCGCGGCCATCCGGGTCCGCTCTGGGGCGCGTTCATGATCCTCGTCGGACTGATCGCCGCCGACAACCTGCTGTGGCGGGTCGGCGGCTGGGTCGGCGCGCACGTGTTCGTGATCGTCACGGGCGACTTGCGCAAGGATCTCTTCTCGTACCTGTCCGGCCACTCGCCGACGTACTTCTCCGAGAAGCAGCCGGGCATGCTCGCGAGCCGCATCACCGCGACCTCGAACGCGATCTACACCTCCGAAAACGTGATGGCGTGGAACGTCCTGCCGCCGTGCATCGCGGTGCTGGGCGCGATCGTGATGATCATTTCGGTGAACCCGCTGATGGCCGCCGGCCTGATGGCTGCGTCGCTGATCCTCGCGCTGATCCTCTACCGGCTCGCGAAGCGCGGCTCGGCGCGGCATCACAATTTCGCGTCGAAGGCGGCGTCGGTGGATGGCGAGCTCGTCGACGTGATCGGCAACATGGCGCTCGTGCGCGCGTTCGGCATGACCTTCCGCGAGCAGAAGCGCTTCGGCTCGACCGTGAAGGCCGAAATGGTCGCGCGTCAGCAGAGCCTGCTGTACCTCGAAAAGCTGCGCCTGTTCCACGCGGTCGTGACGGCGATTCTCTCGGCCGGCCTGCTCGGCTGGGCGCTGTGGCTGTGGTCGCAAGGCCGCGCGACCTCGGGCGACATCGTGCTCGTCAGCTCGCTCGGCTTCACGATCCTGCACGGCACGCGCGATCTGGCCGTCGCGCTCGTCGATGTGACGCAGCACGTCGCGCGTCTCGCCGAAGCCGTGCAGACGCTGCTCGAGCCGCACGGCATGCCGGATCGCTCGGATGCAACGGAGCTCGTGCCGCAAGGCGGGCGCGTCGATTTCGACAGCGTCACGTTCGCGTACCCGCGCCGCCGCCCGATTCTCGACAACTTCCATCTGCATATCGAGCCGGGCCAGCGCGTCGGCCTGATCGGCAAGTCGGGCGCGGGCAAGTCGACCGTGCTCGCGCTCCTGCAGCGCTTCTACGAGACGCAAAAAGGCAGCATCAAGATCGACGGTCAGGATATCGGCGCGATCACGCAGGACAGCCTGCGCCATGCCATTGCGCTCGTGCCGCAGGATATTTCGCTGTTCCATCGCACCGTGTTCGAAAACATCGCTTACGGGCGTCCGGAGGCGAGCCGCGAGGAAGTGCTCGCCGCCGCACGCGAGGCGCGCTGCACGGACTTCATCGAGGCGATGCCGGAAGGTTTCGACACGATCGTCGGCGACCGCGGCGTGAAGCTGTCGGGCGGCCAGCGCCAGCGCATCGCGATCGCGCGCGCGATCCTGAAGAACGCGCCCATCCTTCTGCTCGACGAAGCGACGTCCGCGCTCGACAGCGCATCGGAAGAAGCGATCCAGCAGGCGCTCGACCGGCTGATGGTCGGCCGCACCGTGATCGCGATCGCGCACCGTCTGTCGACGCTGCAGAACTTCGACCGCATCATCGTGATGAGCGCGGGCAAGGTCATCGACGACGGCTCGCCGCAGGAATTGCGCGAGCGTCCGGGGCTGTATCGCGAGCTGCTGTCGAAGCAGCACGGCAAGGTGCCGTCGATCGTCGCGACGCCGCATCAGCAGCCCGCATAGCGTTTCGGCAAGCAAGAAAGCCGCGTATCCGAAAGGAGCGCGGCTTTTTTTGCGTCTACGGGCGCGCCTTCAGATCGCGCAGGAAGTTGTCGCGCCAGACGGAGACGTTGTTCTCGCGCAGCTGCTGCATCATCTCGTCGTAGCGCGCCTTGCGCTCGTCGAGCGGCATCTTGAGCGCGGTGGCGAGCGCATCGGCCATGCCGTCGATATCGAGCGGATTGACGATCAGCGCCGCCGTCAGCTCGCGCGCCGCGCCCGCGAACTGCGACAGCACGAGCACGCCGGGATCGTCCGGATCCTGCGCCGACACGTACTCCTTCGCGACGAGATTCATGCCGTCGCGCAACGGCGTGACGAGGCCCACGTGCGCTTCGCGGAACAGCGCGGCGAGCACCGGCCGCTCGTATTGGCGATGGATATAGCGGATCGGCGTCCAGTCGAGCTCGGCGTAGCGGCCGTTGATGCGGCCCGATTCCGCTTCGAGCTGCAGGCGGATGTCGCGATAGGCGTCGACATCGGAACGCGTGGGCGGCGCGATCTGCAGGAAAGACACGTTGTTGCGCTGATGCGAATCGTGCTCGATCAGCCGCTCGAACGCGCGAAAACGTTCGACGAGACCCTTCGAATAATCCAGCCGGTCGACGCTCATCACGAGCTTGCGATGATGCAGCGTCGTCTTGACGATTCCGACGTCGCGCCCGCTTTCGCCGTCTTTCGCGAGTGCCGCGATTTCATCGGGATAGACGCCGATCGGATATGCCGCCGCCCGCAGCGTCTGGTCGAACGCGCGGACCTCGACTGGCTTCGCGCCGTCGCGTGCCACGGTGCCGCCCGCCTCAGTTTCGATGTAATCGCAGAACGCGCGCAGATCGGGCTCCGTCTGGAAACCGAGCAGATCGAACGCGCACAGCGCTTCCACCAGCTCGCGATGGCGCGGCACGCTCAGCAGAATCTGCGACGCTGGAAAGGGAATATGCAGAAAAAAGCCAATCCGATTCCCGACGCCCAACGCACGCAGCGCCTGGGCAAACGGAATCAGGTGATAGTCGTGCACCCAGATCACGTCGTCGGGCTTGAGCAGCGGCGCGAGCTGCTCGGCGAGCCAGCGGTTCACGCGGCAATAGCCGTCGTATTCGTTGCGATCGAACTCGATCAGGTCAGGCCGATAGTGAAACGCGGGCCAGAGCGTCGCATTGGAAAAGCCGCGGTAATACTGGTCGTAGTCGCGCCGCACGAGCCCGATGGTCGCAAAGGTCACCGGTCCGTGCTCTTCGAGCTTGATTCCATCGGGCGCCGAGGCGAGCACGTCGCCGCTCCAGCCGAACCACATGCCGCCCGTTTCCTTCAGCGCGTCGTAGACGCCGACGGCAAGGCCGCCCGCCGCGGGACCGCCTTCGGAAATCGGCGCAACGCGGTTCGAAACGATGATCAATCGGCTCACGCGTGCTTCCCCGCCGTGCCCGCGATCACCTGCAGCCAGTCGAGCAGCAGCTCGACCGATTCGATGCGCGCCCGCGCCACCGTATCGCCGGTGCCGATTTTCACGGACAGCCCGTCGAACTCGTTGACCACCGCGAAGCCTTTCTCGTCGGTGAGATCGTCGCCGATGAAAACGGGCTTCCGGCCCGTGAACGGCGGCTCGGCCATGTATGCGCGCACTGCCCGCCCCTTGTCGACGTCCTTCGGCTTGATCTCGTAGACCATCTTGCCGGGCTGCAGCACGTAGGCGTCGGCGTATTCCGCGACGAGCTTTTCGGTGGCCGCGCGCGCCGCGGACTCGCGATCCGGCGCGTTGCGGTAGTGCAGCGCGAGCGCTGCGCCCTTGATTTCGAGCAGCATGCCCGGGTTCGCGCTGACCACTTTTTCGAGCGCATGCTCCATGCGCAGCAGGCGCTCGTCGTTGAAGCCGATGCGCTGCACGTCGCCGTTGGAGTCGCGCCGCTCGGCGCCGTGCATGCCCGCGACGGGCAGATCGGCCATCTGCAGGAATGAGTCGATGTTGTCGATGCCGCGCCCCGACACGACCGCGACCGCGCCGTTGGTCGCGCGCCGCAGCGCTGCGAGGATGTCGGGAACGGAACGCGGCACGAAGATGCCATCGGGCGTGGACGCGAGCTCGACGAGCGTGCCGTCGAAATCGAAGAAGAACGCGGTCTCGGCAAGAGACAGGGAATCGGGAAGAATTTGCATCGATCTTTGGCCTGTGGTTCGCCTGTGATGTGACGTGCGCCGGTTCGAAAGCCGCAATGCATGCGCGAGTGTGCGCATCTTACCGCGCGAGCGCTTTCGAGTAAGAAAGGTCTTAGCTTACAGCTTCGTCCGATGTGCTTTCTGTGCGCTTGATCCGTGCGCCATATCGTCTCGAAAATAGTCCGAAAGCCGATGATGCGCTGGCCGAGTCGCCAAGGGCGTATTTCGTGGCGTCGACCGCATCGAATCATCCTGCGACGCGATTCCCGATGCACGCTTCGTTCCTCGACTCGTGCGCCCGGCGCGCGACGCCTTATTCGATCTGCAGACGCGCGTTCACCTGGAATACGCCGATGCGCAACCAGCAGATCGGCGGCCTTGTGCCATGGATTCCCGAATCGAGTTGAGCTTTATCGCGCTGCGTCGCTGGCTGCGGCTGTCGGCGCGAGCGCGCTTGCGCAAGGAAGGCGGGCCACTGACCGGGCGCGCCCGGTCAGTGGCCCGAAGGCCGCGGTGTCATGATTCGAAGCCAGGATGGCGCATCCAGACGTGGGGGATGCCGTCCTCGTCATGCACGCCCGACGACGGCACGAAGCCGAACGCGCCGTAAAAGCGCTGCAGATGGGCTTGCGCGTGCAGGCTGATCGGCTGATCGGGCCATTGTTTCAAGATATGTTCGAGCGCGCGCTCGAGCATCGCGTTGCCGAGCTTCAGGCCGCGAAACTTCGCGGTCGTCAGCACGCGGCCGATACGCACGTCCTTCTCGTCCGCGTCCGGATGGCCCGGCAGCAGCACGCGCAAGTAGCCCGCGAGCGCGGGGCGCTTCTCACCTTCGCCATAAGCGAACAGGTGCCACGCATCGACATCGAGCCCGTCGATGTCGCCATACACGCAGTTCTGCTCGACGACGAACACGGCGCTGCGCGCGGCGAGCATGTCGTAGACCTCGACGGTCGTCAGGTCGTCGAAGCGCTTCCAGCGCCATTCGAGTCGCGAGAGTGAATCGGTCATTGGAGTCGGGGTGTCTGAAGTACGGAAATTATGCCGTGCCGCGAAGGTACGCCGATTCGAGTGAGCACCGGCGTTCCAAAAAGAAAAAGCCCTGACGAATCAGGGCTTTTCGAGTGGAGGCGCGGACCGGAGTCGAACCGGTCTAAACGGCTTTGCAGGCCGCTGCATAACCGCTTTGCTACCGCGCCGTAAGCGGTTTTGATGCTTGCCGGTCAGTGCGCCGGCTAATTCACCAAACAAAAAGGGAAGCTTGGCTTCCCCTTTGACTGGAGCGGGAGACGAGTCTCGAACTCGCGACCTCAACCTTGGCAAGGTTGCGCTCTACCAACTGAGCTACTCCCGCAAAATCCTGCAACGCTGTTACTGCCGCTTTCGATGCTTCGTTGCGTTTAGCCAGTTCAACGCCGATAACACCGAAAACTTAAAATCTGGAGCGGGAGACGAGTCTCGAACTCGCGACCTCAACCTTGGCAAGGTTGCGCTCTACCAACTGAGCTACTCCCGCAAAATCCTGCAACGCTGTTACTGCCGCTTTCGATGCTTCGTTGCGTTTAGCCAGTTCAACGCCGATAACACCGAAAACTTAAAATCTGGAGCGGGAGACGAGTCTCGAACTCGCGACCTCAACCTTGGCAAGGTTGCGCTCTACCAACTGAGCTACTCCCGCATTTGCTACTGTGCTTACTACTGTTTCTCTGCTGCTTCGCTTTGCTGCGTCGCGTCGTGCATCAGAGAAACGAGATTATGTAGAAGCTAAAGAGGACTGTCAACTGTTTTGTGAGAGGAATTTTTGGGTTCGACGCAATTTTTTGCAATACCCGTTTCTCGCGTGGCTCGACCGCTTCACAACATGCCGCCGCGCTCGCGGATCTGCGGCCACGCGAGCTTCATGTAGTAGAGCATCGACCAGACGGTGAGAAACGCGGCGACATCGATGAGCCACAGGCCCCACACGCGCGTGTCGATCACCCATTGCGTGCCGGTGATCCTGAGCGGCCCGTAGAACAGCAGCATCGGAATGGCGACCATCTGGCACACGGTCTTGAACTTGCCGAGCTGATTCACCGCGACGCTCTTCGATGCGCCGATCTGCGCCATCCATTCACGCAGCGCCGAAATCGTGATCTCGCGACCGACGATGATCAGCGCGATCACCGCGTTGAGCCGCCCGAGCTGCACGAGCACGAGCAGCGCCGCGGTGACCATCAGCTTGTCGGCGACCGGATCGAGGAACGCGCCGAACGCGGACGTCTGATTGAGCTTGCGCGCGAGAAAACCGTCGAACCAATCGGTGAGTGCGGCAAGCACGAAGATGACCATGCCGAGCAGGTTGCGATGCTCGGGGTTCATCATCATGTCCGGCAAATAGAACACGCCCACGACGAGCGGAATCAGCACGATTCGCAGCCACGTCAGGAAGATCGGTAGATTGAACGGCATGGGCGAAAGCGGTTGAGGGACATGTAAGGAAGCCGCCATTGTGCCGCGTCGACCCCGCGCTCACAAGGCGGCGCCACGCGCCGCGCGGCTTGCGGCGGACCTCCGGCGCTTCAATGCAACTGACGATAAATCTGCTGCGCAAGCGCAAGCGAGATGCCTTCGACGCTCGCCAGATCCTCGACGCTCGCCGCCTGCACACCGCGCAATCCACCGAAGCGCGAGAGCAGCCGCTGCCGCCGTTTCGCCCCGACGCCCTCCAGCTCTTCCAGCCGCGAAGTCTGCCGCGCCTTCGCCCGCTTCGCACGCATGCCGGTGATCGCGAAACGGTGCGCCTCGTCGCGGATCTGCGCGACGAGCATCAGCGCCGCGCTCTCCTTGCCGAGCTCGAGCGCGGACCGGCCATCGGCGAACACCAGCGTTTCGAGCCCGACCTTGCGCCCTTCGCCCTTCGCGACGCCGACCAGCATGCCATGATCCAGCCCGAGCTCGGAAAACACCTGCCGCGCGATCTCGACCTGACCCTTGCCGCCGTCGATCAATACGATGTTCGGCAGCGTGCCGCCCGCGGCCACCGGTTCGGCGGCATCGGGCGTGACGTTGGGATCGGCGGCATCGTCGGGTTGCAGCGTCGTGGCTTCGTCGTTCGCGTTCGCGGCGGCTTGCGCGACCATCTTCTCGTAGCGGCGCGTGAGCACCTGGCGCATCGCGGCGTAGTCGTCGCCGGGCGTGATGCCGGTGATGTTGTAGCGCCGGTATTCGCCCGACTGCATCTTGTGATGGTGATACACGACGCACGATGCCTGCGTGGCCTCGCCCATCGTGTGACTGATGTCGAAGCACTCGATGCGCAGTTGCGCGAGATCGTCCATCTCCATGGAAAGCGTGTCCGCGAGCGAGCGCGTGCGCGCCTGCTGCGAGCCCTGCTCCGACAGGAGACGCGCGAGCGCGAGCTTCGCGTTGTTTTCGGCCATCGAGAGCCACGCGCGCTTTTGTCCCTGCGGCTGGCGCAGCAGCGTCACCTTGTGGCCCGCCTGCTCGGCCAGCAGATCGATGAGCTCGCGGCTCGACGGCGCATGACTCACGACCAGCACCGGCGGCACGCGATTGCCGATGTAATGCTGCGCCATGAACGCTTCGAGCACTTCGGATTCGAGCGCGCCTTCGCGGGGCGCGGGTTCGGCTTCGGCTTCGGCATCCTGCTCGGCGGTCTCGACGACCGGCTCGGCCGCAACGTCGGCGGCGGACGCGTACGGCTGCGTCTCTTCGGCATCGGGAACGTCGGCGACGTCGGGCAGATCGTCTTCATCGCCGAGCGCCATCGCGCTTTCGACGTGCGCCGGGAAATACGCCTTGTCGCCCAGATGCCGGCCGCCGCGCACCATCGCGAGATTCACGCACACCTTGCCGCCGAGCGCGACGACCGCGAGGATGTCGACGTCGCTTTCGCTGCCCACTTCGATCGCCTGCTGATGCAGCACGGTCGCGAGCGAACTCATCTGGTTGCGCACCGCCGCGGCCTGCTCGAATTTCAGATCAGCGGCGAACGCGTGCATCTTCTGCTCGAGCTCCTTCATCACTTCGCCCTGACGCCCGAGCAGGAAGCGCGACGCGTTCGACACATCGCGCGCGTAATCCTCTTCGTTGATGAGGCCCGTGCACGGCGCGGTGCAGCGTCCGATCTGATGCAGCAGGCACGGCCGCGTTCGATTGTTGAACACGGAGTCCTCGCAGGTACGCAACTGGAACACGCGCTGCAGGATCTGGATGCTCTCGCGCACCGCCCACGCGCTCGGGAACGGGCCGAAGTACTGGTTCTTCTTGTCGACGGCGCCACGGTAGTACGCCATGCGCGGAAACTTGTGGCCGGTCAGCTTGAGGAACGGATACGACTTGTCGTCGCGAAACAGGATGTTGTAGCGCGGCGCCAGCGCCTTGATGAGGTTGTTTTCGAGCAGCAGCGCTTCGGCTTCCGAGCGCGTGACGGTCGTCTCGATCTTGCGGATGCGCGTGACCATCATCGCGATGCGCGGCGAATGCAGCGTCTTCGTGAAGTAGCTCGACACGCGCTTCTTCAGATTGCGCGCCTTGCCGACGTAGAGCACGTTGCCGTCGCCGTCGTAGTAGCGGTACACGCCGGGCAGATGCGGCAGTTGCGCGAGCGTCTTTTTCGGGTCGAAATCCGGTTGGGAAACGGGTTCGTGAGCGGCGGAATCAGTCATGCAGCGAAGGTCGCGAGGATGCGGGGACGGTGCGCGCGTGCAAGCATTCGGCGCGCCGCGTCGCCGGCGGTATCTGTCTGTCGGGTAGCCCGACTTTCTTGCGAAAGCCGGGCCCCCCGAGAACCGTACGTGCGAGTTTCCCCGCATACGGCTCAAATCTACAAACAAAGTTCTGTCTACGACAGAACCGGCTTAGTTACAACTAGTTTTCCAGCGTGCACTTGCCGGTGGCAGTGCGGGTGAAGCAGCGCCCGGTTGGACAAGGCGTCGGTGCCGCCATGCATCCGATATTCCAGATGATGGTCGTTCCAACCCGTTTCGTCCGTCAAGGCACAGCCACAATGCGCGCATAGCCCGCCTTGTGACAGATATAGCGCGGCCCACTGCTTTCGGTAACGCATCTGTTCCCACATGCGCCCCTGCCGCAAGGTCTCGCCATACTGCTCCCACTTCGGATCAAAAGGATTGAACTCGCCCTTGATCCTCGTGTGCCATTTGATAGCTGTACCGCTAAGCTGGTACAACTCCTTCAGCCCCCAACTACCGTCCTCACGCTCCGTGCGAACGGCAAACACCCATTTCCGGGCACCGACAGAGTGAAAGTACTTCTGCTTCACCCATACAGCGCTCTTCTGCGGATGCCTCCGCTTCGACCACCGCCAGAGCTTCCGAAAAATCAGATGCTCCATCCGGCTGTACGTCTGCTTGGCCGAGACCGGATGGTGATACTGCGCCCATCCGCGCAACATCGGGTTCAGCAGTTGGACCAGAACTTCCTGCTTTACCGTTTTGTTGCCGCTGATCGTTTCCGCCACCTTGCGATAAAACGCTTGCGCGTTTTTCTTGCTCGGCTTGATGAGCAGCTTTCCCGAGTACTTCCGGAAATTCCACCCAAGGAAATCGAAGCCTTCATCAATGTGGGTGATCCGCGTTTTTACCTCTGACAGTTGCAAGCCTCGAACAGCAAGGAATGCTTCCACCCAAGGCCTGACCTCGTTTTCCAGAATCTCTTTCGAGTCGCCGGTGATCACGAAGTCATCCGCGTATCGCACCACATTCACTTTCAGCTTCTTAGCCTTTGCGATCCCGAATTTCGCACTGAGGTGCGCAATCAGTTCACGCTCCAGCCCGTTCAGCGTCACGTTTGCCAGCGTCGGGGAGGCTACGCCTCGTACAATGTTGCATACTTTTCGCTCCGTCGTCTGAATCATCCGAATTTTCGCTGGCGAATGCTCCCG
>NZ_FCOX02000078.1 GCF_900044055.2 Caballeronia calidae | reverse complement strand
TCCACCTCGAAATTGGTGGACACCTATGCTCCTCGCTCCAGTCGATCACCGCCAGACGTCAAAGATGGACGGCTTACTTTCATCCAGGGCCAAGGCATGCGGAATGCCTTGAGCGTGGCAATTAGCTCGCGGCGACCGTTCATGCGCCCCATCGGGGTGAGTTCAGCTTGCACGTGTTCACTGAAGCTTTCATTGAACAGCATGAAGTCGGCCTGATCCAGGGCCCAAGCATAGCGATACCATACTTCGGCGATGGCATCTTCACTGCTGCCCGGGAGATCGGAGACCGGTACCCGATGCCAGGGCGCATCCAGTTCACTGACCACGACGGCTGGCGGATCACCGGGTTTCCAGGCCCGGTCCATCGTTGGCAAGGTCCAGGTCGCTAGTGCGCTCACATCGCCCTGGACCCAGTGGAGTTGCAAGCGGATTTCGCGTATACGTATCCGGTCGGCGGCGCTCTCAAATGACAGGATCAACAGGCCGCCAAATGAAACAGACTGTATGTCTGTCGCACCGGTCTCCTTGTGTGCCTCGCCATAAATATATGCACCGACCATCTGTTCTGTGCCGCGAGCACGCGGCACGCGATTGGATGAGAAAATTTGCACGGACTGGAAGGCTGTGATATCGCTGCGTAGCGCAGCGAGAACCTGTTCTCGTCCCAATGCGTTTCCTCTATGGCTGCTCGATAACTGGACCGACTCGGAAAACAGATCTGTTGCCGGCAAAGATGGTCGACCCGCCCACGTATCGCAGAAGGCGGCCAACAGTTCAAGAAGGGGTCGACGGGAACTCATGGTGTTGATTCCGGTAGGGGCGTCAGGGCTTCGTCCACCCTCGATTTGTGGAGAGTCTTGAGTGCCGTGAATCCCGGTTGCGAAGAAAGCAAATCATAGGTGGAAGATTGAGGATCAGCTTTCCCCTATGAGGGGACGACCATACGGCAAACGCACTCTGAAGACGCGAGCGAATAGAGCGGATACCTCACTGCGAGTTCGTCGTCGCCACGGCGGGCGGGCGCGGGGTGCTACCGATACTCTTATGCGGAAGATCGCAGTTCGAGCGGGAGTGAACGGATTGGGGAAATGTAGGACCGGGTGAGGGGCGTTGAGACCCATTTATCTTCATCGAGGAATCAATGAAACTGCCTTCATCGTTAATCCCTGTTTCCACTAACCATGACTGTCTCAACTGTCTCCATGCCGCAGACCGGGGCTGTCGCGCCGGCGATCTCGCGCCTTTCACCAAATGAGCGTCCTTCTGATTTAACGAGACCTCATCCCACGTTGCAGCAGCACCCAGGCTTTCAACGCCTGTTTAGACCCGATGCACTGACCATCGGTCTGATCCTGCCACTGGAAACGCACCCGGGACGCCCGGCACCGACGATGCACGACCACGTTCAGATGGCGCAGCGCGCTGAAGCATTAGGCTTTGGCGCGCTGTGGATGCGTGATGTGCCCTTCTACGATCCAAAATATGGCGACGTCGCCCAGGTGTTCGAGCCGATGGTCTACATTGCTTACCTCGCCGCAGCGACTCGCAGCATTGCGTTGGGTACCACGGGCATTGTGCTGCCGACGCGCGAGCCAATGTACCTCGCCAAGCAAGCTACGTCGCTTGACCAGCTCAGCGGCGGCCGTCTGGTGCTCGGTCTGTCCTCGGGCGATCGCTACAGCGACTACCCGATGCTCGGCATCGACTTTGAATCTCGGGGGGAGCGCTATCGTGACGCGTTTTCGGTGTTCCGGACACTGACGGAGAAGAACTTCCCGAGCTTTCAGTCTTCACGATTCGGTGGATCGGCCGGCACTCTGGATCTCGTGCCTAAAGCACCGTTCGGGAGAGTGCCTGCTATTGGTGTGGGCCAGGCGCAGCAGAGCATTGAGTGGCTTGCGCACAATCTGGACGGGTTTTTGTCGGTAGCGCCTACCCCAGACCAACTAACTGACCTCGGCGAGGAATGGCGCACCCAGGTACGCGTCGCTGCCGGTGCGAATGCGTATAAGCCGTTGGGATTGGGAGGCTATCTCGACTTGAGCGAAGACCCTGATGTGCCGTTTCAGCGCATCCGGGGTGGATTCCGCGCGGGTCGCAATGGACTGCGCGACTACCTTGAAGTTGCGCAGGCTGCGGGCGTCTCACACATCGCGCTCAACCCAAAGGTCAGTCGCCAGCCGTATGCGGAGATCCTGGATGAGCTGGCGGAAGATGTTCTGCCGCATTTCCCGTCGCATGTCTAAAGTCTGCACGCACTGAACTCTAGTTCTGCGTTTGCTGTTGGAGAGCATCTATGCCATCCCTCTTTGACCCTTACGATCTGTCCGGCCTGCGCCTTCCCAACCGCGTTGTCATGGCGCCGATGACACGTGCGCGTTCGATCGACACCATTCCGCAGGAGCATGCGGCGATTTACTATGCGCAGCGCGCGGGCGCCGGTCTCATCATCACCGAAAGCACCCAGGTCTCGGTCCAGGGACGTGGCTATCTGTGCACGCCCGGCATTCACACTGCTGAACAGATCGCAGGTTGGCGGCGAATTACCGACGCGGTACACAGCGCCGGCGGCCGAATTTTTGTTCAACTCTGGCATGTCGGTCGAGCCTCGCACACGTCGTTGCAGGAGTTTGGGCGAGCTCCCGTCTCGGCGGTGGCTGTCGCCGCAGCCGACACGCTGGTCCAGGCATACGATGCAGAAGGGAAGCCGGCGCAGGTTCCGGCGAGCACACCGGCGGCGTTAGATATTGCCGGTATCCAGCGGGTAGTCGACGATTTCCTCAGCGCTGCGCGTAATGCGATGGCTGCGGGCTTCGATGGAGTCGAAATTCATGCCGGAAATGGGTATCTGTTCGAGCAGTTTATCAACGGTGCCCTCAACACCCGCGATGACCGCTATGGCGGCGGTTCAATAGACAATCGCCTGCGCCTGCTTCTGGAAACTGTCGATGTAGTCGCGGAGGCAATTGGCAAAGAACGTGTTGGGGTGCGTGTATCGCCCTTTGCTCGGTTGAACGACTTGCATGCGTTCAGCGGTGAAGAGGACACGTGGCTCGCCCTTGCCAAAGCGCTTTCGCAACGGCACCTGGCCTATGTCCATGTCAGTCACCTGGGCACGTCTGACTTCCACCAGGCGTTCCGCGGCGCCTATCGCGGCACTTTGATCATGGCGGGGGGATTCACTGCTGAAACCGCCGGACAGGCTCTCGAGGCTGGCCAGATCGACCTGGCCGTATTCGGTCGACCGTTCATCGCTAATCCAGATCTGGTCGAGCGCATGCGTCATGGCTGGCCTTTGGCTGAAGCAGAGCGGGAGGCTTTCTACGGTGCAGGGATGCGTGGGTACATCGACTATCCGCCTTTCCTGGTCGACGAACGGGTGGCGGCGTAGTCCTCGGGTTTGAGCCACGATCGCCCGCGTCGGGATTGCTCGCTCAGATCTCCGCGTAGTTTTGCCACCTATAACTTGCAGATCATCAATGGAATATTCATGACGGGCTTATCGGTACTTGATCTGGTAATGATCGGAGAGGACAAAAGCTTTGCCGAGGCAGTGGACGAGTCGCGGCAATTGGCACGACACGTAGAGAAGCATGGATTCCGGCGCTACTGGGTGGCCGAGCATCACGACATGCCTGGGATAGGCTCCGCAGCCACCTCTTTGATCATCAGCGAGATCGCATCAGTCACGTCGACCTTGCGCGTCGGATCCGGCGGCATCATGTTGCCCAACCACTCTCCGCTCGTTGTTGCCGAGCAGTTTGGGACGCTCGACAGCCTGTATCCGGGACGTATCGATCTCGGTGTGGGGCGTGCGCCGGGGAGCGGCGGTCCGACTGTCCAAGCGTTGAGACGGGGTGCCCCTGAACGCGACTTCGCGCAAGACGTCGTAGAGGTCATGGACTATCTGGCCGACAACGGCAAACGACCGGTGCGCGCAATTCCCGGCCCGCACAACGTACCGCTCTGGATTCTCGGCTCAAGCATGTACGGCGCGGGGCTCGCAGCAGCGCTGGGACTGCCATATGCGTTCGCCTCTCACTTCGCACCGCGTTTCTTGCACCAGGCTATCGCTTACTATCGCGAGAATTTTCGTCCGTCGACGCAGCTTTCCGAGCCGTATGTCATGGTTGGTGCGAATATTTTCGCGGCGGATACGAATGAAGAGGCCGAATACCTGGCAAGTTCGCATCGGAAGTGGATGTTGGACCTTCACGTGGGACGCGTGGGTGAACTACCCAAGCCGGTGGACGGCTACGTTCAGGGATTGCCCGCTAATGAGCGCGACGTTCTGAATCAGGTCATGGCCTGCACGGTCGCTGGCGACAAGGCGAAGGTTGGTGTCTGGATTCGCGACATCATTGATCAAACAGACGCAGACGAACTGATGATCGATTGCCGCATCTATGACCCGCAGGCGCGACTTCGTTCACACCAGTATGCGGCCGAGGCTATGGAGGAACTTCTCGCGGTATAGCATCGCATTGGGCGGGTCGCTGCAGCGGGTCCAAACGGCGCAACGCCTGCGATGGATCTTAGGCACGACGCTGCCGTGGCGAAGCCGTCTTTCGGGGAGCGGCTTTTTCATTCAGCTTCTTCAAGGCAGCCGGTGTGCCGTTGAGGAAAGCGTCGATCTGCCGTTCCACGTGGGCATCCAGGTCTTTGGGCACGGGCAACCCATACACCCATTTACGCATTCCAATGTAGAAGATGCTAGCGTGCAGGCTCCAGATCAGTTCGAGTTCGGCGTCCTGCGCGGCGGCAGATGCCGGTGCCGGGAGTTTGTACGCCTCGCGGATCTCGGCCATCACGGGACGGAAGATACGCTCGCGCAACTTGTCGAGGTACCGCGTATTGAGGCCTTCCCGTGTCAGTCCGGCAAAGATGAATGTGCGGATCCACTCGCGCCGCAGGATGACGTGCGAATACGCCGTGTAGAGGGAGCACAGACGCTCCTGCAGCGGAATGCTGCGGTCAGCAATCAGCTTTTCCCATGCCGAATCCCATTGGTAGACCTCGCTATACACGCGGTCGATCAGCGCCTCCTTGCTCGGAAAATAGCGATAGAGCAGGGGTTGAGTCACGCCGATCTGCTTCGCGAGTTCGCGAGTACTGCCAGAAAAGCCATGGGTTGCAAAATGCTCGACGGCCTTGTCGACAATCTGCTGTTCCCGCTCCTCCGGAGGCAAGCGGCGGCCGGGTCCGACAGTCAACGACTGCTCGACCTGCTTCACCCTCGATGACGAAGTTGATGACAATTCGGTGGGGTTCTGCCGTGGCATGTTGAATCTCTTATTGAATGATCGATCATTAAAGCAAAATATAGCAGGGGCTGACGATAGGGGGGCGTCAAGCATCTATTTCGGTGATGAAGACAGGGTAAACACTGACGTACGACCAGTGCCCTCGTTCAACGCGTTGAACTACAATTTATCGATCGATCAGTGATCGGTAGATAAACAGCGCTCCGAGACGGGGCACCACTCTTCCGGTTGCCGGTCGTCTGATGAACGTTGCGCCCGAGTTACGGGCGCAGCATGTCGAAACGGAGGAGCCCACATGGCCAAGATGAAAGCAACTGTGTTTGTCGAACCCGGTCGGATCGCGCTTGAGCACAAGCCGATTCCGGATATTGGACCCACCGATGCTCTGGTCCGTATCACGACGACGACGATCTGCGGAACCGACATTCATATCCTCAAGGGCGAGTACCCGGTCGAGAGGGGGCTCACCCTGGGTCACGAGCCAATCGGGATCATTGAAAAGCTTGGCTCGCAGGTAAAAGGCTACGAAGAAGGGCAGCGCGTTTTGTGCGCGGCTGTGACGCCCTGCGGCGTGTGTTCGTCTTGTCTGACGGGCTTTCATTCTCAATGCGGTAGTCGGTCTCCCACCGGATGGAAGGTCGCTGGGGGCTGGAAAATTGGCAATTATCTGGATGGCTGTCAGGCGGAATACTTCGTCGTGCCTGACGCACAAGCCAACTTGGCGCTGATTCCGGACAATTTGACTGACGAGGACGTGCTGCTGATCCCCGATATCGTTAGCACGGGTTTCTCCGCAGCTGAGTCCGCAGGTGTGAAAATTGGCGATGTTGTCGTGGTCGTAGCACAAGGACCTATCGGACTTTGCGCAACAAGCGGAGCCCGGTTGATGGGCGCGGGACTCGTCATTGCGGTCGATCCTGTCGAGGCCCGTCTCGAGAAGGCGAAAGCGATGGGCGCCGACATCGTCTTGAATCCGACGAAATGCGATGTGGTAGAAGAGGTGATGAAGTTGACGCAGGGGGTGGGAGCGGATGTAGCGCTCGAGTGTCTGGGGCGCGACGAAACAATCGGCACTTGTGTCAACGTTACGCGACCAGGCGGAACGATCTCAAGCGTGGGTATCTACTCGAAGAGCATTCCCATCCCGCTGGATGGCTTCGGTGCGGGGCTGGCGAACAAACGAATCGTGACATCGACTTGCCCCGGTGGCAAAGAGCGGATGCGGCGCCTTCTGAACGTAGCGTCGACCCAGCGCATCAAGCTTGACCACCTCGTTACGCATACTTACTCGCTCGATGATGTGGTTGCGGCCTATGACCTCTTTGGCCATCAACGTGACGGTGTCGTGAAGCTCGCGTTGAAACCATAACTCGATCGCCTGATTCGCCCGCCCGGTTGCTGGCGCGGGCGGCGCGTACAACTGCGCGGTAGAAAGACGTTGTTCTAGACAGGCACACACGATAGACGGAACAATGCTGACTGGCGTGCCCTTGCCAGGGCACGCGTAATTGACTCTCGAGGACCGATTCAACGATGGAGTCGAACCGTCTAGGTGATATCGCTGCCTTTGTTGCTGCAGTCAGGGCGGGCAGTTTTACGGCTGGCGCTAACACACTTGGGCTAACGCGTTCGGCGGTAGGAAAGAGCATTGGAAGGCTCGAGGCGCAGTTGGGTGTTCGCCTTCTTAACCGAACAACGAGGCAACTCAGCCTGACCGATGACGGCAGGATTGTCTTCGAGCGGTGTCGACAGATCCTCGATGATCTCGACGATATGGAGGCCGCGATTGCAACGAGGCGAGGCAAACCTAGCGGAACGCTCAAGCTGACTGCGCCCATTTCCTTCGGGCAGCGTTATGTCCTTCCGGTCGTTGACAAATACTTGAAGCAATGGCCGGATCTGCGGGCGGATATTTGGTTCACGGACCGATTCGTCGATCTGATTGAAGAAGGTTTTGATATTGCTATTCGGGTTGGCGAGCCTCAAGACGATTCGCAAATCATGACCCGGACAATTGCGTCGCAGCAGTTCATCACGTGCGCCTCGCCGGACTATCTGAGGAGGCGAGGCGTCCCCGAGCAACTCCAAGACTTGCTCGGACACGACACGATCGTCTTTATCAGTGGCGGCCGCCCCCGCCCATGGCACTTCGAGACCCCAACCGGCCCTTATTTGCATGACGCACAGGGCCGGCTAAACATCGACAGTTCGGAAGCCATGCGGCAGTCCGCGCTCGCTGGCTTCGGACTTGTAAATCTACCTACGTACATCCTCGGTGCCGACGTGCAACAAGGCTCTCTCGTGGAGGTCCTAAAGCCATACCGTCAGAAGCCCGATCCGATCCGCATAACCTATCCAACCAAGCGCCATTTGTCACCGCGCACGCGTCGCTTCATCGACTTACTGGTCGAAGAATGGCAGCATGGCGCGCCATGGGAGCCGTTGACCGAACCCGACACCTAAAATTGGTGTGCCCGGTTTGTGAACCTCAAAACGGCAGTTTCGGTGATTGGGTCCTCAGTGGACCCAGTGCCGCGCTCGAAGGCGACTTTTCCAGACCTGGAAAAAAAGTCAAACTGTCGCCACTTCAGCAATATCGCTGACTAGATAGCTCTGCGTTCTCTCAGGTAGCCGGCATTCAATCGCGGAATGATCAATCGATCAATAAAGACAATTTTTGGACTGCGATTGATGGTCGGTCGAGACCAACCAGTGGCAATCTCTCTATCATAGGGATTTAGAAATGACGACCTTATTTGATCCGATCAATCTTGGTGATTTGAAGCTGGCCAACCGTATTGTCATGGCGCCGCTGACCCGTGCTCGTGCTGGCGAAAACGACGTGCCGACGGATCTCATGTCCCGCTACTACGTACAACGCGCCAGCGCTGGCCTCATCATTTCCGAGGCGATCAACATCACGCGCCGGTCGCAGTCGTTTGAACGCTCGCCTGGACTGTACAGCGATGAGCAAACCGGCGCGTGGCGCGAGGTCGTGTCGAAGGTTCATGAAGCTGGGGGCCGCATCGTTGCGCAACTTTGGCATACAGGTCGTGCGAGCTCACTCGCTTTGTTGAACGGTGAAGCACCGGTTTCCCCGTCGGGCATCAATGACGACCTTCATACACTGCAGGTGTGGGGCCAAATGCGGAACGGCGTCTACACGAAGATTCATGCCACACCCTCCAGAGCATTGACGGGCGAGGAAGTTCGTGATGCGGTACAGGAGTATCGCAAGGGTGCGGAGAACGCACGGGCTGCCGGCTTCGACGGCGTTGAGATCCACGCGGCAAACGGCTATTTGATCCATCAGTTCCTCTCTCCGACGACTAATCGGCGCACCGACGCGTACGGTGGATCGATCGAGAACCGTACGCGCTTTCTGCGTGAGATTATTGAGCAAGTCGCCGAAGTCTTCCCGATCGACCGCATCGGTGTGCGCATTTCCCCGTTCGCGGACTACAACAACGTGCGCGATCCGAATCCGGTCGAAACATACAAGTACGTTGCGGCGATACTTCAGGAGTTGGGCGTGGGTTACCTGCACGTGGCGGACACCAACGGATGGTTTGATCGTCCTGATCTGCCCGAGCTGCTCAAGATCGTTCGGCCGACATATGCCGGTACGCTGATTGTGAACGGCGGGATTGACGGGGAAAAGGCGGCGCGGCTGGTGAAGGATGGGCAGACGGATCTTGTAGCGTTTGGTCGTGCATTTATCGCGAATCCGGACCTCGTAAACCGACTCGAAAAGGGCTTCCCGGTTTCGATGCCAACGCCGACCGACTGGTACGGTGGTGCCGAACAGGGCTACACGGATTTCCCCGAGTATGCGGCAGAGGCGGCTTGACCGAGCTGTGGCACCGTAGGCTGGTAACTGTAGGTTGCCAGCGAGTGCTCAAATAGCCAAGTGGATTTGGCAATTTGAATGCATCGGTGTTCCGCACATGGCCAGAACATTGGTCACGCGGTACACCGATCGGTCCCGTGCAATAGCTCGACGCACCAGCGTTTCGATGAAGGTTGATCATGAACAAACTGCATGCGATGCAGATATTTGCGCGCGTCGTGGACGTCAACAGCTTTACAAAAGCAGCCGACACCTTGCAGGTCGCGCGGTCCGTCGTTACTCGCGCCGTCCAGGAACTGGAAGAACATGTCGGGGTTCGTTTGATTAACCGGACAACGCGAAAACTACACCTAACCGAAGAAGGGTGCCAGTACTACGAGTCCGTAATCAGAATTCTCAAAGCGGTCGAGGAAAGCGAGTCATTGCATAAGGCGGGGGTCGCGAATCCAAAAGGTACCCTCCGGATCGACGTACAGACGTCGATAGCGAAGTGTGTAATTGTGCCGCATCTGCATGAATTTCGAGATCTCTATCCCGGAATCGATCTAATCGTCGGGACGGGGGATCGGATCGTAGATTTGATAGAAGAAGGCGTCGATTGCGCGATACGAGTGGGCACATTAGGCGATTCGGGGATGATCGGAAAGCAAATTGGCGTGTTTCAGCGAATTACCGTTGCGTCCCCTGCGTATCTAGAAAGGCAAGGAATTCCTCTCTCGATTGACGACCTAGTTAATCATCGGGTTGTGCACTACACGGCCGGCAAAAGCCCGCGTCCTCCGATGTTCGACTTCTTGACAGATGCAGGTCCCGAAAGCGTCCGTATGATGAGTAGCATACAGGTCAACGATTCAGATACTTACGTCGCGCTTGCCAAGGCTGGTTTCGGCATGATTCAGCCGGCACGTTTCTCTGTCGCCAATGAGTTGCGGGCCGGGAACTTGATTGAGATCCTGCCTCAAAATCCTGTTCCCCAAAAACCTGTATCACTTGTGTACCCGCATCGGGAAAAGCTGGCGCCGAAATTACGAGCATTTCTTTCGTGGAGCACTGCGCTATTCGAGCGCTCACCGCTGGTTTCTCATTCGAATCGAGTCACCGCCTCTTGGAAGGCAGGCGTGCGACCGGCGACGCTTCTCTCTGATGTCTCGGACGAACGCGAACTCATGGTGACGGCCTGAATCACCTTCTGACAATGTGCGCCCACGGTAGCTTGGCGCGTTGGTCTTCAAACGAGAATTGGTTTCGTAACCCCTCAGCATAGCGCTACAGGACGGCTACCGCTATTCGCGGACGTCAACAAGGCATCCATGACACGTTGCGTCTTAAGCGCGACTTCCGGCCAGAACGGATCTCGTCTCGCGGACAGGACGAGGTCACTGAACGTTCGGAAAAGCGTAGTTTCCTGCGCTGTGCGATGATTGTTGCTGTGCTCGGGCAGGGAAACGGTTCTCTTATGCCTTTCGAGGTTGAAAAAGCATCCACCTCCGGAAAAGGAGTCGTTATTCACGGAAAACTCGACATTGTTTCCATAAAAAGGAAGAACGAAATCCTGCATGTGTATGTAGCCCTCTGTTCCACTAAAGTAGGCCCACTGCTGACGGCCCGTGCTGAAGGCGTTGTAAAGCGTGGCCGAAACGCCATTGTCAAAAAGCAACTCGCCTTCGAATTCGATGGGAGTGATGCCTGATCCATCGGGTCGTTCGACGCCTTTCAAGATTCGACCTCGCACCTCAATGGGCATTTCGTAGTTCAGCGCAAATTGAATGAGCCTGATGTTGTACCAGCCGACATCTCCAAGACAACCGGCTGGTTCTATCACGCTGTTACGGTGTATCCATTCGTCGTCGGCAACGAAGCTGAAATGGCTGGTGATGCGCCGAAGTTCGCCAACGCTCGTATGGTCGTCTAAGACCCGTCGCATCGCCTCTAGTCGGGTCGAGTGCATAAACATGACGCCGTCCATGAATTGCACACCTGAAGCGTCGGCGGCGTCAACAACGCGTTGCAGATCGGCCGCGGTCACTGCGCAGGGCTTTTCGATGATGATGTGCTTGCCGGCGTGAGCCGCCTTTATGGCCCATTCCGTTCGAAGTGCTGTTGGCAGGGGAATGTATAGGGCGTCGATGTCTGATCGCTGAATCAGCGCATCGTATCCTTCGACAGCGTCAACGGGATACGGTGTCGGCACCGAGGCTTGGCAGTCGGCGATGAAACGTCGTGCGTTGTTGACGGAACGGCTGCCGACCGCAACAATCCGGGCGTTTCCCGCGTTGACGATCGAGTGCCAGTTCTTCTTTGCGATGCTCGCGGAGCCTAGAATGCCCCATCGACAGGTTGAGTTTGCAGACTTCATTGCTTCGTTTATTCGTTCGTGTACGTTTATCACCAATTGAGGTGCGCAGGAGTGGAAGTCATCCAGCGCGGCAGCCTGCATCGGATTGAGTCCGAGCGCGATGGCGCAAGACTTCCCGCGCATAAAGGGCCAACAAGCTCGCGTAGCGTGTTTTCCTTGATTGCGCTGTCGATCGTATCGATGTTCGAAGGACGAGTAAAGCGAGCTTTTCTTGTCGCCTTGTGAGTAGAATTTGATCAATCAATCTACGTCATTCCGGCACGGCCGTCGCACTTGGGGTTCTAATGGATTTGAGAAAACTGCCGAATCTGGGTGCCTTGAAGGCGTTCGAAGCCGCCGCGCGCCTGAAGAGCTTTTCTCGTGCCGCGCAAGAGCTTTACGTCACCCATAGCGCGATTAGCCATCAAATTCGGTCGCTCGAGGCAGAATTAGGCATCGTGCTGTTCAAGCGGGAGGGCAAACGCATCGACCTGACCGACCGTGGGCATCGATACGCCGAGCAGGTGCGCGCGGCGTTGATCAATCTCGCTTCAGCCACCGAGTCGATTCGTTCCGGTGACCGTGACCGGCGGCTCGTGATAAGCGTGCTACCCTCATTCGCCTCGCGTTGGTTGACGCCCCGTATCGGGCGCTTCATTGACCTGTACCCAGAACTCGACGTCGAACTTCAGTCGACGCACACGCTAACGGACTTCAATCGTGACGAGGTCGATGTCGTTCTGCGTTTCGGCGATGGCGACTACCCAGGGGTGTTTGTTGAACTTCTCCTAGACGAAGCGTTTTTTCCCGTCTGCGCTCCTACGTTCAACAACGGCAATCTGCCGAAAACGCCGACGGATCTTGCCAACGCAACCCTATTGCGCAATGACTTTGAAATGTGGCGGTGCTGGTTTGAGGCAGCCGGTCTGGACGCATCGTCCGAACCGCGGCGCGGCGTCTTGTATCAGGACGCTTCGCATTTGATACAGGCGGCAGCGGAGGGGCAAGGAGTTGCATTGGTGCGGCGTTCGCTCGCCATGCAAGAGATTGCCGATGGGCGACTCGTTCGACTGTTTGATGTCGATGCGCCGAGCCCATGGGCATATTGGTTCATGTGCCCTCGACCGTTGGTGGAAACCTTCAGAGTGCGTGTACTGCGTGAGTGGCTGCACCAGGAGGTTATCGGATTTCAGGCGATGTATGAGCCGAGTGCTTAGAAGCCCGCAGCGGCCGCGCCAGCGTGGGAGCGAGGAGCGGGCGAACAGCGTCCGGTGACAGATGCATCTCTATGATCACGAGTGAAGCTCGGCGTCCGCTAACCCAAATGGGCGTCCACCGCCCCCGACGCGGCTATTCGAACGATCAACGTTGGGAATCGGTGTACGAGTGATGTGGCTACCGTGCAAGTCGATCAGCGATATCGGATGACGCGTACAGCGGATCGACGACCAATATCTGCACGCTGCCAAGCACGTGCTTTGCTGCTGGTGGCCCGCGCCGATTCATGGTCCGATTTAAGGAGTGCCGAATGGTCTAAAAGGGCGAGAGAGCGTGCTGCGCTTGGGTCATACCATCATGAACGCTATCGTTCACGTCAAAGCGGCAACTCTGATGTCGACTTGATCTTTTGCATCGGTATTTCCGTTTTGACGCTCTGTACGCCCTTGATTCGGGTCAGTGAGTGAACTTGGAAGTCCCGGTACGCGTCCAGGTCAGTCGCAACCACGCGCAGCAGAAAGTCACAGTCCCCTGCCATAAGGTGGCATTCGACAACCTGCGGAAGCTGCCGTATTTCCTTTGTGAAGTGATCAACCGTATCTGCGTCTTGAGCCTTGAGCCAAATTCTCACAAAGACAGTCAGTCCTGCGCCCACCTTCGCAGCATTGAGCAGTGCGACGTAGCGCTCGATCACACCCGCCTCTTCGAGGATCTTTACTCTACGCAAGCAGGGGGACGGCGACAAGCCAACTTTTTCGGCAAGCTCGATATTTTGAATCCGCCCATCCGTCTGAAGGATCCGAAGAATACGTAGGTCAATCTTGTCCAGCTTTTCCACGGCGCACCTGTAAGTATTCTTAATGCAAAATTGGATGCCACTGAAACAGGGAATTTGTAGCGGCGAATGCCAAAGCATGTCAAATGTGAGCCATATTCGCAATCACCTGCGGCCAGCGTTGCGCTAAATTATTCTGGACGAGAAGCGGGGCGGTCCCGCTGAAGCTGGAAGGGAGGACGGCATGAGGACCAGTGATGCACAGACGTTGATCGTCGAGAAAAACCCGAACCCTGTCGCCGACAGTGAGCGTGACGCGTTGCTTCTGAATCCGGTTTTTGGCCGGGTTTTCACCGATCATATGGTGACGATCGAATATTCGCGCGAACGCGGGTGGCAGAACGGAAAGGTCAGGCCGCACGCTGCCTTGCAGTTGGATCTCGCGACGCTGGTCCTGCACTACGCTCAGGAAATTTTCGAAGGAATGAAGGCCTACCGTTTGCCGGAGGGCGGTTCCACGCTGTTTCGTCCAGGCGCCAACGCGCGACGGTTTCGCAACTCCGCAGAGCGCCTCGCCATGGCGCCCTTGCCGGAAGAATTGTTCATCGAATCCGTGCGAGCGCTCGTCCGGATCGATCAGAAATGGATTCCCGGTGGTGATGGCGCGGCACTCTATATCCGGCCATTCATGATTGCCACGGAGGCCGTGCTCGGGATGAAGCCGTCGGCCGAGTATCTCTATTGCGTGGTGGCGTGTCCTGTGGGTTCCTATTTCAAAGTTGGCTCACCGTCCGTGACGCTCTGGATATCTGACCAATACACTCGCGCAGCGCCTGGAGGAACGGGGGATGCGAAATGCGGTGGCAATTATGCCGCCAGCCTCGCTGCGCAAGCAGAAGCGACCCGTGAGGGTTGTGACCAGGTCGTATTCCTTGATGCAGTGGAGCGACGCTGGGTCGAGGAACTAGGGGGAATGAATGTGTTCTTCGTCTTTGACGATGGATCAATTCAGACGCCCCCGCTCACTGGAACGATCCTGCCAGGAATCACCCGCGATTCATTGATCGTACTTGCCCGGGATATGGGGCTGGCCGTCCGCGAGGAACCTTACGCGATCGATCAGTGGCAGGAAGACGCACTGAGTGGGCGCCTGCGCGAGGCGTTTGCGTGCGGCACCGCAGCGGTAGTTACGTCAATCGGAAACGTGAAAGGCCGCCAATACAATTTCACAGTCGGCGATGGTGGTGCTGGTCCCGTCACGGGGCGCCTGAAAGACGCATTGCTCGACATCCAGAACGGGCGCGTAGAGGATCGTCACGGCTGGCTCGATCGTCTATAAGGTCGCAGGCGGAATTCGTGTCCCTGTGATTTCCAGCGCTCCGAAGTCCGATACGGCGTCATGGTCAAGGCCGGCGTGCTCAATGACATCGAACAGATCGCCGCCGCGGGCGGGGCAGGCGGCAATCAACTCGAAGAACATTTGCACGTGGCTGTCCACGGCCGCCTTCCCAAAACCGGGAAGGTAGCGATCACGGGCACAGGGCAGAGGCAGTCATCACCCGGGCATGTCCGGGTGTCCGGGCGGCTAGGCGCTTGGAGCAGAGCAGTTTAACTACCGTGTCCGGCACGCTACTGAGCTACTGGTCGCGGTCGTCCGAATCCTCAATCGTGGAATTGGCACCGGATGTCGCATAAGATTAATCGACAGGCTTTGAATGCCAGATAGGCTCGATATTGCGAAATATAAGACTCCAAATGCCAATCCGAGAGGCATACAATGTCTGTCATGATGTTGATGCAAATCGAGGAGTCGGTCGTGGATGTGAATGTGTCTCGAGCCTGCGAGTTTCGTCGCAAGCCGAAGGAAAATCTCAATGCGTATCGCCGTGGTCTGGTGAGTTCTCTACCTGTTGTTGTGGCGATGATCCCTTTCGCCATGGTGCTCGGAGCGCAGGCCGCGCAAAAAGGGCTGAGCACGCTCGAAGTGTCCCTGATGACAGGATTAAATTTTGCCGGCGGATCGGAGTTTGCAGCTGTGGGCCTGTGGACCTCGCCGCCTCACATGCTGCTGATCGTAGCCATCACCTTTCTCGTCAACTGCCGCCACATTCTCATGGGTGCGTCGCTGACTCCGTTTCTTTCCGGCATGTCGGGCCGCAAGGTTTTGCCGGCGCTCTTCCTAATGTGCGACGAGAGCTGGGCTATGGGGCTCGCCGATGCCCAGGCAAGATCGTCCAGCAAGCGTCACTCGTTTCTGAACTTTCCCTACTACATTGGCTGTTCTGCGCCTCTTTACGTGACGTGGATCGCCTTTACCACACTCGGTTCGATATTCGGTCCCGCACTCGGCAATATCGAGCGGTACGGCTTCGACATGGCGTTCCCAGCGGTCTTTCTTGTGATCATCCGTGGCATGTGGAAGGGATTTCGCGCCGCCCGCCCGTGGATCGTCAGTCTGGGTGCTTCCGTGGCGACGTATTTGCTTCTTCCCGGCGCCTGGTACGTTGCTGCGGGCGCGGCCTGCGGACTAATCGGTGCCTATGTCTTGGCGGATGAAAAATGAGTAACGTCACGACGTTGATGACGATCGTCGCCATGGCTCTGGTGACATACGGAACGAGAGTTGGCGGATACCTTCTGTTGCGCAATCGAGTGTTGAGCGCAAGGGCACTGGCCGTCATGGAAGCCGCGCCTGGGTGCGTGCTCATTTCGGTGATAGCGCCGAATTTTGCATCGACCAATCCAGCCGATCTTGCGGCGCTTGCGATGACGATTCTCGCTGCGACTCGTTTGCCTATTCTGCCGACGGTGCTGATCGGAATAGGCTCGGCAGCCTTGCTGAGGCATGTATTTCCCTAGCTTTGGTATGCCTCCCTTGATGCCGCGTCGTGCTTTGTCGCACGCTAGTGCGCGGCACTCTTCTTTGGGTCCGGACCAGGAGATGATTTTGAAAGCTTATGTTGTCGGTCTCATTGACGTACAAGATCCCGATGCATATGTCGAATATGCGCAGAACGCGCCCGCCACGATCGCCAAATACGGTGGGCGGTATGTGATTCGTAATGGAACGAAGCACGAACTGGAAGGGGCTTTACCCGCCGAGCGCTGGGTTGTCCTCGAATTTCCGTCGGTCCGCCAGGCGAAGCGCTGGTTCGATTCGGAAGAGTATCAGGCTATCCGTCCGATTCGCACTAATGCGTCGAGCAGCACGCTCTTCATTATCGAGGGTTACGACGCACCGGTTGCCTGATCGGTGAGCACGAGGGCTATGCTGTCGCGCGGCGCGGGAGTTGGCGAGATCGCGTGGCGCGACATGGGATCTGCGCGAGACGGACGACCCTCATATAGGCCTTCTCGTATTGTTCCTACTCGCGAGTGGGCGTGGCGCTGCGATCAGAGTTGGTAGCGTTCCCTTCCTCGAGGCTGACATTCGCCATTCCCGCGTTCAACTGATTCAGGAAGTGAACCAGCGACACCTTGTCATCGAAGCGAAAGTTGCTCAGCGCCTGCCGATAGAACTCGTAGATCTTCGGCTCCATGTTTTCCCAGAATTCCCTCCCCTTGTCCGTCAGTACGACGTTCTTGGCTCGCCGATCAACGGTGTCGGCCACGCGCACGACATGTTCTTCCCGTTCGAGACGTTTGAGCACGCCGTCCAGGCTTTGCCGGCTAACGACCAGATAGTCCGCAAGATCGGAAAACGACATGCCTGCTGCCACCTGGGGGCGCGACAGCGCACCCAGCACCGACCATTGCACGGTGGTCATGCCGAGGGCGTTGATGGCCTGCCTGTCGAGCATGTTGCCGGCCTGAAACAGACGGAAGAACAGGCGATTGTGTATGGACGAGACAGATTGATCGTACGAAGAGTCGGAGATGGTCATGTATTGGCTCGACGGAAGCGCTGGGCGCGTCACTCAACAACAACCCGCTTATTTTAAGTCGAACAGCAAGGTCAGCACGGCACTCGGCACCGACCTGGCCAGAATCATCCTTCGAGGCATCGGGAGGGTGATAGCCCGTCCGCATCGATGCGCGCCAGGCTTGCCCCTATGTCCGTGGCCCGGGGCCGCCACATATGCCTCGATCCTATTTGTATCACCCTGTTGACATACAGGGGAGGGCAAACTTGAGGCTAACACCTGGAGAAAGATCGCTGTCTCAGAAATATATATCAAGTACTTGACGTAGATAACGGGCAAGCCTACTATCGATTCATCCACCCCGGAATCGCAAAAAGAGGTTGCACATGGAGACGCTCCAGAATGTCTTGACGCCGCTGACGGTCGGCGCGACGGTACTCCCCAATCGCATGGTCATGGGCGCGATGCACACGCGGCTCGAAACGCTGGACCGGCCGCACGAACGCCTCGCCGCGTTCTACGCTGCGCGGGCAGCCGGAGAAATCGGCCTGATCCTCAGTGGCGGCTTTTCGCCCAACCCCGAAGGCGTGATGGAAGAGGGCGGACCACTCTTCAACGGCCGCAGCCAGCTTGACGAGCATCGTGTCGTCACCCGCGCCGTTCACGACGCCGGCGGGAAGATCGTCCTCCAGATTCTTCACGCCGGCCGGTACGCGAAAGTGCCGGAGTGTGTCGCGCCCTCGCCCGGCAAGGCCCGCATCAATTCGTTTGCACCCCACGCGCTTTCCACCGAAGAGGTTTGGCGGACCATCGGCGATTTTGTCGAAACGGCCGCTCTGGCGATGGAAGCGGGTTACGACGGTGTCGAGATCATGGGGTCCGAGGGGTATCTGGTCAACGAATTCACGGCCGAGCGCACCAATCAGCGGACCGATGAGTTCGGTGGCAGCTTCGATGCGCGTATCCGGTTCCCGCTCGAAATCGTGCGTGCAGTCCGCGAACGACTCGGCCGCCCGCCAATGCTGATCTATCGGATTTCATCGATCGATCTGGTCGAAGGCGGCATGATAGGCCTCGACGTAGCAGCGTTCGCGCGGCAAATCGAGGCAGCCGGCGCAGATCTGATCAACACGGGCGTCGGCTGGCATGAATCCGCGGTACCTACCATTGCCGCAACCGTGCCGCGTGCCGTTTGGCGCGATGCAATCCGCAACGTCAGGCAGGCGGTCTCGATTCCCGTGATGGCTTCGAACCGGATCAACACGCCGCAGGTCGCGGAGGATCTGATTGCGTCTGGTGTCGCCGATTTGGTTTCCATGGCGCGTCCGCTGCTCGCCGATCCCGAATTCGCGAAAAAGACGCGCCTCGGTATCGTCGACGAGATCAATACCTGTATCGCATGCAATCAGGCTTGTCTGGACCGCATTTTCACCGAGCGCACTGCGACCTGCCTCGTCAATCCGCGCGCCGGCCGTGAGATCGAGTTCCCGATTGGCATTGCGGCGGCTTCCAGGCGGATCGCGGTGGTCGGTGGAGGGCCTGCGGGTATGGCCTTTGCCATCAACGCCAGCGAGCGCGGACACCGTGTCACCCTGTTCGAGGCGGAGCATCAGGTGGGTGGGCAACTGAATCTGGCGAAGGCCGTGCCGGGAAAGGCAGAGTTCCACGAAATGCTGCGCTATTTCCGGGTCAGGCTGGACAAGCTGGGCGTGACGCTGCGGCTCGGGGAACTCGCAACGGTCGAGACCCTGACCGGCGAGGACTTCGATGAGATCGTGATCGCGACAGGGGTGCGCCCGCGCGTGCCCGATTTTCCAGGCATCGATCATCCGAAGGCGGTCTCGTATATCGACGTGCTCACGGGCAAAGTCGTCGTCGGACAGCGCGTGGCCATTATCGGCGCGGGTGGCATCGGATTCGACGTCGCCGAGTTCCTGCTGGGCGATGCGCAAGAGTCGCTCGATGCTCAGGCGTTCTTCCGCTCGTGGGGCGTGGACGTCGCCAATGCGGTTCCTGGCGGATTGGCGACGGCCGCCGGTCATGCCGGAACCAAACGCAGCGTTCATATGTTCCAGCGCAAGGCAGAACCGCTCGGCAAGCGGCTAGGCAAGTCAACTGGCTGGATTCTCAAGGCGAAGCTGCGCAAGGCTAATATCGCCATGACTGCCGGTGCCTCGTACGACGCAATCGATGACGAAGGTCTTCATTACACGGTCGATGGCAAGGCGCACGTGCTGCCCGTCGACCATGTTGTGCTGTGCGCCGGACAGGACTCCAACCGCGATCTTTACGAGCATCTCAGGGCAAAAGGGCTAGAACCCCGTGTGATCGGCGGCGCGGATGTCGCGAGTGAACTGGATGCCCTCAGAGCCATCGATCAGGCAACCCGCCTTGCCGTGACCGTTTGATTTTCAGATGCATCCGGAGACATACATGCTGGAAAAATACAATCAGGATCTGGGTAGACGCGCCGCGAACTTCCAGCCTTTGACGCCGCTGCATTTCCTGCAACGCGCAGCGGATGTTTTCCCAAACCGCACGGCCGTTATTTACCATGAGCGCCGATACACCTGGCGCCAGCATGCGGATCGTTGTCATGGCCTGGCGCGGGCGCTAATTGGCGCCGGCATCCAATGTGGGGACACGGTATCCGTACTCGCGCCCAACGTGCCCGAAATGCTGGAGGCGCACTTCGGCGTGCCACTGTCGGGCGCAGTGCTCAATTGTATCAATATCCGGCTCGACGCGTCTTCGATCGCATTCATTCTTAAGCACTCCGAAACTAGGCTTCTCTTGGCGGATACGCAGTTTGCCGCAACCGTTCGGGAAGCGATTGCACTGGCTGGCATCGAGCTCGACGTCATCGATATCTGCGATCCGGCAGCCGGCCATGACGAGAGAGTCGGGTGCGTCGATTATGAAGCGTTTCTTGCATTGGCTCCATCCGGCACGGAACTGCGTTACCCACAGGACGAATGGGATGCGATTGCACTGAACTATACGTCGGGAACCACGGGCAATCCAAAAGGAGTCGTCTATCACCACCGGGGGGCCTACCTGAACGCGTTGGGACAATCGATCAACGCGGAGCTGCCCGGAAGCGATCCCGTTTATCTCTGGACGTTGCCGCTGTTCCACTGCAACGGCTGGTGCTTCGCATGGGCGATGGCGGCGATGGGCGGCACTCACGTGTGTTTGCGCAAGGTCGTGGCGGAAGATATCTACGACGCAATCGCGCGACACGGCGTCACCCACTTCGGCTGCGCGCCAACAGTTCTCGACATTCTGGTAAACGGGACGCCGCAGGGATGGGAGGCGCCGCATCGACCAATCCGGATCATGTGCGCCGGCGCCTCGCCGCCGGCTGTCGTGCTGCGCAAGGTTGCCGGTCTCGGCTTCTCGCTGCTCCATGTCTACGGCATGACGGAAATGCATGGTGTCAATACGCTTTGCCAACCGCAACGCGAATGGCGTGACGAAGGCGAGGACGGTGCGCTGTCCCATCTTTCACGCCAGGGCGTACGTAGCGTCGTGATGGAGCAAACGATGGTCGTTGACGGGGACTTCCAGCCGGTTCCGCGTGATGGCGTCACGATCGGCGAGGTCATGTTCCGGGGCAATCTCGCGATGAAGGGCTACCTGAAAAACGCGGAAGCGACCGATGAAGCGTTCGCGGGCGGCTGGTTTCACACAGGCGATCTTGCCGTCGTTCATGGCGACGGTTACATCGAAATCAAGGATCGCGCGAAGGACATCATCATTTCCGGAGGCGAGAACATCTCTTCGCTCGAAGTCGAAGAAGTCCTCTATACACACCCGGCCGTACAGAGCGCCGCCGTGGTCGCGGTTCCAGACACAAAGTGGGGAGAGGTGCCCTGCGCGTTGCTCGAACTCAAACCCGGGTATGCCGGCACGCTGAGCTCCGACGAGGTCGTCGCGTACTGTCGCCAACGGCTTCCGGGATTCAAGACTCCGCGCCACGTCGTGTTCGAAACGCTGCCGCGCACGGCCACGGGAAAGCTGCAGAAATTCGTGTTGCGCAAGCTGGCAACCGACATTCTGTCCAGCCGGAATTCATAGCAATTTTGATCAAGGAGGTTTGTAGCATGCGAGGTTTGAACGACAAGGTGGTAGTGGTCACGGGTGCAGCCGGCGGGATCGGTAAAGCGCTCGTCCGGCGGTTTTGCGAGGAGGGTGCGCATGTGGTGGCACTCGACATCAACGATGATGCGCTCGAGCCGATCGGTCGCGATCTGGGCGAGCTTGCGGCACGGGTAACGTGCGTGAAACTCGACATCACGGATCATGCGGCCGTGACGGCCACAATCAACAAGCTAGCGGAAGAACGGGGCGGGATCGATATCCTGGTGAACAACGCCGGCTGGGACGTCGCCATGCAGTTTCTGGAAACCACGCCCGACTTCTGGCAGAAGGTCATCGCGATCAACCTGCTAGGCCCGCTGAACCTGCATCACGCGGTTCTGCCCTGGATGGTCAATCGCAAGCAGGGGAAGATCATTAATATCGCGTCGGATGCCGGTCGGGTCGGCTCGTCGGGCGAGTCGGTCTATTCCGCATGCAAGGGCGGCGTGATCGCGTTCAGCAAGACGATCGCGCGTGAATGCGCCCGCAATGACATCAATGTGAACGTCGTGTGCCCCGGGCCGACCGACACCGCGCTTCTGCAATCGTTTCTCGGTGAAGGCGAGTATGGCCAGAAGATCTATGAGGGACTCAAGCGTGCGATCCCGCTCAAGCGTCTCGGCCAGCCGGAGGACATTCCGGGTGTCGTGACGTTCCTTGCCAGCGACGACGCGAACTTCATCACGGGACAGGTCATCAGCGTGTCTGGCGGCCTCACCATGCACGGTTGAACCATCATGAACGAATATACCGACATTCTGTACGAAGTGCGCGACGGTATCGCCCGCATCACGATCAATCGTCCTCAGAAGTACAACGCGTTTCGCGGTCGCACGTGCGACGAACTGATCCATGCGTTCAACGTGGCGTCGTGGGACAAAGCGGTCGGCGTGGTGGTGCTGACCGGCGCGGGTGACAAGGCCTTTTGCACCGGAGGCGATCAGTCGGCGCACGACGGCGGATATGACGGCCGAGGCGTCATCGGCCTTCCCGTCGAAGAGTTGCAAGGGGGCATCCGCGAATGTCCGAAACCTGTGATCGCACGCATCAACGGATATGCAGTCGGCGGGGGCAACGTGCTGGTGACCTGCTGCGATCTGGCCATCGCTTCGGAAACAGCGCAACTCGGCCAAGTGGGTCCCAAGGTCGGCTCGGTCGATCCGGGCTTCGGCACCGCGCTGCTAGCACGGGTCGTGGGAGAAAAGCGTGCGCGCGAAATCTGGTTCCTGTGTCGTCGCTACACTGCAGCCGAAGCGCTGTCCATGGGGCTGGTCAACGCCGTCGTCCCGCCGGAACAACTCGACGCGGAAGTCGAGAAATGGTGTCAGGAAATTCTGGCCATGAGTCCAACCGCGCTCGCGATCGCCAAGCGCTCGTTCAATGCGGATACCGACTCGATTCGCGGTATCGGCGGACTCGGGATGCAGGCGTTGGCCTTGTACTACGGGACGGCTGAATCGCAAGAGGGTGTGCACGCGTTTCTGGAGAAGAGAAAACCGCGGTTTCGCGATGTCTACCAGGGCAAAGTCGACAGCGATACGAAGGGGAGCCGGTCATGACCGTGCGCCTGCACTTTGCCGGCGATGTGGCGGTGCTGACAATCGACCGACCGACCGCGCTCAACGCGTTGAACCTCGACATGCTTCGCAAGCTGTCTGAATGCGTGGACGAGATTTTAGGATCCCGCGCGAGAGGTGTCGTCGTGGTCGGCGGCGGCGACAAGGCGTTCTGCGCGGGCGCGGACATCGGCGAATTGCGCGGGAAGACACCCGAGCAACATCGGAACGACGCTGGCTTTGGACAACGGAGTTTCGGCAAGCTCGCGGCGCTGCGCGTGTCCACCGTCGCGGTGATTCGTGGTCCCGCATTGGGCGGCGGTCTGGAGCTGGCGATGTCGTGCAGTTACCGGGTCGCCGTCGCAGGCGCGAAGCTCGGGTTGCCGGAAATCAGGCTGGGCCTGATACCCGGCTTCGGCGGTACGCAGCGTCTGCCCCGGATCGTCGGTGCGGAAAAGGCCATGGAGATGATCGTGTCCGGACGAACCGTATTCGCCGAAGAGGCCTTGCAGATCGGTTTGGTCGATCAGGTCGTCCAGGACGGTGATCCTGTGTCGATCGGCATTGCCTTTCTCGACGCGATGTCGAAGGGCTATCCGGCCGCCGTCCATCTTGCGCGCGAGGCGGTTCGCTGTGCGGCGCGCCTCGACCTCGACGCCGGCTTGCACGCCGAAGCCGAGTTGTTCTCGCTTGCGACGCAGACGGTGGACGCGCGCGAAGGCATGAATGCCTTTATCGAGAAGCGGGCACCGCAGTTCAAGGGGCGATGAAACGGGTGGGAGGACGGCGGACCGTTTCGGTGCCGCAGCCGTTGTCTTTTCCCCGTGGTGCCGCACCGGGTCCGCTTGCCCGGTGATTTCCATAGTTCAGATCCCGGGCGCGACTTTGTTGCTGATGGACAGCAAGCGAGTCGTGTCTTTCCTCTACGAAGAGATAGCCATGCACTACGTTGCTCCGCTCAAGGACATGTTGTTCGATATCCAGCATCTGGCCGGACTGGACGATCTGGTCAGACTGGACGGATTTGATGACGCCGGTATCGCGACGGCAGAAGCCGTGCTCGCGGAATGCGCTCGCTTCAACGAGGAAGTGATCGCGCCGCTCAACGCAATTGGCGACCGTCAGCCGGCCGTACTGGAAAACGGAAACGTCAAGACGACCCCTGGTTTCAGAGAAGCGTTCCGTCAATATGCCGAAGCCGGATGGCTCGGCGTACAGCATCCGGTCGAGTTTGACGGCCAGGGCTTGCCGAGGGTCATCGGCGCGGCTTGCTCGGAGATAGTGAACGCCGCAAACCTGAGCTTCGCGCTGTGTTCGTTGTTGACCGACGGCGCGATCGCCGCACTGATGACGGTCGGTTCGGACGCCATGCAACAGAGCTATCTGCGCAAGCTGATCTCGGGGCAGTGGACCGGCACGATGAACCTGACCGAACCGCAGGCAGGCAGCGACCTGGCACTCGTGCGCACACGCGCGGAGCGCCAGGCCGATGGAACCTACAAGTTGTTCGGTACCAAGATATTCATCACCTACGGCGATCATGATCTGACCGAGAATATCGTTCATCTGATTCTGGCCCGGGTCCCCGGGGCGCCGGAGGGCGTCAAGGGCATCAGCATGTTTCTCGTGCCGAAGGTAATGGTGCTGGCGGACGGCAGCCTCGGCGAACGCAACGATATCCATGCGACGAGCCTGGAGCACAAACTCGGTATCAAGGCCAGCCCGACAACCGTTCTGCAATACGGCGACAACGGTGGCGCGACCGGCTATCTGATCGGGGAGGAAAACCGCGGCCTCGAATACATGTTCCAGATGATGAACTCCGCTCGATTTGCCGTGGGGGTTCAGGGCGTTGCCATTGCAGAGCGTGCGTACCAGCAGGCCCTGTCGTATGCGCGTGAGCGTGTCCAGAGCCGGCCGGTCGATGGTTCGTCCGCGGAGAGCGTACCCATCATCCGGCATCCCGACGTCCGACGCATGCTGATGGAGATGCGGGCACGAATCGAAGGGTGCCGCGCGATGGTGCTGGTGGCTGCGGCAGCGAACGATCTTGCCGAGCGCCATTCCGACGTCGCCTTCGGACAGAGCAAGCATGACTTTTACGAGTTTCTCCTGCCGCTGATCAAGGGATACTGCACGGAAATGAGCCTGTCCGTCGCCTCGACGGGCATTCAGGTGCATGGCGGCATGGGCTTCATCGAGGAAACGGGCGCCGCGCAGTACTACCGCGACGCGCGCATTCTGCCGATATACGAAGGCACAACGGCCATTCAGGCGAACGACCTGGTTGGTCGAAAGACGATACGAGATGGCGGTGCAACGGCTCGCGCGATTGCGGCTCAGATCGAGGCGACCGAGGCTGCCCTTGCTCGCAGCGGTAGCGCGGCCGCCCGCTCGGTTGGAGCGGAGTTGGGGAGGGGGCGTCAGGCATTTCTGGATGTCGTCGACTACGTCGTGCGCAACGGCGCCGAATCACCGAATGATGTGTACGCAGGAAGCGTTACCTATCTGACGCTGGCGGGAGAACTGGTGGCCGGGTGGCAGTTGGCGCGCGGACTTGTCGTTGCCGAGGAGCACCTCGACCGTAGCCCAGACAAGGCATTTCTAAAGGGGAAGATCGCGACAGCGCAATTCTTCGCCGAGCACGTCCTCTCACAAGCTACTGCACATCGTAGTCGCATACTAAATGGAGCCGGCAGTGTGCTTGCCATCCCTCCGGAACTGCTCTGAATCCGCGCTTTGCAGCCTGGTCAATCCGTCTCAAGCAAAGTCTCCGGACGATACTACTCGTCGCCACGGAAATGCACGTGAGCGCCGATCAGCCTGATAGTCAGGAGCTAGGCTTAATCCCTTCTGCAGGTCTGAAGAGACCGCCATTTGAGAGGTCCCAATGGCTATAGTGTGTGCCGATGCTTTGGAGAGCGGCTACTGCGAGTTCGCGCTGTCGAAAGTAAAGCCAAATCCTGCCGTCTGGCGAAGCCGAACTTCGCGAGGCTCGCGGAGCGCGCCCGTCAACACGCCGTGCGCGCTGCGCACGCGGATGCAGTTCGTGCAGAGTCAGAGCAATGGTTCGAAGCGACGAACGCCGCTCGTCGCATAAAGGTCAAGCGAAGCCGATCGCAGGACCGCGCTGCCGATGTGTCTTCATTGAGGACAGAAAATGCCCGCATGTAGCTGGTGAAGACAGTTTCCTATCAGTGAGGTGGGGTGGATTACCTCCATTGCTCAGCGTCCGCCCTTGCCTTGTGCACTCGTGACACGTGGGACCGCCCGATGAAGGCATTGGCATGGAAGTCGCTTTATCGTGATATGAACAGGTTTCTTCATATCGACGCTAGCGAGAAACACCAATCGCTTTCTGCCCTTCGTACAACGTGATGAGGATCTTCGAACTGTGATGTCGCCCATATTCAATCACGTCATCCCGACGAATCCACAGGAAGGGAACCACCGACTGTTACAGAACGACGCGGCTCGCTTCGCCCGTTCCGGTTGTGCCGGAATTTCGTGCGCAGTCGTCTCGAAGCGGTGTCCCGACCCTCGGCAATTCAAACACGACACTGCTGGACACGCAGTCGCTGCAAAACGCTCAACAACCAACGTGGGCTAATCGCGGACAAACGAATCGCCGCACGCGCGCGGCGCGACTCGAAATCATGGAAGGACGGCCGTCGCAACTTGATGGCTGCGTCGAGTCACGTTCGTCGCATAAGCGATGACGACCGGCTTTCACGCCGATACATTAAAAGTACATAAGGTACGGAGACACAGAATGAACGGATGGAGAATTCTTTCCAAAGGAAGTGTAATCGCGCTCGGCATATCAATATTCTGTGCGCACGCGCAGGCGGCGGATACCTCGAACCCACCATATCGCATCGGCGTTATTGTGGACATGAGCGGCGTGTATTCCGGCATTGGCGGCACGGGTGGAGTCGCAGCCGTCAAAATGGCCGTTCAAGACTTCGGCGGAAAAGTGCTCGGGCGGCCCATCGAAGTGTTGTCGGCGGACTATCAAGGCAAGGTTGATGTCACCGCGACGAAGGTCCGGACTTGGTACGACCAAGACAACGTACAAGCTGTGGTTGAATCGACAGATTCAGCGTCCGCGCTAGCTATGCAGAAACTCGGCGCAGAAAAGCGCAAGATTACTATCTTCGCGGGATCAGCCACCACGGAACTTACGGGCAAGCAATGCTCGCCGTACGGCGTGCATTACGTGTACGACACTTACTCGCTCGCGAACGGAACGGCGCGCGCACTTGTCAAGGCGGGATACAAGCGCTGGTACTTCGTGACCGCTGACTACGCGTTCGGCAACTCATTGCAGGAGCAGGCAACGCGTGTCGTAACGTCGATGGGTGGTAGTGTCGTTGGTTCGGTGAAGCATCCACTTTCGGCATCAGATTTCGCATCATATCTGCTGCAAGCACAGGCATCGAAGGCGGAAGTCGTGGGACTCGCAGATGCGGGCCGAGATACACAGAACGCTGTGAAGCAAGCTGCCGAATTTGGCCTGTCGCACAGCAACCAGGTCGTCGCTCCGCTCCTAATCTTCGATAGTGACCTCAAGGGCATGGGCCTCAAGGCCGCTCAAGGCTTGCAGTTCACGACCGCTTTCTACTGGGACTATAACGACCAAACTCGTGCGTTTGCGAATAAATTCCACGCAGCAACCGGGAAGATGCCAACTATGGTGCAGGCGGGCATGTACTCGGCGACGATGCATCTGCTCGAGGCGGTCAAGGTTGCCGGGAGCACGGACGGCGATCTGGTGATGGCGAAGATGCGAGCCACGCCCATTAACGACTTTTTCGCGACCGATGGTCACATCGAAGCAAACGGACTCATGTTGCATGACATGTACTGACCGGTGCACCAAATACTGCCTCGTGCGTTAGAGAAGTATGAATACGAAAACTGATGCGCGAAAACTGGACC
>NZ_FCOX02000077.1 GCF_900044055.2 Caballeronia calidae | reverse complement strand
TGCTTCAGCCCCGAAAGACTGAAACCGCACTCGCCATCAAGCGCCCACACTTATCGGCTGTTAGTTTTTAAAGAGCACATCGCAAGAGCTTTACTACCCTTCCGTCTTGCGTCGCTGCGTTGTCAGCAGCAGAGAACGAGATTATGACTGCCCGATGAAACGACCGCAAGTCCCTTTCGCAAATTATTTTTCTGCATCGGCCAGCGCGTTCGAAATCCATATATCCAGGCTTTGAGATTTCGAACGCGAAAAACCTTGACCCGATCTCCTCGCGCTCGACAATCGCCCGAGGGCTCAGCTGCCAAAGAACGGCTTACAGAATCCTGCTGGCCCGACGCAATCCGAATCCGACATCGCGCCATGCTTCATCGACATGGTGCTGCCACCCGAGGCGCCGGCCCCGGGATGCGTCCCACCATAACCTTCATTCCCTTCGTTCATGTTCTGCTGTGCGGCGACCTTCGCTTCCGCAGCCTGAATGTCGGCGGGATAGTTCGCCTGCTCACCCGTGGCGGGCGAATAGCCGGCTTGTTCGAGCTGGACGAGTTCGGCCTTTACTTGTGCGCGCGTCAACGGCGCGTTTTGGCTTTGCGCGAAAACGAAGGTGGGCGCCGCGACCACGGCGAGGGACACGACGACTTTGGCGATGGCGTTCATGATCTTCACACTCCGACAGAAAAGGTTGACCGGATCGCACGCGATCCACGAACCTCATCGAACGCACAGGGCCCTTGCGCGGCTTCGACTCACTCGATACCCGGGTTTCAAGCTAGAGGCTTCGATTGGTTAACCCGGAGACGTGGCGATCTATTCCCACATCGAAGCGGGAGATCAAAGAGGGGGAGGGAAAAGAAAGGAAGCGCGGAGGACGAACCGGATGAGGAGTCCGGCAAGGCGCCAGCCAGCACCCGTCCACCGCGTCTGAATTGTCGCGCAAGGCGGCGCGAAGATCATCGCCCCTTGCGTTGAAGATGCCTTGCCGATCTCGCAACAATGTCGCTGCGATGCCGATGCTCAATGCGCGTCGGGCACGAGATGCACGCGCTTCTCGGTCGCGGCCTCGACGGCCGGGCGCGAGTACAGCAACGGAAAGTACTGCCCGTCGAGCCACATCTTGGCGAGATCGCGATAATGCGGGCTATCGGGATCGCCCGACTCGCCCGGCAGATTCACCGCGCGCGAGGCGTCCCAGTTGCCGACATCGACGACCACACGGAACGACGGCCCGTTGGTCTCGCGGAAATCGCTCGCGCGGTACGTCGACTGATTCGGCGTGTACGCGCTGCCGCCCTTTCCGATCGGCCCGACGTTGAGCCTGGCGCGCATGTCCGCATCGACGACATCGGCAAGCGGATGCGCGTTCAGGTTCGTCTGCAGCTTGCCCCATTGCCACTGACTTGCATCGGGGCCTTGCAGATGCCGCATCTCGCCATAGGCATCGTGAAGACTCGAAAGCAGCACGGCATCGCGTCTGGCTTGCGCGTTATCGCCGAAGCGCGTGTCGGGGTGTTCGAGCGTATCGAGCATCACCGCCGTATCGGGCGCGGCGAACGACGACGCCGCGTTCTTCGGCAACACTGCTTCCTTGAACGCACGGCCGAGATGCCGCGACAGCCATACTTCCTCGAGCGCCGCTTGCGGTGAATCGGCGCCCATGTGCGCGTCCCAGCCCTTGAGCATTGCGAGCGCGGCGCGCGTGTCTTCGTCATCGCTCGAAAGCGGTGCGAGCAAAGCGACGAGCCTGCGCGCCGGAATCGAAACGATATCGTTCTGCAGACGCTCGGAATCCTCGATCGACACCTTGGGCAGCGACTTCAATACTTCGTCGATGCGCTGATGGCGCGAGCCGTTGGTCCATTCGAAGCCGAGCTTGCGCTCCGCATACGGATAGCCCGCAGGCAGATTCATTTCGTTCGACGTGGTGAAGTAGCCTTGCGCTGGGTTGTAGACCGACGGCATCGCATCGCGTGGCCAGAAACCCGCCCACTCATAGCGGCCATCGCCGGGCACGGGCATGAGACCATCCCAGTTCGGGCGAATCGGCGCGAGCCCGCTCGGCACCCAGCCGATATTGCCGTCTTTGTCCGCGTAGACCTGATTGACAGTCGGCGCGCCCCATGTCGCGAGCGCGGCCTTGAATTGCGCGTAATTCTTCGCGCGCATATAGCGCATCGAATCGAAGTACGGCGACATGCCCGGCGACAGCCACGCGGTGCGCACCGCAAACGCGCGATGCTTGTCCGCTTCCGTATAGATGACGGGACCGTGACGCGTGAAGAGCAGATCGGCGGTGACGGGCGCGCCATTGCGCACCGCGATCTGCTCGCGCACGACGCGCATCGGTTCCCACTTGCCCTTGTATCGATACTGCCGCGGATTCGCCGGATTCAGCTCGTACACATAGAGATCTTCCTGATCGATATTGAAGATCGTGAGACCGTAAGCGATCGAACCGTTATGCCCGATCGAAATACCCGGCGCGGAAGGCTCGCCCGCGCCGATGATATCGAGCGTCGGCGTGCTGATCTGCTGAATGTAGCGCAGGCTAGGCGCCGCATACGCACGATGCGGATCGTTCGCCATGATCGCGCGGCCCGTGGCCGACTTCGACGGCGCGATCACCCAGTTATTGCTGCCTTCGGTGACTTCTTCGGGATTGTCGGCGGCGGCGATGACCGTCGTCGATGCATCCGCGCTCTTCATCGATTCATTGGTCACGCGCACGCCTTGCGTCGCGAGCGTGAAGACCTTGAGCACGTCCTCGGGAAGACAGGGATCGAGGCCGGCGGGCATCTGCGCCTTCCACGGCGGCTGCAGACCGAAGCGCACCGTATCCGCATCGAGCGAACTCTTGCATGCCACGCGCGCACGCGCCACCTCGCTCGTCAGGTTTCTCGTGAGACCATGACTGCGAATGCGCACGATGTCGTCCGCATTCCACTTCGCCGGCCAATAGCCGATTTTGCGGAATTCATAGGGCATGCGGTCCGGATGCGCGGCAAGCCAGTCGATATAGGCGTTGACGCCCGCCGCGAAGCGCGTCGCCGCGGGCTTCGCATCGGGACCATAACGCTGCCATTCGGTGGCCATGTCGCCGCGATAGAGAAAGAGGCGCGTGGCTTTATCCTGCTCCACATAGGCGGGGCCGAACACTTCGGAAAGCTCGCCCAGACCGCGTCTGCGCCAGAGATCGATCTGGAACATGCGATCACGCGCGGCATTGAAGCCTTGCACGAAGAATGCATCGCTGTCGTTGGCCGCGAAGATGTGCGGCACGCCCCAGCGGTCGATCAGAATATCCGACGGCTGCGACAGCCCCGCCACGGCGATCGTTTCGACGCTGGATGCATCGGCGAGTGCGTCTTGCGCGGCAAGCGGTCCCGACAGCGATGCGCCGACCATGAGCACGAGCAGGCGTCGTCCTTTCTTTCCCTTCATCTGAGCGTCTCCGTTTTTATACGTGTCGATTCGAGCTACGCGGGTATAGCAATGTAATTCGAATGCGATGAACACGCAAAGGGCAGTTCGATCTCCGGGCCTCGATCTACTTCGGATGACGAAGTAATTCGATGCATATAACACGCACCACGCCAATGCGCGTCGGAGCGTCTGCGATGCGAGCTCATCGCGCCGCATCGCGGATCCTTTTTCACTCGTCCTGTCGCGGCTGCTCCTGCAACACCGTGTCGCGGATGGCCTCCGCGAATTTTTCCAATGCCTGCAGCGGGCCGCTCACGCTGTTGTATTCCAGCGTGCCGATCCGTCCTTCCAACACCACCGAAAAACCACAGTCCTGCGCAATTTTCAATAGATCGTTCATGTGCATTCGCCTCGTGTCGCGATCGAAGAAGCACACGTAATGCCCGCTTTCCTTTCGATGCGCTTTCGCCAGGCCGCCAAACGCTATCGTCTTTGCCGTTATGCGAGGCGCCGCACGAACAAACGAGCGTTCGCTACCGTACGCTTTTCATCGAATGTTCATAAAGAAGGGAGAAGCGGCGCGTGAACGCTTTTGACACGTCGGTTCAGACTTGGCTGGTACATATCGGCGCCTCGTCTGTCATTTTTACTCACGCGGTTCACACGATTGCCGATTTTTACCTGACCAAAGGGTTGCTTCCGCTCGCAGTCCTGTGGGCGATCTGGTTCAAGGAAGGGGATTCGCAGCAATGGCGCCGCGAGATGGTGGTCGCCATTCTGCTTTCCGGCCTTGCCGCTTTCGTGCTCGGCCGGCTTTTCGCGTTCGCGCTGCCGTTTCGCCTGCGTCCGGTCTACGATCCGAATATTCACCTGAACTTCGCGCTGGTGACTGAGACGGGGAAGTTCTTACGCTTTTGGAGTTCCTTTCCCAGCGATCACGCCGCACTATGGATGGCGATCGCGGTCGGGATCTTCCTCGTGTGGCGCTGGATCGGCGTGCTCGCGATCCTGCAGTGCATCGTCTTCGTATGCCTGCCGCGCGTCTATCTCGGCCTCCACTATCCGACCGATGTAATCGGGGGTGCCGCGATCGGCGCGCTGACCGTCTTGCTCGTCACTCGCGCGCCGCTGCGCGCCCGCGTCGCGCCGTTCTTCTTGCGATTCATGCAGCACTGGCCGGCACTGGGCTACACGCTCGCGTTCCTGTTCTTCTTCGAACTCGCGACCATGTTCGATGAGCCGCGCATGCTTGCCGTTTCGGTCCTGAAGGCGCTCTAAGCGCCCCCTTCGCTTTTCTTCGGGCAGACGCCGCATCGGCGTCGTCCTCTCCTATCCTTGTCTTGACATGCGCGCGCGTGCGACATACGCGCGCGCCGCGCTTGACATCGACGCCTCACCTCACATATTTTTGGTAGACCAACCAAGACGCGAAATCGCACATATATCACGGAGCGCGCCATGAGCCGCATCACCGGCATACCGATCTGCCTGCTGCTCGCCGCCGCGCTCGCAGCGTGCTCGCATCAGGACCGCGACACCTATCAGGGCTATGTCGAAGGCGAGTTCGTCTATCTCGGCTCGTCGCAATCGGGCAAGCTCACGGCGTTGTCCGTCACGCGCGGGCAAACCGTGAAAACCGGTGTGAGCGCGTTCACGCTCGAATCCGTCGATGAAACCGCCGCGCTCGATCAGGCGCAGCGTCAACTGACGTCCGCGCAGTCGCAACTAGAAGACATTCTGACAGGCAAGCGCGCGCCGGAAGTCGCTTCGGTGCGCGCGCAACTGGCGCAGGCACGCGCGAACGCCCGCAAGGCCGCGCTGCAACTGAGCCGCGACCAGGCGCAGTTCGACGCCGGCGGCATCCCCAAGGGGCAACTCGACGATTCGCGCGCGAATGCCGACGCCACAGCCGCCCAAGTGCGCGACCTCAGCGAGCAGGTCGACATCGCGCGCTTGCCGGGACGTCCGCAGCAGATCGCCGCGCAACGCGCGCAAGTGGCCGCCGCGCAGGCCTTCGTCGCGCAGGCGCAATGGAAGGTCGATCAGAAGCGTGTCGCCGCGCCCGCCGACGGACTCGTGTACGACACGCTCTATCGCGTCGGCGAGTGGGTGCAGGCGGGCAGTCCCGTCGTGCAGATGCTGCCGCCGCAAAACGTGAAGGTCCGCTTCTTCGTGCCTGAAAGCGTCGTGGGCGGTCTCGCGCCAGGCCGCGCGGTATCCATTCATTGCGACGGCTGCGCGGAGAACGTGCCCGCGACCATCACCTACGTGTCCAATCAGGCGGAATACACGCCGCCCGTCATCTATAGCAACGAAAACCGCTCGAAGCTCGTGTTCATGATCGAGGCGCATCCGCAAGCGAGCGATGCGGCCAAGCTTCATCCCGGCCAACCCGTCGCGGTGAGGTTGCAATGAACGCGCAGGACACGCCGTATGCCATCGACGTACACAATCTCAACAAGCATTTCGGCGACAAGCACGTCGTCAACGATGTCACGTTGCAAGTCGCGCGCGGCGAGATCTTCGGCTTTCTCGGTCCGAACGGCAGCGGCAAGACCACCTCCATTCGCCTGATGTGCGGCCTCCTCACGCCGGACTCGGGCAGCGGCACATGCCTCGGCTACGACCTCGTGCGCGAAAGCGAGGAGATCAAGCGCAACGTCGGCTACATGACGCAGCGCTTCTCCTACTGGGAGGACCTGACGATCCGCGAAAACCTCGACTTCGTCGCGCGCATCTATCAGATGGCGAATCGCCGCGAGGCGGTGGATCGCGCGCTCGAAGCGCTCGGCCTGCAGAGCCGCGCCAACCAGCTCACGGGTTCGCTGTCGGGCGGATGGAAGCAGCGGCTCGCGCTCGCGGCCTGCATGTTGCACGAGCCGAAACTGCTGTTGCTCGACGAGCCGACCGCGGGTGTCGACCCCACCGCGCGCCGCGACTTCTGGGAAGAGCTGCATCGGCTCGCCGCGAAGGGCATCTCCGTGCTCGTCAGCACGCACTACATGGACGAAGCCGAGCGCTGCCACAAGCTCGCGTATATCGCCTATGGCAAGCTGCTCGCACAAGGCACCGCGAACGAAGTGATCGCGTCGCAGAATCTGTCCACATGGAGCATTCACGGCGAGCGTCTGAGCGCGCTCTCCGAACGCCTGCGTAAAACGCCGGGCGTCGATCAGACGGTCGTGTTCGGCTCGGCGCTGCACGTGAGCGGCAGCGATCATGCCGCGCTCGAGAAAGCCGTGCGCGATGCGACCAAAGACGGCGGGATGCGCGCCGAGCCCATCGAGACCGGGCTCGAAGACGTCTTCATCTATCTGATGAGCCGCTCGACCGACAATTTCAAGGTGGCGCCATGACAGCGCGCGGCCCCTTCGCGATGTTCACGCGATTCTCCATCACGCGCTGGTGGAGCATCGTCATCAAGGAGTTCCTGCAATTGCGGCGCGACCGGATCACGTTCGGCATGATCGTCGGCTTGCCGATCGTGCAGCTCGCGCTCTTCGGCTATGCGATCAACACGGACCCGAAGCATTTGCCGACGGCGGTCATCGTAGGCGATCAGAGTCCGTTCTCGCGCAGCTTCATCGCGGCGATGGAGCATTCCGCGTACTTCGATATCGTCGAAACGCTGCCCGACGACGAAGCCGGCCGCCGCGCGCTCGCCCAGGGCCGCGTGCTTTTCGTGCTCAACATTCCGGCCGATTTCTCACGCCAGATATTGCGCGGCGAGCGGCCCGTGTTGCTCGTCGAGGCGGACGCCAGCGATCCGGTCGCGATCAGCAAGGCGGCCTCGGCGCTGTCGAAGCTCGTGCAGTCCGTGGCGAGCAAGGACATCACCGGTCCGCTCGCGCATCTGAGCGGCACGCCCGCCGCATTCGACGTGCAGGTTCATAACCTCTACAACCCCGAGGGCATCACGCAATACAACGTCGTGCCGGGCTTGATGGGCGTGATTCTCACGATGACGCTCGTGATGATGACCGGCCTCGCGATGACGCGCGAACGCGAGCGCGGCACGATGGAAAACCTGCTCGCGACGCCCGTGCGCCCCGTCGAAGTGATGACGGGCAAGATCGTGCCTTACGTGTTCATCGGCCTCATACAGGCGTCGATCATTCTCGCGGCCACGCGCTTCGTGTTTCATGTGCCTTTCGTCGGCAATCCGTTCGCGATCTATCTTGCCGCGCTGCTCTTCATCGCCGCGAACCTGACGGTGGGCATCACGCTCTCGTCGCTCGCGCAGAACCAGCTTCAGGCGATGCAGCTGACCATGTTCTACTTCCTGCCGAACATCCTTCTGTCGGGCTTCATGTTTCCGTTCGCGGGCATGCCCGCATGGGCGCAGTTCATCGGCAATCTGCTGCCGCTCACCTACTTCAACCGCCTGATTCGCGGCATTCTGCTCAAAGGCGACGGCTGGGCGGACCTGTGGCCTTCGGTCTGGCCGATGATGCTGTTCACCGTCATCGTGATGGGCATTGCGCTGCGCTTCTATCGGCGCACGCTCGATTAGGGAGACGTCGATGAAACCGCTCCTTTCCCTCTGCGCGCTCGCATTGTGCGGCTGCACCGTCGGCCCCGACTTTCATGCGCCCGCGCCGCCCGATACCGAGAACTACATCCGAACGCCCGTGACGGCGCAGCACTTTCCCGCAGCCGATCACGCCTTGCCGCAGTGGTGGACGCAGTTCGGCTCCGACGCGTTGAATCGCCTCGTCGAGCGCGCATTGAGCGACAGCCCGACCCTGGCGCAAGCCCGCGCGAAGCTTCTGCAGGCGCGCGAAGATTACCGTGCGCAAGCGGGCGTGACGTATTTCCCCGCCGTCGATGCAACGCTTTCCGCCGCGCGTCAGAAGGTCGATCCGGCTGCGTTCGGCGTGCCCGTGCCGAGCCCGGGGCCGTTCACGCTCTACGACGTATCGGTGAGCGTGTCGTACACGCTCGATATCTTCGGCGGCGAGCGGCGCGCGCTCGAAGCCGTGCGCGCGCAAGTGGATTACGCGTCCTTCGAGCTCGATGCAGCGCGGCTTTCCATCGCGGGCAATGTCGTGTCCGCCGCGATCCGGCGTGCTTCATTGCAGCAGCAGATTACGCTGACCGAGCGTCTCGTCGATGCCCAAACGCGGCAGCTGATCATCATGCAAGGCCGGCTCAACGCGGGCGGCGTCGCGCCATTCGACGTGCGCAGCCAGCGCACCCTCGTCGAGCAGACGCGCGCGAGCCTGCCCGCGCTCGTCACGCAACGCGAGCAGACGGATCACCGGCTCGCGGTGCTGGTCGGCGTCGAGCCGTCGAAAGCCGATTTCGATACGCTCACGCTCGACTCGCTGCATCTGCCCGACAGCGTTCCGCTCACGCTGCCTTCGACGCTCGCGCGCGAACGTCCCGACATTCGCGCATCGGAAGCGTTGCTGCATCGCGCGAGCGCGAATGTCGGCGTGGCGACGGCGGACCTCTATCCGAAGTTCTCGCTGTCCGCGGGCGCGGGAAGCCAGCGCACGAATATCCATGACGTGTTGAACAGCATGAACGTATGGAACTTCGGGCTGAGTCTCACGCAACCGCTCTTTCATGGCGGCGAATTGCGCGCGAAGAAGCGTTCAGCGGAAGCGGCTTATGACGCGGCGCTCGGCGCCTATAAACAGACGGTGCTGGACGCTTTGCAGCAAGTCGCCGACAGCCTGACCGCGCTGCAGAACGACACTGATGCATTGCAGGCGCGCGCGGTGGCGGCGAACGAAGCGCAGGCCAATCTCGATACGAACAACGCGCGTTATGCAGCAGGCGGCGTGAGCCGTTTCGATTTGATCGACACGCAACGTCAGGCGCTGCAGACACAGCTCGATTACGCGCTCGCGCAAGCGAACCGCCTCTCCGATACGGCCGCGCTGTTCCAGTCGCTAGGCGGCGCCGGCGAAGACACGAAAGCCGCGGCCGAACCGGTTGCATCCGCAACTAATTAGCAAGCGTGCCGAGCCGATGCTTGAGCACCTTGCCGCTCGCGGACACGGGCAGCGCGTCGATGATGCGAATCGAGGAAGGCCGTTTGTACGGTGCGAGCCGTTCGCTCGCCCATTCCGCGAGCGCGGTTTCGTCCGCCACGAAGCCCGGCCGCAGTTCGACGAACGCGAGCACGTCCTCGTTGCCTGGTACGCTGCGGCCGATCACAGCCGAATGCAGCACGGCGGGATGACTGTTGAGCGCCTGCTCCACTTCGGCGGGATAGACGTTGAAACCGGAGCGGATGATGAGTTCCTTGCTGCGCCCGACGATATACAGATTGCCGTTTTCGAAGCGCGCGAGATCGCCGGTCCTGAGCCACCCGTCCGCAGTGACCGTGGCCGCCGTCTGCACCGGATCGCGGTAGTAGCCGAGCATCACGTTCGGGCCGCGCACCCATAGCTCGCCGGTGTCGTCGCTATCGTCGGCGGTGCCGTGTGGCGCGAGCGGCACGATGCGCGCCTCGACGCCGGGCACCAGCGGACCAACGGACGCATCGCGAGCGGGCGCATCGAGCAGCGTGTTCGACACGGTGGGGCTCGTTTCGGTCATGCCGTAGCCGTTGTGCAAAGGCACGCCGTAGAAGGCTTCCGCAGCGGCCTTGAGCGACATGTCGAGCGGCGAGCCGCCGCAATAGACGAAGCGCAGCGACGGCGCGTTCAGTCCGCCGCGCGGCGTGAAATGATCGATCAGCTTCGCGTGCATCGCGGGCACGCCCTGGAAGATCGTCATGCGCTCTTCGCTGAGCACGCGGCCCGCGCGTTCGGTATCGAAGCGCGGCGCGAGCCGCAACGTCGCGCCCGCGTACAGCGAACCGAGGCACACGGACGTCAGGCCGAATACATGCGAGATCGGCAACACGGCATAGACGCGATCGCCGGAACCCACGCGACGCAGCGTGCTCGATGCCGCCGCGACGAACAACAGATTGCGATGCGACAACATCACGCCTTTCGGCGCGCCCGTCGTGCCGGTCGTGTAGATGAGCGCCGCGCATTGCCGGTCCGAAGGCAGGCCATGCGGCTCTTGTTCCGAGGACGTATCGACGGCTCCGAGCGCGAACGCGCCGACCGGCGTGGCGTCGAGCGACGCGGGCACTGCGCCGTCGCGTTGTGCGTGACGCGCGGCATCGTCGGATGCTTCGATCGTATAGAACGCGATGCGCGGTTTCGCGTGCGTGCGTATCGCATCGAGCTCGACAGCGGAAAGGCGTGCATTCGCGACGAGCGCCCACGCATCGAGACGGCTCACCGCGAATAGCGCCGCGACGAGCGCGACGCTGTTCTCGCCGATCAGCATCACGCGGTCGCCGGCTCGCACGCCCGCGCTCGCAAAATGCGCGGCGAGTGCATCGACCGCATCGTCGAGCTGCCTGTATGTCAGCGTGCGCGCATCCTCATGCAGCGCGATGTGATCGGCATGCGCCTTCGCCCCGCGCGTGACGATCGCGTCGATGCGCGCGGGCAGCGACGCGATGAGCTTGTTCGTATCCATGTCGAGCGATATCGTTCGTGACCCTGAGGCCCGAATGATAACGCTCAGGCCTCATTCGCCGTCCTCGACCTCGCGCCGATGCGCGAGCAGCGCCATCAATCGGCGATCGCGCCAGCGGCTGCGTTCCTCGATCTTCTCGCGCGGCAGCACGGCGCGGCGCTCAGCATCGAGCTTGTCGAGCGTTGCAGCAGGCCAGTCGAACGGCTTGCGTCCCGACGCGATCGTGCGATACGTGCCGCCGTAACGCGCCGCGTAATCGGCGACGCCGCCGGGCGCGTTCAGATCGATCGTTTCGAACGGGCCCATGAACGACCAGCGCATCGCGAGGCCATCGCGCATCACGGTATCCAGATCGGCGGCGCTCGCATAGCCTTGCTCGTAGAGGCTCAACGCTTCGTCGAGCACCGCGCCTTGCAGGCGATTGAGCAGAAAACCCGAGATTTCGCGATTGACGGTCACGGGCTTCTGCCCCGCTGCTTCATAGATGACGCGCGCGCGTTCCATCGTGTCCTGCGAAGTCCACGGCGCCCCGCACAATTCGACGAGCGGCACGAGCGAAGGCGGATTCACCGGATGCGCGACGAGGCAACGCGCGCGCCCTTCGATGCCTTCCGTGAACGTCGATGCCGGCAATCCGGAGGTCGAACTCGCGAGCAGCGCATCGGGCTTCGTGAGCCGGTCCAGTTCGGTGAAGAGCGCGCGCTTCGCTTCGACGATCTCCGCGATGTTCTCCTGCACGAGATCCGCATCGGCGACGGCATCGGCGAGGCTTTCGCATGCGGTAATGCGGGCGACGATCGTATCGGCGGGTTCGTCGATGAGGTTGAACGATGCGAGATCCTGCACGCTTTCGCGGATCGCGGGAATCGCGCCGGAAAGCATCTCGTGCGACGCATCGTGAATCTTCACGTCGAAGCCGCCTTTCGCAAAGACGATCGCCCACGCGCGGCCGATGCGGCCCGAACCTATCACCGCAATGTTTTTCGCTTGCATCTGTAGCTGGTCCTCACGCGTTGTCAGAAATTGGTTTTGGCGGCGCCCTTTTAGTTGAAGCATCTCGCGCGCTTCAGCGGGCGTCGCGATACTTCATGAGAGGTTCGACTGCTTCGCGCGCGCCATCACGAGCCCGATGCCCGATGCGCCATACCCCATGCGCCGCCCGTGATGAGCACGCGCAAGCCCGCGTGCGGCTTCAGCATCTGCAGAACCGCCATGCCTGTCTCCGTTGTCGTCCTGCTCAGGCGCTCTCTTGCGCGCCGTCCTTATTGCTCGCCTGAAGCCTTTCGCGCAGATCGGCCGCCGCATCGCCGATGTCTTCCTCTATGCCGGCGCGCGCGCCTTCGCCATCGCCGCGCCAGAGCGCTTCGACGATATGCCGATGCGCCTTCATCGAACGGCGCATGTGGGGAATGTCGGGAGCGACGAGGTTTAGGAACGGGCCGATGCGCATCCAGAGGTTCTGGATCGTCGCGAGCGTGAGATCGCTCGCGCCGCGCGCATAAATGGCGACGTGAAATTCGAAGTTGCTGCGCAGATACGCGGGGGCGTCGCCCGCTTCGACGTGCGCGTTCATCGTGTCGAAGATCGCCTGCAGCGCTTCGAGATGCGCGCGCGTCATGCGCGACGCCGCGCGCTTCGCGACCGCGCCTTCCAGCGCGATGCGCACGTCGCGCAACTCTTCGAGCAATTCGAGCGTCATCGGCGGGACCATGAGCGCGCGGCCGGGGCCGTCGATCAACGCGCCTTCCGCTCGCAGACGCGTGAGCGCGGCGCGCACCGGCATCGTCGAGGAGCCGACTGCCTCGGCCACGCTGCGCAGGCTCAGCAATTGTCCCGGCGCGAAGCGTCCCGTCATGATCGCCTGCTTGAGTTGCGCATAGACGCGACCGGCCATCGTGTCGCGTGCAACCAGTTCGAGTGCAGGTAAGTCAGTCGTCGATCGTGCCGCCACCTTTGCCTCCGTTCCTTCGTTCGGCTGCTGCGATGCTGTCGAAGCGTGTGACGTGTGATCACACCCGAATGGCTTAGAGTGTCGGACGCGCGACGGTGCGAGTCAACCGTGAATCGCTAGGGGAAAACGCGCAGCGCCGATTACCCGAATCGCCCCTGCACGGCTCTTTGAATCTCCGCAAACGCGACCGGCTTCACGAAATGATGATCGAAGCCCGCGTCCTTCGAACGCTGCCGATCATGCGCCTGGCCGTATCCCGTCACCGCGATCAGCAATGCGTCGGCGGTGGCGGGCCGTGAGCGCATCTCGCTCGCGAGACGATAACCGTCCATGCCCGGCAAGCCGATATCGAGCAGCACGATCTGCGGCGCGAAGTCATCGGAGAGTGCGAGCGCTTCGGTCGCGTCGTGGGCCGTGCGCACGTCGAAGCCGTCCGCTTCGAGCAGAAGCGCCATCGCGGTGGCCGCGTCCACGCTGTCATCGACGATCAGCACGCGCTTGCCGCTCGCGCCGCTGACCGGCGCCTCTCCGACGCCATGCGCGGCCACCTGCGCATCCTTCGCGAGCGGCAGCCATACGATGAACTCGCTGCCCGTCTGCGGCCCGGCGGAAAACGCCTCGATGCGCCCGCCCTGCAGCTCGACGAGCGTCTTCGCGAGCGGCAAGCCGATGCCGAGCCCGCCCTCCGAACGCTCGAGCGAGGTCTCCGATTGCACGAAGAGATCGAAGATATGCGGCAGCATGTCATGCGCGATGCCGATGCCGTTATCGCGCACGACGATGCGCACTTCATCGCCGAACTGCTCGGTCGCGATCGCGATCTCGCCGCCTTCGAGGCTGTACTTCGACGCATTCGACAGCAGATTGCCGAACACCTGCGCGAGCCGCACGCTGTCGCCGACGATATAGAGCGGCCCCTCCGGCAGATTCACCGTCAACGTATGGCGCTTTCTTTCGAGCGCGGGCTGCACGGTCTCGATGGCCGCCGCGATGGCCGCCGCCAGATCGACCGTTTCCTGACGCAGCGTGATCTTGCCCTGCGTGATGCGCGCGACATCGAGCAGATCGTCGACGAGACGGCTCAGATGCCGCACCTGCCTGTCGATGATCGCGCGCACCGTCGCGAAGTGCTGCGCGGACGGCTCGCGATCGGGATCGAGCAGATCGACCGCATTGCGGATCGGCGCGAGCGGATTGCGCAGCTCGTGCGCGAGCATCGCGAGGAACTCGTCCTTGCGGCGATCCGCTTCGCGCAGCAGCAGCTCGGCGGCCTTGCGCTCGGAGATATCGTTGACGATGCCCGCGATCCGACACCGCCGCGCGGGATGCCCCGCCGCGCCGCGCACCTGAAATGCGCGCTCGGCGACCCAGCGCGGCCCGCCGCTCGCACGCATGATGCGATATTCGACCTCGTACGGCGTGCCGTTGGCGAGCAGACGACGATACGCTTCGGCGACATGATCGCGGTCGAGCGGAAGAATGTCGCCGGACCAGTGATCCGGTCCAGGCGCGGGCATGGGCGCGCCGCCGCCGCTATCGAAGAGATGCGCGTAGGCGGGGCTCACATAGAGCAATTCGTTGGATGCGGGGTCGAGCATCCAGAACACATCGTCGATATTCTCGGCGAGCTGGCGGAAGCGCTCTTCGCTCTCGCGCAGCGCGTTTTCCGCGAGCCGCACGCGCAGCAGCGCGCGCACGTGCGCGATCAGCTCGGCGGGTTCGACAGGCTCGGTCAGATAACTGTCCGCGCCGCCTTCGAGGCCGCGAATGCGATCGAGGCTATGCACGGCCGCCGCCGATGTCTGCAACACGAGCGTGCCCGCGGTTTCCGGCGATGCCTTGATCTGCCGGCACACTTCGAGCCCGTTGATGTCGGGCAGCTTCACGTCGAGCAGCACGAGATCGGGCGCTTCGGCGCGCACGCGTTCGAGCGCGGCGGTGCCGGTCGCCGCTTCGATCACGTTGAAGCCCGCGCGCGACAGGATGCGCGTTTTCGCATAGCGGGCGCCGTCGTTATCGTCGACGTTGAGGATCAGCACCTCGTTCCAGTCGCTTGTCATGATGGTCGCCCCTTGCCGGTCACCGCATTCAGGACGCCCGGCAACTCGTCACCGCCGACCGGCTTCCCGATGAACGCGGCCGCACCCAGCGCCTCCGCTTCATCGCGATCTTCGGCTTCTCCGAGCACGACGATCGGAATGCTGCGCGTCGCGGCCTGCGCGCGCAGCGCGGCGAGCCAGATCCACGCCTCCGACGGCGCGGGCCGCACCGCGAGCAGCAACGCCGCGGGCTGCGTGCGCGCGAGCAGCCGGCCGGCCTCGTCGAGCGTCGCGGCGCTCATCGCACGATACGGCGAACTGCGCAACGCGGCCTCGCAGTCGAGCCGCTCGATCGGATTGCTCGCGACGATCAGCACGGCGGGCCGCGAATCGCTCGCTGCATGATGCATCGCATCGAAGTCCGCGCCGTAATGCGCGGGAATCGTCGCACTGAACACAGAGCCGCGCCCGGCTTCGCTCGTGAGCGACACATCGCCGCCGAGCAGCTTGCAGAGCTTGCGGCACAGCGGCAAGCCGAGTCCCGTGCCCTTCACGTATTGCTGAAGACGATTCTCGACTTGCCCGAACTCTTCGAACACCACTTGCTGATGCTCGGGCGCGATGCCGATGCCCGTATCGGTGACGGAGAACGTGATGAGCCGCCGCGCATCGTCATAACTCGCGGCGACGCGCACTTCGCCGCGCTCGGTGAATTTGAGCGCGTTCGACACGAAGTTGCGCAACACCTGCGCGACCTTCGCTTCGTCGGTGCGGATGGGCGGCAAGCCTTCGCACGAGTCGAACACGAGCTCCACCGCGCCGCCCGGCGACAGCGGCCGCAGCATGCCGCGCAGCGCCGAGAACAAGGTATCGACTTCGAATTCCGCGGGACGCACCTCGATCTTGCCCGCCTCGATCTTCGCGAGATCGAGCAGATCGTCGACCGTCTCCGACAGATCTTCCGCCGCCTTGCGGATGAAGCGCACCTGCTTCTCCTGCTCCTCGGTCAGCTCACCATCGATGCGTTCGAGCAGAAGCTTCGAAAGCGCGCGAATCGACGAGAGCGGCGTGCGGAACTCGTGGCTCATGTTCGACAGAAAGCGCGACTTCGATTCGTCCGCGCGGCGCAGATGATCGGCGCGCGCATCGAGCTCCGCATAGAGCGCGACGACGCCGCGATTGGTGTCCTCCAGCTCGCGCGTGAGACGCGTGAGCTCTTCCTGACGCTCGCGCAGATCGGCGAGCGCGGCGATCAGCTCGCGATTCTGGCGCTGCAGCTCGGCGGCCGTGTCCTCGCTCGGCTGGCGCGAGAGCACGTTCTTCACCGCCTGCACATCGCCAGGCGCGGAATCGGGCAAAGCCTTCGCGAGCGAGATCGAGGTCGCGCCGCCGGCTTCATCGGCGATCGCGCACTGGTCCATCAGGCGCTGCGCCGCGAGCAGGCCGAGCGCGGCTTGCGGGTCGTCGCTGCGCATCGCGCGCAGCCGCTCGCCCGCACCCGCGTCCGCCAGAAAGCGCACGACGAAGCGCGGCGGCCGCACGGCGTCATCGACGAAAAATTCCGCGCGCGCCGCCTGCCCCGCGATCAGCACCGTGCGCGCGGCTTCGAGCACGGAAGTGGAAATGCGCGTCTGGTCCTGCGGCGAGAAGCCGAGCGCCGCGCTCGCATCGCGCGCCTTCACGCGGGCCGTGACGATGTCGCGCTCGTCGTCGATAGTCATCGCGTAGAGCGGCAGCGTCATCATGCGTCTCCGGTCACGCGCGCGACGAACACGGTGATGTCGTCGCGTCCGCGCGAGAAATCACGATACAGCACCGCCGCGACGAGCGCCGGATGCCGCACGGCGAGACCCGGATAACGCGCGAGATCCCAGCGCGACGTGAGGCCGTCCGAATGCAGCACGACGAGCGCGTTGGGCGGATACGGCACATCGAACGATTGCGCGCGGCGCGCCGCGTGCCCGACGATGCCGCTGTGCGACACCAGATGCTTGTGCGTCCCTTCGGTCCACACGCTCGCCGAGATATTGCCGATGCCCGCGAACGTGACCGGCATGCCCGCCATCGACGCGGACGCCGGCATGCGCGCGATGCCGACCGCCGCGCCGCGCGTCGGGCGCAGCGCATCGTTGGCCGCATCCATGATGCGGTCCAGCGCGAGATCGCCGTTCGCGGCGAGCGCCTTCGCCGCTTCGATCGCAGCGACATTGGCGAGCGGGCCGTGCCCGAGACCGTCGGCGACGAGCACGGTGAACGCGCGCTTGTCCGTGTGCACCGCCCAGGCATCGCCGCACACGGTTTCGGTTTGCAGCGGCAGGTTCACGACGCCGTACGTCAGGTGCGGCGCCGGCATGTTCGCCGCGCCCGGCACGTTCCAGAACACGACACGCAGCACCGTGCCGAGCCCCGGCGCGCTCCAGATATCGAGCTCGTCCGACAGGCGCTCGATCGCGCCCATGCCGTTGCCGGGACTGCCTGCCGTCGTGTAGCCGTCCTCGAAACAGCGATGCAGATCGTGGATGCCCGGCCCGTTGTCGACGCTCAGCACTTCGATGCCGTAGCGAAGCGCGGCGCCCGCGTTCGCATCGACGAGCGGCCGCACCAGCAGCTCGCCGCTTCGCGCATGCTTCAGCAGATTCGTCCCGCATTCGGTGACGACGATCGCGAGTTCGCCCGCCACCGTCTCGTTGAAACCGAGCCCGCGCGCGAGTTCGCCGATCGAACGCCGCGCATAGGCGATCTGGCTCGCCTCGGCGATCTCGTAGCGCTGCTGCGCGGCCATCGATTCCTTCAGAACGGTTTCCATTTGGTGATCGAAACGTGCGTGCCTTCGCCCGGCGCCGAGCGGATATCGAACTCGTCGCACAGACGCTTCGCGCCGCCGAGGCCGAGGCCGAGACCGCTGCCCGACGTAAAGCCATCCGACAGCGCGCGTTGAATATCCGGAATGCCCGGTCCGTTGTCGACGAATTCGAGTTTGAGACCGCGGCGGCCATTGCGCTCGACGAGGTAGCAATGCACGTCGCCGCCGCCGCCATAGATGAGCGTGTTGCGTGCCAGCTCGCTCGCCGCCGTCACGAACTTGGTCTGATCGATGAGCGACAGGCCCTGCGCGACCGCCTTCTCGCGCACGAACTGGCGCAACCGCACGATCTGCTCGTCGGAGCGGATCGGCAGCGTGTCGGGCGGCGACGATGACGTGGGCGCGGCTGTGGAGTTGAAGATCGTCATGGAGTCGTTCGCATGCGGCCGTCAGGCCGTGCCGCCCCTTGCGAGGAGCGCCATGCCTTTCTCCACGTTGAGCGCGGTGCGCACACCCGACAGCGTGAGGCCGAGCTCGACCAGCGTGATCGCGACCGAAGGCTGCATGCCGACGACGACCGTCTCGGCATCGAGCACGCGCGCCATCGCCGCCGTGTTGCCGATCATGCGTCCGATGAACGAATCGACCACGTCGAGCGAGGAAATGTCGATCAGCACGCCGCGCGCGCCGTCCTTGACGATGCGGCTCGTCAGATCGTCCTGCAGCGCGAGCGCGAGCCGGTCGTGCATGTCCACCTGAATGGTGACGAGCAGGAGCTTGCCCATCGTGAGAATCGGAATGCGTTCCATCGCTTAGGTCCCGTTCAGTCGCGTTGCTTTCGTTGCGTGCTTCGAATGGCGAGAGACGGCGTCATTCCGGTTGCAGCGAATCGAAGGCATCGTTGGAACGGCCCGCGCGCGGCGCGTCCTGAAGCGCCGCCGTCACGGACTTGCCCGTGCGCTGCAGCGCGACGACGAAAGCCGCCGCGAGCGTCGCCTTGGTCGTGACGTTCGAGAGATTCACGCCGAGATGCACGATGGTCTGCGCGATCTGCGGACGAATGCCGCTGATGATGCAGTCCGCGCCCATCAGCCGCGCCGCCGCGACGGTCTTCAGCAGATGCTGCGCGACGAGCGTATCGACGGTCGGCACCCCGGTGATATCGATGATCGAAATCGCCGCGCCCGTCTCGACGATCTTCTGCAAGAGGTTTTCCATGACGACCTGCGTGCGCGCGGAATCGAGCGTGCCGATCAAAGGCAGCGCGAGGATGCCGTCCCACAACTGCACGACGGGCGTCGACAGTTCGAGCAGTTCCTGCTGCTGACGCACGATGACCTGCTCGCGGCTCGCCTGGAAGACTTCGGTCGTATAGAGACCGAGTTCGTCGAAGAGCGTGCTGATCATCCAGGTGAGATCGGCGAGCGTGGCCGCGTCGTTGTCGAGCGAGTCGCGCAGGCGCGTGAAGAGCGGCTGCTTGAGCGAGAACACGAACATCGCGGTCTCGGCGGGCGTGAAGCCCTGACGCGCGCGCTGCGCGGACATCTCCGCGAGGAACGCGCGCACTTCCTGCCACGCGAGCGCTTTGAAATCGATGCGCTCGGAGGAGCCGAGCGCCGTGACCATCAGCGAGACAAACTGGGTGAACTGATTGCGCAGCTCCGCTTCGCCGACGAGCCCGCGCCGCGACGCGATCGCGTGCTGCTGCGCGAACCACTCCGCAAGCAACTGTTCCTGATTATTCGTGAACAACTGGGCAAGCCGAATTCCGCCGACCATTTCCATGCCGAGATCCTGTGCGAGTGATGTTTTTTTGGGCTCCAAGCCCCGGACGTAGGTTTTGTTGCGTTGCCGCGAACGCTATCGAAATAAAGCAACGCAAGGCGCTCGGAATGTAGCACGCCATCCCAAAATTCGACAGTCCGGAACCCCTTGTAGCGCAAGGGTTGCGCGGATTGTTTCGGTTTCGCGTGGGGCGACGTATGACGAATCGGCAATTGCTGCCGAACGTTCGATCCCGGCAGGACAAAGGCCGGTCAAATATCCTGCGCAAACGCGCGTCGCTAGCGCGAGAGCAGAAACAGTTCGAGCGCCTGAAGGCTGATCGGTTTCAGCAGAAAGCCGTCGAAGCTGGTCTCGCCGCTGCTCGCGACGAAATCGCTGTGGCCGGTCATCGCGATGATGCGCGCGCGGCTGCTCGGCCCGGCCGCGCGGATCGCGGTGCAGATCTCGCGGCCGTCGGCATCGGGAAGGGTGATGTCGAGGAAGATGCTGTCGAAATGCTTGCTCGATGTGAGCGCGAGGCAGCCGGCGCCGTCGTGCGCGACGGCCGCGGTGTGACCCATTCCGCTTGCGATGTCGACCAGAGTCTCGATGCAGGCGTGGTTGTCGTCGACGAAAAGCAGGTTCATCGTGACTGGCTCCGTTTCGACGGAAGGACGCATACGTCCCGGGCGACGTGTCGGACAGTGTAGTGCATCGACGATGACGCTCGCGCTTTCGTTCCGTCAGCGGCGAGGCTTTGTCCGCGTTGTGCTGGATCGGCATGCGATGCCGTGTATAGCAGCGCGAATATTTTTTTGGGTGGCGCGCGGTGCAATACTCGGGCGACCGACTCGAACCGTCATCCGACCCGCCGGAGCGCACATGGCCCAAACGATCCATCCCGTCGACGAAGTGCTGCCCATCGGCCAGATGCTCGCGGTCGGCATCCAGCACGTGCTGGTGATGTACGCGGGCGCGATCGCGGTGCCGCTCATCATCGGTGCGGCGCTCAAGCTGCCGAAGGATCAGGTCGCGTTTCTCATCAGCTCGGATCTCTTCGCATGCGGGCTCGTGACGCTGGTGCAGTGCATCGGCGTGTGGAAGTTCGGCATCCGGCTGCCGGTCATCATGGGCGTGAGCTTCGCGCCGGTCGGCCCGATGGTGGCGATGGCGTCGTCCGGCGCGGGCCTGACGGCGATCTTCGGCGCGACCATTGCCGCAGGCGCGTTCGCCATTCTGATCGCGCCGTTCTTCGGGCGGCTGATGCGTTTCTTTCCGCCGATCGTCACGGGCACGATCATTCTCACGATCGGCATGACGCTCTTTCCGGTCGCGATCAACTGGGCGGGCGGCGGACGCGGCGCGGCGAATTTCGGCGAACCGAAGAACCTGATGATCGCGGCCATCGTGCTGCTTGCGATTCTGCTCATCAATAAGTACTTGAAGGGCTTCATTGCAAACATATCGGTGCTGCTCGGCATGGCGATCGGTTTTGCGATCGCGCTGCCGCTCGGCTTCGTCGATTTCGCGGGCGTGGGTCAGGCCGCGTGGTTCGCGCCGGTGCGGCCGTTCGCGTTCGGCATGCCGACCTTCGATATCGCGGCCATCGCATCGCTGTGCCTCGTGATGGTCGTCATCATGGTGGAATCGCTCGGCATGTTTCTCGCGCTCGGCGATCTCGCGATGCGGCCCGTCTCCCGCATCGATGCGACGCGCGGATTGCGCACCGACGGGCTCGGCACCGTGATCGGCGGCATCTTCAATACATTTCCGCATTCGTCGTTCTCGCAGAACATCGGGCTCGTGGGGATCACCGGCGTGAAGAGCCGCTGGGTCGTCGCGGTGTCCGGCGTGATCCTGATCATGCTCGGACTCTTGCCGAAGCTGTCCAATCTGATCGCTTCGATACCGGTCGTCGTGCTCGGCGGCGCGGGCATCGCAATGTTCGGCATGGTGGCCGCGACCGGCGTGAAGATCCTGAGCAAGGTCGATTTCGACAGCAAGAACAACCTGCTCATCATCGCGATCAGTCTGGGCGTGGGCGTGATTCCGCTTGCCGCACCGTCGTTCTTTGCTCATATGCCGGCGTGGGCCGGGCCGCTCACGCATAGCGGCATCACGCTCGCCGCCGTGTTCGCGATCCTGCTCAATGCGCTCTTCAATCGCGGACGTGATGGCGGGGACGTGGAAAAGGAAATCGCCGCGGAGATGCCGCTGAGTCTGCGCCATGGCGATGTAGACGTGCGCGATTGATCCGGCTCGTGCGGCTCGTGCGATTTGTGCGGTTGGCGCACGAACCCGGACATCGCAAAGTCACTAACATACGAGGAACCCGAAAGCCGCCCGAGACCCATGCGCGAAGTCCTCTGGTTCCTCCTCGCCGCGATAGCCCTTTGCTACGCCTTCGCCCTCGCGGCCCTGTACTGGCTGCAAGGCAGGCTGGTGTATCCGCTCGAACAGATCGAGGCCTTCAAGAATGCCGAACTGGAAGAGCGCACCGAAGCGGTGAGCATGAGAACGGAAGACGGCCTCGACCTGACGATGCGCTACAAGGCGCCGCCCAATGAAGCCGCCCCGACGGTCATCCTCTTTCACGGCAACGGCGAAGATCTCGCCCAGCGCGGTCATATCGCGCTGGAGATGATCGAAGCGGGCTATGGCGTGCTGCTGGCCGAGTATCGCGGCTACGGCGGCAATCCGGGCACGCCGCGCGAAGCCGGCCTCTATGCCGATGCCCGCGCCGCCTACGCATACGCGGCAGCGCGCTCGAAGCACATCGCGGTGCATGGTTATTCGCTCGGCTCCGGCGTCGCGGTGGAACTCGCGAGCGAAGCGAAAATCGCCGCGCTGATGCTCGAAGCGCCGTTCACGAGCATCGTCGATGTCGCCGCGAAGCGCTTCTGGCTCTTCCCCGTGCGCCTGCTCGCACGCGACCGCTACGAGAGTCTTTCGAAGATCGCGTCCATCGATGCGCCGCTCCTCATCTATGGCGGCACGAAAGACGGCGTGATCCCGCCCGAGCATTTCCAGCGCCTCTTCGACACCGCGCGCGGCGACAAACGTATCGCGCTCATCGAAGACGCCGATCATCTCGATGTCTGGACTAAGGGCGGCCGCGACCACGTCATGCCGTTCCTCGCCTCGCTGCAAGCCACGCGCGACGCGATGCAGGCCTAGGCGCCGGTCTTCTTGCGGCTGCGCCCGAGCTTGAGCGTCACCCACGCCGGCGCATGATCGCTCGCATGCGGCTCGCCGCGCACCCATGTGTCGACGCCCGCGCCTTCCAGCTTCTTCGCGAGATCCTTGCTGAGCAGAAGGTGATCGATGCGCAAGCCCGAGTTCGTCTGCCAGTGGTTTCGAAAGTAATCCCAGAACGTATAGATGCGCTCATCGGGAAAGGTCTTGCGCAATGCATCCGTCCAGCCCTGAGCCAGCAGGTCCGCATAGGCCGCGCGGCTCTCGGGTTGAAGCAACGCGTCCTTGAGCCACGAGCGCGTGTTGTAGATGTCCTCGTCGGTGGGCACGACGTTGTAATCGCCCGCGAGCACGACGGGATGGCCGCTGTCGAAAAGCGCTTTCGCGTGCGCGTTGAAGCGCTCGAACCACGCGAGCTTGTATTCGAACTTCGGGCCGGGCTGCGGATTGCCGTTCGGAAGATAGAGACAGCCGATCAGCAAGCCGCCCACGGCCGCTTCGATATAGCGGCTATGCGTATCGTCCTCGAAGCCGGGAAGCCCGCGCCGGCTGAGAACGGGATCGGCGCCCTTCGCGAGGATCGCCACGCCGTTCCACGACACCTGCCCGTGCCATAACGCGCCATAGCCCGCGTTCGCGATGGCATCGGCGGGAAACTGCGCGTCCGTCGCTTTCAATTCCTGCAGACAGGCGATATCGGGAGACTCGCGTTCGAGCCATTTCAACAAGGCGTCGAGGCGCGGACGGATGCCGTTGATGTTGAAGGTCGCGATTTTCACTCGGCGTCTCTCCATCGGTGGACCGGAATCGATCGTACACGCGTCGCAGATTGCGTGCCGCGTCGGGTACGGGCACGGCGGCATACAATCTGCCGAACTCACGCAAACCCGCGCACTCATGTCCGAAGGCTCCGCTCACTGGCAACGCAATCTCTACGTCTGCGTATTCGGCTCGTTCACGACCATCATGGCGATGACGCTGCTCCTGCCCTTCCTGCCGCTCTATGTGCAGCAACTGGGCGCGTCGTCGGTGGAGGCGGCGGTGCAGTGGTCGGGCGTCGCGTTCGGCGCGACGTTTCTCGCGGCGGGGCTCGTCGCGCCGCTGTGGGGACGCCTCGCCGACCGCTACGGCCGCAAGCCGATCCTGATCCGCGCGAGTCTCGGCATGGCGATCACGATGTCATTGCTCGGCGTCGTGCAGACGGTCTGGCAACTCGTGGCGATGCGCTTTCTCGCGGGGCTCGTCGGCGGCTACGCGAGCGGCGCCATCGTGATGATCGCGACGCAGACGCCCAGGCACCGCACCGCGTGGGCGCTCGGCACGCACGCGGCGGGCATGATGGCGGGCAACCTCGTCGGGCCGCTCGTCGGCGGCTTGCTGCCGGGCCTGATCGGCATACGCGCGACGTTCTTTCTCGCAGGCGGCCTCATCTTCTGCTCATTCATCATGACGACGCTGCTCGTGAAGGAAGAGCGCCGCGCGCCGGATCACGCGAAGACGAAGCCGCGCGGCGGCTGGGGCGATGTGCCGTTGCTCACGCCCGTCATCGCGATGCTCGCGAGCGCGATGCTGCTCATGTTCGCCAACATGTCGATCGAGCCGATCATCACGGTGTACGTGTCGCAGCTCGTGAAAGACCCGAAGCAGGTCACGCTCGTCGCGGGCTTCGTGATGTCCGCCGCCGCGCTCGGCAGCGTGCTCGCGGCGCCGCGCGTCGGGCGGCTCGCGGACCGCGTCGGCGCGCCGAAGGTGATCGTCGCGTGTCTTGCCGCTTGCGGCGTGCTGCTGATTCCGCAGATGTTCGTCACGAACGGTACCCAGCTCGTCGTGCTGCGCTTTCTGATGGGCCTCGCATTGGGCGGGCTGCTGCCTGCGATCACGAGCGTCGTGCGCCACAACGTGCCGGACCATGCGGCCGGCTACATCCTCGGCTATGCGACGTCGGCGCAATACATCGGACAAGTGGCGGGGCCGCTCGCGGGCGGTTTCATCGCCGCGCATTCGGGCATGCGCTCCGTCTTCGTGATGACGAGCGTGCTGATGTTCGCGGGCGCCGCCTTCAATGCGTGGGTGTTTCTGCGCAAAGTGCTGACAACGGGGTAGTTTAAGTTTGACTATCAAACATGGGTGTCCCTAAAACACCCCGTTGCACGGTAACATTGACCGGAATTCTAAAATTTTCGATGTTGCCATCGTCGCTTCGCATCTTGCGATGTAGCGAAGGAACGTCCCATGCGACCAAATCGCCTCGCGCGCCCTGTTGCGTCCGCGGCGTTCTTGCGTCAACTGCAGTCACCATCACGAGACCAGATGGTCAAGAAATCTGCGAAAGACCAACCCCTTGATGTCAATGGCCGCTTGTCGGCAGGCCTGAGAGCCGTGAGAGATTCGGCCGGCCTCACTCTCGTCGCTTTAGCTGAGTCGACAGGCATGAGCCGCAACACGCTTTGGCGCATTGAAAATCGAGACGCCAATGCCCGTTTGAGCACAATCGACGCGCTAGCCAAGTTCTTTAAGCTAAACCCCACGCAGCTGTTTGAAACCGCGCCTTCGAGTACGCCGCGGCTTCCTCGTCGCATTGCGCTATCGAAAATCGTGTCTGGGAATATTGTTGTGTTGCGCTCGGGCGCTGGGATGTCGCAAGAGGCGCTCGGGCAAGCTGCAGGTCTAGCACGGAACTACGTTTCGTTGATTGAGGTCACCGCGCCAGACCTAAAAATCGAGACCGTGGCGGGAATCGCGCAAGTTTTGAACGTCGACGTTAGCGTTCTGCTTGCGGACCCTCGAGAAGGACTGTCGTAGCCGGAACAGGTGAAGCGGCTCTTTTCCTCGAATGACGTTCGCCTCACCCACGGCTAACCCGGTGGGTCAGTGACAACGACCGCAGTACAGTGAGTGGTGAAAAATCCACCGCAGTGTTGTTCACCGATGCTGCCGCAACGAAATTGTCGCTGCCCCCACAGGCACCCGCCCGAAAAAAGAAAACCGGCTTACCCAATTTACTGAGTAGACCGGTTCCGTCCTTCACCTCCGCTTTCGCGGAGAATACGTGGTGCCACATTCGCGGCTCTGCTGCTTTTAGCGCTCACCTCCGCTTGCGTGGAGAATACGTAGGCACTACATTCGCGCCTCTGCTGCATTTAACGCTCACCTCCGCTCGCGCGGAGAATACACGCCCCGGCTGGCCCTGTCGAGCTACTCCGTTCGATTCCGGAGAGCAGTCTTCAAGCGCTTCGGCACGTCATCTTTATACCCCTCGAATGCAAACGAAGCAAGAACAATCTTCCAAGCAACTTGTTGAAAGCAATACATAAAACTCGAAACCGAACTAAATACAGCAGAGGCGGCCCCGCGTAGTCTCGGTCATGCTTGGCCCTTCGCATTTAACTCTCAGCACCGTCCATTCGACAGCATGAGCCGGGTACTCCGCCGGCCATTCCCTTGCGAGCAATGCCATCGCCTCGCGCAAACCCGCCACTGCCCTTCCCTGAGGTCCGTCATCGTCCGCCTCAGCCATCCCCAGAATCTGTTGCGCAGCTTGCAACCGGTCCAACACCCGCCTGCAGCGCTCGACCATCGGGGATGCGAGATTGAGTTCACGTGCGACCACCTCGACGTCTCTCTCGATGTCGGATATCAGAATGCACAGCAATTGGTCAGCAGCGTCTTGAAGAGACGACGTTGTTTTCATCGAACGTCTAGAGCTCGAGATTTATACTCCATGCCATCGTCCCGTTTGGATTTGAGAGGCGCTGCATGTCCCTCATTGAACCCAGCAACTCCGACTTCCCCGTCGAGACCATTGAGAGCATCGCCGTTCAACCTCGCATCGACGTCGCCCCGTGCCAGCCGACCACGTGAGGACATGTCGCAGCGGTGAACACGAACGCTGCATCACCCTCAGGCGTCGACCCACAGAACCCCTCAACGTCGACGGAGAGAGCGCGTCTGGTGGAATTCGCGTTAAGGAAGTACACGAGGTATAAAGAAGCGAATGTATCGGCGGGACTATTGCGATAATTCTTCTTATCGTGAGAGCACTGCGGGCGACCTAAACTGGAGAGATGAAATCGTCGCCGCCCGTCGCTGGGCGTCCGCGGCGTACCGGTCAAACACCGGGCGCCCTGCCCGCTCAAGCGTTTTCCCCACCATTTCCTGACCTTGATTCGCTCGCGGCACTGCGCGCCTGGTACGAGGGGCTCACCGCACGCGCCGCCGTGCATCGCTACCTGGGCCACCTGCGCGCGGACGGCCAGTCGTCGCGCAGCCTGCTCGGCCGAATTCGTCGGCAACTCATCGTCTTCGCGTTTTCGCGCCAGCTGCCGGAACTTGCGCGCCTGTTCGACCACCCGGCGGCGAAGCGGACCGCGCGCGCCGCCGCCGTGGTGCAGGCACTGGACGTGTTGCGCCGTGCGGCGGTTCCAGCACCCCAGGTAACCGATGACATAAACCACTGGCTCTCACCTCGCGTAGTGCGCGCGCTGCAGGCGGCCCGCATCTGGACACTTGCCGAATTAACGGTACGGGTGCCCCGCCGTCGCCTCTGGTGGCACGACATTTCCGGGCTCGGACGCGTCGGCGCGCGCGAAGTCGAGGACTTCTTTGAAGCCCACCCAGCCCTGACGGCACAGGCGCGAGCGCTGGTGTGCCAGACGACGAACCGCATTGTGGTGCCCTGGGAAGTGTTGAGCGTCCCGGAGGCGCTCAACGGCTCGCAGGGCCGCTATCGCGCGCCTGTGGCGACCTGCCTGCTCAACGCCGACACGGATTACGACGCCGTGCACGCCTGGCTCGACTTGCACGAGGCGCCCGAAACTGCGCGCGCTTATCGCAAAGAGGCCGAGCGGCTCCTGCTGTGGGCCATCGTGGAACGCCAGCGGCCCCTCTCGTCGCTCACCACCGACGACGCGGTCGCGTACCGAACGTTCCTGCGCCACCCGACACCGCGCGAGCGCTGGGTCGGGCCGGCCCGCCCACGCGAGTCGGTCGAATGGCGCCCCTTCGTCGACGGGTTGTCGGCTCCATCCATTGCGTACGCGCTGACCGTGTTGCGCGCGCTGTTCCGCTGGCTCATCGAGCAGCGTTACGTGCTGGCCAATCCCTTTGCGGGCCTCAAAGTACGACGGGTAGGACCACGTACGCATTTCGACGCCAACCGTTGCCTCACGCAGTCGCAGTGGGAATTTGCGCGAAACATTGCGGACCAACTTGAACTCGTTCATGGCTGGAGCGCCGCGGCCGCACAGCGAATGAGGTTTATCCTGGATTTCGCCTATGGCACAGGACTGCGCGCGCACGAACTCGTCGATTCGAAGCTAGGAATCCGCGCGGCAGACAGAATTTGAGCTGCCGGTACTGACGCCACATCGTGCGGGCGTCAACGCCGATTGCGGTTTGGCCCGCCATTGCGCGCAAAAGTGGCTTTCCCGGCGGCGAAATCAGGGCAATGTTGTCCCCTTCGGGACTTACGCAGGCGTCATTTTCGACATTCTGCGTAGGTTCAGCGCCGCGCAGACGAGTTTCCATTCGGCCTGTGCCTTGGCCAGTCCACGCATGCTGAATTGTCGAAATCCGAGAACGCTCTTTACCCAGGCATTCGGCGGTTCGGACAGCCATTTGCGCTTTCGATAGGCCGCCTGAGTTTGCGCACAAGTAAACTTGTCGGCCATCGCGGCGCATAGCGGGCGCTTCCGGGCATCGACCTTCACCTCTTTCTTGCCCTCGCGTCCGGGCGCCACGATCAACTCGGCGGGGTGCTCGCGCAATTGTTCGAACGTCGCCTCCGAGCGGTAGCCCGCATCGGCAAGGACTTGCTTGGGGGCGGCCCCGGCGTCGCGCGCTACCGCCGCCAGAACGATCGGCAATTGGCCGCTGTCGGCAGCACAGTTACCCAGTTCGGCC
>NZ_FCOX02000076.1 GCF_900044055.2 Caballeronia calidae | reverse complement strand
CTGAAGCAGGGGGGCGTCGCGGATGGCCCCGCCGAGGATGTCGATCTGACCACGCTCTGCCAGGCCCGCGAGATTCTCCTTGATGCAGCGGCGCTGAACGCCAGCGACGTGCACCTGCTTATCCGCGAGCGAACGGCCGAAGTGCAGATTCGCGTGAAAGGCGACTTGAAGACCGCCAAGGGTATTTCACTGCATGCGGATCAGGCCGAGCGCCTCGCGCGTGCAATGTACACGGGCCTTGCGACCGTCAAGGAAGCGACCTATAACCCGCTTTCATTCCAGGATGCGCAGATCGCCGGCTACGTGCTGCCGCGCTCGGGGCTGACCAGTGTCCGGATCATCCGCGGACCGTCATGGCCGGCCGAATCGGGCGGCGGCTTTCTGGTGGCACGCCTCCAGTATGAGGGCACCCGGCGTGAAATTGATCCATGCGTCGCCCGGGCGGCCGCCAAGCGCCTGAAACTCGCCACACCTGAGCGACCCTCCGGCGAGTTTCACCTCGGCAGAATGGGCTTCACCCCTCTACAGGTCGCGCTGATTGAGCGGATCATGCGCAACCCTCAGGGCATTTTCTTTGTCACCGGCCCGACTGGCAGTGGCAAGACGACCACGCTCTACGAAATCATGATGGAGCTTGCGCGCCAGTATCCGGAACAGCGGCTCATCACGATCGAAAACCCCGTCGAATATCCGATCCAGGGAAGCCTCCAGCTCTCAACCGAAAGCGAGCGCTTCGGCGAAATGTTGCGCATGGCGCTGCGGATGGACCCCGACACCATCCTGCCGTCCGAGATCCGCGGCGTTGAGGAGGCCATCGCCGCCTTCCAAGCCGCCCAGACCGGACACCGTGTGCCGACGACCCTCCACGTCAACGATCCTTACGAGGTGTTCGCGCGTCTGGCAGGTCTCGATCACGTGCGTCTCGCCCCCGCGATGATCGCCCATCACCGGCTGATTATCGGCCTTATGGCCCAGCGCCGCGTGCCGATTCTTTGCCCGCACTGCAGCGTGCCGCTGGCGCAGTCGGGCCGGCGGTTGCCTGCGTATCTCCTCAGCGCGTTGCGTACCTGGGGCGATCTCGCAACGGTGCGCGCCCGCGGGGACGGCTGCGAGCATTGCGACGGTTCGAACATCGCGCACGAGCAGGCGATCGCCGAAGTCGTCGTGACCGATGAGGTGCTGATGCACGCCGTGCGCGAAGGCGACGTGCTCAGGGCCGCGCGCAAGCATCGGGCGAAACCCGGAGCCGATAAGCCGATGATTGAGCACGCGATTGATCTCGTGTTTGCGGGACGGCTCGATCCCGACGACGCCGAGCAAAAGGTCGAACCCATTCCCGTTAAGGAACTTCAATGATGGCATCGAGACTTTCCTGGCGTCTCAGGCGCAAATTTTATGAGCAAGCAGAGAGTCAGATTGCCAATGGCGTGGAACTGACGGTCGTCCTCGAGGACTTTCGCAAGCGTCTCATGGCTCGTGGGCGCGTGAATGCAGCCAAGACGATCGAAGAGGTGACGCGTCTTGTGCGCGACGGACAAACACTCACGTCGGCCTTCGGCGATGTACTGACGCCGCTTGAGCGCCGTTTGCTTGCGTCTGGCGAGCGCGGCTCGAAGGAGAAAAGTGAGCGCAACAAGAGAATGCCTGAGGCGATACGGCTGATTCTCAGCGTGCGTGATCTGGTCGGCAGCATGCAGCGCATGCTCTTCTCAAGCCTGCTGTCGCCGGTTGTGTTGTTTCTCCTCACCTACGCGACGCTCGCCGTCATCGGGCTGTTTGTTGTCCCGAGCCTTTTACCGGTCGTCCCGTTGTCGCAATGGAAGGGTTCGGCCTACGTGATGTACTTGATGGGGCAACTGGCCGTTGGCTGGGAAGCGCCCCTGCTGTTCGGAAGCATCGCGGCCTATGCCATCTGGAGCCTATGGGCATTGCCGCGATGGACCGGGGTGCGTCGCGCGTTTTTCGATAACCACATTTTCCCGTTCCCGATCTATCGCGAGATTCATGGTTTCGCCTGGACGCTGTCATTCGTCGCGCAACTGCGCGCGGGCATCCCGGAAACGGCTGCCCTTGAGAACGACATCGCGAGTGCGACGCCGTGGCTGGCTTCGCGCCTGAAACCGGTCTACGAGAACGTGAAATACGGCGGTCTTGATCTAGCCGCTGCCATGCGTCGCACCGGTTCACATTTCCCGTCGCCCGATCTGATCGAGGAAGTGGGCGTGTATATCGGCTTTCCAGACTTTGCGGAAAAGCTCGAAGTCATGCTCGATAGGCATGCGAAATCGGTCGAACGGAAGTTTGAACGTAAGGCCGTGGTGATCGGCGTGTTTGCGCTCATCGTGCCGCTGGCCGCCGGTTTGTTCGTTGGGATTGGCAGTAATGGGGTGGCAGCGACGATGTCGTCTGCGATGGGCCACTAATAGAAATCGAACAACTTTAAATTAGGAGAACATGATGCGTGATTGGATTCTTGAAAATGCTTCGATCATCGTGGGACTTATCTTGCTCGCGCTCGCGGGTTCAATCATCGCCGTGGGTTTCAGTACGGCGAGAACCAGCGGTCTTGCAAGCGAAATCACGCTGATCGAGTCTAGCGCGCGAGGTGGCTTTGCACAGAGTAATCAGGGCTACGCGAACTTCACCACCGCTAACGCGGCGGACCTCGCTACCGGAGGCATGTTTCCGCAAAACATGGTGAGAAATGGTGTGCTGTACGACGACTGGGGCAACGCGATTCAGTTGAGCTCGGCGAATAACGGCACGAACGGGGTGATTGCATTCGGCGGTGGCGGTTCGGAATCGGTCGACTCCTGCAAGACCGTGGTGACGGGCCTCAAAGACTATGTGAGCCTCGTGGTCGCCAACTCGACCTTCACGCAAAGCACGCAGCCCGACGCGCTGTCGGCAGAACAGGCGTGCGCGGGCGGCACGGCCACGATTGCGTTGACTTTCCAGTGAGCGAAGCATCGGCGGCTAAGGTGAAAACGAAATGGGCTTTGTGATTCTGCCGCTTGTTGCGGTGCTCTTCTGGTTCGGACTGACGATGCAGGCCTCCCAACTGGCGAATGCTGTCCCGGGAGCGGGACCTGCAGGCCGTATGGAATCGCTTGCGGCTGTTTCCGCCCAGCAGGCGGAAATGTTCGGCTCAGCCTGCGCCAGCACAGCGCTCGCCTCGCCGGGTGTTGTGACGACCGGGATGACCGTGATTTTGCCGACGGGTGTTGCATTGCCCGGCGGAGCGGTATGTATGACGATCTCATACATCGGCAATGGCCGCAACGTCTACGGATACCTGCCTGTGTCGCCCGGCGCGATAGGCATCGTGCTATCAGACACGCAGGACAACGCCGTGTGGTACCGAGTACAAAGCGCCGGCGTTGCCGTCAATCTCGCCACTGGAGAAACGGCATCGATTCCTTCCACGATTCCTGTGGGTGATCTCGTGGACTGGATACAGACGTCATCCTGAAAGGCTCGAATATATGGTCTCCTTTATCGCAACCCTCGTCTCCATCGTGATTTCGATGCTGATGTTCACCGGGTTCGTTCAGTGGGCGCAAGCCGGCGTGGCGAACGTGATGACGGCGGCCGCCGCTAGTCAGCAGGTCGTCATCGACAAGGCTGCGCAGCAATACGTACAGGACAACGGTCTCACGATCGCAGCGCTTGCAACGGCGTCGACACCTACGACAATCAGCGCCCAGACGCTGATCAACGCAGGCTATTTGCCGAGCGGATTCTCGACCACAAATGTGTTCGGTCAGCTGTGGCAGCTACAGGTCCTTCAACCATCCAGCGGAGTGCTTCAATCGGTCGTCTTCTCGACGGGTGGTCGTGCGATCAGCGACACGCGACACCTGGTGCAGATCGCCGCACAGGCGGGAGCGCAGGGCGGCTTCGTGCCATATGCCGGACAAAATGGCAGCGCGTCAATGAGCGCGAGCAATGCGTATGGCGCATACGGTGCGTGGACTGTACCGCTCACGGGATTCACGAACCCGGGATCGGGCCACTTGTTTTCGCTGCTCGCATTCACGAATACGCAGACGAACAACAGTTATCTCTATCGCGTTCAAGTGGCGAATCACCCCGAGCTTAACGAGATGCAGACGGACCTCGGGATGACGGATACCGGCGGCACGAAGCATAACGTGACGGGCGCGGCGACCGTCACGGCGGATACGTTGCAGAACTCGGGTGGCGGACAGCTCAACTCGGACCAGGGCGGCTCGCTTGAGCTTGGCGGTAACAACAGCCAGGCCGGTGCTGGGACGCCGTATGTCGATTTCCATCTGGCTGGTCAAGGCGTGCAGGATTACAACGCGCGCATCATCAATGATTCCAATAACCATCTGACTATCACGGCGGCGAACGGTCAGGCCGCGTTGGGTGTTCAGGGCACGATTCAACCAGGAAGCATCGCGAGCCCGGATACCTATTGCAGCACGAACGGCCAGGCTGCGGCCAACGCGGATGGGTCCGGGCAGTGGCTGTCTTGCCAATATCACCAATGGCTGCCGATCGGTGGCCGCTGGCTGCGTTACGGCTATTCAATCGCGCAGAACGGTACTCAGATATCAGCTCCGACCTGTCCGTCAGGTGGCAGTGCTGGGGTCGTCATCACACCGCAGAATTTTTCTGTTGATGATACGGCCGTGGTGAATTACGGGGTGAGCGGAAGCGGGCCTTGGACCGTCTACATCACGGACGGGCAGGGGAGCGCAATTGGCGGCGCAGAGGCGAGCGTCGGCACCTATTGCGCGTATTGATAATAGGGAGATAAGGATGAGTTTTCGCAAGACCTTGATGCGGATGCTGCTCGCGATCGGGACGCTAACGAGCGTCCATACCGCGTTCGCGCACGTGATCGATTGTACGCCCGGCTATTCAGATTCCCGATGCGTCACGCCGATCATCGCCAGTCCCATCCCCGCACCGCGATGCTCGACCGCAGCAGGGTGGACGACGACATCGGCCGCCATTTGGAAGGGGTCGCATTGGAGCCAGCCTGCGTGCAATTACCAGTCGCCACCGACGTGTTCGTCCGGCTATACGCAAACAGGCTCGCCGGTATGGAATGGGTCGAGTTGGAGTGCGCCGACATGTCAGCGAACGGTAACTCCACCAACCACGACAGCAGAGGAAGAGCAAGCGTGTCAGGCGGCGCTAGCAACGCTCGACCCGTGGGGCCTTCCGGACAGCGGTTTCATGCATTGGACGAGTGCATTACAAGCTGGGCAATCGCTTTTCGGCTCATTGGGCGGACCCTACTATGGTCAAGGTATGACGCAATACACGAAGTATGCTGATAACCCGTACTGCGGTTTTGCGACGATTCGTAGTTCCGGCACCCCCGGAAGCCCATCGGATAACGACCTTTGGTATGGCATTGATAGCAGCGGGGGCTTGGGCTACTGCTGGATCACGCCCGGTTCAACGGTGGTGTCGGGCGTCCTTTATGAGCTAGAGAATCCGAATACCTGCGGTGGCGGGCCAAACTAATGCTTAAAGTAGGTAAGCAAAAAGCCGTTCGACTTCTTGAACGGTTTTTTGCTTCAGCTTCGACCGTCGTTAGCCGACGACGTTGCCGGTCGTAAATGTGAAGCTGCGGCTGAAGGCGGTACCGTTCACAGTACCCGTAAGGGAAACACTATACGTAGTGTTCGGTGAAAGCGGCGAAGCAGGATAGGCAACAGCTTGAAATGCGGCAAGTTCTTTGTTGGGGTCTGTCGTAGAGTTAAGCACCTGAAGGATGATCTGATTCCCGGATGTGTCCGTCATCGTTCCAGATTGCAAGAGGACAGCATCAGTGCTGTTTCCCATGACGACAACAGGCGTACCCCAACCCGAGCTTGAAGCGTTCGGAGCAGTGGGCGTTTCCAAGACATCCTTGTAAGGCAATCCACTCACACCCTGGCATGGAAACGTAAGAGGCGCGTTACTGACAGTCTGTGCTTGTGTACTCGATAGACTCATGGATTGCCACGAGTCGGTGTAAGTATAAGCGCCTACGGTTGATTGAGTTTGATATTCCCCGTAGCCAACAAGATTCGCTGGATAAGCAGCGACGACATTGTGGTAGACGCCGCCGAGCAAACTGTAAATAAATTGCTGGCCGGCCACTGCCGCCGAGAAGCTTGAAGAAAAAGCCTCGTTGCCAGCACCGCTTGCTCCGGTTACGAAAACGCTCTGCGGAAACGTGGCATAAGTAGCGCGTGTGGCATACGTGACGCCGGTGAAGCCTGGATTGCCCAGCACCTCTGTATCCGTAATGGTGTTATTCAACCCTATGTACTTCGCATGGTTCTGCGCTGCGGTGTCAAGCACAGTGTTCTCCTGCAAGGCAGGAAAGCCGCATTGCGTCCGATACTGATTCAACATGTTGAACGCGGCTAGCTGGGCGCTCGTGGATGCGTACTGCGGCGTTGAGAGCGTGCCAGTGACCGTCTGCGACGTCGAGGAACTGGATGAAGTCGGTGTGCTTGTCGTCGGCGAAGAACTGCCACCTCCGCCGCCACAAGCGGCTAAAACGACGGCGGATGCAATCGTGATCGACGAGGTGAGAAAAGCCGTAATTTTGTTCTTCTTATTCATAAAGACTCCAGTTAAGAAATGTTCCCCGGGTGGTTGGGCCGTTACTGCAAGAGCCGCGGCCAGCTACGAGCTATCGACTGAGTGCATTGTACAACACAAATCGTGTAATTCACCAAGACAAAATGTGGTTGCGGTACGCTTGATTTCGCGACGTTAAGAGCGTGTTTCCGCTGAAAATCGGACTAAAAGCGGAAGACTCTTCGTCAACGGGACTCGTGGAAAGCAAGCGCGAAAAGCACAAATAGTTGACTGCAAAACACGCGTCGTGTACTGTACCGAACATGAAAACACGTAGACCCCCGGCGCTGCCGGCATCGGCCCTGGAATATGCCTTGGCTCTGGTTGGCGGGCCAACCAAGATGGCGCGGCTGCTCGGCATTAAACGCCTATCCACCGTAACGAATTGGCGAGTGCGAGGGGTGCCAGTTGAGTACTGTCCAAAAATCGAGCGACTGACGGGCGGCCAAGTGAGGTGTGAGGCGCTCAACGGAAAGGTCGATTGGACGTATTTGAGAGGCACGCCATCGGAGCAGGTGAACCCGCCAGAAGAATAATCGGCGGTTAATCGCATTGTTGCCTGATAACCGATGCCGACATTAGGAATGCTAATGTCCGGGTGATCGTTTGCCGAAAAATAGAACGATGATGGAGTCTACACAGATGGGTGTCACGCTACGACAAAGCGGTGCTTGCGTCGCATTTTCCCTCGCCGTTACGTGCGTTGCTTTACTGGTGCCCGCGGGCGCTTATGCGGGTGGACTCGATCGCCTGATGGGCGCTGCTGTCATCCCGACGGCGGCCGCTTCGATCGAGGTCGGGTTCTCGCCGGACGGCTGTGCCGAACAGCTGGTGTTGAAAGCGATTGGAGCGGCCCGACGGTCTATCCGGCTGGCGGCATACAGCTTTACCTCACCCAGTGTGGTGAAGGCGCTGATTATGGCTAGACAAAGAGGCGTGGACGTGGCCGTCGTGGTTGACGATAAAAACAATCTGCGCGAAGACCGCTCTGGCAAGGCGCGCGCCGCATTGAACTTGCTCGTGAATGCCGGTATCCCGACGCGCACGATCAGTGCGTTCCCCATCCACCACGACAAATACATCGTGGTCGACGCAGAAGCTGTCGAGACGGGATCCTTCAACTATTCGACAGCGGCCGCTCGCAGTAACAGCGAAAACGCCATCGTGATTTGGCACGACCCTTCACTCGCAAAAGCATATCTGGACCACTGGCAAAGCCGCTGGGAGCAGGGCGTCTCGTACGGCTCGATGTACTAGCCACGCATCGCCCATCTGGATCGTGGTGAGCCATGTATGTTTAATAGTACTTATTGAAATATATCGGGGAGATTCACCATGAAGAGAGTCATCGATACGGTTCGTCAATACTTGACGAACACAACCATCACGACATTTCTAATGAATGCGCTTCGCCGCCGTAGCGCAACGTTCGCGACCTTGCTCCTCTGTGTTCCTGAGCTGGCCTTTGCGCAAGCCAGTTTTAGCACCGGGACAAGCTTGCTGCAAGCCTTCGCCCAGGCCATTTTCATCAGCTGGGGACCCTATATTTTCATGATTATCCTGGGCGTGCTTGTGGTGATGGTCGGCAAGGGATGGGTGCCGATGAAAGGAGCCGCGATCGCGGTCGTCTGCTGCTTCTGCTTCTTTTGCGTCCCGACCATCGTCCGGTACCTCGCAACGCAGGCGGCTGCCCAGATCTGATCATGAAACAGGTCCATGAGATACCCAAAGGCATGGTTCAGCCGTGGATGATATGGGGCTGCCTTGCCGAACTGTTCCTGGCTTCGTTCACGTTGCCGGCGGTGACGTTCATGTTCCTCAAATGGTGGCCCGTGGTGTTGGCGGTCCCCCTTCTGATCATTGCGTCTTATCTGTTGACGGCCAAGGATATGTTCCGGCTGGCGGTCTTGTATCAGAGCTCAGGCAAGCCATCAAAGCCACGCAGCATCAGGAAGTGGGGAGGCGCAAAAACCTATGTCCCTCGCTAATTTCCTCAATAGGCATTTCGACGCATCGCCGTTCGTACACGAGTCGGAGTCGGACAAGGACGATGCCGATGATCTGGGTGCTTCGGTGGAGCTGCCATTCGGTGAGAACGCCTACTACAACAATCACACATTGCGCACGAAGGACAATGCGCTGGTGCAGATCATCCGGATGCAGGGCCTCTATTCTGAGATGCTCGACGATCACGGCGTGGATGCGTACAAGTTCCAGCGCAAAACGGCGCTGGAGGCCATTGCCGATAGCAATATCGGCATCTACGCCTATGACATTCGCCTGGTGTCAGACCGTTGGCCGGGCGGCACCTATCGCAACTGGTTTGCGCGGTTGGTGAACGACAAGCTGGAGGGTCGTCACAAAAAGCACCCGCTCTATCAACACGAAATCTACCTCGCCGTCGTGCGCTATCGGCATTACAGCGGCGTCGTCGGCCGGATGGAGCGGGTGTTCAACCTGTTTTCGCCAGACGGCGCCAACAGCAAGCTCGAATCCGAGACTCGGCAGGCCCGTGATCTGGAAGACAAGGTCAATTCCTTGATGAAGTCGCTCGCGCACTATGCGCCGCGCCGTCTCGGGCGGGTCAAAGAAGACATCGGTGAGTGTTGCGAGCTTGCGCGCTTCCTACGCTATCTCGTCACGCTTGAGGATGGGCCGGTGCTCGCCGATCCGTTCAATCTCGCTCAGGCAATGGCCACCGCCTATTTGCATTTTGGTCGTAACGAGCAGCTTGGCAAGCAGATACTCGAAGTCGACGCACTGAATCACCGTCGCATCGGCCAGGTGCTTGCGATGTCCCGGTGGCCGGACGGCGCGATGGCGGGTATGGGAGACCGCTTCCACAAGCTGCCCGCGGAAATGATCATCACGCAAAAGTTCTTCCCGATCGATCGCCTCGACGCGAGCCTCGCCACGTCGACCAGTGAGGCGCGACTGTCGCATGACCGCACGACCGCAGGCATGTCCGCCCAGGTGGCGGAGCTGCGCAAGCGCCAGGCGGCTGATTCAGCCGTACTCGGCACGCATCACCTCAGCGTGCTGGTGCATGTCCCGGTGGTCGGTCGTACCGAAAAAGCCGCCCTCGAAGCATTAAGCAATCTCGAGGAATCGGTCGGTAAGGTAGGCGAATGCTTCAAGAGTTGGGGGGTCAAGCCCGTGGTGGAATCGGGCGGCATGGAGCGCGCTTTTTGGTCACAAATACCCGGTGCGGCCAAGCGGCATAACGGGCGTGTCGGCAAGATCGAAACCGTCGCATTCGCCTGCTTTGCGTCGTTGCACACCTTTCCGCAGGGCCGACGCGAAGGCAATCTGTGGGGCGATTGTCTGATGGTCCTGCCGACAGAAGGTAAGACAGGCTATCACCTCAACTTGCATGAGGAGCGCCCTGGGATGGTGGCGGGGCACTGGAATGCCGCAGCGAAGACGGGGGTCGGCAAGTCGCTCTATGCATCGCTGCTGACGGCGCTTGCCGACAAGGTGGAACCACGCGTGCATTGGTTCGACCGGGAGAACGGCGCGACTGTGTTCATGCAAGCGATGGGCGGCGTCGACATCGTACTGAGTCTGCAACGCTCGTTGGGCAATCCCTGCAAGATGCCCAACAGCGAGCAGAGCCGGGCCATGCTGCGTGAACTGCTCCAGATGATGGCGCAATGCTATGGCCATGCGCTCTCGGTTGACGATATCGAGCGCATCAACCATGCCGTCGAGGACAATTTCGACGACGCAAAAACGCGGTTCGAGGATCGCCGGCTTCGCAATCTCGCTTGGCGCTTCGGGGCGCGTAACTCCGCGCTCTACAAGGCGCTGGCGATTTGGCACAGCGACGGTGCGAACGCTGCAGTGTTCGACAACGAAGAAGACTCGCTCGATGTGTCACAGCACCGTCACTACCGCTACGAGATGCGCGAGCTGATGAAGGACAAGGATGCGCGCCCGGAGCTGCCGATCTTGTTGAACTACCTGACCCACCGGATCGAACAGTCGCTCGACGGCACGCCCGCGATGATCATCTGGGACGAAGGGCAGATGCTGATTCGCGATCCGTTCTGGGCAAAAAAGATCGAGACCTACCGTGAAACGTTCCGTCGCCGCAATTGCGTAACGGGCTTCATCACCCCGGAACCGAGCGCGCTGTATCACCCGGTTGCGGCAGTGAGAAACCAGGCGGTCACCAGTTTTTATTTCGCAAACGATAAGGCACAGCGGCGCGACTACGTGGACAACCTTGATTTTTCGGAAAGCGAGTTCCAGTTCGTGGAGCGCGCCAATCCTAAAGAGTATCGGGTGCTGATCAAGAAGGGAAACGGCGTGAGCGTACGCGCCTCATTCGACATTCAGGACATTCCCGAACTGATTGCGGTGCTGTCATCCAACGACAAATCCGTGGCGCTGATGAACCAGATTCGCGCGGAGCTTGGGACGAACGAGCCCTGCATATGGGTGCCGGTGTACATGGAGCGTGCGCTCGCGCTCGCCACACACAATGTCCATTGAGCGTCGACATTCAGCACCAGCAATAAACAGCAAAGGAGTGGCAGGCATGAGACGCATCAAATCAGTTGTGGTCGCGGCGGCGTTCATTGCCGTTTCAATACCTGCATTCTCGACAGGGGTGCCGGTGTTTAACGCACAGGAAGCCATCCAGCTTGCGCAGCAGCTGCAGACCATGGGCGAGCAGCTCGACCAACTCAAGAAGCAGTATGCGACCGTGGTCGGCTCGTATGGCCGCGGCGCTGAGGGATTGGCCGGGGCGATCAACTCATCAGCGGTTGTCCCGGGCAGCTGGCAGGACGTGGTGGCGCAGCAGAAGAACGGCACGTACGCCAACCTGCAGTCGACCTACGGGCAGGTCATGAACGCGCTTTCGCCGAGTTCTTTCTCGAATTCAAACCAGGGCGCGAATTACAAATTGAATACCGATGCGACGCTCGCCGGCTTGTCGGTCAGCGAGGCGCTTTACAACGAATCACAGACGCACCTGCAGAACTTCCAGACGCTCGCCCAGCAGGTCGATACGACTCAGAACGTCAAGGACGCCGCCGACCTCCAGAACCGCATGACGGCAGAGTTGGGCATGGCTCAAGCGGCGCAGACCAAGCTTCAGGCGCTCACCGCGCGCCTCTCGGCGAGCCAGCTCAACGGAAGCAATCAGGCCGACGCGGCACGCGCGAAATTTTTTGGACAAACCCAGCAGGGAGCTTCCCAATGAAACGACTCATCCAGTGCCTTCTGATCGCCGCGGTGGTGGCGCTCGTGGGATGCGCGCATTCGGGGGCGATTTCGAAGTCGCCCTGCGCGTGTGATTTCCATACGTTGGCGATCGTTGGTTGACGCATTTCGAGACCAGGTCATGGGTGACAACCCGGTTTTTGGATTTATCCAGCTGATTTCCGATGCGGTGACGCAAAGCGCTGCGACGCTCGTGGCAACCCACTATCCGCTGCTGGCGGCGAAGGTCATGCCGATTGCGATCTTGATGGGGATGCTCTGGCTCGCGGCGAAGGTCGTGCGTGTTCACTCGGGCCGGGACCCGGCCGATGTGTGGCCGCTCGTGCGCATGATGCTGACGATGATGTTCATTTTCAGTGGCCTGAATTGGGGCGGCCTCGGCGGCAAGATTTTCACGATGTTCTCCGAACTGCGCGACAACACCGTCTCGATCTTTATGGGCGGAATGACGACTCTGCAATACGTACAGACGGTATGCGGCAAGGTCGGCGTGCTGGCCGATTCGATGATGAGTCAATCCGTGTTGAACATCGGGATTGTTCTCATCGGGGTGGGGCTGACGTTGCTCAATGCGCTGCTGGCGTTGGTGGTGCTGACGCTGAACGTGGCATCGATCATGGGGCTGGGCATTACCGCGGTGCTGGGGCCATTGTTTCTGCCGCTGCTGTTCTGGGACGCCACGCGCGGCTATGGAATGAACTGGTTTTCGGCGATGTTCAAGTTCGCCTTGGTGGGCATTCTGCTGGGCATCACGGTGGTGTTCTCGTTCGGCGCGGTGACCAACCTGATGGGGACGCTGGCGCCCACCACAGCACAAAAGACGGCCGACGCAGTGGGTGCGATCGTCGTCGAGGGATTCCTTTTGCTGTTCGTGGCGCTTGGCGTGAGGCCCCTCGCGTCGGCACTTGCATCGAGTGGTGCCGCAGGCGGTGGTGTGGCCGAAATGGCGGCGGGATTTGCCATTTCTCAAATCCTGCAAAAGCTGACTGGCAGTGGAAAGAGCTCGGGCGGTGGGGGTAACGGGAATGGCGGAAACGCCTCCTCCGATTCGCCCGGTGGTGGAGCACGTGCGCAGCTTCAGGAGCCGCCGTCGGGGGTGGGTCAGCCTGGCGGTAGCGGTGGCGGCGGTGGAAGTGGCGATGCCCACGGGAGCCAATCAGCAATGAATAGCGAGGCACCGAGATGGTAAAGATAAGAGCCCGCAAGCCCAATTTGAGGAGTACAGGGCAGCGCAGCGAGTCGTACGAATCGATCCGCGTATCGCGCAACCGCGCCTGGTTGCTTGCGCTGGCAGCGTGGCCGGTCGCAGGTCTTGCATTGGCGGCCGTCGCGTTCGAGAAGGCGAATGAAGGCTACGTCCCGCCGGTCGTGTTGACGATCGATCAGCACGATCACGTCGCAAAAAGCGAGATCGGCACGCCCGACGTGCTGCTGTCGAGAGACGCCATCATCGAAAGCGAACTCGCCCGCTACATCACCGAACGTTTCACCTTGGATCGCAAGTTCCGTGACGATCACATCGCTTACGTCAGGCTGCACTCCTCGACTGAGGTCGATGACCAGTTCGCTCACGAGATGGATCCGAAGAACAAGGACAACCCGTACTACAGCATTGGGGAGAGCACCGTGCGGCGGGTTAGGGAGGTGCGCATCCGCATTCTCGACCGGGACGAAAAGAAGGCCGAAGCGACGTTCACCACATTCAATGACGGCAGTGGCGAGGCCCACCTGATTTATTGGCATGTGCTGTTTCGCTATGACTTTGTCAAGCAGGCGTTGACGCCTGAGAACCGCTACATCAATGGCAATGGGTTCATGGTGACGGCTTTTGCACCGAACACCGAGCCCGGTGCGCCGACGCCGTGACTGGAGCAGACCGCTCTGCTTAAAGGAAATCAGATATGAAAGTGATGCGTCAAGTGTATCGGGTCGCGGTGATCGCGGCTCTCTTAGCGGGCGCCGCTTGCGTTGTCGAAGCGCAGGCGGCCCAACTTCCACGCGCCATGCCGACGGATCCCCGGATGCGTCAGATGCCGTATGACGCGAATCAGGTCTACGAGGTGACCTCGGTCTACGGCTATACGACCACGATCGAGTTCGCGCCGAGCGAGCGAATCTTGAATACGGCGGTCGGTGACACGATCGCCTGGCAGATTGGCAAGTTCCGCAATCATCTGGTGCTCAAGCCGGTCGAGCCGGATGCACAGACGAACTTGACCGTGACGACGAGTAACCACGTCTATTACTTCAATCTGTCGAGTTCGAAGAAGGCCGCAGATGCGGTATTTGCCATCCGTTTTGTGTATCCGGGCGATGGCAACGTGGGGGAGGACGATGTTGCGGATGGTTCCGCATCGCCCATGTATATGCCGCCGCGCGTGGTAAATCGTAATTATTTGGTCTCAGGCAATGAACGTGCGCTTGGACTGCAGCGGATTTTCGACGACGGGCAGTTCACTTACTTCCTGACATCGGTCGACAGGACAAAGCCTTTCATCTATGTCGTTGATCACGACGGCACAGAGGAACTGGCGAACGTTCGGCGCGAGGGGCCGTATCTCGTGGTGGAACAGATGGCCGATCGCTTCACGCTGCGTGATGGCAATCAGGTGCTGTGCGTAGCCCGCGCGAGCGCAACACGCCGTATGAAGGAGATAAGCGTTGACGCAGCCCATTGATCCGGATGAGGCCGCTGATCGTCGCGACCCTGATACGACGGTCAGTGAAGATTCTGAGCGCAACCGCGGGCTGCAACAGCGCCGCGAAGCGGCTGAGGAACTGAGGCGTACATCATTGGCGGCCGATCCGTCACGTGGTCGACGTCAGTCGGTGTTCTATATCGGCGCGGGTGTCATGCTGGCCGTGTGCGCGTTAGCCATCGTCTTGATGAAGCAAGCGCCCGCGCCCGTTGTGCATGAAGAAAAGCCCAAGATTCACGAGGATGCGCCATCGCCTGGCAAGCTCGCCGATACGCCGGCGCCGCAGCCCATTCCGGTGAGCTCCGTGGCATCGGGCAAGCCGATGCCGACCCTATCCAGCACTCCGGGCGACGCCGCGGCGGATGCTGCTGAGCGGGCGGAGCGGGAGAGCAGGCGCGTTGCCGCCGAAGCGAAACGCCGAAAGGAAGAGGAAATGCGACAGGCCCGCATCCGTTCGGCGATTTTTGCACCCGATGCCGGCGGGCAGGTGGCGGACGTCGCTGGTGAAGAGGGCAGCGCTGGTGGCGGTCTTGCATCGGCAGGTGGTGGGTCGGCGGGCGGGCCGGTTTCAGCTCAGCACGGGCAGGGATTGACCGATGCAAATTCCCTGTTCGCGCGGGCGGTGGCGGACAGCGACGATGCGCCCGCGAAGGCCACAAGGATCACGAACCGTCAGTGCAAGATCGAGCCTGGCTACATCCTCGAAGGCCATCTGATCCCGCGAATCGTGTCGGACCTGCCGGGAGCGATTGCGGTCATGCTGGATCGTGACGCATTCGGGGAAGAAGGGCGCATTCCGCTTCTGCCGTGGGGCACGCGCATTACGGGTCAGCCCAACTCAACCGTGCGCAAAGGGCAGGACCGGACGTTCATCGCAACGGCGACGGCGTATCGCCCGGATGGCGTAAAAATTCGCCTCAACTCACCTGTGGCCGATCAACTGGGCTCCGCCGGGTTGGACGGCGATGTCGACAATCACTTTGGCCAAATCCTGGGGATGAGCGCGGTGCTTTCACTGCTCGGCGCCGGCGCATCCAATGTCGGCGCGTCGACATCGAATGGCGCAAATTCCGCCTCCGTGTATCGCGATAACGTCCAGCAGTCGCTTGCGCAGTCGTCCCAGCAGCTTCTCGGCGGCTATGCCGCTATCCAGCCCACGATCACGAACCCACAGGGTAGCCGCGTGCGCATCCAGGTCGAGCATGAGCTTGACTTTTCAGACTACTGCAAGCCGGCCTCGCAGGAGATCGAATGAACGTCGTGATCGCATATCCGGGAGATTTTCCGTCGCCTCTGCCTGTGGCTTTCGGTATCGCTGCAATCCACGCCGCAGGAGGCCGCTGATGTCGATCCTGCCCGCCTTCCTGAACCGGACCGCAGGCTTGCGCCCGCTGTTCGAGGACGACGATGTCACCGAAATCGCGATCAATGGTCCGCGCGTAGCATGGGTCGGACGGCAGGGCACGCGCTTCATGCAGCGGGTGGATCTACCGGATCTGGAGATGGGGACGCTGCGCGATATCGCCGAGCAGGTCGCACACGTGTCGGATCAGACGATCAACATGGAGCGCCCGCTGCTCGGCGCATCCATCCCGTCAGAACTGACCGGACAGGACGACCGGGATTTTCGCGTGCAGATCATCTTGCCGCCAGCAGTTCCGCCTGAAACTGCATCGATCACCATCCGCAAGCCTTCGACGCTCGATCTGGTGATGGACTATTACATTGAGAGCGGCGCGTTCAACCGGGTCAACGAACCGTTGCCCGATTCGGAGGATATTCACGCCAGGTTGGGGCTGCTGTATCGCGAGAAAAACTGGCCCGAATTCCTGGTGACGGCGGTCCGGGCGAAGCTGAACATCATAATCAGCGCCGCGACGAATACCGGGAAGACGGAATTCATCAAGATGCTGCTCAAGCTGATTCCGCTTGAAGAGCGGATCGTCACGATCGAGAATGCGCGCGAGATACGGCTGCGTCAGCCCAATGCCGTGCATCTGCTGTACTCGCATGGCAACCAGGGCGTCTCAAAGGTCACGCCGGTTGATCTGATGGAGGCTACTTTGCGGATGTCGCCGGACCGGATCATCGCGGGCGAGCTGCGAGGCGCGGAAGCGTACGTCGCGCTTGAAATGCTCAACTCCGGACATGACGGATTCCTGTCAACCATCCACGCGAGAAGCCCCGAGCATATGTGGGGACGTCTGGCGCAGATGGTCATGCGGTTTGGCTCGCCGATGCAACGGGGCGAGATTATTGACTACGCGCGCGGCCTGATTGACGTGGTGGTGCAAATGCACCGCTATGACGACGGTCTGCGTGGCATCAGCCGGATACTTTATGAGCCGCGTTGAATACTGCATCGCATCCCGCATGCGCATGGCGCTTGTCGTCGCGTGGCTCGCGATGCCAGCGATGTCCAAGGCCGCTCCAGCAATCCCGACCTCTGCTTTCGATGCGCTTGCGATGAAGTGCGCGCCTGACGTCCACCATGATCTGCTTGGAAGGGTGGCGACAGTAGAGAGTAGCGGAAACCCATTTGCGATCGGTGTCGTCGGTGGCCACCTCGCGTATCAACCACAGACGCTTGCGCAAGCGCTGGCGACGGTGCGCTCTCTTGATGCAAGTGGCTGGAATTACAGCATGGGGTTGATTCAAGTGAACGTGCATAACATCGCCCGGTTCGGGCAAACGGCGCAACGCATTTTTGATCCGTGCACGAACCTGAAAACCGGTGCGGCAATTCTCCGCGAATGCTACGAGCGTGCACTTGCAAGGAAGCTGACAGGTAATGCCGCGGTCCGCGGTGCCCTGTCGTGCTACTACACGGGCGACCTCGATCGCGGACAGGCGTACGCAATGAAAGTCGCGGCGTCAGCGCCGGTTAACGAGGTTGTGGTGGCACAGGCGGGTGCGCAACCGATAGATGTCGTTCCGGACTTAGCGACACACACGGGTAGCGTTGCTTCTGCGCAGGCAGGATCGACACGTCATACGCGATCGAGCGCACAATCGCCGAAGCTCACCGATAAGCGTGATTGGTTCACGACCTACGACGAAGATCAAGAAGAGGGTTATCACAGACTGTCCAACACACCGGATACCGGCAAAGGAACAGAAAATGAAAACTGAAAAGTACGAACTGCTGGTGGTCATGCTATTCGTCGACGCGTACGCTATTGTCGCGGCCATCTTCGCATGGCACTGCTGGCATCACGAGCGCACGCTGGGCCTGCAGTTCTGGTCGCTGATGTTTCCACTGTCGTTCTACATGACTGGCCGAATGATCGGCGAATGTCGAGCGCTAATCCTACCTCCGCTGCTATGTATCGCGTGGCTGGTTGCAGTCGGCGTGGCTCCACTTTATCTGTCGCTGTCGGCGGTGCGCGCTACCTGGCATTGCGCGCAGGCATGGCGCAGGCGCGCTCCGCGGGCAACGAACGTGCTACCGCGACCGTACGTACCAGTGCAGGGTACCCGTGCGCAGGCTCCAGCTAGACGCTATGACGAGCCGCGATGGTAAGCGTGCAAGGAACCGGGTTCGGAGTCGCGAGGCCGCGCTAAGCGGGACGCGCATCGCGACAAAACCAGCGGCATCGGTTTGGCAAAGGCCATTCCAAAGGAGATATGCTGTGGATAAGCACTACACATTGAACGAAAAATTCGTTCTGAACGACCGGTGGCTATTCGATCCCACGCAAGATCGGCTGGTCGATCTGATGGGGCAGATCGACAGCGTCATGTTGAAGCCGGTTGCCTCACGCCTATTGCGCATACTTGCGCATTCACCGAAGACCTTGCTGCACCGCGAGCACCTGCTTGATGAGGGATGGCGCAGTTTCGGCTTTGAGGTTAGTGAAAACAGCCTTAATCAGGTGATGTGTGCATTGCGCACGGCGTTTCAGGCACTCGATCCCCAAGAGACTTACATCAGGACCGTTCCGCGCATTGGTTACTGCTTCCTGGCGAGCGTGCGACCCATGTCAGACGGTGAGCATGTCGCCCGCGCGCACAACCTTGCCCCAGCAAGCGTGCAGGAACCATCTCGCGTTTCGCAGCGTGGCGAATGGCTCCGATGATCAACCGCAAACAGAAAATTCAGATCGTGTCGGGCGCATTCGCGTTGGCGGCCGCCGCACACTGCCTGCCCGCGTGCGCTGACGATGACAGCTACGGGTGCAAGGTCGTGCTCTGTCTCGCCAATCCGGTATCGAACGGTGGCCCACGCGCACCCGATACATGCGCCTCCGCCATTGATCGCCTGTATAGCGATTTGCGGCACGGTAGAGGATTTCCTCAATGCTCAGGCTCGGAGATGAGCGTCAGGCAGATCGACACGCCCTTTGATCCATGTCCTGCCGGCACAACGGCGGCCGCAACGGGTGCGTTGGTAGTCCAGGGCTCAGTTGAACACGGTCGTCCCGGCTATGGGCAATCGAGCGGCATCAAGCTCACCGGTACAGCGCAGCCATCCGCCCCGCAGAACGACGATGGCAACAGCTATGGTCCGCTCGCTTGCGTCGGGAAACAGGTTGGAACGCATCAGACCGGCAGCTACGCAAGCGGTGATCTGCAAACCATCTCCGTCTACGACCGCATCGTTTGGCAACAACCTCAATCGCCGAGCGCCATCGATGTGTACGAGGGCGGGCAGTTTGAACAACGCATTCACTATTGACCTTCGTGGTCGCCGACTCGGCGCTTCGCAAGCGTATGTCGTATATCCATTTCGACAACGTACAAATTGGAGAAACACTATGGCACGACCAACAAAACCGTCCATCGCACTGACGAACGAAAGTCTGCTCGCAATCATGCAATCTGGACGTACCTACTCGGCCTATGCACTAGCGAGGAAGTTTGGACTCACGACGCAGGAAGTTCGACCGACCCTGGACGCACTCGTCAAAAGTAGGGAGCTTATACAGTGCCGCGCGAGCAATAACTCGGTGAACTTTAAGCTTCCTGCGCAGGATGATAGGACAACGGGGGGCTTGAGCCAAGATGCCAACGGCAGTAGGCCGGCAACAGGCATCTTTGCTGGCGTTATGAAGGGTTACGACGCTGAGTTTGACCGGCGTGCTTCGCTGTGCATGCTGGCGCGCCGCACATAGCGCGCAGCAATTTCATCTGCTGGCCCGCGTTTCGGCTATTTCCGTGTGCTCGTGTACATGACGTGTGCGTACCGCGTCACGTGATACCGAATGTCGTCGTCACGTTGTTTCACCCGGTAGTTGGAGCAGTTCGCCGTTGAACGGCATTGGGGATCGCAGATGCAGCAGGAAAGCGCCGGACAAAAAAGGAGATATTCAGGCAGAAGAACATAAATCGAGACCACTCCCTCGCATAAGTATTCAAATCAACTGCCGGAGATAGACATGTTTGAAGAGACCCTATTGCGCTTCGCTGATAAAGACCGTCAGCGTGAATTGGCCGAACGTGAACAGGCGCTCACGGCCCGTCAAGCGAGTCTGCACGCGCGACAGCAAAATCTCGCATTTCGTCAGAGTTTGATTGCGCAACATCCGCAGGCTGTCCTTGATGCGATCCAAACGGATGACGCTCAGCGCGCGAGTAACAAGGCTCACGACGAACAGGCGCGCGTGCTGAAGGCGCGTTTTGGCCTGACGGAGCACGAGCTGGTTGACACACCGGCCATGCGCCTCGCGCTTGAAACGGCATTGGCCGAGAAAGAGGTTGAGCAGACGCAGCGTGGTGAGCGGATTGCCGATCGGGCATCACTGCTCGCGGGTCTCAATAAGCTCGCGTTGATCGACTCGCGGAAGGTCGCGGAGATCTTGCAGGCGACAAAGCAGATCAATCCGCCGCGCGAGTGGTCACGCGCCGAGACGGCGCAGATGTTCGCGAATGCGATGTCGTGGAAGACGCCGAGCGGTGCAACCAAGACCTATCCGAAGACGCTGGACGGCTGGGCAACGTCGCTACAGGAGCGAACGCGTGCGCTCGAGCTGGCTGAGATAAAGCTCGATGCACAAGAGCAGGCACTGCGTGCACAGGTGCGCCGGGCGATTGAGGAGGCGCAGAAGACTGTGGCGCACCCTATCGTGGAGCAAGCCGCAAAGAACGGCGCAGAGCAGGCGGTAGAGACGACGGCAACCAGGACGTTGGTAGGAAATGAGAAGGAAAGCGTCCGTATTGATACGTCCGCAGAGACGTTGAAGGATCCGGCTAGGTACGCCGCCACGGTAGAGGCGATTGCGAAGACCTCGGGGAAGAGTACTGAGGAGGCTCGAGCCACACTCGAATCACTGCTTGAAATCAGAGAAGCCGGCGCACGACGGGCATCATCGCCGTCGACTCCGGACAAGGCCGCGATTGATGCTACGCGCGACGCGTTCTTCGCGCGCGAAAGCGCAGCGCGTACGGCGCCGGTTGAACAGGTCAAAGCAAAATCGTCGGCAACACGCTCACAGGTCCGTGACACGGGGGAGGCGAGGCAGCCCCAGCCCCCATCGTCCGGGATTCTTGAAAACGGTCTTCAGAAAGCTGCGGCATCGCAGCCCTCCGACGCGGTGACAGGTTTCAAAAAATTGGGACGAAACAAAACGAAGGATGCTGTCGACCGCAGCACTCACGTCGCAGGCAAACCGGTGGAGCCTGTCAGGCAGCAACAGGCCGTACGTACCGGCAACGGCCAAGGCAAGGCTGAAGCACGCAAGAAATTTTCCGAACTGAACGCGCACGAAAAAATTGAACGGCGCGCCGAGTTCCTCGGAGATTTGCGCGAAGCAGCGGGGTTCACGCGCGACGGTAAGCAGGCAGTCTCTGAAAAGGCAAAAGAGGCCGTCAGGCCGGGAAAGCAACGTGAAGGGCACGGAATCGGCTGATCATGCAAAAACACGATGTCGTGCTGATGCAGTGGGCGAGCGCCTTGCTTGCGCTCGCGCTTGGTCTCACCGTGTCCTTCGCCCTTGCTGGCTATTCGCCATTCCCGTTTCCTGCGGGCGTCATTCATGGCCTGAGTGCGGCCGTCCGTTCTCCCTTGCTTCTATGGGGTGTGATACCAGGCGCGGCGCTCGCTGTGGGGGCTGCGTGGGCTTGCCGCGAATACCTCTTCAATGGCTTCGAGGGCTACCGGTACGCCAGATTTATCCGTGGCACGAAGATGGAGAACCGGTATCAGCTAAGCCGGCGCATCGCACGGCATAACAACCGGTACCGCAGACAGGCCGTGAAAAACGGCGATGCGCCGCGTGCGCCTGTCGCGGTGTGCGGGATCGAAATGCCGACGGATCTTGAAACGCAGAACTTGATCATCGTTGGCGCACCTGGGACCGGTAAAAGTCAGGCCATCAACGGACTTGTGGCGTCAGCCCTGCGCCGCGATGACCGCATGGTGGTCGTCGATCCCAACGGCGCGCTCCTGTCGAGGTTCTACCTGCCGGGCGACATCGTGATCAACCCGTACGATGTCCGGTGTGTCGGCTGGTCGCTATTCAACGAAGTTGACAGCAGCTTTGACTTCGAGCGTCTCGCCCATTCGGCGATCCCGCCGCAGAACGGCGAGCAGGCCGAGGAGTGGGCCGGTTACGCCCGCGCGCTGCTTGCCGACACCATGAATCGGCTCGACGCCGACGACATGCGGGACATGACAACGCTCACAGATCTGCTGGTTCGCGAGCAACGTCTCGTGCTGCAAAAGTATCTTGAGAATACCGACTCGGTGGGCTTCTTCGCGAAAGACGCCGAGCGCGCGACGGCCAGCATTATTTTTACGCTCAACAAATACATTCGTCCGCTGCGCCGCATACCCGATGGCGACTTCTCGATCCGGCGCTGGATGAGCGATGAGCACGCGGGAAATATCTGGATTACATGGCGCGAGGATCAGCGTACGGCGCTTGGCCCCACCATCCCGATCTGGCTCGATCTGATCTACGCAATGATCCTCAGTGAAGCGCCGACCTTCGACCGGCGGCTATGGGTCTACAAGGACGAGCTCGCCTCGCTCGGTCGCCTTTACAGTTTTGAGGCCGCCGTGTCAAAAGGCCGCAAACACGGCCTGTGCGTGGTGGGTGGCGTTCAGGATCTGGTGCAATTGGACATGCAACTTGGCGAGTTGCCGGCGAAAGCGGCGCTATCGTGCTTCCGCAGTTTGCTCGCCATGGGCGGTGCCAATGCACTGACTACCAAGCGCGTGGCCGAGATGATCGGCATGCACGAAGTGGAGCGGCATCCGACCGGCGTGCAGGGACGATGGCGCATCAACACCCGCGAGCGCCGGCGCGATCCGGAACTGGTCGTGATGCCATCGCAGCTATCGAATCTTCCCGACCTGCAGGGTTACCTCAAATACGGCAAGGATTGGCCGCTCGCAAAAATCAGGTTTCGCGCGCACGACTATCCCGTACGGGTACCGGCCTATATCGAGGCGCCATTGCGTGAGCTCTTTGCCAGTCCGGCGGTGTCGAACGACATGTCAGCGTCGGTGATTTCTTCACCTCAGTCATAGTGTTTGGGAACAGGAATCTTCACCATGTACGGGTTTCGTTTCGAGGATGTGATCGTTGACGACGATGCCGCCGCCGACGATCTGCAGGCGCATCTGGCTGATGCCCATGGCGGTAAGGCACGTCCGCTGTGCATGTGTACGCCCGCCGGTGTGCCGATGTATGTCGCCAAGGTCGGCGAACACTATGTGATCAAGCGCATGCCGAACACGGGGGGCACGCATGCACCGGACTGTGCGTCGTACGAACCGCCAGCGGAACTCTCAGGGCTGGGCGAGGTGAAAGGTGAGGCGATACAGGAGAATATCGAGGACGGCGTCACGACGCTGAGGCTTGATTTCAGCCTGTCAAAGACCGGTGCTCGTATCGCACCCGCGCCCTCCGGGGAAGCGGCCGATACCGTGCGAACCGATGGCGCGAAGCTTACGCTGCGCGGCACCCTGCATTACCTGTGGGAGGAGGCAGGACTGAATCGATGGTATCCAGCAATGGCGGGCACGCGCAGCTGGTACGTCGTGCGCAAATTCCTTTTGCAGGCAGCGGCAGGCAAGGTGTCCAAGGGCGAGCCGCTCGGCCGCTCGCTCTATGTGCCCGAGTCATACTCGCAGGACAATGCCGCGGGCATCACGCAGCGTCGCATCGCGCACATGGCGGCGCTTGCTGCGAGCGGAAAGACGCGCAAACTGATGATCGCGATCGGTGAAGTGAAGGAGATTGCTGAGTCGCGTTACGGCTTCAAGATCGTCGCGAAGCACCTGCCTGACTTTCCGTTCATGCTCAGCGAGGAATTGCATCTGCGGCTTCAGAAGCGATTCGAAAACGAATTGGCGCTATGGGACAGCATCGAAGACTCACACTTAACCTTCATCTCGACGTTTGGCGTCGGACCAACCGGTATCGCGTCAATTGAAACGCTCGCCGTCATGGTCGTCTCGGTCAACTGGATCCCGTTCGAGCACGCATACGACAAGCTGATGCTCGATGCGCTCACCGTGCAGAAGCGGCGTTTCGTCAAAGGCCTGCGCTATAACCTCGCCGAGAACAAGCCGCTTGCGTGCGCCGTGCTTGCCGATGTATTGCCGAAGCCGGTTGCGCTGTATGTGCAACCGCCCGGCATCGAGCAAGAGGACGAAGATGCGCTGTCGAAACTGATCGGGGAGAGCGACATTCCGTCATGGATCTGGCGTGCAGGTGAGGCGATGCCGGAGCTGCCTCTGCCTAGCCATGATTCTGCCAGCCCTGGATCGTCCCTTCATCGGAGAGTGCCGCCGCGCTTGTCTGCACCGATGTTGCTCGCGCAGAAGGAAGGACCGGAGTCGGCATGGTAACGGGAGCCGCTCACCGACGTCCAAACGGCGGCCATCTATGCGGCGGGAACTTGCGCGGGAGGAGTGCGGTGTTGGGCAAGAACACCGGAGCACAAAATCGGATAGCTGAAAAGAAAAAACCCTCGCTTGCCGGCGAGGGTCGTTCCTGAAGAACTCGGGCACCAGTAAGAGACCAGAAAGACGCCAGAATTCGTCGAGCCAATAGACGAGTTGATTTTAGCAAGTCTCTTTCTGGTGTCAAGCACCACCCTTGCACGCACGACCGGCGTGCTGACCACGACAAGAGAAAATAACGATGAATCGTATCAACCACACGCAAGCTGAAGTTTTCGTTTTACGCAATCCCGCCCGCGCTCACTGACCGCACTGACACGACCACTGAGACGACACCGCGCGCATCGACATGTCGCGTTCATCGCACGCACGTCGCATCGGGGCACTCCCTGAGGGACTACCGAAACCACCCCGAACCGGGGCGGGCGGACACCCACGCGTGCTGACCGAACTCATGCAACGCCTCGGGCGCTACCTTGACGCGCCCGATGAATGGTTGCCGAGTCTGAACTGCGTGAATGGCTCGACACGCCAACAACGTACCGAACGTAGCGTCGCATGTGTGCAGCTGCTGCGTGCGAGCCTCAAATACCTCGATTTGCTCACCATGCGCGTGGGCATCCCGGTCGCCAGCGGCGGCATGCAAAACCTGACCATGCCATTTCTGGCCAAACAGGCCGGCCTAGACCAACGCCGCGCAGAGCGGGCAATGCATGACCTTCAGGCAGCCGGGCTGATAGCTGTGCGCTCACGTTGCCAACGCGAGGAAGACGGCGGCTATAAGGGACTTGCCGCCATTCGTTCTTTGCCGGAGGCGCTCTTCGGCGCATTCGGTCTTGCCAAATGGCTGCGACAGGAACGCAGTAAGGCGAGCTTGCGGCGGCAGCTTCGAGCCGCTGCCGAGGCCAAACAGCATCGCCGCGGTATGCGCGACGTGCACGATGTGCACGAGGCGCGCGAACGTGCACGTGGCCAGCTCTGGCTTCGCAGCCTGAAAAGCAGGATGGCAGCGCCCACGCACCGCGCGCGCGCGCAACCCGACGGCGTGAACGCCGCAGCTCAGGCCGAATTCGAGCGCCAGGTCCAGATCCGTGCTGGCCAGATCAAGCAGGCCGACACATCCCTTGCCCATGAGGCCTGCTTCAGGCTCGCCAGACAGCAGCTCGCACCACCGGGCTAATTCAGTTCGACCTTCAGACACTGTTCGCTCATCGCGAGGCATGCGCACGTCCGCAGCACGCGATTGGGCGGTTCGTACGTTGCCGGCTGCCGTCCTTCAGCCCGATTTCCCCTCGCTAACACCACGAACCCACTGAGTGACATACGTCGCGCAGACGGTTATCCACAGGCGCTGCAATCCAGCATTCAATAAGTGTCGGCACTGCCGTGCCTTATGTGTCGGTCCTTAATCACAGTTCTTTTCACTACCGTCCGGACAGAGGTGCCGATGCTCCGAAACTGTCAATCTTCGTCGCCGATACAGTCGTCAGCTTCCCTGTGCTACGCACGCTGGTTCTATCCAGGTCACTCTGTTCGCAGGCGTATGCAGCAAAAAAAAGGACATCCACCGTAGATGGAATCACCATGCGAACGTAAAATCTAAAGCGTAAGGATCTAAGTTCCTATCGCAGTCGCCGACGCGTCGTTCGTTCCGAAGTGCGGGCCAAGGAGCCGGTGCGGTATTGCCGACAGGAAATCCACAGGTTGCTTTGCAAGCGTTTGATGGCCTACTGGAAGCGTGGATCATTACGCTTGAGCCGGTCTTGCGGCCAATGATAGAAACGACAAAGGCTATGGAGGTCCACGCGAACATGGCCAGCTCAAAGTGATGTGCGCCAGCTATGTTCATGGCGGCACATATAATCGAAATCAAACTCAGTTCCTACTGAGGATAACTTAGCGCATAACAGGAAAAGCAATACATGACTCGCATTGAAGCGCGAAACGACGCGCGACCCTCCGGGCTCGTGAAACGGTCCCGAAATAACAAGGCACTTTTTCTGCCAATGAAGCGAGCAGCAGCCGACGAACTCGTTCTTCCTGTCCGAATCTCTTTTGAGCGAATACGCCAGGGTAAGGCTGACCGCGACGCGACTGTATGCATGGCGGAGATCTTGTTGTTGACTGGTTTTCTGACCGAAAGTGGCTTTGGACGACTCGATTCGATCTTTCTGAGCGACGTGGAAAAACGCCTGTTGACCGAGCTAAATCGAGATAGCTCAGGTGAATGGCAACTGGCTGCCAGATTGGTCGATGACCTTGGCATCGTGGTCAACGAATATGATCGGCTGGTGCGAGAGGCTCGGCTTCAGGCCATCGTTGAAGCGAATGAGAGTTTTTCGCGGCTGAAACCGACGCAACGGACAACGCTTGGTACATGATGAAAAGTGTCTCACTGGTAAAAGATCGTAAAGGGCGGCAAGTCAGGTTGACGATAACGCGGCGTAGCTCACTGGATCGAGCATCGAATTTCGCACCGCTCGCGGAAAACTCGCCTCAATCATTCCACGGCAAAGATCCCAAGTTCGAGTGCAACTGGCGATAAGCCGTAGGTATGAGAAGTCGACACAATATGGATGAAATTCGCTAGGTTCGAGAATGGCGCTCATTTTTCGTTATTCGTAACTAAAAATAAGCGCTTCAATCCGAAGACTCTGCATCGTGTTCAGACCGAAAGATTAGAAGGCAATCCGTTACCTGCATCAGGTGTAACGAAAAAACAAGGGGACCCTCGAAAACCAGACATCCCTTTAAACAAGTTCACTTCGCGGGACGGCTCATGCTAGTGATGGAAATAAAACTGGAACTCATGGAAAGATCGCCGAGCGGTTTTTTTCTCCGAGCGGTATCAGCGTAACGCGCCGGCTACGGGCACACAGAAGCCGGCGTGGATGCCTTCGAAAGCAAGTGCGGTATGGTTAGAAAAATTTAGCGTACTATTTCTCCCGTCGCCGAATCCACGCCATAAGCGTCGTTAGTGTCTGAAGCAGAGGGGCAAATAGGATGAAACAGATATTTTTTGGGCACTATCGGCCCGAGCAGCAGTTAGTTGATCAGATGTGGGCGGAAGGCACCTTTGTCTTCGATGCCAACGCACTGCTTAACGTGTATCGCTACACGGACACAACGCGGGATGATTTTATGCGAACCTTGGAGGCTTTGCGCGAGCGTGTGTGGATTCCGTATCAGGTTGGCCTTGAGTTTTTCCGAAACCGACCTACCGTCATCAGCGCTGCCGCCTCAGGTTATGCGAAACTGCGTGATGAATTGGAAAAGTGCCGAGACGATTTAAGGAAGGCTCTCAACGCGTTTCGACGACATCCTGGAATTGACGTCGAGCAAATCTCTCAAACGCTGGACGTTACTTTCACTCAACTAAAGTCAGATTTGGAAGGGCGCGAAAACCGTCATCCGGACTGGATGACAGGTGAAGATCCTCTGCTGTCGCGGCTGACCACTGTATTCCACGAAAGAGTCGGTGAAAAGCCCGATGCCGTTGAAAGGAAAAAGCTCCTCGATCAGGCGAAGAGTCGTTTTGACACGTCGCAACCTCCGGGGCTATGTGATAGAGACAAAGGATGGGTTAGTCAGTACGGTGACGCAGTTTTGTGGCTGGAAATATTGCAAAAGGCCTCAGTAGCGAAGTCTCCGATTATTTTCGTCACGGACGATGTGAAGGAGGATTGGTGGCAAAGAGCGAGTGGTAAAACAATCGGACCTCTACCCGAATTGAGACAGGAACTTTGGGATGTCGCGAACGTGCCTTTGCACATGTACAACTGCGATCAGTTCCTGAAGTACGCGTCGAAGTTCCTGCATCGAGCGTTGCCAGAGTCGTCAATCGCAGAAGCAGAGGAGGTTCGAAACGAATTGCAGCGCAGGTCTCATGAGGATTCGCATATGCCTTCAGGAGAAATAATGGAGGCACTGTATGACCTCATTGAACTGGCACCTCCGCGTGCAACACGCCCAGGGCTCGTTTCAGATTATCGAGGCCCTACGGTGGCTGCTCAAATTTCAAATCTTGTTGCCGAACGGTCTCGACTAGCACATATGTTCGTGAGCCTCCCGTCCGCTGAGCGTCGTTCGGACAAGGGACGCGCGATTCGCGAAGCGCTCGACTTCGTAGACCGCGAGATCCTCGATAAGGGGGGGCGAGCGGCCGGAACCTTCGTTGATGAGTTTTTAGACATTGAAAGGAATAATGGTCCGAGAAAGGCTGACTGATCACAGTTCGCACGCGTGTGCGCAGTGACCACCTGATAAGCGAGCGGCCGCAGGTGGTCTCCGATCACCTGCCTCATGCACCCGCCCGTTCAGCTCATCACGCTTGGTCAGAACAGTTGGTTTTCGAGCGACGCGAGATCCGCTTCACCGCCGTACCGCGCTCCTGTCCGTCTGGATGAATCGAGCGGATCATCACGCGATATCCGCGCGCCTCGCCCATCACCTCGACGACGCGTTTCTGGTAATGCACCAAGGAGCCGCGCACCGGCTTGCGCTTCAGTTTCTGACGACGGCTTGAGGGCATCTCTACTAGTTCGGTCATGCGATGATGGGCCTGTCGTTCCCGGCAGGGGCAGCGGTTGTACCATCCTCTGACCTTGATTTTTCGTTATTAGTAACGAAAAATAAGCATCATCGATTCGACGGCTCCGTACACCGTGACCAAGCCACAAAATAAGAAAACTATTCCGTTACCTATGTCAAAAGTAACGGAAAAACGCGGGCGTGGACGCCCCCGCAAACCCGACGCGATGACGAATGCGCAGCGTCAAGCGGCGTTTCGAGCGAGACAGAAGGCCATCACCGTTTCCGTTACCGTAACGGAAAATAAACGTTCGACATCCAAGAGTCGCGACGAACTGAGTCGCGAGAACGAGCGCTTACGCGCAGATCTGGCGGATCTGCAAGCAAAGCTTCGAATTGCCGAGCGCGAGCGTAGCGAAGCACGCAGCGCGCTGCGCCGCCCCACTGACAAACGTAAGCCGTCCATCTTTGACGTCTGGCGGTGATCGACTGGAGCGAGGAGCATAGGTGTCCACCAATTTCGAGGTGG
>NZ_FCOX02000075.1 GCF_900044055.2 Caballeronia calidae | reverse complement strand
GACGGCACCTGACTTTGCTGTTTCTGCCGCCATATAGTCCGCAACTGGCGCCGATCGAGCGTGTCTGGAAGCTGACACGGCGTCTGGCATTACATAACCGCTACTTCGCCACGCTCGTCGAAGTCCTCAAGGCCGTCGAGGCCTGTTTCCGACACTGGGTTAGGCCAAACAAGGTTCTACATAGATTATGCTGCATTATTTAAGACGCTGTGTTTAGATGGCGTTCCACGGGCGATCCTGGAACCCTGGATTGCGCAGTTGGATGTTAAAGACCGACTTCTATGAGCGGTGAGTTGTCAAGCGCCGATCAGCCTTATTTTCGCGATCAGCTCTACATGGATGTTTAGGTCATATTCGATACCTTAGGTCTGGGGTCGCACGGTCTGGACTCCTCATGTCGGGTTGGATCCTGTTGATGCGCACGTGAGACACCAACGTCTCACCAACTTCTATCCGCCGGTGTTGTGCCGGCCTCATCCTTTATGCGCGCTGCGCCGGACATCGCGATCCGGGAGATGTGCCCCATCTAATCATCGGTTGCATTGAGCAACCCGTCGGTTTTCCGGGCACGTCACAATCCAACCTAGCCTCGAGAACGTCGGAACTGCGTACCATCCACTTCATGCCGGCTTGAACTGAGCTCCGTCGGGAATGACGCCGTCCTTCAGGTAACGCCACAGTGCGATCACCAACCGCCGGGCGAGTGCAACGATCGCGATGCGGCGGGCGCGGCGATTAGGCCCGGTTCCTTGCGTGCGCTCGTTAAACCATCGCGCCAGCGCACTGCCTGGCTGGTATCGCAGCCAGCACCATGCCATCTCGACAAGCTGGGTGCGCACCCGTCTATAAGGACTTTCCTTTTTTGCAAGCCCGGGGTTCATTCATCCATCCGTTCGACTCCCATGTGAACTGGGACACATTCGGGCATTCAGCGGCGAGACAGACTGCACGCCTATAAGCGGCCTTGTTGGACACGATGGTTGCTGTGCCCGGGCCCGGATAGTAACCGCGCAGCAGGACTCCATTCGGTTGACGGCGAATACGTGTGATGTAGCGCCTGACGGGTGCTCGAGTTCGCCTGCTGCCGGTCTGACCTGTCGCTATCCATGCCTGTTGCATCCTTGTATGCGGAGTTCCCGACTTTGGCGTTGCGGGGCTCTATGCTTCATTTATTCGATCATGCGGTTGCGGCCTCACGACCGGCGGGGGCCGGGCGGGTCGGCACATACGAGGGATCGAAGCGCTCGCCTTTGGCCAGAATCGCCCACAGGATGCGCGCGTGCTTGTTGGCGACGGCCACTAGCGTTCGATACCAGCCCACACGTGCTTGGAGCTGAACGATCCAGCGCGAGAGCCGGTCGGTTCGTCGATGGGCGCTCGTTATCGGCTGCGCTGGTTCACAATTTTCGGATGACGAAGCGAAACCAAGGTAATTCTTGGGAGTTCGGCCCGAAAACGGGCTTCACTTCTCGCATTTCTCAAACACAAGACGGATTGCTTCCATGAACCGAGCGCAACAGATTTCGCGCGATCACCAGGTTCGCCAAACCGAACAGGCTGAACAGTTGCGCCGCGTTCTTGGCCAGTCCCTTGTAGCGCACTTTGCGATGACGGAACAGGTTCTTGATGATATGAAACGGATGCTCGACCCGAGCGCGGATTTGCGCCTTGGTTTTCTCAAGCGCGATCACCAGATCCTTCAGCGGACCATCCTGCATCGCCTTGATCTTTCCGCGCTTGGCCGCTACGCGCCATTTCACCGACTTGCCCTTCATTTCGTCGCGTTTGTCCACGCCGATGTAGCCCGCGTCGCCGAACGCTTCCTGCTCATGGCCGTGCAACAGGGCATGGGCCTGCGACACATCCGACTCATTGGCCGCCGTGCCCACCACGCTATGCACGAGGCCAGATTCGGCATCGACGCCGACGTGGGCCTTCATACCGAAGTGCCACGCGTTTCCTTTCTTGGTCTGGTGCATCTCCGGGTCGCGACTCTTCCCGGCGTTCTTGGTCGAAGCCGGCGCCTCAATGATCGTCGCGTCGACCAGCGTCCCTTCCTTCATCATCAACCCGCGCTCACACAGCGAGATGCCGATTTCGTCAAACAACTTGCGCGTCAGATCGTGCGCGAGCAGCAGACGCCGGAACTTCAACAGCGTGGTCGCATCCGGCGCGTTCTCAACTGCCAGATCAATGCCGGCGAAGGCGCGCATCGCGATGCTGTCATAGAGCGCGTCTTCGAGCGCTTCATCCGACAACCCGTACCACTGCTGCAGGAAGTAAATACGCAGCATACGTTCCAAGCCAATCGGCGGTCGGCCTCGCTCGCCCTTCGGGTAGTATGGTTCGATCGCCGCCAGCAAACGCGGCCACGGCACGACCGTCTCCATCTCAGCCAGGAAGCGCTGACGCTTGGTCACGCGCTTCTTGCCCGCACTTTCCGCCTCTGCAAAGCTGATCTGCCGCTTCATCACTATGGTTCCGTTCCGTGAGCTTGCTTCTACAACGTCCTCGGCCACATCTGCGATGACGGCCGAGTCGAATTGATCAGCGTTTCCTTAGCGCTACGCGCAAAAATGAGAAGGTCAAGATCGAGGTAGGTGCTGGGAATTGGCTGATGATCCGGTGCCGAATTCCGGCTGGCAATACGCCGTCGATACACAAAAAATGGACAGTTAATTAACGTGAGAGGGTCTGTTTGCACATCTTCGGCCCGGCTGCTACGTGGTGGATCAGTTCAACCGCCGGTGGGAGCACATAACTTGCGTGGAGCGCCGCAGCGGCTCTTTGCCACCGTGTCCGAGACCCAGCGATATGGTGGGGGCGCGACCGCGCTTGTTCCGGGGCAATGGCCGCTTCCGGAGTCGGACGTGGACTTCTGAATGTCCGGACCTACAAATCGCGGGCCGACTGCTTCTGGCCGGCAAGCGCCCGCTCGCCGACCAACCGGCGTTCAGACTTCGGTTTGCTCAGCCATCTCGAGCGCGTCGTCGACTTCAATGCCCAGCTAGCGCACTGTGCTCTCCAATTTGGTATGTGCAAGGAGCAGTTGAACTGCGCGCAGATTTTTCGTTCGCCGATAGATCAAAGAAGCTTTGGTACGGCGCATCGTGTGAGTCCCATACGCCGCGTCGTGGAGCCCAATCGATGCAACCCAGCGGTGAACATTCCGCGCGTACTGCCGTGTCGACAGATGAGGCGAGGCACGCAACCGACTTGGGAACAGGTAATCGACGGGTTTCAGTCCTCGTGCCGAGATCCAGGCCGCGACGCTATGCAGTGTCTGTTCCGTGATTTCGAACTGAACCGGACGTCGGGTTTTCTGCTGCATGAACGTTGCCCAAGAAACGACGTGGCCGCCCACGCTTATGTCTTGCACTTGCAGTCGCGTCAAATCGCACGCTCGGAGTTTGCTGTCGATCGCCAAGTTGAACATTGCCAGATCACGAACGTTCGACGACATCTGCAAGCGCGTCCGAATTCCCCAAATCGAGACAGATGTCGACTTTTCTCCATACAGATCGTCGGTGGCTCATTCGATATTGGAGTTACGACATCGCTAGAGATGACGGAGTGTTCTCAGCCTAACAAAAAGGAGAAACATCTTCATGTTGTGGCAACTGGATTCCTATACTGCTAGAAGGATTTCTCCGCTGTTCATAGAACGAGACGTCCCCAATCTAAAAGTCAGCCCCATCAATCGATTCGACGAAGGCGATGTTCGGTCCTTTGAAAGCAGGTCCGATGAACCGTCCCAATCGGACGCATCAGTAAGGTGCCACGATGCAGCTGAGAACCAGTGACGCCATAGATGTCCACGAGAAATTGACATCCGAGTTGGCGAAGAACGCACCCGTCGCTGCCCTGGTGGACCAACGTGGCATTCTCGTCGAGGCCACTTCGGCGTTTGAGTCGATGTTTCCCTCGAGAGTCGGCACGCCCATCTCAGGATGCTTCAATCTCGACTTCCCTGGCCGTTACTCGACGGGACAAGCGGGCATCTACTCGGCCCACGGTGTTTTTGAGCGGCCTACTGGGGAGCGCATCCCAGTTATGCTCCAAATGCTGACGTCCATTCGCGACAGAGAAGCCTTTACGGCGGTCATCGTGACAGACGCCAGCGCGTATCGCTCGGCTGAAGAGGCGCGCTTTGACGCGACGCCGTGCTCGGTTCTCCGTGTATCTCTAACGGGCCTCGTAGCCTTTGCGAACAAGGTTGTATCGAAGGAGTTTCCTCATCATCGAGGAAAACTGATCGGTGCTCCGATTGAGTCATTGTTCGATCCCGCTCACGCGCACAGAATATCCGCTGCCATCTCGCGCTGTAAGCGCTGGCGCAAGGCGGTGAAACTCGAGGTCGCCTCCGCGCCGATCGGAAATCGAAGCGGGCGCGCCGTCAGCATCGTGTTCACGCCTGAATTCGCACCGGGCAAAATAATCATAGGTTTGGTCGTCGTCATCGAAGATGCCGCACAGACGATTCGCGGAAGGATCCGGCGTCTCGCACTCGCTCCGGAAGTGGCCACAGTTTCGCCGCGAAACCCTGAGTGTCCGTACTGGCATGTGCAACTCGCCGCCATCTTTGCTGAGATACGCAAACTGATCCATTTTGACCACGCCAACTTCGGTTTCTACGCCGACGACGGAAAAATGTTCCGTGCGGTGTGCATGTATCCTGAAGATACCAAGCAGAGCCTTTCATGGCCTTCTCGCTACCTTGCATTGCCGGAGTTCGTTCCGGAATTCCTGAGATCAGGAAAAACGTGGATCCCCAACGTACAGACTTTTGTAGCCCAGGACCCCCGTTTGTTGGAAAGCGATGTGGTCAGGCGATATCACGATTTCGGTATAAGATCAGCTCTCACCCTGCCGGTATTCGATGGATTGGGTCATCCTCAATGTGCTCTGAGCTTGTGTTCAAAGGAAGAAAACAGATATGGTAGGCGCCAACTGAGGGTTTTGAAGGACCTGGATCTCGAACATATTCTGCAGCGCTGTGAGCAGAGCGACCGCCGCGATCGCGAGAGGTTTGCTGCGGAAATGCGTGAGATAATCGATCGCGAAGGACCTTTGCGCGACGCTGCCAAGAAAGTCATCAATCGGATCAGGAAGCAGTTCGAGTGGGACTACGTTGCCCTGTTTCGAGTCAATCGGCAGAAAGAAGTCTTTGAACTGTTTTATCAAGACTCGTCCGAGAATCGCTTTCGCATGCCGAACGATTATGAGCAACCGATCGGCAAAGGCATGCTGGCCTCTTCTCTGCGCGAGGACAAGACTCGAATCGTCAACGAGATCGGGGCGAAGACAGTCGAGCAATACGGCTATTACGGCCGCAGGCGTGGACTGCGGTCGGCCATGACTGTTCCGATCCACCTGGGCAAGATTGGAAACAAGCCGCGCGTCCGTTGGGTGTTGGACGCGGAGTGCGCCACCGCGTCGGCATTTTGCGGTCCGGACATCGAAGCAATCAAAGCCGTCGTTGAATGCCTCGAGAGGAGTCTGCACACGCGAATGCTTGAAGAAATGAACGACTGTCTGATGCGCGAGGCCGATCGTGGTGTCGTACTAGTCGGCTCGGACGGTATTATCATGTGCAGGAACGCGACAGCTTCGCACCTGCTCAATGTCGACGACACGTTTATCGGTGACCTCGGATACCTCTCCGATTATGCCGAAGGTGATCGGTCGAAAAAGATACTGAACGGCGACGTGAGGACGACCAAGCGTCGTGTGACGTTGGCCTCCAACTATCCAGTCGAGAACACGAGCGAGCATGATGAAAAGCTTAATATTTCGCTCAAAGGCATAGCTGATAGTGGGCCCAAGGTATCAGTGCTTGCGACGCGCGTGGATCTCGATCAGAGCTTTGACGCTGCGCTGTGGTTTCTGACCGACATCCAGGGGATCGAGTGGAACCGTGACATCAGATTTCTTCATGAAACGGTTAGCGCTGTCGCGCAACAGACTCGTGCGCCACTTACTCTTGCTTCTCTGATTGCACGAAACATTCCCGCGATCGTGTCGGATTGCATGGGAAGTCTCGTGTCGCAACGCGAAGGCGTGGCGAAAATCGGCAGTTTGGTGACGCGCGTGGTCTCGGAAATGACCAAAGCCGATATAACCTTTGAGAGATTGGCAGAGGCAGTATCCATACGCGAATCTCCAAAGCGGATGGATAAGCCGGTAAACATCAGGGATTGCGTTCGAGAGGTATGGGAAGGTTTCCCTGATTACGATCGCGAATCGATCAAGCTGGCCTTGTCGAGTAGTGACGTATACCTCAACGGTGATGACGGAAGACTGAGATTCGTCTTGCGCTCGATTATCGCGCATCTGATGAGACTGCAGTGCGACGATTCCGCACGCGTGTGCGTGAGGCTGAAGACCGTTGGCCGGAACGCAAATCTCCTGATAGCCCTGAGCCAGCCGAAAAGGCACGGTGCTATGCCGGATTCAGACGGCCCGGACGATCTGTTGCAGGCGATGCTCGAAGCAAGAGAGGCCGCGAGCCTTTCGCTGACCGAAATTCAACTTATTGTGAACCGCCATGGAGGCGAGATAAAAACGCGATCATCCGGGATCCAAGAAGCGGACGGTGCATCAATTCCAACATGTTTCGCTCTGCGGTTTCCGCAAGTATAGGAGAACGCCATGGCCGACGTACCCACCACGGGCCCGCTCATCATGATCGTGGCGAGCAAAACTGTCGACTTGATGATGAAGCAGCAGTTTATAGCGGTAGAGAGCAAGGCCGCCTCATATCCCGAGATGAAGCATTTTTTGGAAGGGAGGCACTTCACGAGTGTAACCAACGTTGAGGCGGCTAAACGACTCGTTGATGCCGGCAAGAATCCTGCCCTCATCGTCCTTGATGCGAGTGTGTTGCAGAGTACAACCCCTTCGGCGCTTGACGGAACACCCGCCATCGATCTGATGGACTGGCTCGAAAAAATGAACTACACCATGCCCGTTCTCGTTGTTGCCAGCAGGTCACTCGAAAACGTGGATCGCAAAGTCTTGATGCGGAAGGTGAAAACATCATTGTGGCTACTCGGCGCGTCCGAAGCCGATCTTGCCCGCTTTGCGCGGACCTTGGCAGGACTTGCGCCGCCGTCGTCAACTCAGATTGATTCGACACAACGAATAACGATCATGGTTGGTCGGACATCTGCTCGATATTCGGTCGGCAATGGAAGGTACGATTTCCTGGCCTCAGGAGACATACCATACCTACTGCGTACGGGGCTTGATCCCATGATTTCGAACATCGAGAAGATCTCCCCTTTTCGAGCTACAAGCGGCTCACATTCAGTCAAAGACGAGTGGTTCGAGACAGCCAGGCAGAACGGCCAGCGTCTCTATGACGTACTGATCAAAGACACGGTGGGCCCGCATCTGCACAAGCTTCTTGAGAATCCACATACTCGTGGAGAAACCAATGAGAAGGCGAAGACGGCTCGGAGTCGTAAGAAGAAAGGCCATCCACTCGACTTGCGCTTTGAGATATTGCTTGGTTCGACCGACTATTTGAGGCTCTTCCAACTGCCTTTCGAGTTTGTCAATCACAGCGATTTCGACGGTGTGCTATGTTCTCACATTCCGATGGCGCGGCGGATTCGCCTGACAGGCGATGACGGTGAAAACACAACGGAAATCACGGTCAGACCGCCGTGGAAGAAGACAGTAAAGATTCTGTTCGTGCGCGCCGATGCGAGCGGCGACGCCAGATTGATGAGCGACACCTCCTATGAGGGAACCGAGGCGTATTCTTTTGGAAAACTCAATGGCTTCGAAAAAGAGTTGGATATGCTTAACGAGCTAAACCTGCCGGGAACTAAGCGAATCGCAGAAATCCACCCCCTCGGTAACGGCGCGAATACGAGCGGGAACAGTCTCAAGCAGGAACTTGAGATAGAACTGAAGAAAAAGCCTGGGTATGACATCCTTCACTTCTGCGGACACTCGTGCACGCCGGCACCCGACGGACCGACGCAGTTGATCTTTCCACGGCTTGACGGGTCGCCCGAGCCGGTTTCCATACGGGAGATTGCCCGTTTGATGCATGCCGGAGGCTGCCGCTTTTTAGTGCTTTCTTCATGCGATGGCGCATCCGTTACAAGTGCGATTGAGATTATGCGTCTCGGCGCATACGGAATGCTGGGCTTCCGTTGGGTTGTTACAGAAGAGACGTGCGTAAAATTTTTTGGGCACTTCTATAAATCTTTTCTTAGGGAGCGCCATACGCTTAGTGAGTCGTATCAGTTCGCTTGTGAACAACTTAGAAGCGTGAGCCAGGCGGAGCCTGCCTGGGCATCTGCTGTCGCCGTCATAAGAGATTGAAAGCGCTCGCATGCAAACGAGGTCGACTAACCGGGAGAGCCAGCGTGGGAATGTTCAGCTTTCGCGCACACGAAGAAGCCGAAAATATGCGGGATATTTTCAGACAGGAGCGCCGCCGCAATTTTGTTGCGGACGTCGTGCCCACTCCGGACGACAATGACAGGCGAAGCAGGTATCTCGACGGACAGGCATTTTCCACCGAACGCTCTTACTTCAGCGTGAGGCTGGTGGAAATGCGTTTGGCTGAAGCCGGCAATTACTTCTCGACGTATCTTCCCATGTGTACGTGCTTTCTGAGTTTCCCCTATGGAGGCGGGACGCGTAACGTGCCTTATATTGTTAAGCTTGACATGCTTAAGGACAAAATCGGTGCGGACGCGCCAACAGATCTCGGGAAGAAAATTGAATTTAAAAATATATATATCGTGCGCGATATCCGGTGCGATCCGGCAGTGTAACGATGTACACCGCGTTGTCGCGTCTGTCGAACAGCAGTTTCACGCGAAATTTGCTCGAACTGTTTTCTCAGACGGCAAGTACACTCGGTGGCCCCGCGATAGGGTTCGCCGTGACAACTGGAGTCGACCTGGCCAACAAGCTCGGGGCAATTCTCGGCTCCGACGACGTAACGACACGTTTCGGCATGTATGACGGTGACGCGCTGAACAAGAGCGGATATCGTATATTCGCCGGAGTGGACCTCGACACCGCCAGACTTCGAATGCACGACGACCAACTAATGCGAGTAGGCGATCGCGATGCACTGGAAGCAGTTGATGATTCCGATTATGTGACCATTGCTCTGGAACAGCGCAATACCTTGCTCGACGAACCCTTCGGCGCGCTGGAACGTATGCCGTTTCATTTGAACTGGAAAGAAGCGGTCAAAAAGGCTTCGAAGAATGATTTAGCTGGTGCCAATGAAGAAGTCAGTGCGATGTTCCTGGCAATACAGGATTCGCCGGACCTCATCGAGAACGACAAGTTTGAGATTCTTTCCATGTATGTCGCGCAACTTGAGAAATGGAAAGCTGCGTCAGACGGATTGCCGCTGTTCAGGTCGGGAGGACGCAAGCTGAGCGCGAAGCTTACCGATGTGGCGCATAACATCGGGAGGCAGGACCGTAGCGCAGCCGATCTTGTCGCCGCCGCCGCGAAGCAGATCGGTAGATCCGACGAAGCGTCGAAAGATCCGAAGGTGGCATTGGGAGACGAAGCGCTAAGCGAAACGGTAAGCCGAATCCACAGCGACTTCAATACACGCGCGGCCGAGCCTCAAGCCGTCAGGAGTGCCACCGCGCATCTTTTTGAAACGGCCTTCTTCGCAAGCAGAGAGAGAGCGGCTTTGGATTCCGGCGCCGCTCGCCCGTCATGATCGCCGTCATTTTCGGGCGAGCGAATCACCGACGCGATTGTGTTCAGCGTCGGTGGTTTACCTCCACGCTCGATCGCGAAGAAGCCAAGTGCGATTTCGTGCGCGCCACAGACCAACCAACCACTTCACTTATCGGTATGCGTACAATTGGGTCGTATGGCAGCCGTCTGCCCGACGTCGAAAGAGGGAGAGCGCTCATCGAAGGAAGGAGACGTATCGCTCTTCTTGCTGAGAAACAGTTGTCGATAGATAACAAGCGTCAACTGCTTCGCGGCCTTGAACTGACGGTCGGATGAGTAGTCCCGCCGCTTAGCTGCCGGTCGATACCCCGTCCTCTGAATGTCTCATATCCAGACTGTACCGGCGCTCGAACGTCCATCCGACGTGGATCGCGAACGGCAGGAACTGGCCGCACGGAGACAAAGTAGAATTTTTGCTCACGAGGCGCGCGAAACCGCCTCATGGAAGACGATTCCCGGGCCGCGGCTATGAGCCTGCGATGTAGGCGTTCAACGCGAACGCTGAATGCAAAGTGCGATTTGCGATGCGGCCTTTCCCAGATCATTCGGACGCAGCCGACCGGCGCACCGGATCGCATAGCGCCAGCCAAATTGCTGGTGCCCCTCCTTAACTAAGGGTTCAGGCAGTCGGCCACGCGTCAGGTTCTGGTGACGTTCACGGCGATGATTTCGTACCCGGGATCGGCATTCTCATTCGCCGCTTTTTCCGCATCCTCATACGACAGAAAAGATGTGGCTTCTTCGACCACGGGTGCTAAGCCCATGTCGCCGTCCTCGGCGGTGCAGAGGAACTGCGCACCGGTCTTCACGACGTAGAGGGTCGTCATATCTCCCTCCATGGTTTGTGTTAGCAGGGGAATTTCCAGTCTAGCAGGCCGGAAGGGTTGCACGCGGTTCGCTGAGTCATTTCCGTCATGTTCCCACCGGAGGCGTTCCCGCTTCGATTGTCCGTGCACCATTCCACGATTCCAATCGCAACGTCCCGTTGATCACGTTTAGTGAAGGGCCGTCCGTCGCGCGCCAAAGGAAAACCGAGCGATAGCGCTTCCTCAGCGGCCGTTTTGTGCAGCGCCAGGACAGCGGGGACTTTCACGCATACAACGGTCACTCAAAGCCCCGCGTATCGCCATCACATACCGCCTGTGTTCGATCAGGCTGTCGCGCGACGACCATCTTCAGGCAAGAATTGGGAATCGGCGGGTTCTCGCGCGTGGAGGGCGCAAGATCAGGCGAGCGCTCCCTGTTGCTCGGCGTGTATACGCAAGATGGCGCGCTCAGGTATGCGGGCCATGTTGCGCCTCGCTTGTCGGCCGAGCGCAGAGCGGCGTTCAGCAAGCTTGCTCATGCCTTGCATCAAACTCGCCGGTCTTCTACAACGGTCCTGAACCGGAGCCTGATCGTGAGTTTCAATGGCTCGCGCCCGACATCGTGGCGGAGGCGTCGTTTCTCGAGTGGACGCCCAACGGCGAAGTCCGCCATCCCCTTTTTTCATGTGATACGCGAGGACAAGCCTGCACGTGCGGTGACCGAAGAGAACGTGGTTGACGATCCAGTGGCCGATGATCCCAACAATTCCGACCGGATCGGCTCAAAGCAGGAACGATCGGGTCCGCGTGGCAAAAAGTACATTTCCGACCAGGACGAGGATCAACTCGCGCATCTCATCGGCGTAGCGCAAGAGCGCCTGGACAACCTGCGGCAGAGCGGCTGGGTGTACCTGTGGATCGTGAGCGGCTGGTGCAATAGTTGGCTGGTACTTGGAGGACCAGTACGCCGAGGCCCTTGACTTCATGCATGCGTTCGACAAGAAGCATCTCACTGACAAGACCCGTCCGGAACTGTTTCTCGAGCGTGAACGGTACCGGCCTGCCCAAGCGAAAGAGCTGGGCGAGGACACTCGGCGCCTTATCGAACGTGGGCGCGCCAGGGCAGCGCGTACGACGGTCGCGTAAGGCGCACCGTGGGTTTGGCACCCGCGGCGGCCGGGGGCGCCGAGCGCTCCGCCGGGTAAGCCTCGTCGGGCGGCCAACCAGCGTCAACCAAAGATCCGATTGAAAGCGCCGCTCCAGTCGGTATCTCGAGTACAAAGCAGCAGCGGAACAAGCCTTGCACATGTTTCACACGAGTGCGCGGTCAGTCCGTGGATCCAGTCTTGCCCGTCCCCGGCAGGTGATTTTGTCGGATTTTTTTTGTACATGACTTCGGACATTGCCCACGTAGTCGGATCGATGTGCTGTCCCGTGTGCTGGTAGTCCAGAATCGCCTGCTGTATCAGGCGGGGCGCAGCGCAGGCCCCGGGCCGATAGCCACCACCCCGGGTGTACGTGGCTTCGTACTCCTCGGCTGGGATCTCGTTAAAACGTATGTCGATTCTTCCCGGTAACGATGCGCTTCGTTCGTCACAGATCTTGTAGCCGCGCTTACACGCTGCAGTCAAAAACGATGTGGTACCGTTTTGCGTTGGTCCTGAGTGCGCCGCGTATACTCGGAGCGGCGTGGTAAGAATGCCGAACATTCTGTCTTCTTGTCTGCACGTCCCGGGGTTATGCAAGTTCGCATAGACGAGTTCGAACATCAACTGCATCAGCTTAAAGCGGCTGATTGCTGTTTCCTGGATTCCCTCGCGCGGCGGATGAATTTCGGCACACCGCGGACAAGCTCTCGTTGCTCCATACAATACGTACTGCGAGCCGTACATCATGACCTCCACTGTGATGGTGATATGTCGTTGTCCTGTGGGCGTTTTGTTGCATCCCTCGAAGGGAAGTTGGCCGGTGCCCTATGCATGAACAACCCGGCTCGCGTTCTTATTCCATGCGGCTCCGTGAGCCGCACCACACTTCTGAGGCCACATCTATTCCGGCGATTTTCGAAAAACGGTGCCGTGCACCGGCGCACCCTATACGCATCTCGTTATACAGAAGTACGGTCGACCGAGAGCCTTGGTGCAAGGCAGAAGTTGTGAGATGTTGAGAGATATGGGGTTGTAAACCATCGCGGACTCACTCGCGGACTCGCGTAATGAGATGGTCACCCCCTCCTCCTTGCAGCGAGGAGTACGCTGCGGGGAATTTTCTCGCGGAGGTGTGCCATGGAAGACGTCACGCTGGTCGGAATTGATCTGGGTAAGCACATATTTCACCTTCACGGCCAAAACAAGGCCGGAAAGGCAGTGTTTCGCAAGAAGTTAAACCGCAAGCAACTGGTCGAGTTTTTCGCCACGTTGCGCGCCTGTACGGTGGTCATGGAAGCCTGCGCCGGCGCCCACCACATGGCCCGCAAACTCGCAACCTTCGGGCACGAGGTCAAGCTCATCTCGCCGCAATTCGTACGGCCCTTCGTCAAGGGTAACAAGAACGACTTCGTCGACGCCGAGGCGATCTGCGAGGCGGCATCGCGCCCGTCCATGCGGTTCGTCACGCCGAAGACCGAATCCCAGCAAACCTTGTCGGCTTTGCACCGCGTCCGCGAATCCCTCATGCACGATCGGGTGCGCGCGACCAACCAGATTCACGGGATTCTGCTCGAGTTCGGTGTCAGCCTGCCAAAGGGCGAGGCGGCCACGAACGCGTCCATCGCCAAGTCAGCAAAGAAGGCAGTGAGCAAAGCCTCCGGCTGCAAAGCAGGTCGCGCCTGCCACCAAGAAGGCGGCTTCTAAAAAGGCCACCGTGAGAAAAGCGCCGACGAAACGCGTTGCGGCGAAGAAGTCGGCGGTGGTCGATGCACCGTCACTGCCGCCATCTCGGTTGCAGTCTTCTTTGCCGCTTTCTTCACGGCAACCTTCTTCGTCGCTTTTTTGGCAGGTGCCGAATCAGGTTTTGCTGACGCAACCTCTGGCTTTTCGATCAGAAATTGCGTTCGATCCTTGGCCGTTGCTAACCCGGCCGGCGCACATTCCCGACCGCTCCAACTCTCGCCGCTCATCGGATCTCGATACTTGGGCACTTGCGGACCGCGGACGTAGTTGCCCGATTTGGGCTTCTTGTCACCAACTGCCGCCGGCTGGCTACCTCGTCCGCTGCCCTTGCTTCGCACTGAATCCACGAAGGGTTAGGTGCGCCCCACCGAGACTGCTGATTTGCAAGTATTCCACCCAGCCGCAGGCTAGCGAACGGATCGAGACGTCGGGTAGCTGGCCGTCCTACTCTGCTGTGAAGCGAACGCCTGGGGAGGCAGTTTGAGTGGCGCCTATGTTCAGTGAATGAAGCGGCAACAGACAAAGGATCGATCCAGGTGCCTGCCCGGACATGTTCCAGATACCAGCGCCTTTTCTGTCTTCGTCGGTCTTACCGCGATCGCGCATGTCCTCTCGCAATCGATACACGTTGCGGGGGCTCCGTGAGCAAGACATCCTCGCCATGAACGGGATCAGCCGCGGTGACGGTGCCTCCGTTTCGCATGACCGCCGACGCTGCGCCGTCGTCACGCGTGGCCAGATCGAGCTTCAGCGCGTCGAGTATCGACTGCGGCAGGATGCAAAGAACCGCCTCCTCGCCGCACGTGTCGAGCGTGGGGTCGACCGTCGCCTCTGCGCTCTCGTCGCCGAGAATTTCCTCGTCGATATTGCCCGCTTCGAAATCCGGACTGCCGAGCAGGATTTCGAATTTCTGCGCGCGCGAATAGACCTTGCCGTACTGGAATTGCTCGTAGTTGTTCGCGAGAAACGGAATGCCGATGTTGATCAGAAGCTCGTCCGACGATTGCGCCAGCGACCCCACGCGGTCCACACGGCCATTGCGCTGTTCGAGCTTCGCCGGATTCCATGGCAGGTCGTGATGGATCACGTCGGCGCACTGGCGATGCAGATCGATGCCTTCCGACCCGATCGACGTGCAAATCAGGACGTCGGGCAAAAGCGGCGAATTGAACGCCGCGCACAAACCGGCCCGACTCGGCCCGGGCGTCTTGCCGTGCAGGACATCGACCGAACCCGACTGTCTGCTCGACACGCCCTGCCACAAGCTCCGGCGTCTCGATGGCGTGAGATCCGCCCGGCTGATCGACCCGTCTGCCTCGATCAGGCTTTTCATGAATCGGTTCGCCCGCGCAAGCATCGACTGATCGTGACCGATGCGCATCGAGGCGAGTCCGCGCGCCACCCGTGCGATGTGGCTGCCGTGTTCGCTGGCGCGCTCGTATCGCACGAGCAGATCCTGGCGCAGCGTGAATCTGCGCACGCCGCTCATCAGATCGTCCAGTACGTCGTGAAACACCAGCGCGGCCTCGACGACATCGTCGGAAGGCGACCTCTTCTCGCCGGTTCGATCAAGCGCGTCGGCTTCCGAGCCCAGCAACTGCCAGAGCCTGGCATGGAAGCCGGGGTTGTCCACGGTCAGCCAGAGATTGTCCCGTTCGCGATATTGATGTCGCGCGACCGCGTCGACCGCCGCGGCGATGTCTTCGGAGGTATCGCCCGAGCCGATCTCGTCGCTTGCGCCGTCTTCGTCATCGTCGTCGGCTGCGAATTCCTCGGCATTGGCTCCGCTGCTATCGGTCGCGCCACTTTTCGCCCGCAGGAACCGCTTAAGCAATTCGGCGCCGCTGTCGCAATCCCGCTCTAGCCGCGGCGCAATCTGCGCGATGAGCGCGATCGCGGAAGAAAAACCGCATGCCGCGAGGCGGTCGTCCGACGCCGCGCGCGCGATCAACCCGGCATCGAGCAAATTGATGATCCGGCGCGCGCTGGCCTTCACCCCGGCAGCTTTTAGGCAGCGAACCGCAAACGCTTCCACCTCCGGCAACCATTTATCCAGCATATCCGCGCCGCCGGCAGGCTGATCGATCGCATCCCATAGCGAGTGCCACCAGATGTTTTCGACTTGCTCTCTTTGCTTGAGCAGACTGCGCCGTTTGATCGCGTTGGACGACGCTTGCGAATCGACAAACCGGTCGATCTTTCCGGTCAGCAGATCGGCGATCTCCTTGAGGGTAGCGACGCGCTCGCAGAAAATGAGCGTCTTGCGCCCGTTCTTGTAGTTGTCGAACGCGCGCTCGACCGTTGCATTGACCTTGGGATGCACGCCATGCTCGAGCATCTGTTCGAACATCCGGCGGTAAGGCAACGAATCGTGGAGCTTCTCCATTCCCCTGGCGCTTTCGAGAAACGCTGCCTTGCTCGACGTGATCCCGCCCAGCAACCGGGCATTCGCTTCGTAGGACTTCTTCTTCTCGCGCAAGACGAATTGGCCGAGTCGCATGCCGACGAAATTCAGCAATGCGTCATCGTCGCTCGCATAACCTTCCACGGGATAGAGCGAATGTCGCGGCGCGGCGGGCGTCTCGTCATCGAAATCGCGGCCGATGTGGAAATGGCGCTTCTCCCGGCTCTTGGTGTGCCGGATCACCACCTGTCCAAGGTCGTCCTGCAGCGAGTCGATGGCACGCCGGTAATTCGACAAGGCGGCCGAGAACTGACGCACCTCGTCCGATTCGGCTGCGTCCTCGGCGATGCGTGCGGCGACACATCGAAGCGCCTCGCGCTCGCATCCAGCGTAGATCTCGTCGATGAGGTGCACATCGGCAGGCGTGGCCGAAACGGCTTGCCATGCTTTTGCGAAAGCGTCGCTGGTTTCGAGGCATACGGCGATCTTGCCGCCCGGTTTGTAGAGCGATTTCATGATCGATTCGCTGCCGCCGCCGATGGCCTGTGCGAAAGCGAATAGCTTCGCCATTTCCTGCTCTTCCATCTGGAAAGGCGTTGCCGACATAAGCAGTTTTCGGCGGATATCAGGCGCGTAGTGCTTCGCGAAGTGGCGAGCGCCAAAAGCGCCCGATTTCCAGTTATGCACTTCGTCGACCACGCACAGTCCGAAATTCGCGCGCGCCAGTTGCGCGGCGAACACGCGGTCTCCGACGTCGTTGAAGAACCTGTGGACGACGGCCCGGTCCGCGCTCCCGATCGTGGCCGACAACTCGCGCCATCTCGCGGCGAGGTCAGGCTCGTTGATCGCCTTCGTGACGGCGTCCCGCAAGCCATAGAACTCGCCGGCTCCGAGTGCCTTCATGCTTTGCAGATAACAGGTCCAGCGATGCGCGTGCTTGTCGGAGAATTCGTCGGGTAGCACCCTGGCGCGAACGAGCGCGACGGCGTGCGCTTTCCGAGTCTCGTCGTGCTTTCCCAAAAGGAGTCTTGCCAGTACGTACTTCGAAAGAAGCCTGTTCTCGGCCTGATCGATATGAGGACGGGCGAGCGCGTTCATCCCGATGATGAAAACGTTCGGCTCATGGCGATCCTGTTCGCCGGCAAAGCGTTTGAACAGCGTCGCGACTTCCGCGCGATGGCCCGCCGTATCGTTCCAATGATCGTTGCGGAGATTCCTGAACAGTTCCTGATAGAAGTGCGACCGTACCCGATAGTCCGCGTCGAGGAAGCGCTCCAACGCATGGACAGAGCAGCGCGAAAGAAAACTGACCAAGTTTGGATGATGCGCGCTCAGATTCTCGATGCATACCCACGGCACACGCCGTTTCTTGCCGAGCAGTTTGCGTCCGAACGCCCAGTTGAAAATGCACCAGATGAAGCAGAGGCGATCTTCCGGCCCGACCCTGTGCACCGCAGCGTTACGAAATTCCTGCAGATTGCGCAGCAGATCCCAATAGCTTTGAATGGCGATCGCCTGAATGTTTCTCTTCGAACGCGTCTCGGGATGCAGGTAGCGCTGATTGAATGTTTCGATCTCCTGCTGCCATTTCACGCGAAGAATGTTGCCGGGCGGCGTGACCAACAACACCTTCCGGTCGCTCTCGTCGCTGCCGAACAGCGCCTGACACATGGCGGCCAGAGCGACATACGTTTTGCCCATGCCGACTTCATCCGCCAGCAGGACGGTGTCGCGGCCGCTTTCAAAGCGTTTCGACACTTCGCTGGCCGTGCGCAACTGACGCGACCACGCTTCAGGAGGACAGCCCGGCGGATCGGCCAGAAGAATATCGGTAAGCTTGGTCATGTCAGTGTTGCGAGGCGTGGTCTTTGATGAATTTCAGATAGACGCGCAAAGCCGTATTCGACTGTCGCGTCACGATGCCATTGGCGATCTCGCGGGGAAAGTCGGCAAGCTCCGGCAGCCTCGCGGCCAGCCGCTGAATGAGAAGCGCGAGTTCCCCGGCCCGAAACACGTAGACCTGTTCATCTATCCCGCCGCGCATGCGGCTGCGCTCCTGCTTCAGCAGTTCCGCATAGGCTCTCAGCGGCTGAACGATGCGCTTGTCGCAGGCTCGTGCCCGGCTCGCTGCATCGGCGAATGTCTCGAATTCGATTTCTGCCGCCCGCTTCTGGAACTCGATTTCGACGCCGGCGAACAGATTGAGGTATCGCTGCATGGCGATGACGACGTTGGCATGGCGATCGTCGTCTGCGTCGTCGACCGGCCCGGATGCATCGTCCGCGCCGGGCAGCGCTTCGCCGATTCCGATACCGCCGCCCGCGCGCTGCAGGTAGTAGCGCATCCATTCTTCCGCGGACGGAAAAATTTCGAGGTCATGCTGCCGCGTCAGTTCGGCGTCTTGAACGAATGTCAGAAGAAAGGTGCTTTCCGGGAACGCGCACGGCGAGAACTTCAGATTCCGGCTGCCCTGCAGCGGCATGTAGGCCGCGTCGATCGGCAACGCATGAGATTGCGCGTCGTCGATAGAAAGACGCACGCGGCCCCAGTCGATCACGTAATTCCGCAGCCGGGCGGGCTCGCTGGTCTGGAAGCGAAAGACCAGGCCCGTGCCGCCAGCTTCGCGTTCGAGCACGATTCCTTCGATGAAATCCGGGTAGCCCGACTGCGGCGTGTAGTCGTCATCTTCCTCCTGCGCTTCGATTGCGCTGTCCGGAAGATGGCCGAGACGTTCATAGGCGTCGTCGCTCGATGCGCTGAGCGCCGCGAGGATCCGCGCGATAGCCTTGTCCGCGTTGCCGGCCTCGATTTGCACGATGCCGAGCTCCTGGTTATCGCCGCACCACGCTTTGCGTGTGAAGTTGGCGCTTCCGGTATAGAGGAGATGTTGCGAACCGCTGCAGAGCACGAGAATCTTCGCGTGCAGATCGCGCTTGATTTCGAGGCCGTCGAGACGCGCGCCGTCATTGGCGTGCTCGATCCGCGTGCGTTCGTGTTGATCGATAAGACCCGGTACAAGACTGAGCCTGCGCTTTTGCCCTTGCCGATCCGGTCCATAGTGACGGCGTCCCAGTCTGCAGATCCCGCTCTCGTCGGTGACGAAATGCAACTGCGCGGGAACGCCGATCGCGTCGAACAGTTCGTCCGCGAGCCATTCGCTTCCGCGATCGAAAAAGGGAGAGACGACCAGTATCTGACGCGGCGGCGCGTCGGACATCTTTTTCCAAAGCTCGGCGAGCCGTCTCAAGCCGCTTGCCTCGTTCGCTTCGTATCCCGAATGAACCAATATGCGATTGCCGGGCTTGCCGCGTGACGGCCGCGATTGCCAATGAGCGACGCGCGCATCGAGCGTGTCGGCAATGGCGACACGCGCACTCGCGGCTGCGGGCTGCGCCCATCGTGCATAACCCCGGCGCAGCAGCGCGCTGAACGACCGCAATACCTCGATATCCGCACGCTGATCGTCGTTCCAGAAAAAGTCGACGAATACTTCGCGATTTTCGAACAGCCCTGTCCGCGTGAGATTGAACGACCCGATCACGAGCCGGACCGCCCTGCGCGTGACGAAAAGATAAGCTTTCGAGTGATGGCACCGATACGCGCCCGGATTCACCGGCAACAGATCGAGGAAATGAGGAAGATGGTTGAATTCGCGCGTCTTGCGAGCGTCATAGATCACGACCGGTTGCATATCCGCGATGAACTTGATCTGATTGCGGCGCAATTCGACCTGATCGGCAAGACGGCGGCCGGTGAGCAGATTGACCAGTTGCTCGTCGTCGAACTCGTAGGTCAGGATGAGCATGTGCTCGAGCGGATCACGTCGCATGTCGTTGGCGACATCCGCGAAAATCTGCTGGAGCACACCGAAACTCCCGTCTTCGTGCGTAGCGCTCATGCAACCACCCCGATGTATCGCGCGTACCCCTGAGCCCGTTCGAAGTGCCAGTCGCGTCGGTAGCGATGCGTCAGCACGGCGATCTGATCGTCGCCGCTGTCCAGCGTGTTCAGTTCTTCATGCAATGCCGTGAATCGCCGGCGCTCAAAACGCTCGCGCACACGCAACTCGCCGTGTTCAAAATACGGCAGCGCACCCTTGCCTTTCTGATGCGTGACGTGGTGCCGCGTAATGATCGCCGAGGCTGCGGCGTGCCCGTCCGCGCCCGCCAGTTCCGCGAACAATCCCCGTGTATCCCGATGACCGTCCTGCGACATATAAGCCCTGGCGGTCTCGGCAAGCGCCGCTGCGAGGGTCTGCTCCAGCGTGCCCGCTGCCGGCAACTCGCTGCCGGCGTCGTGACAGAGCAGATATTCACGCTCGAACAGGAACAGGCAAACGGCGCTCATCGCCTCGAAGCGGCCGGCCTGGCGGAATGAATCGGCAAGACGCGTGTGACGGCTCGCCAGATGATCGAAGAGCGTCTTGTATTCGTACGCATCGTCGGAACCTTTCTTGAGGAGCGCACCGTCGGGCGGCGTTTGCCACAGCGTCGCAGCGCTGGGCTCCTTTTCGCACCGGGCCGCGACGGCGGCTTGCCAGATCGTGCGTTCGTCGGAGGAAGCCGCGCCATCGATGCCGAACGCCTTGCCCAACGCCTTGAGTTCATCGCGATCCAGCGCGTCCCCGCTCAGCCACCGTTCGATAGCCTCGCGCAACGATAGTCCGTCCCGCACCGCGAACACGTCCGCGAGTCGCGTTCCGAGCGTCGTCAGCGCCATGCCTTTGCGATCGAGAAAGCCCCAGTTCGCCGACGGATTGCTGTAGTGCCCGAGCGTGCCATACGCAAGGCTTCGAAAAATCGCATTCAGGCGACCGACCTCCCGACGCGAGGTTCGGCCATGTCCTCCGAGAATCGACTGGTATTTGGTGACGTTCAACACGCTTTGTTCGGCGGCGACATTCGCCAGTCCCCAGACACACTCCGCTTCGCGGAAGCGTTGCGCGAATTCGCCATGCGCCGGCGTGATCTTTTGTCTGGAAAGCACCTGATAAATCAAAGCCAGGACGCCGTGATAGACAGGCGAATTCGACAGCACGGTGAACTGCGGATAAAACCGGCTGCGCAACGCGCCGAAAGGCTGCGTGAATCCCAACGGATCGACGGACTGATCCTGCTTCCCCGTGACGGTGTATTCCGAAAATTTCATGTTCTTCTGGTTCTGGCTGAGACTTCTCTCATCGGATAACGGCTGGATAAGCCACAACTTGACCTTCGCCAGAACACGCTTTTTCAGTTCGCGGATATGCAAGGCTTTCCTCGCCATGTAACGAGGAAAGCCCGTCTTGTCGTCCGGCTTTTCTCAAAACTTCTTTGACAGAAGACGAATCAACAGCTTGACAATGCTGGTCTTGTCCTTGAAATCGCTCAATGAAACATGTTTGAGCTCCTGACCGACCTTGTTGAAGCTGTTGAATGCCTCTTTCAGGACTTTCTTCTCTTCCAGCGAATGCTCGTTTTCGAGTACCCACTTGACCGCCGCCAACATGGCGAAAGTAATCGATACTGCGATCCCGGCAGCGGCAACGTCGAGAACACCGGTAGGCGGCAGGAACGATTTCGCAAAGAGGAAAGCACTCGTTCCCAGCGTTTCACCGGCGAACGTCGGCAACAGAGCCAGCGCCGAGGATTTCGAAAGAACTTCGCCCTTGTACAAATAGTTCAATGACGTAATGGCGACGACTTGGGTAGCCGTAATGTACGCTGCGCTACCCGGAATGAACGCTTCACCGGCGACTGCCACCAACGCTGCCGCGATGAACCCGATTGCATAGCTTTCCTTGCTTTTCAGGTGCCTGGCAAGCAGGATGTCCTTTTTTTCGCTTTCCAGAAAATCGAAGATCTCCTTCCTCACTTCATCGACGCCGCGCAGGTCCATCGGCGCTGACTGGCGCATCTTCGGGTCAAAGCCTTTCGTGCAGGTTCCGAACACCTTGTCGACACCGAGGACGCGCTTCCACTGATCGACTACGTCGTGGTACGCCGATTCTTCCAGGTCATCCCACTCATCTATCTTGTTGAGGATGACGAGCGTCTTTTTGCAATTCTTTTTCAGATCGCCGAAATTGGACTTTTGTGAAGCGTCCGCTGACCCTGTGACGACGAAAAGACCGAGATCTATCGAGCCCAGAAAATCCTTCGTCTCTTCGCTGTTCTCCTTTCTGACGTCATCGAGCCCGGGACAATCGATAATCAGCACATGTTCATCCAGCTTGTACGGCGTCACCTTGGTCGTGACTCCGGAACTGGCTCCGACTCTTGCAATAGGGTCTTCCCGCGTCCGCCCGAGGATCGCGTTCAGAAGAGAGCTTTTGCCGGCGCTGACCTTGCCAACGAGCGCGATGTTGACATGTTCGTCGAAGTTCGGCGATCGTTCTTCATAGGCTTGATCGAAAGTTTTATCGAATTGTGTTTTTGAATTTTCACCGCTCATAAATTATTCCGAAAAAAGTAGGCAACACCGTTAGAGCTCGATCCTGATCTGCTATGAATCCGCGTCACTGCCGTGCCATCGAACGTGTATCGTCAACTGCGCTTCATGCGTCAGCGTGAAAGAAAAATAGCTTTTGTTAGAGACAATTTATGTCCCTAGTCATTTTAAATTTTAGATGCGCTGTCACTTCATTGACTCACTCCTCCCGCAACTCTTTCGGCACGGTTGCTAATACACATCGGCTCCGGCGCAGTGGCAGTGTCGAGCACGTCGGAAGTCATCAGTCCCACGACGCTCGGCGGGTCTTGAGGCAACAACGCAAGCACGTCCTGATCGAGTTTCGCCATGAATCGCTTGAATGGAAAAATGAACTGCCGCCAGGATTACATCACTGACCAGTCGAAAGATGCTATTCGGCCACCCGCTTTTTTTCTGAATACCGAATACTAACGGCAAAGTCCACTCTTGGTAAGCTGCGGTGTTCAATGCTGTCTTCACCGCTGATGCTGGCGCGCTGGCCTCATCTGCCGTCCGCTCTATCGCGGATATCTTGTCAGAGGGTGGATCGACACGGGCACCCGGAGTCTTTTTCACGGACTATACCTTTGGCGGATCCATTCCTGTCGAGGCATTAGACTCATCTGCTATGCCATGGCGTGCCAGCCAAAAATCTGCTCGGGTGTGAAGCGGTAATACCTGAAACGCGCCCCGACTTCTTCGTGTGCCGGCGGGGCTTCCCGAATGCGCGCTTTGGAAACACCCGAACGAGCTCCGGGCGCATCATCACGATCCTTGCCTGACATATTCTCCTGCTCCTGTCCAAGTCTGCTCACGACGGCGAAGGCTGGCATCCCTATCGGCATGCGCGTCCCGCTTAAACAAACCGAGTCCGAATGCGGCGTGCCTATCCCAGTTCTTCTATCACTGACATCGCAGTACGCTCGGACATGACGAGGATCAGCTTCATCGTCGCCCGCGTCGCGCCGACGAACAGACGCCGACGGATGTTCTCATCGAGCTTGCCGAAGTCGATTTCGGTGAGGATCACGCAGGGCGCGCTTTGCCCCTTGAAGCGATACACCGACTCGAACACCAGTTCGCCATCGCGATGAACGGGGTCGCCGCCGGCATCGTATTCGCCGGTGAAGCTGCACAGCGTCCAGCCGCCCAGTCGGTCCAGGGTGCCGAAGCGCGACTTTTCGCGGCCAAAGAACGACAGCACCGCGATATCGCGCAGCCGGAATCCCAGGCTCAGCGCCTGAGACACCGCCGCCTTGGTCACCTGCGCCGCCTGCCCTTCGCCGTAGGTCAGCAGACCCACGTCCGACTCGTGCAAGGGGCTCGCCGCCGCGGCCTGCGCCTGGCCCGTCAGCCGCTCGATGAAGCGGATCACGTCGCGCGGGCTGCGGTAGTTGGACGCCGCATGCATCTCGACCCAGCCCGGCAACGCGACACGGGGGCGCAGATAGAGGTTTTGCATCGGGTCTTCGAGCCACCAGAAGCGCGCGTCCGCGGCAAGCAGCCGTTCCAGCGGCGCGACCCATTCCTGCATGAAGTCCTGCCCTTCGTCGACGACGATGGTGTCGAAGCGCGCGAGCCTGCCCGGCGCGCGTTCAACGAACGCCTGCTCGAGCTTCGCGAAGCAGCCGGGATCGCTGAAATCGATGACATCGCCCTCGTCGGTGGCGATCCCCTGGCAGAGCTGATGGAAGGTCAGCACCAGCGCCTCGTCCGGCACGATTCGGCGCAGGTGGTCCGCAAGCGGGCGGTTGTAGCAGACGTACAGACTGCGCTTGCCCGCGCGGGCGGCATCCTCGAGCACGCGCACGGCGAGCTGCGTCTTGCCCGAGCCCGCCGTGCCCGTCACGCGCAGCCGGAACGGACTGAACTCGATCGCGCGCGCCCATTCGGCGAGTCCGCCCGAGATGCGCGTCACCACTTTCGAGACCTCGCCCACCATCGCATTCACATCGGGCGTGAGCGCGAGCTGCTCGGACAGCAACGCGTGCAGGCCATCGCGGCAAGGCAGCGGCGTCTCGTCGGCCGGGAGGATGGACTGGATGATGGCGCCGAGCTGCTCGCGCCGCGTCGCATCGACGATACGCTCGGGCGGCACGCCCGCGCTCACCGCGTTCTTCACGCGATAGTCCGGGCAATACAGCAGCTCGTCCAGCCGGTAATTGCGCGAGCCGAATGCCTTCGAGAGGCGGTTATGCACGATGTTGATGGTTCGCGTGAGCTGCGCCGGCACGTCCTTGGCGACGCCCGCATAGAGCTTGCGCAGGCCGTCGGGTGTCTCCAGCAGATTGCCGGATTTCTGCTCGATGACCAGTACCGCGCCCGCCGGACTCACCACGACGAAGTCGGCCTCGCCGAACACCGCAAAGCCGTTCTTGAGCTGCGTCCAGTGCACGCCGTGATAGACCGCGTAGGTATCGGGCAACGCTTCTTTCAGCGCATGGAGGGTTTCGATTTCGCGGACAGCTGCGCCGGTGACGGCGAGCGCCTGCCAGCCGTCGGGATGGATTCGGGCCATGTCGATTGCCTCAGCCGTACAGCCGCGCGAGCGCGTGCGCTTCGGCGGCCAGTTCGTCGCGCAATGAGGCCGGCGCGAGCACTTCGACATACGGTCCGAATGCGCGCAGCCACCAGCGCAGGCGCTGGCTCAGCGGCACGGTGCCGCGCACAATCAGCGCATCGCCTTGCATCTCGGCGGCCTGATCGGCCGCGAGCCGCGCCTCCAGCAGATGATCGCCTCGTCCGTGGGTGAAGCGCAGTTCGAGCCGCACGTCCTCGCCTTCCTGAAAGTCGAAATGACGGTCTTCTTTCACATAGGCGTCGAGCGAGAACTCGGGCGGATAATCGAAGCGCTCGGGCTTGGGTTCGATGCTGGCGAAACGGTCCATGCGATACATGATCGGCCTGAGCGCCGTGCCGCTGCGGTTTCGCGTGCCGTCTTCCTTCCCGTCGGTCGCGGCGATCAGATACACGAGCGTGCCGACTTCGACGATGCCGAGCGGCATCAAAACCCTCGCCTTCTCCTTGTGGTCGTCGCTGCGCGGACGGTAGACGACGGAGAGCTTGTGCTCTTCGAACAGCGCACGCGATGCCGCTGCGAACATCGCGGGATCGATCGCCGGGCAGCGCAACGCGAAGCCGCCGCTTTCCACCGCGACCTTGCTGGCCCAGCGCGCGTACTTCGCTTCGTTGGCGGTGTTGGTGCGGGACAGGCGCGCCTCGGCCAGTTCGAACATGGACGACAGCGACTCCGCGACCAGCTCGGGAATCTGCCGCGACGAGAAGCGTTTGAGGGTCTGCAGCGCGAGCGCTTCGTCGAAGGTCATCGAGCCAGCCTTGGCGGCCATGCCGCTCGCGCCGGCCTTGCGACGCCAGGTCGAAGCGGTGCCATCGCGCCTGCTTTCGACGAGCCCTTCGTCCTCGAGCTTTTGCAGGCGGCGGCCCACGGTCTTGATCGTGGGCGGTTCGGCAAAGAGACGCTGCAGGCGCTGGTACAGCGCCGGGGTGGAAATGAAGTCGCCCGAGTTCGCAGCATCGGGCAACAGGCGCATGATCTGACGACGGAGTTCTGGCATGAACGCACTGGCCTGCTTCAAGACAAGATGCAGGCGTTTACGGCACATATTTAACAATCTTAAGGGGCGCGTTATGAACGCCCTCGCATGCTAGGACGCGATGGCCTTGCGTCCGGAAAGCAATTGCCAGAGCCGGACCATCGCCAACGTGTCGAGCGGGCGGTGCTCGTTCAGTTGCAGGGCGATCCGCGCACGGCGCGCAGCCGACGTGTCCGGCGCGAGCGCTTCGCGGAACGCATCTATCGCCATGGCGCCGTTCTTGATCCCATCATGCCGGCCGTAGTCCAGCTCCGGTGCGACGCTCGCCAGCAAGTCCACGATGCGCGCCGCGATGCCATGCAGCGCCGCCGCCAGATCCGCGAAGCTGCGCCAGCTCGCGGGTGCGCGTGCGTTCGAAGGCCGCGTCGCGGGCGAACACTGGGCCGGCCTCCCCGCAAGCTTCGATGAGCGCGCGCGCGAAGCCGAGCGACGGGTCGCCGCCCGACAGATCGAGGTAAGGCCGATGGGCCAGCGTGCCATCGGCGGCGAGCCGGTGAACGCTGAACTGAAACGGCATCTGCTGATACGGCCGGGTGCCCTTCCACAGCGGCACGGCGAACTGGACCGTTGCGAAATCGATGAAGCTGATCGGGCCGTGCCCGCTCGCAAGGTCGCGCAGGTCCGCTCCCGGATGCTGACCGATCCAGTCCGTGAGGCGCGTCGATTGGCTACGCGGAAGCCAATGCACCGGATGGACGGTGCGCGGCTCGCTCTGTCGGCAATGCGCGGGCGAAGCCGCATGCGTAGGGCGTCTCGCAATGCCGTCCGGTGCTGATGGCGGGTTCCGTGGTCTGCTGCACCACGGCCTGCGCGCGCCGGATCCAGCCGCGCACTTCCCTGCCGCGCGCAAAGGCGTGTCGCGTGACATCGCGTTCCACCAGCAGACCGCGATAGTCGCCGTCGCCCTGATAGACCCAGTCGCGGTCGATATGCGCCAGCGCGACGGATTCGAGCGGCACGCCCGCGCTTCGGGCGATGAACGCCTGAACGGCGACATCGTCGAAGTAATAGTCCTTGAGGCCGGTCGACGACTTGACTTCGACCATGCGCCACGCCGAACGCTCGGGCGTGCCCACGGGCAGCATGACATCGGCGAAGGCAAGCGCGCCCTCGCTGGAAAAGCCCGCCTCGAACACCGGCTGGCGCGTGCGCATCAGCGACGCGGTGCGGGCGAGCGCATTGCCGACGCCTTCGCTCCGCAAGTCGATGGCGACGCCCTCGCCCTGCGGATCGTAAATGCGCTGCGCGAGGGCGCCGACTTCGTGGCCGTTGCGAAAGCTCACCTGCGTCATCGCCGAGTCCTCGCGCAGGTCGTTCCTGTGCCACTCCAGCCACAGACGCCGCTCGCACTGGCGGTACGCCATCAGCCGCGACTTCGACAACGGTCTCATCGACATCGGCAATCTTCCTCTCGCAGGTGAAAGTTGAACGAAGGCGCTGCGGCAGATCAGCGCGTGCCTCAACGAAAGCCGATGGGCGCCGTCCCGCGATGCTTCAGCGCGCACTCCGCCGCCAGCGTCTGCACGAAATCGCTGGCCGAGCGAAGCGGATACAGCCGATGCCGACGCAGCACCGCCGCGAAGTCGCCGAGGGTGAGTGCGTCGAGCCGGTCCAGCCGCTCGAACGCTTGAGCCATCGATGCATTGGCATCGGAGCCGGTGCTGGCGTCTTCCAGACGCAGCGCGCGGCAGCGGTCCGTGAAATACGCGCGCCGTTGCGCGGTCTGCAGCTGCCCGAAGCGGATCTTGAGATCGAAGCGGCGGCTTCGTCGAGCATGTCGAGCATGTCGAGCAGGTTCGTCGAAACAATCAGTAAGCCCGGGAAGCGCTCCATCTGCGAAAGCATTTCATTGACGCCGGTGACTTCCCAACTGCGCTGGCTGAGCGTGCGCTCGCGCAGGAAGCTGTCGCCTTCGTCGAGACAAAGCACGGCGTTATCGCGCAGCGCTTCCTCGAAGGCGCGCGCGACGACGCCCGGCGTCAGGTCGGCATGCATCGCCATGCAGTGCGCGGCGGCATCGGACAGGCGGTTGCTGCACGCCTCGCGAAAAATCCGCTCACGCTGACACGCAGGCGGCACGGCCATGTGCAGTACGAGATCGAAGCGGCGCACGAACGCGGGATCGAGTTCCGTCACGGAGTTGGACAGCCACAAGGTCGGCACCGGGTTGCCTTCGAACACGCGATTGAGCCAGGCCTTGCGCTTCTGCGCGACGCTCGGCTCGCGCGAACGGTAAGCGGAGGAGACGTCCTCGGCTTCATCGAAGGCGATCAGCGCCGGGCGCTCCGCAAAGAAAGCCTGCGCCGCGCGATGGCCCGAAAGCGCTGCTCGCCGAGCGCGGCATAGCCGTTCACGTCTTCGCCGGCGATCTCGTAGAGCGCGCGCGGAAGCTCGGCGCCGAGCGCGCGGGCAAGCTGCGTCTTGCCGGTGCCGGGCTCGCCGTAAATCAGCACGTCGACGCCCCGCCGATGCGTTGCCGCCGCGCGGCCCGGATACGCACGCAGCACGCCGAGCGGCTCGTCGATGTGCGCGAAGTCGTTCATCGCGAGCGCGGCGGCCGGCGCGAGCATGACCATGCCGCGCAGCAGATCGACGGGATCGAGCAAGTCGGACACGATGCGGTCGGCGAAGCTGTCGCTCAGCAGATCGAGCTTGGCGGCGAGGTTCCAGCGATGGTTGCGGTTCACCGTGATCAGACCCGAGCGCGCGAGCGTGCCCTGCGCCGACAGCGCCGCGCGCACGTTGGCTTCGGGAAGCCGCAGCACAGTGGAGAACACATGAAACACCCGCGCCGATGCCAGCTCGCCGATGCCAGCTCGCCGATCCAGTCGCTCATCAGGTCGAGCATGCGGTCGGTATGCACGAGCGCGGCGAACGTGAACAGCCGCGCCCCGACATCGTTCAGACCGACGAACGCTTGCAGCCGGCGCATATTCGACGCGAGGATCTCCAGCGCACAGGCGTGCGCGGCGCGCCTCTCCGCCTTCTTCAGCCGCCGGCGCGGCAGCCGCACCATGCACTCGCGTCGCGCGGCGGCATCCGGCGCGGATGCGGGCGCATCGTCGAAATCGTCGAGGTCGGACAGATCGTCGAGCGGCGAAGGTGGCGCGGCACCCGCCATCGGCAGCTTCAGCGCGCGGGCCACGAGATCTCTCGTCCATCCCGCTGGCTTCACGAAGCGGCGATGCAGTTTGAGATCGACCGGAAAGCGCGGGGTCCAAAAACGGACCAGCGGTTCGAAATCGAATGCAGCGTAGCGGGACGAGGTGATTCTGACAGCGTGCGCTTCATGAACGGGGCGGGTCTCCGCAAAAGAATAAGCGGCCAGTGTGATGTACGTATCGGACAACCCGTGTCCCGAGTTTCGCCGCCGCCTTCAGCGCGTTGCCTCGATCAGACGCGCGTCCGATGCGAGCGCGGCATCGATCTGGTGCAGCACATCGAGCGCGCCACCGCGAATGCCGACGTCTTCCTGCCGCGTGACCCGCTCGTCTTCCAGATTGATGCGAATGAGCGGTGCGCCGAAGGTCTCGGCGAAGAGCCGAATGCTCGGCACCGCCTGCCCCGCGCCGATTTCGATGACAACCGGCCGCTCGATCTCGCGCGCCCATTCGCGCGGATTCGCCTGCTGCTGCGCCGTGCGCGTGGGCACCCAGGATTCATCGCCGAACATCAGAAAGTTGGGACGCGCAAGGCTGCCGCAATGAGCGCAGGCAGGCAGACCGAGATGAGGGCTGGCCGGCCCCGGCCCAGACTGTGTCAAAACCCATTTTTGGAGCGCTAGAATTTCGCTATCCAATGTTGGGGGTTGCGCAAAATGAA
>NZ_FCOX02000074.1 GCF_900044055.2 Caballeronia calidae | reverse complement strand
GCTGTGCCGGAGCTATCTGGTGCTGAACCAGCGCCCTCAAGGTTCTAGCTTGTCAGACCGTGCGCGATCCAAGCCCGATTAGGCCTATGAGGGCACTCGCTACTGCTGGACCACTTGCGAAGTTCTGTGCCGCGGCCGGCATGAAGTGCTTAGGCTGGGGATAGCTGTTTCTTTGGTTACTTTCTTTGCAGCAGCAAAGAAAGTGACTGCCGCCCCGCATAGGGGCAACGCTAATAGACCACTAAGAAAACGGGAAGTCCATAGAAGCGCAAGCCGACCACCGAACCCACCCCACCCCCTCCTGGTACAGGATTTGCCTAACCCCAAGGCCCTAAAAAAATCCGCCCAAACAGGAAGTCAAATCCCGATGCCGACCACCCCTGGACGCATATCGCCGCCCTCGGCGATCACAGTCGAATCGCCTGCGCGCCTGCATCTTGGCTTCATCGATCCGAACGGCTCGCTGGGCCGCGTATTCGGCAGCGTGGGCCTCGCCATCGACACACATGGCACACGCGTCACAGCGCGGCAAGCACACGCGGCAACCCGAAAAGCGATCATCGAAGGCGCAGCAATCGAACCCCAGCGCGAACGCATAGAACAGCACATCAGGCAACTGGAAGCCGCGCTAGGCAAGGGCCCGACGATCGACATCGAGGTCCACGAAACGCCACGCGCCCACACGGGCCTGGGCTCCGGCACGCAGCTCGCGCTAGCGCTCGGCACCGCATTCGCCCGCGTGCGCGGCCACGAGGCGAGCACCGCCGATATCGCCGCGATCCTCGCGCGCGGCGCGCGTTCCGGCATCGGCATACACGGCTTCGATCACGGCGGCCTGATCGTCGACGGCGGCCGCGATGCGCGCAACGCGTCGAGGACAACGCTCCCACCGCTCATCGCGCGCCAGCCGTTCCCCGAAGCGTGGCGCATCCTCCTCATCGACGACACCTCGCGCGAAGGCCTGCACGGCGACGAAGAAAAGCGCGGCCTCGCATCGCTCGCGCCCTTCCCCGCGACGCTCGCCGCGCATCTCAGCCATCTCGTGCTGCTGCGCATCCTGCCCGCCGTCGCGGAAAGCGACTTCGACACCTTCGCCGACGCCATCTGCGACCTGCAGCAAACCATCGGCGAATACTTCGCGCCCGTGCAAGGCGGCGTCTTCGCGAGTCCCGCCGTCGCGCGCGCACTCGAAGCCGTCGCGGCCGAGCAGAAAGCGGGCATCGGTCAGACCTCGTGGGGGCCGGTCGGCTTCGCGTTCGTCGCGAGCGCGCAGGACGCCGAACGCGCGCTCGCCGCCGCGCAACGCGCCACGCAAGGCGCGCCGCTCGCGTTCACGATCGCCGCCGGACGCAATCGCGGCGCGACATGGCGCGCGGCAGGCCGGCGCCATCACGGCGCAAATGCCGCGTAAAACGCGAGACGCACGGAACAGATTCAATCGACATCCACACGACAGACGAGTCCATCGCCATGCCCGAAGCCACCGAAAGACCCTACGTCCTGCACATGTTCACCAGCACGCCGCAAATGAGCCCGTTCGATGTGAACATGGCCGCCGACGCGGGCTATCAGATCGTCGTGCCCTACTGCAACGTCGACGAAGACAGCGTCGTCCAGCTCACGCAGGACGCGATCTTCTCGCGCGGGCCGAAGGGCGTGTCGCGCACCGGCATCTTCATCGGCGGGCGCGATGTGATGCTCGCCGCCGACATGCTCGAACGCGCCCGCAACGCGATGGTCCCGCCCTTCGAAGTCTCCGTCTTCACCGATCCGAGCGGCGCGTACACGACGGCCGCCGCGCTCGTCGCGCTCGCGGAAAAGCATCTGCGCACCGCGCATTCCGTCGATCTCGGCGGCAAGCGCGTGCTGATTCTCGGCGGCACCGGCGCGGTCGGCCGCGTCGCGGCGGCGATGGCCGCTTCGCTCGGCGCGGATGTCGCCGTCGCGAGCCATTCGAGCCAGTCGCGCGCGACACAGGTGAGCGACGAGATCAATCGCCGCTTCGACATCGCGACCTCGGGCGTCGCGACCGGCACGCCGGATCACTTGCAGCGCGAGCTCGCGCGCGCGGAAGTGGTGTTCGCGACGGCAGTAGCGGGGGTTCAGGTGATGACCTCCGCCGATCTCGCGCACGCGAAGAACCTCCTGATCGCCGCCGATGTGAACGCCGTGCCGCCCGAAGGCATCGCGGGCGTCAACGTGATGGACGACGGCAAGCCGCTCCCGGGCGCGGCGCGCGCGGATGCGGTCGGCATCGGCGCGCTCGCGATCGGCAACGTGAAGTATCAGGCCGAGCATCGGCTCTTCCTGCGCATGCGCACCGGCGGCAAGCCGGTTTATCTCGGCTTTCCCGAAGCATTCGACGAAGCCCGCGCGATCGTCGCGGGACAGAGTTCATGATTTCGGTCGATGCCTCTCGTGCGCCGCGCGTCGCCGTCGCGGGACTGTCGGCGCGGCTGCTCGCGCAGTCGGCGGCGCGCGCGGGGCTGAATGTCGTCGCGCTCGATATCTTCGGCGATCGCGATACGCGCGAGCACGCGGGCATGTGGTTCGATATCGGCGGCAATGGCCTGTCGATCGACAGAACGCGTCTCTACGATGCGCTCGAATGTGCCGCACGGCTGCCGCGCATGCTCGGCCTCATCGTGACGAGCGGACTGGAGCCGCTCGCGGCCGAGCTGTCGCGCGCGCCGCGCGTGCCGCGTTTCATCGGCAACGGCGCGCAGGCGGCGGCGGTGCGCGATCCGCGGCGCTTCTTCGCGCTGCTCGACGAAGCGCATATCGCGCATCCGGAAGTGCGCTTCGCGCCGCCCGCCGATCGCGACGGCTGGCTCGTCAAGCGCTCCGACGGCTGCGGCGGCACGCATATCGAACGGGCCGACGACATCGAGCGCGTGCCTGCGGGCGCGTATTTTCAGCGGCTCGCGAAAGGCCGCTCGATGTCCGCGCTGTTCCTCGCCGCGCATCGCGAAGCGGCGGTGATCGGCTTCGCGGAGCAGTTGACGGTCGAAGCGGGACGGCTGCCCTTCGTGCACGCGGGCTCGCTCGGGCCGGTGCAATTGCCCGCGCACATCGCGGCGCGCATCGTGGAGGCCATCGACGCAATCGTCTGGCGCACGGATCTGACGGGCCTGAACAGCATCGACTTTCTGCTCGACGGCGACGCCTTCGACGTGCTCGAAATCAACACGCGCCCGTCCTCGACGATGGCGCTCTACGAAGCCGCATGGCCCGACGCCTGGCCGCGCGGGTTGATCGGCGCGCATCTCGACGCGTGCCTCGACGGCGATCTGCCGCACACGCTCGACACGCTCGCGCGAACGCCGCCGCTTTACGCGGGACAGCGCGTCGTGTTCGCGCATGAAGGCTTCACCGCGTCGCAGGCCTTCAGCGACGCATGCTTCGGCGACCCCGTGTGCCACGACATCCCGCTGCCGGGCGCGCGCATCGAAGCGGGCCAGCCCGTCTGCACGACGACCGTGTCCGCGCCCGCGTTCTCCGGCTTGCGCGATGCGCTGGATCGCGAGCACGCGCGCCTTCTGCAACGCATCGACACCTTATCCAGACCATGACTTCAACTTTTCAGGCGGACGCCGCGATGAGCGTCAATGGATCGAGCGCGCGCCTCGTCGCACGTCTCATCGACGATGCCGCGCGCCTTCATGTCGACATCACGCGCACGGACGGCGGCACCGTCATCGTCGATGCGGGCGTGAATGCCAAAGGCAGCGCCGACGCGGGCATCCTGATCGCGCGCATCTGCATGGGCGGGCTCGGGCATGTCGCGCGCCGCGTCGCGTTCGATGGCGCGCCGCTCTGGCCGGGCTTCATCGAAGTGCATACGAGCAATCCGGTGCTCGCGTGTCTCGCGAGCCAGTACGCGGGCTGGAGCCTTTCGGCGACCAAGGAGCAGACCGGCGGCAAGAAGTTCTTCTCGCTCGGCTCCGGCCCGGCGCGCGCGCTCGCGTGCAAGGAGCTGCTTTTCGACGAGCTCGGCTATCGCGACCGGCACGATCGCGGCGCGCTCGTGCTGGAAGTGGATCGTCTGCCGCCGCAGGTCGTCATCGACAAGGTGCTCAACGATTGCGGCCTCGAACCGGCGAACCTCGTGATCGCCGTGACGCCGACACACTCTGTGGCGGGCACGGTGCAGGTCGTTGCGCGCGTCGTGGAAGTTGCGCTGCACAAGACGCATGTGCTCGGTGTCGATCTGGGCGAAGTCGTCGAAGGCAGCGGCAGCGCGCCCTTGCCGCCGCCCTCGCCCGACGGCATCCAGGCGATGGGCCGCACCAACGACGCGATTCTCTACGGCGGCCGCGTGCATCTGACCGTGAAGAGCGATGCGGCCGCGAAGCGCCTCGCGGCCGAACTGCCGTCATCGAATGCGCGCGATTACGGGCGTCCGTTCGCGGACATCTTCACGTCGTTCAACTACGACTTCTATCAGATCGACCCGGCGCTTTTCGCGCCCGCCGAAGTGTGGGTGTCGAGTCTCGAAAGCGGCGCGACGTATCACGGCGGCAAGGTCGATAAACCCCTGCTCGATGCGCAATGGCTCGGAGATACGGCATGACTCTGCGCGTGGCCATCATGACCGATGAAACCGGCTGGCACACGAGCCGCCTCAGGAAAGCGTTCCGCGCGCGCGGCGTGGAGGCGCGTTGCGTCGATCTCGCCGATTGCCGCATCGACACGACATGGAAGCCGCACGGACTCGCGATACCCGGCTTTGGCCACACGCTGCCCGACGCGGTGTTCGTGCGCGGCATCGCGGGCGGCACCTTCGAGCAGGTCACGTTGCGGCTCGGCGTGCTGCATGCGCTGCGCGAAAGCGGCGTGCCGGTCTATAACGATGCGCGCGCGATCGAGCGCAGCGTCGACAAGTCGATGACGAGCTTTCTCCTCAACCGCTACGGCGTGCCGACGCCCGCGACATGGGCGGGCGAATCGGCGGCTTTTGCGCAGCGCGTGCTGATGCGCGAGGCGGCTGCGGGACGCGAAGTCGTGATGAAGCCGCTCTTCGGCTCGCAGGGCAAGGGCCTGCAGAAACCCGGCGTGAGTCTGCCGTCGCTCGAGCCCTTCAGTCAGGTCGCGTATCTGCAGCGTTACGTCGATGCGGGCGAGCCCGGCTTCGACTGGCGCGTGCTCGTGATCGGCGGAGAGGCCGTTGCGGCGATGAAGCGCGTCGGCGGCGAGGACTGGATTCACAACTTCGCGCGCGGCGCGCGTTGCGAGCGCGCCGAACTGACGCCCGCGCTCGCGGAGATCGCCGTGCGCGCGACCGAGGCGCTCGGGCTCGATTACGCGGGCGTCGATCTGATTCCGTCGGACGGCGGGCGGCCGGTCGTGCTCGAAGTGAATGGCGTCGCGGCTTGGCGCGGCCTGCAATCGGTGACGTCGCGCGATATCGCGACGCTGCTGGTCGACGATCTGCTCGATCGCAAGCTGCCCGCTTCGAAGGGCGGGCTCGCGCTCGCCAGCGGCGATGGCCAACGCTAGCGCGCCGCTCGCCGGGCGCGCGCGCACCGCGTTCCTGCGCGCGTGCAGGCTCGATGTCGAGACGAGGAAGCCCGGCAACGTGAGCGTCGCGAGCGCGGGGCACAACATGACGTCGGCGCAGTTCATCGCGAGCGCGGGCACGGCGGCGTCGGGCCTGTTCACGCCGGGCGCACGCGTGGGCGCGCGCATTCTCGATGCCGTGCGCCGCACCTTCGATGCCGTCGGCTGCAACACGAACCTAGGCATCGTGCTGCTCGCGGCGCCCTTGTGCGCGGCGCTCGAACGCTTCGGAGCGGACGAATCGATCGATGCATCGCGCTGGCATGCGTCGACCGTGCGCGTGCTCGCGGACCTCGATATCGACGATGCGCGCCTCGCCTATCGCGCGATCGCGCTCGCCAATCCGGGCGGCCTCGGCGACGCGCCCGAGCAGCCCGTCCACGCGCCGCCGACCGTGACCTTGCGCGCGGCGATGATGCTCGCGGCGGATCGCGACAGCATCGCGCGCCAGTACGAGAACGGTTTCGCCGATATCTTCGGCGCGGGCCTCGACGCGGCGGGCACGACGACGCCGGCGACGGAGCATCGCGCGATGCTCGACGCGTTCCTGGCCTTTCTCGCGACGTGGCCCGACTCGCACATTGTGCGCAAGCAGGGCGCGGCGGTGGCGCAAAGTGTCACGCGCGATGCCGCCTGGCATCGCGCGAACTGGCGCGCGGCGGGACGTGCCGCGCAGTCGCCCGAGCTCGATGCGTGGGACGCCGGACTGAAGGCGCGCGGCATCAATCCCGGCACGAGCGCGGACCTCGCGGTGGCGACGCTGTTCGTCGCGCTGATGACGTCCCCGATGAATGCATGAAGCCTGCCCGCGCGGACCGAAAATTGGCACGGAACATGTTAGGAAGTTCGCGGTTGAGCGGTCACATCGGAAACCGGTGCAACCGCGAGCCTTGCGCGGACCCGAGTCTGACCGTCGCGAGTCGAGAGCAAGTCGCTAGTCCCTAGAACCACACATCACTGGAGGAACAGCATGGCCAAGATCAACCGCGTCCTGGTGGGAGAGTCGCTCATCGGCGACGGCAACGAGGTCGCACACATCGACTTGATCATCGGACCGCGAGGCTCCGCTGCGGAGACCGCGTTCTGCCACGCGCTCACGAACAACAAGGATGGCTTCACGTCGCTGCTTGCCGTGGTCGCGCCGAATCTGATGACGAAGCCGAACACGATTCTCTTCAACAAGGTGACGATCAAGGGCGCCAAGCAGGCCGTGCAGATGTTCGGCCCGGCGCAGCGCGCGGTGGCGATGGCGGTCGCCGACAGCGTGGAAAGCGGCATCATTCCCGCCGATGAGGCCGACGACCTGTTCATTTGCGTCGGTGTGTTCATCCACTGGGAAGCGGACGACGACCAGAAGATCCACGACTTCAACTATCAGGCGACGAAGGAAGCGCTTCAGCGCGCGGTGTCGGGCGAGCCGTCGGCGAACGAGGTAGTATCGAAGAAGGGAACGATGTCGCATCCGTTCTCGCCGGACTGATTTTTTTGCCGGGCCGGCGCGGGTTTCTGTGCCGGCTGCTTCCTGATTCGTTTCGATCACTTCGAGGCTCATCGCATGACCCCACGTTGCCGCGCGCTGACGATGCTCGCCTGCCTCTCGCTGATTTCGCCGCTTTCGTTCGCCGCGGGTGGGGGCGGGGGCGCTGTGCCTGCCAAGACCCACAATTATCCGACCGAAGGGCGCGTGGAATATGTGCTCGGGTGCATGGACGAGAATGGGCACGACTTCGCCAACGTGTATAAGTGCTCTTGTGCGATCGACAAGATCGCCGAAGTGCTTACTTATGACGATTATGTCGAGCAGTCTACTTTTTCCAAATACGCCACGCTTGGTGGGGAAGGAGGGGCGGAGTTTCGGGTCGAACGCGCTAAGGCGCAGACCAAGAAGTTTCGGGAGCTGCAGAAGGATGCGTTTAAGGCTTGTGGGATTCAGCAGAAGGCTGCGGTGAAATAGGGTTTTTGGTGTGGGCGGTTCGCTCGCGCTTCTATGGATTTCCTGTTTTCGCGTCGGTCTATTTGCGTTGCCCCTGTGCGGGGCGGCAGTCACTTTCTTTGCTGCTGCAAAGAAAGTAACCAAAGAAACAGCTATCCCCATCCAAAGCACTTCACACCGGCCCCGGCACAGAAACACTCTCGTGGTCCGGCAGTAGCGAGTGCCCTCATAGGCCTTACCGGGCTTGGATCGCGCACGCTCTGTCACATCGCACCACTTAACTGACTGGTAAGGCGCCAAATAGCTCCGGCCCGCTTCGCGGCCGACCGGTCCATCGGGGATGCGTGTGCTTCCTTTCTAACGCTTCTATCTCACTGCATTTGTGGTCCGTTGGTTTCCCTTGCAGACCCGTCGGCAGCGCGTAGCGCTGTGCCGGAGCTATTTGGTGCTGAACCAGCGTCCTTAATGTTCTAGCTTGTCAGACCGTGCGCGATCCAAGCCCGATTGGACCTATGAGGGCACTCGCTACTGCCGGACCACGAGAGTGCTTCTGTGCCGGGGCCGGCTGGAAGTACTTTGGATGGGGATAGCTGTTTCTTTGGTTACTTTCTTTGCAGCAGCAAAGAAAGTGACTGCCGCCCCGCACAGGGGCAACGCCAATAGACCGACGCGAAAACGGGATCCAGCGAAAAAACGAAAGCAACGGCAGAATCGAAAACCAAAAAACCTCATTCCGGCACATATCCCCGCCCGATCCAGGCAAGGCTAACCGGGCTAGCCCCAGCCCCCACATCGACGCTGCGTCGTCGCTCGATCACGACGCCTACGGCCTCGACATCATCAAACTTCGCTGGCTTGGCCAGATTCACCCTCACCCAATGCGCCCCAAAATCCGCGATGACCATCTGCGCGATGCGCTCCGCGAGAGCCTCCAGCAACTGCAATCCGTGCGACGCGAGCAGCGCATGAATCGCCTCCCGCACTGCAGCGTAATTCACCGTATCCTCGATGCGATCCGTCACGCAGGCGCGCAACGAAGGCACTCCGATAGCAAGGCTCATCCGCACCGGCTGCGGATCATGCAGCTCGCTCTTGTCGATGCCGATCACGGTCTGCCCCGTGAGCCCCTCGATATAAACGATGTCCATCGCCACGCGCCCCTCCACCGAAGGTTGCGGCGCAACATACACTGCTTCGCGGATTGGTTCGAATCGGCCCATATGCTCATCGCCGCACAAAGCGGTCCTTTATCGAAAAGAATCCGGCGCCCATCGCCGAAGTTATCCGGAAGAAGCAAGCAAAAAACGGGCGCGTTCATGCTGCTCTATGTCACTACTTATTGAACCAATGCGTCTAAGCATGTAAAGTTTTTGAGAACCGGCACGGATCGGGTCCCAGACGGCACCTGAAAATCCCGACCGCCCGGCCACGAGGCGCGCCTGCGAGCGGAATCGCACACAGTCGACTCCGGCAGGACAAGCCGCAGCGCCAGCGTAAATCACAACAGATTCGGCGTCGGTCGGCGCGTGCAATACGCACGCACCGGAACACGGCGCCACGGAGACTTGCCCCCATGTCGTCGCTTGCTGACGTAGACACGCATGTCCGGGAAGTGCTGAACATCGTCAATAATCCGCTGGCCGCACGCCGCGCCAGCGATTCCGTCGCGCAATCCTGGCTGCGCTGCCTCACGGAATTCAGGCTCGATCCCGGCCACTTCGTGATGCCGCCCGTGCTCACGCAGCACGAATTGAACGATCGCCGCGAAGCCGCGACCGATCTCATCGCGTGCTCGAAGCTCGAAATGACGACGCTCTATCAGCAGCTCGCCGATCCCGAACTCGCAGTCGTGCTCGTCGATGCCGACGGCGTCATCGTGCATCAGGTGTCGTCGGTGCCGTTCGGCGAAGCCGTCGCCGCCGATGGCCTGCGCGTCGGCGCGCTCTGGAGCGAGCGCGAAGCCGGCACCAACGGCATGGGCACATGTCTCATCGAGCGCGATTGCATCGCCGTGTGCCAGCACGAGCATTTCTATCCGCGCTATACGTCGCTCACCTGCTCGGCCGCGCCGATCTTCGACGAGCGCGGCACCGTCGTCGGCGTGCTCGATGTGACGAGCCGCTCGAAGCTTCTGCAGCAGCATTCGCTCGTGCTCGTCGGCATGTCGCGGCAAATGATCGAAAATCGTCTGATCGACGCGCGCTACCGTCACGCAAACATGATCCACTTTCACAGCCGGCCCGAGTTCGTCGGCACCCTGCACGCGGGCAAGCTCGCCGTCAGCGACGAAGGCGTCGTGCTCGCCGCGAGCCGCAGCGCGCTCTTTCAGCTCGATCTGCGTTCGCCCGCCGAGTTGTGCGGCAAGCGCATCGAGGAAGCATTCAATGCGACGCTCGAAGACATGATCGCGCGCAGTATCCGCGGCTCGTTCCATCCGGTGACGGTCTATAGCGCGAAGGCGAACAGCCGCTTCTTCCTCACCGCGCAGACGCCGCGCGAAGGCACGAAAGGCGCGACGCGCATCCTGCTCAACGATCCCCTCGCGCAGTCCGCGTCTTCGGCGCGCGCGAAGCTGCCGCGCAAGGACGCGAACGCCAACGCGGGCACCGGGCGCCTCGACAAGCTCTCGCATCTGGAATTCGGCGATCCGCGCATGGCCTCGCAGATCCAGCTCGCCGCGCGCGTGATCCAGCGCAAGATCCCGATCATCCTGCGCGGCCAGACCGGCACCGGCAAGGAAGTGTTCGCCAACGCGCTGCACAGCATCAGCCCGAACGGCGGCGGTGCGTTCGTCGCGGTGAACTGCGCGTCGCTGCCGGAGAATCTGATCGAAAGCGAGTTGTTCGGCTATCGCGCGGGCGCGTTCACGGGCGCGCAGCGTGAAGGCCGTCGCGGCAAGATCGTGCAGGCGAACGGCGGCACGCTCTTCCTCGATGAAATCGGTGATATGCCGCTCGCGTTGCAGGCGCGTCTGTTGCGCGTTCTCGAAGAGCACGAGGTCACGCCGCTCGGCGCGGAAACCACCGTGAAGGTTGATTTCCAGCTCATCAGCGCGAGCCACCGCAATCTCGCCGAGCTCGTGCAGACCGGCATGTTCCGCGAAGACCTGTATTACCGCTTGAACGGCATCGAGATCAACCTGCCGCCGTTGCGCGAACGCGCCGATGCGCTCGCGCTCATCGGCCATATTCTCGAAACGGAATCCGACGAGCCGCCCGCGCTTTCTGCCGAAGCGCGGCAGGCGCTTTTGAGCTATGCGTGGCCGGGCAATATCCGCCAGTTGCGTCACGTACTGCAAATGGCGATCGCGCTCTGCGACGGTCCCGAGATCCGCTGCGCGCATCTGCCGCCGGAGATCGCCAACGGCGCCGCGCCGGTTGCGCAGTCGGTCGCGCGCGCGCCGATAACGCCCGCACCGCATCTCGCCGACGACGCGGACACCTCGTCGCTCAACGCGATCCAGGTGAAGGAGCGCGAGACCGTGCTGCAATTGCTCGACGAACATCGCTGGAACGTGAGCAATGTCGCGAAGGTGCTCGGCATCAGCCGCAACACGCTGTATCGGAAGATGCATCGTCTGCATATTCGCCTGTCGCACGATACGCCCAACGCACCCGACGCATGACGCAACCCACGCCCGTCCGCCGGCTCGACGAGTTCAAGCCCGACGCGCGCTTCGCGTGGTGCGTGACCGGCTCCGGTCATATGATCGAGGAGTCGATCGATCTCGCGCTGCGCCTGCCCGGCGTCGATCTGTTTCTTTCCGCCGCCGGCGAGGAAGTGCTGCCGCTCTATGGCTGGACCATCGCGAAGCTGCGCGAGCACTTCAAGGTGTTCCGCGACAACAGCGCGAGCAGCGTGCCTGTGGGCATGATCTATAACGGCGAATATCACACGGTCGTGATCGCGCCCGCGACGAGCAATACCGTCGCCAAATGCGCGTTCGGCATCTCCGATACCTTGCCCACCAACCTCTATGCGCAAGCCGGCAAGCAATGCGTGCCGGGCATCGTGTTCGCATGCGATACCGCGCCGAGTGTCATCACGCAGGCCCCGCATGAATGGGTCGAAGTGAGACCGCGCGCGATCGAGTTCGAGAACGTCGAGCGGCTCGCGCGCTTCGCGCATACGACCGTGGCCCGCTCGCTCGACGATCTGAAAGCCGCGCTCGATCAACGCCTGTCGGAACTGAAGCTCGCATGGAACACATCGTCTTCCTGACCGGCCGGCTCGCTCAGCTCAGCTTGCAGCAGGTGCTCGAAAGCATCGCGCCCGTCGCTTCCGGTACGCCGTTCACGTGGGAAGTGCGCGAGATCGGCTTGCAGGTCGCGGGCCTCATGACCGCCGACATGATCCGCCGGCGCGTCGCCGTGCCTCTGACCGAAGGCACGAGCCGCATGATCGTCCCCGGCCGATGCCGTGGCGATCTCGATGCCCTCACCGCGCATTACGGCGTGAAGGTCGAGCGCGGTCCCGAGGAAGTGAAGGACCTGCCGCAGTTCTTCGGGCGCGAGGCGCGGCATGTGGATCTGTCGCGCTACGAGACGGAGATTTTCGCGGAGATCGTCGATGCGCCGCGCCTCGATCTCGATGGCATCGCGGCGCGCGCGCGCGAATACAAGCGGCAAGGCGCGGATGTAATCGATATCGGCTGCCTGCCCGAGACGGCGTTTCCGCATCTCGAGGATGCGGTCGCGATGCTGAAGGAGCAGGGCTATCGCGTGAGCGTCGATTCGATGCGCGACGAAGAGCTCGTGCGCGGCGGACGCGCGGGCGCGGACTACGTGATGAGCCTCAACGCCGACACGCTATGGATCGCGGACGAGATTGCCTCGACGCCGATACTCGTGCCGCGCGAGCCCGCCGACGTCGCCTCGCTCGATGCCGCGATCGACGCGATGACGAAGCGCGGCCGCGCCTTTCTCGCCGATCCGATCCTCGATCCGATTCCGTTCGGGCTCGCGACGTCCATCGCGCGTTATGTGTCCTTGCGCGAGCGCTATCCCGATGTGCCGATCATGATGGGCGTCGGCAATGTGACCGAGCTGACCGAGGCGGACACGAGCGGCATCAACGCGGTGCTGTTCGGCATGGCGGCCGAATTGCGCGTGGCGGCGGTGCTGACGACATCCGTGAGCCTGCATGCGCGGCGCGCGGTGCGCGAAGCCGATGTCGCGCGCCGCGTGATGCATGCCGCGCGCGAAACGCAGACCTTGCCCAAGGGCATATCCGGCGATCTGTCGGCGCTGCATGCGAAGCGGCCCTTTCCTTACGATGCGGCGGAGATCGGCGTGTTCGCCGCCGCCGTGCGCGATCCGAATTACCGCGTGCAGGTGTCGGCGGACGGGATTCACGTCTATAACCGCGAGGGGCATCACGTCGCGGCCGACCCTTTCGCCTTGTATCCCGAGCTCAAGGTCGAGCACGATGGCGGGCACGCGTTTTATCTCGGCGTGCAGCTCGCGCGCGCGGAAATCGCGTGGCAGCTGGGCAAGCGCTTCGATCAGGATCAGCCGCTCGATTGGGGATGTGCGGTCGATCGGCCGGACGAGGATCTGATGGCGTGGCATGCGCCGGGGTCCACGAAAAAGAAGAGCTAGGGCTTCCACTTGATCGAGCAGCCGAGCGCCGGATACTGCACTTCGGGCGCTTCGCCGTGTTCCGCTATTGCGCGCATCGCTTCGAAGAGGTCGCGGCGCGCGTCGGGCAAGGCTTCCTTGCGGGAGGCATCGATCCTTCCGCGATACTTCAATCGCAAGTCCCTGTCGAAGCCGAAGCATTCCGGCGTGCAGACGGCGCCGTATTCGCGCGCGACGTCCTGCGTTTCGTCGTGCAGATACGGGAACGGCAGATTCCATTCCTTTGCGACGGCGATCATGCGGTCGAATGCATCGTCGGTGTAGACGGTCGCGTCGTTCGAATTGATGCCCGCGACGTTGATGCCGATTTCCGTAAGCGCGCGCGCGTCGCGAATCAGATTCGGCATCGCGGCTTTAACGTATGGACAGTGGTTGCACATGAACACGATGACGAGGCCGTTCGCGCCTTTCAGCGATTCGAGCGTGTAGGTGCGGCCGTCGGTGGCGGGCAGCGTGAATGCGGATGCGGATGCGCCGAGCTCCGCGGTCGGGGATTCGGTGGGCATGAGATAGCTCCCATTTGTTTCGATTGGCCGTTCGGCATATTGGCGGGGAAGTTCAGACCAGCTAGCATCGGTTCAGTGCACTTAGTCATACGGAGGAATCATGCATACGGTCAGTCTTCACGAAGCGAAAGCAAATCTCGATCAACTTCTAACTCAGGCGCTTGCAGGAGAGACGATTTATATCGACGACGACAACGGCCCCGTCTACACCATCAGTTGCGTAGGAACACATAAAGGCGTGAGGTTCGGCCTTCTGAAAGACGAACTCGGCGACATTTCCGACATCGAGGCAGCACTTGCGGCGCCGCTGCCCGCCGAAGTCCTTGCCGCATTCGAGGCACGTTGATGCGTCTGCTGATCGATACTCACATCTACCTATGGAGCGTGATGGAAGATCGCCGGCTCTCGGGCGACGCACGAGAACGCATGCGCGACGCGGAAAAGATCTTCGTGAGCAGTGCGAGCATCTGGGAGTTGTCGATCAAGGCATCGCGTGGAAAACTCGAGCCACGCGTCGAAAAGGTCGTTGGCAAGGTTCGGCAAAGCGGCTTTCTCGAACTCAAGGTGACTTTCGAGCACGCTTTCGTGGCGCGGGAGCTGCCGCTGCTGCATTACGATCCCTTCGATCGTATGCTGGTCGCCCAGGCCGTCAGCGAAACGATGCGGTTCCTGACCGTCGACAAGCAGCTTCGTCACTATCATCCTTGCGTCATTCCTGTTTGACCCCGCGCCGCCCGCCCTGACGCCACGAGCGGCGCTCCCCCTCAGTGATACCGCTTCGCCATCGCCTCCAGTCCCATCGGCCTGATACGCTCCGCATGCCCCGCACAGCCGAACGCCTCGAACCGCTCGACGCACAAGTCCCGCGCCGCCGCCGTCGCTGCCTTCAGCGCATGACGCGGATCGAACTCCGACTTCGCCGACGCCATCGCCCTGCGCATCGCGCCTGTCATCGCGAGCCGGATATCCGTATCGATATTCACCTTGCGCACGCCATTCGCGATGCCGCGCCGAATCTCCTCCACCGGCACGCCGAACGTCGCCGGAATCTCGCCGCCATGCTCGCGGATGATCGCGAGCCATTCCTGCGGCACCGACGACGACCCGTGCATCACGAGATGCGTATCCGGAATGCGCTCGTGAATCTGCGCGATGCGGTCGATCGCGAGGATATCGCCGGTCGGCTGGCGGCTGAACTTGTACGCGCCGTGCGATGTGCCGATAGCGATCGCGAGCGCATCGATGCCCGTTGCCCCGACGAACGCGCGGGCCTCGTCGGGATCGGTGAGCAACCGGTCGTGGCCCAATGTGCCTTCAGCGCCCACACCATCCTCCTCACCCGCGCGCCCCGTCTCCAGCGACCCGAGACAGCCCAGTTCGCCTTCCACCGACACACCCACCGAATGCGCCGCCTCCACCACGCGCCGGCTCACATCGACGTTGTATTCATAATCGGCGGGCGTTTTCTGATCGGGCATGAGCGAGCCATCCATCATCACGGACGTGAAGCCCGAGCGAATCGCCTGCTGGCACACGGACGGGCTCGCGCCGTGATCCTGATGCAGCACCACCGGAATATCCGGATGCGCCTCCACGGCCGCGAGCACCAGATGCCGCAGATACGGCTCGCCCGCATACTTGCGCGCGCCCGCCGACGCCTGCAGGATCACCGGGCTTCGCGTCGCCTCGGCGGCCTGCATGATCGCGTGGACCTGCTCCATGTTGTTGACGTTGAACGCCGGCACGCCGTAACCGTGCTCGGCCGCGTGATCCAGCAACTGCCTCAATGCGATGAAAGCCATCGTGATGTCTCCATGCAAGTAGCAAAAATTCAGGCGGCCACGCGGCGCGCTTCATCGACGAGCGCATCGGTCGTCACGCCGAAGTGCGCGAACAGTTCGCTCGCGGGCGCGGATTCGCCGAAGCGGTCGATGCCGATCACGCCGCCATGCAAGCCGACGTACTGCCGCCAGAACGCCGTGACGCCCGCCTCGATCGCGACACGCGGCACGCCTTCGGGCAGCACGCGCTCGCGCCACGCGTTGCATTGCCGGTCGAACACCGTGGTCGACGGCATCGACACGACGCGCGCGAGAATGCCCTCCGCCTTCAGCGGCTCGACGGCCGCGAGCGCGAGCGCCACTTCCGAGCCCGTCGCGATCAGCACGACGCGGCGCGCATCGCGCTCGCACGTCGACGGCCAGTCGACGAGCACGTAACCGCCGCGCTCGATGCCGTCGATCTGCGCTTCATCGCGCGGCACGAACGGCAGGTTCTGCCGCGAGAGCAACAGGCACGAAGGCCGGTCGCGCTCGACCGCGCTCACCCACGCCTGCATCGTTTCGACGGTATCGCAGGGACGCCACACGTCGAGCCCCGGAATCATGCGCAGACTCGCGGCATGCTCGATCGGCTGATGCGTCGGGCCATCCTCGCCGAGCCCGATCGAATCGTGCGTGAAGACGAACACCGTGCGCGTCTTCATCAGCGCGGCCATGCGCAGCGCGTTGCGCGAGTAATCGGAGAACGTCAGAAAAGTGCCGCCGAACGGCAGATAGCCGCGATGCAGCGCGACGCCGTTCAGCACCGCGCTCATGCCGAATTCGCGCACGCCGAAGTGGATGTAATTGCCCTTCTCCGGGGCCGTGCTCACATCGACCGCGTCCTTCCAGCGCGTGAGATTCGATCCCGTCAAATCGGCCGATCCGCCGAGCAGTTCGGGCAACGCGCGCGCCAGACCTTCGATCGCGAGTTGCGATGCCTTGCGCGTCGCGATCGTCTGCCGCGCGCGATCCGCTTCGCGCACGAGCGCATGCGCCGTGTCGCGCCAGTTGGCCGGCAGCGCGCCACGCACGCGCCGCTCGAACTCGGCGGCCTCGTCCGGAAACACGCGGCGATACGCGTCCATGCGACGATTCCAGTCCGCCTGCACGGCGGCACCCGCCTCGCGCGCGTCCCACAGCGCACGGATCGACGATGGAACCTCGAACGGCGCATGCGGCCAGTCGAGCGCGCGGCGCGTCGCCTCGATTTCATCGGCGGGCAGCGGCGCGCCGTGCACATCGTGCGTGCCGGCCATCTTCGGCGCGCCGAGGCCGATCACCGTCTTGCAGCAGATGAGCGTCGGACGATCCGACTCGCGCGCCAGCTGCAACGCGTGCGATACATCATCGGCATCGTGACCGTCCACCGCGCGCACCACGTTCCAGCCGTAGGACTCGAAGCGCTTCGGCGTATCGTCGGTGAACCAGCCGTCGACGTGGCCATCGATCGAAATACCGTTGTCGTCATAGAGCACCGTGAGCTTGTTCAAGCGCAAGGTGCCCGCGAGCGACGCCGCTTCATGCGACACGCCTTCCATCAGACAGCCATCGCCCACGAAAACATACGTGCGATGATCGACGATCTCATGCCCCGGCCGATTGAACTCGCGCGCGAGCAGCGCTTCGGCGAGCGCCATGCCGACCGCATTCGTGAGTCCCTGGCCGAGCGGCCCGGTCGTCGTCTCGACGCCGGGCGTGACGCCCACTTCCGGATGTCCCGGCGTCTTGCTGCCCATCTGCCGGAAGCGCCTGATTTCGTCGATGGAAACGTCATAGCCGCTCAGATGCAAAAGCGCATAGAGCAGCATCGAGCCGTGACCGTTGGACAGCACGAAGCGGTCGCGGTCGGGCCAGTCGGGATCGGTTGGATTGTGCTTCAGATGACGGCTCCACAGCGCGACCGCGATCTCCGCCATGCCCATCGGCATGCCGGGATGACCGGAGTTCGCCTGGCTCACGGCATCGACGGCGAGCATGCGCAGCGCGTTCGCCATCTGTCGCGAGTCGGGTGAGCGATGAAGTCGGGGCAAAGCCTCAGCGACGGCATTCATGAGATGCCTCCTTTGATGCGATGATGAGAAAGCGTTCAGGCGCGCGCGCGCCGGTCGCGCAGCTGCAGAATCATCGGCGTGAAGATGAGCTGCATCGCGAGGCCCATCTTGCCGCCGGGCACGACGATCACATTCGGCCGCGACATGAACGAGTCGTGCAGCATCGTCAGCAGATACGGAAAGTCGATGCCCTTCGGCTTCGCGAAGCGGATCACGACGAAGCTCTCGTCGGGCTGCGGAATCTCGCGCGCGGTGAACGGGTTCGACGTATCCACGGTCGGCACGCGCTGAAAATTCACATGCGTGCGCGAGAACTGCGGACAGATGTAGTTCACGTAATCGGGCATGCGGCGCAGGATCGTATCGACCACGGCCTCATGCGAATAGCCGCGCATCGTCTGGTCGCGATGCAGCTTCTGAATCCATTCGAGATTGATGATCGGCACGACGCCGACGAGCAGATCCGCATGGCGCGCGATATCCACCTTATCGGTGACAGCCGCGCCGTGCAGACCTTCGTAGAACATCATGTCCGTGTTCGGCGTGATGTCTTCCCACGGCGTGAACGTGCCCGCGTCCTGCTTGTAGTACGCGGCTTCGCCTTCGTCGTGCACGTAATGGCGAAACTTGCCGCTGCCCGTTTCGCCGTAGCTATCGAACAGGGTTTCGAGCTCTTCGAGCAGATTCGCTTCGGGCCCGAAGTGACTGAAGTTGACGAGACCATCGCGCTCGCTCTGCTTCATCGCCTCGCGCATGCCGAGACGATCGTAGCGATGGAACGCATCGCCCTCGACGATCTGCGCATTGATTTTTTCGCGCCTGAAGATATGCGTGAAGCTCTTCATGACGGTGGTGGTGCCGGCGCCGCTCGAGCCGGTCACCGCGACGATCGGATGCTTGACTGACATGCGCTTGCCTCCCTGTGATGTTTATCTAGTGAGCGCACTTCGCGAAGATCACGCTTCGGTTTCGGGCAGGAACAGCGAGCGTTCCTTGAACAATGGCGACGTGAACGGCTTGTCCTCGCCGCGATCGTATTCGCCGTGATAGCGCTGAATGCGATCGACTTCATTGCGCGAGCCGAGAATCACCGGCACGCGTTGATGCAGCGCTTTCGGCTCGACATCGAGAATGCGTTCGCGCCCCGTGATCGACAATCCGCCCGCCTGCTCGACGAGAAAGCTCATCGGGCTGGCTTCATACAGCAGGCGCAGGCGCCCTTCCATCTCAGGCGTCTTGAAGTCGCGCGGATACATGAACACGCCGCCGCGCATCAGGATGCGATGCACTTCCGCGACCATCGACGCGATCCAGCGCATGTTGAAGTCCTGCGCGCGGCAGCCGGTGCGGCCGTCCTTGCATTCCTGCACATAGCGGCGCACCGGCGGCTCCCAGAAGCGCTCGTTCGATGCGTTGATCGCGAACTCGCACGAATCTTCGGGAATGCGGATATCGGAGTGCGTGAGCACGAAGTTGCCGACATCGCGCTCGAGCGTGAAGCCATGCGTGCCGTTGCCGACGGAGAGCACGAGCATCGTCGATGGACCGTAGATCGCGTAGCCCGCGGCGACCTGTTCGCGGCCTGGTCGAAGGAACGACGCATCGTCGGGCGCGTCGCTTTCATCGGCGCCGCGTCTCAGCACCGAGAAGATCGATCCGACGACGCCATTGATATCGATGTTCGACGAACCATCGAGCGGATCGAACGCAAGCAGATATTCGCCGCGCGGATACGGCTCGGGAATCGCATAGACTTCGTCCATTTCCTCGGACACCATGCCCGCGAGCAGGCCGTCCCACTCGCAATGCTGCAGGAAGATGTCGTTGGTGACGAGATCGAGCTTCTTCTGTTCCTCGCCGTGCGTGTTGACCGACTGCGCCGAGCCGTGCTGTCCGCCGAGCGCGCCGCGCGTCAATGCGGCGGCGATCGTCTTGATGGATGCGGCTACATCGATCAGCAAGGCGGAGAGGCCGCTCGCGGCGTCCGGTCCGGGCTTGCGGTCCAGTGTGTCGATCAGGAACTTCGATAAGGTCGTGCGTCCATCCTGCATCGCGTTCTCCCTGGCGTTATGAATCCGTGAACACGCGGCTCGCGCGGATATCGCTCGCATCGAGTTGCATCAGCGCGGCGGCGTCGGCGGCGCCGCTGCCGCTTTCGGCCGCAGCGAAAAGACGGTTCGCCTGACGCAGTCGCGCGCGGTCCAGCGCGTTGCGCACCGAACGCGCATTGGCGAAGTTCGGTTGTTGAATGCGCCGCGCGAGATACGCTTCGAAGGCGCGGCGCGCCTCGTCGTCGAAGCGGTAGTGCATGTCGGTGAGCATGTGCTCGGCGATCTGCAGGAGCTCGTCGGGCGCATAGTCCGGAAACACGAGGTGATGCGCGATGCGCGACCGGAAGCCCGGATTGCTGTGGAAGAACGTCTCCATGCGCGATTCATAGCCTGCGAGAATCACGACGAGATCGTCGCGCTGGTTCTCCATCGTCTGCAGCAGGATTTCGATGGCTTCCTGTCCGTAGTCGCGTTCATTCTCCGGTCGATACAGGTAATAAGCCTCGTCGATGAAGAGCACGCCGCCCATCGCGCGCTTGAGCACTTCGCGCGTTTTGGGCGCGGTGTGGCCGATGTACTGGCCGACGAGATCGTCGCGCGTCACCGAGACGAGATGATTGCGGCGGATATAGCCGAGCCGGTGCAGCACCTGCGCCATGCGCAGCGCGACGGTGGTCTTTCCGGTTCCGGGATTGCCCGAGAAGCACATGTGCAGCGTGGGCGCACCCGACGCGATACCGAGCGTCTCGCGGGCGCGTTCCACGAGCAGATGCGCGGCGATCTCGCGGATGCGCGTCTTGACGGGCGCGAGACCGATGAGATCGCGGTCCAGCTCCGTCAGCACTTCTCCGATGCGCGATTCGCGGTAGAGCGCCATCAGGTCGGCATGGGTTTGAGGAGGCGCTTCTTCGAGCGTGGCTTCGGCGCTCATGGTCTTTTCTCCTCATCAGTAACGCTCGCCGCTCGGGCGATCGGTGGCGTAGGTGCGGATCGCATAGCGCTGGATGCGGCTCTTTTCGTCCTGGCGCTCCAGGCGGAAGCCTCGCTCTTCTTGTGGCCGGTTTACCAGGAACGAAAGGCGCATCGTTTCGAAACCTCGGACCGAGTCGAAGGCGTTGACCTTGATGTAGTGGTTCGGATACGTGGCGCGGCATTCGTTCACTTCCATCAGCACGCCGGCGGCATCGTGGAGGTCGAACATGGGGAGGCCCCACATTTCCCAATACGTATTTCTCGGATGGGGATCGTCGGTGAATTCCACCGAGCAGGCCCAGCCCTGGTCCAATGCGTAGTTGATCTGTGCTGAGATCTCTTCATCGGTTAATGGTGGGAGGAAGGAGAATGTTCCCTGCGTTATGTTCATTTCTGGATCCTTATTTCAGTTTGGGTGTTTTGCGCTTTCGTTAAATCCTGTATTCGCGTCGGTCTATTTGCACTGCCCCTGTGCGGGGCGGCAGTCACTTTCTTTGCTGCTGCAAAGAAAGTAACCAAAGAAACAGCTATCCCCATCCAAAGTGCTTCAAGCCGGCCCCGGCACAGAAGCACTCTCGTGGTCCGGCAGTAGCGAGTGCCCTCATAGGCCTTATCGGGCTTGGATCGCGCACGGTCTGTCACATCGCACCGCTTAACTGACTGGTAAGGCGCCAAATAGCTCCAGCCCGCTTCGCGGCCGACCGGTCCATCGGGGATGCGTGCACCCTTTTACTAACGCTTCCATCTCACTGCATTCGCCGCAGGTTGGTTTCCCTTGCAAACCCAGCGGCAGCGCGTAGCGCTGTGCCGGAGCTATTTGGTGCTGAACCAGCGCGCTATAACTTCTAGCTTGTCAGACCGTGCGCGGTCCAAGCCCCGTTAGGCCTATGAGGGCACTCGCTACTGCTGGACCACGTGCAATCTTCTGTGCCGCGGCCGGCCTGAAGTGCTTAGGCTGGGGAAAGCTGTTTCTTTGGTTACTTTCTTTGCAGCAGCAAAGAAAGTGACTGCCGCCCCGCACAGGGGCAACGCTAATAGACCAAAAGCAAAACGGGATCCGGCGAACAACAACAACAAAAAGCCCTTACGCCGCCGCAGTCGCCGTAACTGCAAAATCCGGCGTATCCGTCGACGCATAGTTAAAAGTCACATCGCGCCAGGTATCGAGCGCCTGCTTCAACGGCGTACACGATCGCGCAGCGGCTTCAAGAATGTCCGGCCCTTCGCTGGCAATATCCCGCCCTTCATTCCGCGCCTTGACCATCGCTTCGAGCGCAACACGATTCGCCGTCGCCCCGGCCTGAATCCCTTGCGGATGTCCAATCGTGCCGCCGCCGAATTGCAGGATGCAGTCATCACCGAAGAGATCGAGCAACTGATGCATCTGCCCTGCGTGAATCCCGCCCGACGCAACGGGCATCACCTTGCGCAATCCAGCCCACGGCTGATCGAAGAAAATCCCCCGCGACAAGTCAGGCTCATTGCGCGCCTCTCGGCACACGTTGTAATAGCCCTGCACCGAAAGCGGATCGCCTTCGAGCTTGCCCACCGCCGTGCCCGCATGGGCATGATCGACCCCCGCCATCCGCAACCACTTCGCGATCACGCGAAACGAAATGCCATGATTGCGCTGCCGCGTATAAGTCCCATGTCCCGCACGATGCAGATGCAGGATCATGTCATTGCGACGCGCCCACTTCGACATCGACTGAATCGCGGTCCAGCCAATCACGAGATCGATCATCACGATGCACGAGCCCAGTTCCTTCGCGAATTCCGCGCGCTCGTACATGTCTTCCATCGTGCCGGCCGTCACGTTCAGATAATGGCCCTTCACTTCGCCGGTTTCGGCTTGCGCGCGGTTCACCGCTTCCATCGCGAAGAGATAACGATCGCGCCAGTGCATGAACGCCTGCGAGTTGATGTTCTCGTCGTCCTTCAGGAAATCGAGCCCGCCTTTCAAACCCTCATACACCACGCGCCCATAGTTCTTGCCCGACAGCCCGAGCTTCGGCTTCACCGTCGCGCCGAGCAGCGGACGTCCGTACTTGTCGAGCCGCTCGCGCTCGACGATGATGCCCGTCGGCGGTCCCTGGAACGTCTTCAGATACGCAACCGGAATGCGCATGTCCTCGAGACGCAGCGCCTTCAACGGCTTGAAACCGAACACATTGCCGATGATCGACGCCGTCAGGTTCGCAACCGAGCCTTCCTCGAAGAGATCGAGCTCATAGGCGATGTACGCGAAGTACTGCGGCTCGTCGGCGCGCGAGTTCGGCACCGGCTCGACGCGATACGCCTTCGCTCGGTACATGTCGCACGCGGTGAGACGATCGGTCCACACGACGGTCCATGTCGCCGTCGACGATTCGCCCGCCACGGCGGCAGCCGCTTCCTCCGGCTCGACGCCCGCTTGCGGCGTGATGCGAAAGAGCGCGATCACGTCCGTATCCTTCGGCGTGTAGTCGGGCTGCCAGTAGCCCATCTCACGATACTTCATGACGCCGGCCGCATAGCGCGAGCGCGGATCGGACGGATTGCGCGCCGCCTCGACGGCGGCCTTGCTGAAGTCGTTCATTCCGTTTCCTCGACAGTGGGATGAGAGTGACGTGCGCCTCGATGTTCGAAGCGTCCGTCGCGCTTGTGTGCTGCGCCTGCTGTGATTGCAGAGTAAGCACTGGTCGCGCAGAAAGGAATTCACGAATTTCTTGCCCGGGCTTAAACGATGCCTTAGTCGGGATTAGCCCTGATGCGTTTATGACCGGACGGATGGGACACTTTGTTCTGATTTCGTCACAGTCGGCGTGCAGGATGAGCAGGCCGCGCTCTTCGGCATCCGCTTCATGTCATTGGCATGGCGCTTGCATCGTGGAAACGCCGGCCCCCTCCCGGCCGCCTGGCGGATTCGTCCGCATCGGCAAATCATTGAAAGCGGTAATCGAGGCATCAACCCAACTCACATGGAGGAACGCGCATGCAATGGACCACGCCTAGCTTCACCGATATGCGTTTTGGTTTCGAAATCACGATGTATATCGCCACCCGCTGAACGCGGGCCCACCCGCACGAGGCCGCATCCAAGCGATTGCGGCTCTTCGTGCGGTTACGAATACTTGCGCCGACCATCATGATTTACGAGACCATCGTCACGACCGCCGATCGCGATGGCCGGCAGCACATCGCGCCGATGGGCGTGCGCTTCGAAGAAGGCTTCGCGATCCTCGCGCCGTTTCGCCCGTCGACGACGCTCGACAACGTCATCGCGACGAAGAGCGCCGTCATCAACTTGACGACCGATGTGCGCGTCTTCGCCGGTTGCGTGACGGGCTATGCGCGCGACTGGCCGACGGTCGCCGCCGACACCGTGCCGAGCGTGCGGCTTGCGAATACGCTCGCGCATACCGAGTTGCGCCTCGCCGAGATCGTCGATGACGAAACGCGTCCGACGCTGCGCATGGAATGCGTGCATCGCGCGATGCATGCACCGTTTCCGGGCTTCAATCGCGCGCAGGCGGCGGTCGTCGAAGGGGCGATTCTCGTGAGCCGGCTTTTCATGTTGCCGCCGGAAAAGGTCGACAGCGAGCTTGCGTACTTGCGGATCGCGATCGACAAGACCGCGGGCGACGACGAGCGCGAGGCGTGGCAATGGCTTTTGCGCGCGATCGACGCGCATCGCGCGAAGGCGCAGACCTGACGCATCTTTCGTGGCATCCCCTCTGGAGTTTCGACGATGACCGCATTGCTCGCGAGCGTCCGCTCGGCCGACGAAGCATTCGATGCTGCGCACGCCGGCGCCGAACTGATCGACCTGAAGGAGCCGAGCGCGGGCGCGCTGGGCGGCGTCGCGGTCGGCGATATCGCGCATATCGTGCGTGAGTTGCGGGCGCGGTTTGCGGTGCGGCCGATCAGCGCGACCATCGGCGATTTGCCCAACGAGGCACTCGATGAGATCACCACGCGGGTGCTCGATGTCGCGGCTGCCGGCGTCGATTATGTGAAGGTGGGCGTTTCGCCCGGTGCCGGTGCGGTTGCCTGCTTGCGGCATCTGGCGAGCCTGCCGGCGGCGGTCGTGCCGGTGTTGCTGTCCGATGATGGCGTCGATCGTGAGCTTTGTGCGCTCGCCGCGCGGCTCGGCTTTGTCGGCATCGTGTTCGATACGGCTAGCAAGAACGGGCGTACGTTGTTCGATTGTGTCGATGTTGCGGAGCTGGGCGCTTGCATCGCCGATGTGCGTGCTCGAGGGGCGATGACGGCCATCGCCGGGTCCCTGGGTTGGGACGATCTCGATCGGATTCATTTGCTCTCGCCGGATATTGCGGGCTTTCGTGGAGCTTTGTGCGATGAACGCGATGGGCGGGGTGGGAGGCTCGATCCTGCACGTGTTCAGCAGTGGGTTCGGGCATTGCATGCCCGTTCGCTTGTTGGGCTTTTGTGAGATCCCGTTTTCTTAGTGGTCCATTGGTGCTGCCCTTGTGCGGGGCGGTAGTCGCCGGGTCTTGTTTTCGGGTGCGGGCGTGCGTGAAATCCTGTTTTCGCGTCGGTCTATTTGCGTTGCCCCTGTGCGGGGCGGCAGTCACTTTCTTTGCTGCTGCAAAGAAAGTAACCAAAGAAACAGCTTTCCCCAGCCTAAGCACTTCAGGCCGGCCGCGGCACAGAACTTCGCACGTGGTCCAGCAGTAGCGAGTGCCCTCATAGGTCTAATCGGGCTTGGATCGCGCACGGTCTGACAAGCTAGAACATTAAGGACGCTGGTTCAGCACCAAATAGCTCCGGCACAGCGCTACGCGCTGCCGACGGGTCTGCAAGGGAAACCAACGGACCACCGATGCAGTGAGATGGAAGCGTTAGAAAGGAAGCACACGCGTCCCCGATGGACCGGTCGGCCGCGAAGCGGGCCGGAGCTATTTGGCGCCTTACCGGTCAGTTGAGCGGCGCGATGTGGCAGACCGTGCGCGATCCAAGCCCGGTCAGGCCTATGAGGGCACTCGCTACTGCCGGACCACTTGCTATCTTCTGTGCCGCGGCCGGCCTGAAGTGCTTAGGCTGGGGATAGCTGCTTTCTTTGGTTACTTTCTTTGCAGCAGCAAAGAAAGTGACTGCCGCCCCGCATAGGGGCAACGCTAATAGACCGACGCGAAAACAGGATTTCACGCACCCGATAAAAAACCAGGCGACTGCCGCCCCGCCCAGGGGCAACACCAATAGACCGACACGAAAACAGGAAGTCCATAGAAGCCGAAGCAGCCCCCTTAAACCGCCACGTTCAACAACCGATCCCTCATAACCGAAGCATCGGCTTTACTAAAAATCTCGACAATATAATTGGCGTCCCGCACATAAGCGGGAAACCTCCGATCCACGATGCCTTTCGCGGCCAGCGCCTCCAGCGGCGCATCCGCATCGACCTCACAGGACTTCACGATCATCAAGCGTTCCGCATTGAGCGTAGTGGAAAGCCAGGCCGCGAGGCTATCGGAAGTCGTGTCCCAGTTCGTCATCGAATCCGGCGTCGCGCGCATCAGATCAGTCGGTACCCACACCGCAACGCGTCCATCCCGCAATGCACGCCGGATGCGATCCTCATTCGACGCCAGCACGAGCTCCGGCACCACGCCCTGCATCAAAATGGCGTATTGCGCCATCGCAAGCAGGCACATGTTGTGGGCGGCAAGATCGTCGAACTGCCATTCGCGCTGATACTGCCGCACCGCGTCCGCGAAATCGCCGCCGCCCGGCACGATCACGACGCGCCCTCCGCCCACTTCCCATAGCCGCGTCAACCACTCGCGCAGCGCCGGGTCGTGACCGAGGCTACCCCCGATCTTCACCACCCACATGTTTTCTGTCCTCGTTCGATAGTGCCGCCGGGCCACGCACCCGGTTCGTTACCACGTCTCCGCTCCGCTGTACTTCTCAAGTCATCACGCCGCCCGAGGCGACGCATCGTTCGACGGACGCGCCTCGCCGCCCGCCGCCATCGATGCGAGCAACGCAACCGCCACGCTCGGCGCGCATGTCGATACCCATTCGGCACGCGTCGCGTCGTCGCTTGCCACGCCCGCGAGCCGCGCGAAATCGACATAGCTGCGCGCCTCCTGCCGCGCCAGCGCCGCCGCGAGAAAGCGCCCGCATCCCGCGCCGACGATCGGCGCCGCCGCGAGCGCCGCATCCTGCGCGACCACGCGCGCGAGATTCAACTCCAGCGTGCGCAACTGCTCGTGACGCCAGTGCTGCGCGAAGCGGCGCCATTCGGCATCGGTCGCATCGGCGGCATCGCGGCCGATCATCCGCGCGATGCGCGCACGGCTCGCGGCTTCCGTCTTCGGCCCGTTATCGGCGCTCGGGTGCTGATCGTGCTCCGGCCACAGCTCGCCCGTCAGACGATAGACGTCCGCGGTCGTCGCAAACCACTCGTTCATCACGCCGGTCGTCTCGCCGCGAAACACGATGCGATGCGCGACCCCGCACAGCGGCGTGCGCACGATGCCCTGATAGACGAGCTCGCCGCTGATGAGCCGCTCGGCGTCGTTCGCGCCGCGCGCCACGACACGGCCGCCGACGACCGGAATGATGTCCGTCGTCGTGCTGCCGATATCGATGAGCAATGCATCCGGCATGCACGCCGCGACCCATTGCGCCGTCGCGAGCCAGTTCGCCGATGCGACCTTGCGCCAGCCGTCCGCACACGCCGAACGCGCGAGCCAGCCGCCCTGCTCGCCGCCGCCCGCGAAGAATATCGTGCGCGGCCCGAGCCGTTGCGCCAGCGTGCGCGTAAGCGTGCGCACGCCTTCGGCGCGATCGGCGAAGAGATCGACCATCTCGCCCGTCATCGTGACGGCATGGCGCGCGGATGCATCGGCGGCGATGGGCCAGCGTTCGAACATCGCGTCGATCACGCGTTCGAGATGCGCGACGCCCTGCCACAGCGGACACGCCCACTGCGCGACATCGGCGAGCACGCCCGCGCGGCTCGCCATCGACACCTTGACGTGCGCGCCGCCCACGTCCCAGCCGAACACCGGCGCGTCGTTCAATGCCGATGCCGTCATGACGCGGCTCCGCCGCATGCGCGCAGCAGTTCGCCATCGCCATCGAAACCGGCCACGCGATGCGCCGCGAGCAGTTCCGCCGCGAGATTCCTGCCGCCACGCCGGCTCAGTTCCGCATACGCGACCGTCAGACGCGGATTCACCTCGATCACGACCGGCCCGCGCTCGGGATGCCACACGACATCGATACCGGCGAAGCCGCGCAAGCCCGGAAACGCCTCCGCGACGCGCAGCGCGAGCCGCTCCAGCGCGCGCCCTTGCGGACCATGCCGGTCGATGCAATTGACATCGACGCCATCGAACTGAACGATGCGCTCGCGCCGTCCCGAGCCCGCCGCATCCGACAAGCCGATGCGCTGCCGGTTGATGCTGACCAGCCGCGAGAGCCGGTCGCGGCAGATCAGCGACAGGCTCAGCGGCTCGCCGTCGACCCATTCCTGCAGCACGGGATTGCGGCCCGCTTCGGCGCGCGCCTGATATTCGGCGCGCGCGGCGGCGAGATCGTCGTACACGTAGGTATCGAGGCCGCCCGCGCCGTCGTCGGGCTTGACGACCCAGCGCCGTCCGAGGCCCGCGGACGCATGCTCCGGTTCGAGCGCGGGCGTCGCAGGGATGCTGCGTGCGGCGAGACACGCGGCCGTCGCGCTCTTGCTCGACGCCGCGCGGATCGCTTCCTTCGCGCAGCCGAGCCAGCGCGCCTGGCCGACGGCATCGTAGAGCTTCAGCAGCAGCCCATCGCACTCGGGCGCGACGATGCAGGCATAGTCATGCTCGCGCGCCATGCGGGCGACGAAGCGCGTGACCGGCTCGCCGGGCTGTGCGCGTACGTAGCCGCGTTCGTCGTCGAGCTGCTCGAAGCGCGAACTCGCGACGGTCACCTCGATGCCCGGCAGCGCGCGCAGGTCGGCGGCGATGGCATCGCGCATCACGCGGCCTTCGACGATCAGCGCGGAGAGGTCGGCGAGGCTGCCTGTGCCCGCCACGTCCGGATCGATGCCGCCGCCGGTGAGATACTCGAATACAAAGATCTTGTTCAAAGGAAAGCCATCCATGCAGGTGATACCCGTTCTCGATCTGCTCGACGGCCACGCGGTGCGCGCGGTGCGCGGCGAGCGTTCGCGTTATCGGCCGATCCAGTCCTCCTTGTGCGCGACGAGCGATCCGGTTGCGATCGCCCGCGCGCTCGTCGCCGCCACCGGCGCACGCACGTTGTACGTCGCCGATCTGGGCGCGATCCTGTCGCGCGGCGCGCACGACCATGCGCTCGCCGCACTTTGCGACGCCCTCGGCGACGGCCTGCGCATCTGGCTCGACGCGGGCTTCACCGCGTTCGCGCCGATGCGCGCGCTGGTCGAACGCATCACGCGTCTGTCGCGGTCCGCGTCGCCCGCCGCGATCGTGCCCGTGTTCGGCACCGAGACGCTGCTCGACATCGGCGCGATCGCCGAGGCATCGGCTTGTGGCTTCGAGCCGATTCTTTCGCTCGACTATCGCGGCGGGCGGGCGCTCGGTTCGACGCGTACCGAGAGCGCGTGGTGGCCGTCGCGCGTGATCGTGATGACGCTCGATCATGTCGGCGCGTACGCCGGGCCCGATCTCGATACGTTCGCTGCCGTGCGGGCGCTTGCCGGAGGGCGCGAGGTGATCGGTGCGGGTGGTATCCGCGATGATGCCGATCTCGCTCTTGCCGACGGCAGCGGCGCTTGCGCGTGGCTCGTCGCTTCCGCGATTCACGATGGGACTTTGGGTCGTCGCGATGTGCCTCGCGGGGCTTCAGCGGGTTGAACTCTCAATATTTGTGCCAAGGGCTTTGGTTGCTTTGCCGACGCTGTAAACCTTCGGCAAGCAGGTGTTGCATCGGGTGATGCATGGGTGACAGTGTGTTGCAATGCGGAGCAGTTTTTTTGTTTCGCTTGGGCCGTGAGGGACAGGGTTTTTTTGTTGTTGTTGTTCGCCGGATCCCGTTTTCGCGTCGGTCTATTGGCGTTGCCCCTGTGCGGGGCGGCAGTCACTTTCTTTGCTGCTGCAAAGAAAGTAACCAAAGAAACAGCTATCCCCATCCAAAGCACTTCACACCGGCCCCGGCACAGAAACACTCTCGTGGTCCGGCAGTAGCGAGTGCCCTCATAGGCCTTACCGGGCTTGGATCGCGCACGGTCTGCCACATCGCGCCGCTTAACTAACTGGTAAGGCGCCAAACAGCTCCAGCCCGCTTCGCGGCCGACCGGTCCATCGGGGCTGCGCGCGCTTCTTTGCTAACGCTTCTATCTCACTGCATTTGTGGTTCGTTGGTTTCCCTTGCATACCCAACGGCAGCGCGTAGCGCTGTGCCGGAGCTATTTGGTGCTGAACCAGCG
>NZ_FCOX02000073.1 GCF_900044055.2 Caballeronia calidae | reverse complement strand
CTATGCGCCGCGATGGCCGACAAGTTTACTTGTGCGCAAACTCAGGCGGCCTATCGAAAGCGCAAATGGCTGTCCGAACCGCCGAATGCCTGGGTAAAGAGCGTTCTCGGATTTCGACAATTCAGCATGCGTGGACTGGCCAAGGCACAGGCCGAATGGAAACTCGTCTGCGCGGCGCTGAACCTACGCAGAATGTCGAAAATGACGCCTGCGTAAGTCCCGAAGGGGACAACATTGCCCTGATTTCGCCGCCGGGAAAGCCACTTTTGCGCGCAATGGCGGGCCAAACCGCAATCGGCGTTGACGCCCGCACGATGTGGCGTCAGTACCGGCAGCTCAAATTCTGTCTGCCGCGCGGATTCCTAGGCTTCTTCGACGTCCGCGTATTTCTGGCGCTCGTCTTCCGGCTTGTCCATCCAGCGCCGCAACAGACGCTTCTCGGCGACGCGCCCGACGATCAGCAGCGCGATCATCAGGATCATCGCGATGAACGCGACGCTCCACACGCCCAGCCCGCACACGATGCCGACCGCCGCCGTCACCCATATCGACGCCGCCGTGGTCAGCCCGCGCACGCGATTCTCGCGCGGATTCTGCAGGATCACGCCCGCGCCGAGAAAGCCGACGCCCGTCACGATGCCCTGCACGGCGCGCGACACGTCGGCGTCGTTCGAGAGCGTCATCGAGAAGCCTTGCGCGCACATCGTCGCGATGCACGCGCCCAGCGACACGAGCCCGAGCGTCTTCATGCCGGTGGGCTTGCCGTGCAGATCGCGGTCGATGCCGATGATGCAGCCGATCAGCATCGCGGTCAGCATGCGCATGACGGCTTCGGTGAGCAGGGGAAAGGGCAGCATCGCGCGTATCAAGGTGACTGTAAGCCGCGCCATCTTCGCACGAGGCGGAAACACGCGCGCAATTTTGGCGCGCTAACGTGCCATCTCCGGACGATACGACACGCAAAACGAGGAGACGACGTGACTCATCTGCCCAAATTCTCGATGGTCGATGCCGCGCCGACGCCGGTCGGTCCTTTCTCTCATGCCGCCGAAGCCGACGGCTGGGTGTTCCTGACCGGCCAGATGCCCACCGATCCGAACGACGACAGCGCGCCGCTGCCCGAAGGCGTGGCCGCGCAGACCCGTCGTGTGATGGACAACCTGATACTCGTGCTGAACGGCATCGGGCTCACGCTCGACAACGTGGTCAGCGTGCGCATCTTCCTAACCGAGTTCAAGCGCGACTACGACGCGATGAACGCGGTGTATCGCTCGTACTTTCTGCCGAAGCCGCTGCCGGCGCGCACGTGCATCGGCGTGACGGGGCTTGCGCGCGATGCGCTCGTGGAGATCGATTTCGTCGCCCGACGGCCGTGAGCGCGGCTACTTGCGCTTCGACGCATCGACCCAGCGGAATGTCAGATTGATGCGCTCGCCGCGCGCGCCCGGCTCCTTCGGCACGCGATGCACCCATTCCTGCTGCGTGCGTCCGCGCATCACGAGCAGGCTGCCGTGCGTGAGCGACAGCGTGTGCGTGGTGTGCGTGCGCGCGTGACGGAACTCGAAGGTGCGCGTGGCGCCGAGACTCACCGATGCGATCACCGGCTCCGGACCGAGCTCGCGTTCCTTGTCGGCGTGCCAGCCCATGCTGTCGATGCCGCTGCGATAGCGATTCAGCAGCACGCTGTTGAAGCGCGCGCCGCACTCGGCCTCGGCGCGTTCGCGCAGTTGCGCGACGGCGGGCGTCCACGGCTGCGGCACGTTGCGGATGCCCGAATAGACGTAGACCGCGTCCGGGTCGCCCTGCCACGCGGTCAGACGCGGCAGCGGCACGCGGCCGCCCGGCGTGGTCATGGTGTCCTGCTGCCAGCGGACTTCCTCGATCAGCGCGCCCATCAGATCGGAACCCTCGTCGGCGCCGATCCAGTCCGGATGCCACACGATGTCGGGCTTGGGGATGTCGTCGAAGAGATCGAACATGGCGGTGGGGCGGGAATGGCGGCGCGTGAAGCTTTCACGATAGCAGAGCCGTCGCGCGCCGTGATTGCGGGCTCATTCTCTTGCGCGCGAACCCGCTGTGCTACAGTCCCCGAATCATCTCAATAAAGTCGTGCGAGGGTCGGAGCACCGGTTTCGCGCGGCGACGACTCACGGGGATTCGCATGAACACCACCGCCGAAGCAAGCGGCGGCGCGGCGCACGGCCGCCGTATCCTGCTCGTCGACGACAGCGTCGATGCGGCGCTTGCCCTGTCGATGCTGCTCGAAGCGCTCGGCCATCATGTGCGTACCGAGCACGACGGCCCGCGTGCGCTCGCATCGATCGATGATTTTCAACCCGATGTGATCGTGCTCGATATCGGCTTGCCGGGCATGAGCGGCTTCGACGTGGCGCGCGAAATGAGAAAGCGCGATACGACGAAGCACGCGCTGCTGCTCGCGTTGACCGGCTGGGGCAGCGACGCCGACCGCCAGAGCGCGCTCGACGCGGGCTTCGACCATCATCTGACGAAGCCCGTCACCATCGCGGATCTGGAAGCGCTGATCAGGTAAGCGCCGCGGTTATTCCACCCGCAGCCGCGCCATATAGGGCAGATGATCGGACAGCCACGCGGTGTCCTGCGTCGGCACGATCCATTCCACCGGTTTCAGGCCGCGCACGAACATCTTGTCGAGCGCGAGCGCGGGCGAGAACGCCGGGAAGGTGCGGCCCGATTCGCCGAGCATCGTCGCGACCTCCTGCATGCCGAGCTCGCCGAAGAGCGGCACGGAGTCGTTGCGCCAGTCGTTGAAGTCGCCCGCGAGCACGAGCGGCCCTTCGGGCGCTTCTTTCGCGATCCAGTGCGCGATCCAGTTCATCTGACGCAGCCGCGCCTGACGCGTCAGCGCGAGATGCGCGCACAACAGCGTGACCGCCTGGCCGGCGAACGTCGCGCGCGCGACCAGCAAGCCGCGCTTTTCGAAGCGATGCGCCGAAATATCCCAGCGCCCGGAGAGATCGAGCGGATGCGGCGACAGGATCGCATTGCCGTGCCGCCACGACGGCTTGAACACGTTCGGCCCGAGCGCGATCTGCAATTCGAGCGCGGTCGCGATCTCGGTGGCCTGGCAATGCCAGACATCGTCGAGCGGCGCGTTGAGCGGGTTGCCGAAGCCGCTCGCGAGCACGGGCTGCGGCATGCGCCGCGCCATCGCTTCCTGGAGGAAATAGACGTCCGCGTTGGTGGTCTGAACCCACCGCTGCATCGCGTTCCACGCGCGCAAGCCGAGGGGCGAGCGGCCCTTGTGCAGATTCCAGCTGACCGCGGTGAAATCCGGCGTGGCCGAATGAGCGGACGGACCTGGCGGAAGATGTTCTGGGTTTCGCATGCTGTTGTTGTCTTGGGCGGCGGCCTCTTGAGTCTATGTCACCGCGATTGTCATTGCGCCGCCGTCGATGAGCCGAGACTCGCGCGCACTCGGTACGCGAGCGACGGGTTGCTGTCGATGATCTGCCATTGCCCCCATTCGCCCGGCTTCAGCACGAGCCCCGGATGCGATCCGCTGACCTGGCGCGGAACCGGCGGAAGCTTGCAGCCGGACTGCGACACGCGCGAGCTGTCTTCCTGCAAGGTTTCCTGCGCGTCGATGGCGAGCGTGATGTCGTCGGCGGACGCGTGAATCGGCGAGATGGTGACGGTGCGTTGCAGGTCGATATCGCCTGCGGGCTGATCCGCGCAGCCGACGCGGTTCTGCACCTTGTTGTGGTGCGTATCCGTGCGCGCCTGTCCGACGTTGGTCGTGCCGGAAAACGAATCGATCTGTTGTCCGTCGCGCACGACCTGCAATTCCCAGTTCACCGGCTGCGGCGGCGTGACTTGCGCTTGTGCGCTGAACGCGGCAAGACAGGCGCTCGTCATGAGCGCGGCGTTCGCAAAGGCGGTTCGTATCGTTTTATGCATTGAAAGCAACTCCTGCGCGCGGACTGTTCGGATGGCGGCGCGCCTTGCGGCGGCGGCTGGATCGGCGATCCTCGGCGACTTCGTTGTGACACGGCGGCGCGGGTCCGGTTCAGCCTGTCCGCTGAAACACACCATTGTGGCGGCCGACGCACATCTCAACCCCGGCTTGAAAGGCAGCAGGTTTCGAACCCGCCCGCCGCATCGGTCCCGTCGATGATACTAGCGCGCGCCGAACACGGCTTCGTCGATCAAAGTGCGCGTCCCAATTAGCAGCACACGCGTTCGACTGCTCGCTTGCACGCGGTTTTGGCGTCGATACACTGGACTCGTCGACCATAAAAAACTGACGGGGTGTGACATGACGACGGCCGTGGTCAAACAGGAACTGGCGGTGGCATCGTTCAGCAAGGTCTACAGTCTCGACGACGTGGAAACCGCGCTCAACGACCTCCCCGAAGGCGCGAGCGACGCCTTGCGCGCCACCTACGAAAAAATGCTCAAGGTGGGCAATCTGCGCTTTTGCGTGAAGCCGAACCGCATGCCGTCGATCGACGACCTCGCGGCGAATCTGCCGAATTTCGAGGAACCGCTCGACGATATCCGCAAGCAGATCGCGCTGTGCCTCGAAACCGACGACCGCCTGGAACTCATGCCGATGCTGCTGCTCGGCGAGCCGGGCATCGGCAAGACGCATTTCGCAAAGCAACTGGCGCGGCTGCTCGGCACGTCGTGCCATTACGTCGCGATGAGCTCGCTCACGGCGGGCTGGATTCTGTCGGGCGCGTCGTCGCAATGGCGCAACGCGAAGCCGGGCAAGGTCTTCGACGCGCTCGTGAACGGCAGCTACGCGAACCCCGTCATCACCGTCGATGAAATCGACAAGGCCACCGGCGACGCGCAATACGATCCGCTCGGCGCGCTCTATGTACTGCTGGAGCACGACACGGCGCAGACTTTCATCGACGAATTCGCCGAGGTGCCGATCAACGCGGGCAATGTCGTGTGGATCGCGACCGCCAACGACGCCCGCGCGATTCCCGAGCCGCTGCTCAACCGCATGAACGTCTACGAGATTCCGCCGCCGGACCGCGACGGCGCGCGCCGCATCGCGCAGTCGATTTACGCCGAAATCCGCGATGCCCACGCGTGGGGCGCGCGCTTCCCGGAGACCCTCGGCGACGCGCCGCTCGACGCGCTCACGCAGGCGTCGCCGCGCGGCATGCGGCGCGCGATGCTCAACGCGTTCGGCAATGCGCGCATCGACGGAAGGCACCATGTGGAGGCCCGCGACATCCAGCTCGACCGGAATTCGCGCAAAAGAGCCATCGGTTTCTGAAAGCCCCTATTCGCGAAATTGCCAAAAAGGTCGCCAAAACCTGTCATTTTTGACATCTGGCGGCCAGATTCTTGCCTTTTTCTGAATTAAACCGGAAAACGATGTAATCCGTGTGCGTTTGTTGTGTATCACGCAATAGTCCCGAACGTAAAATAGTTGGGACAATCTGCAGCGGAACAAGACATGGATCGGATCGAGTGCGTGGTAATCGGAGCGGGCGTCATCGGACTGGCGATCGCCCGGGCGTTGGCGATGCGCGGGCGCGAAGTCATCGTGCTGGAAGCGGGCGAGGGCATCGGCATCGGCACGAGCTCGCGCAACAGCGAAGTGATACACGCGGGCATCTATTACCCGCGCGGATCGCTGAAGGCGGAACTGTGCGTGCGCGGCCGCGACATGCTGTATGAGTTCTGTCAGGCGCGCGGCGTGCCGCATCGGCAATGCGGCAAGCTGCTCGTCGCGACGGCGCGCACCCAGGTGCCGCAGCTGGCTGCGCTGGAGCAGAAAGGCATCGAGAACCGCGTGAAAGGGCTCGCGCGCATCAGCGGCGCGCAGGCGGCGGAGATGGAGCCGCAACTGCAATGCGTCGAAGCGGTGTATTCCCCGCTGACGGGCATCGTCGACAGTCACCAGTACATGCTCGCGCTGCAGGGCGAAGCGGAGAACCACGGCGCGAACATCGTGTTCCATACGCCGGTCGTCTCCATCGATGCGCGCGAGGGCTGCTTCATCGTCGAGACGGGCGGCGAGTCTCCGGCGCGCTTCCGGGCGTCGTATCTGATCAATAGCGCGGGACTGCATGCGAACGAGATCGCACGCAATATCCGCGGCCTCGACGATCGCCACGTGCCGCCGCTCTACTTCGCGAAGGGCAACTACTTCAGCGTGAGCGGGCGCGCGCCGTTCGAGCGGCTCATCTATCCGATGCCGAACGAGGCCGGCCTCGGCGTGCATCTGACGATCGATCTCGGCGGGCAGGTGAGGTTCGGCCCGGATGTCGAATGGGTGCCCACGCTCAACTATGACGTCGATCCGCGCCGCGCCGATTCGTTCTATGCCGCGATCCGCGCGTACTGGCCGGGCCTGCCCGACGACGCGCTGCAACCCGCCTACGCGGGCATCCGGCCGAAGCTCTCCGGTCCGGGACAGGCGGCGGCGGACTTCATGATTCAGGGCAAGTCCGCGCACGGCGTGCCGGGGCTCGTGAACCTGTTCGGGATGGAATCGCCGGGGCTGACGGCATCGCTTGCGATTGCCGAACGCGTGGCCGATATGGCGCGCTGACTTACATGCGACTTTCTACGGTCCCTTATCTCTAACATTTGTCGTCGTCGACTCGCTTCCAGGTTGATATGCTCGGGTATCGCCGTCGCCAAGAACGGCGCGTTCCCCCAATACAACATGGAGTGAGTCACCATGAAGACATCACGTCGCACGTTTCTGATCACCAGCGTGGGCGTCGCATCGACGTTCGCGCTCGGTTCGCGCACCGCATTCGCCGCGGACGCGGCCAAGGTCGCCGAGAGCGATCCCACCGCGCAGGCGCTGGGCTACAAGGAAGACGCGAGCAAGGTCGACAAGGCGAAATTCGCGAAGTACGCCGCCGGACAGGACTGCGGCAACTGCCAGTTCTATCAGGGCAAGCCGACCGACGCCTACGCGCCATGCCCGATGTTCAGCAACAAGCAGGTCGCTTCGAAGGGCTGGTGCAGCGCTTATGTGAAGAAGGCATAACGCGCGACGCACATCTCGGGCTTCAATCGGAAAGCGCGCCCGGCCGAAAGGCCCGGCGCGCTTTTCTTTGTTCGCAATTCACTTGATTGAGCGAAAAACCGTCTTTACACTCGCCAAGGCAAAAAGAGCCACGCGTGCGCATCTTTAGGGCAAAACGCGGACAACAGGACCATCGGGGCGGCGCGTGAAGGCGCCGGCCCGGCACGACACCCAATGACCCCAGGGGATCGCATGCCAGGAAGAGCATTGAATGCGCGCGCCGTGACGGCGGCGGTCATCGGCAACGCGCTGGAGTGGTATGACTTCACCGTGTTCGGCTTCATGACGGTCGTCATCGCTCGTCTGTTCTTCCCGAGCGACAGCGACTATTCGTCGATTCTTCTGACCACCGCGACCTTCGGCGTCGCGTTCGTGATGCGGCCGATCGGCGGCATCGTGCTCGGTCTCTATGCGGATCGCGCGGGACGCAAGGCGGCGTTGACGCTCGTCATCGGGCTGATGACACTCGGCATCCTGATACTCGCGATTGCGCCGCCGTACTCGGCGATCGGCGTCGGCGCGCCGCTCGTCATCGTGTTCGCGCGGTTGTTGCAAGGCTTCTCCGCGGGCGGAGAGTTTGGCAGCTCGACCGCGCTCCTGATCGAAGCGGCGCCGTTCTCGAAGCGCGGCTTCTACGGCAGCTTTCAAATGGCGAGCCAGGCGGCGTCGCTGCTGCTCGGCGCGATCGTCGGCGCGCTGATCTCGCGCGGCCTGTCGCCCGAAGCGCTCGATTCGTGGGGCTGGCGCGTGCCGTTCATCTTCGGTCTCGTGATCGGTCCTATCGGACTGTATATCCGCCGCAACATGGCCGATACCGAAGCGTTCCTGCACGCGAAGAAGACCGCGCGCCGCGCGACGCTCGGCGAAGTGTTCAGGACGCACAGCCGCGAAGTGCTGTGCGGGCTCGGCTCGGTGATCGCGCTGACGGTGTCGGTGTACGTGCTCATCGCCTATCTGCCGACCTTCGCTGTCAAGCAACTGAAGCTGCCGTTCGGGCAGTCGTTCACGGCGCTGATCGTCGGCAATCTGCTGTTGATGGTGCTTTCGCCGATCGCGGGCGCGTGGTCGGATCGCATCGGGCGCAAGGGGCTTTCGCTCTGGTCGCTGCTGATCACGCTGGTCGCGATTTATCCGCTCTTCGCGTGGCTCGCGGCCGAGCCGAGCGTGATGCGGCTCATCGTCGTGCAGGCGCTGCTTTCGATTACGCTGTCCGGCTACTACGGGCCGTTCGGCGCGCTGATCGCGGAACTCTTTCCCGCGCACGTGCGCTCGACGGGGCTTTCGATCGCGTACAACATCGCCGTGATGATCTTCGGCGGCTTCGGGCAGTTCATCGTGACGTGGCTGATTCGCGTCACGGAATCGCAACTCGCGCCCACCTTCTATGTGATGGGCGGGATCGTGCTCTCGTTGATCGCGGTCGCGTGCATTCCGGCGACGCGCCACGCGGACGTCGACGAAGCACGCGACTTCATTCGTTAGGCAGCGTTCAAATGAAAGTGATCGAAAGCGGCAAATTCACGGCGGAGCGCGCGTGGGGCGCGCTCGATATCTGCGTGATGAACGGCACATCGTGCCGTCTGCACTGGACCGACAAGCCGTACAAATGGCATGTGAACGATGGCGAGGAAGTGTTCGCCGTGATGCAGGGCGAAGTCCGGATGCACGTGCGCGGCGAGGATGGCGAGCGCACGCTGACGCTGCGCGCGGGCGATATCTTCCATGCGCAAGCCGGCGACGAGCATTATGCGGAGCCGGTCGGCGAGGCGCGGATCCTGGTGATCGAGAAGGAAGGGAGCGTTTGACGGCGTTTCTTCCTATTCCGTTCGGACAGGTGGCCTAGCGCAGGCGTTGGCGGTGATAATCTGCCCATCGTTGTGCAGGTGCGAGGGCGGAAAATGGTTAGGATGGTTGAATTAATCGAGCGTGATTACGAGAAAGCGCGGGAGGCGGGCAGGTTGAGCGAGTGGGGCGAGATGCCGCTGCTGGATTCGGAGGATCTCGTCGTGATGTCCGGCGAATCGCTGCAGAGGATGGCGGCGCGTCTTGAAGAAGCCGAGCGTGAACTGGATAAGCGGCTGTTCGAAGAATCGCTCGCGCAATTCAGGGCGCTGGGTTACACGGAAGACAAGTTTCTCTCGCCGGAAGATATCGACGACGAATTGGACGAAGCGCCCGGCGTTCATGGCGCGCACGCTCCGTCTGGCAAAGTCGGAAGGCAGAGGCCGAAAACATCGTTCCTCGATGTGCTGGGCAGAATGTTCGCGAAGAGAACGAAGCAGGTCGCATAATGGCGCGCGCCGTTCAGTTCTCAATGCCGAGTTGGTACCACTACCACTTCTGGCACGGGTCGGACCTGAAGATCTTCAAGAAGGTGACCGGCCTGATCAACGAGTGCTGTCGCAATCCATTCACCGGGACGGGCAAGCCGGAGCCGCTCAAGTACCAGAAGGCGTGGTCGCGTCGCATAGACGAGAAGAATCGCCTGGTGTATTCCGTTGTGGACGGCCAGCTTCTCGTCATCAGTTGCCGCGGCCACTACGGCGACAAATAACAGCGCTTACCGCTCCAGTCCCGCCTTAACCAGCAACTCGGCCAGCACTTCCGTCATTCCGCCTTCATGCGCCTCGGCGCGCTCCTTCAACTGCTTCACCAGCTTTTCATCCAGCTTGCATGCGAACGGCACGAGTCCCTTCGCCTGATCGAGCTTGCGCTGCTCGCGCCGATCGATCTTCTGCTCGCCGGCGGCGCCCGCGCGCGCGCGGCCGCCTTGCTTCAGGTCGTTGGCGAGTTTGAAGGCCTTGTTCTGTTCGAGTTCGAATTTGTTCACGTGATGCTCCGGGGCGGACGATTGATTACAAGGCCCGTATTGTACGGAACGCGACGCGCGGGCCCTAGCGTCCGGCTTCCGCCAGCGCGTCGATGCGTGCACGCATGCGCCGCCAGTGCGAGCCTTCCCAGAACACGCGATGACACACGTCGCAGGTGACGAAGCGCGTATGCCGCTCGCGCACGCCTTCGGGCACGCGGCCGTCGATATCGCCGGGGCCGGCCGGACGCAACGGCGCGTTGCACATCAGGCAGAGACGGAACGCGCGCACATGCGGCGTGAGATCGAAGCGCTCCGAGACTTCACGGAACTGGTCGTCGGGCTGCAGCGCGCGCACATAGCAACCGCGCAGCACCGTGCGGCGCTTGAGCAGCTCGCGATCGCGGGTGAGCACGATGCGCGCTTCGTCCTGCGCGAGCGCTTCGATTTCGTCGTCGGGGAAGTTGTTGTCGTAGCGCGTATCGAAGCCCGCGAGCCGCAGAAGCTGCGCGAGACCGCCGAGATGCGCGTCGGCAATGAAGCTCAGATCGGCGTTATGCAGCGGCGGGCGCAGCAGCAGCGCGCCGTTCGCCATGCTCGCGGGCGCGTGGCGGGCCGGATAGATCTCGATGACATCGTCGGGTTCGATCTGCGCATCGAATCCGACCGGGCGGCCGTTCTTCACGATCAGATCGACTTCCGTATGCGGCACGCCGAGCGCCTCGATCATGTGCTTGGTCGACGAAGCCTTCGGGCACGCGCAGGCGAACGTATGCCCGCGCTGGGATCGAGCGAGGAAATCGTTCAGTTCGCGATGAAAGTGAAAGCGCGCCTTGACCATGCAGGCAGTATCGCATTGCCCGCCTCTGCGTGCTTTCCGGCGATGTGCTCTACTGGCGCTCGGGTCGCGCGGGCCTCACCGACGCGGCGAGCGGACAAGGCAAAGGAGCACGCGAACATGGATATCGGATTCATCGGACTGGGCGAAATGGGCGGCGCAATGGCGAGCAACGCGCTGAAGGCGGGGCACACCGTGCGTGTGTGGAACCGCTCGCGCGACAAGACGCGCGCGCTCGCGGATCAGGGCGCATCGGTGGTCGATACGCCTGAGCAGGCCTTCGCCGGCGACGCCGCGTTCTCCATGCTCGCCGATGACAACGCGCTGCGCTCCGTGCTCGTCGATGGCGGCTTGCTCAAGCACGCGCCGAAGGGTCTCGTGCACGTCAACATGGCGACCATCTCGGCGGCGCTCGCCGCCGAACTGGCTGAATTGCACGCGCAGCATGGCGTCGCGTATGTGGCCGCGCCCGTGCTCGGGCGGCCGGATGTCGCGGCGGCGGGCAAGCTCAACATTCTCGCGGCGGGCGCGAGCGATGCCATCGACCGCGTGCAGCCCGTGCTCGATGCGCTCGGCCAGAAGACCTGGCGCGTCGGCAATGAGCCGCAACACGCGAACGTGCTCAAGCTCGCGGCGAATTTCATGCTGGCGTCGGCGATCGAAAGCTTCGGCGAGGCCGCAGCGCTCGTGAGCGGCCACGGCATCGAATCGCAGACGCTGCTCGATGTCATCACGAATTCGCTGTTTCCCGGCCCGGTGTATCAGGGCTACGGAAAGATGATCGCCGAGCGCCGCTACGAGCCCGCGCTCTTCAAGGCGCGTCTCGGGCTGAAGGACGTGCGCCTCGCGATCGCCGCGGGCGATGCCGTGAACGTGCCGCTGCCGGTGGCGAGCGTCGTGCGCGACAACCTCGTCGACGCGCTCGCTCACGGCGACGGCGAAAAGGACTTCGCCGTGCTCGGGCAAGTCGCGGCGCGTCGCGCGGGTCGCTGATTCCGTATCGATGTTGCGGCGAAAGCGGCGTTCCTCCCGCATCGGCGCGGTCGGACGGCATAATGCGAATCCCTTTCCTTTATACGCCGCGCCGCAATGAGTCTGCATCTCTGGTGGCTGTTCGTCGCCACAGTGTTCGTCGTTTCCGCCATTCCCGGTCCCAACATGCTGCTCGTGATGACGCACGGCGCGCGTCACGGCCTCAAACGCTCGACGGCCACGATGGCCGGCTGCCTCTCGGCGCTCGTCGTGATGCTGTCCGTATCGGCTGCGGGGCTGGGCGTGTTTCTGGACGCGTGGCCGCGCCTTTTCGACGCGCTGCGTCTGACCGGCGCGGCGTATCTGGTCTGGCTCGGCGTGAAGAGCTGGCGCGCGAAAGCCAGCGCGATCGATGTGCGCGATGAAAGCGCCGGCGCGCCGTCGGTGAAGCGCAAGACGCTCTTTCGCAACGGTTTCCTCGTCGCGAGCAGCAATCCCAAGGCGATTCTCTTCGCGGCGGCGCTCCTGCCGCAGTTCATCGACGCGGGCCGGCCCGTGCTGCCGCAGTTCGCCGTGCTCGTGTCGACTTTCGCCGTCATCGAGGTGAGCTGGTACGCGGTGTACGCGGGTCTCGGCGCACGCATCGGCGACAAGCTGAAAAGCGCGAGCGTCGCGCAGGCGTTCAACCGGCTGACGGGCGGCGTGTTTGTCGGCTTCGGCGCGATGATGGCGCTCGTGCGGCACTGACGCTCAAACGTCTGCACGAACAGGTGCATGACTTGCTTCCGTCTTCAGTGCTTCATTCGCTTTCGAACATACAGGCGCAACCGGGGGGCGCATAGTCGCGCTCGTAGCGCGGGGAGCGTTCGTCCCGGTTGCCGGCGAAGCGCGAAGAAGAACGGTTAAAAAGGAGGCGCCCCATGCATCTGTCAGGCCGACGCGCTGCTTTGGCCGCGCTCCTGCCGCTTTCGATCGGCATCCTCGTGACGCCGCCCGCGCACGCCGACGACAGCCCGAGCCCCTGCGCCGCGTTGAAGCGCATCGTGGCCGCGGCGCCGAATTTTTCGTCGCTTTCAGGATTCGACGGTCGCGCGGTCGCGCTGCCTTACGGCGACGACGCGAAGTGCGCCGCTTCGCAGACGAACTATCGATGCACCTGGACGCCGCATGGCGGCTCGGGCGCCGATGCGCTGCAAGGTGTTGCGGCGGATATCGCATCGTGCCTTCCCGACGCGACGCACGATCAGAACTCGCCTGCGCGCCAGCATTTCTATCTTGGCGCACGCGGCGCGCGCACCGAGATCGCGGCGTCCCAGGCGGGGGCGAACATGCTGAAGCTCGAAGTTTACGGTTCCCGGTGAGGTCATCGTGAGCAAGCGCATCCTGATAGCCGATGACGACGACGACGCACTCGCCGGTCTCGCGCATCTGCTGAACGGCATGGGTCACGAAGTGGCGCTTGCGGCGAACGGCGCGCAAGCCGTCGAGGTCGCGGCCCAGTTCGATCCCGAAGTCGTGATCCTCGATCTCGGCATGCCGATCGTGGATGGCCTCGCGGCGGCGCGCGCGCTGCGCGGCTTGCCGAACGGCCCGGCGATGATGCTCGTCGCGTTGACGGGCTGGGGCCAGCCGCAGCATCGGGAAATGACGCAGGACGCCGGTTTCGACGTGCATCTCGTCAAGCCGATTTCAGCGGATCAGCTGCAGTTCATTCTTTCAATGATGCAGCCGTGAACGTCGTCGGCGGCAATTGCGTCGGCCTTCCGCAACGCCCGATGTTGCGTTGCACCAAAATTATTGGTATATTTACTCCTGTCTCCTCCATGTCTCCACTGATATGGATTCAGCCCGCCGGTCTCGGCGGGCTTTTTTTCGTCCGTGCAGCCCGATGTTGCGCTGCACCGCCAGACGCAAAAAAGGCCGATTCGCGGTGACGCGAACCGGCCTTTCGGGTTTTCAGGCGAAGCGCGATCAGCGCGCGAGACCCGTCTCCTCATCCGCGCCGATAGCCAGATTCATGCACTGAATCGCCGCGCCCGACGCGCCCTTGCCGAGATTGTCGAGGCGCGCGACCGTTACGAAGCGCTCGTCGTTGCCGAACACGAAAATATCGACGCGATTCGTTTCATTGCACGCCTGCACGTCGAAAAAGCCGGCGTCGAGATTGCTTTCGGCGTCGAACGGCATCACGTGCACGAACGGCTCGTTGTTGTAGTACTCGGCCAGCATGTCGCGCACGTCCTGCGGCTTGGCCGGGCGCTTCAACTGGTCCGGCGAGAAGTACGTCGTTACGGCGAGGCCCTTCAGGAACGGGCCGACGATCGGCGTGAAGATCGGCGCGCGCGAAAGGCCCGTGCGCACCGACATCTCCGGCAGGTGCTTGTGCGTGAGACCGAGCGCGTAGGGGCGCGGGCTCATGAGCTTCTCGTTGCCGCCCGCTTCGTACTCCGCGATCATCTTCTTGCCGCCGCCGCTGTAGCCGGTGATCGAGTAGGCGTGCGCGTGAAAATCGGCGGGAACGAGACCGCCCGCGACGAGCGGCTGCACCGACAGCACGAACGCCGACGCGTGGCAGCCCGGCACCGCGATGCGCTTCGACGTGCGCAGGCGCTCGCGCTGCGCGCGCGAAAGCTCCGGCAGACCGTACGCCCAGTCGTCCTGCGTGCGGAACGCGGTACTGGCGTCGATCATGACGGTGCGCGTGTTGTCGCGGTCGACGAGCGAAACCGACTCGCGCGACGCGACATCCGGCAGGCACAGGAACGTCACGTCCGACGCATTGATGAGCCGGCGCCGCTCCTCGACGTCCTTGCGCTTCGCTTCCTCGATGCGCAACACCTCGATGTCACGGCGCTGCGACAGATATTCGAAAATCTTCAGGCCGGTGGTGCCTTCCTGTCCGTCGACAAATACTTTCGTGGTCATCTCGATCTCGCTGGTTCGTGCGGGCGCTCGCCGCAAAACCAACATTCTAAGGCGATTCCGAGGCGGGCTGATGTCCACCGTTTTCGACGTCCGCCCGGGCGCGGATCCAGCGCGCCGTCACCTCGGCGATGCGCGCGCCGAAGACCTTCGCCGTTTCCAGATCGCCGGGCGGCGGCGCTTCTTCCGGCGAAGCATCCGCGGGCGATTGCGTGAGCAGGCCCGTGAATCCGCCGACGAAGTTCAGATCGTTGCGCGTGGCCGCCTTCGTATTCGACGGCATCATGCCCGTGCCGACCCAGATCATGCCGTGCTGCATGGCGAGCGTGACGAAATACGAAATGGTCAGGAATTTGTCGCCGTTCATGTGCGCGGAATTGGTGAATCCCGCCGCGATCTTGTCCTTCCATTTCTGCGCGAACCACGGTTTCGAGCTCGCATCGGCGAATTTCTTGAAGTCGGCGGACGGCCCGCCCATGTAGGTCGGCGCGCCGAACACGATGGCGTCGGCGGCGTCGAGTTGCGCCCACGCGTCGTCGACGAGCTCGCTGACGGGCATCAGCCTGACGCTCGCGCCCGCGTCGGTTGCGCCGCCGAGCACGGCTTCCGCGACCTTCTTCGTGTGGCCGTAGCCGCTGTGATAAACGATGATGATGTTCGGCATGATGTCCCCGAGTCTTTGCCCGCGCCGCGGCGCGCGCTCGACGCATGCCTTGCGGACGGATCGGCTCAGTCTAGCAAAGACAATTCTTCACCGACCGGCGCGACCGCACGCTTTTCGTCGGCAACGTTCTAGCGGCCGTAGGTGAAAGTCATCTGCGCGCTGGCGATCGTCATCGTGCGGATTTCGTGCTCGAACATCAGCGCGGGTGTGCCCTGGCGCAGGCGGGAATCGGCGCCGTCGAGCGCGTACACGGTCACGATGTAGCGATGCGGCTTGCCGGGCGGCGGGCACGGGCCGCCGTAGCCGTCCGTGTCCCAGTCGTTGCGCGCCTCGATCGCGCCCATCTTGCGCAACACGCCGGAGGCGCTCGCGTTGCCCGGCAGGCGATCGGTGCCGGCCGGGATGCCGGCGACCGCCCAATGCCACCAGCCGCGCCCCGGCGCGTCGGGGTCGAAGATCGTCACGGCGAAGCTGCGCGTGTTCGCGGGCGCGCCGCGCCAGGAAATCTGCGGCGAGCGGTTGCCGCCCTTGCACTCGGACTGGTCGAAGAGCAGATCGCGCCCGATGGTCTTACCCGGCGCGAGGTCAGTGCTCGATACGCTGAAGACGGGGTCGGCCGCGGCCTCGCGCGAATTCGGGAGAAGGGCCGCCGCAAAGGCGACGAACAGTGCTGATGCAACGGGGCCACTCGAACTCACGCGTCGACCGGTGAGGCGCATGGGCTGAACTCCTCTCAGTATCGTCGCGCGTTATATCAGCGTTTCGCCGGCTGCAACGATGTTTTTTGTCTCATGGATGCGCTTCATGACAGGTTGCAGTTTAACATTGCAACAAAGCATTAAAACCGCGATTCCTTGAGATTCAACCGATGGCGCATCGCGCGTGCGCCGGTTTGCACGTAGCGTGCAGCGCCTTGACGGCGATGACTTCTGACTCTATTGAACGTAGAAATGAGCACTTCCACGCAGATTCGCGCGGCAACTAATCGACCCATACCTTGGAGAATTAATTGAGCCAGCGAATAAAGGTCACCATTGCAGATGACCATCCAGTGATTCTGTTTGGCGCGACACAGGCGCTCATTTAATTTCCGGAGGTGGACGTCATCGGTCAGGCGCGACAGTCGACCGAACTCATCCAGTTGCTCCAGAAGTCGGCCTGCGATGTCCTCGTCACCGATCTCGCCATGCCCGGCGGCTCCTACGGCGACGGCATGCCGCTGCTCGGCTATATCGGACGGCAGTTCCCGCGCGTGAAGCTCGTCGTGCTGACGATGCTCGAAAATCCGGCCCTCCTCAAACGTTTGCGCGAAGTGGGCGTGATGTCGATCATCAACAAGGCCGACGACATGAACCATATCGGTTGGGCGATCCAGCACGTCATGCGCGGGCAGGAGTATCTCGGCCCTTCCGTGAAGGCGGCGCTCGACAGCATGGGCCTCAGCTCGAACGGGCAGCAGCGCAGCGTGATCCTGTCCAAGCGGGAACTCGAAGTGGTGCGCCTCTTCGTTTCGGGCATGACGATCACCGAAATTGCTGCGCAATTGCGCCGCAGTATCAAGACCATCAGCACGCAAAACAACACCGCAATACGAAAGCTTGGCATCGAACGCGATTCCGAGCTATTTCAATATGCGCAAAGCAACGGCTTAATGAATCTCTCGGCATATTCCGGCGACGGCTCGCTCGACGATTCCACGCTTTCGAATCCAAATTCACTGTGACCGATTTTCACGCCAAATAAAAAAATCCGCTGATTTAAGTCAGCGGATTTTTTCTATATACGGATTTTAGCGCGGTATTGCTTATTGCGGAGCCGCAGTTACGCCGCCATGAGCGGCCGACCATTCCGCCGGCGCGTGCAGGAATTTCTCGACTTCGTCGAGCGTCTTCGTCTCGAAATAGCCTTGCTCCTTCGCGACGCGCAGTACGTCCCACCAGGTGGCGAGCGCGTGCAGCTCGACGTCGATGTCCTTCAGCACCGACACGCTTTCCTTGAAGATGTTGTAGTGGAAGAGCACGAAGCAGTGGTTCACCGTCGCGCCCGCGGTGCGCAGCGCGTTGATGAAGTTGATCTTGCTGCGGCTGTCGGTGGTCAGGTCTTCCACCAGCAGCACGCGCTGACCTTCGGTTAGCAAGCCTTCGATCTGCGCGTTGCGGCCGAAACCCTTCGGCTTCTTGCGGACGTACTGCATCGGCACCATCAGGCGGTCGGCGATCCACGCCGCGAACGGGATGCCCGCCGTCTCACCGCCGGCGACGGCGTCGATCTGCTCGTAGCCCACATCGCGGAGGATGGTCGCTTCGGCCATCTCCATCAGGCCGCGGCGCACGCGCGGGTACGAGATCAGCTTGCGGCAGTCGATATACACCGGGCTCGCCCAGCCGGACGTGAAGATGTACGGTTTTTCCGCGTTGAAGTGCACCGCCTGCACTTCGAGGAGCATTTTGGCGGTGGTGTCGGAGATCGTCTGGCGATCGAAGCCTGTCATGGGCGAATCCTTGGACTTGTGTGGCGCTTGAAGAAGCGGGAGGCGGCCGCGAGGGACCTGGCGCATGGATGTGACGCGAAAAGAGCCGTCGCTCGACGGGCTTTTGGACGTTTCCTGCGCGCGTGTCGACGGGACTTGGCGCTTCAGCGCCTTAGGCACCGTCCCATGCACAGCTAGGGCGCCATTTTACCCGAGCCGGCCCGCCAGGGCGAGGGCTGCGGTCGGCGGCTGCGCACGTCGATTTGTTTGAGAGTTGTGAAGACGCGACGCCCGCACGTAAACTCGCGGCGCTGCGCGTACTCCTTCTTTTTGCCCCGATGACATCCGTTTCCCGTTCCACGCCCGCGGCCGATTCGTCCGCCGCGGCCACCCGCCACGCGCTGCATGCGCTCGTCGCGTCGATGCTCGGCTACGCGATGGACGGCTTCGATCTGCTCATCCTCGGCTTCATGCTACCGGCGATCGCCGCCGATCTGCATCTCACGCCCGCGCAATCCGGCGCGCTCGTCACCTGGACGCTCGCGGGCGCGGTCGCGGGCGGCGTCGTGTTCGGCATGCTGTCCGACTACTTCGGCCGCGTGCGCATGCTGACCTGGACGATCCTCGTCTTCGCCGTCTTCACCGGCTTGTGCGCGCTCGCGCAGGGCTACGGCGATCTGCTGGTCTATCGCACCGTCGCGGGCATCGGGCTGGGCGGGGAGTTCGGCATCGGCATGGCGCTCGTCGCGGAGGCGTGGCCCGCGCGGCTGCGGGCGCGCGTGTCGTCGTACGTGGGCATCGGCTGGCAACTCGGCGTGCTCGCCGCCGCGCTCATCACGCCGATGCTCCTGCCCGTGATCGGCTGGCGCGGCATGTTCGCGGTCGGCCTCTTTCCCGCCGTCGTGTCGTTTTTCGTGCGGCGGCGCGTGGCCGAGCCGGACATTTTCGTCGAGCGACGCGCGGCCGCCGCGTCGGCTGCCGCGCGCAAGCTGCCGCTGCGACGTCTTTTCGACGACGCCCGCACCGCGCGCGCGAGTCTCGGCGTGATCGTCCTCTGCTCGGTGCAGAACTTCGGCTACTACGGTCTGATGATCTGGCTGCCGAGCTATCTCTCGAAGACCTTCGGCTACTCGCTCACGAAATCCGGACTCTGGACCGCGGCCACCGTGCTCGGCATGGCGCTCGGCATCTGGCTGTTCGGCCTCGCGGCGGACCGCTTCGGGCGCAAGCCGGCGTTCCTCGCCTATCAGCTCGGCGCGGTCGCGATGGTGTTCGTCTATTCGAATTTGACGAGCCCGGTGGCGCTCTTGATCGGCGGCGCGGTGATGGGCGTTTTCGTCAACGGCATGCTCGGCGGCTACGGTGCACTGATTTCGGAGATCTACCCGACGGAAGCGCGCGCGACCGCGCAGAACGTGCTGTTCAACATCGGGCGCGCGGTCGGCGGACTCGGGCCGGTCGTCGTCGGCGCGCTCGCGGCGCGCTATTCGTTCGCGCTGGCGCTTGCGTTCCTCGCGTCGATCTATCTGCTCGACGTCATCGCAACGCTCTTTCTGATTCCCGAGAAGCGCGGCGCCGAACTCGAGTGACATCGCGCGATTCGGTCCGATGAAAGCCGTCGCGGCACGCTGAAACGTTGCATCGCGTCATTTCAGGCGCCCGGTGTACACTGACTGTCCCAAAAAAGAACAAAAGCTCCGTCCGCTCGCGTCATCCGTGCGAGCGGCACGCTGCGTCCATCCGACGCGTCGAGCAACTGGAACCTGGTCCATCGATTCACATTTCCGCATTCATGCAGCACGGTCGACGGCAGTGTGAACCCTGTTCAAATAATTCCCAAACGTCTCAGGTCAATCATGGACGAACAACTGAAGCAAAGCGCCCTCGCGTATCACCAGAATCCCCGTCCCGGCAAGATATCGGTCACGCCGACCAAACCCCTTTCGAACCAGCTCGACCTTTCGCTCGCGTATTCGCCGGGCGTCGCGGCCGCGTGCATGGCGATCTACGACGAGCCGCTCGACGCGCAGAAGTACACGTCGCGCGCGAATCTCGTCGGCGTCGTGACGAACGGCACGGCCGTGCTGGGGCTCGGCAACATCGGGCCGCTCGCCGCGAAGCCCGTGATGGAAGGCAAGGGCTGTCTGTTCAAGAAATTCGCGGGCATCGACGTGTTCGACATCGAGTTGGATGAAACCGATCCGGACAAGCTCGTCGATGCGATCGCGATGCTCGAACCCACGCTCGGCGGCATCAACCTCGAAGACATCAAGGCGCCGGAATGCTTCTACATCGAGAAGAAGCTGCGCGAGCGCATGAAGATTCCCGTTTTCCACGACGATCAGCACGGTACGGCGATCATTGCGTCGGCGGCGATTCTCAACGGTCTGAAAGTGGTCGGCAAGAAGCTGGACGAAGTGAAGCTCGTCTGCTCCGGCGCGGGCGCGGCGGCGATCGCGTGTCTGGATCTGCTCGTCCACCTCGGCTTGAAGAAGTCGAACACGCTCGTGATCGATTCGAAGGGCGTGATCTACGAAGGCCGCGGCAATCTCGATGCGTCGAAGGAGCGCTATCAGGCGACGACCGACGCTCGCACGCTCGCCGACGCGATGCACGGCAGCGACGTGTTCCTCGGCTGCTCGAGTGCGGGGGTGCTCAAGGCCGAAATGGTCGAGACGATGGCCGACAAGCCGCTGATTCTCGCGCTGGCGAATCCGGAGCCGGAAATCCGCCCGGAAGAAGCGAAGCGCGTGCGCCCGGACTGCATCGTCGCGACGGGCCGTTCGGATTATCCGAATCAGGTCAATAACGTGCTGTGCTTCCCGTTCATCTTCCGCGGCGCGCTCGACGTGGGCGCGACGACCATCACCGAAGAGATGAAGCTGGCGTGCGTGCGCGCGATTGCCGAGCTCGCGGAAGAGACCGATCAGGGCGATGAAGTCGCGAAGGCTTACGAAGGCCATTCGCTGGAATTCGGTCCGGAATATCTGATTCCGAAGCCGTTCGATCCGCGTCTGATCATCAAGATCGCGCCGGCTGTCGCGCAAGCCGCGATGGATTCGGGCGTCGCGACGCGTCCGATCAAGGACATGGACGCGTATCGCGAGACGCTGGGCGCTACGGTGTATCGCACGGGCATGGTGATGCGCCCGGTGTTCGCGGCGGCGAAGGCGGCGCCCGCGCGCATCGCGTTCGCGGAAGGCGAGGACGAGCGCGTGCTGCGCGCCGCGCAGTTCGTGCTGCTGGAGAAGATCGCGAAGCCGATCATCATCGGCCGGCCGGCTGTCGTCGAGATGCGTCTGCAGAAGATGGGCTCGAAGCTGAAGCCGGGCGTCGATTTCGAGATCGTGAATCCGGAAGACGATCCGCGTTATCAGAAGAGCTGGCAGGCGTATCACGAGATCGCCGCGCGTCAGGGCGTGACGCCCGAAGGCGCGAAAGCCGCGCTGCGCAAGTTCAACACGCTGATCGGCGCGATCCTCGTTCACACCGGCGACGCGGACGGCATGATCTGCGGTCTCATCGACACGTATCAGGATCATCTGAAGTTCGTCGAGCAGGTGCTCGGCAAGGCTGAAGGCGCGAACAATTTCGCGGCGATGAACCTGTTGATGCTGCAAGGGCGCAATCTGTTCATCAGCGACACGTATGTGAACGAAACGCCGACGCCCGAGCAGCTCGCCGACATGACGATTCTCGCGGCGCGCGAGATCGAGCGGTTCGGCATCCAGCCGAAGGTTGCGCTGGTGTCGAATTCGAACTTCGGCAGCGTGCCGAGCTCGTCGAGCAAGCGCATGGCGGAAGCGCGGAAGCTGATCGCGGAGCGTGCGCCGCATCTCGAGATCGACGGTGAAATGCATGGCGATGCGGCGCTTTCCGAAGCCGTCCGCAAGGCTGCATTCCCCGGCACCACGCTGCATGGCGAGGCGAATCTGCTCATCATGCCGAACGTGGAAGCGGCGAACATCACGTATAACCTGCTCAAGATGGTGAGCGGGGAGGGCGTGACGGTCGGGCCGTTCTTGCTGGGTGCGTCGAAGCCGGTGCATATTCTGACGCCCGCGGCGACCGTGCGGCGGATCATCAATATGACGGCGCTGGCGAGCGCGGGGGCGGGAGTGAAGGCGAAGTAAGGGCTGTCGCGCTGATGAGAAACGGCGATTCGGGTGACCGGGTCGCCGTTTTTTTTCGGGCTGACGAAGGGCGGTTCTGGATATGTCAAAAGCTTCAAGTGTTCCCAGCGACGCCAGGACGGCCGTTGATGCAAAAAGGGCTTTTTATTCTGACGAGTGAAATCTCTTCTGTCGCTGCCGTGCTCTAATATGGATTCCGAAACGAAAGTACAAGCAACTGCTGTGGAGATAATCGTTGAAACGTTCTGGGCGCACAGAGAAACCTCTTCCTCATCCGTCCGCGTCCGTCCATTGCCGGGCCAAGGTTTCAGCACGAGGCTTCGCGTGGAGTGCAGCAAGAGCATGCGTCAGCAATACCCGATCGGCTCGCTGTTTCGGCTGGACGTCAAGTTGATTCACCGCGAAGGAACGCCGCTGCTATATGCGCACTATGCCGCGCCCTTCGAGCGGGTGAGCATCGACGAAGCGCAGCGATTCATCGCTGTTATGTACGGCAAGACCTGACCCACGCGCACTCTCCGCCGCGGACAAAAAAGGCGGTTCGCTTTCGCAAACCGCCCTTCATCGGTCGAGCAAAGATAATCAGGCGACCTGCCGCTTCTCCCCACCCTCGTTACTTCTCCACCGCGCAAGCAACGCATTCCATTTGATCTTCGCCGCCTTCACGTTGTTTTCCTTAATGTGCCCGTAACCGCGCATCGAATCCGGCAGACTTGCCAGTTCGATCGCGAGCGGCAGCTTCTGCGCCGACAGTCCAGCGATCAGCTCCTTCACCAGCGCTTCGTACTCGCCGATCAACGCGCGCTCCATCCTACGTTCTTCCGTGCGCCCGAACGGATCGAGCGCCGTGCCACGCAGGAACTTGAGCCGAGCCAAAACGCGCATCGCCGACATCATCCACGGGCCGTACTGCTTCTTCACCAGATGCCCGTGCGCATCCTTTCGTGACAGAGAAGGCGGCGCGAGATGCACCTTGATCTTCCAATCGCCTTCGAAATTCGCGCGCACTTTCTCGATGAACGCCGGATCCGCATAAAGACGCGCGACCTCATACTCGTCCTTGTACGCCATCAACTTATGCAGATTCCTCGCGACGGCTTCGGTCAGCGCGTATTGCCCGTCGCCGATACCGAGGCCCGCTTCCGCAGCGCGCACTTCCGCAACCAGCCGCCCATACCGCGCCGCGTAAGCCGCGTTCTGATACTTCGCGAGGTAATCGAGGCGCTTGTCGATCAGCGCATCGAGTGCCTTCGGCGTATGTAACGCGATGACCTTGCTCGGCGCCTCCTGCGTCTGCGTCCCGTGAGCGAGTCGCGTCACGGCGGAAAGATCATGCGCCGCACGCCGTCCCCATTCGAACGCCGCCAGATTCTTCTCGACCTGCACGCCATTCAGCTCGATCGCGCGCACAAGCGACTCATGCAGCAGCGGCACCCATCCCTTTTGCCACGCGAACCCGAGCACGAACGGATTGGTATAGATCGCATCGCCCATCAGCGCGACGGCGAAGCGGTTGGCATCGACGAGCGCGACATGCTGGCCCGCCGCCGCGCGGATATCGGCCTCGGCGCTCGCGCCCGGAAAACTCCAGTTCGGGTTCTTGATGAACTCGGCGGTCGGCGTCTGCGCGCTGTTCACGACGACGCGCGTGTGATCCGGCTGCATCCGCGAGCCGCATTCGTTACTCGCGGTAACGATCGCATCGCAGCCGATGACGAGATCCGCCTCGCCCATCGCGATGCGTGTCGCGTGGATATCGGCCGGACGGTTCGCGATCTGCACGTGGCTCATCACGGCGCCGCCCTTTTGCGCGAGGCCGGTGACATCGAGCACCGTGACGCCTTTCTGCTCCAGATGCGCCGCCATGCCGAGCAGCGCGCCGATGGTCACGACGCCCGTTCCGCCGACGCCCGTCACCAGCACGCCATACGGCCGCCCGATGTCCGGAAGCTCCGGCGTGGGCACGGGCGGCATCCCATCGCTCTCGACGCTCGTCGCTTTCGGCTTCTTCAACTGCCCGCCTTCCACCGTGACGAAACTCGGGCAGAAGCCATTCAGGCACGAGTAATCCTTGTTGCACGTCGACTGATTGATCTGCCGCTTCGTGCCGAACTCGGTTTCCAGCGGCTCGACCGACAGGCAATTCGACTTCACCGAGCAATCGCCGCAGCCTTCGCACACCGCCTCGTTGATGACGACGCGCTTCGCCGGATCAGGATACGCGCCGCGCTTCCTGCGACGGCGCTTCTCGGTCGCGCAAGTCTGGTCGTAGATCAGGATCGACGTGCCTGCCACTTCGCGCAACTGGCGCTGAATTTCGTCGAGCTCATCGCGATGATGGACTTCGATTCCTGGCGCCAGGCCGACGCTCGCGTCGTACTTCTCCGGCTGATCGGTGACGATCACGATCTTCGCCGCGCCTTCCGCCGCGAGCTGGTGCGTGATCTGCGGCACGGTCAGCACGCCGTCGACGGGCTGGCCGCCCGTCATCGCGACCGCATCGTTGTAGAGAATCTTGTAGGTGATGTTCACCTTCGCCGCGATCGCCGCCCGGATCGCGAGCAGGCCGGAGTGGAAGTAGGTGCCGTCGCCGAGATTGGCGAACACGTGCTTGTCGTTCGAGAACGGCGACTGGCCGACCCACGCGACGCCTTCGCCGCCCATCTGGCTGAACGTGCTCGTGTTGCGGTCCATCCAGACCGTCATGTAGTGGCAGCCGATGCCCGCCATCGCGCGCGAGCCTTCCGGCACGTTCGTCGATGTGTTGTGCGGGCAGCCCGAGCAGAACCACGGCTTGCGTTCCGCCTCGACGCGCGGGCGCGCGAGCGACTTCTCCTTCGCGTCGATCACCGCGAGCCGCGCGGCGATGCGCGTGCGCACGTCGGCGGGCAGATCGAACTTTTCGAGGCGCGTGGCGATCGCCTTCGCGATGATCGCCGGCGAAAGCTCGTAGTGTGCGGGCAGGAGCCAGTTGCCCATCGGCACGGACCATTCGCCACCGGCGCCATCCTTCTCGTCGAACTTGCCGTAGACGCGCGGACGCTGCGCATCGGGCCAGTTGTACAGCTCTTCCTTGATCGCGTATTCGAGAATCTGGCGCTTCTCTTCGACGACCAGAATCTCCTCGAGCCCGCGCGCGAATTCGTGCGCGCCCTGCGCTTCGAGCGGCCACACGCAGCCGACCTTGTAGAGACGAATGCCGATCTGCGAGCACGTCGCGTCATCGAGACCGAGGTCGGTCAGCGCCTGACGCACGTCGAGATACGCCTTGCCGCCGGTCATGATGCCGAAGCGCGCGTGCGGCGAATCGATCTCGACGCGGTCCAGCTTGTTCGCGCGCACGTAGGCGAGCGCGGCGTACCACTTGTAGTCGAGCAGACGCGCTTCCTGCACGAGCGGCGGATCGGGCCAGCGGATATTCAAACCGCCATCGGGCATCGCGAAATCGGTGGGAAGCACGATCTTCGTGCGATGCGGATCGATATCGACGGAAGCCGACGACTCCACGACATCCGTCACGCATTTCATCGCGACCCAGAGGCCGGAGTAGCGCGACATCGCCCAGCCGTGCAGGCCGAAATCGAGATATTCCTGAACGTTCGACGGAAACAGCACCGGCAGGCCGCACGCCTTGAAGATGTGCTCCGACTGATGCGCGAGCGTCGACGATTTCGCGGCGTGGTCATCGCCGGCAAGCACCAGAACGCCGCCGTGCTTCGCCGATCCGGCGGAATTCCCGTGCTTGAAGACGTCGCCCGAACGGTCGACGCCCGGTCCTTTGCCGTACCACATCGAGAACACGCCGTCGTATTTGGCGCTCGGGTACAGGTTGACTTGCTGCGAGCCCCACACGGCGGTGGCGGCGAGGTCTTCGTTCACGCCCGGCTGGAACACGACCTGATGCGCGGCGAGATGCTTCTTCGCCTTCCAGAGTGACTGGTCGAGACCGCCGAGGGGCGAACCGCGATAGCCGGAGATGAATCCGGCGGTATTGAGACCGGCGGCCTTGTCGCGCTCTTGCTGGAGCATCGGCAGGCGCACCAGCGCCTGGATGCCGCTCATATAGGCGCGGCCGCGTTCGAGCGTGTATTTGTCGTCCAGCGTGACGGACTTCAATGCGGCTTCTAGCGAAGCTCTTTGTTCTGCATCTAGCGGGGCGTTCATTATGTGTCTTCCTCCACCCGAGGTTTGGGATCGCCAAAGCATGTTTCGGACCGCGATGTCTTGTGGACACGTAGGCCGGGACTTTCAGTGTGCCGGTCTCAGGGTTTTGGAGACAGTGGGACAAACCCGTTAAAAATTCCTCACTTAGCAGAGGTTTGCGACAGATCCTCGACGATTTGACCGCTACTGAGAGCGTTTTGTTACAGCGTGTAAATCCGACCGATTCGCGGAACCCTGCCGCTCAGCTCTGTCTAAAATGGCGCTTCCGGAATTCCCGCGCCGATTTTTGCGCGCATTTTGGGTTCCGAAAGCTAGCCGTACACATGCAGTTAGAAGGAGATAACGATGAAACAACGCCACATCCAGAATTTCTTGATGGTTTCGGCGGCCTTTTTGGCCATCAGCGCGCCGGTTGGCGGTGCGCGGGCAAATAATGGCTCGCCGTTCGGGGCGTCGTCGGTTGCACAGGTCGCGCAGGCGCGCGTTCAATCCGTTCAGGCTGGCGCACAGAAGCGCCGCGAATCGGATAGCAGCGACGACGAGAAGGCGGGCTGACCCGCTCATCGCGGTCCGCGTCGACGGAACGGGCCGCCAGAATGAACAAAGGGACATGGACCTTCGCGGTCCATGTCCCTTTTTAACGCCCGCAGTTTTGGCGCGGCTCAGCTTGCGGTCGTGTCCTTGAGGACGCCGCGGCGCATCTGATCCAGTTCGATCGATTCGAAGAGCGCCTTGAAGTTGCCTTCGCCGAAGCCCTGATTGCCCTTGCGCTGGATGATCTCGAAGAAGATCGGCCCGATCTGGTTTTCGGTGAAGATCTGCAGCAGGATTTCGTCCTTGGTGCCGTCGATCAGAATCTTGCGCTTCTTCAGTTCCGCGACCGATTCGACGTGGCCCGGCACGCGGCGATCCACGAGCTCGTAATAGGTGTCGATGGTGTCGAGCAGCGCGATTTTCGCGCCGCGCAGACCGTCGACCGTGCTGTAGATATCGCTCGAGCCGAGCGCGATGTGCTGGATGCCTTCGCCGTGATACGCGTCCAGATACTCCTGAATCTGCCCGGCGTTCTCCGAGCCTTCCTCGTTGATCGGAATGCGGATCTTGCCGCACGGCGACGTCATCGCCTTCGATTTCACCGCCGTCACCTTGCCCTCGATGTCGAAGTAGCGGATCTCGCGGAAATTGAAGAGCCGCTCGTAGAACTCCGCCCATTCGACCATGCGGCCGCGATGCACGTTGTGCGTCAGGTGATCGATATAGGTGAGCCCGTGGCCAACCGGATTCTGCTCCGCACCGGGAATCGGCTCGAAGTCGACGTCGTAGATGCTGATATCGCCGATGCTGCCCGGCTGCGCGCCGTTCTTGCCGCGCCAGCGGTCGACGAAGTAGATCAGCGAATCGCCGATGCCCTTGATCGCCGGAATGTTCAGCTCCATCGGACCGGTCTTGTTGTCGAAGCCCCACGCGCCGAGTTCGAGGGCGCGCTTGTACGCCTTGGCGGCATCGGCGACGCGGAACGCGATCGCGCAAATCGACGGCCCGTGCAGGCGCGCGAAGCGCTGCGCGAACGAATCCGGCTCGGCGTTGACGATGAAGTTGATCTCGCCCTGGCGATACAGCGTCACGTCCTTGTGACGATGCTTCGCGATCGCCGTGAAGCCCATTTGCTCGAACAGCTTGCCGAGCGCGACGGGGTCCGGCGCGGTGTATTCGATGAATTCGAAGCCGTCTGTGCCGACAGGGTTCTCCCAGGTCGTTGCGGTCATGCATGTCTCCTGATTAGGTGCGGCGCGTTTGCGCGACGTGGAGACAGTTTAGTCAGGTCGCGCCGGCAAAAACTTGCGAAACAAATCGCAAGTTCATAAGATTGCGCACGATACTGCCGAAACCGCGTGATTTGGAGCTAGAAAATGGCCGAGCTTGAGCTGGACACGATCGACCGCAGAATCCTCGCGATTCTTCAGGAAAATGGACGGCTTTCGAATCAGGAGATCGCGGAACGGGTGAACCTGTCGCCCAGTCCGTGTCTGCGGCGCATCCGTAGGCTGGAGGAAACCGGCGTGATCCGCGGCTACGTCGCCTTGCTCGACGCGAAAAAGCTCGGGCTCGGCCTGCTTGCGTACATCAATGTGCGTCTGGAGAAGCGCGGCGGCATGCGGGCCGCCGCCGGTACGCCGAAAGCGCCGACGCATGGCGATCTGTTCCGCGAAGCGGTGCGCTCGTGGCCGGAAGTCGTCGCCTGCGACGCGATGACCGGCGAGATGGATTTTCTGCTGCGCGTGCAGGTGCGCGACATGGATGATTTCTCGCGCTTCGTGCAGGACCAACTGCTGCATCATCCGTCGGTGATCGACGTGCGCTCGAGCTTTTCGCTGGAACGGATCAAGGAGACGACGGTTCTGCCGCTGCGCTGAGACGCTCGAAAACGCGCGCAAAAGAGAAAGGGCGGTCGAAGCCGCCCTTATTGTGCTGGTCCCGCTCGCAGCGCCAACCCCGCGCTGTTCTGAGAAATTTACGCGGCGTCCGCCGTCGGCATGAACGCCTGGAACACCTGCGACGCGCGATGCGCCTGGCGCTTGATCGCGTAATCGAACACGGCGGCTTGCTCCTGGAGCAGTTCGGCCATGATGCTGGTCTGGTCAGCCGGTTCCAGCGAAAGGTACGCGTCCGCTTCGCCGTACGCGTATTCGATCTTCATGCCCGATTTCTTCGCGATGTGCATCATCGTCGAGTTACGCGACAGGCAGTGCATATACAGAACGGACACGTGCGTGTTGCGGCTGCGGATGGCGGCGCGCTCGAACAGCTTCGTGCCGACGCCGCGGCCACGCGCGCTTTCGAGCACGGAGACGCCGAATTCGGCGGTGCGCTTGTCGCCCTCTGCGGGCAGATACGCCAGGTGGCCGACGCCGACCAGTTCCAGCGCGTTGCCGAACACGCCGAACACCTTGTCGTTCGAGAAGTTGATGTTGCGCACGTAGTTTTCGATGACGTGATCAGGCACCACCTGCCCGAAGCGCAAGAGGCGGTCGTCTTCGTCGAGCGCGAGAAAGTGCGCGCGGAGACGTTCGCGATCTGCCGAGGACAGTTCGCGGACGAGAGCCGGCATACGCGCGTCCTTGAGCGGCTGATCGCTCGCGATGATCTGCTCGGCAGTGCGGTTGATGGTCAGTTCCACGGTTGTTCCTCCTTCATTCGTCGTGCAGCGTGCTGCAAAGCAGAACGAATTCTAGCCGATTCAGGAGAAACGGGTACGGGAAAACCCTTAAAACGCACTAGGAGAGGCGTTCTAAATAGCTAGTGAAAACGATTAAATCATATAAAAATCAATGGCTTATTAGATTGGCGCAAACGCAACAATTCACCGACCGGACGGCCTGTTGTGCTGCAGCATCGAGCTAGTCGACATTGAGGCCGTTCTCGATCATATGGACGACCTGCTCAGCGAACTCGCGATAGCCGAGCTTGCCGCCCGGCTTGAGCCAGGTGAATGTCCAGTTGATCATGCCGAACACCATCATCGTGAGCGCGGTCTGGTTGTCCTTGGTCGCGCGCTTGGGGTACGCCCGCGCGAGCTGGCGCGCGAACGCCGCGACGATATCGCGCTGACGGTCGAGGATGATCTCGCGCTGTGCCGCTTCGAGATACTTCACATCATTCAGCAATGCGACGTGCCGGCTGTGCGATGTCTCGTATTCGGCGAGAAACGCACGCACGAGGTCGGCGAACGATTCGCGCTCGCCGAGTCCGCGCCGCTGACTCGCGCCTTCCACTTCCGCGATGATCAGCATGAGCCGCTTGGTGTAGCGGTCGAGCAGATCGAAGAGGATCGCTTCCTTGCTCTCGTAATAGTGATAAAGGCGGGCTTTCGACGTGCCGCTCGCGGCGGCGAGATCGGCCATCGAAGTGCTGGGGTAGCTCGTCTGGGCGAATTTCGCGGCGGCGAGTTCGAGGATCTGTTCGCGTTGTGTCTCGTGATCGGGCGCTTTGGTACGGGCCATGGGTTCGAAAGTTACGTTCTTATAGATTTAGCGGCGCAGTTCGGCCTGACTGATCTCGGACGGCGTGCCCCGGATTTTAAGCCGTCCCGCAGTGACGAGTTCGCGGCAGCGCCAGAAAGCGACGGAGTCGGAGAGCATGAAGTCGAAGCGTTGACCCATCGCGGCGCCGACGATCTGGCGCGCTGGCCGCCATTCGGGGTCGGCGAGTTCGAGCAGCGCTTCATCGACATCGACCCAGGTTCCCGACACGAGCATGTTGTCGCGCAGGCGCCGCGTCTCCGCGTTGGCGTGCTTCGCTTCCTGCCACTCGAGCGCGAGCCGGCTGATGCGCAGCACGGAAATCGGCGCCGCGGTCGGCAGCTTCGCGAGCAGCTGCTTCGGCGAAAACATGCCGACGGCCGTCGCGCGATCCGCCCGGCCGACGTGGGCCGGGTCCTTGTCGTCGGTCGCGATCGTCAGGTCGTCGTGGGACAGCTTCGCCTCGTTCAGCCGCTGCGGCGCGTTGCGCAAGTGATAGGCGACGCGCCGCAAGGTGAGCTGATCGGCCGCGCTCTGGCCGTGCCACACGACGATCTGCGCATCACCGCGCGCGAGCTGACCGAAGAGCGCCTGCTGCTCTTCGAGCTCGTCCTCGAAGTCGATGGCGCTGTTCAGCACCTGACGCCAGAACGCGGCGCGCGCGAGCGGCGATTCTTCGATGTCCCTGATCGGGCCGACGGCGAGATCGTCGCGCAGTGCGATGACGCGCTCATCGCGTTCGGCGCGCCGCAACGCTTCGGTGAGGGATTGGGCCGCGCAATCGCCATTCGTGACGTGAATCGTGTTCATCTGTGTCGGCATGCCGGGAAGACGAAAGGACCGCTCTCGGGTGAGCGGTCCTAGTTTACGCGAATCGAAAGGCGGCGGGCTGTGGCTTAGCGCTCGTCGTAACTCACGACCACGCGCTCGCTGACCGGATGACACTGGCAAGTCAGCACGAAACCGTCATCGATCTCGTGTTGTTCGAGCGTGTAGTTCTTTTCCATCTTCACTTCGCCTTCGAGCACTTTCGCGCGGCACGTGCA
>NZ_FCOX02000072.1 GCF_900044055.2 Caballeronia calidae | reverse complement strand
CAGCGACGTGCGCAGGAATTCCAGCACTTCCGTGCGAAACGCCTCTTCGTCAGCGGTGAATTTCAGGTCCATGACTGTGGTTCCATTGGGAAAGTGATGCCTTGAGCGGTTGAGGCCGACTGGTACAGGCTCATGAAGTTCTTGCCGTTTGCGACGAGTTCCACGAGCAGCGGCTATGCAGGCCGAGCACGTCCGACGGTCGCGAGATGCTCGCGGCAATCTGGTCTGGACGTGGAACTCGGATTTCAAACCAGTCCGGTCGCGTAATAAACACCAATCACGAAAGCGACCGCAATCGTCTTGATTAGAGTCACGGCGAAAATCTCCGGATACGATTGACGATGAGTCAGACCGGTCACCGCCAGCAACGTAATCACTGCTCCGTTGTGCGGCAGTGTGTCCATTCCGCCGCTTGCCATGGCCACTACGCGATGCAGTACGTCCATCGGTATATGCGCAGCTTGTGCGTTCTTGATCAACATCTCCGATGTGGCCGCAAGTGCGATGCTCATGCCGCCCGAGGCGGATCCGGTAATGCCGGCCAACGTACTCACTGACACGGCGGCATTCACGAGCGGATTGGGAATGGTCTTGAGGGCGTCGCCGATGACGACGAAGCCTGACAACGCCGCGATCACCGCACCAAAGCCGTACTCCGATGCTGTATTCATCGCCGCCAGCAACGCTCCGCCTGCGGCGGCTCGCGTGCCTTCGGCGAATGCTGCGACAACGCGCCGATATGCCGAGATGACCACAAACGCAATGCCGAGAATCAACGCTGCTTCGACGGCCCAGATTGCGGTCACGGTTTTGATCGATGTGGTCACCGGGGCGAGAACGCCGGGGAGTACGTGCGGCGCAACGGTGTACGACGCGCCGTACCAGACCGGAATCCATTTCGTGAAGAGATAGTTTGCGACGCCAACCAATATGAGCGGCATGATCGCGAGCACGGGATTGGGCAGCGCATGCTCTTCGATGCGAGCCGGTTCGTTCAAGAGCGTACTACCGTAACCTTCGCCCTTCGCCATCACGCTCTTGCGGCGCCACTCCAGATAAATCAGGCCCACGATGAGCATGAAAATGGACCCGGCCGTGCCGAGCGTAGGCGCGGCCCATCCGGTGGTCTTGAAGAACGTGGTCGGGATGATGTTCTGAATCTGCGGCGTGCCCGGAAGCGAATCCATCGTGAAACAGAAAGCACCCAGCGCAATCACGCCAGGCATGAGTCGCTTCGGAATATTGCTTTGTCGATACAGCTCTGCTGCGAACGGATAAACCGCGAATACGACGACGAACACCGATACTCCACCGTACGTCAGGAGCGCGCACACAACGATGATCACCACATTCGCACGCGATCGGCCGATAAAGCGGATCGCTGCAGCGACGATCGCCGCCGCGAAGCCCGATATCTCGATTACTTTGCCGAACAACGCGCCGAGCAGAAACACGGGGAAGTAGAGCTTCACGAAGCCCACCATCTTTTCCAGGAAGATGCCTGAAAACACGGGCGCGACGGCAGCTGGCTCAGTCAGCAAAACGGCACCTAATGCTGCGATTGGCGCAAAGAGAATGACGCTATAGCCGCGATAGGCGGCCAGCATCAAAAAAGCCAGCGAACAAAGGACAATGATCAGGGCCATGCAAGTCTCCACTTCCATCTATGAGTTATATCGGCCTCTGACATCGCGCCAGCCGCCGTGTTACGTACAACGAATCGAACACTCCGCAAATTGAGTGGTAAAGCGGTCGCGTCTGTCAGTCGCGGCCGTGTTCTCCGGCCCTGGCCGGACGCTGAAGAAGCGGTTATGCAACGGCATGACAGAGCGATTAGCGAACCGTGCGTCGGCAGGGACGAAGTGCCAGTGACCGAACGGTAAACCGCCCGCAAAACTTTGTAAATAGGGATATTGCATTGTCTATAGGATAATTTTATGGCTTCCCTCCCGTTGATTCCCCGCCGGAGGTTCGGCAAGTCCGCAACGAGAGCCGTGGCGTCGGCGCAGCAATGCAGGACGGTGCGTGAGGATCGCCGACTGTCTGTCGATCAGAGACAGGCCTGCGCATCGCCCTCCCAGGAAAAACCCTAGGTTATTATCTTACAGACAACGCAATATCCCTATTTACAACGCCAACCAATCGGTTTACCGTTCAGTCATCGGCACTTTCCGACCTCGATCTGCGTTGCATGCCTGCGGAAGTCGTCTGAAAGCCCATCTGTTCTGCATCCGAAGACTGAGAGAAACCGTGCTTGATAAGAGACAGTTCTATATCCAAGGGAAGTGGGTAACGCCTGAGAAGGCCCGCGAACTCCCGGTGATCGATCCATCGACCGAACAGCCTTGCGCTGTCATCTCCATTGGCGATGCGGCTGACGCCGATCGCGCGGTGAAGGCCGCCCGGCTGGCATTCGAAAGCTGGTCGGGAGCAAGGCCTGCCGAACGCCTTCGGCTGGTGGAGCGGCTCCTCGAGATCTACGAGCGCCGCGCCCCGGAAATGGCGCGAGTGATCAGTCTGGAAATGGGCGCGCCGATCGACATGGCACTGTCCGATCATGTCGGAGCCGGTGCTTATCACATCAGGAACTTCATCACGGCGTTTCGCGAGTTCCCGTTCGAACGGCCTCTGGGACCGCATGCGCCCAACGATCGCATCCTGATGGAGCCGATCGGCGTTGCCGGCCTGATTACACCGTGGAACTGGCCCATGAATCAGGTCACGCTCAAGGTCGTGCCTGCATTACTGGCAGGATGCACAACGGTGCTCAAGCCGTCGGAAATCGCACCGCTCTCGTCCATGCTCTTTGCCGAGTACGTCGATGAAGCTGGTTTCCCGAAGGGCGTGTTCAATCTCGTCAACGGCGACGGCATCGGAGTCGGCGCGCGCCTTTCTTCTCATCCCGATGTCGACATGATCAGCTTCACGGGTTCGACGCGCGCGGGCATCGCCATATCGAAAGCGGCCGCCGATACGCTCAAGCGCGTGGTGCTCGAACTCGGCGGCAAGGGCGCGAACCTCATATTCGCCGATGCGGATGCCAATGCGGTCAAACGCGGCGTGCTCCATTGCTTCAAGAACACCGGGCAAAGCTGCAACGCACCCACGCGCATGCTGGTCGAGCGCGCCATCTATGAGCGCGTGGTCGATGAAGCGCGGGCCATTGCCGAGGACGTTTCAGTCGATGCAGCCCACGCGCCCGGCAAGCATATCGGTCCGCTCGCCTCCGAAGCACAGTTCCAGAAAGTGCAGGAGATGATCGGGAAAGGCATCGACGAGGGTGCACGTCTTGTCGCGGGAGGTCTCGGTCGTCCGCGAGGACACGAAACCGGCTACTTCGTCCGTCCGACCATATTCGCCGATGTGAACAACCAGATGGCCCTTGCCCGCGAGGAGATCTTCGGACCCGTGCTCTCGATCATACCGTTCGACAGCGAAGAGGAAGCGATCGCCATCGCCAACGACACGCCTTATGGGCTCGCGAACTATGTGCAGTCGACTGACGGCGAGAAGCGCAATCGCGCCGCAGGGCGGCTGCGCTCCGGAATGGTCGAAATGAACGGCAGACCGCGCGGCCCGGGCTCGCCCTTTGGCGGTATCAAGGCATCCGGACGCGCCCGCGAAGGCGGCGTCTGGGGCATCGAGGAATTTCTGGAAGTCAAGGCTGTTTCGGGTTGGGCGAGTTCGGCCAGCGCGCATGAATAAGCGTGTCATCAGACGACACGGCCCTGACCATCGAGCAGGTTCAATCAGGAGACGGGAGATGTCCAAAGCACTATCCGGATTACGTGTACTCGATCTGTCGCGAGTGCTCGCCGGACCTTGGGCCAGCCAGACGCTAGCCGATCTGGGCGCCGAAGTGATCAAGATCGAACGGCCCAAAACCGGTGACGACACACGCGGCTGGGGTCCGCCGTATCTCGAAGACGCGCAGGGCAATCTCACGGGTGAGGCTGCTTACTACCTCGCGGCGAATCGCGGAAAAAAGTCGGTCACACTGAATATCGCGCACCGCGCAGGTCAGGCCATCATTCGCACGCTGGCGTCGCAAGCCGATGTCTTCATCGAGAATTACAAGGTCGGCGACATGGCCCGATACGGTCTGTCGTATGAAGACCTTCGCGAAATCAATCCGCGTCTCATCTATTGCTCGGTGACGGGGTTCGGACAGACCGGGCCATTGGCCTCGCTCGCCGGCTATGACTTCATCGTGCAGGGGATGGGCGGCCTGATGAGTATTACCGGTGAAAGTGACGATCGCCCCGGCGGCGGACCGCAGAAGGTCGGCGTGGCGTTCGCCGACATCATGACCGGCATGTATTCGACGGTCGCCATTCTAGCGGCCATCACGCAGCGCGCGACGACCGGCAAAGGGCAGTACATCGACATGGCATTGCTCGATGTTCAGGTCGCCACGATGGCCAACATGAACCTGAACTACCTCGTTTCGGGTAAGACGCCGCAGCGCCAGGGCAACGCTCACGCGAACATTGTTCCCTATCAGGTCTTCGATGCCGGGGACGGTCAATTGGTGATCGCCGTCGGCAACGACAGTCAGTTCGCGAAGTTCTGCGAGATCGCCGACTGTCGCCATCTCGCGGTCGATCCGAGGTTCGCCACGAACGCTGCCCGCGTGGCGCACCGCGATACCCTCGTTCCGATGCTTCAGGAAGTCATGTCCACGCGTACTGTCGAAGAATGGACGTCGCAATTCAATGAGAAAGGCGTACCGGCCGGCCCGATCAATAGCATCGCGCAGGCATTCGAACATCCGCAGGTGAAGCATCGCCAGATGCAAGTCGATATCCCGCATCCACTTTCAAAGGCGGTTCCGAGCGTGGCGAGCCCGATCCGCATGTCCGGGTCGCCCGTTAGCTACGACATACCGCCTCCCACTTTGGGCCAGCACACTGACGAGGTGCTTGCATCGCTTTGCGGCCTGACCGATGAACAGATTCAGGCGCTCCGCCGGGATTCGATCGTATAGGGGCTCAGTGTCGTCGTGGATCGTGTTGAATCGCGCGTCGGTGAAGTGTCGTCATGCAACCCGACTCGCACATTGTTGAACCGGAGAAAGTACGAAATGAACGGCGCTGAAAGTTTGGTCACCACACTGCTGGAGTCAGGGATCGATACCTGCTTTGCCAACCCCGGCACAAGCGAGATGCACTTTGTCGCTGCCCTGGATCAGATTCCCGGCATGCGCTGCGTGCTCGGACTGCAGGAAAACATCGTGACCGGAATGGCCGATGGCTACTATCGCATTGCCGGAAAGCCTGCGAGCACACTGTTGCATTGCGGCCCAGGCCTCGCCAATGGCTGGGCCAACCTGCACAATGCGCGCAGGGCCAATAGCGGGATCGTCAATATCGTGGGCGATCAGGCCACCTATCACGCCCCCTACGATGCACCGCTTACCGCTGATACAGCCGGCCTCGCGGGCGCTGTATCGCGCTGGGTTCGCACAAGCAGGCACGCCGCGGATGTCGGCCGTGACGCCGCCGCGGCTGTCGCTGCCGCCCGTACCGCGCCGGGACAGATCGCAACCCTGATCCTGCCTTCCGATACGTCGTGGGACGCGGGTGGCGTCGCCGCGCGCGCGCTTCCGGTACCGGCAGCCCCGAGCATCGACCCGTTGGCTGTCGAAAACGCGGTGCGCATGCTGCGCCGCGAGAAGAACGTTTTGATTCTTCTAGGCGGTCGCTGCGCGCTTCCGAAAGCCCAGGCCCTGGCGTGGCGAATCGCCAGCGCGACCGGCGCGACCCTGAAATACGAATATGTGAATGGGCGCATCGCGCGTGGACGCGGTCGTCTGCCGGTCGAACGCGTGCCATACAACACCGATCAGGCGATCAAAGTGCTGGAGCCGTTCCAGCACATCATTCTGGTCAATGCGAAGCCGCCAGTCGGGTTCTTCGCGTATCCCGGCAAACCGTCGACCCAGTATTCCAGCGGTGCCCAGTTGCACTATCTGTCGCGCGTCGATCAAGACCCCGAAGCCGCCCTGCTCGCGCTCGCTGAAGCGCTCGACGCGCCCGTGGTCGATATGCCCGATGCGGGACCGCGCCCCGAAGCCGGCAGCGGCGCGCCGACGCAGGAAGGCCTCGCGCGAACACTCGCGGCCTTGATGCCGGAAAACGCGATCGTTTCGGATGAAAGCATTTCTTATGGACGCGGCTTCTACAAGTTCACGCACGCGGCGGCACCGCATGACTGGCTGCAGCTCACCGGCGGCGCTATCGGTGACGGCCTTCCGGTTGCGACCGGCGCGGCCGTGGCCAGCGGCGGATCGCGAAGAGTGATCAGCCTGCAGGCTGACGGCTCGGCGATGTATTCGCTTCAATCATTGTGGACGCAAGCTCGCGAAAGACTCCCCTGCACGACGATTTTGCTCAGTAACCGCAAGTACAACATCCTCATCGGCGAATACGAGAACGTCGGGGCTGTACCAGGGCCGACTGCCATGGGCATGCTCGATCTGTCGAATCCCGATCTCGACTGGGTCAAGCTGGCGAATGGCATGGGCGTTGAAGCCGCGCGTGCAACGACGCTCGAGGAATGCGCTGATCTGATGAAGCAGAGCTTCCGTGAGAACGGGCCTTTCCTGATCGAACTGCTTGTTTGACGAGGCACCGCTCTACGCAAAGCGCGGAATCCACCAGGCGCGGCGTGGCACAGGTGCCATGCTGACGACGCGGAAGAATCTTTGGAGACATACGAACGTGAGCGCTATAACGCACGTCGGCTTTCTTGGCCTTGGGAACATGGGCGCCGCAATGGCCATGCGGCTCATTCAACCTGAATCGAAAGTACACGTTTTCGATCCGAACCCCGAGGCTGTAACGCAGCTCGTGGAAGCGGGAGCGGTCGCGCATGCAAGCCCTCGCTCGGTCGCGGATTCGGCCGCTGTCGTCATGGCCTGCCTGCCGAGCAGTGACGTTTGCGAAGCCGCGATCTTCGGTCCGGAGGGCGTCGCGGCCGGCAAGGCCGTGCAGACCTACGTCGAGATGTCGACGATCGGGCCCACCGCGGTTTCGTCGATTGCGACGAGGCTCGCACGCAACAATATCGCCACGGTCGATGCGCCCGTCAGTGGCGGCCCGTCAGCGGCGCGTGCCGGCACGCTATCCATCATGTTGTCAGGAACGAGCGACAACGTCGCACCTGCAATGCAATGGCTCGGTCATATCGCAAAGAAGATTCACAAGCTAGGCGATCGACCCGGTCAGGCGCAGGCAATGAAGCTGGTGAACAACATCATGCTGGCCGCGAATATGGCTGTCGCATCAGAAGCACTGGCGATGGGCGCCAAAGCGGGCCTGGACGCCGACGCCATGATCGAAGTCATCAAATCCAGCACGGGGCAAAGCGCAGCGGCGGATATTCTTGCTCGCTTCGCGATCCCCGGAGCATTCGATTTCGGCGCACATATTTCGATTGTCGCAAAGGACGTGGAACTGGCGATCGCCGAGGCTCGCACCCTGGAGGTTCTCGTTCCCGTGCTGGACCAGGCGAGAAGCCTTTGGCACTCGGCGATGGAGCAAGGCCGCGGTCGCGACGATTTCACCTCGATCATCAAGCTCGTCGAAGAGCGCAGCAAGGTACTGGTTCGGGGCGCATCACGGCAGTGAGACGCCAACGCGTTCCGAATACGTCGCTATGATTTCGTACACCTATGGAGCAGACAATGGATTCAACCACCGAGAAAGCCGATTTCCCCACGGCTGTCAGTGATACCGCCGATCTCATGGCGAAACTCGCGTACGCCACCCCGGAGACGGCTCCGCTCGTGCCGGGCCGCCGAACCTTTTTCAAGTACCGCGACCTCGGCGTCACGGACGCCACGAATGGGCGAATGCGCGCTCAACTCACCATCGCAACCGGCGAAATGCAGCAGACAGGATGGCACTATCACCTCTGCGAATCGCAGTTCATCTTCACGCTGCGCGGTTGGGTCGATCTCGTCTTCGAAGACGGTCGCCATATCCGCGTCAGTGCGGGAGAGTCCCTCCATATTCCGGGCGGGCTCAAGCACAATGAACTCGCGATCTCGGAAGATTTCGAACTGCTCGAAGTCTCGGTGCCCGCGAAGATGGGAACGGTGGCTTGCGAGCCGCCTGAGCGTTTCGTCGCGCAAGGCCAACTTCGAAACGATAGACACTGAACGCTGTCGGCAAGCGAGCACATCGGCAACGTTGCGTTGTCAAACACAATCAAGCGTGAGGCAATTCCAGAAATGACTAAAGGCTATATCTTCGCCGAAGTGACCATTCGTTCGCCCGGAGCGGAATGGAACGAATACAGTAGCAAGGTCCAGGCTACGCTGGACGCATACGGCGGCACCTTTCTGATTCGGGGCGGTACTCAAAACGTGCTCGAAGGCGGGACCGACACGGGCACCATCGTGGTCCTCGAATTCGAGAGCCCAAAGAAAGCGGAAGACTGGTATGCATCGGCCGCTTATCAGACTATCCTGCCCCTTCGCCTTCGTAATGCGGACGCGCGTGTCATGTGCCTGTCCGGAACGGATTAACGGACAGACGAGCGACGCCGCGAGCTTCTCCGATGCAGCCGCGGCTTCGTCCGAGTTTCCGCTAAAAGAGCTGGACCTCGTCGAAAAGCACCTGGACGTGCTGAAAAAACCCAGCGAGCGACAACTTTCCCGGACTCGTCAAGCCAGAAGAAGTGGCGATGACTGCTATTCCTGGCGTCGACGAATCGAAGACCACGACCGGCCAGATTTTTGCGCCTGATGGTGGATTTTCGATCTCGTGAGGCGAAAGGGGTGGAAGAATCTGCGTCTCTACGCTCGTGCTGCCTCGTTGACGCGAACATATAACGGGAAGAGTATCGATACCACCCTCAAGAATGCGGCAGCGAACGCTTCGTCGACATCGGACTGTGGAATCGACGTGGTAGACTCAGCCGCCTATCAGAGTGGCCCTGTGCGCCTTGATTAAACGAACTCTCCTGATGGAGGCGCACACGGATTCGCGGACCGACCCCATTGAGAGGCATCGACGACATTGTCAGAAGCGAAAAAGCGAGTCGCACCATTCTCAGGTGCGCCTGTGGACGACACCGCCTCGGCTTCCGCCGGCAACGGCACAGGACGTCGCCGCATTCAATCGGCTGACAAGGCGACGGAAGTCCTGCTCGCGCTTGTCGAGGCAGGGAAAGCGGCGCCCTTGCGCGATTTGGCGCGTGCAGTGGACATGCCGAATAGCCTCGCGCATCGCTACCTCGCCAGTCTCATGGCGAGCGGACTCGCGGTCCAGGACGAGATCACGGGTCTCTACGACCTGGGACCTACCGCGCTTCGCATCGGCGCCTCGGCGCTCGGACGTCTGGATCCCCTGCGCCTTGCGAGCGAGGCCATGCCGCAACTAGTCGCGAGCACGGGGCTTCCTACGCTGCTCAACGTACTGGGTGATCGTGGTCCGACCATCGTCCGTTGGGAGCGCAGTTACGTTCCGTTCATCACCACGCTATCGGTCGGATCCACGTTCCAGTTGACTAATTCGGCCACGGGACGAGTGATGCTGGCGTTCATGCCAGAGCAGGTCCGGGATCATCTTATCGAGCTGGCAGTCTCCCGCAATCTCGAGCAGCCGCCTGCGAAGTTGCTTGAGCGCCTCGAAAAGATCCGCAAGCGCGGATACGACGAAGCCGAATCGGTCCTTATTCCTGGCCTTGCGGCTATCAGCGCTCCGATACTCGACGTTCAGGAGGAAGCGGTTGCTTGTCTGACCTTGATCGGCGCGAGCGCTGATGTCGGACGAATCAAGGCCAAGGCCATCAAGTGTCTTGTTGAAACGAGCACGCGAGTTTCGCAGGCTTGTGGAAGCAATGCATCGTTCTCTTGATCTCAGCACGATTTGGCGCAGCCCTGCGCCGAGCCACCGTCGAGTTATACGGTCGTTTCGGGTGTGGCGCGCCATGTCAGAGCCACGCGCAGACCCATCGCGTGGATGGTATCAAGTCTCTATTCGACGCAATCGACGAAGGCGCGGCACGGTCCCAGACTATCTTTATCTGGCAGCGTTCAAACGTCCGATGTGCTTTCGTACGGGTCTGTCGCGCATCGTTCCCTCTGTCGCCGCATCAACTCGTGCCTTCGCTTGACGAATGGCGTCATCGAACCTTGCTTCGGTAGCGACGTGCTTGTGGTCCAACGAGACATGCCACACGTCGTGCGGCTCTGCGGCTCTGCGGCTCTGCGGCTCTGCGGCGGCGATTGTTCCGCACGATGATCGATCCAGCCCTCCTCCGCCTTCATCGAAACTCCTGTTGCCGACCGACGTCCACAGTTTGTATTGCACGAATAATGAAGACCAATAGACGAAGCGGCGGCTTCGTTTCGATCAATCGATCATGCTTATAGTTTTTATCGGTGCGGACTATGAAGACGGAAACGGAAGAGGTGGTCCGGAGAAAAAGCAAAGCGGCCAAAGTTGGCCGCTTTCGACGAAGCTAATAAGCGCTAACAGCGTCAGGCGATCGATTCTTTCGACCAGCTGGCAAACCAGTTGCGGAACAATTCGTACTGCGTCTGTGCATAACGACGCTGCGCCTCGCTGAGCACATCGGTTTCGTTGAAGTGAAGCGTGTATTCCTTGTCGCCGTTGAGCACCATCAAATACTTGTAGTACAGCACGAGGTCGGTTCCTTCGTCGAACGACGAAAGCACGTTGAGCGCCGACTCCAGCTCGCGCGCCCGACGGCGTGCCGTCACATCGCCCTTGACGGCCTTGCGGCACAAATCGACCAGCAGCAGGACTTCACGCGGCAGCGCATTGCCGATGCCTGTGATGGCGCCCGTAGCGCCGCAGTTGACGAAGCCGTGGAACACTTGGGTGTCGACGCCCGCCATCAAGGTCACATCGTCGTCCTGGCTGGTGATGTGCTCGGCTGCGTAACGCATGTCCGCCGCGCCGCCGAATTCCTTGAAGCCGATCAGGTTGGGGTACTTGGCGCGCAACTCGAAGAACAGATCGGCGCGGGTGGCGAAGCCGTAGTAAGGGCTGTTGTAGATCACTGCAGGAAGCGCGGGCGCAGCTTCGAGAATCGCGGAGAAGTGGGCCTTCTGCGCGGCAGGCGAGGCGCCGCGCGAAAGCACGCGCGGAATGACCATCAGGCCGCCTGCGCCCACCTTCGCTGCGTGTGCCGCATGAGAGACCGCTTCCTTCGAATTCACCGCGCCCGTGCCGACGATGGTCGGAATGCCGGCAGCAACCAGGCGCGCCACGCCTTCCTGACGCTGCGCTTCGGTCAGAAGCGGCCAGTCGCCCATCGATCCGCAATAGACGACGGCACTCATGCCGAGATCGATGAGCTCGCGTCCCTTGGCGACGAGTGCATCGAAATCAGGCGTGCGCTCGGCCGTGCATGGCGTCATGAGAGCCGGAATGGTGCCGGTGAAGATGTTGTTGCTCATGTGCTTCCTTTCGACGTTGAATAGTTGGAAACCCGCATGACGGGGAAAATCGCGCCGCACCTTTCATGAGAAACGCTTCGGCGCGCCCGCCAATGACCTCGGCCATGTTGAGCAGTATCGCCATTCAAAATGCGCGCGGCTTGCGCCCATTCCCGACCCGAAAAGACGAATTCGGCACAGCCGGATGCGCGGCTATCGACGATCGGCGTGCAAAAGCACACGGTATTGACTGGGCGTCACGCCCACCGTGGCCTTGAATTGCCGCGTGAATGCGCTGTGATCGGTGTAGCCGCATTGCGTGGCGACATCGGTGATGCTGGCTTCGCTCGCGAGCAATCGGGACGCGGCATCGAGACGCGTCTTGAGCAGCATCTGCCGTGGCGTGAGATGGAAGATCTTGTCGAAGTAGCGTTCCATCTGCGCGACGGACATGTCGATGAGCGATGCCAGACGAGCCAGTTTCAGCGGCTGCGCGTAGTTGTCCTGGATGCTTTTCGCAGCGACCGCGAGGCGACCATAGGCAGGATGCGTATCCTCGGCCGCGCGCAGGTCCCGTGAAATGCCGGCGACGCCAAGAATCCGCCCATGCGCATCGTGCAAGGGCACCTTCGACGTCAGGCACCAGCCCGACTGCCGTCCCGGATACGGATGGAGTTCGAGCTGATCGATGAAGCGGCTCTGCGAACGCACGACATTGGCGTCCTGAGCCGTATAGACCTCGCCGAAACGCGCGGGAAAAACCTCCTCGGCGGTCTTCCCGAGCAACGCCTCTTTCTTCTTGCGGCCGCAGCGCATCACAAGCGTGGTGTTCACGATCAGATAGCGCGCCTTGTCGTCCTTCACGAAAAAGACCACGTCGGGCATCGCGTCGAACAGGGGCTCCAGGAGCGTGAAGTGAGCCACCATCTGCTGCAGCGATTGCACTTCGGTGGTGGCGGGCAGGAGCATTTCGGACATTGCGCTTACGAACGAGTGAGGAAGCGCCTGATTATCCTTTCAGGGAGCGCCCGCCCCATTCGTTACCCTTCCAGAAGGGTCTCGATGCGAGCAGGCGAGAACGGCGGACGTTGCCCGGCCGATCCGGTCGCTTCCCAGCCGAAGCAGAACGCCGCCGCCTCACCGCAGATCTTGCCCTGGCACGGCCCCATGCCGCAGCGTGTTTGCAGCTTCGCGTCGCGCCACGAGCGATGCAGCGCCGCCTCGCCGAATCTGACATCTTCGCAGCGGCAGAGGATCGTGTCTGGCGCAGCCAGCGCGCGCAGCTTCGCATCGAGCGAGAACGCGTCGTGCATGCGCCGCGCGAAGCGCCGATAACGTTCGCGTTCCGCAAAATGCACCCGCGCCCGCTTGCGCTCGCCGAGCGCCGCGCAAGCCGCGATACGACCTTCGAGCGCCGACAGTTCCATGCCGCCGACGCCCGTGCATTCCCCGGCGGCGTAGATATCGTCGACCGATGTGGCCTGCCATTCATCGACTCGCAGCGCCGCGCCGCCCGGCGTGTCGAGCACGTCGCAACCGAGCGCGCGCCCGATCTGCGTGTTCGGCACCAGTCCATACGCGCACGCCAGCCGATCGCAATCGATGCGCATGTCCTCGTCGCCACGGCGAACGCGCACGTGCGTGAGGCGGGCATCGCCGCACGCTTCTGCTACATGGGCATCGCGGTAATACGGCGTCGCGCGCAGATCGAAGCGCATCCGCAACGCCTGAGCGAGCTTAGCGGGCGTGTGCAGAAGGCCCATGGCGAAGCGTCTGACATCGCCCGGCGCCGCCTGCTCGACGATCGCCGCGACCTGCGCGCCCTGCTCCCGTGCCGTGACCGCCGCAGCCCAGAGCAGCGGCCCGGTTCCGGCGATCACGATGCGTTCGCCGCGCACCGGCGTGCCGCCCTTGATCAGCGCCTGCAATCCGCCCGCGCCTGTCACACCCGGAAGCGTCCAGCCGGGATACGGCAGGAAGCGCTCGCGCGCGCCGGTCGCCACGATCAGTTTCCCGTACCCGATTTTGAATCCACGTGTCGCGTCTTCGACGAGAATCTGGCGGTCAGGCAGCGCCTGTATCACGCGCGTACCGCCGAGATGCGTGATGTCCTTGTATTGCGCGAGCGCATCGATGGCTGCGCGCGCAGGGCCCTTCGGTGCATGGCGCGGACCCTGACGCCAGATCTGGCCGCCGGGCAGCGGATTGTCATCGACGATGCCGACCTTCGCGCCCGCCGCGGCGGCCACGCGCGCCGCGTGCAATCCGGCCGGACCGGCGCCGATGATAAGAATGTCGAAGTTCATGCAAATGTTCTTCCCGTCTCGATCGACATGCCCTCTGCGCAAAGCGTCTGGCAGGCCAGCCGGTGGCGCACGCCATCGATGGTGACGCGGCATTCCTGGCATACGCCCATGCCGCACAACGGACCACGTGCCGCACCGCTCACCGACCGCCGGGTGACCACGTCCGCGCCGCCCGCCGCGAGCGCCACCGCCGCCGCGACCGAACTGCCGCGCGTCACATTCACGCTGCGCCCGTCTATCCGGACCGTCACGAGCGCTTCAGACATGCGCGACTCCTTCACTGACGCCATCCGTGGCGCTCGTGCTGCGAAAACGCGCCGGCAAATACGGCGTCGGGTCGATGGGCACATCGTCCGGGGAGCCGGTCATCTGCGCCGCGATGAGTTTTGCGGTGCCGAGCGCGGTGGTCACGCCGAGACCCTCGTGGCCCGTCGCGAGCCACGTCGGAACGGCAAGGCCGTCGTCGTTCGCGAAGTGCGCCGCCGGGCCGATCAACGGCAGACCGTCGTGCGTCGCGGGCCGGAAGCCGGTCCACGCGCGGATCGCGTTGAGCGTGGGAAGCTGCGGAAGATATTCGCTCGCGCGTTGCAGCATGCGCGCCAGAATGGCGGGCTCGATGGCCGGATCGACGCTGTCGAACTGCCGCGACGAACCGATCAGCAATTGCCCGGTCGGACGCGGCTGCACATTGAACGCGACCGAGGTGCCCGTCGCGCTGTGCGCGCTCTTGATGTAGCCGAGTTCCAGAACCTGATGGCGGATCACGCCCGGATAGCGATCGGTAATCAGCAGATGCCCTTTCTTCGCCTGCATCGGCAGACCGGGCAGCAGATCCACGGCCTGGAGGCCATTGGCGACCAGCACCGCGCCCGCCGCGATGACCTCGCCATCCGCGAGCATCACTCCTTCGCGGGTCAGGCGTGAGACGGGTGCGCCGAGCCGGCACCTGACGCGTCCACGCCTGCCCTCTGCCGCAAGAAGCCAGTCGGCAGCCGAAGGCGCGTAGACCACGGCGTCATCGGGAATGATCATGCCGCCTCGCAAACCGTCGCGAAGATACGGCTCCGCCTCGCGCAACTGCTGCGCGTCGAGCATTTCACACGCGATGCCCTGACGCATGAGCGCATCCCGGCGTTCGGCCGCGAGATCGTATTCTTCGTCGTCGGCGGCGACCCAGACGGTGCCGCAGCGCACGAAAGCCTGGCGCGGGTCGAGGCGCGGCGCGAGATCGAGCCACAATTGCCGCGACCACGACGAGAGCGCGAATTCGGCTGGCGTGTCGTCCATCACGACGACATGCCCCATGCCCGCGGCAGTGACGCCTCCGCCGATGCCCGCGCGATCGAGCACGAGAACATCGGCGCCGCGGCATGCGAGCTCGTGCGCGCACGCCGCGCCGACGATGCCCGCCCCGACCACGACCACGTCGGGATGACTGCGTCTCAGGGCGGCACTCGTGTTCACGTGCGGATGCCCCACGCGAACGGATCGTCGCTTGCGAACACCAGCTTCGCTTCGGCGTTCACGTGCGCGGTGCCCCGGATGCTGGGCCGCACGAAGCCCGGCGCGAGGGCGTCATCGCGCTCATAGCGCGCCTCGAACACGCTCCCGACGATGCTTTCCTGCCGCCACAGCGCGTCCGGCGCGAGCAGGCCGTCGGCCGCGAGGCACGCGATCTTCGCACTCGTCCCCGTGCCGCAGGGCGAGCGGTCGTACGCCTTGCCGGGACACAGGACGAAGTTGCGGCTGTCGACGCCTTGCGTCGGCGACGCCGCGAACAATTCGATATGGTCGATGACCGCGCCGTTCTCGCCGGTCACGCCGTTCGCTTCGAGTGCTTCGCGGATGGCCCACGCGGCGTCGGTGAGCGCTTCGACGCGTGCGAAGTCGAGCGCCTGCCCGTGGTCGGAGACGAGGAAGAACCAGTTTCCGCCCCACGCGATGTCACCGTGCACACGCCCGAACGCCGGCACGTCCAGCGCCACGTCGGTCCGGTAGCGGTACGCGGGCACGTTGCGCACGGTCACGCTCTGGTCGTCGTGCAGCTCGGCTTCGACCACGCCGACCGGCGTCTCGATCCGGTGAACGCCAGGCTCGATCCGTCCAAGATGCGCGAGCGACGCGATCAGGCCGATGGTCCCGTGCCCGCACATGCCGAGAAAGCCGACGTTATTGAAGAAGATCACGCCTGCCGTGCAGGACGGATCGTGCGGTTCGCAGAGCAGCGCGCCGACCATCACGTCCGAACCACGCGGTTCGTTGACGATGCCCGCGCGCAGGTGGTCGAAGTCGCGGCGAAAGATTTCGAGTCGATCCGAAAGCGGGCCGCGACCGAGATCGGGGCCACCGGAGATGACGAGGCGCGTGGGTTCACCGCCCGTATGCGAATCGACGACGTCGATGTGAGAGAGTGTTTTCATGGCAAAAATCATAAGCGGCGACCACCCCGCAGTCTTGGTCGAACGCACCCGTGCCGATAACGATTTCGGCATAGCGGCGGCGCCGTGCTCCGGACGGGCGGGAAAGGAACGTGAAGCCGCCTGACGAACGGCGCCGCCTGAACGGCCGCAAAGGCCGATGACCGAGGATCACCGGCGTTCGACCGCCCTCCTTCACATTGAGATCGCCGCTGCGACAGAAGCCCCCCGATCGTCTCGATATATATGTCCCTTGGTCCTTCGCCTGGACTGTCATTGATGACCTGATCCCAGTCGTTGGCTGACTTCTCCGTTCCCAACGCCAAGCGACCTTCGCTCGAGAGGCCTGTATCGCCATGTATCGAGGAACATCAAAGTCTGCGGGGAAACTTGGCCGGAAGGTTGCTACCGCCGTTCGAAGTGTCATGCATTAGACAGGCCAAAGTTTGCGTTAAGGAACTTGTACCTCTCACCTGGACACGTTTCATCTCCACATAGTCTGCGGGAACCGCCACCAATAATGCTTTCAAAGCCGACAATAAAAAGGGGCGGATTGCCATAGTGCTGCACTGCATCAAAAGATGCCCTGTTGCGTTTTCAGACTTAAGTCGAGCGCTACTGAAAGGCTCGTAAGCTAGGCGCGTTTTGCAACCGAAGCCCTGATCCAAGGTGACCATCTGCACTCACCCCCTTGCGCAACCGGTGCACGCGGCTTCGCATTTTTCTGCAAACATCGCAACCGAAAAAAATCAACAATTCCAGTAGTGACGGAAGCGGTAACTTCACGCAAGCTGCTGCCCAACGAGCCACTGCCGCTCGATGAAACTGTTGAGGCCATCCCAATCATTAGGATGTCAAGACACGTCGAGGAACTTCCCTGGGGAATGGTACTTCAGTGCGGGATGCGGGTCTCGTTCGAGATGTTGTTCAAAGGCGTCAGCGAGGTGCAAGACCGCTATAAGCACATCAGCCCTAGTGCCTGCTCCTCGCTGTAGCTTTGCTTTACCGCTGCGAGCATCACATCACATACGACGTCGCCTCGATTGGGTCCTTCAGGATTTCAGCCTTCTGAGTCTTCTTGCGAGCAACCGCGGAGACCGTTGAGTCCGGTTTCAGGATTTTTTTACGATGGAGACCTTCTGCTGGATCGGACTCCGACGACGACCTTCCAGTTCGCTCAAAGATTGGCTAAAACAGTGCTGCGACCACCGGACTCCCGACAACTTATACTCGAGCGCTCCAGTTCGCAGTCCATTGCGTCGTTGAGTTGGCACCGGGCGATTCCGGCGCGAAGGATCGTCATAGTTCAAACCGACACGTCACCAAGCTCTGCCGCGAGCTACGGTTGAGTACTCGCGCTTTCCAGTTTGGCGGCCGGATGCTTGGGCATTGCGCCCGGGATGGCGCGCGTACATGCCAGCCAGCCGCTCTCCAAGAAAGCGTCCTGACCAGCAAGCGATGAACCGCGAGTCACAACCCGGCGTGCGAATGACGCTGTCGCGCGATTCACCGTCCTCGAACATCAGGATCAACTTCGCGCGCCGCACTTCCGCCGTACGCACCGTTCGGCTGCACGTCGCCGACAGCAATTGCTCGAGTTCGGTGTCGGTCAGATTAATGGTGCCCACAACCTAAAAAATCTGGTTCGTCAGAAAAATGTGTGGGTGGACGGAGACTCGGGGAGTTTCCCAAGTGCATGATATAGCGCGATTTCCGTCGCTTTGAAGGTCTTGAAACCATAGGCTTTTCTCATGATCACTTTTGCTTTGTTGTTCAAGCCCTCGACGAAGCCGCTGGAGAACTGCCCGCGCGCTCGGAAGTAATTGAGGATCAGCTCACGGTGGGCGCGCACGGTACGAGCGAACTTCTTCATCGGTTCGACGCGCGAGTACATCACCTGGGTACACCATTGATCGAGGAATTTGCCGGCCCAAACAGGTGAGATGTAATCCCAGAGTTGTTGAAATTCTTCTTTAAGCAGCCAGGCGCGGACGGTGCGCAAGTTGTATTGAAGTAGATCGCGCATGCGCAACCGCTGTTTGTCAGTCAGGTTTTCCTGTCGCTTGAGCAGGCACCAGCGGGACTTCGTGAGCACCGGCTCATAGCCATCGCGGCGCATGCGGCGGGCTTCCTCGGCGCGAACCTCATCGATCGCCTTGTTCATCTTGGCGACGATGTGAAAGCGGTCGAGGATGTTTAGCGCATTGGGGCAATGTAGCGCGATCATCTCGAGGTACGGCTTCCACATGTCTGAGCACACGAACTCGATCTTCTCGCAGAGCTGTTTTCGTACCACCGCGAAGAACTTGGCGAAACTGTCTTTCGTGCGCTCTTGTCCGACCCAGAGCAGCCGCGTACGTGCCGAGTTCGCGATGGCTCAGTCCCCAATCGACGACCCATTCCACTGCGTTGAAGACCTTCTCCCAACTGGTTCGGAAGCTCAATGCTGTTTCTTTCCAGGACAGCTTACGCGCCCATTGCGCCAGGAAGATCATGTAAGCGCGGGTGAGCGTGTGCTTGCCGTTGGCCCACGGCAGAGCTTCGACCTTCACGCCACAGGCACGACAATCGACGCGCCGCATGGTATAGAGCAGAAACACGGCGAAGCCCCAGACGGGGATAAGCTCGAAGCGGCGCTCCGTGAGCGAGTCATAACCCCGGGCAGGCTGGTTACAGCATGAGCAAATCGCCTTCGAACCCTTGCGCGGCCGAACGTCGATCCCGATGGATTGGGTTGCCTCGCACAGCCGTGCAGCTTCATATACAAAGCCTGGAAAATGATGACAGGCGTTAAGCAGACGGGTCAGCAACATGGTTAGCAAGCTCAGGACCGGCAAGGACAAAGCCGCCATTGTCACCGAACAGCAAGCGCTTGAGCAGTACGTTCCAGATCTGCACAACTGGCCTGCGTCGTGGCGAGTCGTCGACGAAGATATTTCGACTGGACGGACGATCGTGGCAATATTCACGCCGTTCCTTGAGCATCTCCTAACCTTGGGATGCACGCGCAAGACATTGCTTCGGCACCGCGATCACATTTGGATGCTCGGCGGCGAAATGATCCGACGCCGCCATGAAGATCCCGATCTCCTTACCCTTCAGGTGGAAACCCTCCTGGACAAACTCATCGAGGAAGACGGCGGACCCCTCATCTGGCCGGCTATCTCCGAGGCCCCACAAAATTCCTTTGATGCAACATGTCGCAAGCTCTATCAATATCTGGATCGAGCTTCACTTGGTTAGTCGCACATCCTTAATTCACCCACAGATTTCGCCGACGAGCCAAAAATCTAAACACAGACTGGAGTGCTGTTTCAATGCCGCGCTGGACTAGCTAATACTCACGAAGGGAATGAATTTCGACAGAATTCATCGATTCGATTGCCCGAATTCGCTCTCGTTGCTCCAAGGTGAACCTACTTCTCCGCAACCCAGCCGCCCGGATAGCTTCATCGCAGTCGCCCAGCCGTTGTCCCGATGCTAAGTTAGCAAGCCAAGAAATGACCCGTTCATGATAGGCCTGACAACTTTCAACCAGTTCCACCAGAACGGCCTCAAAAGTTCTGTTCCGACCCAATGCTCGACGAAAACCCGCTTTTTCAAGCATGGCGCTTCGCGTTGCCATGATCGGGGGCGTGGCCGATATTAGTTCTCGCCACGCCTCCCGAATCTGGTCAGAAGTCGGCTCCTTCAACCGGACGGACCCTTTTGTTCGCCCCGGCGACCGGTGACTCAGATTGAACGTGCGCAGCCAGACCTTGTCATTTTCAAATAGCGCTTTATAAACGGCAGGGTCGGCTTCAGCCGCCGCGCTGATGCGTCTTTGCGGTGAGGCGTTCTGAACCAACCGGCGCCATGTTGCGCGCAACTTCCTGACTTTACCCTGGGGCAGCGTCTTGAAATCGCTCACCCTTTCTTTATTCGCCCAATGCCTGGCGGTCGCCGAAGCAACACTCAATTGTTTTGCTGCATCGTTTATGCTCGCTCCTCTAACAATTAATGCGACACATCGGTTCCGATAGCGAGCAGCATACGAGAACGGGATGAGTTGTGCCACATCACATCGAGCCGCTTCCCGGATTCGGTATGATATACCACACGTACACACGAGCTTCCATCTGCCGTTTGTGTTCGGAGCAGACTTAAGGACATCAGCACTCCGATGCAATGCGCCTTTACATGAGTACGTTTCGGGAGCTGGTTCCGCGACTTCGGCTACGTTTGGGCCTTTAGTGCTGATCTGCGGCGAATATGAACCTGGCAATTCAATATGGTGTTCAAGAAACGACTCTGCCGCGATAAACATAAATGGGTGCGCGCACTCGGCACGCACATTTTGTTCCGACAAACGATTGACCCATTTCGACACTTTTGCGGCAGTCATGCCAGTCACGTGGCAATATTCTACCCCAAAATAATCTAACCAAGTCGAAATCATTGCTTCGTGATTGATCCGAGAGCGTGCCCGCACAAAACCCACTTCTTTGATCATATCGCGATATATCTTATTTGGCTTGCATATCCTACCTTCCGCTCTCTGCAGGCTGCTTCTCTTGGCAATATCCTCTACAGCGCGCTTCTCTGAGGCAGTCAGCCGCTTCAGAACTGTCTCATCAGATGTGTTAATGAGGCGTAAAACAGTCTGGTCAAAATAACTGTTAGATTGCGGCCTGTTCACTGATTTCAATATACACGCGTGCTTAAAACAGCAATACACTCCAGCTAGCTGATGATCAATCCTCCAATAGGGTGTCTGCCGCTTCTCAATCCATTCCGCCAGACACGCTTCACAATACCGCAATGTCGCGGTGCGCTCGCCTTTCAATCCAAAAATTCTCAACCCGAATGGAAACTTTCCATGCGCATGAGACGCAAGCATCACCTGAAGTATCGTTCGTCGTATCGATTCCGAGGCCATCATTGTTGCGTATTGATATTCTGTATGCTCCTTGACTATCTCGGCCCCCGTCAAGTTCCAGTAATCGCGCGTTTGCTCCGCAAGATGATCGATAGCTATTGGAAGCCGCGACCGTGGGTCAGATTCACAGCCGAAAAGCGATCGCCGCAATGTCCACGTGGATTTCAGACCGATTAGCTCAATATAGCGTCCAAAATTACTATTGAGAGTCTCGCCTTCTTTTAGTGGAAGCAACGCGATGGCCATAGAACCGCTCCTTGTCTCGAAAATAGAGTGACGAACACCCGATAACGCTAAGAACCACCTTTATGGCAAAGCCTACGTTTTCAGCGCATATCGCGTTATACGACCACAACAGGAACCGAACCAGCCTATCTCACCCTCGATCGATTCGGCCTAACGCAATCAAAAAAGACCAAGCGCCGTGCGAGACGCCGCAGCATCCCGGTGGAAAACCAGTCTTATACGCCCGAGATATTTGCGTGACGGGCAGATGCTCATCAACGAGCAGTTGCGCCCATTTCCTCGCCGGACGGGGGAATTTTGCTCTTCGGCCCGATGAGCGACAGACGCCTGCGACACGTCCGGTTTGTGAAGTTGAACTCCACAAACCAATCATGGTCGTATTGTTGCAATGCCCTATACAGCTTTGGGTCCATTCGATGAGCCGAAGTGATTCTACTGTTCGGCTGAGTGCTGCTTACCAGAGAGCACCAACGGTCGCGCATACATTGAATCTCCTCCCTGGAGAAATTCCTTCCCTTCCAAAACCCAGCGTTACGGGCCCAACGCAAGAATCTCGCATTTACTGCATAAGGTTGTTGTGATACAGCTTGACCACTGGCATCATCGGCTGATCCGATACAGACGAGGCTGCGATACCGCAGAGCGTAAGCCATCACCGTCGAATGGATCTTTCGGATTGGCGACACGTCAGACGATCGACACGATAATCCGCAGGACCGTGCCAATTCCCAGCCGGCTTCTGCTCTTGAGCAGTCTCTGCAGTCGTGATCCTTACGGTAAAGGCCCTCATCGTTTGGCGGCTTACCGACGCCGTCAGACACCGCATTTTCAGACTTCTCGTTCAAATCGGTTCCTTGAGCTATCGTCGGGTGCTTCATCGAAGGCACAAACGATCCAGGCAAGGCACACAAGCGATTCAGCAACGACTCGGCGGCAATGAACATGAGCGGGTGAGAAGCATTCTCGTCTCTCCCTGGATCGACGATGTTTCGCAGCCAAACTATCATCTTTTGCCGATCTAAACCCGCCACCCGGCAATACTCGTGGCCGAAATGATTCAAGACACAGGCGACAAAGGCATGGTTGTCCGTCCTGCCGTTAGCCCAAACAAATTTTGCGTCGCGAAGTAATTCTCGATAGGCGGCAGCCGATGGAAGATTATTGTTCGACATCCTGTAGTGCGCGCTCCGTTTAGCTATATCATCGATCGCGCTTCTCTCGGACCATGACACCCGAGTCAATACGTCTTCATCGGCTCGACCCTTCAACTCCAACACAGTCGGATCGGTGACATTTGCTGACAAGCCCGAGTTAGTCACTTTAACCATACGTGAATGGCTAAAGCAAACATACACGCCTGGCAGTTGATGATCGACCATCCAATGAGCGGGGATCCCCTTCGCTTTCCACTCAGACAGGCAATCTTCGCAGTATCGAAATCGTGTGACGAGTTCTCCACTCCAGCCACAGGCACTTCGTCGTGAACATCTGCCAGCAGGTAGCTTTAGCATATCCGATCGCATCGCCTCTCTCTGGCTCTCCGATAGTGTCAAGGTCGCGTAGTGGAACTCCGTGTGGCCATTTATGATTGCCTCTGAGGCTAGCTGCCAATAGTGTCTCGCTTCTGCGGCGAGATGATCGATTCCGCTCGGGAGTCGTATTTCCGGCTTACAAGGATAGCCGAAAAGACGCTCCCTAAGAGGCAACGTGGTCTTCAGACTCATGAAGTCTCTATAACGTCCGATATTGCTGCTGATGGTTTCACCACTCAACAACGAAAACAACGCGATAGCCATAACCTTCTCCGTTTTCTCATGACCGAGTTTCAAATGCTCAGCACGCGCGTCGTACTCTCATAAAGCTTCTATTTGGGTTTCCGCGCGCATGGGTTCCTCACCGATCAACGCAGCGTGAATGAGCAGACAACAGATCGATTCTCCCAGAATCGCGACGCGTGAAAGCTGCATCCACGAAACCACCTTGATGCTGGCTACTGGACTTCAGGCTGGGGGGCACACAAGCCTCCCCAGTGCCGGAGTTGTTAATCAATCTCCTCCTTCGACTCCTTGCTCTTTGTCTTTAGTGATACCGCCGGCGATTTCCGTTGATAGAAACGGCGGGCTGCCTCATTACTCAGCTCTTGGGATGACGCCGCAGGATACTCTTTTTGAACTCTGTCAATGAGCGACGATGCCAGCTCTTGCGGTATTCCCAGAAGCAGCAGTCTAGACACGGCACTAATCGATGACTCGTTCTTATCATGTTCCATCGCCGCCTCATAGTAGCGATGACGCTTCGCCTCCCCCTCCATCGAGTCAACGATGTCGTCCAACGTATCGCCCAGCAAGTCGTCGTATTCTGCCATGCGCGCCTTATTACCGGATCGCACCGCGTTTATCATAGGTCGCAAGGAAGTCATCTTCTCATCGAATACGTCTCTAATGATTTTCCGAGTCAACCTCTCTTCTCCGGATGAGATTGCTGCGTATTGCGCCAGTTGAAAGAGAGGAATCGCAATTCCCGGCAATCCTTGGGTCAGGAAATAGAAGTACTTCCGCATGCTGTCCGTCAAGGGTACCGGATCGGCAAGCCACTGGTATTTTTGCAGTTGATTACAAAACCTTTTCCAGTCGTCCTCATTTCTCATTCCATTCCAGACGATCACGCCTTGACTGCTAATACGCCTCGCCGAACGCAACGTCTTCCGGAACAACTGCGAGGCTTTCGGAGTGCCACTGACGATCACCGGAATTCCAACTACATTGGTAAGGTTGACAAAGAAGTCAAACAGTGGGTCGTTCTTTGCGACCGCGTGCAGCGCGTTCTGCATTTCATCAATGACAATCAGGCCAGTGTGGTGCCGTCGACAAATACGGTGAAGTTTATTCGCGTAATCAGCCAACGTGGCTCTCAGACCCACTTCCCTCGTATAGTCCGTACCGAGCAGGTCGTCAAACGTCAAGATCAGAAGCTTGAGTGTGTCCTTAAGACTAGCACTCTTGGGACAGTCGACCTTGATCCACACGACCTGGTTGAGCCCGTGCTCCTTGTGACTCACAACTTTCGGAAACAGCCGCAGCGCGGACTCCAACGCCGTGGATTTGCCGCCTCCTGAGAGCCCGAAGACGCCTGCACAGTATGCGTGTGAACGCTGATGGGGATAGATTGGAACCAACTGCCCATCTTGAGCGAGCTTGTAACGATCTTTGATACCTTGCGCATAGTCGTCTCGCAGTTCGTTGCCAAGGTAATGTTGGCGAACGATAATCTGCAAGGTGCTCACGACGTCCAGATGAGCGGGAAGAGCGACGACGAGCCGCGATAGTCGCCCAACCGCATGCATACGATACTCCTCAGACTTGGTGCGTTCGCTTTCAGAAAAGGCAACGGGGACGTCAAGGGCCTTTAAAACCGATTTCTGATCCCAGACAGGCCCCAACGCCGAGATAAGAGGATTGTTCCGGTACTCGGGCAGCAGGTCGTCGCCGCTGTAGTAGCATGCCTCAACCGCCTCAATACACTGCCTCACCGGCTCAGATTGATTTGACGTTTCACCTGACATCGGTTTGGTGACAGATTTCTTGCTTGTCATAATCGGCTCCTATGCATCCATTGCCGCGAGCAGTTCTCGCGCACGCTTCTCGCGGAGGTCTTTCGCGGTCATGCGATCGGACTCGTCCGCAGACGGGTTACCGTCACCTACCGATTGCTCAAAGGCGTCTCCTTCGTCGTTATACGTCTCTTGCGTGACCGGACGGTCCAAAATGGCTTCTTGTTGAGCGTTCTTGATCAACTTTATGAATGAAGTGCCAGCCCGTTTGTTCTGCCTGGGGCTTCTGGCTCTCTGCGAACGCCCCTCTGCACACGACGTCGATTCTGCGGACCGCTCGATTTCGCGAGACTCGTCCATGTCGTCGATGTCCGGCCGCTTCATGCCTGCATCTTTCAACGCGCTTGACGTTTTGGAGACAGCTTCCTTAGCAATCTTCGCAATGTTGTGGTCCGTCATCGCGCGCTCGGGTTCGCAGGCCTCCTCACTCATCCCTCGGTTAGTCGCATCAAGGTCCGTATAGAGTTCCTGTTCGCGGTACGTGAGCCCACATACCTTGTCAAGTTCATGCTCAGAGAGAGGACACGAGATGGGCTCGCCCAAACCATGAAGTTGAATGCAGCTGTTATCAGCAGAGTCGTAACCGATTTCAACGCTAGTCTCGGTTTTCTGGCCACGGAACATAGCCTGCCGCTCAATGAGCGATAGGGTGGGACAGGCATAATGCATCCCGTTGTGAGCGATTCCCTTTCCATCTATCGTAGCTGTCGTCTTCGGCATGGCTATTGCGCGAAATTCGTCTACATCGACATGTCTCCCGCAACCATTGATCTCAGTGCCGTACCTCCAAAGATTAAGCGGAGTTGGTGCAAGCCCGCGGTCGACCATCTCCGGAGGCGTCGGATAGCCCCGGATGATGTGCTTGTTATAGCTTAGTACTGCATAACAGACGACGCGGCGAAAATCGACGATATCAAGAGCGGCATGATAAGCCGGATGTTCGACGCCACGGGCAAACGACTCTTTCTCGACGACCCCCGGTACAAGTGAGTTCCAGATAGCCGGGATTATGCCGAATCGCCGCTCCATAATGGCCCGCATGTCTGGGCGATAGGACGGAGGATTCTGCATTTCGATCCGAAAATGGATGATCAAAGAATGTCCCTTATGTACACTGCTTACCTCGCCTTGATCGGCGTACAGCGTTTCACACAGGCGATCCGCTGGCCATTGTTTCTCCTCGATTAGAATACCGAGTGATTCGCAAAATGGGACCTTTGGACTCACGGCGTTCGCAAGCGCCATCATCGCCCCATTCCAAGACGGCGGCTCGAATGTTAGGTAGAAGCCAACAACCATCGCCGTGTAGTCGTCGACAACGAGATAGAGAACCGGTCTGCCGATCACCTTCGTACGCAAGACCTGACCCACCAGGTAGATATCAACGACAGTCGCATCAATATGAAAACGCTCGCCGGGCCCCCGTGACGTTCTTAGTCGCCCCTTTAAGGGTCGCTCATGCAGTAGATACTTCCTTAGACCGACCTTGCGGATGCGACGCTCTTCGTAACTGTAGTTCCGGTAGATATGGTATTGAAGTTGCCGAACAGTCAGAACGATACGACGATCGAGGTTCAGCTCGACCATTTCCCCCTGCTCGTTGTAGACGACCCTATCGCGCAGAAATTTGTCCTCGATCCACCTTATCGCCTGCGCCAATGTCTTCTGGGCCCGCTTTCCTTTCGAGTATTCGAAAGAAAAGTAATAGTCGGCCGCGAGTTCAAGCAGGCGTCGCACCTCCTCGTTACGAGCGGAGGCCTTCAATTTCCGGCGTTTCGGCATCCCCCCGGGAGCAAGCTTCCAATTCCGCTGCTGGCCTCGCCCTCCGCACCGATCGTAATCGTCGGAGGCCGCCGCAGGTGTCATTCCTTGTTGGCAAAAACGGCGAAAGGTCCTGTATACCATGGACTCCGATACGTCCGAGACTGCACAATATCGCAGGATTCGCTTTCTGCGCGTTTCCGGATGAAGCAGTTCCTCGAATTGATCCCCGTAAGTCGAAGGTTCAGGCCGTTGTCCGTCGATGTTGTCCGGTAAATCGAAGGTTAGTAGCCCGCATATCAGCTTCCAACCTTTCGACTTCTCGGGGTTGTGTGCGATTTCCCGGTACTTCTCGGACCTACGAGACAGACCAAACGCTGGAACACGTCTCCGTGCTGACACATTACCTGGAAGCTTCGCAAGTTTCTCGAGGGCAAGCTCGGGCTCCACGTTCGTCGACAGCCGAAGCAGCAGATCGTCCGTTTTCGTCTTGAACGGTGAAGCTCTTCGATAAGATGCCGACTCCGCTTTATGTTCGATATCGATGAGATGGGTCCACCTAGAGTTCCTCCCGGTTTTCAAGACAATATAGATGCGGTCACCGTTACGGTCTTTGAGTACGTCGCCGACGGCTATTCCGCTTGGACAGGTCGATTGCATGAGCATTCGAGCCTCCGTTAAGGTAATTGCGAAACCGTTGTAACATCAAACCGCTGGCCGCCAGATTTCGGCGAGCCGCAAACTGAGCGGGTCGGACACGTCGAGATCAAACGCTAGTCGTTTCGCACCAGCGAGTTGTCGGAAGGCGCGTACACCTGACCCCAACTGGAGTTGCAGCGTACGGTCAACTAGTCCGCATGCGTCGATGACCCGCATCTCTTTCTGCCGTCGAACAAGCCGAAGGAGCGCATGTTGGGCGGCCACCTCAGCGTCAGAAAGTTTTCGGCCGACCGTGTCGTTGTGCGCGCGGAAAATCCACGCTAAGTTCCTGGAACGGCGCGCATGCATGCCGTGAGCCCTGACCACGGTATACGAAGCGCCCTCGTCTTCCCAGGTTTTTCGCTCAATGAGTTGCGAGCGCGTCAGTTCGCCCTTCTTGGAGCCGCGGGTCGATTTGACCGACCTCGCCTCCCGATGGTACGTGGCGCCTTGTTCCGTGATGTAAACGAGGCATGTGCTCAGCACCGCAAGTTCGCCGAGGTGCTGATAGACTGGATGCGCAACATTGATTGACGCCGCCGCTCTCTGGGTTTTATTACGGTCAAGGGCTACCTGATCATAGATAATCTTCACCTCGGACCGGTACCAACCCTCGAGGAATTCGGCATGCTCTGCTTCGTTTAACGAGTGGAGTTCCCCACCTGCCGCCTTGCTGCATACGAGTCGCGTTTTGATGCCACAGCCCGGCCGATCCCGGGTGTGCTGCCAACGCTGATGAGATCCCTTATCGTTGGCGATCGCTTGTTCCTTCAGCTTTCGCGTCAGCGTTCCCTTTCGAATCCGCGACGTACCCGTCGTCATGTCACCCTCCTATCAAGAAACTCCCCTGGAGATCCGGTCGGGATCTCGAGAGGAAATAGAAAGCCCCTACCGTCCGATCCATCCCGCGAGCGAAGCGGGGCCATTCGATGCAACTACGCTTGACCGCTTTTTGCGTTGAGGAGGAGCGCACACGTACTGCGCAGCCTCCGTCAAGACCGCGTAGACTCGCGCTCAGCAGTTCCGCGGCGCTTTGACGCTCATGCTTAAGCGCCAAACACCTCGCGGAGAAGACGATTGACGGCAAAGGCGTTCCGATATGCCCGGGCGTATTTGATCCGTTCGTGCTCGGAAAACGTGGAACCGGCCATGCCGTCCCTTGTCCGGTGGTGCTCGCACTCTCGGGGGCTGCGTGCGTTCTTCCGCGTATGGGTGCCGAGGCTTCGGCGTTCTGCCACCATCGCACCCGGCGCCGGAGCCGGTGTTTTTCGCATTTTCCACGCGGAGACCTCGGGCTCGGTATCGAGCGCGAGGCGCGGCGTCTCACGACCTGCGCAGACACTGACGCGCCTCACCGAGAGAACCGGTTGACAGATCACGACGATGCCAAGCGTGCGCAGGTGAAACATCAGTAGACGAGAATCACCGTATCGCGAATCGACAGAACATGCGACCGTCGCGCCGACGTTTAGGAGCGCTACTAGGTTCGAAGCCACGACCCCCGGTGACAGCAGCCATTGGTCGATTCCGTCGATGCCGACAAAGACCGGCTTGGTCGGATGTCGAGCGGATCGTTCTGCCACCCAAATTTTGGCCCGCTGAAGCTGATTGGGGAGTTCGCCTTTTCGACACGAGATCAAGAGCGTTCGCCCCGGATCGGACCAGTGCTGGCGCAGACATGCCTCCAACGCACTTCTTCTGGCGAACGCGTCCTGCCCATCAACGAAGCGAATTACTTGCGGCTCGTGAACGCTCCGCGCGACCGTCTGGGGGGGCAGCGGGGGCCTGCGGTCGCTTGGTGATTCGTCGACGGTGAACGTCCGGCAGGCGTCTGCGAAGGCGCATGGCGCTGTGTCCTGCGATGGTTTCGTGCAGCCCGCAGGGCGATGCAGATACCTCCCATCGACTGTTGGGTTTGTATCGCCTTCCAGCCCGCTATCGCAATAGCGGGATCGAGCTTTCACAACTTGCTCAGATTGCATGAAACTGACAGACGAGTTCATACTTGCCTCCATTCCAAGGCACTTGACAAGAGGCCGGATTGGGCAGAGTATGAAAACTGTAGTGTTGTACTCTGCCAATCAGGGCGCAACGGACGGGCGTACGGTCCCCCAACCGTGCGCCCGTTTTTCAATGGCTCATGGAATTCTACGGACCGTGGTTCATAGTTGAGTTCCTCTTGAGTTTGATGCGCTGGACGAGCTAGACGGTCATACGAGAGGACGCGTTCAGGTTGCGGGATCGCTCCAAGGCGCGCCTCATCCCATCCTCCAAGTCGCTGCTCGCGATAAACCTGGAAGCTTGCGTGGTAGCGGCTAAATGTTCGGGTTCCCGCATCTAGCCACGGCTTTGCGGTTGAACGCAAGGGCACCGTCGCCCCGTTTTCCCCAGGCGTCAAACCGGTGCACTGCAGCATGATCCGGGGCAAATGCGATGTCCCAAAGACAACGCATTCGATCATTTTTCGACTGCGGTTGTCCCCAACCGCGAAGCAAAAATGGCCATTGAGGTGCGCGTGCAGCAATTCCAGTGGCGAACCGGTTGCAAAGTCAACCAATGGGCGGACCGGCGCGCGCACGCACGTCGCCGGTCGCAAGAGGTGGTCCACTCCCTTTTCAGGAATCGCGCATTAGTTGAGATCTCAACGACTTTTCGGCCACCCAAGCGACCTGACTTTTCGAACGTCCAAGGCCACCTATTGGGCCGCCGTCGACGGACGTTCGCACGTGTGTCATTTGTTGCATGGCCGAGAAGCCTGACCATTCCTTGGGTGACAGACTTGCGGTGTGGATCGTATACGCCGGCCATCGTGGTCTGGCCGGGCACGGTCTCCCGGAGAAGAACCATCATTTGGTTGTGAACGCAACGTTTTTCCTCGTCCTACCCAAACACGACGTAGACCTCCCCGGAACCGAGGCGGCCCATAACGTCATCCCTCGCTTGTACACGGAAAAGTGCAGCGGTGCGAGAGATAAGATCGAAAGCGCCTCGACGTCATGAACACTCACCCGCCGACAAGCCTTCGACTTCGTTATGGACCTTACTTCGTTAAAGTCGTTGCGATGTCACCCGACGTTTTCTCAGTTGCGGTCTGCGTAATTCGCTGCATCGCGCACTGATGAGACGTGCCTTCGGTTTACGCGAAACCCCAAGCCGTTGTGTCGTGTTGCGTTGCGCAAAGTCCTCCAACCTCGTCACCATCGTCGTTTTTTCTGATTTACTTTTCGTAACAATTTTACGGGCACCGACGCCCCGTCGGATTCACTGCGGCGGAGGTGTGGTCGCCTCGATCGACTCTATGCTTCCGATGCGACCCTGCAGCCTCGGCAATTACGTCCCTATGCGCAACGCCTAGGAATCCGCGCGGCAGACAGAATTTGAGCTGCCGGTACTGACGCCACATCGTGCGGCGTCAACGCCGATTGCGGTTTGGTCCGCCATTGCGCGCAAAAATGGCTTTCCCGGCGGCGAAATCAGGGCAATGTTGTCCCCTTCGGGACTTACGCAGGCGTCATTTTCGACATTCTGCGTAGGTTCAGCGCCGCGCAGACGAGTTTCCATTCGGCCTGGGCCTTGGCCAGTCCGCGCATGCTGAATTGTCGAAATCCGAGAACGCTCTTTACCCAGGCATTCGGCGGTTCGGACAGCCATTTGCGCTTTCGATAGGCCGCCTGAGTTTGCGCACAAGTAAACTTGTCGGCCATCGCAGCGCATTGCGGGCGCTTCCGGGCATCGACCTTCACCTCTTTCTTGCCCTCGCGTCCGGGCGCCACGATCAACTCGGCGGGGTGCTCGCGCAATTGTTCGAACGTCGCCTCCGAGCGGTAGCCCGCATCGGCAAGGACTTGCTTGGGGGCGGCCCCGGCGTCGCGCGCTACCGCCGCCAGAACGATCGGCAATTGGCCGCTGTCGGCAGCACAGTTACCCAGTTCGGCC
>NZ_FCOX02000071.1 GCF_900044055.2 Caballeronia calidae | reverse complement strand
TTCGCCTTGGCCAGCAGCGCATCGATCTGTTCTTTGAGTTCCAGCTCGGCTTTCTTCATCCGCTCGTAACTCATCGCCTTATGACGCGACGCATTGGCCTTGATCTTCGTGCCGTCAACGGCAATCGTCCCGAGCTTGACCAGTCCGCATTCCTTGGCCAGCTTCACCACTTGCACAAACAGCTCCGACAGTTCCTTCAAGTGAAAGGCGCGAAAGTCGCAAAGCGTGCGATGCGCCGGATAGTTGCCCGCGGCGAGGACCCGGAACGCGATATCTTCATGCAGCTTCCTGGCCAGCTTGCGCGACGAAAACACCCCGGTCGCATAGCCGTAGACGAGCACCTTCACCATCATCGCCGGATGAAAGGGTTGATTGCGCGGGCCGCCGCCCGCATACCGCGCATGGAAGCTTGACAGGTCGAGCGAATCCACCGTGTCGCTGATGTAATAAGCCAGGTGCCCTTCCGGCAGCCAGTCTTGCAGCGCGTGGGGCAGCAACATCTGCTGCTGCGGCTCGTATGGGAGATAACTTGTTGGCATCTGCTAACAACGTCTTCTCCGCTCGGCCGGATGACATCAGATTTCTGCCGCGCACGCTCCTAGCCGCGTCTTGCGTATCCTTCGATATTGGAACGCGCCCCTGTGGGGTAGTGTCCCATCGGGAATTCATGTCAGCGGGCTGAAGCGGCAGGTCAAGCCGCGAGGCCGCTCAACACAACGCACACAGGAGTCTGACGATGTCGATTGAAAATGTTCTATACCGCGCGCACGCTCATGTCACCGGCGGGCGCGATGGCCGTGCGACCGTGCCCGAAAGCAATCTTGATCTCAAGCTGACGACCCCAAAGGAGCTGGGCGGCGGTGGCGGCGACGGCACGAATCCCGAGCAGCTTTTCGCGGCGGGTTATAGCGCGTGCTTTATCGGCGCAATGAAATTCGTCGCCGCGCGCGACAAGATCACACTGCCGAAAGATGTGGCGATCGATGGAAGCGTGGGCATCGGTCAGATCCCGAACGGCTTCGGCATCGAAGTCGAATTGAAGATCTCGCTGCCGGGCATGGATCGCAACGAGGCGCAGGCGTTGATCGACAAGGCTCACATCGTGTGCCCGTATTCGAATGCGACGCGCAATAACATCGATGTCAAATTGACGCTCGCCTGATAGCCCGAACGTTCGAGCGTCCCTTTGCTTGGACGCTCGAACACGGATCACCATGTTTCGCGCATCACCATCAAACGCGCTTCGGTCATATCTTCGATCGCGTAGCGAATGCCTTCACGGCCGAGCCCCGAATCCTTCACGCCGCCATAAGGCATGTTGTCGACGCGGAAAGAGGGCACGTCGTTGATGACGACACCGCCTACTTCAAGCTCATCCCACGCCTGATGCGCATGTGCGAGCGAGTCCGTGAAAACGCCCGCCTGCAAGCCGAAATCGCTGTCGTTCACGGTATCGAGCGCTTGCTTGAAATCGTCGAATCTTTCGAGAATCGCAATGGGACCGAACGCCTCCTTGCGATAGAGATCGGTCTCACGTCCGACGTTTTCCAGAAGCGTCGCCTCGAACATCGCGCCATCGACCTTTCCGCCCGCGATGATTTTCGCGCCGGCTTTCACCGCGTTTTCCATCCAGCCGGCGAGGCGCTTCGATTCGGATTCGGAGATCATCGGCCCGACGAAAGTCTTCTCGTCTTTCGGATCGCCCATCCTGAGCGACGTCGTTTTCGCGATCAGCTTGTCACGCAACGCATCGTAAAGAGAGGCTTGGATGAGAATCCGCTGCACGCCGATGCAACTTTGCCCGGACTGATAGAACGCGCCGAATGCGAGCCTGTCGACGACATAGTCGAGCTTATGGCCTTGATCGCCATCCACGATAGCCGCTGCATTGCCGCCTAGTTCCAGAATAACTTTCTTCTTGCCTGCTTTCGCTTTCAGATCCCATCCGACTGCGGGCGAGCCGGTAAAGGACAGGAGCTTGAAGCGTTCGTCGGTCGTGAACAGATCGGCGCCGTCCCGATGGGCGGGCAGGATCGAGAATGCGCCTTTAGGCAAATCCGTTTCCGCGAGAACTTCGCCGATGATCAAAGCGCCGATCGGCGTGCGGCTCGCGGGCTTCATGACAAACGGCACGCCGGCGGCAATCGCGGGCGCGACCTTGTGCGCGGCCAGATTCAAGGGGAAATTGAAGGGCGAGATAAAGGAGCAGGGGCCGATCGGCACGCGTTTCACATAGCCGCGATAACCCTTTGCGCGCGGGGAGATTTCGAGGTTCAGTATTTCGCCGTCGATTCGCACCGATTCTTCAGCCGCAACCTTGAACGTGTCGATGAGCCGTGTCACTTCACCGCGTGAATCGTTGATTGGCTTGCCGGCTTCGATGCAAAGCGCCATGGCCATATCGTCGGCCAGCTCGCGAAAACGCTTCACACAGTGTTCGAGAACCGCTTGGCGTTTGAATGGAGGAAAGGCGCGCATTTCGGGCATTGCGGCCGCTGCAAGGCCGATTGCCTTGTCGATGGCTTGAGCGTCGGCGAGCGCGACGCGCGTCGCCACTTCACCGCTGAACTTGTCGGTGACCGCGAGATCCGTATTCGCGGCGACGGGCTCGTTGGCAAGGTAATACGGATAAGTCGTCTTCAGCATGGAACGCTCTCCGTCAGGACGTGTTGTCGATAAAGCCAGATTACGCCGTATATGGAGTACGTGCTGATGAGCGATGTCCGGAATGGGATAGCATGCCAACGGAATCGAACGAGGCGTGCGAACACGCTTTCTATCCGACCATCCGGAGGAAACGATGCTGACATCTGGAATCGACCATGTGGGTCTCACCGTGCGCGAGCTCGACGCGACGCGCGATTTCTTCGTTCAAGGTCTCGGGTGGCAGATCGTCGGCGAGCGGCCCGAGTATCCGGCGGTGTTCGTGTCCGACGGAAAGCTGCTGGTGACGCTATGGCAGGTGAAGGAGGAATTGACTCCCGTCGCATTCGACCGACGCAAGAATGTCGGCCTTCATCATCTCGCCTTGCGCGCAACGGATGAAGCGGCGCTCGCGACGATACTCGAGCGCGTGTCGGCTTGGCCCGGCGTGACGGTGGAATTTGCGCCGGAACAGCTAGGCGCGGGGCCGAAACGCCATATGATGATTTACGAGCCGGGCGGCATCAGGATCGAATTCGATTTCGATCCACGCGTCTAGATAAAAAACGCGGCCGATATAAGAACGGCGGAACTGAACCAGTTCCGCCGTAGAGGAATTCGCTGTCAGGCGAAAAGATCAGGCAATCAGAAACGGCGAGCGGTCTTCGACGGACGCGAGCCATGCGGGTGCGCGGCCACGCCCGCTCCAGGTCGCGCCCGTTTGCGGATCCCGATAGAGCGCGGGTTGAGGACCGCGCGGCTGTCCCTTTCCTTTGCGCTTGACTGCGGCGCGCGCTTTTCCTTTGGCTTTGGTTTCTTTCACGCTCGCGCCAACGGCAAACTTGCTGCGATCCTTGGCATTCGCGATCCAGCCAGGCGCGCGGCCGCGGCCGCTCCATGTCGCGCCCGTTTTCGGATCCTGATACGCGACGGTGCCTTGCTTTGGTGCTGAATTCGCCCGGCCCGCTTTCTTGCGCGTGCCTGTGTATTGTTCGATGTCCGAGACGGTCAATCCGTGGCGGGACATAAGATCATGAATCTTTTGCAGCACGCTTTCGGATTGCCTGGCGATGAGCGCATCGGCTTTCGCTTGAAGTGCTTCGATACGTGACTGAATGCTTTCGAGCGTTGGCATGACTTACCTCTAATAAATGTTTTTTTGCACTATGCCATGCACATGAGCAATGCGCTAGAGAAAATTCGTGCAAATAGGTGACAAAGAAGGTTAGCGCGAAGCGCTTTTGCATTTATGCGGCACGACGCACGTTGAGCACTTTAATTCCTGTCTTATCGAAAGAGCAAAGCGAGAAGGGTGTTCGACTTTTTCTCTAACTTTGTTGTCCGCGAGTTCAATTTCAAAACGCGATAAGCGAATTGTGAGAACGATACGCGGCACGATCGCGGCCAGTGCGGGCGTCGAACTCAGTTCATCGATAGTGATGGAAAGTATCATCAATCATCATTTTACATGAGACCATCCTGCGCCTATCTTTTCGGAAACAGCAAAAAAGCTCGCATCCGGCTCCGTCCGGAATGCGCCATGACATTCCGAAGACAGGAGACATCGTGACGACATCGACTGCCGGCCAGAACATCTGGCTGACGCCCGCTTTCAAACGGCTGGTTTCGCGTCGGCGCAGGTTCATCGCGCGTCTGACGCTCGGCACGCTCGTGCCGTATTACGCCTTCGTGCTGGTAGCCGGATTCGCGCCCAAGCTTCTCGCGGCGCGGGTGTTCGGCGCGAGCGTCATTACGACAGGCTGGACCGTCGGCGTGCTGCTCATCGCCGGGACATGGCTTCTCACGGGGCTTTACATTCATCGCGCGAACAGCGAGTTCGACGCGCTCACGAACGAGATTCTGAGCGGAGGCGGCCAATGAAACGTCGTGTTTCGATGAGCGTCGCGTGGCTCTTGGCATCCGCCACGCAATCCGCGCTCGCCGCGCCCGAAATCGCCGGCCATGCGCAAAGACAGCCGCTGAATCTGACGGCCATTTCCATGTTCCTGGTCTTCGTCGTCGCCACGCTCGCGATAACTTTCTGGTCGGCTTCGAAGACGCGCTCCATGAAAGACTTCTATAACGCGGGCGGCTCGATCACCGGATTTCAAAACGGTCTCGCACTCGCGGGCGATTACATGTCGGCCGCCGCGTTGCTCGGCTTGACGAGCATGATCTTCTTCAACGGTTATGACGGCATGATCTACGCCGTGAGCTTTTTCGTCGCGTGGCCGCTGTTGATGTTCCTGTTCGCCGAGCGGATAAGGAATCTGGGACAGGTCACCATCGCCGATATCGCAGCTTTCCGGCTGGATCAGCGAAAAACCCGGACGATGATGGCGTTCGGCTCACTCACGGTGGTCTGCTTCTATCTCGTGGTGCAGATGGTCGGAGCGGGGCAATTGATTCAGCTTCTCTTCGGTCTCAGCTATAACCAGGCGGTCGTGATCGTCGGGGTATTGATGGCTGTCTACGTCACCTTCGGCGGCATGGTCGCGACGACGTGGGTGCAGATCATCAAGGCCGTGCTGATGCTGTTCGGTACGAGCTTGCTGGCATGTCTGGCGCTCAGGCAATTCGGCTTCTCGCTCGACGCGATGTTCGCGCAGGCGATCGAAACGCATAAGAATGGCCCTGCGATCATGCTGCCGAGCAAGCTCGTCGCCGATCCTTTCGCGATGCTCTCGCTGTCCGTCGGGCTCGTGTTCGGCACATCGGGTCTGCCGCATATCCTGATGCGCTTCTTCACGGTGCGCGATGCGAAGGAAGCGCGCAAGTCGGTGTTTGTCGCGACCGGCTTCATCGGTTATTTCTTTCTCGTCGTCGCCTTGCTCGGGGTAGCCGCGATCGGAATCGTCGGGCGCAATCCGCTCTTCTACGAAGGCGGAATGATCGGCGGCAAGTTGATCGGCGGCTCGAACATGCCCGTGATGCATCTCGCGAAGGCGCTGGGCGGCGATCCGGCGCTCGGCTTTCTCTCCGCCGTTGCCTTTGCGACGATTCTCGCAGTCGTTGCCGGCCTCACGATGGCAGGCACATCCGCGATTGCACACGATCTCTATGCGATGGTCTACAAGAAGAATCAGGCCACGCTCGCGAGCGAGAAGCGCGTTTCGCGCATTGCTTCGATCGGAATTGCGTTGATAGCCATCGTGCTCGGCATGCTGTTCAAGGACCAGAACGTTGCCTTTCTCGTTGCCCTGACATTCAGCATTGCCGCTTCGGTCAACTTTCCGGTGCTCATGCTTTCCATCTACTGGAAAGGCCTGACGACGCGCGGCGCGCTTATCGGTGGCATTGCGGGGCTCGTGAGCGCGATCGCGCTCGTCGTGCTTTCGCCGGCGGTTTGGGTCAAGGTGCTGGGGCACGCCGCGCCGGTATTCCCGTACGACTATCCGGCGATCATCTCGATGAGCGTCGCATTCTTCTTCATGTGGCTCGGCTCGGTGACCGACCGCCGGGCTCAGGCCAATGAAGAACGGGAAAGATTTCACGACCAGTTCGTTCGTGCGCAGACCGGCATCGGCGCGTCGGGCGCGGCGAGTCATTGATTCTCGAAAGGAGTCGTCATGTCCAAAGTTCAGCAAGGCGTCATGCCCGGACATCCGGGGCGTTTCAAGTTCAAAGACAACGGCCTCGGGTTTTCGCCGATCACGATCGCGCTTCACTGGATGATCGCGTTGCTCGTGCTCGCGATCATTGCGTCGAAAATCGCCGCGCTTGTCGAGCCCGCGAGCGCGTCGCAGCGCTTCGTCAATCTATGCGCAACGCTCCTGTTTCCGCTTTCGATCTACCGGTTCTACGCGCGCATCACGTCATGGCATCCGTTGCCGGTGGGCACGCCGAATCCGGTGGAAGTGATCGTGAGCCGCTCCGTCGCTGTCGGACTGGCGCTCGCGATGGTGCTGCTGCCCGTTGCCGCCTGGCTCGCGAAATCGAGCGCGGGGGTGGCGGTCGAATTGCCGGGCGGTGTCGTCATCCCTGCGCTCATGAGCCCGCATGCCGGCGCGGCGCGCGTCTTCGCCGTGCTTTTCGACATCGGCGCGGGCGCATTCGTGTGCGGACTCGCCTTGCACATGTTCGGCGCTTTCAAAAATCACTTCGTGTTGAAGAACGATTCCCTCAAACGAATGCTTGGCAAGCATGTGGAGCTCTGAACCATGACTGCAATCCATCGAAAAGAACAGTCGCATGCTGTGACGGCACTTTGCGGTGTCCGATATCCGATCTTTCTCGCGGGCATGGCGGCGATCTCCGGCCCTAAGCTGGTCGCTGCGGTCGCGAATGCCGGCGCAATGGCTACGCTTGGCGGTCTGAGGCTGCCGCCGCTCGCGTTGCGTCGCTGGATCGGAGAGACGCGAACGCTGACGGATCAGCCCTTCGGCGTGAATCTCGTGCCGTCGTTCGGCGGACCGGATGTATTCGAAGCGCAATTTCAGGTGGTGCTTGAAGAAAAGCCGAAGATGCTTTCGCTTTTCTATGCGGAAGCCTATCCGGATATGATCAGACGCGCGCAAGACGCCGGGATGGTGGTGATGGTTCAGGTCGGCTCGGTCGAACTGGCGCGCCGGGCACTCGATAACGGCGCCGATATCATCACCGCGCAGGGCAGCGAAAGCGGCGGCCATTTGAATCGCGGCACGATCGGGCTGCTGTCCTTATTGCCTGGCATTCTTGCGATCGCGGGAAATACGCCCGTGCTCGCAGCAGGCGGCATCACGAACCGGCGCGATGTCGAAACGGTGATGAGCATGGGCGCGTCCGGCGTACTGGTGGGCACGGCGTTCGTGGCCTGCGAGGAATCCAACGCGCATCCGCTTTACAAGCAGAAGATCGTGGAGGCGACTGTCGACGATACCGAATACCGCACAGGCTATTCGTTCGGCTGGAAATATGGCACGCCGCACCGGGTCATGCCGAATCATGATCGCTGGAATGTGCTTCGATTCATGGGCGGTGGCGCGCGCATCGTCGACAAGCCGAAAATGGCGCAGAAGTTATCGCTTTATGCGGGGCAGGGCGTGGGTAAGATCGATCGCGTGATGCCCGCCGCCGAGCGTGTGGCCGAGCTCGCCAGGGGATTGAGTTTCGAGCGTGAAGGCGCATTGCAGCTTCGTTACGCTTGATTCGGTGCGATATGACGAAGTGCGCCCGCATTCGCATGCGGGCGCACTTATTTTCGTCTATACATTCACGCTATCCGCAAGCGTCAGTTCGGAACCGATATTCGAAGCCTCCATCCCATTGCCGAACTGTTCGTGCGCGAGGGCCAGCAGGGCTGATAAAGCCGGCGTCACCACGGCATCCTGATTGCGGATGAAGACCGTCGTCACATTGGCGAACGCGGGCGGAAGCGCGTGACATCGAACGGAACGCCTGCTGACGTGACGTTCGACCACCGCCTTCGGCAAGAGCGTAATGCCCATTCCCGCCGCGACGCACGACATGATTCCGTCCAGCGTGCCCAGTTCCATGATTTGCCCGGGGATGAGACCGGACTGATAAAACCATTGCTCGAGCGTCGAACGATAAAAGCAGCCGGTTCTGAACAAGAGCACCGTCTGCCGCGATATCTGTTCGATCAGCTGATCAAGCGAACGAAACTGCACGCTGCTCAGCAACGCGAGCTCCTCGCGAAACACTTCTTCCTGATGCAGCGCGGCATTCTGATGAAATCCGCCGACGAAAGCGCCATCGAGCCGATGGTTCTCCACTGCCTTGATAAGCTCGCTCGTCGTGCCGGTAATGAGCGAAAGCTGTACTTGCGGATATTTCTTGTGATATTTCGCGAGTACTTTCGGCAAGCGGATCGCAGCCGTGGTTTCCATGGAGCCGAGCCGCAGCGGGCCTTTCGGCGTGGTGGCATCGAGCATGGCGCTGCGGCTTTCATCCATCAGTTGCAATACGCGCCGTGCATAACCCAAGAATGTATGCCCTGCGGAAGTGAGCACCACACCGCCTTTGGAGCGCACGAACAATTGCTGGCCCAGTTCGCTTTCCAGCTCCTTGATGCGCATCGTGACATTCGACTGAACGTTGTGCACTTTCTCCGCCGCCGCGGTGAAGCTGCCCGTTTCGGCCACGGCGCAGAAGATCTTCAAGTGTCGAAGTTCCATCGATATGCCTCTTTATCATCGTGAATGATGCAGCGATTGCGTTTCCATTCTGATCGATGATGCAGGGCCTGTAAAGCAGAGCGAGCGGCGCCTCAACTCCCGCGATATGTACCGAAGCTCCACGGCGAGCACAGCAGCGGCACATGGTAGTGCTGCGCTGCATCCGCGAGTGTGAAGCGCACCGGCACGACATCCGCGAATACATCGGGCGTCTTGAAGTAGTCCGCCACCCAGAAGCGCAATTCGAAGTTGCCCGCGCGCGCCTGCGCGGCGGGGAGAATCGGCGCGTCGGTGCGGCCGTCGCGATTGGTGCGCGTGCGCGCGAGCAGCGTCGGCGGTTGCGTGCCGACGTCGAACAGTTCGATCTGCATGCCGGCGGCGGGCTTGCCGAGCGCGACGTCGAGTACATGCGTGGTGATGCCTGCGGCCATGATGTGTCTCCTGATCTCGCGTTTCGTTTATGGCCCGCTCAACTGCCGCGGTAATAGTTGTAGCTCCACGGCCCGAACAACACCGGCAAGTGAATGCGCTGGTTTGCGTCGGTGATGCGAAAGCGCAGCGGTATCTTCGAGAGAAAGAGCGGCTGCGGCAGATTTGCCTTGCGCGCGGCGAAATAGTCGTCCGCATGCAATAACAGTTCATACGTGCCCACGCGGTACGCATCGCCGATCAGAAGCGGCGGCTCGCTGCGGCCGCTCGCGGCGAGTGTGATCGTCTGCAATAGCTTCGATTTTCCGTCCTCGATCGCGAACAGGTCCACGCGCATGCCCGCCGCCGGCGTGCCGTGCCACGTGTCGAGACCGTGCATCGTGAGGCGCGGGCTCAGCCCGTCCTGTTGCACGGGGCCCGTCGTCTGGTTGGGCGCGGCCGCAGCCGGCGCGTCGGCGGCCAGTGCGGCCTTTGCCATCAACATGCTGCCGCCGAGCGCGACCGATTGCAGGGCAAAGCGGCGGCGGCTCACATCGAAAGCCGCGGAAGTGTCTTTGTCGCGCATGTCAGGCCTCTTGTTTGTTGCCGAGCTTGCGGATGCCGATGATGACCAGCACCGCGGCGATAACTTCGATGATGGCCACGAGATACAGACCGGTTGTTACCTTGCCTGTCGCATTCTTGATGAGGCCCATTGCGTAGGGCGCACCGAAGCCCGCGAGATTCGAAACGGAATTGATGAGCGCCACACCGATCGCCGCCGCGCTGCCCGCGAGATAACGGTTGGGCAATTGCCAGAACACGGGGATCGCGCTCATGGTGCCGACGAGCGATGCCGTCATGGCCAGCAATGCGATGACCGGCGAGATCTTGTCGAAGCCCATCAGCACGGCGAGCACGGCCATCGATATGCCGCCCACGATCGCCGCGCCGCTGAAGTGCCAGCGCACTTCATTGCTGCGATCAGAATGCGCGCCGTTGATGATCATGCCGGCCGCGCCACAAAGATAGGCGACTGCCGCGATCCAGCCGACGGCCATCGGCGTGCTCACGCCCACATCCTTGATGACGGTCGGAATCCAGAACGTCAGCGTCGAGTTAGCGCACAGCAGGCAGAAGAAGATCGCGATCAGGAGCCACACCTTGCGATTGGTGAAGAGCGAGCGCCAGTCGTGACCGCGTTCGCCCATCGCGGCATTGTCGCGTTGCAGGGCATCGAGCACGACGCGCTTTTCATCGTCGGACAGCCAGCGCGCCTGCTCGGGCTTGTCGGTCATGTAGAACCACGCGAAGATGCCGGCGAGCACGGACGGAATGCCTTCGAGAACGAAGAGCCATTGCCAGCCGTGCATGCCATGCACGCCGCCCATCGACGTCATGATCCAGCCCGCGAGCGGACCGCCGAGCACACCCGCGATCGCCGACGCCGACATGAACGTGCCGAAGGCCCGCGCGCGCCGTTGCGACGGATACCAGTACGTGAGATAGAGAATCACGCCGGGATAGAAGCCCGCTTCGAATGCGCCGAGCAGGAAGCGCAGCACATAGAACTGCGTGGGCGTGGTGACATGCGTTTGCAGCATGCAGATGATGCCCCAGCAGATCGTGATGCGCATGATCGTCTTTTTCGCGCCGATCTTTTGCAGCAGCATGTTCGAGGGCACTTCGAACAGGAAGTAGCCGATAAAGAATATGCCCGCCCCGAGGCCATAGACCGCTTCGCTGAAATGCAGCGAATCCAGCATCTGCAACTTGGCAAAGCCGATGTTCACGCGGTCCAGCCACGCGAGCACCCACAGCACGCCGAGAAACGGCAGCAAACGCCACGAGATCTTGCGATAGACGCTCGCTTCGGCGCTCTCGGCCTCGCTGGCGAATACCGGCATCTCCTGTTTGATGAGCGACATGGTTTCTCCTTTCCAGTCGGTTTGCGTCGCGCGGATACGGCCGTGCGACCGGTTGGAAGCAAGTATAGAAACGGCCGAAAAATCGGGAACAGGGGACGGGCCAATAAGCCCCATAGCAACACGTATATGGGTTGCAAAGCCTTATGCGACGCGGCTTCGCGCGTTTTCCAACGGCGCCTTTTCCCACCTATGGATTACCCTAGCGCCGCCGCCACGAATGAGTTATGCCGATGCTGGCTGGCAGAATAGCGGCGCAGCCAGGCGAACCATTCAGGCACGGAACTCACCATGAATCGCACCGACGATCCATTCGATACCTATCTGCTGCGCGTGCTGTGCACGCTGATCGGCGAGCGCAGCGTGTCGCGCACGGCTATTCGTATGAACCAGTCGCAGCCGGCCATCAGTTCGGCGCTCAAGCGGCTGCGCGCCATCTTCAACGACCCGCTGCTCACGCGCGAAAAGAACGTGATGGTGCCCACCGAGCGCGCGATCCAGCTCGCGCAGAGCGCGCAGGCCGCCTTGAGCGCGCTCGATAACCTGCTCGTATCCGACGATCATTTCGATCCCGCCACCACCGAGCAAAGCTTCACCGTGGGCATGCCCGACTATCTGGCGCCGCCCTTTTTCGCGCATGTCGTGCGCGAATTCAGGCGCGCCGCACCGCATGCGCGCATCGTCGCCGTGCCGCTCTCGGCCTCGTTCAATTACGAGCAAGGTCTTTCCGAAGGCTCGCCGGATATCGTCATCGGCAATTGGCCCAATCCGCCGGAGCACTTGCACTTGTCCGTGCTGCTCGAGGACGACGTGGTGTGTGTGGTGGCGCGCGACAGCGTCTACGCGCAATCAGGCAAGTTCGATGCTGAAGACTATCTGAGCGCGTCGCACATCGTGCCGGCGCCGTATTCACGCGATCAGCGCGGCGTCGTCGATACCGGGCTCAGCACCATGCGCGTGCATCGCGACAATCGCGTGAGCTGTCCGTACTTCAATCTCGCGCCCAGCCTGATTCCCGGCACCGATCTCATCCTCACGACGGGCCGTCATTTCGCCAACTATCACGCGCAACATCTGCCGCTCGCCGTGCTCGATCCGCCGATCGAGTTTCCATTCATGCGCTTTTATCAGCTGTGGCACCCGTCGCGGCATCGTTCGGCTTCGCATGTCTGGCTGCGCGGCATGCTGACGGCGGCCGCGCAGGAATTGCGCGCGCTGCGCGACATGCATCGTCAATAGGGCTATCGCGTTCTGTTATGTGGTCAATAGGATCGGCTGTCTCGCCGCTGCGGCGCGCGCTTCCTATACTCGGCACGAATCGCCAATCGACGCCAGGCGAATGCGGCGTGCCTTATAGGAGAAAGCAGTTCATGTCACAGTCGATCAATCTCGAACCGGTCAATGCGCTGGATCACTCGGCCTTCGTCGGCGCGTTCGCCAGCGTGTTCGAGCACTTTCCGCAGGCGGCGGAAGGCGCGTGGAGCGCGCGTCCGTTCGTCTCCGAAGCGGCGCTGCATGACGCGATGATGGACGTCATCCGCAAGCTCGACGCCAACGGCCAGCGCGCCTTTCTCAATCAGCATCCGCTGCTGTCCGGTGCGAACATCCGTTCGGGAACGATGACGGCGGATTCGGATGCCGAACAAAAGAGCGCCGGACTCGACGCGATGCCGGTCGAACAGGAAGCCGCGCTCGACCGGCTCAATGCGGCTTATCTCGAGCGGCACGGCTTTCCGTTCATCATTTGCGTGCGGCATTACACGCGAGAGGGCATATTCAGCGCGCTGGAACGACGTATCGGCCGCAGCACGCAGCAGGAGCTGGACGAGGCATTGGCGCAGATCGCGGCGATCACGCGCGGGCGTCTGAATGCGCGTCTTTCCGCGCTGAACTGATGCGCAAGCCCCCGGGCCTGAAGCCGCTTCAGGCCCGCAAGCGTGCTGCTGTCATGGCGCCGCGTTCCAGGTCTGCGCGGTCGTTCGCCACTTGCCGTCCGCGCCCTTCGTGAGCACTTTGAGCACGACGCCCTTATAAGGCGTCTTCTTGCCGTCCTTTTCCGCCACGGCGGTCCAGTTCGCCGTCTGATAGATCAGATTGCCGACGCGATTCGCCCGGACGACATCGATCGTATGATCGCGAAAGCCCGCGTCGAAGAGACCCTTATAGAACTTCTCGACATCGGCGCGTCCGGTGATGGTGGTTCCGTTCCCCGGCGATAACACCACCTTTTCGTCGTACATGGCGCCGAGCGCCCCGGCATCTCCCTTGTTGAAAGCCGCATTCCAGGCGGCATTTGCTTCGTCGATAACCTTGTCGTGCTGCGCGAAAACCGGTTGAGCCGCTACCAGCGCGAACAGCCCGCATGCACCCAATAGCCTGAAGGACTTGTTCATCACGTATCTCCAAGTGGCGAATAGGCAGACCTGGGCGATGCGTGATGACGTGCGGATGATGAAAAACGCGAGCACCGTGTGACGGCGCGATTATTCGATTTCCCTTTCACTCGCCTGTCTGCGCGTGGAGTATAGGTAGCGCTCTTCCTGTAATCAATTAACGCAGAATGGGCGACGACCCGTCACTGCGCCGCACAAACACGCGGCACGCGATGAAAGTTGCGATCGAAATAAATCAGGCTGTCGCCGTCGTCGCGCACGCGGATCGCGTGGGTTTCGACGAACATCACCGAGTGCGATCCCACTTCCTTCGCCTCGACGATGGTCCCTTGCAGGCTCGCCAGCGCGTCGCGCAAGACGGGCACACCGTTCTCGCCTTCGTCCCAGACGGGCAACGAGAAGCGCTCTTCCATCGACAGTTGCGTGAGGCCCGCGAAGTGCCGCGCGATCTGTTCGAGATGTCCAGGCAGTACGTTTACGCACACATTGCGATTGCCTGCGAACGCGGCATGCATCGCGCTCGACCGGTTGATGCAGACGAGCAGCGTGGGCGGCGCATCGGTGACCGAGCACACCGCGCTCGCGGTGATCCCGCAGCGGCCGTGCGCGCCGGTCGTCGTGATGACGTTCACCGCGGCGCCGAGATGGGACATGGCCTGGCGAAACTGCTTGCGCGCGTGATCGATATCGACGAGCGCGGGACGGGGCAGCGCGGACATAACGACGTCTCCTGTTCGATTCATTCTTCGGTTGTCCATCAAGGTGTATATCAAATCGTGATTCAAGCGTACGCGCTGAACCGCACAAAAAGAATCGGCACGATCCGCCGGCTTTCTCCGCGTCGTTACCGAACGCACTAAAGGTTTTACCTATCCCGCGCGATCGAGGTAAAGATGGGGCTTTCGAAGTGAATATCGGCTGGTTATCATTGCTTCTCCATAAGAACGAGACCTTGCGATGAGACAGCCGGTTAGCACGGCGCGCACGGTCCCTGAAGCGCGCATGACAAGAGCATCGGCCATGAATTCATCTGCTCCCGTGGTGTATATCGTCGACGACGACAACGGCATGCGCACGTCGCTCGCATGGCTGCTGGATTCGGTCGGCGTGAAGTCGGAAGGATTCGCCAACGCCGCCGATTTCCTCGATGCCTTCGACGTGAGCCGCCCCGCGTGCCTCGTGCTCGATGTGCGCATGCCCGAGATCAGCGGCTTCGACGTGCAGGCCGAGCTCAACCGCCGCGGCGCGACCCTGCCTATCATCTTCGTGAGCGGTCACGGCGATATTCCAATGTCCGTGCGTGCGCTTCAGCATGGCGCGATCGACTTCGTCGAGAAGCCATATAACTCGCAGCAAATGCTCGATCGCGTGCAACGGGCGATGAAGCTCGCCACGCAGCGGCACGCGAAAGACCAGCGGCAGCGCGAATTGCGCGAGCGCGTCGAATCGCTGACCGCGCGCGAGAAGGAAGTCTTGCGCGGCGTGATCGAAGGCAAGCCGAGCAAGCGCATTGCCGCCGATCTCTCGATCAGCGTGAAGACCGTCGACGTGCATCGCGCGAGCATCAAGGACAAGCTCGGCGCGGCATCCATCGCCACGCTCGTGCGCGACGTGCTCGAAGTGTGGAGCCCGCCGGACGACGAGCGGCCCTGACGCTACGTCATGCATGCGCTAACGCATGTAAAGCCCGCCGTTGACGTCCCAGCACGCGCCGTTTGCGAAATACGCATCGGGTGATGCGAGCAGCACGGCGATATCGGCGACGTAATCAGCCGAGCCCAGACGTCCCGCCGGAATGCCCGCGATAACCTTGTCGAGCCTGTCGGCGGGCACGCTCTCATGCACGATGGCGAGATCGAGCGGTCCCGGCGAAATCGCATTCACGGTCACGCCCTGCGCCGCGAGATCGCGCGCGAACACCTTGGTCAGCGTGATCGCGCCGCCTTTCGCGGCCGCATAGTGCGCGCCCGTCGCCGAGCCGCCGTTCTGCCCCGCAAGCGATGCGATATTGATGATGCGACCCGCGCCGCGATCCGCGAAGTACTGGCCGAGCACCTGACAGCCGAAGAGCACGCTGCGCAAATTGACGTCGATGACCTGATCGAACTGTTCCGCGGTGATCTCCATCACGGGCACGACCTTCGATGCGCCCGCGTTGTTGACGAGCACATCGATACGGCCCCAGCGTTCATGCACCGCATCGCGCGCGCGCTCGAAATCCGCTTTCGATGTGACGTCGAGCTTCAGCGCGAACGCGCTGTCTTCATCCGCGCTCAGTTCGCGTGCGAGCGCCTGCGTTGCTTCGATTGCGATATCGGCCAATGCGACCTTGTAACCCGCGGCATGGAAGCGGCGCGCGATTGCGGCGCCGAGTCCGCGTGCAGCGCCCGTGACGAGCGCGATTCTGTTGGACATCTTTGGGTTCCTTTATTGAACGAGCGCCGCTTCGATATGTGCGGCCACAGCGCATACCTTTTCATCCGCGCCTTTACGCCCGACGATCTGCAAGCCCGCCTTGAGCGATGCACCTTCGACCGGAAGCGGAAGACTCAACGCGGGATGGCCGCTCAGATTGAACGGCCTGATCAGCGACGACATCGCGATCACCGACGTGCCCGCGCGTGCTGCGTCGAGCGTGATCGGAAACGCGGGCAGGGTGGGGAGCACGAGCACGTCGACATCCGCAAGTGCGTGATCCACCGCTGCGATGAAGATGCGCCTCACGTTTTCCGCGGCATCGAGATCAGCGGACGTGGTGTTCAATGCCGCGCGCAGCCGCGCATCGAGATCCGCACCGAGCTTGCCCGTTTCGATGAGATGACCGAACGCATGCCACGTCTCCGCGTTGATGACCGCGAGACCGGCGCAGAAAGCGTCATGCATCGACGCGAGTTCGACGCCGCGTGACGCGAATCCCGCGCAACGCACGGCATGCTCGACGGCCTTGCGAATGCCCGCGTCCGCGTCGACGGCAACGATGCCGACACGCGCCTTCGATGCGTCGCGTCGCGCGCTGCCTGCATCGAACGATGGATCGATCGCGGACATCACATCGATCAGCACACGCATCTCACGCGCGAACGGACCGACGCAATCGAGCGTCGTTTCGACGGGCGCCACACCGCGACGCGACACGCGGCCAAAGGTGGGCTTCAATCCGGTCACGCCGCAGCATGCGGCAGGGCCGCGCACGGAGCCGCCGGTGTCGGTGCCGAGCGCGGCATCGACGAGACCGAGCCCGACAGCCGAAGCCGAACCGCTCGACGATCCGCCCGGAATGCGCGCGGCGTCCTGCGGATTGCGCGGCGTGCCGGTGAAGTCATTGATACCGGTCATGCCGAACGCGAGCTCGTGCATGTTGGTTTTGCCCGTTATGCGCCAGCCCGCATCGAGCAGGCGCTGGACGACATCGGCGTGTTCTGCCGCAGCGACCGTATCCGCGAGCGCGCGGCTCGCGGCCGTGGTCGCATGTCCTGCGATATCGATGCTGTCCTTGATCGCGATGGTCGGCGCGTCGGCGCAATCGTGCGCGCACAGATCGAACTCACTGATGTATGCGCTCATGCCTTCGTCTCCTTGCGAGGGTTCACGTGCCAGGGCGCGTCGAAGAGACGCTCGGTGCGGAAGTGTCGAATCAGCCACGCTCGATCCGCATCGTGCGCGGAAGGCACGAAGTCGATCTCGAGCCGCGCGGCGATGAGTTCCGCCTTCTCATCGGCATAACCTGATGCCTGCAGCATGATCCACCGGCCGCTGGCGCTATCGCCATTAACCTCGATATGCTCCGACGTCAGAAAATGCACGTTGGTGGCGAAGTGCGGTATGGGTGGCAGATAGCGTTGCAGCATCGCGATGATCTCCGCACGCCCTTGCAGGCGCCCGAACTTATGCGCGTATTGCGGGCCGATGCCTTCCCACACGGCGTCATTCGTAAAGAGCGCGGCGAGCGATTCGCCATCGAGCGCCACGCAAGGCACGTCGCACAAGGCCATATAGCGCGCGATGGTCTTGCGCACTTCGTTCTGCGCTTCGAGTGCGGCGATGCGCGTCAGCAACGCATCGATCGTGGTTTGCGTCATGGCGTCAGGCGTTATTGGCTGCGGCGGGCGGAACCGTGAGCGCGCGTCCCACGCGCGCCTCGATCTTTCCATAGCGCCACAAGTTATAGTCGCCGACGGGCGTCGTGCGATAGAGATTGCACACGGCAACGGCCGTATCGAAATCGGCGACATCGGCCATGATGTAGAAGGTCCACGGCGCGCCATCGGACTGGCCGACGACGAGGCGATCGTCATCCATCACGCCCAGCACACGCACGTTGTCCATGGCTTCAATAGCGGCCAGCATCTTGCCGTAGGCTTGCCATACTTCGCCGATCTGCTCGCGCGGCAGGTCGAAGAAATTCTGCGTGACACCGCAGCAGAACAGTACGCGCAACGGCAGGTTTCGGTTTTCGGTCATGAAGCGTTACTCCTTTTGTTATGCGATGAAAATGGATCAGAGATAGCCGGGAATCGGCGGCACGCCGACGAACACCGCGCCCGCGCCGTCGTAATTGCCTTCGCCGAGGAAGGCGTGTTGTGTGACGACCATCGCGTCGCGCATCAGGCGTTGGAGCGGGTGCGTGCGATAGATCGCCATCGTTCCGCCCAGCCGATAGGCGCGATTCACGACATCCGCACCTTCGCGCGCGATCTGCGTCGCGGAAAGACGCAGCAGGCTGACCTGATCGGGCGTGACTTCATGGCCCGCGAGAATCGACTGCCACACGCTGTCGGTCGATTCATAGAAGAACGCGCGAGCGGAGCGCAGTTGCGCTTCCGCCTTGGCAAGCTCGATGCGGTAATACGCGCGGTCCGCGAGTTGCGGCGCGCCGGTTGTCGTCTTGCGGCCACCGGCCATCTGGTTCGCGACGTCGAGCGCGGCGCGCGCGAGACCGAGGTTCACGACGGCGAGCACTTGCGCGGCATAGGCGATGGTCGGATAGCGATAGAGCGGTTCGTCGACGGTCGGTTCGCCGCCGCGCACGAAGGTCCAGTCCTCCGCGACGAACTGGTCCGTCACGCGCAGATCGTGACTGCCCGTGCCTTGCATGCCGACGACGTTCCAGTTCTCCACGATCTCCACTTGCGCGGGACGAAACACGGCCGTGCGCGGCTTGCCCGGTGCTTCGCCCGGCTTTCCCGTGCCGATGCCGACACCGAGCCAGTCCGCGCCCTTGCAGCCGCTTGCGAACTTCCACGTGCCGTTCACGCGATAGCCGCCCGGCGCGGGTTGCGCGTTCTGCACGGGAAAGAGTCCGCCCGCGAAGACCTGATCGGGGCCGTCGGCATAGATCGCGGCTTGTGTGGCGAGCGGCAAGGCGGCGAGATAGAGATTCGCGGAGCCGAAGCTTGCAACCCACGCGGCCGATCCGTCCGCGACCGCAATGCGCTCGATCATGTGAAGGAACTCGCCGGGCGAGCGCGCATCGCCGCCGAAGCGCTTCGGTGTCGCGGCGCGATAGATGCCGACGCGCTTCAACTTCGCGATGACATCGCGCGGCACATGCGATAGCCGGTCGAATTCATCGCGGCGTTCTGCGATCTCGGCGATCACATCGTCGAGGGTCAGGGTATCTATTTGATCGGACAGATCATCGCGGATAGCGACGGCGGTCGCGGAAGCTGACATGGGGACGTCTCCTTTTCGTTCGTATGACTCACATGGATGAATGAGGGCGCTTTCGAGCCGCACGCTTTGATGCCAGTCTAGAAACGCAAAAAGACGGACACAATTGGGAAGGCGTGTGTGTTGTCTGGTGAAGCACCCGAGGTATCTAAAGAAATCTTTAGGGGCGTCCGGCACGAGCCGATGCTATGGTTAGCGTTGCAATCCTGTATTTCTCGCACCTCGCCATGAACTTTCCCGCCGAAGACGATTTCCACCGCCTGCTCGATGCATTGACGCAATGCGTGCTTCTGCATGACGCAAAGACGAAGGCCATCGTCTGGGCGAATCGCGCAGCTTGTGTTGCGCTCGGCTTTTCGGTGGAGGAGTTGCTGCCGCTCAAGGCGCACGACATGACGCGCGATGACATCAGATACCGGCGCGAAATCGCCGTGAATGCGATGGATCGCTCGGTCACGGACGGTCCGCAAAGTTATGAGTGGTGTTATCGCTCGCGTGCGGGCGTCGACATGTTGTCGGAAGCCATTGCGACCTATGTGCCGCTTTCCGAGCGCGCCGTGGTGATGGTGCAGTTCCGCGATATCAGCGCTGAGGAAGCGATGCGCCAGAAGCTGCGCCGCTATGAGGCGCGCTTGCGCGAATACATGCAGGATCTCGGCGAGGGCGTCGCGGTGCTCACGCCGCGCGGCAAGGTCGGCTTCATCAGCGAATCGGGACGGCGCGTGCTGGGCGTGGCGAGCGATGCGCCGCTCGGCGTCGCGCTCGACTATTGCACGAAAGAAGATCGCGACCGGCTGATTGCGCAGTTGCGCAGTGCGACGCGCCAGCATTCGACGCCCGCGCAGCGCTATGCAATTACGCGCCGCGACGGAGCGAAGCGATGGCTGCGCATCACGTGCAGGCGCATCGACATCGAGGATGGCATCCTGGTCCACTTTCGCGATATCAGCGATGAAGTCGCGATAGAAGAAGCGCGCCGCAACGAAGCGCGCATGCTCGAATACGCGGGCCGTTACAACGCGATGGGCGAGATGTCGACGGCGATCGCGCACGAGCTGAGCCAGCCGCTCGCCGCCGTGCGCAATTTCATCGAGGGCGCGATTCAGCGGCTCTCGCAGCCCGATTCCATCGACAGCGCGATCTGGGGCCTGCGCGCGGCGGACCGGCAAGCGGAGCACGCGGCGCATATCATCAAGAGCGTGCGCGAGTTCATCGTGAAGCGGGAGCCCGTCGAATCCGAGGCGGATCTTCGCGACGTGCTTGCGGACGTCGCCTACTTCATTCAGTTGCGCGCGCGTGACGAAGGCGTGACGGTCAGAATCGAACAATGGCGCGAGCCACTGCCGATACGCTGCGAGCGCGTGCTGGTCGGTCAGGTGATCCTCAATCTGGCGTTCAACGCGGTCGAGGCGCTTGCGGGCGCGAAACCGTCGACGGGCATCGTCACGCTCGCCACCGCGAAGAACGGGACCGCCGCCGAGCTCCATGTGATCGACAACGGTCCGGGCGTGCCCGACGATGCGCTCGACCGCCTTTTCGACGGGTTCTCTTCGTCGAAAGCGGGCGGCAACGGCATCGGCTTGTCGCTGTGCAAGAACATCGTGTCGCGCCATGAAGGACGCATCTGGGCGCAACGCGCAGCAGGCGGCGGTCTCGAATGCTGCTTCGCGTTGCCCTTGTCCCGTGATCCGGCGTGACACGACATTCGGCATTCAGAGCAGAAAGCCGATTGCGCTCAATGCCTCAGTGGAATCGATCAGGCGGATAACTTTCTCGACGAGTTTCGGTTCGCCGCTCGCCATGCTGATCTTGTGCGTGAGATCGGCGGCGAAGATCGTCGACACGCCGCGCTTGTACGCGACGATCACCTGCGACGATTTCACTTCCACCACATCGGCGCTATCGCTCGATAAGGTGAAGCGCGAAACGGTGCGGACCGTGCGCGCCGCATCCGACGCGGACGCCGAATAGCCGGACGTCATCCGCTGCACGCGCTTTTCGCGCATGTCCTGATCGTCGTAGGCATAGTTGAGCGTCGCGGCGTAGTCGGTCGTGTCCGGATCGATCGGCACCACATAGAAGCCCGACGGCTCCCACAGAGCGAGCCATGCACGATAGTCGCGACGGTCCAGCAATTCGGCCTCGCGCCAGATGAATTCGATCGCGCGCGCGAAGATCTGTTGAGAGAAGAGTGCGTTGCGATCGTCCATCATGCCTGCTCCATCATTGCGCGCCATTGCTTGTAGGCTTCACGCATGCCGGTTTCATCCGTGGCGTGCGCGGTCTTTTCTCCGTTCGGTGCTGTCGTCTCGCGATTCAGGCCGCGATTCACGAGAATCGGCACATCGGGGCCCGCATGCGAGCCGCGCTGCACGCGCTCCCATGCTTCGGCGTCGTCGGGGCTGCCGAAGCCGAACGGGCCCTGGAAATGCTCGTGAATGCGCAGGCGCACGCGATTCGCTTCTTCCGGTCCGCCGTCCATTGCGAGCGCGACGTGGCGAATCTCCGTCTCTGCCGCGGATATGGGCCGCAGCACGCGGAAGAACGCCATCGAAAGCGCCAGATTCGGAAAGAGATTCAGATTGAAGCCCACGCCCATCAGCGAGCGCACGATACGGCGCACTTCCTCGGGCGTATGTTTCTCGGCGAGCTTCGCGGCGAGATCGTTGAAGCGCTCGGGCAAGGGCGCGCCGTCGTCCTTGTCGAGATCGACGATCTCCGGCACCAGAACCGCGAGGCTATGCCCATTGCCGAGCGAACGGCAGAACGCGTCGTCGCTCGTCATGAAGCTCGTGATGGCCGCGGCGGTTTCATCGTCGATGGATTTCATCCACGATTTATGCACGACGGGGAAGTGATAAAGATCGGTCGTGTTCTCGAGCTGGATCTTCCAGTTGCCCTTGAACTTGAACTTGTGCTCGCCGTTGGCCTTGATCGGATAACCTGCGCCTTGTTTCATGAAAAGATCGATCCAGGGCTTGGCGCCGCCGAGGAAATCCTCGAGCGGTTCGATTGCCTCGTTGAAGCTCGCGAAAATCAAGCCCTTATAGATTCCGACGCGCAGTTTCTTGAGCGGCAGATCGCCTTTCTCGCATACGCCTTCATAGCCGTCGCCATAGGGCAATGCGCGCAGCGTGCCGTCGAGCGCATAAGACCAGCTGTGATAGGGGCACGTGAAGCCCTTCGCATTGCCTTTGTGCTCCTCGCACACGGTGGCGCCGCGATGGCGGCAACGGTTCTGCAGCACGTGCACCGCGCCGCTCTTGTCGCGCACGACGATTACCGGCTGGCGGCCGATGGTCGTCGTGACGAAATCGCCGGGTTTTGGCAATTCGCTTTCATGCGCGACCCAGATCCATGTTTTATAGAAGATGCGCTCGAGTTCGGCTTCGAAGAGATCGGGATCGTAATAGAGCGACGGCGCGATGCGGTCCGCTTGCGCGCGGCTGCCCAGCGCGCTCGTGTCGATGATTTGAGTGGTCGGCATACTCATCGGTTCGATGTGGGGTTGGGTTGATCGGCTAACACGAGGATGTCGATGTAGATCGGCGCATCCTCTCGTTGACATCAGTCTCGCTTTGCGAGGATCATGCGTCAAATCGATTAAAAAACGGTTGTCCGATAAATCCCGTCGATATCTTGAGAGTTCCCCGATGACGTCCCTCGATCATGTCGATCTCAATCTGCTGCGCGTTTTTCAGGCGATCGTGGAAGAGCGCAGCCTCACCAAAGCCGGCGAACGGCTGGCGCTTTCGCAACCCGCCGTGAGTTATTCGCTCGGCCGCTTGCGCACGCTTTTCGACGACACGCTCTTCATCCGCACGCGCGCGGGCATGCAGCCGACGCCCGTCGCGCTGGAACTCGCCGAGATCGTCGGTCGCGCGCTCGATACCGTGCGCGAAGCGTTGCGCTTCGCAGAGCGCTTCGATGCATCGACGAGCAATCGCACGTTTCGTCTTTCGCTTTCCGATGCAGGGGAAATGGCGTTTTTGCCGGCAATCTGCCAGGCGTTGCACGAGGCCGCGCCGCGCGTGAAGCTGCTGGTGGAGCCTTTGCCCGTTGAGGAAATCGAGGAGGCGCTGCGGTCGAGCCGGCTCGACTTCGCCATCGGCAATCTGCCTGCGCTATTGCCGCGCACGCGTCACGCGCTGCTTTTCGAGGAACCGTATGTGTGCATGACGAGAAAGCGCAAGGGCTTGCCCGTGGGCGAGACATTGAAACTCGATCAGTTTCTTTCGGCTTCGCATGTGCAGGTGCGTTCGCTCGAACATAGCCACCATGCGCTCGACGATGCGTTGCGCGCGCAAGGCGTCGGACGCAATATCGCGCTTGCGCTTCCGCACTTCGTCGCCGTGCCCAGCGTGCTCGCGGTGACGGATCTGTTCGCGACGCTGCCCGAGCGGCTCGCGCATATCCTCAATCGCGACGATGCATTCCGCATCTATGCGTTGCCGGTGCAATTGCCGAAAGCCGCCGTGACAATGCACTGGCACGAGCACTTTCACGAGGACGAAGGCATCGCGTGGATGCGCGGCCTGATGACCGACATCCTCACGGGCTTCGAGAAACTGTGATCTCAGAGATCGAGCACGAGCACCGGCGAGCGCGAGCGGGACACGCAACAGCAGATCACGCTATTGCTCGCGCGTTCCGCCTTGCTCAGGCAATGGTCGCGATGCTCCGGCTCGCCGCTCACGACATCGACCATGCAGGTGCCGCACACGCCTTCGCCGCATGACGTATCCACTTCGATGCCTATCGACGCAAGCGCGTCGACGATCGAGGTCGAGGCATCGACGCGCACGGTTTTGCCGCTGCTCGCGAGCTGTACGTCGAATGTATCGAGTGAACTATCCGTTTGCGCTTGCGGCTCGGCCTTGAAGCGTTCGAGATGAATGGCATCGGCGGGGAGGCGCTTTTGTGCGGTCTCCACCACGACATCCATGAACGGTGCCGGCCCACAGGTATAAACGTGCGCCCCCTTGTCCGCATCGCGCAATGAGGCATCGAGTTCATCGGGCAAGCCTTCACGCTCGACGCCGAAATGCAGCTTCACGTGCTTGTCGAACGGTGCGCGCGCAAGCAGCGGCAGAAAGGCCGCATGTGTCTCATTGCGGGCGAAATAGTGCAGCGTGAAGGGCGCGCCGATTGCGACGAGGCGATAAGCCATCGACAGCAGGGGCGTGATGCCGATGCCCGCGCCGATCAGGATATGCTCGCTCGCGCTTTCTTCGAGCCTGAACAGATTGCGCGGCGCACCGATGGACAGCTCGCTGCCCACGCGCACCTCGTCATGCAGCGAGCGCGAGCCGCCGCGCGACTGCGCTTCCTTCTTCACCGCGAAGAGATGCGATTCGCGGCGTGCCGGATCGCCGCACAGCGAGTATTGGCGCGTGACGCCCGAGGGACTCGTCACGTCGATATGCGCGCCCGGCTCGTAGACGTCGAAGGGCATTCCATCGAGACGCGAGACGCTGAATGAGCGCACGCCGTGCGCTTCCTCGCACAACGCGTCGACGCGAACTTTGAAGGTTTGAGCTTGCATGATGCCTTTCCTGTGTGTTCTAGGGACGATGCGTCGAGCGTAACGTCCCGCGTCGGATAAGCAAAATAGATTAAAAAGCGCGATTGGCATCAATGCCGCGGATATCATCGGGCGCGTTTTCGCGTGCGTCCACGACATCGCGCGTTACGCGCGCTTCACGCGCTTCGCGATCCAGGCTCGATCGATACTGCCTGCACCCGATGAAGAGCAGCAGCACGGCAAGCACGATCGCCACCGCGTTGATGACGGCCATCGAATGGCCGACGGCGAGCGGTGAGCCGAACACCTTGTCGGTGATGAGCGCGACGAGCGTCGTGCCGAGCCCCAGCCCGATCAGGTTCGACACGAGCAGGAACATCGCCGAGATCTGCGCGCGCATCTGATTGGGTGCGAGCGCCTGCATCGCGGCGGCGGACGTCGGAAGCGGGAACGAAGCGAAGAACATCGCCGCGACGAGCCATGCGAGCGATGCATTGAGGCGCGTCGTCTGCGTGAAGGCGATCGCCGGAACGAGCATGCACGCCGCGCCGATCCACGCGGCGCGCATCGGTGCATCGGCGCGGCCGCGTCGCAGCAGCCAGTCGTTGAGCCAGCCGCCGCAGAACACGCCCGTCGTGTTGGCGATGAGCATCACGATGCCGAGCATATAGCCCGTCTCCACCGGTGTGAGGCCGAAGCGGCGCATATAGAATGCGGGCGTCCAGCCCATCAGGCAATAGAGCGCCATCGCATAGAACGAGAAGCCGATGTAATGGCAGAAGAAGGTCTTGCGATGACTCGCGATGAAACGCAGCGCATCGCCCATCGCGACACGCCTGATCTTGCCCGTGCCGTCCTGCGCGAGTCCTTTGCGCGCGGGATCGCGCACGGTCAGCATGAAGACGAACGCGACCAGCAGACCCGGCAGGCCGACGATAAAGAACGTGAGCTGCCACGCGCGTATTTCACCGATCACGGGCAGTGTGAAAGCGCTCGCGTGCTTGAGCAGCGCGATCACATAACCGCCGACGAGAAACGCGATGCCGCCGCCGATGAACGAGCCGAGCGAGTAGATGCCGATCGCGCGGCCCATCTTTTCCTTGGGAAAGTAATCGGCGATCATCGAATAGGTTCCGGGTGAAAGCGCCGCTTCGCCCACGCCGACGCTCATGCGCGACACGAACATATGCACGAAGCTCTGGCTCAGGCCGCACGCCGCCGTCGCGATGCTCCACAACGCGATGCCCGTCGCGATGATGCGCGGGCGCGCGAAGCGGTCCGCGAGATACGCGATAGGCATGCCCATCACCGCGTAGAAGAGCGAGAACGCGAAGCCGTGCAGCAGGCTGAATTGCGTATCGGTGAGATGCAGGTCGCGCTTGATCGGCTCGATCATGAGCGCGAGCACCTGGCGGTCGATGAATGAAAATACATAGGCCAGCATGCAGATCACGACGACATACCATTCGTACGTATAGCGTTTGCCTTTTGGCTTGATGGTGCTTGGGGAATGCATCGTGTGTCTCCGATGAATGCTGGTCTTTGGACGCGCGCAGACATTCGCGCGGGCCAGCGCCGCGCGAATGCGAGTCGGATGTGGGTTCCGTGCCGATACTTTCGAAAGCTTTCGCCTGGCGGGCAGTGTCGATGCGCCGGATATCCGCGTCAAATTCGCCGAAAAGGGATCGGGTTATCAGCGCGGCAAATGTGAAGCGACTATCGGCGCGCCTTATCGACGAATGCGTTTTTGGCTGATTTGCCCCGGCGGACAGTTGAATGCAGACTTAAAGTAATGTCTGAAGTACGCGCGATTGTGCGGGTGCCTACGCATGCGCGCGCGCGTTTTTCAATCATGCATTTCTAGCATTGCGCGACGCGCGACACACGAGAACAATCACAAAGCTTGACGCCAAAAAATCGAAAGTCCATAAGCAGTCGCATCGATGGCGACGCAAGTAGCAGGAGGAGGGCATGTACGCCAACTATGAAACCTTCGAGGATGCCGACCATCACGCGCACGCGCTGACGGGTTGGGAGCAGCGCTACGACCAGGTTGGCGAGGGCGCGTTTCGCAGCACGGTGAAGCAGGTTTCGGTGGCGGGCGTGCAGGTTTTTCAGGAGTCTGCGAACGTTCGTATCGTTCAACGTGGACAATTGCCGGCGGGTTCCGTCACCTTCGGTCTGGTGCTGGGCGGCGGTGCGCCGTTTTCGTTTCAGGGCGTAAGGGTCGATGAGAATGCGCTGGTCGTCGCACCGGGCGCCAGGGAATTTCTGCTGCATTCACCGCCCGATATGTCGATGCTCGGCATCGCGATCGATTCGAGTCTGCTCGCCGCAGCGGCGGACGCGGCCGGCATCGATGTCCAGGACGAAATCCTCAGCCGGCAAGTCCTGAGCATTCCCGGCGTCGCCGGCGCACGCGCGGGAAAGCGCATCATCGCGGCGGTCGAGACCGTGCTCGCGGACCCCGATCCTTTTTCTTCCGGCGATGGCGCGCATCGCTTCACGCAGACCGTGACGGACAGCATTCTGGATCTGCTGACCTTTCATGTGCCGAGTCACGAGGATCGCCTCACTTACGCGTGCCGCGCCGATGTCGTGCGGCGCGCGCATGAGCTCGTGCTTGCGCGTCCCGAGGAGCCGATTTCGGTTCTGGATCTGTGCGAGAAACTGCGCGTGAGCCGCAGGACCGTCCAAAACAGCTTTCAATCCGTCACGCAGATGAATCCGGTGAGCTATCTGCGCGCCGTGCGTCTCGCGCAGGTGCGACGCCTGCTGACCACGACATCGCAAAGCGAAATGCCGGTGCGCGAAGCCGCGATGCGCTGGGGATTCTCCAACCTCGGCCATTTCGCGGGCGATTACAAAAGCCTGTTCGGCGAGCTTCCTTCTCAAACGCTGCGCGCCCGCTGAAGCGCAGCGCATTTCCTTTCTGACGATTGCAAGCCGCATCGGCGCGGCTCGAATCGGCATTTCCCTTTCAAAAATCCAGGCTGCTGAGCCGCGTGAGCGCGCGTCTCTGTCGGCTCCCTTTCGAATGCTCCATTTCGGCACGCACGCTCTGCCGGTTCCGAAGTGCTCTTTTTTATTGTCGTCTTTAGAGTCAGTTCGACGATAAACAAGGAGGAGCACAGATGGAGCTGAGACGGCTGGCCGCCGCGATGGGGGCCTTATTGTATGGACTGCTTGCGTGTCAGTCACACGCGGGCGCGGCCGAAAAGCCGGAAGAACTGACGGTGGCGAAGATGCCGCCGTTCAGCCCGCATCGCGTGTTTGTGGCAGACGTGTCGTTCGCGAGCATGACCGATGCGCGCGTTCACGTCTTCGACGGCGACACGAAGCGCTTCATCGGCGAGATCGATGCCGGCTTCGCACCGGGCTTCGCGATTTCGCCCGATCACAAGACGAGCTATGTCGCGACGACGTACTTCGCGCGCGGCAGCCATGGCGCACGCACGGACGTGGTCGAGATCATCGACAACGCGACGCTCGAAGTGACCAGTGAAATCGAAATCCCGGCCAAGCACGGTCAGGCGGTGCCGACGCCTTACAACACGAACCTGTCGCAAGACGGCAGCCGTTTGTATGTGTCGAACATCACGCCGTCGACGTCCGTCACGGTGATCGATACGGCCGCGAAGAAGGTCGTCGGCGAGATCGATACCGACGGCTGCGTGCTCGCGTACCCGAGCGGCAACGATCGCTTCTCCGCGCTGTGCGAGAGCGGCAAGGCGCTCACGATCAAGCTCGATGCGGCGGGCAAGGAAGCGAGCCGAAAGCTCTCCGAGGCGTTCATCGATGTCGACAAGGACCCCGCCTTCGTCAACGCAGTCCGCGACGGCAACCAGTACGTGTTCACGACCTTCAACGGCAACGTGCGCACGGCAGACTTCTCCGGCGATGCGCCGGTGTTCGGCACGTCATGGCCCTTGCTGAGCGCTCAGGAACGCAAGGCGGGCTGGCGCCCCGGCGGCTTGCAGCAGACCGCGCTGCATGTGGCGAATCACCGCCTGTACGTGGCGATGCACAAGGGCCCGGACGGCTCGCACAAGGAGCCGGGCACGGAAATCTGGGTCTACGACACCGAAAGCAAGAAGCGCGTGGCGCGCTGGGATCTCGCGAAGCAGAAGATCGATCCGCTGCTCGCGATTCAGGTCAGCAGCGACGAAAAGCCCTTGTTTTACGGCCTCACGCCGACGTCCGATCTCGTCGTGATGGATGCGACGACCGGCAAGCGCCAGCACGTCGAGAAGCAGCTCGGCACGACGTCGACGCTGCTGCTCAATCCTTGAGGTGACACGATGATCGATCCAGTCATTCTCATGGTGTGCATCGCGTCCGCGACGATCATCGCGCTCGCGAGCGCTGTGCCCAAGTGGCGCGAGCCGTCGCGTTTTCGTGCATCGCTCGACGGGTTCGCGCTGCTGCCGTCGTTTGCGGTGACGCCCTTGTCGTTCGTGTTTCCGCTGCTCGAAACCGCGGGTGCCATCGGCTTGCTGTTCGCCGATACGCGCATGCCCGGCGCCATCGCGCTGATCGCGCTCTTCACGCTCTTCGGCGCGGCGCTCGCGATCAACGTGCTGCGCGGTCATACCGATATCGATTGCGGCTGCTCCGGCTTCATCGCCGCGCGCGCATCGGAACGCACGCCGAAGTCGATCGGCTGGTGGCATGTGGCGCGCGCGCTCATGCTCGCCGCGCTCGCCGCCGCCGCGCTCGTTCCCGCAACCGGCCGCGCGCTCGTCGGGTTCGACTATCTGAGCGCAGGCGCCTGCACGCTTTTCGCCGTCGCCGCGTGGTTCACGCTCGACGTGCTGCTGGTCAATCTTCCCAAGCTCGATTCTCTGAGGAATTCATGATGCAAACCGCCCTGATGATTTCGGCCGCACTGTCGTGGGCCGCTTTGCTCGCGCTCGGCGCGATCTGTCTCGCACTCGTTCGCCAAGTCGGCATTCTCTATGAACGCATGATGCCCGCGGGCGCACTGATGATCGACAAAGGCCCGGCAGTCGGCGCCATTGCACCGGTGTTCGAGCTCGGCGATATCGCCGGCCGTGCGGTGAAGGTCGGCGGCCTGTCGAACTCGAAGCGCAACACGCTCGTGTTCTTCCTTTCGCCGACGTGCCCGGTCTGCAAGAAGCTGCTGCCCTTGCTGCCGTCGATCCAGGCGCGCGAAGGCTCGGTCGACATCGTGCTCGCCAGCGATGGCGAATTCGAAGAACACGCCGCGTTCTATCGCAAGTCCGGTCTTTCGCAATACCCGTATGTGCTTTCGCAAGAGCTGGGTCTTTCTTATCAGATCGGCAAGCTGCCTTATGCGGTTCTGCTCGACGAAGAAGGCAAGGTCCGCGCGAAGGGTCTCGTGAATACGCGTGAACATCTGGAAAGCCTGTTCGAAGCAAAGGAACGCGGTGTCGCCTCGCTGCAGGAGTTCGTCCACGGCAAGCACGACGATCACGAACATCATGAACATCACGAACATCAGGGCCAGGTCGGGCAGCACGCCTGAAGACGCCAATAAATCATTCATTCATACAGGTGAGCGTTCATGAAATGGCTGGATTCATTCTTCGAACATAAGGCGCGCGGCGTCGCGCAGCGCAGCTCGCGCCGCAGCGCGATGGCGAAGCTCGGCAAGGTATTGGTCGGATCGGCGATGGTGCCGCTCCTGCCGGTGGATCGCACCGCATACGCGACGGAGCCGAAGAAGCCCGGTTCATCGACAAGCGATGATCCGACGAGCTGCGACTACTGGAAGTATTGCGCGATCGACGGCTGGCTTTGCAGCTGCTGCGGCGGCACGTCGAGCAGCTGCCCGCCGGGCACGACGCCTTCGCCGATCACGTGGATCGGCACCTGCCGCAATCCGCATGACGGGTCCGATTACATCGTCTCGTACAACGACTGCTGCGGCAAGACGAGTTGCGGACGCTGCTTCTGCAATCGCAACGAACGCGAAAAACCGCTCTACAAGCTCTCGCTCAATAACGACATCAACTGGTGCATGGCGAACGGCAATTCGAACTACCACTGCTCGGTATCGGTCCTGCTGGGAGCGGCAACGCAATGAAGACGGCAAGTGTAGTGATGACGGCGCTCGTCATGAGCGCCATGAGTCTCGCATCGCAGGCGTTCGCGCAAACGGTGCATTACCCCGGCGGCAAGTCGACGTTCGACGGCAAGTGCGCGGTGTGTCATCAGGCGGGCGGCAAGGGTATGGACGGTCTCGCGCCGCCGCTCGTCGAGTATCCCGGCAAGTATGCGGGTTCGCCGGATGGCCGCGCGCAACTCGGACATACCGTGATGTACGGCATGTTCGGGCCGATCAAGGTCAAGGAGAAGAGCTACAACTTCAAGATGCCGAGCTTCGCATCGCTCTCCGATGAAGAGATCGCCGACGTGCTGAATTACGTCGTGTTCGATCTCAACGCGCAGCACGGTTCGGCCAAGCCCTTCGACGCCGTCGAGGTCAAGGCCTGGCGCGCGGCCCCGCTCGATCAGACCGCCGTGCATCAGCGGCGCGATGCGGTCGTGAAGGGCCTCGGGCTATGAAGCCGCGCGCGGCCCTCGTCGCCGCGATGCTCGCCGCGCTTTCGATGGCGGCCGCATCGCAGGCGCAAGCGTACGACGCGGCACGGGCGCGTCAGGACTGGGTGCTCAACTGCATGGGATGCCACACGGCCGACGGCTCGGGCATTCCCGGCAAGGTGCCCGCATTGCGCGAGTCGCTCGGCCATTTCGTTTCGCTTCCCGAAGGCCGCCAGTTCGTGATGCGCGTGCCCGGCGCGGCCAATTCGGCATTGAACGACGCGGAGCTCGCCAACGTCCTGAACTGGCTGCTCGCAACGATGAACGCGCAGTCGCGGCCCGCATCGTTCAAGCCTTATACGGCGGAAGAGATCGCGGCCCATCGACGTCCCGCGCTCACCGATGTCGCGCGCACGCGCACGAAGCTCGTGAAGGAATTGCAGGAGAACGGCGTGAACGCCGTCCCGGAACATTACTAGTCTCACTGTGTCATAAAAAATAGCGACTTCCATCTTCATTTCAGTTCATAATGAGGATTCCATATTTATTAGTGGGCTGCAATGGAAAATCTAGCGAAGTTTGATCGCTACATCGAGCACCTGTGTGCGG
>NZ_FCOX02000070.1 GCF_900044055.2 Caballeronia calidae | reverse complement strand
CAGTTTTCGCGCATCAGTTTTCGTATTCATACTTCTCTAACGCACGAGGCAGTATTTGGTGCACCGGTCAGTAACATCTTCGCGTTCTGGATGTCGGACGTGCACAGCGTCGGCGGCTACGTGTTCGCCGGGAGTCTCTTCGCACTCGGCCTGACGAGCTGGCAAGTGCTGGTGTCGTTGTTGATCGGCATCGGGTTCGTGAACGTGCTGTGCAACATGATCGCGAAGCCGAGCCAGGTCGCGGGCGTGCCGTATCCCGTCGCGTGCCGCGCCACCTTCGGCGTGCTCGGCGCAAATATTCCCGCCGTGATCCGCGGGCTCATCGCGGTGGCGTGGTACGGCATTCAGACCTATCTGGCATCGAGCGCACTGGTGATCGTCGTGCTGAAATTCGTGCCCTCGCTAATGCCTTATGCCGATGTGCATAAATACGGCTTCGTCGGACTCTCCGCGCTCGGATGGGCAGGCTTCATGCTGCTCTGGGTGCTGCAGGCCGTCGTGTTCTGGCGCGGCATGGAGATGATCAAGAAGTTCATCGACTTCGCCGGTCCGGCCGTCTACGTGGTGATGTTCATTCTCGCCGGCTACATGGTGTGGCGCGCGGGCATCAAGAACATCGGCCTGAATCTCGGCGGCGTGAAGTATCACGGCATGGAAGTCATTCCCGTGATGATCACCGCGATCTCGCTCGTCGTGTCTTATTTCTCCGGCCCGATGCTGAACTTCGGCGACTTCTCGCGCTATGGCAAGAGCTTCCGCAGCGTGAAGCGCGGCAATTTCTGGGGTCTGCCGGTCAACTTCCTGGCGTTCTCGCTCGTGACCGTGATCACGACCGCCGCGACGCTGCCGGTGTTCGGCCAGCTGATCACCGATCCGGTCGAGACCGTCGGCCGCATCGATCATCCGTCCGCCGTGATTCTCGGCGCGCTGACCTTCACGATCGCGACCATCGGTATCAATATCGTCGCGAACTTCGTGTCGCCGGCGTTCGACTTCTCCAACGTCGCACCGAAGCTCATCAGCTGGCGCATGGGCGGGATGATGGCGGCAGTCGCGTCGATCTTCATCACGCCGTGGAACCTCTTCAACAACCCGGCCGTTATCCACTACACGCTGGATATTCTCGGCAGCTTCATCGGACCGTTGTATGGCGTGCTCATCCTCGACTTCTATCTCGTGAAGCGCGGCAAACTCGCGGTCGACGATCTCTACACGGTGTCCGAGGAAGGCAAGTACTGGTACACGAAGGGCGTGAACCGCCGCGCAGTGATGGCGCTCCTGCCGGCCGCCGTAATCGCGATTCTCTGCGTGATGCTGCCGTCGCTCGAAGGCGCCGCGAACTTCTCGTGGTTCATCGGAGCGGGTCTGGGCGCGGTGTTCTATTACTTCCTCGCGGATCGCCAGCGCGCGGTTTGAACAAAGCGCCTATAACGAAAGATAGAACCTGAGAGCGCCTTCCAAGGCAGTTTCGCACCGAAGCATGAGACCAGAGTCAGGCGCCAAAGCGCCCGCTCTGGTCCACAGGAGAAAGCAATGCGCATCAAACTCATCAACCCGAACACCACGCAGCGCATGACCGACTCGATGGGCCGCTGCGCGCGCGAAGTCGCCGCGCCCGGCACGGAGATCGTCGCCGTCAGCCCGACGATGGGGCCGCCGTCCATCGAAGGCTATTACGACGAGGCCATCGCGTCGCTCGGGCTGCTGGCGGAAGTGGAAGCCGGCGAGAAACAGGGCTTCGACGGCTACGTGATCGCCTGCTTCGGCGACCCGGCCCTCTACGCCGCCCGTGAACTGGCGCGAGGTCCCGTGATCGGCATCGCGGAAGCGGCGATGCACGCGGCGAGCGTCATCGCGCCGGGATTTTCGGTCGTGACGACCCTGCAGCGTACCTGCGGCATGGCGTGGCATCTGGCGGAACGCTACGGCATGACGCGCTTCTGCAAGAACGTCCGTGCCACGGATGTCCCCGTGCTGGAACTGGACGTGCCGGGCTCGCCCGCGCGCCAGACGATCATCGACGAATGCCGGCGCGCGCTCGACGAGGACGGCTCGGACGCCATCGTGCTCGGCTGCGCGGGCATGGCGGAGTTCTGCCGCGAGGTGGAGGACGCGATCGGCGCGCCGGTCGTGGAGGGCGTGACGGCGGCGGTGAAATGGGCGGAGGCGCTGATCGCGCTCAAACTTCATACGGCAAAACGCGGCGACTACGCGCGCCCGCTCGCGAAACGCTACGACGGCGTGCTGGGCGATTTCAGCCCGCGCTGATGGCGCGTTCACGAAATTTGCCGGGACACATACCAATGACGTGACCCGGATTATCTGCCCTGATGTATGGGCGCGTCCGGGTCTTTTAGCTACACTGAATCGTCAACAATCCCGTAATTTCAACGCCTGATCTCAACGCCAGCCATGTCACTCGATCCGAAATATCCACGCGACCTGATCGGCTACGGCCGCCACCCGGTCCAGGCGAACTGGCCGGGACGCGCGCGCGTCGCCGTGCAATTCGTGCTCAATTACGAAGAAGGCGGTGAGAACTGCGTGCTGCACGGCGATCCGGGCTCGGAGCAGTTCCTGTCGGAAATCGTCGGCGCGGCGGCATATCCGTCGCGTCACATGAGCATGGAGTCGATCTACGAATACGGCTCTCGGGCGGGCGTGTGGCGCATTCTGCGCGAGTTCGAGAAGCGCGGCCTGCCGCTCACGATCTTCGGCGTCGGCATGGCCATCGAGCGGCATCCGGAACTCGGCAAGGCGTTCGTCGAGCTAGGGCATGAGATCGCCTGTCACGGATATCGCTGGATCCATTACCAGGACATGTCGCCGGAGCGCGAGGCCGAGCATATGCGCCTCGGCATGGAAGCGATCGAGCGCGTGACGGGCGTGCGTCCGCTCGGCTGGTACACCGGGCGCGACAGTCCCAACACGCATCGTCTGGTCGCGGAATACGGCGGCTTCCTCTACGACTCGGACAATTACGGCGACGACCTGCCGTTCTGGACCGAAGTGGAAGTCACGGGCGGCGAGAAGAAGCCGCATCTGATCGTGCCGTACACGCTCGACACCAACGACATGCGCTTCGCGACGCCGCAAGGCTTCAACACGGGCGATCACTTCTTCACGTATCTGAAAGACGCGTTCGACGTGCTCTACGAAGAAGGCGACGAAGCGCCGAAGATGCTTTCCATCGGCATGCATTGCCGTCTGCTCGGACGCCCCGGGCGCTTCCGCGGCCTGCAGAAATTTCTCGATCACATCGAGAAGCACGACCGCGTGTGGGTCACGCGACGTGTCGATATCGCGCGTCACTGGCGTGAGCAACATCCTTTCGAACAAGCTAACCACGGGACGGCGGCATGAAGGCGATGCAATACACACTCGACCAACTCAACACCATGCCCGCCGACACGTTCGTGACGGTGCTCGCGGGCATCTTCGAGCATTCGCCGTGGGTGCCGGAAGCGGCGGCGCAACAGCGACCCTTCCGGGACATCGATTCCCTTCATGCGGCGATGTCGCACATCGTGGAGAAAGCAGGCGACGAGAAACAGCTCGCGCTCATCAACGCGCACCCGGAGCTCGCGGGCAAGGCGGCGGTGCGCGGCGAACTGACGGCCGAATCGACGCGCGAGCAGAGCGGCGCGGGCCTCGATCTCTGCACGCAGGAAGAGTTCGACAAGCTGCAGGCGCTGAATACGGCGTATCGCCAGAAGTTCGGCTTTCCCTTCATTCTCGCCGTGCGCGGCTATGACCGTCACGGCATCATCGCGAACTTCGAGGCGCGCGTGAATCACGACCGCGCCGAGGAGCTTCGCACGAGTCTCGATCAGATTTACCGGATCGCGCGCTTCAGGTTGAACGACCTGATCGCAGCGTAATCCGCCTTCACCGCAACCGAACGAATCCAAGGACGAAGACAATGGCAATTCCGACACTCGATCCCAACGCGCCCGAATTCACGCGCCGCTATGTGAACCTCGCGGACCCGCGTCTCGGCGCGCAGGCGCTCGAGGCGAGCGACGATTTCTTCGCGCCGAAGGAGCGCATGCTGAACCCCGAGCCGGCGGTGTTCATCCCCGGCAAGTTCGACGATCACGGCAAGTGGATGGACGGCTGGGAAACCCGCCGCAAGCGCACCACGGGCTATGACTGGTGCGTCGTCAAGCTGGCGCGTCCGGGCGTGATCAAGGGCATCGACGTCGACACGAGCCACTTCACCGGCAACTTCCCGCCGGCGGCGTCGATCGAAGGCGCGCATGTCGTCGAAGGCGCGCCGAACCAGTCGACGCAATGGACCGAAATCGTCCCGTCGACGACACTGCAGGGCAACAGCCACCACTATCTCGACGTGAAGGCCGAACAGCCGTTCACGCATCTGCGCGTGAACGTCTATCCGGATGGCGGCATCGCGCGTCTGCGCGTGTATGGCCAGCCGCAGCTCGACTGGACCAACGCGGACAAGAACGCGCTCGTCGATCTCGGCGCGATGGAAAACGGCGCGTACATGGTCGGCACGAACAACCAGCACTTCGGTCTCGCATCGACGCTGCTGATGCCGGGCCGCGGCGTGAACATGGGCGACGGCTGGGAAACGCGCCGCCGCCGCGAGCCGGGCAACGACTGGTGCATCGTCGCGCTGGCGCAGCCGGGCATCATCAAGAAGGTCGAAGTGGATACCGCGCACTTCAAGGGCAACTATCCGGACCGCTGCTCGCTGCAGGCCGCGTATGTGAAGGGCGGCACGGACAGCTCGCTCGTCACGCAGGCGATGTTCTGGCCGGTCCTGCTCGGCGAGCAGAAGCTGCAGATGGACAAGCAGCACTTCTTCGAATCGGAACTGGCGGCGCTCGGTCCCGTCACGCACGTGCGCTTCAATATCTATCCCGACGGCGGCGTGTCGCGCCTGCGTCTCTTCGGAACCCTCGCATGATGAAAAAGCTCGCTATCGAACCGTTGACGCGCGCTGCGTTCAAGCCTTATGGCGATGTCATCGAACTCGATGGCGCGAAGCAGATCCCGATCAACCTCGGCACCACGATCCGCTTTCACGATCTGTGCAACGTGGACGTGGAAGAGCAGGGCGGCCACACGCTCGTGAATCTCTTTCGCGGACAGCCGCGCGCGCTGCCGTTCGAGATCAAGATGATGGAGCGTCATCCGCTCGGCAGCCAGGCGTTCATTCCGCTCGACGACCGGCCGTATATCGTGGTCGTCGCGCCCGCCGGCGATCTCGACGAGTCGAAGATTCGTGCCTTCGTCACGCGCGGCTGGCAGGGCGTGAACTATGCGAAAGGCGTGTGGCACCATCCGCTGCTCGCGCTCGGCAAGGTGAGCGATTTCATCGTCGTCGATCGGGGCGGCGGTGAAGGGCATAACCTCAACGAGCAGGATCTGAAGGAATCGCTGTGGCTGACTGACGAAGCGATGCGTTGAGTCGGCCTGACGCCAGCCGTGCACGGCTGGCCGGCGTTTCATCGAGGACCGGAAGCGATTCCGGTCCTCTTTGTTTTTGCGGCCCGTTTGCGGTCCAAATCGTTCGCACACCTCCCCCCCGATATTCCCCGCGTCCCACCCGAATCATGCGTTGAGCCTTCATTCGCCCCGCCTTACCCTCGACGGACTGCTCGCGTTGGCGTCTCGTCGCGGACGATGCGCCCCGAGCCAGAGCAACCGATAACAACGGAGACGACATCGGCATGGCGGCGAATCATGGGTCCGGAACGGACGTGAGCGATGAATTCGACTACATCGTGGTCGGAGCGGGTTCAGCGGGATGTGCGGTGGCGGGCAGGCTCGCCGAAGAGCATGGCGTTACCGTCGCGCTGATCGAGCCGGGACCGGACGATCATCACTTCACGGTCTGGACGCCGATCGGCGTCGGCAAGCTCGCGGTCAGGCCCGGGCCGCGCAACTACGGCTACATGAGCACGCCGCAGCCCGCGCTGAACAACCGCCGCTCGTTTCAGCCGCGCGGGCGCGGGCTGGGCGGCAGTTCCTCGATCAACGGCATGGTCTATATCCGCGGACATCGCAACGACTATGACCATTGGGCGGAGCTCGGCTGCCGTGGGTGGCGCTACGATGACGTGCTGCCGTACTTTCAGCGCGCCGAAGCAAACGGCCGCCTGTCCACCGCGCGCGACGCCGTCTATCACGGCGCGAACGGCCCGCTTCACGTGAACGACTTGCGAACGCCCAATCCGTTCAGCCGCCGCTTCATCGAAGCAGCCGCGCAGGCGGGCATTCCGTTCAATGACGATTTCAACGGTCAGGACCAGGACGGCGCGGGTCTCTATCAGGTCACGCAGCATAACGGCGAGCGCTGGAACAGCTCGCGCGCCTATCTGCATCGCGGTGACGCAGCCGACACGGCATTCAACAACGGGCGCGGCAACCTCGCCGTGATGACAGACACGCTTGCCTTGCGCATCGAGTTCGAAGGCCGGCGCGCCACCGGCGTGCGCGTCGAGCGCGATGGCGTCGAGCGCACGCTGCGCGCACGGCGCGAAGTGATTCTGAGCGCGGGCGCGTTCAACTCGCCGCAACTGCTGATGGCATCGGGCATCGGGCCGGGGGCGCATCTGCGTGCGAGCGGCGTGCCGGTCATCTGCGATCTGCCGGGCGTTGGCGAGAACCTTCAGGATCACATCGACGTGACGATCAAGAAGGTCGTGCCGACCACGGAACTGTTCGGCTACACCTTGCGCAACATCCTGCACATGATTCCGGAACTGATGCGCTACCGGCGCGAGCGCAGGGGCATGTTCTCCTCGAACGTCGCGGAGGCGGGCGGCTTCGTGCGCAGCCGGCCCGGACTCGCGGAGCCGGATATCCAGCTCTCGTTCATCTGCGCGCTCGTGACGGCGCGCGGCGAGAACATCGGCAAGAAGGGGCCGCCGGGATACAGCTGTCACGCCACCAATCTGCGCCCCGCGAGCCGCGGCGTCGTGCGGCTCAAATCGGCCGACATGCGCGAGGCGCCGCTCATCGATCCACGCTATTTCAGCGTCGATTCCGACATGGACACGCTCGTCACGGGCCTGCGCCTCATCCGCAAGATATTCGCGCAGCCCGCGCTCGCCGAGGCGGGCGGGCGCGAACTCCATGCCGAAAGCTTCGGCTCGGGCGACGGCGACGAGCGCATGCTGCGCGACTACATCCGCACGCACGCCGACACGCTGTTTCATCCGGTCGGCACCTGCAAGATGGGCGTGGATGACATGGCCGTCGTCGATCCCACGCTGCGCGTGCGCGGCGTGGAAGGCTTGCGCGTCGCCGATGCATCGGTCATGCCGACGCTCATCGGCGGCAACACGAATGCACCCGCGATCATGATCGGAGAGAAGGCCGCGGATCTCATTCGCGGCCGGCGCCTCGAAGGCCCTTCCAGCGCGGCCCATGCGGCGCAGGCGGGCGACGCCCGCTACTCGCTCGATACCTCGAATAACGGATAAGACGAACGCAGCGCGCGGCGGCGGGCGCAAGTCGCTCTCGCTTCGGCGCGCGGATAAAGGACACGGTCATGGCAAATCAGGAACACATCGAACTCGCACAGCCTTTTACCTCGCTGCCGCCGACGCAGGCAACCATGGCGGCGCAGGCACTCGCGTTGCAGGAGCTTCCGCCGGATGATCCCGACGAAGAGGCCGACGCGCGCCGTGGTTTCATCGGCACGATTCCCGATGCGGAAGTGCGCGGCGCCTACGATCAATTGATCTGGAGCCTCGCGGATTACGGCTTTCTCGACGAAGCGCGCGCGCCCGCGTCCGCGCATCCGGCGCTGTGGCGGCATGCGCGCATCAATACGCTGCATGGCCTTTTTCGCGTGACCGAGCGCATCTTTCAGGTGCGCGGCTTCGATGTCTCGAACGTGACGTTCATCGAAGGCAATAGCGGGCTCATCGTCATCGATCCCTTGACTTGCAAGGAGACGGCGGCGGCGGCGCTCGAGCTGTATTTTGCGCATCGTCCGAAGCGGCCGGTGGTGGCCGTCATCTACAGCCATAGCCACGCGGATCACTTCGGCGGTGTGCGCGGCGTCACCTGCGACGCGGACGTGAACGCGGGGCGCACGAAGATCATCGCGCCCGCCGGCTTCATGGAAGAGGCGGTGTCCGAAAACGTGATGGCCGGGCCCGCGATGGCCCGCCGCGCGCAGTTCCAGTTCGGGCACACGCTCGCGCGCAACGCGTGCTGCCAGATCGACTCCGGCATGGGCAAGACCATCCCGCGCGGCACGATCACGCTGATTCCGCCGACGCAGCTCATCAGCGACATGACGGAGACGCACGTCATCGACGGTATCGAGATCGTGTTTCAGCTCACGCCCGAAAGCGAAGCGCCCGCCGAAATGCACTTCTATTTTCCGCAGGAGCGCGCGCTCAACCTCGCGGAGAACGGCACGCGCTCGCTGCACAACCTCTGTCCCTTGCGCGGCGCGAACGTGCGCAATGCGCAGCGCTGGGCGCGCTATCTCGGCGAATCGCTGGAGCGCTTCGGGCGCGACGCCGAAGTGGTCTTCGCGCAACACAACTGGCCGACGTGGGGCAGCGAGCGCATCGTGAGCTATCTCGAAGCGCAGCGCGATCTGTACAAGTTCCTGCACGATCAGACCGTGCGCATGATGAACCGCGGCCTGAATGCCGCCGAGATCGCGGAAGTCATGCGTCTGCCCGACGCGCTTCGCGCGCTGTGGCACACGCGCGGCTACTACGGCACGGTGTCGCACAACGTGAAGGCGATCTATCAGCAATATTTGAGCTGGTACGACGGCAATCCTTCGAACCTGCACGCATTGCCGCCGGAGATGTCCGCGCCGCGTTACGTCGAATATATGGGCGGCGCTGACGCGATTCTCGATCGCGCGCGCAGGGACTACGAAAAGGGCGAATATCGCTGGGTCGCGCAGGTGATGAATCACCTCGTCTTCGCGCAGCCGCAATTACGCGAAGCGCGCGAACTGGGCGCGGCGGCGCTCGAACAGATGGGCTATCAGGCGGAATCGGCGACATGGCGCAACGCGTTCATGCTCGGCGCGCGCGAGTTGCGCGAAGGACGCCGGTCGGTCACCGAGTTCGCCGGACGCAGCCGCGACATGGTCTGCGCGATCACCGAGGAAATGTTCTTCGATTACCTCGCGGTTCGCGTCGACGGCCTGAAGGCGCAGCACATGAGCGCGCGCATCGACTGGCAGTTCACCGATATCGGCAAGCGCTTCAGGCTCAATCTGCAGCATGGCGCGCTGACGTGGTCGGCGGTGCCGGCATCGCAGCCGCCGCATGTGACGGTCGCGATGACGCGCGACTTGCTGAACCGCATCCTTTGCGGCGAGACGGGCTTCATCGACGCGCTGGGCGACGGCAGCATGCGCTTCGAAGGCGACGGCGCCGTCTTCAAGGCCTTGCTCGGCACGCTCGACAAGTTCGACGGCGAGTTCAACGTCGTGGAGCCGTGAGCATCGCGCGCGCACGGGTGCGATCGATCGTCGGCATGTAACATAGCGCTTCTCGATGAGCACGCAAAAGGGAAGAGCGCATGATCGATCTACGCAGCGACACCGTTACCCGTCCGGGCAAGGCCATGCTCAACGCCATGTCGGCGGCCGAAGTCGGCGACGACGTCTGGGGCGACGACCCGACCGTCATCAGATTGCAATCGTCGCTCGCGGAGCGCACCGGCAAGGAAGCGGGCCTGTTCTTCCCGAGCGGCACGCAAAGCAACCTCGCGGCCTTGATGGCGCATTGCGCGCGCGGCGACGAATACATCGTCGGGCAGGCCGCGCACACGTACAAGTACGAGGGCGGCGGTGCGGCGGTGCTCGGCAGCATCCAGCCGCAGCCGATCGAAAACGCGCCTGACGGCTCGCTGCCGCTCGACAAGATCGCGGCGGCGATCAAGCCGATCGACAATCACTTCGCGCGCACGAAGCTGCTGGCGCTGGAGAACACGATCGGCGGCAAAGTGCTGCCGGCCGATTACGTCGTCGAGGCGACGCAACTCGCGCGCGATCGCGGTCTGTCGACGCATCTCGACGGCGCGCGCGTGTTCAATGCGGCGGTTGCATCGGACAAGCCGGTCAGCGATCTGTGCGCGCCGTTCGATACGGTCTCGATCTGCTGTTCGAAAGGCCTGGGCGCGCCGGTGGGTTCGGTGCTGGTCGGGCCGAAAGCATTGATCGAAGTCGCGGGCCGCTGGCGCAAGGTGCTGGGCGGCGGCATGCGGCAAGCGGGCGTGCTCGCGGCGGCGTGCCTGTACGCACTGGACCATCACGTCGACGGCCTCGCGCAGGACCACGACAACGCCGCGCATCTCGCCGCCGGTCTCGCGCAAATCGGCGAAATCGAGGTGCAGGCGCACGCGACCAACATGGTTTTCGCGCGCATTCCCGAGGCGCATTGCGCGCCGCTAGAAGTCTTTCTGAAGGAGCGCGGCATTCTCATGCAGATGCTGTATGCATCGCGCTTCGTCACGCATCGCGATGTGTCGCGCGCGGATATCGACACCGTCATTCGCGCGGTGAAGGAATACTTCGCGCGTTGAATGAAAAATGCCCCGCTCGAAACGAAGCGGGGCATTTCTCTTGGCTCAAAGCGGCAAACTCATTCCACCGCGCCGCCTGCGAACCACGCGGCCACTTTCTGGCGCTCCGCATCTGTCATTTGCGTGACATTGCCGAGCGGCATCGCCTTCAACGTCACCGCCTGCTGATGCACGCGCTGCGCGTTCTGCTTGATCTCGGCAGGTGTATCGAGCAACACGCCGGAGGGCGCGCTGCCCATCATCGTCGGGTGCGCGGAGTGGCACGTCGCGCAACGTTGCTGGATGATCGGCTGAATGTCGGCGACCTTGATCGTCGGCGCACCCGCGGCTTGCGCGACCGGCACCGACGGCGCGGGCATCGTCCAGGCGAATGCGCCGAGCACCAGCACGAGACCCGCGACCGGCATGTACCACAGCACCTGGCCGCGATGGCGCATCACGAAGAACTGGCGAATGAGCGCGCCCGCCAGCATGATGAGCACGAGGATCACCCAGTTGTACTTGTGCGTGTAGGTCATCGCGTAGTGGTTCGACAGCATCGCGAACACCACCGGCAGCGTGAAGTAGGTGTTGTGCACCGAGCGCTGCTTGCCGCGCTTGCCGTAGATCGCGTTCGGCGTCTCGCCCTTCAGCATCGCCGCGACCATCTTGCGCTGGCCCGGAATGATGACGAAGAACACGTTGGCCGACATGATCGTCGCGATCATCGCGCCGGTGATCAGATACGCGGCGCGGCCTGCGAACACGTGACACGCGATGAACGCCGCCACCAGCACATAGATGCCCACGCAGATGCCGAGCAGCTTGTCGTTGGTGCCGAGCAGGCGGCACAGCGAGTCATACACGATCCAGCCGGCCATCAGGAAGCCGAGCGCGGCGGACACCGCGACGACCGGCCCCATGTCGAGCACGCTCTTGTCGATGAGGTAGGTGGTCGGCGACATCAGATACAGCACGAAGAAGAGGCCGAAGCCCGACATCCACGTGGTGTACGACGGCCAGAACGACCAGTGCAGGTTCTCCGGCATGTCCTGCGGCGCGACGGAATACTTCTGCATGTGATAGAAGCCGCCGCCGTGGACGTGCCAGAAATCGCCGAACACGCCGCGTCGGCGGGCGTTCGGGTCCGTGGGCGGTTTCAAACTGTTGTCGAGCGCGACGAAGTAGAACGATTCTCCGATCCACGCGATCGCGACGATGACGTGCAGACAGCGCAATACGAGATTGAGCCAGTCGGTGACAAAGCCTTCCATGTACTCCTCCACTACCGATTCGTTATGTGCTTGTGGGGTTCAAGCTGTGCTTTAACTTCCGCTTGGCTTCCGCTCAGCTTCCGCGATAGGTGCTGTACGCCCACGGCGACACCAGCAGCGGCACGTGATAGTGCGCCGACGCATCCGCGATGCCGAAGCGCAGCACCACGCGATCGACGAAGCGCGGCTCGGGCACTTTCACGCCGAACGCGGCGAAGTAATCGCCCGCGTGGAACACGAGTTCGTATTCACCGGTTTCGAGATCGGCGCCTTCGAGCAGGGGCGCATCGGCGCGGCCGTCGTCGTTGGTGTGGATGGTCTTGATCGCGCGGCGGGCGTCGCCGTTGAGCGCGAACAGCTCGACTTTGATGTTGGCGCCCGGGCGGCCGTGCGCGGTGTCGAGGACGTGGGTAGTAAGCTTGCCCATTCGCAGTTTCCTTGAGTTGTGCGAGATCCGGCTTTGCGCATCGATCCGAAATTCGGCACCGGTCGTTTCCGGTGCGTCTGCGGCGGATCGAGGCTCCACGTCAGTGGCTACATACCCGTCGGCGTTTCAGATGCGCGCCGTGTACAGCATTGTAGGAATTTGAGACGCGCTGTGCGCCCGCGATAGGAAAGATAATGCCCAACGCATGACAGCGGCACGTAAGCCTTGGCGGGCAGGGCGCACAGGCGCATTCGTACGATGCTTGAGCGATGCTACCCGCGCCAAAATTCGCGAATATATTGCCGGCTTTAAGACGACTATGGCGGCAGTTCGATTGCGTCCGATTTTTTGGCCGCGGACAGTGGCGATGCGCGCGATATCGATGCATATTTGCGGCGTCCCGAAGACGGCGGCAGACGCTGGGTAACCGGGGCTTTTCTGGTTCCCCGATCGTCTCTGGAGAGCAAGCCGATGCAACGCAGTCTTTTGGTCAAGAACGCCCACATGCTCGTCACGATGGACGAGAACCGCCGCGAAATCGCCGATGGCGGCCTTTATATCGAAGGCAATCGCATTATCGCGGCCGGACCGACGAGCGAACTCCCGTCCACCGCCGACGACGTGCTCGACATGCGCGGCCATCTCGTCATCCCAGGCCTCGTCAATACGCACCATCACATGTATCAGAGCCTGACGCGCGCGATTCCCGCCGCACAGAACGCCGAACTGTTCGGCTGGCTCACGAATCTGTACAGGATCTGGGCGCATCTGACGCCCGAGATGATCAACGTCTCGACCAAGACCGCGATGGCCGAACTGCTGCTGTCCGGCTGCACGACATCGAGTGACCATCTGTACATTTACCCGAACGGCAGCCGGCTCGATGACAGCATCGCGGCTGCGCGCGAGATCGGCATGCGCTTTCACGCGGCGCGCGGCAGCATGAGCGTCGGGCAGAAGGACGGCGGCCTGCCTCCCGATTCGGTCGTCGAAAAGGAAGACGCGATCCTGAAGGACTCGCAGCGCCTCATCGAGACATATCACGACGAAGGTCGCTACGCGATGTTGCGCGTGGTCGTCGCGCCGTGCTCGCCGTTTTCAGTGAGCCGCGAATTGATGCGCGATGCGGCGGTGCTCGCGCGTGAATACGGTGTGTCGCTGCACACGCACCTGGCCGAGAACCTGAACGATGTCGCGTACAGCCGCGAGAAATTCGGCATGACGCCGGCCGAGTACGCGGAAGACCTCGGCTGGGTCGGTCATGACGTGTGGCACGCGCACTGCGTTCAACTGGACAAGCCGGGCATCGATCTGTTTGCGCGCACCGGCACCGGCGTCGCGCACTGTCCGTGCTCGAACATGCGGCTCGCGTCGGGCATCGCCCCGATCCGTGCGATGCGCGATGCGGGCGTGCCGGTGGGCATCGGCGTGGACGGGTCGGCATCGAACGACGGCGCGCAGATGGTCGCGGAGGTGCGTCAGGCGTTGCTGTTGCAGCGCGTCGGCTTCGGCCCGGACGCGATGACCGCGCGCGAAGCGCTCGAAATCGCGACGCTCGGCGGCGCCAAGGTGCTCAATCGCGACGACATCGGCGCGCTCGCTCCCGGCATGGCGGCGGATTTCGTGTCGTTCGACCTGTCGCAGCCGGCATTCGCCGGCGCCTTGCACGATCCGGTCGCGGCGCTGGTGTTCTGCGCGCCATCGCAGGTATCGACGAGCGTGATCGACGGAAAGGTCGTGGTGAAGGAAGGCCGATTGACGACGCTGGATCTTGGCGCGGTCGTGGAGCGGCACAACCGGCTGGCGGAGAAGCTGGCGAATAGCGCGTAAGGGGCTGAGGCGGTGGCAACGCCGGAAAGCGCCCGGGGCAGCCGTATGACGCCGCGAGGGGCGAGCGAAGACCGCCGCGATAGATGAATTTGGCGGCGCAGATACGGCCGACGACAGCGGCGGCGATTTGATGCTCAAGCGCTTCGGTGATTCAGGCAGCGGCGGTGCGTTACTCGCGGACGCGCAGCCGTTCGAGTATCAGTCGGAGGCATTGAGCGAGGACGTGACGGAGCTAGCGGCGCGCGGCGTCGGGATGACAGGAAATGAACCCGGTGGATTCCTTCTAAGTCCAAATGGCCTGGATACGGACTTTTTTGACGCTAATGGAAACTTGAGTGCTCAGTATCACGAGAGTCACGGCGAGGCACACCGGCATAACTTCTGGGATGGCAGGCGCGATCCCGCTCATTTACCTATGTCTCCAATACCGAAGCGCCAATCATTGAGAAAGACACCGATGAAAAATGAAACGGAAACTTATGGTTGGGGTCTTGCGAGGAATGGATTTTCGCTTCCGCGAGTTATTGGCTCGTATCCTTCATTCCACGATTCAGCAGTTCAAAGCTTCCTCATGCAGCGAACACGGACATCGCGCCTCGATGACGATGGGCATCCCCTGTTTCCTGGTTGTGAGCGGGATTTCGTCGATCTAACACTCGAAATTCTTCACAATCGGTATGGACCGCAAAATACGGACGGCTGCCCGGACTATGTGGTTGTGGTAAAGCTGATGGAAATAATATCGGGAGAGATCGATATCAACGCGATGATCGAGGAAGCATGGATAAGAGAAATTAAGTTAAGTAGAGAAGACAACGGGCTGATTACCTTCGATCTCAATCCTAATCTTGGTTTGAATATTGTATTAACGTGTCGTGAAGTCGTGATCGACTCAATCAAGCCTTATTATCGACAATTACCTTGACTCGCAAACGTGAATCCAAACTTTGAATCGCAAACATAGGCATCCGCGCCGATTGCGGCTTTTTGTGGAAAAATTTCCAGATTATCGTGGAATCTTAAATGTAGGGTTCCAATGTATTCTGTGGAGCCCGGCGCGTGGTTGCGCTGGAGACAGATCTGGAAGCCTGGCCTACCTAGTACCTCGAAACTGATGGCCGCGCAGCAAAACGAACGGGGCCATGCCCAAATTCCTGATCCACTGCGAGTATCGCGGCAACGCTCCTGGCGGTGGCAAGCCTCAAGTGCTACGAGACAGGGTCGTAGTATCGGTCCGCACATCCGAGGAGGTCGCCAGCATGCTGCAGGCAAGAGGGAATGCGTCGTGCGCTGTCGCCAGAAGCGTTTACACATTCCACATCATGCGCCTTGTCCGTGCGCCCGATGACGCGCACGTCCAACCTGCTCCGGCAATAAGCCCGGACGAGCAAACACCGCCCTAAACCCCCACCGACGGCTTGGCCGGTTCCTCCTTCACCACCTGCGCTCCCCGCGTCTCCGGCATCGCGAGCCAGACCATCAGCACCGCGAGCGCGCCCGCGCCGGCGAGTCCGAAGAAGCTCATCGACGTGCCGAAGCGATCGGCGGCAAATCCCGCCGCAGCCGTGGAAAGCGTCGCACCGACGCCCGCCGCAAGCCCGAAAAACCCGATCGTCAGGTTGTAGTGCCCGCGCCCGCCGGCGACATCGGCGGCAATGAGCGGCAGCATCACGCCGAACACGGCAGCACTGATGCCGTCGAGCATCTGCACCGGCACGAGCAGATACGGGCTGCTCACGCCCGCGAACAGAATCGCCCGTATGGGCAGCGCACAGAAGCCGAGAATCAGCACCGGCCTGCGCCCCCACTTCTGTGCCTGCCGCCCGACCCACGGCGACATCGCCGCGACAATGAACTGCGGCACGATGATGCACGCCGCGATCACGAGTTGGACGTTGTCGCCCATGTGCGCGGTCACTTCGCCGGCGGCCAGATTCAGCATTGCCGCGTTCGACAAGTGAAAGAGCACCACGCACGCCGCGAAAATCAGAAGCCGTCGGTCCTTCAGCAACTCGCGCAGCGATTCGCGCTCTTCGCCCTCGGGCGTGAGCCTCGGCTTGCCGGGTGGCGCGCGCGGTACGACGGGCGGCGCATCGTAGTGGATCATGCGCAGCGCGACGATCGCGGGCAAGGCGAGCGCCGCGGTGAGGAAGAACACCGAGCGCAGCGACAAATACTCGCCGAACGCGCCCATCAATGCCGCGGTCAACGCGCTGCCGATCGACGCCCAGCGCGCATTGCGGCCGAGCCGGTCGCCGAGATCGGCGCGGGAGACGAGGGCGAGCGAGATCGCGGCCATCGCGGGGACGAGCATGCAACTCGCGAAGCCGTGCAGCACTTCGGCCGCGAAAACCGGGATGAACGTCGGGCTCGCGGCGAGCAGGAGCGCGCTCACGATGATCGCGATGATCGCGGAGAGCGCGGCGAACTTCTTGTTGCGCATCGCATCGACGAGCGCGCCTGCCGGCAGCTGGCTCGCCATCGCGCTGATCGTGCCGACGGAAAGCATCAGGCCGATCTCGCCCTGCGTCCACTTGTTGGCCGCGAGGTACGAAGCGATGAAAGGGCCGAAGCCGGTCTGCACGTTGGCGACGAAGAAGTTCAGCCAGTCGAGTGCGCGCAGACTGCGTGCAATTACCATGTCGTGAATCGGTTATCGATGTCGTTATCCGTTATCTGGCGAGGCGCGCACCCGAAGCCGGCGCTTGCGTCGATACGGCGCCGGAAGCCGTCGCGCCCGCCGCTCCCGACGAAGCCGGCGCCGACGCCGCGCTCGCCGTCGATGCCGGCGCGGGCACGACCGGCGACACGATCTTGATCGGCTGCTCGGGCGCGTAGGTCGGCGCGGCCTTCAGCTGCGCGTCGTTGAAATCCATCTGCAGCTGCCACTGCTTGTTGCGCGAGAGCACATGCAGGTCGCCCCAGTTGGCCGCGACATGCCGCTTGTCGCCCGCGAGCGAGCTGGACAGATCGACCACGAGTGCCTGCGGCTGAGCCTGCGAGTCGACGAGCACGTCGACCACGCGGCCGATGCGCGCGCCGTTCTTCTGCGTGACCGTCGCATCGACGAGCGGCACGAGATTGGCCGGCGCCTCGTTGACGGGCTGGGGCTTCGGTACCGGCTCGGCCGGCTTGCCCTTCGCCGGGGGCGGAGGCGGCACGAAGGTGACCGGCGCGGTCTTCGAGTTCGGCGTGAAGCGGAAGGCCGACCACGGGAAGTTGACCTTGCGGTCGCCGACGCCCATGAAGCCCGCGAGATTGACCATCAGGAGCTTCGGCTTCGCGGCTGCATCGATATACATATCCACCGCGCGGCCGACGACCTTGCCTTCAGGACGCTGCACCTCGGCATCGAGCAGGCCGTGCAGTTGCTCGTGCTGCATGATGCGCGTCGAAATGATCTGCGGCGGAGGCGGCGGCTCGGGCGGCTCCGGCGGCGCAGCGATGACCGGCTCGGGCGGCTTCGGCTTGACGACGCGGCGCTTGGGCTTCGGCGCGGGCGCGGGCTTCACGGCCGACGCGGGCTCCGGCGCCTGCACGGCGGGCAGAGGCTCTTCGGGCTCACCGGAGCCGGCTTCATCGGGCGCCGGGATGTACGAATGCTCGACGATCGGCGCAGGCGTCTGCTGCGGTATCAGCCCGCACGCGGAAAGCGCGAACGCGGCGGCGATCGAAAGGCTCGCGGTGAGACGCAGCGCGCGCAAGGCGTGCGTCACGGCGACGACGAGCGCGGCCGCCTGCAGAATCAGGCGCGCGACGGCACTGAAGGCGCCATTCGCCCGGCGCGCGCCCCCGAGCGCGTGAGGGCCGATCGGCGACGCATCACCCCGATGCGGGGAACCGCCTGTCATCGCAAAAGCTCCATGGTTCCGGGTCACCTGCTTGTCTGTTCGTTGTTGGATTGGTGTTGGTCAGATCGCTTCGACGCGCACGACGCGCCGTTCGTTCAGCGGATTGCATCATGCATGCAAGAAACATCATGGAGCGATGCGACCGCGCCCATGATGATCCAGCCCGATAGCCTCACACGCCCGGCGGGCGCGTACGCGAGTTCGCCGCTTGCGCGAGCCGTGCGGCGGTGTCCGGCGCGCCCATCTTCTCGGCTGCGTCACGCGCGCGGAAGCCGCCGGCATCGCGCGCTTCGGGATCGGCGCCGCGCGCGATCAGCAACTCGACGATCTCCACGCGGTTGAACATCGCCGCGATCATCAGCGCCGTGCGGCCGTCCGGCGATGCGCCCTCGACATCGGCGCCATGATCGAGCAACGTTTCGATCACGTCTGCGAAGCCCTTGAACGCGGCGCCCGCGATCGGCGTCTGGCCGTTGTCGTTGCGCAGGTTCGGATCGGCCTTGTGTTCGAGCAGCACACGCACGGCGTCGGCGTGGCCGTGGTAGCTCGCGAGCATCACGAGGCTGTCGCCCTTGTCGTTGCGCAGATTGGGCGGCAGGCCTTTGACGAGCAGCGCATCGAGCATCGTGGCGTCGCCGCGGCGGGCGACATCGAACACTTCGCTCGCGAACGCGATCATGTCGTCGTCGGGGCCGTCGTTCGATTGCGCCGGCGGCGGGTTCCGGTTCGGGTCGTACTGCATGATTCACTCCGTTTCGATCGCGCCGCGTGCGCGGTCCTGAGTTGTCGGGATGCATTCGGCGTCGCGCCCGGTGTCGTGTCGCGGCGATGGTCTGCATGCGTTTCGAATGCATTCCATCTGGCATTCGAAATGCAATATGCGTGCATGCAAAATGCAGATGCGGACGCGGGATCAACCGGGAGCATACACAGGTTTGCTTGCAGGCCGCGTATTCCGCACGGCGCGACAGCGCGACGAGAGCACGGCAAGCGCCGAAGCCGTAGCAAGGGCAGGCAGCACGGGCAGCACGAATCGCGCCACGCCGATAAGCGTTCGCATGATCGAAGCATCGTGCTTGACGCTTCGTCGTGCGTCCCATTAGGCTCGACGCGACTTTCGCCATTCACACGCGCGCACGCGCCATTCGCATATGAATTCAGCCTCGTCCCGCTCCGACGACGACACGCCACTTCCCAACGCCGCCGTGCGTCGCCGCGCACCCGCCGCCGAACGCAATCGCGATGCGATCCTGGCGGTCCTCGCGCGCGTGCTGCCGCAAAGCGGCGTCGTGCTGGAGATCGCGAGCGGCACCGGACAGCACGCCGTGCACTGCGCGGCCGCGCTGCCGGGCATCGTGTGGCAGCCGAGCGATCCCGATGCGAACGCGCGCGATTCCATCGCCGCATGGCGCGCTCACGCCGGACTCGCGAACCTGAACGCGCCGCTCGCGCTCGATGTGCTGAGCGACGACTGGGGCATCGCGAACATGGCGGCCATCGTGTGCATCAACATGATCCACATCGCGCCCTGGGCCGCGGCCGAAGCGCTGTTTCGCGGCGCGGGCGCGCGACTGGACGCGGGGGGCGTACTGTACCTGTACGGGCCGTATCGACGCAACGGCGCACACACCGCGCCGAGCAACGAAGCCTTCGATCAGCAACTCCGCGCGACCGATCCGCGCTGGGGCGTGCGCGACATGGAGGCAGTCGAGGCGCTCGGACAGAAAGCCGGCTTGACGCTCGTGGAGACCGTCGCGATGCCGGCCAACAACTTCAGTCTCGTGTTCAAGAAGACCGTGTAGCGGCCGCCGCCGTCACGCTTCGCCCGGACGCGCCGCGAACATGCCGCGCCACGGCACGGTCGCCATCAGCGAGGCCGCGACGATCATTCCGCCGCCGATCCAGCCCGCCGTCGAGACATGCTCGCCGAGCCACGCGCTCGCGAAGAGCGCGCCGAAGGCGGGCTCGCTGCCCATCAGGAGCGAGACGCGCGTCGGACTGCTGCGGCCGATCGCGTAGTTCTGCGCGAAGAAAGCGAAGAGGGTGCACGCGCCCACGAGATAGAGCACCGAGCCCCAGAACATCCCGTGACCGGCGAGCGCGGGCAGCGGCTGCCATTGCGACGGCGCGAAGAGCAAGGCGATCGCCGCGCTCCCCGATGCCACGACGCCCGCCTGCACCGCCGTCACGGTGAGCGCGGGCAGGGGCGCCGCACGCAGCACGCGCTTGGTCACGCAGACCGAGAGCGCGCGCAGCACGGCGGCGGCGAGGATCAGTCCATCGCCGAAATTGAAGTCGAAGGACAGGGCGCCGTCGCCCGCGAGCAGCCACGCGCCCGCGAACGACACGCCGACGGCGAGCCACTCCGCCGCGCCGGGCCGGCGCCTAAGAAGCGCCCATTCGACGAGCGGCGTCAGCACGACGCACAGGCTGATGAGAAACGCGGCGTTCGCGGCGCGCGTGTGCAGCACGCCGAAGGTCTCGGCGAGGAAGATCGCCAGCAGCAACAGGCCGAGGACGAGCACGCCGCGCAGCGTCGATGCGCTCGCGCGCCGCAGATGCCGCAGGTTCGACGCGAGCAGGCAGAAGGTGATGCCGAAGCGCAGCGCGAGCAGCGCCAGCACGGGATAGAACGCGAGCGCGTTCTTGACGATGCCGTAGCTGCTGCCCCAGACCATCGCGACGAGGAACAGCAGCAAATCGGAAACAGGAAGCAGGCGTTGGGCGGACGATTCGGTTGTCATGTGGCGGCTCCGTTTGCGAGGGAGCCGTCATTGTCGAATGATGCGGTCGACGCGATAATCGGGTTCCGATGCACAGCCTTGTTGTCGCGAATGCACAAATGAACCCAGCCGATCTTTTCGACCTGATGCCGGACATGGCCGTGTTCGCGCGCGTCGTCGATGCGGGCAACTTCTCGGTCGCGGCGCGGCAACTGGGGAGCACGCCATCGACCGTCAGCCGGCGAATCAAGCGTCTCGAAGAGGCGCTCGGCACGCGCCTGCTCGAGCGCTCGACGCGCAAGGTCCGCGTGACCGAATCGGGGCAGGACGTTTATCGGCATTGCCGCGACATGGCGGCGGCCGCATCGGGCGCGGTCGATGCGGCCGGACAGTCGTCGGGCAGGCCGCAGGGGCGCGTCGCGCTGTCGGCGCCGACCGCTTACGCGAAATCGGTGATTCATCCGCTCGTGCCGGCGTTTCTCGCCGCGTATCCGGATGTCGATCTGCAACTCGTCTTCACCGATCACGACATCGATCCGCTCGAAAGCGATGTCGATCTCGTCATCCGCGCGACCAGTCATCCGCCGCAGGGGCTCGCCGCGCGGCCGCTCGGGCGCGTGCGCTGGCTGCTGTGCGCATCGGCGGAATATTTGCGTGAGCGCGGCGCGCCGGCCCATCCGCGCGAGCTCGCGCGTCACGACTGCATCCATCTGGGCGAAACCGCCGACGACAACCGCTGGCGCTTCACCCGACGCGGCGAGTCGGTGACGGTCGCGGTGCGCGGGCGCTATATCGCCAATCACGCGGGCGCGCGGCTCGAAGCGGCCGAAGGCGGGCTCGGCATCGCGGCGCTGCCGGAATTCGCCGCCCGCGATGCGCTCGGGTCGGGCAGCGTGCAAGCCGTGCTCGCCGACTGGGACATGCAGGCGCGCGCGTATCAGGGGCCGGTGTGGCTGCTCTATCCGCCGAACCGCTTTCTGCCGCCGAAGGTGCGGGCGCTGATCGATCATCTGCACGCGCATCTCGGAGAGCACGCGTGACGCCTGCGCGCGAAGGCAGTCGCGGCAATTCAGCGGCTACCGAAATATTGGACGCCGTGTAGACTGCGAATGGTCGTTCATTGCATCGCAGGTGGACGCGGTGCGCCATCCGATCTCCTTTCACGGAGGCGTCGTACATGCACGCAGCGTTGCCCGAAGGCGGGCGGGAAGCCGGTTCCACCGACATATCGACCAAGCCGCCGCGCGATCTGCGCCGCGTCGACATCCACCCCGATCACTGGTATCCGCTCGCATGGTCGCGCGAAGTCAAACGCGGCAAGGCGCACGGCGTTCGCTTCGCGGGCGATCCGATCGTGCTCGTGCGCACTGCATCGGGCAAGGTGTTCGCGCTGGAGGACCGCTGCGCGCATCGGCAGGTGCCGCTGTCGGCGGGTGTCGTCGACGGTGAATCGATCCGCTGCTGCTATCACGGCTGGACCTACGACTGCACCGGCCGCTGCACCGACATTCCCTATCTCGGCCGCGAGCGCCTGCCCAACGGCGTGCGCGCGTATCCGTGCCGCGAGTCGGGCGGGCTCGTCTTCGTGTTCATCGGCAATCCGGCGCGCGCGCAGGAGGCGAAGTTTCCCGAGTTCGGCGCGGTCACCGATCGTGCGTACAAGACGCGCCGCTTCGGCGGCGAAGTGAAGTGCCACTACACCTTCATGCACGAGAACCTGATGGACATGAACCATCAGTTTCTGCATCGGCGGCAGATGGGCAACATGCGCGCGCGCTCGCTCGGCAGACGGCGCGGCGAGGACTGGATCGAGGTCGACTACACGTTCGCGCGCGAGGCGGGTACACAGCCGATCGGCGAGGCGCTCGTTTTCGGGCAGAAGCGCGGCACGAAGCCGGATGAAGGCCACAAGGACGTGATGACGATCCGCACGGACTATCCGTATCAGACGCTCAAGATCCGCACGAAGGACGACACGATGGTGATGGACCTGTGGATCGCCTACGTGCCGCTCGATGCCGAGCAGCGCACGAACCGCACCTTCGGTCTCTTGTCGATCCGCCGCCCGAAGATTCCGCTCGTGCTCGATGCCGCCTGGCCGCTGCTCGTGTGGTTTACCGAGCGCATCTTCACGGAGGACCGATGGATCGTCGAGCGCGAGCAGGAGGCGCATGACCGGCAGGGCGCGGACCACAATCACGAGGTCTTTCCGGTGATCAACGAGTTGCGCGCGCTGCTGATGGAGCATGGCGTGCCGCACGGCACGGGCAAAGGCGCAGCCGACACGCGGCGCGTGCATTTCATTCAGCCGGTGGAAGAGCTGCCGGCTTCGTGACGTGCATGCACCCGGTTGCACGCGCCGCGCCGTGGCGCTATACAGGAAGCAGAGACCACCTACGGAGGACCATCATCATGAACAGCGACCCGACCGAGCCGCGCGACGACGCATCGGATATCGGAGAAGCGCATCCCGAAGTCGAGCACTTCGACGCGGCCATTTCGCACGTCGACGAGTCCTATGCCGCGGGCAAGATGGCGGCGGGGGCGGCTAAGGGCATCCTCTACAGCATCATCGAGACGCTCGGCACGCTCGTCGGCGACCCGGACTTGCCCGCGCATGCCCGCTCGGGCTACGAAGGTCTGATCGAGACCGCGCGCGAGGTGCGAGCGAAGATCGAGCACTGACGCGTTCATGGGGCGGCGCACGTTTGCGGCGAGTTCGCCCTGTCAGATTCGCGTCTGCGCACCGTTGGGTAATTTACGAAAACCTTTCGTGCGCAGACGCTTTTCATTCGCCAGAAAAAACTTCGCCGCGTCATCCGGCAATACTCCTCCAGTCCGCACGGACCGGGCTCTCATCTCACCCCAATAAACGCCCGGCCGCCTTGCAGCGCAACACGCGCGGCGGCCTTGTGCGGCGCATCGGTGCGTAGATCAGCGACGCCCACGCCGCCGCTCGCACCTGTCCGGCACGCTATCGTCCAGCCTTTCCGATGCCGCATTCGCGCCATTCGATCGTCAGCTAAATGTCAGCTTCCTGACCGGTTGCCGAATATCCGCACGGCAGCAAATACTGGTTAACCAGACAGTGAAAAAAAACGACACCGAACACCAGCTTTCTTTCGCATTCTGTCTGTAAGCCATACACTTGCCAGCGATAAAAGTTACGAGTTGAAACATATCGTCGTTGCCATCGCGGCACCGGTTCCAGTACTCGCAAAGAAGTAATTCGCCCACCGCTTGAGGAGAAAAAATGAAGGGTTTCACGATGACCAAGGCCGCTGTCGTCGCAGCCACGGCGTTCGCAGCCGCGGCGCCGGCGTTCGCGCAGAGCAGCGTGACGCTGTACGGTATCGTCGACGATTCGCTCGTCTATCAGAGCAGCCAGACGAACCTGGCAAAGACGACCCCGGGCCGCCACAACATCAAGATGGCGTCGGGCATCTGGGCGGGCAGCCGTTTCGGCCTGAAGGGCGCTGAAGATCTGGGCGGCGGCACGAAGGCCATCTTCCAGTTGGAATCGGGCTTCGACATCAATAGCGGCGGCCAGCAGTTCAGCAACGCGATGTTCGGCCGCCAGGCATGGGTCGGTGTGACGAATGGCGCCTACGGTACGTTGACCTTGGGCCGCCAGTACACCTCGTACTACACGCTGCTCTCGCCGTATAGCCCGACGAACTGGCTGACGGGCTACTTCGGCGCGCACCCGGGCGACGTGGACGGTCTGGATACCATCTACCGCGCGAACAACTCGGTCGTGTACACGTCGCCGAAGATGTACGGCTTCACGGTGAGCGGCTCGTACTCGCTCGCAGGCGTGCCCGACAGCGTCTACCAGGGCTCGACCTGGTCGGCGGCGCTCCAGTATCAGCAAGGCCCGATCGGCGGTGCGGTGGCGTTCTCGCGCATCAACAACGCGGCCAACGGCGGCGGCATCTACAGCGGTCAGTCGACCACCATCAACAACACGGCAGCGACCGACGGTTCGGGCCAGCCGGGCGTGTCGGCGGTGACGGCTGGCTACCAGCGTGCGCAGGCGCAGCAGCGCTTCGCGGTTGCAGGCGGCTACCAGTTCAACAGCGCGTGGGACATCTCGGTCACGTACACGAACGTTCAGTACATTCCGGGCGTGAACTCGCTGTTCACCGACGAAGCCGTGTTCAATACGGCCGGCACGGTGCTGCACTGGAAGGCGACGTCGGCATGGGACTTCGCGGCGGGCTACAGCTACACGTGGGCCAGCAAGGCGAACGGCATCAACGATGCAGCTTCGTACCACCAGTTCAACCTCTCGCAGTACTACTCGCTCTCGAAGCGCACGGGCCTGTACGCACTCGAAGCGTTCCAGCGCGCGAACGGCAACACGCTGGCTGTTCCGTCGGGCACGACGCAAAACCGTCAGACCGCGGCCAATGCAACCATCGGCGATGGCTTCCAGAGCGCGCCGTCGGCATCGCGCAGCATGTTCGCGGCAGGCGTGGGTATCATCCACCGCTTCTAAGCGACGCTACGCGGCATTACGCCAGCAGCATGAAACCGGACGCCTCGGCGTCCGGTTTTTTTTTTGCGCCTTAGCCTCGACCGGGCGACGCGTCAGATGAACATCCCGCCCGACACCTCGACGCGCTGCGCCGTCATCCAGCGGTTGCCCTCCGACAGCATCGCCGCGATCGCGCCGCCGATGTCGTCCGGCACGCCCGCGCGTCCGAGCGCCGTGTTGTCCGCGATGAACTGATTGGTGTCGTGATCGTCGCGCACGACGCCGCCGCCGAAGTCCGTCTCGATCGCCCCCGGCGCGATCGTGTTGACGGTAATCCCGTGCGGCCCGAGCTCCTTCGCGAGATAGCGCGTGAGCACCTCGATGCCGCCTTTCATCACGGCATACGCCGCGAAACCCGGCAGCGCGAAACGCGTGAGTCCGCTCGACACGTTGACGATGGCGCCTTCCTCGTGGAGATAGGGCAGCAACGTCTGCGTCAGAAAGAACGGACCCTTCAGTTGGACATTGACGAGCTCGTCGAACTGCTCGGGCGTCGTATCGATGAACGGCGCATGAATGCCGATGCCCGCGTTGTTCACGAGAAAGTCGAAGTTCTCGCGCTCGAACGTGTCTTCGAGCGTCTTGCAAAGCGCATCGGCGAAGGCGCCGAAGGTGTCGCACCGGGCGATGTCGAGCTCGAGCACGGCCGCCTGGCCGCCGGCTTTCGCGATTTCGTCGACGAGGGTTCGCGCGGCCTCCGCATTGCGGTTGTACGTGCCGATCACGCCGGCGCCCATCGCGCCGAGCTTCAACGCTGCGTTGCGGCCGAGTCCGCGGCTCGCGCCGGTGATGACCGCGACCTTGCCGCGCATGGTTCCATCCGCTTTTGCATTCACGGTGACTGCTCCTGTCATTGCGTGGGCGATGCTTCACTGTAGGACGGCACGCCGCGCGCGGGAAAGGCGCAGCGATGCTGCATCGCACAGACGGCGGGCGCGGCCCTTGCTGCGTTGCGTGTGACAGCTTTTCGACCGATGCACTCACCGGAGAACCGCACCATGGCCAATCGTGGAAGCAAGGAGAGCCATCCCGAGCAGCCCGCGCGCCTCGAACGCCCGTTCAGGCTTTTCGCGGTGGAGCAGCGCGTGCTTGCGCAGAATGTCGACGGCAAGGTGATCGACATCGGCGGGATGGATTCGAAGAACGGGCAGTTCTGCGCCTGCATGGATTCGGGCGACATCACGACCGAGCCGAAACGCAGCGCCGAGCTGGCGCTGAAGGCGCTAGTCGGCAAGCTCTCGTTCGACTATCTCGACGGTCTCTTCACGAGCGAGCGCGAGGCCGAAGTGAGCGGGCGCCTGCAGGACTATCCCAACGTCGAATTCGAGCTCGACGAAACCCTGCCGCGCGACATGAGCGAGCGCACGCCGCCGCATCTCTTCTGAGCGCCCGGCGGCAGCGCGCTTTTCGCGGCGGGTCGCGCGACGGACGGAGCGTTGCGCGCGCGCGGGATTCAGGGCGCTGCGGGCGGATCGACGCGCTGCGCAAACATCGCGCCGGCGAGCCTGTCGACGAAAAAGAACTTGTCAGATGCAGAGCCCGCGACGGATGCGATCGCGAGCGGCGATGCATCTTGCCGCCTTCGGGCAGCCTGCTGAATAGCCCGATCGAAATTCCGACGATGATCGCGCTCGTCACATGCGCGCGGTTCGCGACCTTCGAATGCTCTGGATGGAACGTGCTGCCCGACGAATCGGCGGAAAGCTGTCGCAAGATCGCGCGCACGCGCCGAGCCACGCGTAGAGCACGGGCAGAGCAGAAAGCCCGTCACCGCGCCGACGACCGACAGGATGATGTCGTTCGCATAGAGCGCCATCGCGAGGATGTCCTGATACACCGCGGTCTTCTGAAAGCCCTGTCCAACTGCATCGAGATCGGTCTACGCATGCTTGTCGCGCGGCTCGGTGTTGGGCCTGACAAGCAGCGACAGCGTGATTTCGAGCACCTTGCGCGCGACCGCCGGATTGCATTGCCGGCCGCCGCTCCCGAACTGGCCGCGATAGTACTTCGGCGCATGCGACGTGCGATACGCGCCCTGGACGTCGAGCGCGTTCTCCTGGCGTTGCGGGGCGCCGTGTAGGGACTGCGGATTGCGCCGAGGCCGACGCTCGTCGTGAACGCGCTGATGCGCGACACGATGCCGGTCTCCCTCGGGTCCGGGGAAGCATGGGCTGCGGGCGGACGTCGAGGCCGTTTCGTGCGCGTTGGGCAGTTGGTTTCGCATGCAACTAAGCGCGCTTCATTCAAGGCGATGCGCGACAGGACGCGATTCCTTTGCATTGCCCAACTTTGGCAAGCGAATGCGCAGGCATCGCCTTTTCGACGACGCATGCGCGTAGCCGCGCACACATCGCAAGGGCGGATTCCTGATCTACGTCCCGACCGGCAGCGCCTTCAACTGAGCGACGAGCGCGGGATACATGTCGAGAAAGCCGGCGGTCCCGAGGCGCTGGAGCAGACTCGGGTCGATCGTCTCGTTGAGCGCGGTGCCCGCCATGCGCGGCTCTTTCTTGCATACCGCCTGCAGGAAAGGGTGATGCGCGGTGAACTCGCTGTACGAATCGATCGGCTGTGATTGAAACGCCTGCGGCGGAATCGCGATGGGCTGGTCGATCGAAAGGCCTCTCTGCGCCGCCTTCTGACGCAGCCATTCTGCGGGAATGAGCGGCAGCAGGTCCTCGGGCGTGCGCGGCGGCGTCACATAGCCGCCTCCGACGTTCGCATGCGCGCCCGCGAACCAGCGCTGCTCGAGCGGCTGATCGGCGGGGCGCGTCTCAGCGCCGGGCGTCCACAAGGTCGGCTTGTAGAGCGAGCGGAATTCGTTCGCCGCGATCGCGTGATAAGCGGCCTTCGTGCTGTTGGAGAGCGTCGTGTCGTGAAACTTGTAATAGCTCGAAAAGCCCGGCACCGGCAGGCCGTCGAGCGGAATGCCGAGCTCGCCGACGGTATCCCATACGCCGATGAACGCGACATCCACTTCGCGCGCGAACTGCCTCCGAAAATCGACGACCGATTGATCCGACGGTCCGACGTCCTTGTCGCGATAGATGCCGTACGCCTGATCGATCGACTCCGGACTCCAGTCGTTCGCGAGCCCGCATTTGCGGATCAGTCCGGCGAGGCTGCGCGCGGAATACGCGCCGCGGCTGAAGCCGAAGATGTAGATCTTCGCATCCGGCTTGTAGCGCTGACACAACCACGCATAGCCGCTCTTGATGTTGGCGCTCAGGCCGTCGCCGAATGCACCGCCGAGGAATTTGTTGGCGAGGGAAAAGAGCCCCTTGTCCTGCGTGCCGACGCCGGCTACATACAAGGTTTCCTGCTGGTCGGTCTCGGGCGCGAGCTTGTAGAGGAGATAGGCGTTGGTGCGGTCGTTGGGCTCGTTCCACGTGCCGTCGAAGAAGATGGCGAGGTTCATGAGCGCGGGTCCTCCGTGGTCTTTCAGGCTGTCCGGCGCCGGCATGACAACAGGACGCCTCGAAGTAAGGAATAGGAGATCGGAAGAGGGTGTGCAAGGGCGCGAACGTGCAAAGTGCCGCTCATATGGGGGCACGCTGGATTTTGGCGGAAAGACGAGGGTGCTGACGGACTTGCCACCGCCATGGCGCGAGCGCGCGCCGCGCAGCTTTCACGGCGATGTGCCATCCTAGTCGGGCGGCCGGCATTGGGGGTCGGCCGCGCTCAATCGCGGGGTGAATCATGAGAAGAACGCCTTTCGCCACGGTCATCGTCCTCACTGCGGCAACGCTTGCCGCACCGGCTTTCGCACGCGAAGATGGTCCGCGCTTCGCGCAGGACCGGCTCGATGCGCTCGTCGCCCAGCACAAGGAAGCGAGCCGGCATATCGCTCAGGCACCCGCGCAGGAGAAACGTGCGCAGTCGAAAGCGCAGCACGGCGCTTCGTGATCTGAACTCACTCGCGACCTGACGGGAACGTCGGGTCGTGACGTCTGCAACGCGCCGGCGTGCAATGCGCCGGATGGGGGCGCTCGCCTTCATCGATCGATTCTCGCCCAAGGTATGAAATTTGCGGCTGCGGCCCGGGTGTTCCGCGGCCGCGCGCCGACGATCCTCCTTATCACCTTCACTCAGAGCCATGACAAGGAAAGCCTTATCGATCGCCATTCTCTCCGTCTCCTTTCTCGCAGCGGGCTGCGCGGGCATCGGCCCGAGCCGCCTGAAAGCGGATCAGGTGGATTACGCCCGCGCCCTCGGCGATGCGAAGAAGCGTGAAATTCTTGCAGCGATTGTCGGATTGCGCTTCGCGGACGCGCCGTCGTTCCTTACCGTGAGCAGCATCATCGCGGCCTATACGTTCGATACGACCGGCGGCGTCAATCTCAATGCGGGATCGGGCGCGCAGCCGAACTACGCGCTCGCGACGGGCAGTGTCTCCTATTCGAACCATCCGACCTTCACGTTCACGCCGACCACCGGCGACGCCTACGCGAGCGCGTATATTCGTCCGCTTTCGCCGACGCTCGTGATGCCGCTCGCCGAAAGCGGCATCCCGATCGACTTGCTGCTGCGCATCACCGCGCAGTCGATCAGCGGCTTGCAGAACGGCACGGCGCTGGGCGGGCCGAACGCGTCGGGGTCGCCCGAGTTCTTCCAGCTGTTGCGGGCGCTGCGCAGGCTGCAACTCGCGGGCGAGCTGAACATCGAATCGCGCAATACCGATGACAAGGCCGGCAAGAACGACAAGAGCAGCAAGATCAACAATGCCGACAAGGGCGGTGTCTTCATCACGCTCGGCGCGACGCGCAGCGGGTCGAACAAGGCTGTCGTGGACGATCTCACGCTCGTGAGAAGGCTCCTGCATCTCTCGCCGAAGATGAAGACCTACGAGATCGTCTATGGGCAATCGGCGGATCATGACCGCATCCCGATGGTCACGCGCTCGGTGCTCGGCATCCTCACCGATCTCGGCGCGCAGATCGCGGTTCCGGACGAGCAGGTGGGCAGCGGCGCGACCCAGCCGAGCATCGGGCTGATCGGCGGCGAGACGCGGCCGACCATCATCGTGAAGGTGGGCGCGAAGGTGCCGCAGGACGCCTACGTGAGCGTGCTCTACGACAGGGCGAACTACTGGATCGATCGCGGCGACTTCGATTCGAAATACGCGTTCACGGTCGTGCAGAACCTCATGGCGCTCGCGGAAGTCACGGACACGGCGAAGTCGCCGGTGGTGACGATACCGGCGAACTAACACTAACGGCATCGGGCGCGTCGCGGTCCTTCTTTTTCTTTCTTCGATGAAGGGCCGATGGCAGACATCACGAGCGCGCTGCTCCGACGCGGTCGAATGGCTCCAGGTGTGGAACGCTGCGCGACGCTATCTCGAAACGGCCGGCGTGCGATCCGAAGCGATGGCGCTGGCCCGAGGTCCAAACGCCGCTGTTCACTCGTATTGCATCAAACATGCGGAATGCAAAATGCCATCGGGCATAGAGCATTTCGCATGCAAAACGCAAAAGGCGACATCGCGCGAATGTCGCCTTTTTGCTTTGCATCCGATATGCATCGGCTGGTACTGCTGTTGGCTTGCTTGTCGACTTACTGGCCGAAGTACGTGCCGAGCGTGCGCGGCTGAGCGCCCGTCGTGCGGCCCGACTGCGACGAGCCCGTGGCGACGGAGCCGTAGTCGCTCGATTGCGTCGGCGCTTGCGCAAGGGTTTGCGCACTTACGCGCGTTTCCGCAGCCTGAATGTTCGACGGATACGACGGATCGCTGATGTTCGGGTTGTAGCCGGCCTTTTCGAGTTGCACCAGTTCGGCGCGCACCTGAGCGCGGGTGATCGGCGCATCCGATTGTTGCGCGAACGACAGGGCGGGAACGGCGAGCGCAGCGGCGACGGCGACTGCGGAAATGAACGTCTTCATGGTGACAACCTCCGATTCGGATTTCTGATGATGCTGCCGGCTTCGTGTTAAGCAGCTTGTGAACGGAGTGTAAAGACGCGTCCTCCGAAGATCATTCTCGTTTCCGTTGAATGATCTTTGTCGGAATGGGAATAATCGCGTTCGTACGTTGTTGCGTCGCGCGAAGATGGCTGTGTGGGGCGAGTGCGGCAGGCCGTTCTGTCGTGTCAGTGATGTCGCGTCGCAATATGGCACGCGCTGGGTAGGCGCTGTTTCTTACTGATTTCGCAAAGATTCTTCACTGTTCCGGCGAATGATCATTCGCGGCTGTGCACCTACACTTCCGGTCGTCCGCCCTGCATCGCTCCGATCTTCAAGCGCGCCGGGCTCCATGGAAAACAGGGAGAGTCGATCATGAAATCGTGGGTCAATGGCGTTATCGCAGTCGTAGTCTTGTCGGCACCGCTTGCCTCGTTTGCGCAATCGAGCGCGCCGGTGAGCCGTGCCGATGTTCGTGCCGAACTCGTTCAAGTCGAGAAGGCCGGTTACTCGCCCGCCGCGGAAGACGCGACTTATCCGGCGAAGCTGCAGGCCGCTGAAGCGCGTGTCGCCGATGTGCGCCTCGCTCAGGCGCAAGCGGAAGGGTACGGCGCATCGACCGGCGCGGCGTCTCAGTCGGGCCGCGCGAGCAAGCGCATCGATCCGCAAGGCGTGTTCTTCGGTCAGTGAAGCGGTAGAAGTATCGAGGGAATGACCGTGGTGACGTGACGCGCGACCGAGCGCGCGATGGTTCATTGCATACAAAACTCGAAATGCGCTTCCCGGCGCGATGATCGCGAACGTGAAGCAACCTCCGCCGCCGGATACCGGTGGTTTTGCCCAGTCCGTTGTACGGCTGGGCTTTTTTGCGTCCATCGTTTTTCGCGGCGAGGCTCGATTTTCGGGTTAACGCGATGCTATTTAGCCTGAGATAGTTGCATGTAAAATTAATCAACCGTCCGGTCGGTTAATAGTTATACTCGCTCCATCGCATCTCAAAAAGGACGGCGGAGCCCCGCATGTACACCCAATCCCTCGACCTCCCGAGCCCCACACAAGCAGCCGACGCGCCCACCGCCGCGTCCTCCCCCGAGC
>NZ_FCOX02000069.1 GCF_900044055.2 Caballeronia calidae | reverse complement strand
GAATTCGTGTTCGCTTTGCCGTGGAATCAGCGTTCGATTTGGTGTGGATTGGGTGTTCGTTTTGCGTGGAATAGGCACACCAGCCCGCCAATGGGTGCCGTGGAATATTCAAATAATGGTCACCTCGGGCGGGATGAACAGGAGAACGCCTACAGGAAGCGCGCGTCGTTGCCGCGTCCTTTCGCTTGTCGCTAAGTGGCGCCAACGGGAAAGGTATAGGCTGCCGCTGTCGGGTCGCCTCAAGGTAGAAGGCTTCCTTGGATCTGCTTCGGGGGGCGCTACGGAATAGTCGCCGATTCAGCTGCCAGTCGCCGCCTAGCAGGACACAGGAATAAAGAGAATCTTCTAACTCAAAAAAGCGTGGGGCGGAGCTACCCCGCCCCTTTGCTAGACCGGGTTTCGACCTTCACCTACATAACGCTTCAAGCGCACATGAGTCGGACAGGGCCCGACAGAACACCTAAATCGCAATGTTGTTTGAAACCATTCTTTCGGGAGCGATAGTAGACTGGCACACATTGTTTTGCACGTCAAGCCATTCGCACGCTCAACTTGCCTGACTGTCTTTTAATCCGGCGTGTTGTTTACTACCCGGATCTCCCTTCTGGGGAAGGGCCACGGGGTCGCGGCGCTGGCGATCATGTTGCCGTCGAGCAAGTGCAGCCGCTGCGACGGGGTCGTGTCGGACCGAACAGCGATCCCGTCGCTGCAGCCCTGCACGACATTGCCGCGTATCTGTAGCATCAGCCCGAGCCGGCCATACACACGGATGCCTTCGGAAAACAGCCGGTCTAGCCGCAACGACGTGGCGCGCGTGGCGCGCTCGCCCGGGCGGTCGGCGGTTTCGGTGGAAATGTCGTTGTCGACGACCCAAGCGCGCTCGGCATTGCCGAGGTAGATGCCGTGACGTGGCCTGTCGAGCGGCACCACCGCGAGCCGGATGGTGTTGCGCTCCACCCTTACCGAACGCATTGGCAGCCGACGCGACGTGCCGTTGCTGATCGCCACGCGCACGCCCTGCAGCGCCCCGTCGATGGCGTTGCCGCTGACCGCGATGTCGCCCGCCGAAGCGCCAGCAACGACGATGCCGGCATCGATCACCGGACTAATGACCTGGCTGAATGCGGCGTACGTCGGCTCAAAGCCGTCGAAACCGACGCCATTCGAGACGATCCGACCGCGTCTGGCCCAGAGGTTTCCCATCAGCTCGCGCACGTCTAGGCGCACTTCGCGCGAATTCGCCTGCCGATCGGATCGGGCGGCGTAGGCGCGCGCGAACGCCTCCCACACCGAGCTTGAGATGCTGGCGAGTGTAAGGAAAGAGATCGTCATCTTCCGGTCGCCCAGTACGATAGTTTGCAGGCGGAATAGGCCTTGCGCGCGCGTGTGCGGCCATACCAGTTCGCGGTCGTCCCTTGAATACGAGAACAGCAACCGTCCCATCGAGGCCGAGGCCATCGGATCGTCGATCCAGCGCTGCACGGTACGGCCTGTCGACTCCCCGCGTGGGCGAATACGGTTGTCGCTAATGCGGGCGGTCACCGCGTTGAGCACCAGCATTCCGCAGGCAAGGTCTCCCGCGACGATGTCGCAATCGGTGACGACCACGTCGCCGCCACCCCGGTGCGCACCGGCGCCTGCATCGATGCGCAAGCACGCCGCCTGCCGCCAACGCGTACCGCCGGAGATCAGCGTCGCGCGCCCGACCCGCACCGAACCGCACTGTGCGATGTCGAGCGCACCCGTCGTCATGGTCCCTACGCGAGGCTTCCACGGAGAACGGTTCTCGGCCGCGATAGTGAGATTGGCGACCTCGACAGAGCGGCAGTCGCGGAAGCGCAGCGCGGTAGTGGCGCCATAGCACCAGACCTTGCTGCCCGGCCCAGAGCCGATCACGCGAACGTGGCCCTTGCCGCGAACTTCGACCGGCGCGCTCAACGGGAAGTTGCCGACCGGCAGGCAGATCGTCGCGCTGGCACCCTGAGGAATGCGGGTGAATACCTGTTCCCAACCATTACCCGGCTGCGCACTGAGCGCGCAGTGGCCACCCTTCCGGTCGGCGAGCTCGGTGATCGCTGCCTGCACGTCGGTGGCGGCGAGGTCGGTGCGCGATGGATCGTAGCGGACAAGGTCGGCGGTAAGGTCATTGAGTGGCGCAAAGACTTGGCGCAGGTCTCGCGTAACCGAAAAGGCCATGCCGCTGCGACGGACGAGCGCCAGCACAGCATAGCGGCGCTGGCCATCACCCGGCGCGTAAAAGCCGACATTGCCCTCGCCAGCCAGAGCCACGGTCACATCGGGTGTATGGTAAGGTGGCCAGAGGATGTCACCGGTGCGGGTACGCGCAGGCACTGCCCACCCTGCGCCGCGCTGGTAGTGACCCGGCGCAAAGCGGACCTTGACGCCGCGCGACAGTGCCACCCATGCGCTGCCCGCCGGAATTACCTGTGGCAACCCCGCCCACCGCCGTAAGCGCACCGCGAGGCTTAAAACGCTTCCCGCCTCTCCGTCGATGGCGAGAGCCGCGCCCGGTTTACTGGTGACGCGACCGACCGGACCCGGCATGCCGGCGCGCTGTCGGTCTCTGCTCACCACCTCGACGAAGGCGCCGGCCGGGAATAGTTCGGCGGCGCGCTGGAGGGGCAAGTCGATGGCAAAGCCCGCCTCCCCCTCTCTTCGCAGCCCCGCCTCGACACCGCTATCCTCTGACCATTTGAACGTGGCACTGCTGGGTACGCCGGACTGGTGTATCTCGATGCGGAACAGCCGATTGAGCTGGTCGCGGTAGCCCGCAGTCGCAGGCATTTCGCAGGGGCTGGGATCGGTCGCTTCGGCCTCGGTCTGGACATCGGCGCTGAGGCCGCCGGTGGTCCTGCCCCAAGGGACAACGCTGACCGGATGGTTGCGCTCGATCGCGGTGATGAGTGCGTCGCGGCTCATGCCGATGCCCGTCAGCGGAACGACTCGCACCGTCCAGCCGACAATTTCCTGCACCACGGTATCCGCCCCTCCCAGACCCGGCTCGGGCAGCAGCGCATCGTCAACCTCCATAGCCGGGCGTGTGCCGGCCTCGATATAGACGAGGCCCTCCCCCCCGTCGGGCAGCGCGACCGCGAGCTCGGGCAGGATGCCGCGCTCTACTTGCGCGATATAGCCCACCGGTGCCGGGTTGTGACAGCGCAGGCCCTCGACGTAGAGGCTGCCCGCGCCGATCGTCAGTTCGCCGCTGCCACCACCGATCTGGAATCCCGCATCTTCGCGCGGTGCCCCCTGGCAGCCGACGGTGTCGACCATCGTCTTCTCCGCGCGTGCTGCGCTCAGTCCGGCCTGCGCGTTCCAATCCGCATCGAGCAACTGGCGGCCCTGCTGCAGCAGGATTGCGCGCGTCGAGAGCCGACCCGCCCGCTCCCGCGTATCCCGCGTGAAATCGCCTCGCATTGATTCCCTCCTCAGTTCATCAATTCGATGCCGGTCTGCATCGCGAACGGCGTCCAGTCCGGCAGATCACGGGCCAGCAGCATGCGCTTGCGGGTCCAGCTCGTCGCATTAGTGACGCCCATCTCGCGGCCGCCTTGCGCGCCCGCGAGGATCTCCGGCGGGCTCGAAGGCAGCAGGCGGCCGTAGCCCGCCTCGGCGGGCGACACAGCGGCAAACTCGGGACTCCGTGCGGCGTCCGTCGCATGGACCGGGTAACAGTGGTAGCGCCCGGGCACCACCGCACCTTCAGGAAAGGCAGAGTAGCGCGCGCATCCTTCCTGCACGTGGGCGACCCTAACGGTGACGTCATCGGGCGAATCGGGGCGGCGGGCGAAGAGGCAGTCGGATACCTCGCCGATCGCGCGCAGGAACACGCGGCCGATCAGCGTCGAGCGGTCCGCGGTTAGGATGCCGCCTGCCGAGTCCGCCGGGCCGGAAAGCGCAAATGCGCCGGGTGCGGCCGCATCGATCAGGCAATCGACCAGCGTCAGCTGCGCGGTTTCCTCCATGACGACGCGTCCGATCGTGCAGCGTGTCGCCTCGACCTCGATGCCCGCCTGACGTAGCACCAGCGTGGCGTCGCCCGGATGCATCGGCTGGCCCTGCGCCGAAAGCAGAAGGCCGGGCAGCAGCGTGCAGTCAATCAGCCGCAGTTTCTCCAGCCCCTCGGTGTCGATCACCAGCGGCCCGCCAATGAGTCTGAGACCGCGCAGGACGAGGATCGAGCCACTGCCACCGGTCACCTGCCAGCCCGCAGCGGACGCGACCAGCGTCGGCCAGGTGCAGGTGTCGGCACAGAGGCGCAATTGCGCATCGCCAGGCAGCGCGGTGGCGGCCGGGAGCTCCGTGATTCCGCCATCGTCGATGCGTATCTCGCACCGCCCCGCCGCGCTGTCCAGCGCAGCCGCAAGCGCGGCGGCGACGGCATCGCGCGTCGTGGCGGAGGGCACGGTTACGGGCACCGGATCGGGACCGGGCAACTCGGGGACATCGGTCTCGAACGGTGCCGGACTTGCATAGCCTCCCCCGCCCGTCGTTACTGCCGCGCCGTAGTGATACTTGAGCCGGATCTGCTCCGCGGGCGTTGCAATCTTCGCGTCGGGAAGCCGCAGGCGGCCGCGCATCGGATCGATGTGGATGCGCTCCCTCGCGGCTAAGTCGCCGTGCCGGTTCCAACCACCGCCGGGTGCGTCGGACAAATCGCAGAAACAGATCGCGTCTAGCCGCTGAAGCACGCCGTCGATATGCACGGCGACGCTCTTGTCCTCGTCCGGACCATCATCATAGTAGGCGTCCGGATGATCGACTGCGTCGATCAACGGGATCGGCGTCGGCATCTCGTCGAGGCCGAGGCGCGTCGCCTCGGTCGGGTCGCCCAGCCCCGCGCGCCAGAGCCAGAGCGTTGTGTCCGCGCCCGTGGGCGAGAAGCTGAAATGCCCCGGCCCCACCGAGAGCACCGGGCGCGGCGTCGTCTTTGCGTGCGGAAAGGATCGTGTGGTCCAGGTGCGCACGCCAATGTTGGGCACGGCGAAGCGCCCGCCTTCGCTCATCTCGCGCAGTTCGACCGTATGTTGGCCGATGAAATCGGGCAACTGCGCACGCCGCCCCGCACGCCCGTTGAGCGCCGCGGACATCGGCCGGTTGTCCTCGGGATAATCGAGGTGAAGCGTGGTGACGACGTGCCGGAAGTACTCCACCGCCTCGGTCGGGGCAGTCATGATCGCGCCGCTGCGCAGTGCCAGCGCGCGGGCCGTTCCCTTGGCGCGCCGCGCCGCGATAGTGCCGGCAACCTGCCGGCGCGCCGATTCCAGGTCGCCGGCATCGACGATGCGCGCGCCGACGAGCTCGCCGATATATGGGACCAGCCATGACGCACAGGTTTCGATGAAGAGGTCGTCGTACAGATTGTCGACCTCGGCCTCGAGCATGTCGAAGGTCTGCCCCATTATCGCCAGCAGGCTGGTGAGTGGCCCCTCCGGCGTGCCGTCGAGCGCGGGCACGGGAAAGCCCAGCCGCGCGGCGATCTCGGCGGCGGCGGTAGCGTCGCGAGTACGGAAGACCTCGGGCAGGAGGTCGAGGAGGCGCTCTGCGGTCGTCATGTGATGGTCCTGAAGTTGAGCGGGGCGGGATCGAGCGCCAGCAGTTCGGCCCCTTCTGGTAGGCCAAGCCGCGCGACGCGGCGGCCGTCTTTCGGCATGGCAGCGGCGAGCAAGTCACGGTTGGCGGGCGTGTCGCCGCGATAAAAGGCATCCACGTCGATCCAGTCGACGCCATCGACCGCCTGCATCGCCGAGATCACCTCGGACTTCGCCACCGGCTGGCCGAGCGCGCGCGCGGCAAAGCCGAAACGGTCACGCAGTACCTGTTCGACGCGCGGGAATACGGCATCGGGGAAGTAGCCCGGCACCAATGCGATGCCCGCTTCGAGGCGGAACCACGTGGGCCGGAAATGGGCGATCGTCAGGCCGGTCGCGGGATCGGAAATCCCGCCGATGAGGTTACGCAGCTTCACGAGATCGCCTTCCGGCACAGGCGCGCCGCTGACGCCCGCGACAGTGAGGAACACGGCGCGGCTGGAACCGCTCCAGATCCACGCGGCATGGGCCTTAGCGATGCCCGCAAAGCTCGCGGCGAAATCGGCGTAGTCGCGCAGCGCGACGATGCGCCCCAGCGTGAGCACCGAAAGTGGTGCTGCCTTGCGGGCATCGTCGGCGCACTGACCGTCGACCGCGCCTTCGGGCGCGAGCGGATTGGCCGCCGAGCGCACACCTTGCGGCTTGTCGGCCAGCAGCGAGAGCTGGCCCGCGCGCACCATGCCCGCCGAACCGAGTCCCTTGCGCCACGAGGCAACGACGTTGTTGACGCCGGTCGGCACGCGGCGGCCGTTGAGACCGTCGCCAGTGCACACGTCGACCGAGCCGTCCTCCTGATATGACAGACTGTAGACGCGATCGAGCGGCCCCGCCTCACGCAGCGAACCCACCCCCATCCATCGCACACCGTCGATGACGACGTCGAGCACGGGTGCGACTCCGGTCAGCGTCTGAGCCGCCAGATGGGTGAGCGGAATCACCGGCAGGCGAAAGCGCTGGCCCGGTTTCGATGCATCGCCGTGGCCGATGGGCTGCCCACCGCGCTCGCCGTGGGTCGCCTTGGCGAGATTGGCGTTGATCCGTACGGTGCCGCGCTTCAGCGCCCAAGGCAGCGCGCTTTTGAGATCAATCCGGGTCAGCCCGTCCTCGAGCGTGATTGTAGCGATGGTGTGGACGCTGATTTGCTCGATGCCGGTCAGGTCCTCGCGTTCGCCGGAGACTGCAACCGGCCGCCCTTCGGTGAGCTCGGGGTAATAGGCATCGAGCAGAAGCGAGGCGCCTTCCACCACCGCGGTTACCGGCAGGCGGGCGAGCGGCAGGCGTTCTGTATCCAGCAGCACCACGACCTCGGCCGTCGAGACGGAATTCCAGCCCGAAGACAGTGCCGGGAAGAAGCCGACGCGACTGGTGCGCGAAGTCAGCCGGCCGCGCTGCGCGGTCAGGGTCCGCACCGAGCGCACTTCGGCCACATGGACCATGCCGCCGTTGACGAAGGCGATGTAGGTGCCGGGCCGCAGTTCGGCATATTCCTGGTCGAGCGTCATCATCGAAAGCGACGCCGTAGCATGGGAAATATCTGGGATCTGCGAGGCGCCGTCGTCGGCCGCCGGCGTATTGTGTCCGAAGATCGCCGCGCGCGCGCGAAAGCGGTAAACGCCGTCTTTGCCGGGCAGTGGCGCAGGCGTGCGCTCGAACAGGTGCTGACGCAAAAGCTTGGGAGTCACCCGGCGCTGCGCCAGGCTTGCCTCGAAGGCGCGCTGCGGACGCAACACCTTGTCGATCTCGCTCTGGAAGAATGGCCGGCTGATGCCGAAGGGATTTGCGACGAAAGCGTTCGGCGGCAGCAGCGCTTGTGCAAGCAGCACGACCGGGAAGAACGTAGGCTGCGTCTCGTGGTCGATCCGAGTGGTCTTTGCAGCATTGTCTGGGTCTACCGTCTCGACCCGCTTCAGGTTTTGGTCCGAACCGTGCACGACCAGCAGCCAATCGCCCTTGCGCACGTCGGAGAGCAATCCCTGCACCAGCACGCTCTTCGCCGCCTCGACGTCGTCGACGCTTTGCATGCGCGTGGTTTGCGGACGCATGGCGTTAAGCCAGGGATGCGCCTCCATCGCCTCGACCGTCTCGAAGGCAATCATCTGCTCGCCAGGGCCCGGGATCGAATTGATACGCACGCCTTGCGGGATCGGCACGGCGTCGGGCGCGCCGGGCGCGTCTTCCAGCGTGAAGGCTATCCAGGTTTCCGCGGCCTTGCCCGGCCGCAACTCGTAGTCGAGCAGGCGGGCAAGCGCGCGGATCGAGCCGCGTTCGAGCGCGGTGCCGAGGTAGACCTCATTGGCGATGCGCTCGGCGTAGAAAGACAACACGTCGCCCGCGACCGCCCAGGCATCGAGCAGGGCTATCGCGGGATCGTCGCTCGCCCGCGTGTTGAGATCGACGAGGTAGTGCCGCTCGCACCCGACCGACTGACGCATGCCTTCGAGGAAGATGCCGTAGCTGCCGCTGCGATAGGCGATCTGCGGGAGGCCCGGCAAGTTGGCCGGCAGCATGCCTGGCTTCAGCGTGACATCGCGGCTCATTGCCCCCCCTCCATGTTCAGCGACACCTTGCCGCGATCGGGATAGTTTGGGTCGTTGGCGAGGATCGGGATCTCGTACGCGCCGAATGCCATGGTCCCGGTCTCCAGCACATCGCCAGCACCCGCGCCCCTGCCCTGGCGCGTGAGGCCGATGATCTCGACGTGGCGCACGCCGCCCACGCATTGCGCAGCGGCAATGAGGCGCGAGAGCCGGATCGGTTCGCCGAAGCTGAAGCGGTTGGGGTGAAAGAGGCCGAGCGTGCCGTCGGGCAGCACCGCGCCGCTAAAGAGTTGCAGCAGCCGTTCCTCGACATCGGCGCGTGGCACGTCCGGCAGGACGCAGACGCGCATCGCGAGTTCGAGCGGGACCAGTACCGGCTCGCGGAATTCGAGCGCATGGCCGGCGAGTCGATACGGCTCGAGATGATTGCGAAAGCTCGCTTCGAGATCGGCATCGAGCGGCGCGCCACCATCGACATCGACCAACAAAACAATCGCACGCCACGATCCCGTCCAACGCTCGACCGCGCGGGCGGCGGCGACCTTCGGGTGGGTCTCGAGGACCTTTGCGTAGTCTGCGCCGGTGACGGCACGGCGTTGCTCATTGAACATGATCGGCGCGCGCAGGCGCACGTCAGCAATCGTCTCGGGTGCGATCCCGCTGGCTGCCAGCGGATTCCGGATCGCCTCGATGTCGCTGGGCTGGCCTTCGAAGACCAGGAACGTCTCGTCGCGAGTGATGTTTCCGTCTGTCAGCAAATGCGCAAGGGCCTCGGCCCCGACGTCGCCCTCGGTGCCGTTGCCAACGCGGTAGCGCACGGCCATCGGCATGTCGCTTTCGGGCAGCCGCCCGGCCATGCCATCGCCGCTGCGCAGCACAGAGGGAGCGTCGGTCTCGACATCGAGCACGAGGTGCGTCTGCACCGAATCGCTGGCGAACAGGTCGGGCACAACTTGCCAGTGAACCAGTGAGCCGTCGCCGCCGGTCTGGCTTGCGGTGATCGCCGGGCGCGTTAGCGCCGGATTCGGGCGCAGGAGTTCGCTTGCCGTGTCAGCGGCATCAAACGGGATCGCCTGCGTCACCGAACAGTCCGGCAGCGGAATAACAACACGTCGGCGGCCGGGCTTGAGCACCGGCAGAACGGTCTCCTGGCCCACGCTCTCACCGTGATCGGCCGGTACCAAGTTGCCGCGCGCCACCAGCGTGGGCTGGTTCGGCGCGGGCGCGATCCCGTCGATCGTGTCATTGGTGGTGACGCGCGCGAGCGCAAAATCCGCGGGCAGCGCATCTGCCGTCGACCAGCTGAGGTGCAGCAGTTCGAGCGGCACCGGATCGCCACCCGCGTCGAGCTGGCCCACGGGGTCCACCCCCTCGACAACTTCGGCCAGGCGCACGACATGGCGGCGCTCGAAATCCGGAACGGCATCGCCCGTCGCGGGTTCGGCAACCTGTTCGATCAGAAGCAGGTCGCCCGCCGCCAGCGCCAGTGCGCGGCCCGGGTCGGCAACCGCCATGGCGGTCGCACCTTTCGCAAGGCCGGTCAGCGCTCCCAGGTAGTCGTGGATGACAATGCGGTTGCGCACCGAGGAGAGCACGCAGTCGGCCATCGCCTCGAAGAACTTCGCGCCGTCAAGCCGCGCCTGCTGCACCTCCGGCGTTTCGGTCCCGGCCGCGGCGACGCCTTCGGTGCGGGTCATGAACCGGGCGCCCGCGCGAACGGTCGCCGTCACCGCGCGCTCGCCCGCGAAAGGTTCACGCATGCGGATATGGACGAAGGTGCGCGCGTTGCAGCCGTCGTGCATCGCATAGTCGACCAGCTTCGCGTGCCGTTTGGCCGAAGCGCGCAGGCGCGCGGTATCGAGGTAGCTCTCAGTCGCGACCGCGTCCTGTGCATAGGCAAGGCGGTCCGCCGCGTGTGCCAGCATCTCGACCAGCGTGACTTCGACGGACGCTGCGCCCGGCTCCTTCCAGCCGGGCATGAGCACCGCGAGCCGATCGAGCATGAGCCGGCGAAATCCCTGATAGTCGCGCGCAACGTAATCGATCGGAGCCGCGGGCAGCGGATCGAGCGAGGCGACGGGCTCGCGCTGACAGTCGAACCCGACCTCACATTCACGGCGAAAGCCGAAGACGATCTCCGAGAGCAGCGGGTCGAAGCCGGGCAGCGGCGCACCGTTGCGGACGATGCGCAAGGTGTAGTTGGAGAAGTCTCCGCGCCGCTCGACCTGAACGTGGAGGACGCTGCCGTCGGCCTGGATTCCGCTCACCGCGATGCGCGGGCGGCGCACGCCGCCTGTAATGACGATGTTCGCCGCGGACACGTCGCTGGGTGCGGGCGGAAACGCGCATTCGAGGTCGAGGAACAGGTCGTCGCCGCGCTTAACAACCTCGAGGCCGACGATGCCGTTGATTTGGGGGCCGCCGATGGCGGCCGCACGGCGCAGCAGGTTGACGCGGTCAAGCCGCGCGTCGGGACTCAGTGCGTTCATGTCAGCCTCCTTTCGAAGCGCGCCGAGCCGTTCTTGCCGCTGGCCCGCAGCGAATAGGTCAGCTCAAGCGTGACAGTGGACTCGGAGACCTCGACCGACAGTTCCTGGATCGCGAGAACGTCGCCCAGCCAGCGCTGGATCGCGCCGCGCATGCTCATGTCCAGCGCACCCGCCAACTCCGGCGCGGCGCCTGCAAAGAGCAGGCGGTTGAGGCCGCAACCGAAGTCGGGCTGGTTCACCCGCTCGCCGGGTGCGGTGAAGAGCACGAGTTCGAGCATGTCGCGCACGTGCCCGTCGTCATCGCGCGTGAGCGTGCGACCGTGGCGCGGGGCGAAGGGGAAGGCCATCCAACTCATGTGGCGCTCACCCGCGTCTGGCCCGAGACGACCATGCCTGGCCCAACGCCCATGGGCATCGAACTCTGAATCAGCACCGAGGCGCCGACAGCGGTCACCCGCATTGCCGGCATCGTCCACGCCAGGACGGTGCAGAATGGACCCGAACTGCCAGATAGCGAGCAGCCGCCGATCATGTGCTGATCGCTCGTCACCGCAACCGGGCTGCCGCCGACAAGCACGCGCGTTTGCGAGGGCGTATGCGTGGCGCTGCCGGCGTGGCCGCACATTACGGTGGTGGCCGAGGTCACGAGCGGAGCGCCCATCACATGACCTCCAGCGCGCCGCTGTTGACGCTGACCTTGATGCCCTGCAGTTCGATCTTTGCGCCCTTGCCGCCGTCGATGGTGATGCCTGCAGGCCCGAGGCTGAGCTTGGGCCCGGAGGAAAGCTCGATCTCCAGCATCGCCGCGCCGGGCTGGTCGGTGAGCGTCACTGTCAGTCCGTCGGTCTTGAACACCTTCATCGTTTCCACCGCCGGAGTGGCTGGCGGCCGGCTGGACTGGTCCCAGAAGCCACCCATCCACACCGGGTCGGCTGGGTTGCCTTTCTCGAACATGACCCAGACGTTGGCCCCGACCGGCGGCAACGCGAAAGGCCCCTTGTCCGAAGCCGCGAAGGCGACGCAAGGCTTGGCCCAGGACTGGTCGGAAGCGCCGGGCACCTCTGGCACGTTGACCTGCAACCGCGCGAGCGTCAGCGGGTCGAGGTTCGACAGCACTGTGCCGCGGTAGATACCATAGAAGGTGGCGTTGCTCATGGGATCACCACCGGGGTCGTCGTCCCGGTCCCCTCCCGCGTGAGCTTGAACTGCTGGCGGTAGTCACCGCGTTTGAGGACGTGCTTGACTTCCTCGACAAACCAGAACCCGTCGTGTGCCCGGCCCGCGCCACGCAGGCCGACGAGCTGGCGCGGCTCCAGCACGCGCCCGTACTTGGCGCTCACAACCTCCCCCTGCGCCGTCAACACATCGGTCGAGCGCTCCGACTGCGCTTGCGCCTCGGCCTGGGCGCCTGCCGCTGAAACCGCTCCGGACGGCCTGTAGATGCGGCTGCCCGCCACGTCGCTATTGGCAAGCGCCGGCTCAGTTGCGAGCGGCGGGCGCAGCGAGGCGGGCGCCGAGCGCACTGGGACCGACTGGTTGGTCGTGCGGTCCTGAACCTCGCCCGAGACCGCGTGGGCCTCGGCGGCGTTGTACTGGAAATCGATCTGCGCCACGTTGCTGTCCGCCCCCATGTTCACCGTCAGAGCCCGTTGCGGCACGCCGATGCGCGGCTGCGGGCCGAAGTAGCCGGTGCTGGTGCCAGGAAACGGGCCTGGGATCACGGTGAACACATAGCCCGCCTGCCCGGCGAGGCTTTCGAGGAAGTCGAGATCGGTGCCCGACTGCGTCGTCACCCGGTCCATCGGCAGCGGCGCTTCCGCCGTCGGCGGCGGGATCACCGTCGGCACGAGGCCGTATTCGGCATAGCGCGCCATGATGAGCGCGGCAATGGCGGCGGGCGGCAATCCGGGATAGCTCTCGTCGCGCTCCTGCTGGTCCATCTTGAAACGCAGATCCTCGGCCGTCACCGCCAGCGTGCCGTCGCCGCGCCCCTGCCCCGGATTGAGCTGGGCCTGGGTCACGATGCCGTCGAACAGTACTTTGGGAATCAAGCCCATGGTCAGCACCAGTACGAAGCGAGCGCCGACCTTGAGGCCCGGCTGCTTCATGATTGGGTAATCGTCGATGTCGGCAAGGCTGGTCCCGCGTCCGGCCTTGAACTGTGCCTGCAGGCCGGAGCGGCTCTCGGTGCCCTGAGTGATCTCGACCGTGTCGATCGCGCGCAGCGCCGCTTCGGGCAGCGGCAGCAGCACCCCGCGTCCGGCCAGCACGGTCATGTAAACGCCGAGTAGACTCATTTGCCTATCTCCGGCAGCGGCACGGTAAGGCGGCGGCCCACGGGCTCTTCGAGGTCCTCGGGGTGGATCAGGAGGTGCGCGTCGGCCACGCGCCACCACTGATCGCCGTCGCCCAGTACGCGGGCGGCGAACACGTCGAGCCGGTCGCCCGCCTGAGTCGGCACGTAGGCGAGCACGGTCAGGCGCTCCGGATCGGGCAGCAAACGGCGCGCGAGATAGCTCACGGGCTTGCCGTCCGCGCAGGGCCGCTGGCGGATCGACAGGCTTGCATAACGGCCATCGGGATCGTTCATCTCTCCTCCTTACAGGATTCGTGCGTTCGGACCGAGCACGGCATCTAGGCCCTGGACGGTCGTCGCCTTCGCCAACGCTTCCTTCGCCACCTGGTGGGCGAGGTAGAGGTGATGGCCAGGATGGGAGCCCGGCAGGTCCGAATAGGTCAGCACCTTCAACCCCAGCGAGACCTTCGCACGGATCGGCTTCAGCGCGGATTCGTATGCGTCCTCGGTCACCGAGTATTCGGTGACGCGCACCGGCAGGATCCGGTGACCGCCATAGACGAACAGCGTAAAAGGGGCCTGCGGCGGCAGAAGCTCGATCGCGCCGACCTGCGCGAGGATGGTGTTGGCAATCACGGTCGCGGTGTTAGGCGTAATGAGCAACTCGAGCGCGGCGAGCCGCGAGAGCACGCCGTTCACGCCGCCGCCGAGGCCGTCATCGGTGGCGTCGAACTCGATATCGACCTTGATCGTCTCGACCGGCGCGTCGTCGACGCGGAACGCTTCCTCGCCCGCCGCCTCGCCACCGCCGGCGGTGCGGATCTCCATCGAACGCTGCAGGCTCGCCGGGTTGTACTGGAACAGGATCGCCGAAGGCACGGGATCGGGAAGCGCAAAGAACACGATCGCGCCGCGTAGCAGCTTGGGGTTGAGCGGGGTCATCGGAGCACGCCCCGCGCTGCGGTAAAGCCGGTGAGGATGTTTCGCATCGCATCGCGACCGGTTGTCTGGATAGTTAATAGCGAGATCGGGCTTGCTCCACCGTTTGTGTAGTAACCGGTGAAGCGCGAGATGTCAGCTGTCAGGGCACCTCCCCAGACAGTTTCCTCGGCGTATTGCTCGACCCTGTCGATCACCGAAGCAATCGCGGCACGGCTGTCGGTCCCGGGCGACTCTTCGCGAAAGAAACGGCGCAGATCTTCATGCCACGGGCCCTGCCCCTGCGTCTGCGCTTGCACTACGCCGGGCGTTTCGCGCTGTCGCTCTGCCGCTGCGTAAATGGCGCCGACATGCCCTTGCAGCACCACGGCGTCGGTGGCTCCAGCCACCGCAGTGGACAGCCGGACCCTGCGAAGGCGGCGACCAATGGGTGTGAAAATGATGTGCTCGGTCGGCGAGCGCCAGCGGTGGTAGACAAGAACCCAGAGAGCCGCCGTTTCGGCAGTTTCTTCGCCTTCGCGCGCGGCGCTGGCACGGGCGATGACGTTCGGGATGTAATTGGTGGGGATCCATTCGTGCATTCCGGGATCGGCGGCGCGGAATGCATTCTTGATGAACTCGCGGTTCTCTCTGTTCGCAGCGCCGGGCCACAGCTCCTCCTCCAGCCGAGCTTCACCGATCCCGCCTGGGCTCTGGCCCTTAGCGATGCCAACGAGGAAGTTGACGATGCCAAACCGACTCACCGCCTCGGCAAGCTGGCGATCGCGACCGGCCGGTGTGACAATATCGAAGACAATCTTCACGTCCGCGGCGAGTTCCCGCTCCAACTGCGTGACGCGCGAACCGGCTGCCGGCGGCGTCGCTAAGGCTGCGGCCTCGAGTTCGGCGTGCGTTGCGCGCGCCCGTGTGACGGCCGCGCTGGCCTCGGCTCGGCGCGTGTCGTCTCGTTGCGCGCCGGCTAACCGCGCAAGATCGGTCAGCCACTCCGCCATTGGCTTGGGATCGGACCGCATTATCACCGCTAGCCGCCGGCTCGGACCGTACTCGACGGTGATCGTGTGGTCCTCGCCCTCGGCGACGTCTACCGGCACGGACTCGCCTATGGCCGTGTCGTCGGCATCCTCCCTAGCCGCTCCGCCCCGTCGCAGGCCGAGCGCTCCCAGCACGCGGTCGAGCAGGTTATCCACCGCGCGGGCGATGGCCGCGCGCACGTCGCCGATTATCTCGCGCACGCGGGCGGCGACGCCGGTGACGCCGAGCAGGCTCATCAGCAGGTCGATCACCACTGGAAGCAGGTCGGCCAGCACCTGCTCCACCCGATTCATCGCTGGGCCGAGCACGCCGTGGGCGATGCTGGAAATCCCCTGCACCACGGCCTGCGCGATGCCGAACAGGCGCTGCAGTTGGTTGGAGACGAACTGGTAGACGTTCCAGATCGTCATCACCAGCTGCACTACCGCGCCGACCGGGCTGAACAGGCTCGCCAGCCATCGGATCGCCGCCATTACGACCCGCTCCAGCACGAAGTTGCGGATCGCCTCCATGACCATGTCCTTGAGGCTTTCGAGCTCGCGCATCAGGCGGTTCCACAGGCCAGACCAGCCCTCGGTCACCAATGTTGCGATCCAATTGAACGCGGCCTCCAGCCGCGCGACGTTCTCCTGCCCGATGATCCGCGCCGCCCGTTCGCGCACGAAATCCCAGGTGAGCCCGAGGATCTGACGGACGATGTCGAGCACGCCCCAGATATCCCACTGTGCCGGCATCTGGATGCCGCCGAGCGCGCCGGTCAGCCAGCCGATGATGCCGTCGCGCAAGTGGGCTCCGAAGTGGTCGGCGAACTGCTGCACTCCACCTACCACGGCGTCGAGCAGGTTCTGCACGAACTGGCTCGGATTGTTGACGACGGTGTCAACGGCATCGCTCGCCTGCGCGATCAGCGCGTGGAATGCCGCCGGGTCGATTCCGAGCATCCGCAAGATCGCGTCGAGCACCTTGAGCAGCAGCGCCCCCCAGTCGCCCGTCATGACCGCCTGCAACGCGGCGAGCGCAGCGTCGATGGCGTTCTGGTAGAGCTCGAGCAGCACGTTGATCGCCGCGTTGAGCGTGGCGCCGACCGCTTGGACCGCGGCGACGAGGGTATCGGCGATCCCGTCGATCGCCTGGTTCACGGCGGCCATCGCCTCGGCGATGAACTGGGTGAGCGCGCAAGCGAGCTCGGGAAAGATCTGGCCGAGCAATCCGTCGATCAGACCCTTGAGGAGTTCCCCGAAGGCGCTCACCAGCGCCTGGAGCGCGGCGGCCGCCGCCACGATGATCTCCGTGACCGCGTTGACGGCAGCGTCAATGATTGCGGCCACCGCCGAACGCGCGGCGTCGAAGATGGCGTTGATGGCGCTCATCAGCACCTCGAAGGCGCGGCGGATGAAACTGGTGGCATGATCCCACCAACTCTGGTCCTCGGACTCGCGCTCGGCCCGCTGCCGCTCGTTCTCGGCGCGGCGCTCACCGCTGTCAGCTTCGGCCTGGCTGTCGCGCTCGGCCTGATCGTAAGTTGAATCGATCCGCGTTCGGTCGCTGCGCACCCGCTCATCGGCGTCGGCGCGGTGTTCAGCGCGAGCGGTCTCGGCCTCGGCATTGACCTGCTGGACCGCCGCCTGCTGTGCATCGACGGTGCGTTGGCGCTCGGCCTGGATCGATTCGCGGCGGCTGACGACCTCGGTGCGCTGGCTGGCGTCGGCCTGCTGCTCGGCGGCCGCGCGGTCGGTTTCGGCGGTCTGGACGGCGTCGGCATGCGCGGTGTTGCGCTCGGACTCGGCGGCCTGCATCTGGTCGCGGGCGGCATCCGCGCTGGCTGCCATGGCGGGGCCCGTGTCCTCGTCGAAGCGCGCCACGACTTCGCCCGGGAGCGTCATCGCGTTGAACTGGGCGGCGCCCTCGGGCTGCGCCAGCGCCGCGGTCTCGGGCGTGGTCACCTCGATCGCGAATGAGTACTCCATCTCGCGCGGGACTATGATCTCGGGACCAAGTCCGGTCACCACCGCGCCCGTAGCCGCTTGGCGTCCCACTGCCGCCTCCGCCCCGCGCGCTTGGGCATGCTCATCTATGCGTGCGGGATCGTTGGCGCCTTCGAGCGGGATGTCCGCGCGATCGGTGACTCTGGTCTGGATGCCGGGGTTCGCGGTCGAGACCTGGTTGATCTGATCGCCAATCCGTTCCGGGTCCGCGCCGGCGCTGAACATGCGCTCGATCGCCCCGCCATAGGCGGGATCGGTCCGCAGTTGCGGCTGCTCGGGCCCCGCAGGCACTTCGATCGCTGGTGCTGCCGCCGCGGCGGAAGGCGCGGCGCTGTCCTCGCCCGGGACGACGATCGGGACGGGCGCGGGCAAATCTCCGATCGTGCCGCTCAGCCGTGCGGAAACTTCAGGCATCCCGTTCGCGATTTCGCCGGTGGAATTAGCGTTCGTGTCGGAAAGGCGCGCGCCCAGTTCGCCCGAATGGAGCGCCTTGACCGATGGCGCCATCCGCGCATAGGCGTCCATCACTGCGCTTGGACTGTCGGCGCGTGCAACCGCGGCCTCAGCCTCCGCCCGCGCCGCCTCGCGCGTGGCCGCCTCGGCGGGATCGAGTAAGGTGCGAGGCATGGCCGGCGCTGTGAAGATCGGCGCGATTCCGACCTCGGCCTCGCTTCCGGATGCAGCCGCGCGGGCTTGCACCGGGGCGGCCGTTTCCGGCCCGACAGCCGGAGCTGCCTGCTCGGGCGTCACGGGCGTCACGAGCGCCAGCGGCGCTGCGGGCACTTCGATCGATGGCGCAACGTTCTGCGAACGGCGCAGCGCGACGACGCCGCCAGGCATTGCGAGCATCGGCGCGGGATCGCCCGGCACGCCCTCGGGCCGCGCCAGCACGCCAGCCTCCTTTTCGACCGCACTGTTCGCAGTGGCGGCTGGCGCGGTTTCGAGCCGGTGGAGAAACGCCTCGCCGTCGCCATTCGCGAGCGGCTGCTGCAGGGCGTGGACCACTTCGTGCGCCACGAGGTCGGGCGCGGCCGTGGCGGCGGGTAGGAAAATCGCGCCGTCCACGGCCGCTCCTTCCGCGCCATGCCGCTTGAGCGCCATCTCCACGGCGGGTCCGGAATAGACGGGCAAGTGCGCCACCTTGCTGCCATAGCGGCTCGCCATGGCGTCGCGGTGCGGCAGGGCGATGCGCTCGATGCGCGGCGGCACGGCATGGGCGCCGCCGGTCTTCGGCCGCGCCGGCGTGCTCACCCTGGCCGACGCCGCGCTCATGCCTGCGGCCCCCGCACGAGCCGTGCACGGATCGCGCCAGCCAGTCGGCGGCCGAGCGCCTCGGGCGTCTCGTCCGCAGCGCCGTCGAGCAAGACCGAGTCGGGTGCTGACCGCCACTCGAGCCCGGCCGCGCGATCGGCCACCCACAGCCGCGCCATCTCGCCGCGCATCGCCTCGGCGGCAAGCTCGGCTGCTGCGGCGTCCGCCAGCGGCAGCGTCAGATGGTCGACAAAAATGGGTGGGAACGGCTCGGTCATGACCAGTTCCGCCCGTCGATCTCGTTCAGCGGCCGGCCGAGCTTGACCAGCTCCATCCGGGCCGCCGCAATCACATCGGCCATGGCGACGGCCCGGCCAAGGCCGGCAGCGCGGAAGGTAGCGCCGAGTGCGATGTTGCGTATCACCCCGCCCGTCAGCGAAAGCTTGGCGAGCCGGGCGAAATCGAGCGGCTCGCAGACGATACCGGGCGGGAAGGCGCCTTCCCAGATGCACTGGCGCTCGGACCCGTTGGGCAGCGGAAAACGGGCGATGAAACGCAACCGGCGCACGAACGCGCTATCGATCGCGTCGGGCATATTGGTGGTCAGCACAGCTATGCCGCGACAGTTTTCCATCTGTTGCAGCAGGTAGCCGACCTCCAAGTTGGCATAGCGGTCGTGCGAATCGCGCACTTCGCTGCGCTTGCCGAACAACGCGTCGGCCTCGTCGAAAAGCAGCACGCCGCCAACGGTCTCGGTGAAGACGCGTCGCAAGTTCCGCTCCGTCTCGCCGATGTACTTGCTCACGACGGCGGAGAGCTCGACCCGGTAGAGATCGAGCCCGAGCTCGCAGGCGATGGCTTCGGCGGCCATGGTCTTTCCGGTGCCGCTCGCACCGCAAAACAGTGCGGCAACGCCCAGCCCCCGCTCTCCCGAATGTCCCTTCGCCCAAGCGCGCGCGACACGGTGGTGGCCGCGCCCGGCGTGGACCAGCGCCTGCAGCACCTCTGCGACCTGGTCCGGCACGACCACGTCGGCCAGACGGACGCGCGGATCAATGCGCTCGACCAGACTCTCGTCGCGAGGACGAGCGGCGGCGCGGGCGGCGACCCAGACTTCCTGCGGCGAGCGGCTGGAATGACCGATTGCGCGGATCGTCGCTGCAGGGAGGCGGAAAGTGTGAGCCAGCCGTTCGGCCATGTCAGCTTCACCCTGCCCGCCCAGCGCGGCGCTCCACAATTCGGCATGCCCCTCACTGCTCGCTTCGGCCCGAATGTGAATCCCGATTGCGGCTGCGGGCAGACTCGCCCCAACCAGCATCACGGGCGTACCCCATCCGGTCACCAGTTCGAGCGGCGCGGGCAACGTCGAACCGTCACCGACGAGCACGAGGCCGAGCTGGTGGAACATTGCATCGCGCAGCCACGCCTGACGCAGCCGCGCCAGCCCCCCGGCCTCGCGCGGGAGCGCAGCGAGCGGCAGCGCGACGGTGCCGAGACCGGCTTGCGCAAAAGCCTCGCGCGCGAGGCTGAGTCCACATTCCGGATCGTCGCAGCCCAACTCCAGCGGTGGCGGCAGGCCCGCGCCGCCCAGCGCCTGGAGCACGCGCGCGACCGCGGCCAGCGGAGGCCTGGAACTGATGCCAACCGGCAGCACAAGCGCGAGCGCCAGCAGTTCTTCGTCGAGCTGGACCTGGCCGTGGAGCGCTTGAAGCACCGGTTCTTCAACCCAGACCGGGCGCTCGGTGACGCGCCAATGCGGTTCGCCAAGCGCCAGCAGCCGCGCGCGCCGCAGCGCGCCGTCGGGCCGCAGCGCGTGCCAGCCGGTCTCGGGCTGGCCGCCCAGCGTCTCGCAGACGCGCATCAGCAGGCCTACACTTGGCGGCCCCGCGCCGAAGCGCGCGACGAGATCCCGCGTCGTGCCGCGTAGTTCGGCCGCGGCGGCGAACAACAGTGCGCGTTGTTCGAAGCCATCGAGCGCGAAGCGCCGGGCAATGGCCTCGATCTGCCAGCCCACCGGCTCGCCGCGCGCGGGGGGCGCGCTGCCGGAAAGGTGGGCCAGCCGCGCGTCGAGCGCCACCAACTCCTCCTCGAAATCGAGCAGCGGCGGTTTGAGACGATGGACGGCCGCGGTCATCTCGGCACCGTCAGGACCGGGCCAACATAGCCGTCCGCATTGCGTTCGAGCGCGCTTTCGGCATCGTCCACACGCACGCGCATGAGGTAGTCGCCCTCGGGCACGCCGACGATCGGAAAGGTACGCGAGGACACCGCAGTGTCGGGCACGCCGGGCGCGGGCATGCCGGGTGTGGGGCTCTCGAAGACAAAGGCGGCGAAGCGGCCGTTGTCGTCCGCGGCGCGCGCGCTGAGCAGCAACTCGGCCTTCTGCGAGCGCCCGAGCGCGACGGCGAAATGCACGGTCGCGGTAAAGCTGACCACGTCGTCGTCCACCTGCCGGTCGCCCAACGTCACAGCCGGACCGTCGAGCACCGGGCGGATTGCGGCGGGCAGCAGGTTGGAGGTCTCAGCGGGAATCGTGCCGGTGGACGCAGGCGGGATCTCGCCTACGGGCTTTGGCCAGCGCTGGCGGACCTGGATGGTCACAACGCCGGGCCGCAGGTCCGCAGGCAACACCGTCTCGATACGGTCGCCGTGCACGTCCTCGTCGGGCAGCGCGACGATCCGCTTGCCGATCGCGACTTCGTTGATGTCGCCGCGCAAACCCGAGCCGGTCAGCGCGATGAGGTCGCCTGGGCTGGCGACCGGCTGGTCGCTCCACACCGGTTGTGCCGGCGGGCCGGGCGAGAAACGCATCCGGGCGATGTGAGGCCGCCGCAGCAGTGTGACACCCAGGCGCGGCTCGGCCACTGGCAGCGCGGCTCCGCGCGGCGCCTTGTATTCCATCAGCAGCGTCGAGACCTCGTAGGTCATTCCCGGCCGCAGCCCCGCGTTCATCATCGACCAGAGCTGCGATTGCACCTCCATGGTCAGCGACACCGGCGTGACCTTTAGCGGTGCGGGCTGGTCGATCAGGTCGCGCAGCGCCTGCGGCAGCGGCGAGTTGTCCTCGAACGTGCCGCTCGACACGGCCTCCAGAATCTCTGCCGAAAGCCGGGGCGTTTCGTGCAGCGCCAGCAACGCGATGCCGAGCGCGCGGTCGAGGTCCGGGTCCGGACCGTAACCGCAGACGACGTACTTGATGTCGAGAGCCAGCCAGGAGTTTGCGCGCCGCTCGCCGCCGGCGCCGTAGGCGGGTTCGCGGCTCGACTGCCAGTTGGCGTTGAGCTCGAAACGCCAGGGGAACACGTTGATCGTCACCGTCGCGGGATTGCTTCCGGAGAGCAGTTCGGGCGCGCGGGTGACGACATCGAAGCTGCCAACCTGCGCGGATTCGAAGCGGCGCAGGAACTGGGCGATGCGAAAGCGCATTGCCTCATTGAGCGCGGCGAGGGCGTAACCGTCGGGCATCGCCTAGCGCCTCCGTGCGCGAAGGTAGTCGTCGAGTGACTGGCGCGGTGGGGCGCGCCCCGGGCGCGGCGCGCGCGGTACGGCATTCGAGACGGCGGTGGTCGCGGGAGGGCTCACTTCGATTCGACCAATCCGGATTTCCGGTGGCAGGACCGCCGGGAGGCGAGCCGCTACAGTATCGCGGCGCAACGGCTCGGACACGGCCGGTGCGCGCCGGAAGACCTCGTGTTCGTCAGGCCGGACGGCGAATGAAGGGTCGCGCAGTGTCCGGTCGTCGTCCACGGCTGGCCGGGTCGGTGCGCTGCTCGTCGCTTCGACGATCAGTCGTCGAGCTGCATGGGCTCGAGGCGCAAAGTCGTCGGCGGTGGGCGTTGGCGCGCGCCAGGCGGCCACCGCCTCTCGCCGCTCCTCGCGCGGTGCTTTGGGCGGCAGCAGCGTCGGACCATTAGTCCGCGTCCGGCTCTGCGGCGATGGTTCCTTCGCGAGCGTGCGGACCGCAGGCGACACGCGCCGAACCGGGGCGTCGGGGGCAACCTGCCGCGCCTTTCGCGCGCTTCCGCCGATCCCTTGCGCCTCAGGCTGCGGCGATCCGTCCTGCGGTTCGAATCCGTGTTCCACCGCGAAGCGGGGGCGCGGCGGTGGGCGCAGCACCTCGACACGCCCGATGGCGGCATCGACGAGTTGAGCGAACAGCGTGCTCATGCCGCGATCCTGTCTAGGTAGGCGCGGCGCCGCGCGGGGCTCAGCGCCAGCACCTCGCCCTCGGTCCAGCCATAGGCGCGCGCGAGCGCATGCACCTCGTCGAGTACCTGCCCCGCGCGGCGTTCGAGCTCCTGCCAGAAGTAGCACGCGATATCGAAGCGCTCGGTGATCGTGCCCCCGCAGGCTTCGCATTCGAGCTCGAGACGCACGTCGAGCAAGGGGCAAGCGCGTTCGAGCCGCGCTTCCAGCTCCTCGGGGGCCAGCGCGAGGTCGGACGTGCAGAATGCAGCGAGTAGCGCCGGATTGTCGTTGCGCGCCGCTTCCGCGAGGTCGCGACTACTGGGCGCGCGGACCTGCGCATCCGGATCGCCCGTGAGCGTCAGCAAGGCGTCGCAGTCGAGCGCGCCTTCCATCGCCTCGCCACACACTCGGCAGTGCGCGACGAACGGCAGCGCCGGGCCGAACATCGCCCGGCGGCCTTCGATCAAGGCGCGGTCCCGCTCATCCAGCGGCCAGTTGCTCGCCTCGACAGGAGTGATTCCCGCGAGCACCGCGACCAACCGGACCGCGCGGTCGAGCGGAGCGAGCGTGGCCCCCCGCTCGATCAGCCCGACGGTCTGGGCCTCCGTGATCGGCGCCATGGTTCATACCGACTTCGGTTCGACGGGTTCTGGAACCGCGTCGTCGCGCCTGCAGCCTTCGTGCTGGAGCACCATCGATTCGATGGCGACTGCGTTTGCACTGGCATCGAGTTCGGGCAGCGCCGAATATTCCGAAACCCAGCAGCGGAACACGTCGAAGGCGAGGACGACCTGGCCTGCCTCGTTGTGCAATTCGAGCTTAATGTCCTTGCGGAAGTTCGCGAGTGCGATCTGGGTGCCGGCCGGGTTGCCAAGCTTCCACACTTGCGAGGCCCAGACCTCGAATTCGCGGTCGAGCGTCAGCCCACGTTCGAGCGTCAAAGGCTCGAACTTGGTGATGCCCGGATTTTTCCTCAGACCCAGCGGATCACCGCCGTCGCGATATTCGATGACCTCGGTCGTGCGCTTGAGTGCGCTCACCTTGGAAATTCCCGCGACATCGCGACCATCCAACTTCACGCGGAAACGGAAGGTCTTGTACGGATCGAAGCGGTGTCCGCTGGGCTTGAATGTGTACATGGCGATGTCCCCCGTTAGGCTGCAAAGCGCCCGGCGAGCTGAGTGAGTTTGAGGACGACGAATTCGGCGGGCTTGAGCGGCTGGAACCCCACCTCAATGTTGACGATCCCTGAATTCACGTCCTGCTGCGAGGTCGTCTCTTTGTCGCACTTGACGTGGTAGGCCTCTTTCGCGGTGACTCCGGCGAAGGCACCCGCGGAAAACAGGTCCTGCATGAACGCGTTCACGTTGAGCCGGATGTTGGCCCAGAGCGGCTCGTCGTTCGGCTCGAACACAGCCCAGGCGAGCGCGGTCTTGAGCGAGCGTTCGATGAACAGCGCAGTGCGACGCACCGGCACGTATTTCCACTCCGACGCCAGCGCGTCCGACCCGGCCAGCGTGCGGGCGCCCCAGTGCACGGTGCCGATGTTGGGAAAGGCCCGCAGCGAGTTAAGCCCGCGCTGGTTAAGCCGCCCCTGCTGAAGGTCGGTCAGCATCACGCTCGGCGTGCCTTTGATGATCGACGCCTCAGTGCCGGCGGGCGCTTTCCACACACCGCGCCGGGCGTCCGTGCGGGCCATCACACCCGCGATCGCGCCGCTGGCGGGAAACGCGCGCTCGCGTTCACCGTTGAGCGGGTCGGGACGCCGCACGCGCGGAAAGCACAGCGCGGCATTGCGCCCGAGGTCGGAGCCCAGCATCGCGGCAATGTTCCAGTCAAGTATGCCGATGGCACTGTCGGCCCTGTCGGGGTGATCGACCAGCAGGAACGCGAGTTGTCGCGCGCAATAATCGGCTGCCAGAGCGTAGAGGCCAACACCCTCGTCCGCCATCATCGGCGCTTCGGGCACGATCATGAGGTTGAAGATCTCGGGCTCGATGCCGTCGAGCACCGGGATCGCAGCGGTGAAGGCGCCCAGCGCATTGGCCGCCCAGGTTGGCTCGTCCGGCAGCACGCCGTCAAGGCCTCCCGAAAGCGGTTTCATCTGCGCGATGGTCAGGTCGTCGACGGCAACGCCGGCGGCGGATTCGGAGGGAAGCGCATCGGCCGCGATCACGGTCAGCAATTGCGAGCCGTGGTTGATCACCTCGAGCGCGTTGTTTGGGTCGGCCGGCGTCGTGTTGAGACCGCGGAAGGTCTCCGGCGGCGACTTCGGCTGGCTGCCACGGAACTCGGCGACAATTAGGTCAAAGCCTCCCGTCGGGTTGTTGGCAACGCCCACGCGCAGGGAATTGCCCCATTCGCCCGCATTGGCGGCCTCCAGTTGCAGCGCGCTCCCTCCTCCGGCCGCAGTCAGCGTGACCTCCGCTGCCGGGACCTCCTCGCCACCGCCGCTAAAGCCAACCGCGGTCGCGGTCGTCGCGGGGACACGAAGCGGTCCGCGCGTGGTCACAACGCGTACCGGGCTGCCCGCGGCGGCCAGTGCGGTCACTACATAGTGGCCACCGCCCGCAGGGTTGATGGTGAGATTCTCCGCGGCGAAGTCGCCGATGTTGATGTTGAAGGTGCCGTTGCCGTTGTTGACCGCTTCGACGTGACGGGGAACTCGACGATCCGCCCCGCTCTCGATCGCCTGGAGAATCAGCGCGGGCAGCGGCACCGAATTGAGCGCGGCGCTCGCGGCGACCGCAACATCGCTGCCTGCAGCACCGGCACCATGCGTGAGTGCAACAGGCGCGTCGGTCTCCGCTGGCATGTGCTTGATATTGGCGAGCTTGACGAGCCCCTGCGAGCCGTTGACCCGGGTATCGGCATAGTTGGCCGTACCGTAGGTCACCGACAGTCCGGCGAAGACCACCGGCTCCTCGCCCTCGGCCGCAAAGATCGACAGGTCGAAGCTGTTGTCGGGGTTGTGGGCGACGGCGTAGTGCACGCGGTTGCCGGCGGCGCCCGGATTGCGGGCGACCACCTGCATCGCGGTTTCAGTGGTGGTGAGCGTCGCAGTCGCCTGCTGGAAGCCGGCGCGCACGACATAGGCGACTGATCCGCCCTGCAGGAAGAAATCCTGCAGGGCGTAGGTCGCGAGGTAGCGCCGATCTAATCCGCCGTAAGTCCGCTCTACGTCGGCCCAGGAATTTACCCGGAGCGCCTCGCCTACCGGCCCGCGCGGGAAATGGCCGATGACCGCGAGATTGGACGTGGCCGCCGCCGTGACGGTGTGCACGCCTGAGGGAATTTCCTGGATATAGACGCCCGGATACCCACCCTGAAGCATATTGCCTCCTTGGGTCTACTTATCCCCTTCGGGATACATTAAATCCCGCAATCGCAAGACAGAAAGTAATCCTATAATGCATAAGTCAAACATTATTTTATGAGCGGCGATATTTCTAAGATTCGTGCGAAAGCTCGCTCGTGGATAGCCACGAAGCACGTAGGGTAACTAATCATCGCCTATCATCAAGCCGACGCGTCCTATCTTACTGCTGCATCCAATTTAATCGCCCGGCGCTCGCTTTCGTTTAGGAATTCACGTGATGCTTATCTCATTTCCGACTCGTTATGACACTTCGATTAAGAATCGATTCATTTCAATTATTTGACACAGATCAGTTACAACGGTGGGCGAATCAAGCAATTGAGCATGCCAGACTTCCAACGAAAACTTCCGGTCTTATCACATAGATATCCTATATTAAGACGACAAAGGAATTCTAAATTCACGATTCGAAACAACGGGCCGGAAGTCCATCAAAAGTGCAGCAAGACGCGGCGCTAAAATCGTACAACGTAAATCTTCCGCATCACCCACAAGCGGGTCTTGCTCGACCATCGGTGATTCTTGGAGGCCTCTTTTTTGAGCATATTCAAATATAGTCTCGCGTTCTTAGAGGGCCACTATTCGTGAACTCAAGGTAGGGTATGAAAGATGAAAAGTCAAGAAAGCTCCACGTAAAGGGTTAGGTTGAGCGATGCTCTGCCGGGTTTGTGTGTAGCGACATCTATCTGGAAGCTGGAACCAGATGCGCCAGCTACTTACTAATTAATGCGTCAAAGCGGAGTCGACAAGTCCGCTACGTCATTAAATTGCCTCGGACGAATCCGGCGCGATGGATCGTCATACTTCCAACTGATTAGCTTCGGGGTCTTGTAGTGGGTAGCCCCCACTGCTTTACGGCAGCTAGGCCCCGAAGGACGCAGCATGCGACTTTCACCGCGCTGCGCTCAAACACAATATTAAGCGTCGCCCTGACGCCTTACGCTCGAGGAGAGGTTCCAGCATGCTCATTCCTGGCTATATGAGCGTCGGATCCTGATACTCGCCGAGCCGACCCTGCGATAGCTCGGCCGTTCCATTTGGTCGGACATCGAGCGCGACGTGCTCGCCATGATCGAGGCGACTGTCACGGAAACGCAACTGCTACGCGCCGATGATGCCTTCCACGACGCGGGTGTTCAGCGGATGTCGGCAACGCGAGAGAATGCCGTGCACGTAACCCTGCAGTCGTTGAGCGAACTGTTGCAGGGCCGCGATACCGCTTTGGTGCGCCTGGGCAAACTATTGGTGTCTGCGGACCATGTGGACCCTGCCGCACTTGGGGCACTCGCGCAGTGATTTGCCGGTGAGCCGCAGGTAGCGGTCACGGTAGTCTTCGCCGGGGGCGGGTGACGCCGCGGCGGGTGGCTCGACGCCGAGCAACCGCCGGCAGGTGGCCAGGCGCGCTGCCCGATGACAGTTGGCGAGCCACCCGTAGCTGCGGATGCGCTTGAAGCCGTCGGGCAGCACGTGCAGCAGGAAGCTCGTCGGCCGTCAGCATCATGGTCCTGTGGCGGGCCTCGTGCCGGTAGTCCTTCCACCGGAACAGGACCGAGTCGCCATCGAAGCGCAGCAGCCGGTCGTTCGAGATGGCGATGCGAATTGGTAAGGACCTCCCCGGTCACCGGACGGGCAACTGTCTGGTGCCGTCATGGCTGGTGCTGCACAACCTTCCGGGAAGGGGGAAGCCATGGACAAAGATTACTCGTGTTGGTGTGGATCTCGCGAAGAACGTCATGCAGGTTCATGCGGTCGACGGCGCCGGGCGCGTCATGGTACGGAAAGCGATCGCCCGCCAGCGATTCGTGAGCGGGTTTGCCAATCTCGAACCGTGCCTGGTCGCGATGGAGGCATGCGGCGCGGCACACTAACGGGCAAGCAAGCTGCGCGCGCTCGGGCACGACGTGCGCCTGATTCCGCCTCAGTTTGTCGCCCCCTATCGCAAGGACGGCGTTCACGTAAAGAACGACGCACTCGACGCCGAAGCAAGCCGTTCAGGCGAGCCGTGCCGAGCAGCGAATACATGATGGCGGTCGCACGGGCTCCTCGCGGCGAACCCGCGAAGGTCCAGTTGACTCTTCCAAGAACAATCGGTCTGATCTGCCGTTCCAACGCGTTGTTGTCCGGTAACAGAACTCCGCTCTCTGTGTAGCGAATCAGCGCTTGCCAATGACGCAACGCGTACCCGATCGCTTTGGCGAGCGGTGCCTGAGCCTGCAAACCGATGACGTTGCCTTCCAGCCATTGACGGAACTTTGCAAGCACCGGTAATGCCTCAGCTTGCCGCGCTGCGTGCTTGATGTCGGGTGTCTGATGGTTGATTCGCGACTCGATGGCGTACAGCTGGGCGATCCACTGCAGCGCCTGCGCCGCGAGTCCCGGCTTACATCTGATCATCGAACACGAAGGTTCATATGCCTTATCGGGTTTTCCCTGCCCCGGTCCAACCTGTTAGCCAATGTGGGTCTATCGCTTGCGCACCTCGATGAAGGAAGTAGGTTAATTCACTGGTTGTGACATCAGTTCGTCAGTCCGGCCGCTTGAATGGGTTGATATCTGTCGGTGTGCGCCAGGACAGCCCAGATAGTTCTGGCTAGCTTGTTCGCTACCGCCGCGACGGCGACATTGAAGGGTCGGCGGCTGAGCAGTGCGTCGAGCCATTCGCTATGCTTACCCCGAAGGAGAACGGAGCGTGCCCCGTGCATGAGTAGGGTGCGTAGGTAGGTATCTCCGCGTTTGCTCAGGCCGAGTTGACGCACTCGGCCACCGGTTCCGATCTGGCGCGGCACCAGGCCGAGCCACGCGGCAAACTCGCGTCCTGATTTGAAGTTGCGTGCATCGCCAATGGCGGCTGCCATGGCTGTGGCGGTGAGGAGACCGACACCGGGAATGTCGCTGAGTTTGCGGCAGTCCTCGTTGTTCCTGAAGGCGTGGGCGAGGCGACGCTCCAGAACGGCGATCTCGCCGTCGATTGCCTGTACTCGGGTCCACTGTTCACGAAGACTGTCGACGAGCAAACCCGGAAGACGGTCGGCAACTCTAGCGAGACAGGCGGAGATGTTGTCGGCAAAAGCGCGATATCCCTCGGGCAGCACTTCGCCGAATTCGTAGAGAAGGCCGCGCAGGGCGTTGGTCTGCATGATGCGAAACTTCATCAGTTGCGCGCGGAGAGCCGGTGCAGCGCGAGAATGGCCTGCTGCGCTTCGGTCTTAACGGCGACAAACCGCGCGTCGGGCTGCTGAGCAGCTGTCCAGATAGCCCGCGCGTCGGCGGCGTCAGTCTTGTTACGCAGAACGAAGGGGCGCACTGAGCGTGGGGCAATGAGCTTCACGTCGTGGCCGAGGCTCATCAGCTGTCTGGCCCAGCAGTGCGCGCTGCCACACGCTTCCATGACGACAAGCGAAGGCTCACGCCTAGTGAAGAATTCGATGACCTGGTTACGTTTGAGTTTTATGCGCTGAATCTCCCCGGTTTGAGCCATAACGGCATGCAATTGGAATACATGCTTGGCTATGTCCATGTGGCAGGAAGAGGCGGCGGTCGCTCGTGTCACGTCGGACGGTAGGTGATCGCCGCCGGAGGGAGGCGTCCATCCCATCTGATTAAGTCCACCGTTTGTGCGCATCAAGCGTTATAGAGCGCACAAGCAACGAGAAAGGCAAAAGACAATGAAGCAGCAGACGCTCGCGATGGCCGCGGATCAAGGTGCGGGGTTCGAGACTCGACGCAAACGCACGCGACGCGACGAGTTTCTTGACACGATGAACACGATCGTTCCGTGGACCGAACTGTGCGCGGTATTCGAACCGTATTACCCGAAACGCGGCAACGGTCGCCCGCCGATTGGTTTGGAGCGCATGCTGCGGATTCACTTCGTGCAGCACTGGTTCAATCTGGCCGACTTCGCTTGCGAAGAGGCTCTGTATGACAGCACCATCTTCGGCTTCGGTCCACGCCTGCGCGGAACCATCGGCGTCACCTTGGTGCTCGCTCTGGCACGAATGGCATAGATGGTCGAGCGCGGGAATTCGAGCACCTGGCAAACCCGTTGCAATCCAAAGGGCTTGCCTGCACTGACGGAGATCTCGCGGCTCATGTCGACGATCTCCGACCGGTCAAAGGGCGACGGGCCTGCAGTTCACGTTCCTTGCGCAGGATCTCGTTTTCCATAGACAGCTCGCCCACGCGTCGCACGGCATCATCGAGCCGCGCTTGCAGCGGATCGCTGGTCCGCGTCTTTAAACCGGCCTCCAGGCCAGCCAGTGCAAGCTCACGTCATTGCTCGAGCTCGGCGATCGTCACACCGACTTCGCGGGACACGGCGTCGACGGGTTCGCCGCGCAGCAATCGAAGGACGACGCTACGTTTGCGTCCGGTCGACCACCGTTTGAATTCGGCGGCGCCAGAGGCGCTTCCAGTCGCGCTACGCGCTCCTTCCAGCGCCTCTGGCGCAACCGCATTGGTATTGGCTTTCTTCAACATCAACCACTCCTGTTTGGATCACACGTTTTACCCCAAATCTGTGTCCAAAAAAAACGGAGGCGCCGCATCGGAAATGCAGACGCGCCGCGAGGCTACTAGACCAACAACGGTGACGAGGCGGAGCGATTGGTTAAACCGGCGTTGAATCAGAGCCCATCCATCCGGACGCGAGCGCCCATGTTGCGTTGCATGAGCAACAAATCTTGATAATTGCGCCGCATCATCTATAGCTTATGGAGCGTGGAGGGCGCGTCGCGGAGATAGGCAAATGAAGCGATATGTATCGACAATGAGCTTGGCGGGGCTATTTTCGGTGGCTGTGTGTACCGTCTTTGCAGAAGGTAAGCAGATCATCTACGCGTACGAGCAGATTCCAAAAATCAGCAAAGAGATCGGGCTCAATTTAGACTTCCGAAAGCACGACGTCGTTCTTGCTGGCGTAACGGTCACTATCGATGAGGAACTGCGCACCAACGGCGGGAACGTTTTCATCTTGGCAGATCAGCTCATCATTAACGCGCCAATCGATACCCGGGTATATTCTGTCTATAATCGATATTGGACAGAAAGCAACGCACCGAGGACGGCGTCCTTAACCTCAGCATTTCAATATTCGCCGAAAGCGCTCGAACCGTTCACGAACTATTACTCTTGGCACGAACACTACAATCCGGGTACAAAAAAATACGAATATCGAACAGGAACAATGAGCGATCTCATGGCGGGAAGAATCGCAATACCTATCATGCCGTCCGCCCCAGTTCCGATTCTACGCTTCCCGGGTGATCCGTGGCAGAATTCTCCAACGGATGGGCCTGACGCGCCCTCGGGGTACGATAGATCAGCATTCCGGTCTGGCAATATTAATATTCATGCGCGTGTGATTAAGTTTTGCTCGGATTGCGTTCGAAAAAGCTACGCGTTCAGTAAAGCGCCCGGCGGAGATCTCTTCGACAGAGAGCGAACAGTATTTCTGAACGCGGGGGGGTTGAAGGGTGGGCGGGGCGGACGTGGTACTCCGTTTCCGTGCTTTTTTAACTCGCCGCCGGTCCGTTCGGGCCGCTATACATTCCAGGCCGACTGTGTTTCGCACGGGATGCCGAATATCGCAGGGGGGCTTGAAGGTCGACCCGGCATTGGCGGCGACGGAGGCGATGTTACGGTGAACATTGTCGGAAATGAGAACTTCTACCGGCATGAATGGACGGAAATGTTGAGGCACGGGGTTTGTGAACCAAACGACCACTTGATGTCTGTGAATTCATGCTTTGACGGCCCAGAATTCGCCGCCAAACACGGACAAAGCTTAGTCTTCCTCGCGGATACCGCTGCCGGCGTACCGGCATATTATTTCCAAAGACGAACTCCGTCGTTCACCGTGCTGTCGAGGTCAGGCGATCGCCTAACCGGCTCTCTTGGCGCGCCTCCTACGATGGAAGAACGATACAAGCTTGACTGGACCGCCAAGCACGGTGTGTTCCAGATAAACAGCGAGAGTCCAGAGCTGGCACTCGCGAGCTTCGGAGCGGCACTGACTGAGATCGACCTCAATGCGCGCTATGATCTACCTTCTCTCTTTCGGTCAATTGCGGCGCAAAAAACGTCGGCAGTCTCACCCGTGATGGAGGCTTACCCCGTTACCTCGAATTCTCCAATCGCGCGAAGCCTAATTACCTCCTTTCTTGCTGAAATTCTGCTGGCGAGGCAACTGGCACTGCTTGACCGGACAGAAGGGGACTTAAGAAGAGAAACTCCAAGAGCAACTAACGTTTCAACAGATTTTCTGTCGGAACTCAAATGTGTTGGCCCCCCAGTCGGTTTGACAGATGTAGAGGCAGAACTAATCGACAGAATCTGTGACCTTTCGCCTATCGATGGTAAAGACCTGACTCGTTCGTATTTTTATCGGAACGGGGGACTATTAAGCGCGAGCCTACCGCTTGCGGTGCCGAACTTTCCAGCAGAGCAGCTTAGAGCCGAACTCGTACGCTCGGAAACTTCGCTCAAGCAGATCCTGATAGAGATCCAATCACTGAAGGGTATGTTTTACGATTTTACCACCAACCAGCAAAGAGACAGATTTACGGAGCAGATTTCTTCCTTGGAGAAGGCACTAGAAGAAGCCAATCAGGCGCTGAGTGCGAGAACTAATGTACTGCAAGTCATCGCTTCGTTGGCCAGCGACGCAGGAAAACAAGCCAAGGCCGTTGCGGAATCTTGGTCCGCTTCGCCTCCAAATTTTCTAGCTCTACCTGGACAAGTAGGGCAAACGTTGAAGAGCGTGTCAAAACTACTGTCTGCACTGAATGGGGAAGACCTCACCGCGCAACAGCGCGAGGCGGTAGCACAAATCCGAGCCAAACTTGATGATGTGAAGGAGCGTTTTGCGGTTTTCGTTCAAGCCACTAACGAACTAAAGAAAGCCTTGCTGGCCGAGCAATTGAAATCAATCCAAGAGTATATCGATGCACGACAACGGTTGGAGACTATGCGTCGCACGTTTCTTTTCGACTTCGAAAATATGCTACGCGCGGATGTCTTAATGTTCGCGACCTCGCCAAGCGACAATGGAAACCTGGCGTCAGCCATTCGTTCACAACGGGATGTGTTGAAGCGTTTCCCGGATCAGGAATTGATGTCTCTGCCTCCGACGCCATCATTGGCATGCGACGGACGCTGGTCGCCGGCTCTTTCTACAATAGCCCCAAGGGCAATAGTTGGCTGCGCAACAGTCTTCGCAGATCCAGGGCGAGACTATATGATTTCGACGACGTCCTCCGCAAACTTACCTGACTTCCCCCTGTTGTCTGTTAAACGCGGAAATGGAAAATTCCCGGCAAACTTCCTCGGCATATATCAGCGCAAGGAAATTGTGATCAAGTAGGTATAGTTTTAGGCGGCATTAGCAGGAGTTTCTCTGAATGGAGATAGTCGTGTACACCTATGCTTTCTTAGATGTTGTCGAACTGCCCACGGACGCAAAGAGGACGATCAGTCGTATATTAAACGCGGCGACTTAAATATTGCAGCATAGTATGATTGCATGGTTACCTTTTTCGAGAGGTGTCCATGCGCAAGCTTGAAATTGCCGACGCGGAGATCATGCAACTCGCAATTCGACAGGAAATCGAGCGGAGCGAGGAATCACGTTATGACCACCGTCTGCATGGGGTGCTACTGGTTTGTTGCGGCTACTCATGCACCGAGGTTGGCCAGTTGCTCGGTCAAGCAGCAACGACCATACAGCGATGGGTTGGACGTTTCGAGCAAGGCGGCTTTGACGGATTGCGCGAAGGCGAGCGGCCCGGACGTCCGCGCATGCTGGACGAATCGCAATGGCGTCGTGTGGAAGCGGATTTACGCAAGACGCCACGCGAGTTCGGGTTCGAGGCGGGCCTGTGGGATGGCCCCCTTTTGTCGGAGCACTTGCGCAAGAATTATGGCGTCGAACTCGGCGTGCGCCAGTGCCAACGACTGTTTAGCCAGATGGGGTTCCGGCTGCGCAAACCGCGCCCGCAGGTGGCCCAGTCTGATCCGGTTCG
>NZ_FCOX02000068.1 GCF_900044055.2 Caballeronia calidae | reverse complement strand
AGCCCTGTAACCAGCCTGCATCGTCTATCCTCCGGATCCATTGCATCTTAACAGTGCCGCTTCCCACCACCCAGCACCGCCGGGAAGTTATTTCTCACTCGTTCCTAAGCCTCTTTGACGCGTTGAAGCCGGTGGGGCGCCGCACCAGAGAGCCATCCGGCATAGCCCCGGATTGGCCAAAGAGGCAAGTACCGGGCTAATCTCCTTGTTGGAGAAGCCATATTTCCCATCGTGGCTCGGTGCGCCCGGGAGCCGAGATATGAGCGCAGTTGCCTGTTCACCGCGCCGATCAGATTCACGTTGCTCTTGTTACATGTTAAACGAGAACGCACCGACCGCGACGGCACGGTTGTCATTCTCGCCGGCTTCATGGTCGACCGCCACAACTAAGTCGCCAATGCGCTCCGCCACGATGCGGTTCCCGAGCGCGGTGCTCGCGTACGCGTCGCTGGCGCCCGCCGTGCGGACCACGTCGATGGCATCCGCGTCGGAGCGGACGTGCATGACGAAAGCGGCCGCCTGCCCCAACGCGGACAGTCAGGGTAGCCTCACTACACTCCCTTCCTCGGCGACGCTTCCTCTTTCAACCAGGCGCGATATTGCCAGCCCAACTCTCGCTTCGGCATCTGCTGGCGTCCGTGCCATGCCAATCAGTCGGCAAACGGATTTGGCGACATCTGACCTTGGTGCACTCCCCACCTGCCCCAAGACGTGCAACACTCCGTTGGCCAACTCCTCCAGGCACACATCATCGACCTTTCGACGTGAAGGCTCGTCATCGGATGCCTCGCGAAATAACGTCCACTCCGCCGGACTTACCTTTGCTGGCCAGTAGAAGGTCACGTTGCCCTCCGACGTTCTACTCAGCTCGCGAGGCGTCAGCATCCGAAGCCGGTCAACGATTCGAGTGCCGGTCCGCTCCAAGCCCCATGCTCGAGCAATTCTGCGATGAAGAACGTTCTCATGGATTGGCCCCTCGGCCTCGACTATTTCGATCAACTGCTCCGTGAGTTTTCGACCATGGGCCAAATCGTAGAAGCCATCCGGCTTCCCTCCCGCCGGGGCGATGACCTTGTACTTGGGGAGAGCTGCACTCGCGTCGGTTGAAATAGCCGGCGAAGCAACGCTGTCAGCAATCTCGGCCTCTATGTTCTCCGGGAGAGGCGCGACTACTTGCATCTCCTCCGCAGGGTCAGTCTCGAGGAGTTTGTTTAAACGAACGAGTAGCTTTTGCACCTCGACCTCTGGGTTCAACCACCAATCGGTCGACCAGATTCGATGAAGACGCCATCCCAAACCTTCTAGGACTACCTGACGAAGGCGGTCGCGATCGCGTGCGGTTGCGCCAGAGTGGTACGCCCTGCCATCGCACTCAATCCCCATGAGGTAGCGACCAGGCGCGCGAGGATCCACAACGCCCATGTCGATACGATAGCCCGAGCATCCTACCTGGGGGTGCACGATCCAGTTATGGTCTCGCAACACCTTAATGACCTGGGTTTCAAACGGACTGTCGGGCTCCATTCCCGTCGGTAGTGACTGTTCCAGCAAAGCGCGCGGACCCTTCAAGGCGAATTCCAGATAGTGCTTCAGGTCGCGTACGCCCGCGGCTCTCACGCGCGAAAGGTCTATCTGCTCTGGCCGAAGTGTGCTGAAAATGACAACCCGCTCGCGCGCCCGGGATACCGCGACGTTGAGGCGTCGCTGCCCGCCCTCGCTGTTGAGCGGACCGAAGTTCATAGTGATTTTGCCCGCTGTATCCTGACCGTATGTAATCGAAAAGAAAATGACATCGCGCTCATCCCCTTGAACGTTCTCCAGGTTTTTGATGAACAAGGGCTCGCGCGCTTGCGCCGAGATTGCCTTGTCGAGCGGCGCACTGCTTCGACGTCGAGAATCCAATAGCGACTCAATTAGGGCCTGCTGGGGTTGGTTGAACGTAACGACCCCCAGCGTGTGATGCCGCAAATTCGCATCCAGATAATGCTGCTCGATGCCGCGCACGATAGCCTCAGCTTCCGCACGATTCGTACGACTGCCTCCCCTGTCGTACACGCCTGCGACACGCTCCAGGCGTACGGCCACGTCGTCAGTCACCGGAGACGGGAAAGTAATCAGTTGGGAGTCGTAGTAAGTGACGTTGCTGAACGTGATAAGGCTCTCATGCCGGCTGCGGTAATGCCACTGCAGCCGCTGACGATTCATTCCTGCGCCCAGGCACTCGTCAAGAATGCTCTCGAGGTCTTCTATCTGCGCATCGTCGCCGGTGTTGTCGTCTGATTCCGTAGATTTGCTAAAGAAGCTTGTCGGCGGCAGTTGTTTCGTGTCACCCACAACAACCAGCTGCTTACCACGCGCGATCGCGCCCACGGCATCCCATACAGGGATCTGGGACGCTTCGTCGAAGACCACGACGTCGAATTGGGCATGACCCGCATCCAGGTACTGCGCTACGGATAGCGGCGACATCAGCAGGCAAGGCTTCAGCTTGGGCAGCAGACTTGGAAGACCATGCATGAGCTGGCGTACTGGCGTATGGCGGGTCTTCTTTTGCAGTTCACGTCGCAACAGCCCCAATTCACTATCGCCGCTGACCACCATGCCCTTCGCCGCGGGCACCTTGCCTGCGAGCAACGCGGCAACGTATTGAGCCGTGAGCTGCTGGAAACGCTCATCCGCCTGGCGGAATTCCCGAATCTTTCGTTCGTGGTCGGCACTCGAGAAGGTTCGCAGAATGGGATCCTTGTCGATGATCTTCTTTAACCACCAGCTCTGGTAACTGAACTCGAAGTGCTCCTCGACACGATCCAGCGGCACACGCCCGTCTTCCAGCGAATTGACAAGACCCTGGAGTCCCAGATGCATAGCCTGCTCACGAACCTTGCGCCACAAACACCACGACATAAACTGGCTCTTCGCTCGTTGCCATTCCTCGATGATGCCCAAGATGCGCTCCAGCGCGCCCTCCGCATCAGTCGGCCCCTGCAATGGCGCTGTGGGGTGCGCCAGTGCTTCTAGTGCCGAATGCTTTGCCCGCAGTTCGCGCCACGCGTCTCGATACGCGAGAAGGACCTTGGCCAACGCCGCGCCCGGCTGGAGCAAGGCCCGATTATCACTGACGAGACTTTGAAATCTGGCTCGCAGTTCTGCCGAAGAAGACGGGTCTCCCGCGATCAAGGTGACAGCATCCGAGAAACGCTGTGCCCATTGTTCATGTCGTAACACCTGGTCCCAGTCGGTCTGTACGCCGCTGAAGGTGTCTTGTAGCAATCGTTGCGCATCTTGTTTCAATGCCAAAAGTTGCTCGTCTTCCGCGTTAACGCCTGCCAGATGAGGCAACATCGCCGCAAGGACTTCGCCGGTCGGGCGCTTGCCGTCTGAACGATAGACTGCCAGTCTTGTACGAATGGCGCGCTTGTTCAGCATGGATTTTGGCCACCACGTATTCGACGCTTGCGCCCACTCGTCTTTGAGAGTATTGGCGCCAAGTTCCGATAGATGCTCCGTCCAGCCCGACTCCAGCTTGCTCCAGTGTTCGTTGCGGGCCTTGCCATGACGTGCAAGCATCTGAAGTCGCGCCCTTGCATCGGCGTCGTGCGCCTGTGCGGTCACACCTTGAGGTACCTGTGGCGCGCCAAGCAGAACGTCTATCAAACGGTCGACGTTCTCATAGCCTTCCAGGCTTAACCCAGCGGTGGAGATTCCCAGGTTGCCTTCGACCGCAGAGGCGGCTCTTCCTTTGAACGCCTGAACAGCCTGTTCGAGCGATCGGGCGACTGTGAGCAACTCGTCCTGCCAGGTCGGCGTCCAGTCGACCCTCCCGACGTGCCCGAGTGGATGGCCATGCAGCGCCACCAGCGCGCCTGAGAGTGTCTCGATTCGTTTCGCGGTCTCGCGTAAATTTGCGACCGCTTTGTGGTCGTGCGCCAATGCGTCTGCCCAAGGCATGAGAGACGCGTCCTCGCCGGAATGCTCAATGCAGGTGCCGATCGCCCCGTAGACAGTTAGTCCGTTGGAATGCGCTTGATGCAACGCGTCGACCAGCCCGTTAAGTTCCTGACGAAGCTGTCCAAGGCGTTCTGCCTCCCTGCTCCACTCTTCGTTCGTGCGCTTTCCATTGAAATCTAGGGCTTTGCCAAGTTGCTGCAAGACTTCTGATTTGCGTGCTTTAGATGAATGAAGTTCGAGACAAAACGGGCCCAGACCGACTGTCTCGAGTCTCCGATGCACAACTTCCAGCGCAGCCATTTTCTCGGATACGAACAGAACCGTCTTCCCGTTGGCCAACAGGTGAGCGATCATGTTCGTGATGGTTTGGCTCTTTCCGGTGCCGGGAGGCCCTTCGAGCACCAGATCTCGTCCAGAGCCGACAACGCAGATGGCCTTCAACTGCGAAGAGTCGGAAAGCATGGGCGTGAAGAGGTCCTGCGGCTTGTACGTCTCATCAAGCCTCTCGAAGCGCTCGTCTGCCTCTTCCGTTTCGAATGCCTGCCCGGGATTGTCGATGAGATGCTTGACGACCCGATTCGCCTTCAGTTGCTCAGTTCGGTCCTGGAGGTCCTTCCACATCAGGTATTTCGTGAACGAGAAGATACCCAGGTGCGCTTGCTCAAGTACCTCCCATTTCGGAATCTCACGGACCGCCAGGCGGAAGACCTGCAACACCTTCCCCACGTCCACGCCCTTCTCATCCAAGGGCAAAACATCCAACCCTCCAATGCGCAACTCGAAATTCGAACGCAACATTTGCAGGAGAGTCGGGTTGATGATCGTCTCATCGTCGTGGCGACTAAGCCTGAAGCCGCTTCGTACCGACTGGCGCTGCAGCGAAACGGGAACGAGAATGATCGGCGCTTGATGCACAGCCTCCGCGCTTTCCGTCTCGGTCCATCGAAGCATTCCCAAGGCGAGATAAAGCGTGTTGGCGCCGCCTTCCTCCAAACCGGTCCGCGCAGCACTAAAGATGCTCAACAGATTACCGTCTAATGCCTCCTCGGGAACGCGTGAGATAAGCTCCTTGTTCGCCAGGGCATTGAGCGCCATATCGTCGAGCGGCGCACGTCCGCTTCGATTGGCGTGAACCTCCGCCATCCGCGGATCCTTGCCTTCCATCAGGGTGGGCATCGGACGAACGCGAAACTCGACGCCTTCCGCAATCGCGTCCTCGAGTTTGCCAAGATCCGGAGCGACCAAGGCAAGTGTTGATTTGGTTGTCTTGAAGTTGAGAAGGCGGTTTCGCAGTGTCAGGTCCAGCAATCGGGACTTCCACTTCGACAATCGACCATCTGGCGTCTCGTCGACAATTACATCCAGCGGCGTCAAAAATTCTGGATCGAGCGGCGGGAGTGCCGGCGTCGGTTCGATTGATGCTGGCGCATCGGTATCAAGGACCTCGGTTCGCTTGATGCCCGCCACTTTGGATGGTAATGGCCGGATTTGTAATTCGCGGGCCCGGTGGATGTCTACGGCGTAGCGAAAGGTGTCCTCCTCCAGCAAGTGGGCAGCCCCTTGTTCAAACGCAATGCGCAGGGATGGCCGACGGCTTGCATGTTGAGCGACACCCGTCGTCTCGAACACCAAAAATTCGCCGCTGTCCACGCGCTTTCGAATAGCCTGGACGTCGTCGGTCAGAGGATCAGGGAAGCAGGCCTGATGGAGCCACACGCCTACCCATGCGTGGCCATCCTTTATCAGCACGACGGAGCGCAACCCGGCCTGCTCCATGCACGAGGAGAAAAGCATCGCGAGGTCGAGGCAGGTCGCTATGCGCCCCTCAAGAATGCGATCCGGCGTTCGAATTTTCTGCCCGTCGATGCCGAATGACGCTGGCGGCTCTGCATACTGAAGGTTCTCTGCAGCCAGGGTGCTGTAGATGGCGGAAATCTGCTTCCAGACGACATCACGACTCTTCGACTGGTAGCCGTTCATTGACAGGTCATTGTGCTGCTCCCGCAGCAACTTGGACGCTTTGCCGATAAGAATGTCGATGACAGGATTGTTCGGCATCGAGTAGGCCGCAAGCAGTTCTGGCATCGCTCGAGTACCTGCCCACTGATCATAGGCCAACACCTCGATAGGGTGACTTATCCTGGCGAGCTCGGTATCACCAGTCTGTGCGACCACCGCGACCGATGCGATTACTGCCTCCTGAAGGTCAGCCAGATAATCGTGATCGGGTGCCAAGTCCAAGGGCGAGATGCGCCTGCTTTCGTTTGGCGCGAGCTTTGCAAAGCGGAGTTTTGTACCTTGGGCGAAACGCGGGTTGCAATGGACCAGAACCTCCACGTCATCAAGAGGTGCGTCGCCCCTGTTGGTTACGCGGAAGGCACGGATCACCGGCACAGAATTCTGAATGGAAGCGTAGCCCAGGGTCGGGTCCGCTTCAACCTCCAGCAGGAGCGAGGCGTGCGCCTCCAGCCCGGTGGCGCCAGTTTCTTGATGCAATTCTTGTTGGATGTCCATCGTTCCCCACTTAGCGGTCTTTTGCTTTTTGCCAGTCTCACGTTTTGGACGTAAGAATACGCTATCTCGGCAATTCGTCGGATAAGTTGAACGTTTTCCGGCGGGCGCCGATTAAAGGTTGCATTGTTCGGCTTTCTGCAGGAAAGCAGGCGGAGATGCGCGCATTTAAACAATTCGGGCATGAAGACGGATCTTGCAATAAGCGGCGAAAGCCTGACCGCCGAGTTTGATTCGGCGCAGAAAGGCAAATTTCTGTTCGTATTAAACGTGAATGGCGTCCAGCGGTCGAAGCGCTGAGCTACGCCGGGAACATGCGACCCGACGCGCCGTATCCGCGTCTCGACGCAGCGACTGGATCGTGACGAAGGTTGCGGGCGGCACGTCAGAGTCGGTTCCCGAACTGCACTTCGAGGTTACGGTTATCCGGCACCTTGAGCTATATGAGCGCGCGGATTTGCGATACGGAGTCGGGCAGCTTCGGACCGGCCCCTGTCGGTGAGGCGGATGACATCGTCGCAGTAGTACGCAAGCTGCTGACGACGGCATCCGACCTGACGCGGTCGCGACGCGCTCCAGGCGGAGTACGGTCGACTGATCATGTTGATTGACGCCTAGAGGCATGGTTCCTTCTCCTCCGCACCGGGCACCGCAACAGCGTTGAAGCGGGCGACACCCTCCCGGCGATCTGAAAGCCGCTTACCAGGAAGGTGCGGACCATGCGCTGCAGTACCTCCCGCCCTCGAGACGCGCCTCGCTACCCGCGGCAGACGACACATGGCGCAGAGCCCGACAACCACCTCCTGGATGCCAGCCGCGCAGCGGCCGTAACGCCACCAAACGCGAACGGGCTAAGCACTACCCGCGAGAGAACAATGACCCGCAGACGAGAGGGGCACTCAACCGTGCATTTCAGATACGCCTCCGCGCCGATAACGGGCGACACATGATAGTCGAGCCCGGCAATTACCTTCCTGGCTGCCAAGCCGCGCAGCGGCCTTCGTATAAATGAGCGCGCGACGAGAGCAAAGCATATGCTTACGCGAGCATATGCTTTCTTATTTCGAGCATATCCTTTGGTGAGAATATGTTCTTTGAGAAATGGAAAAACATGCTCACGAAAGAAACTCCTAATGAGCATATCCATACTTTAGGGTAGCTAGGCATAGCCGGGGCCCCTGCATGCTAGCGCAGGTGCTCCTTCCGCCATCTTTTTACTTCAATGGCTCCGCCAGACTGTTTCGGGTCCCGCGCCTCTAGCTTCGCTAGCGCGTCCGCTTCTCAGGTCCCATCCCCGTGGTGCGGATTTCCCCAGCGCGCCACCGGTCACACCCGTCCGCGCTGGCGGTCACCACCGAAGCTCTTCAGTTGGAAGAGGCGGTACTCTCGTCGGGCGGCCTGTGCTCGGCCGACGCGTGACTATTAAGGTATATCACCGCAATGCAAATAAAGTCAATACTATATTCGCGCTGCATTGCCGATGCAAATAACAGCGCTCGAAACCTCCGCTTATTCAATGAGAGTTTATCGAAAATGCCAGAATGAAAACTTTTCTATCCATATGTGTTTCCAACAAAGAGACACCAATCGACCAGTATCACATTGGGAAGTCAACAGCCACCGACAGTCGCCGATCTGTTGGAAGCGAATGCATCTCCGGTCCCGATGCTCAGTGAATTAGGCGACTTCGCGCGACCAAGTGTAATGACCGGACAATACATTGCGACAGAAAGATGATGATACCCACGGAGCTGGCGCCGCCGGATGTTTCCTTCAAGCGGGCTTGGGCTGCTTAAGCAGCTTCGATGCTACACCCTCCTTCTCACTTTGCGAGGCGACGATCCCATTGAAACGGCCATCGATGAACGCTGAAATGTCGATCTTCCGCTTCAGCGCGCCGGTAGCAAAAGATTGTCCGAAATCTGCGGTTGACGCCCTCGCCGCCCTAAAGGACGGCTATTCCTTCTGCAAGACGGCCACGCCCGGCCGCGAAACTGTCGGAGAAGTGTCCGTCTTGCAGTCTCGTGCCTGCGGCATCGGAGATGCATCCCCGTGTTGAGGACGTTCTTTGCTGCGTTGACGTCGTGGTCTTCTTTTGGACCGCAAACCTCACATCGCCAGACCCTTATTCCAAGACCTGCGACACCTTTCGGTCCCGAGAGGCTGGCTTACGTGTGAAGCAGTTTCCACACGAAGTTCCGAATACCCTTCAACCCAGACCTGCGCCATGTTCACATACGCTGCTGCCAGTATTGATCGCGCCGGTGATCCGCTCGCTGACGTGCATGACGGCGCGCTTCGCCCGCTGCATCAGCACAAACGTCGCCGTCCCATTACGCGGACAGAAAACTGTCCCTCATGTATGCCACCCGGGCGCGGGTTGATCTCCAGGTGGCCGGAAACTGCAGCGCCGTGATCGTTATGACTGGAACGACAATTGCCGCGAGAGCGTCAGAAGACGCTGCCTTCTGACGAGTCACGTTGAATTATGCCGTTTCCGACGTACCGCTCTCCCCGGCTTCCGGTTTCGGACTGGATACCAGCGGCGCGCTCTCCGGTGCTTGAGATACCTTCTTGACGGCCACTTTCCTTGCGCTGCCCTTCTTTGCTGCCGCTTTCTTGGTCGCCGCTCTCTTCACGGGAGCAGTCGTCGCCGGAGCCTCGCTGGTCGCAGTCGCAGCGGTTTGAGCCGGCGCCTTCTTTGCAGCTGCCGTTTTTGCAGCACCTTTCTTCGCCGCAACCTTCTTGGCCGTCGTTTTCTTTGTCGCCGCTGTCTTGGTGGCTGCCTTCTTGGCTGCCGACTTTTGCGTCGGCGCCTTCTTGACTACCGCTTTCTTCGCCGCCGTCTTTTTCGTCGCCGTATTCTTCGCCGTCGCCTTCTTCGTTGCTGCCTTCTTCGCCGTCGCCTTTTTCGCAGCAGGTTTCGTTGATTCCGAAGAGGCCGCACCCGACGCGTTGATCAGAAACGCCGTACGGTCCGCGGCTGACGCAAGCCATGCGGGCGCCTTTCCTCGGCCGCTCCACGTCGCACCACTTTGTGGGTCACGATATTTTGGTTCTTGGGGACCACGCACATAGTTGCCGGCCTTCGGCTCCTTCTTCGCTGGCGACAGCGTCACGACCTTATCACCATCGACAAGGAACTTGCTACGATCCTTGGCGTTCGCGATCCAAGCTGGCGCGCGTCCATGGCCGGTCCAGGTCGCTCCAGTTTTCGGGTCCCGATATTTCGCCGCGCCGGGCGCATTCTTTGCGGAATTCTGAGTACCTGCCTTGCGACCACGACTCGTATTCCGCAAACTCTCTTCAATGTCGGAGAGCGTAAGTCCGTGCTTTTCAAGCAATTCGTGAATCTTCTCTACTACGCCCGATGTTTGCTTCTTCGCAAGGGCTTCTGCTTGGGCCTGAAGCTTAGATATTTTGGACTGAATGTCTTTCAACGTGGCCATGGCTGCTCCTCAAGAAATTTGTGGTAGCACTATGCCACACCTAGGCCCATAAGTCCCTTTGAACAGGGACAAAGCACGACAGTTCCGCCGAAGAGCTGAGCGAACAGCGCTCAATGTCTAGCGCGCTTGAGTGCTGTGACGATCGCTGGGCGTTAGACAGTGGACTCCGCCGCCACGGCGTGAACTTTCACTTAGTCGTGGAAAGGTTGACGACTCGGCACAGGGATCGGCATCCCTCTTGGAATATTGAACGCTTGGAACGGCCGCTCACCGAAGATCCTCGTCGATCGCTGGTTCGGCAGCCAGAATAGGAAAGAACCCGTACTGCTCAACAATACTCACCACCTTGGACTGAGTTCCGTGACTTCAGGAACTGAAGAGTTTTTTAAGGGTATCTTGAATTCGCAGCTTTTCCTCTTCGTCATTGCGCTGCTTCTCCAAATTTGCGCGTTCTGCGGCAGTCCGCTGTTGGGCTTCCTTATGCAGCATCTGGGCGTAAACTTGTGTTCCCTTAGGAAGCCAGGTTTTAAAATTCTGAACAATATCAGGAATTTCATTTTCCCTTGCGCCGATCCTCGCCTCGGTGCCAGCGAAATTGAAGCTCTCCGGCCCCTTCCCCATAACAGACGAGTAGCTTCCCATATTCCTGATTGCATTTATCCACGTCTGGTTGACAGACTGACTCAATTGGAGCTTCAAGACTCCGTTCTCGTACTTCCCATCGGTCAGTTGCATTCCTTTCGCGACAATCGGATCATCGAGTTTGTCTACGTGAACGACCGTCTGATCAATCTGGCTGATCTTCTGGCGACCAACGAACGCACTGTTCTGAAATTGAATCTCACGCTTGAGCGCATCGATCGACGATGGACGTTTTGCCGGGTCTTGACGGAGCATCGATTCGACAATCGGATCGAGCCATGCGAATTCCGCCGCAGCTTCTCCAATTTTTCGATAGTCAGTACCGTGCGGAACTTGGCCGGTGAACATCTCGTTCAGCATTAGTCCAAGGGCGTATATGTCCGATGGAACATTGACTTCCCGCCCGCGTACTCGTTGTTCCGGTGCGGCGTACAGGAAGTTGGCCAAGCGAGTCGTCGGCTTTGTCTCGACCGCAGTGAGCAAGTCCTCAGCACTAAACCGGGCGACGCCAAAATCGGCGACCGCGAGTCGCCCGGTCGCCGAACGGTAAAGAACGTTCTCGGGCTTCAGGTCGCGATGCACGACTCTCTTCAGATGCGCTGCTTCCACGCCGTCGAGAATCTGACTGAATAGAGACAATACCTCCGCCGCGGGCACGCCATTGCGTTGCTCCATGAGCGATCGAAGGCTCCCATCGTACATGTCCATAATGTAGAAAGGCGCGTTTTCCTTTCCGTCCGACTGCACTCCGTGATCCAGCACGCGCACTACATTGTCATGCCGGGTGTTTTGCAGGAAACCAATCTCGTTCTTGAATCGTCGGCGCTTGTCGCGAGTCACTCCTTGACCATGCAACAGCTTAAGCGCGAAAGCGTTGCCTTCCTCATCCTTCACTCGGAAAACTCGGCCCGCACCACCCTCGCCCAACACTATTTCTGTCGTGTATTGCGCGAATGTCGTCTCGAAGACAGTCTCTTTCGGATTTTTAGCCATTTGTGACAGTTTCAGTTTTCCGCCCTGTAAGCGGCCAGCGTCAAGGTTGCGAATGGTTCGACTTTTTGAGCGGTCAACTGCTGCAACACGCGGCTGGCAGAAAATCGGCGCGCCGTCCGGACAAGTCGCTTTTCATCTTAGACCGACACTTCGGCATGAATCGAACGAAGACGCTGCAGCATGGCATCGCCGACGCAAGCTGCAAGCGCGTCATCGGTCATCCCGAGCACGGCTTCGGGCGTCTGGGCTCCCGCCTGTGCCAGCGCAAAGCACTGCCCACGTGTCAATGCAGCATTAACCTTGCGAAGGGACAGGCAAGACTCTGGGAGCCCAAATTCAAGCCGAGTGAGCAGGACGTCCACTCCCTCGAGATATGTCGGTTGCTCGGGGAACAGCGCGGCGAGAATGCGGTGTGCCGAGCGCAAATGGAACCGCGCCCCATCCGCAATGCTCATGATGTCGCCGTACCGGATCGCCCCAACGAAGGGGTTGACCGTGTAGCGCTGCTCTATCGCATCGACCGAAACACCCTCCACCCAGTCGTAGAGAATAGCTGCACGCTTGCATCGACGCCAGAATTCATGCTCGTCAGCTGCGAATCGTTGCAGTGCCCGCTGAATCGTGTGGCCGTATCGGACGATGACATCGTTGACGCGTGTGGCTTCCGATCGTCCTCGCGTGAAGAGCGGCGTGTAAATGTCCGACATCTCTTGCAGGACCTGCACAAGTGCCAAGATGTGCAACGGAGGTGTCGTCGCAACATCCACACTGCGGAGTAACTCCACCAACCGCAGTCCAGATTCGAACGAGAGCGATGAGCCGCCGACAGCTCGTCCAAGAATCGTCAGGTGGAGGATGTCGTCGGCTTCTTGCTCGGCAAGCCCAGTTTGCAAAAGACGTCCTACCAAGCTCGCGATTCGTGGTTCGACCATCGCAATCCAGGTAGGATTCGCGCGAGCTGCCACATAGCCGCCGAAAGTGTTTACGAGCAAAGCCGGGATGTCGGCCGCCTTAATTCCACGAACTTGGCTCAGCAGACGAAGAACCCAGGTCGACAGCGCAGCCTCAGCAAACGAAGACGTCACGTCCTCCGGCGTCCCTTCAACGTAATGGCGGAATAGTCGAGCCCTCTCAATCGGGGTATCCACAAGGATAATGGCCTTACCGGTTTCATTGAAACCCAACCGGCCAGCTCGGCCTGCCATATTTTTATATTCGGCAATGGTGAACGGTCGCCCGTCTTCACCACGGAACTCCTGCTCCGCGAGAATAACGGTCGACGCCGGGGTGTTGATCCCCGCCGCCAGGGTGGTGGTCGACCCCAAGACCCATATGCCGCCGTTTGGATCCCGAAATCCGCGCTCAATTGCTTCTCTTTCCGCTCGTAACAGGTTCGTACTGTGAAACGCCGTGCCGCCGCTCAAGCACCGCCGCAGGTCACGAGAGGCCGAGGTAAGATCTTGTGCTGGCAGCGCGTTGAGGGTCGCTGTAGCAGGCCCTTTTCCTAACTCGTCGGCGAGGTATCGAGCACACCCTTGAGCTTTCCCGCGCTGATTCCGGAAGACGATGAGCTTCTCGTTAGCGGCAACAAGCTTTTGCGCCAGCGGAACGATGACGTCTTGTGAGCCGGGCTTCTCTTTGCGTACGCGGATGCTGTGCGGCGACAGAATCGCGTCAACTTTGGTCATGCCATCAACGTCGCGGTACTGAAATGTCCCATGCCGGTCGAGGACGCCTTCAATCAAAGGTACCGGACGCTCCCGTGAAAGAAGCACCGGAATGTCGAGCCACTGATCAAAACCATTGAGGCGACCTATGACGGCGGACAAGAGAATCAGTTGCGGGCGAATATCTTGAACGCGCGCTCTCAGGAGGAACGCCAGGATTAGCTCGACGGTGATGCCTCTGCGAGGATCCGTGATGAATTGTGCTTCATCGACCACCACGAGCCCGATCCGATTGAGAAGATGCGGGGCGCCGAGGACGAGATTCAGAAACATCTCATATGTAAAGAAGCCCAGATCGTAGCGACTGGCCAGCACATCCCCGATGGAATCAGTCGCATCGCCAGTGCAGCGGAAAACGCGTAACCCAGCAGCGCCGTACCGCTCGCTGAATTCCTCGAACTTCTCGTTGACGATTGCACGGTACGGGAGCAAGAAAACGGCCTTCTTTCCCGCGATCACGGACTGGACAGCGGCGAGCTCACCGATCATCGTTTTGCCCGAACTCGTCGGTGCAACGGTCATGAGGGAACGACCCGCAAGAACCCCATAGTCGTTGACCGCGCGCAGTTGTAAGGCGTTGAGTCCGCCCGGAAACCGTATAGCCCATTGGTCCACGATCGGTGACGGAAAGCCGCTATCAAGCAGCTGCTCAAAAGGCCCAGCCATCTGCTCAACGGCGTGCGTCGGAAAGGCTGCTCTGTAATTCGCGCCAAATTCGAGTCGCGGAAAGACAAGTCCTCCTTGGATGCTGCCCAAGAACACGGGTGTCTGCGTTACGCCGATTCGGTGAGCCTCAACACGTGCGATCTGTACGATCTCATCCGCTACTGCGGGAAAGCTGACTTGCTCGATAGTGTTCGCTGTCATCGCTGAAATCACGGCATGCGTGAGCAGCCCATGACCAGTTCCAGGTTGCTCCCATGCAACTTGGCGCGCGGTGCATGCAGCGAGCAGAATCCTTCCTTCCCCAGCGACACCTTCGAGTGCGAAGACGCTCCTCGGTTGTGCAGGAACCTCTAGGACGCGAGCCGGCGCGTGTCCACTGAAGCAGCAATCGAGGATACAAAGTACGGCTCGCGCCCGTGTCGCCTTGAAGGCGTCCCCAAGCTCTGCCATTGATAGCGTGGTACCCGGCAAGTCGGAGCAGAGCGTGTCATAAACCGCGATTCCTCCATCGGGCGATCCATGCCCGGCAAAGCTTATAACGATGACGTCATCATCCGCAGCACTTGCTAATGTACCGAATATCGACTCGGATACGTTATCTTTCGTAGCGTGTTCGTCAACCAGAAGTTTTGCGCTGAAGCCGGGCACAGAATCAAGAAACAGTGCATTAAGCGCTGTAGCGTCACGCACTGCTCCAGTGAGCTCATCGATGTTGGGATCGAGTTGCTTGTTGATGCCGACGAAGATTCCTTTGATGGACATGATGGGCTCCTCTTCGCCTCTTGAGAGTTGGACGCGGCCCGACTGGATCACGCGGCTTCTGAATTCGGAAAGAAAAAGGCTTCTTCTTCCGCTTTCGTAACTGCTACACGGAAAAAGGCGGTCTCAACGGGCCGCTTCGGCGCACTTATCAGCTGCTTCGCCCGACAGTGCCCCACGATGTAACTACTAAGCTCCATCCATACGTGCGCTGCTTCTAGCCTCCACTCTTGCTGGTATTTCCTGTCGCCGGCGCTGCAGGCGCGGGACTGCTCGGCAAAGTGGGTTTAACACTTTGCATCGGGAGTCCAGTCAAACCACGCTGCACCGTTCCCGTCTGCCCCTGTACTTTTTGCATCGCCATTCCCGTTACTCCGTCGTAGATAAGCTTGTTTGTCCCGGCCACGTTGGCGCCTCGAAGATTTGTTGATACAAAAAATGTCGTGAAGATCAAGGCGATAGCGAATGCAGCAGCGGACATCCAATGGTTCACGTGGTTCGCGCAATGATCCCACCACGTCTGCTCGTTGAACGCTTCGTCCTCTGACTTAAGGTAGTACCTCTCAGCTCTATCCAATTGCAAGGTCACGACTCGCAAGCTCAAGACGTAGGACGCAATAACGAGCACCATCGCCAACGTGAAGAAGAACCAAGAGCCGTATAGCGCCCACGCGAACTCAGCTTGACGAATCGGAATGAAGTCCTTCAAAAAACCGAGCGAAAGAGCGAGACCCGCACCCGAATACGTCAGGATGGACTTGTCGAGATTCTCAGCGTTCGAAATCTGGCGCTTCGACAAATCGTCCCGGTTACGCTCGTACAGGCGTTTGCGCTCAGCGGTGTCGTCCGCGGACTCACAATGGTCTTCGCACATCTCTCGGCCTGCTATTTCGACTTACCGCCGCCTTGCTTATCGCCATTCGAATTACTAGCTCCACGAGTGATGGGCTGCATTTTTTGGCCAGTCACTCCGCCGTGAACGGTTCTCGTCGGGGCCTGGAGGCCTCGCCCTTTGCCTGCAGGCAACACAAAGATCGGCAACTTCATCATCGTCGTATCTCGAAAAAAAGTTTCTCGGTGAACCGCGCTAAGCGGAGTCAGGCGTTCGCTCGTTTGGCACTGTATATAAGCACAGATCTGAGGAAATGTCCACAATACTTGGACGTGAATGACGAATCAAGCACAAGATATAGTGTAGATAGTCAAAACGCATCGTTTTATAAATTCGATAGACAATAGCGAATTTCGCCGGTTTTTGGTTGCCGAGGTGCAGCTTGCGTGCTTCGACGTCCAGGTGCTCTACTCACCATCATGCCGGGGCCCGATTTCTTGACCGGCGGGATCATTACTCGCATGCTCGAATTCGAACGGCGGCGGTTCTTTCTCGTTCACCTGTGCAACGCCGAGCGACAAAAAAGCCTCGAGTGCGACACCGATGGCCTCGACAAGGTCGGTCGAAGCCATCCCGGAAAAGCTCACCTTTTGCGGCAGCACCGCAGCGAACTCCAGGATTCCGTGGGGTGATCGACGGGTTTCCACGGATCAAGTCATGCAGCGGTGTGCCGACATTGATACTGTCGCCGTTGTCGGCGACGCAATCGCTCACAGGGGAAGATTAATGAAGAAACTTATCGCCGCGCTGATCTGCGCGTCGTTCGTCATTCCGGTCATCGCGGAAGCTCGTGGCGGTCACTATGCTGGCGGACACGGCTCTTCGCACAAGGGCGGCCACTACAAGAACTCGCGCACGGGCGACCACTACGAGAAGCGTCACTAACGCATTCGACTAAGGACGTTTCGCGCATCGAAACACAGAAAATCGCGTTGGACCGATGTCTTAACGGTGAAATGCGGCGAGCATATCTTCGAGCGCACTTGCATGGCGCTCAGCCCTCGAAACGTTCGGCCCGTCTTCGCGACGGGCTTTTCTTTTTGCCTGCAGCCCCGGCACAGGGACATCAAGGGAAATGCGCCTATGGTCCCGTGCGCCGGGTGTTCGCGCTGCACGGAGAGGCTAGCACGTCGTGCCACAGTCATACGCGTCTGCGCGCAGGGCGAGAAGACGTCGGTCTGGCGGGTGGAGTCCCGGCTCGAGTGGAGCCCGACGGGCTTACGTTGCCGCCGAACTCAGCGTCCATACCCACAGTTATCGCCGTACGTGGTCGGAGCACGACCTGGTCATCGGGGCGCCCTACGCCGGCGTGCACTGCATAGCGGACAGGGTGGTGCAGCCGGAAAGAACTGAGGCAGTCGGCGGCGACCTTGTTCCTGGCCGCAAAAAGACTCATCCTGGATGATGCGGATTGGCCGGATTTGCTGCTCCAGTTGGCCGAGGGAGGCGCCGGGCCGCCGCCCACAGCATGAGTGCTCCGATCTCTCGTCACTTGCCCACGTTTCCTCGACGCCCTCAGCGCTTGGCGTTGTTTTCTTCGAGATGAACCCAGAAAGTACCTTGTTTTATGGTGTCCTCCGATTGCGCATTGCATGAACCGTTGCTACGCTAGCCGACAGCTTACGACGGCGCATGTGCCGGACGCTCGATGCCCCGGGGTGCTTCGTCTTAAGCAGCGTTTCATTTCCAGGAGAGCCTCAATGGCAACGAAGAAAGCTGCTGCACCGAAGAAGACCGCTGCACCCGCCAAAAAGGGTGCGGCCGCGAAGAAGGACGCAACACCAAAGAAGGCTGCGGTCACTGCCGGCACGCTCAAGCCGGTGAAAGATCAGTTCACAAAGTCGTCGCTCACCACCCACGTGGCAACCCAAGCAGGCATAGAACCGAAGCAAGTGAAGGCCGTGCTCGCTGCGTTGGAGGAAACGATTCTCGGCTCGGTACACAAGAAGGGCCTTGGAGAGTTCACACTGTCGGGCCTGCTGAAAATCAACGTCCAGCAAGTGCCCGCGAAGAAGCGCCGGTTCGGCAAAGATCCGTTCACGGGCCAGGAGCGTTGGTTCGATGCCAAGCCCGCGACGGTGAAGTTGAAGGTACGCGCGCTCAAGAAGTTGAAGGACGCAGCGGCGTAAGCACGATCACGTTCTTCAAGGGGCTCGCTTTACGCGGGCCTTTTTTTGTCTGTCGCACGGTGCACGCTCGATCATGCGATGACAGTCCAAGATGCGCGAATCGATTGTCGAATGATCCAGCCCGTCCTTGCTCGCCGGATCCACGGTCCCTCCGTCGCGTAGGCGTAACGGCCAAAGCATGACATGAGCCGTCCATGTAGGAAACGATTGTCGTGTTAGCCCCCCGGTCCATCGGTCATGCCACTGAGCGCAGTGTCTCCAGCGCCGCATCGACCAATCTTTGTTGTCGCTCTTGAACTGAGTTGTCGTCCTTCCGTGCGATCTTGTACAACGTCAAAGGTGCAGGAGCATCGAGCGCAATATGATGCACGGTGCAACCAGTAGCCTCCTGCAGCGACGGCGCAAGAAAGCTTGCGACGATCGCCCAGGCGCCGTTGCGCAGGATCGGCGCGAGCATGTGCCCCTTGTCGACGGTGGTAGTGATTCGCGATAGTCCGCGCCGCCCCCGCCACAAGTCGAACGTCGACGACCATGGCAAGTAGATTTCGCGCGATGGATCGAAATCCGCCAGGTCGACCAGTTCATCCAACTGCCTGTCGCCCGCATATGCAATGACCATCGAGTAGTCACGGATCGCCGTCGACACGAGGTCAATGTGATCTGCCGAGCTCAGCGTGAATGCAACATCCAGATGCCCGGATGCCACACGGTTGAAAAGTTGAAAGTACCGGCTGCTCTCCAGATGGAGGCGAATTGGCGGTTGCAAATCTGATAGTGCCGTCAAAAATGGCGGCAGTACGTGAATTGCGACGGCATCGACCGCACCGATTGCCAGATGGCGCTCGTTGCTCGCCTTCAACTGTTCAGCTTCGATTTCCAGCATGCTCCAGCGCTCGGCGATGTCCAGGAAGCGCTCGCCCTCACTGGTCAGCGAAATGCCGCGCGATCCGCGAGACCGCAGCAGAAGCGGGTGGCCAATGCGCCGCTCGAGCGACTGAATCCTGTATGAGACGGTCGATTGCGTCGCGCAAACGATCTCCGCCGCTTGCAACAGGCTTCCGGAACGAACTACGGCAAGAAACGTGTTGATCTCATCGCTGAACAACATATCGAAGCCCTCGATATTTGATCAATAAAGACACGCATTGACCGATATTCTCCGCGTCTCTAGCCTAGAAGCAAGTCGAAAGAAAGTCGTCCCTGTTCAACGGCCTGCTTACCGGAGCTTTGCTTTCATGGCTACTACGCGCATCAGCATCGACGATCTGCCTACCAGTCCGTTCCATAAGAGGATCGCGTTAGTCGCCGCGGGCGGTCCGTTTTGCGACGGATATCTGCTCGGCATCATAGTCGTGGCCTTGCCATTTATCGCGCAGGACCTGCAGTTAAACGCCATGCAGATGGGGCTCATCGGCGCAGCGAGCCTCATCGGCATGTTCCTTGGCGGCATTGTTTTCGGGCCGATGACCGACCGCTTCGGTCGACAGTCGATGTACGTGCTCAATCTCGCGGTGTTCGTGTTGTGTTCGATCGCGCACTTGTTCGTGCACGACGTCACGACGCTCTTCCTTCTGCGCCTCGTGATGGGTGTCGCGCTTGGGGCGGACTATCCGATTGCCACCGCCCTCGCCTCCGAGTTCTTGCCGAAGAAACTGCGCGGGCCGATTCTGTCGAGCCTCGTGCTATTTCTGTGGGTCGGCTACACGATTAGTCTGGCGACTGGGCTGTTCGTCAATGGCATGGGAAGCGGAGTGTGGCGCTACGTGTTGGCGAGTGCGGCAATTCCATCGGCGATCTTTCTGCTGCTGCGCATGAACATTCCAGAGTCGCCGCGCTGGCTGATCTCCGCGGGACGTAAGGAGGAAGCGCGCCGAGTTGTCGCACAATATCTCGGCGAGCATGCCGATTTCGATGGCCTGGTCGCCGAAACGCGCGTCGCTTCGGACCGTCGCGGCCTCGGACTGTCGAGCATCCGCGAACTGCTGGCGCGCGGCTACGGACGCATGCTCGCGTTCTGCTCGATCTTCTGGATGTGCCAAATCGCGCCGTCGTTCGCGATCAAGACGTTTCAACCGATGCTGCTCAAATCCCTCGGCGTGACGCAGGCGCTCGCCGGATCGCTCGTCATCATCGCGTTCGCGATCGTCGGCACTGCGCTAGGCATGCTGGTCATCAACAACATGGGACGCCGACCGCTTTTGATTGTTTCCTATGTGCTCGCCACGCTCTCGCTGATCCTCCTCGCGACGCCATTGTCGAGTATGGCGACAGTCGCCATCGGCTTGTTCGTGCTATTCACGGTCGCAGAAGCCGCCGGCTCGAGTCTGCAGTTCGTCTATCCGAACGAAGTCTTTCCGACTGATCTTCGTGCGACCGGCATGGGCCTCGCGATGTCCGCCAGCCGCATCGGCGCTGCGGCCGGCACATTCCTTCTGCCGATGACGCTGGCCCGGTTTGGTAGCGCCAATGGCCTTCTTATCGCCGGTGCGATTAGCGTCGTCGGGCTGCTCGTATCCGCTCGCATGGCGCCTGAGACGCGCGGCCTGTCGCTCGGCCAATCACATCGTGTGCAAAACGCTCCGAACACCACCACTGGCATCAACAAAAACGAGGCACGTACATGATCGAATCCGCACCTAAGGTTGTCATCGTCGGCGCAGGCATCATTGGCACCACACTCGCTCACGATTTCGCGAGCCGAGGCGCGCGCGTAACGGTACTCGACAAGAACGAAGTTGCCAAAGGCGCAACGTCCGGTTCCTTCGCGTGGATTACGAATCAGACGAAATTCCGCAACGCAGACTCGCTCGGCGAAGAAGGCGCACGGCACTACTTCAACCTGCACCGGCTGTCGCATTTGCGCTGGCGATATTTGCAAGACGCCATCGGTGGCCTGCCGATTCGCTGGTCCGGCTGCTTCCAAAGCGCGGAACCCGACAGCGACGAAGCCAACGAACTGGCGGCTGAGCTCGACCGGCGTATTCGTTGGGGAAGCCCGTCGTATCGGGTGACCGCGCATGAAGCGCGAGAAATCGAGCCGGGGTTCGAGCCCGGTGATGAGTCGTTCATCTTCTACACGCCCGACGAGGGGATGATGTCACCGGTACAACTCACATTGAGGATGCTTGAGGCCGCCATCGCGCGCGGAGCGCATTATTCACCGCAGGACGCGTACGAAGGGTTCAGAAAGACCGCGGCCGGCTACGAGATCACAAGTGGGAGCGGCAAGCGCGAGGCGGACATCTTGATCTTTGCGGGCGGCATTGCGAATCCGGACCTCGTCGAGGGCACGGAATTGAAGGCACCGCTCACGCACAGCACGGGCAGCGTCGTACATCTCGCGCCGTTGCCGCGTCTTTTCGACTCGGTCATTCTCGGTGCACACGTCCACGCCATTCAACGGGTCGACGGCCGTGTGGTGATCGCGAAGCACTTCTCGGGTTCACCCGTCGGCGACCCAAACACCCCTGACCCGGAAGAGCTGGTGCGCATCGCGGCGCGCGTGTTGCCGGGCCTAAAGGATGCGACGGTCGAGGAAGTAACAGAAACGCGGCGCGTGATTCCCGCCGACGGCCTGCCTGTCGTGAGCAGTTTGGCCTCGCTGCCGGGCGTCCTGTCGATCACGACGAACGCGGGTATCAGCCTCGCTGCGGGACTGTCGCAACTTATCACGACCGAGTTGCTCGATAGGGTGAGCGTCAATCAATTGGACCCATATCGCGCCGAGCGCTTCAATCCTTCAATCGGAAAGCAGTAGCGAACGCAATGGTGTGACTCGCGCGGCGCCTCTGATCCCTATCTGTTTTGCTACCAGGCTTGTGAACGATGCCACATTGATTGCGGCGTCCCGGGGCGCCGCACCTTCGCGGCCCAAGACACAATTTGTTCGCCTTTGATGAAAACGCTAACGCCGTTGAGCAGGAGCAACTGCCCAACGGCGTGCGTATCAAGAGTTTGATCGTCGATCGCAACAGGAAACACTCATTTGGACGGATCGATCGTCCCTTCCTTGCCCGTATACGGGTTCACATTTCCTTTCGACGACCAGTTATCGTACTTGGTATCGTTGGGATTCGCCTGGTGGTGATAGACCGCAACGGATGCGACTTCGGCACGAAGTCGTCCAGCTTTCGCAGGGAAAACCGACTCTCGGTGAACGTGTCGTCGCCGCGCATGATATTCAGTGGGCAAGTGAGGGGCCTAATATCAACGCATCAGGGCACTTCCACGATGACATGAACCCTCGGTACTTCAGCAACCTGCTAGGTCCGAGCCCTGGCATTGATGGCACGTAGCAACGCTTGATCGAATGAAGACGCGGTACTCAGTCGCCACCGGGGAGAGTCCGCGGATCTCAGTCCGCATAGCGATCCATCTGCGGCGGTTTGCCAGCCGTATTGGCAGTTCCCTTTTAAGAGTTGTCCGCGGTTCCACCGCCTCGACCGTGAGCCACAGGGCAACGACTCCGACGACGGCGCCGACCGATTGAGCGACGTGGACCCGCTCCAGACATTTCTCGCGGTCCTCACTGCCGTCACACCAACGGGCGCACCCGGTCAATGACGCAACTAGTGCAAGAATCAGAGCGTGCTATAAAGGGACGTTCCTCTCACTGATCTCCATCGCTTAAGGGCTGCGCATGGGAGATCTCGAGGTCACTCCCTCTCTTGTCGAGTCCGAAGCTACCTTCCCGGCGGCCAACGCTCATCCCTGATGCGTTCGATCGATCATTTGTACGGCCAAATGAGACCAAATTCACATTGCCCGTGGTGCTGGGCTTTCCCGCAGGCAGCGCGCAGCGCGGCCGTGAACGTATTGCACACGCGCGGAGCAGCCTGAGAGGCATGGCTGACCCAACCTATTTGTATGCCCGAGCTGCCCCCACCAGATTTTGCCGCAGACCGGTGGGGCCATTGATGAAGAACAGGCCGGCGATACTATTGCGGCGGGTCTATGGCCCCGACATCAAGACGGCAGGCGAACGCCTGTTCAAGCGGCCGGGCTACGGCCCGCTCGCCGCGCCGCCGGAGGAATAGACCGTCCAAAAATAGGCCACCCATAATCACCGCGTCCCATTCGGTTCATCGTCAGGACCTAGGAATTACAGGAGTAAAACGCTATGAACTATACGCATCTCGGCCGTACCGGCCTCGAAGTCAGCCGCATCGCGCTGGGCAACCTCAAGCGCCTCAAGACCGATCACATCGACCTGTATCAGATGCACCACATCGACCGGGCCACACCGTGGGAGGGATCTGGCACGCCTTCGAGCAACAGTTCCGCGAAGGTAAGATCACCTATGTCGGCTCTAGGCGCCAACGCTTTCTGGTCGAGATGGAGAAGGGTCGTTTCGTGGCAGCGCCTGCTGTCGGCCAATCAAGCCACACCATCCGAGGCCACGCGGGGCCCCTCCGCCCATTGGCCTGGGCGAATGCTGCGAATCGACTTCCTGCATCCCAAGTACACGCAAAAATGTATCGCGGCGGTGCGGTCGAACTCGTCTCCGGTGCGATGTCCAGCGAAGGTAACCCGTAAAGCGCCGAACTAGCGAACTGTCGCCACCGACTGTATATTTAGATGACGATCAAAATCCTCGTCCGATAGTCGGCACTTAGGCGAAACAGACGCCGCCTGTTTCGCGCTGATGCTCCGAAAAACGGTCGAATTACGGAGTTAATGAATGACAGGGTCGCGCCCCGAGCCACTTCATGTTGAGATTGCCCGCACGCTACGTGAGCGCATTTCCCACGGTGTCTATGCCGAAAATGAGATGCTTCCGCCCGAGATGCTGTTGCTCGCTGAGTTCAATGTGGGGCGGCACACCATCCGCGAGGCGATGAAGGTTCTGGTCAGTGAAGGCCTGATCCAGCGAAGCCCCGGCCGCGGCACCGTCGTGTCGCCACGCCTTGCACCGCGGGGCTCGTGGGGCATAAAGTCATTGAACGATTTGATTGGCGAGTTCAGCACCGCCCATTCTGTCCTCATCAAGCGCGGGGTTGTTCCGGTTTCCGATTTTCCGGAGTTAGGAAACTCCTTCGGGCTAGCCGCGGACGACTCCCTGTATCACATTCAGCGAGTGCTGCACGTCAACGGCCAGCCGGCGGCCCTGCACAATCTGTACACGCTTGTAAGGTACGCCGAGCGGCTTCCCGACGCCGAGATCGGCAAGGGTTCACTCATTCTCCTGATCGAAAAGCATTGCCGGGTGCGTGCAGCGCGGACCCGACAAGTCGCCAGCGCTGTGGCCGCCGAGGCGCCGGCTACCAAGCTCCTTGGAGTCCGTAGTGGTTCTCCTATGCTCTCTCTGCGGCGATCGTACCTTACTAGCACGAACGAGCTGATCGAGTCGACGGAGTTGATCTGCCGGCCTGACCGATACCAGCATTCAGTGGACTTCTTGCGGGACTTTTCGCCAAGAACAGAAAAGCGCTCGGGGCAGACGAACAAGTAGATCGAGAGGTCGCAACCCCCTGCTTGCAGTCAACGGACCGGAACCGGCTCGCAGTGCTCCCTTTCGGCGACTGACGACCGACGACCGACCACATCTCAGATGTTATATGTGGCGCCGGTGAACCGGCGCGCGTTCCAGACGCGGTTGCGATCTACTGCTGTTGGGACGATTGCTTATTTCACGTCGCTATCGGACGCTTCCGGCGCATGATCGCGAAGAGAAGGCTGCAACATTGGACCCCCTGCGAACAACACGAATAGGCGTCGGGCTTAATGTACGCTCGTAGGCGGTGTCAGCCCCAACTCGCGCCATATGCATGCGGAAAGCCACACCAGAACAGCATGGACCGGTCAGCCTGCATGTCCGTACGATGTACCCGATTGAGATACCCGTCCGCGCGCATTCGAAAAACGCTCAAGCTGGCACCGACCTTCCGCGGCCCTGACTCTCCTGGCAAAAACACATCCGCCTGACTGGCGGCAACTATGTATGGCGCCGACAGCGAAAATGTCCGGACATGGAACGCGTCAAGATCTGAATGAACCGGAGGCGACACGCTGCCATTCGCGGGGTCTATAGCAAAAGCGGCAATGGTATTGTCCCCTGTAATGTGCGTCGGCGTTGTCCCGTTCGTCAGATCGTCTCTGTTGATTACGTAGACAAAGTTTGCCGCTGCGTTGACATGGATGGCACCAGCATGCTGGGGAAATAATGGACTCTTTTCGGGTGAAAGCGTACTGAACGTCTGCCTCCGGCTCTCCTCAATCTCGGCGCCATCAAAGCGAAAAACCTGCAACTGGTTCTGGCGTTCGACTGAGACGTAGATGAACGGGAGTGTTGGGTGGAAATCAATGTGCCGCGGGCCAAACCCGTATCCGCCGTTGGGGGCCACTACCTGAACAAGCCTTAGCCGGCCCTCCTCGAATGCGAAGCGACGCAGGCTTCCCGGCTCTTCTGGACTATCTTTGCCCGGATGATTGCCCCGAGCCGGTATCAGAAGCCATGATCCGTTTGGGCTGAAACGAGCCTGATGCGGAAAAACGCCAACGTCCGGCGTCTGAGGCTGCTCTATTTTTTCGCCTATTGAGCCATCGGGAAGTAGTGCCCTCACCTCGATTCCGGGGGGTACATTGAATACGCAAACGATGAATCGATTAGTTTGATCCACCGTTATATGTATTGGACGTGTCGGAAGCGTCACCGACTTTCCCACTTGCCGTAGCCCGCCATTAACCGGCGCCTTAACCACGCTGAGCATGTGCCCTCCGTCATGAGGCGTGAACCAACGCTTGCTCGACGCCACGTACAACAGGCGGCGATCGGAATGCGGCCAAACGTAGTGGATCGGGCTCTCAAGCCCCAACTCCTCTCGATGATGCAGCGTGCCCAGGCTATCCAGTTCGAAACGGAAGAGTCTTTCTCCAACGCTGGCGAAAAAGTCGCTCATATACTTATTTTCCCATGTCGGTAAATATGGTTCCACGAGCTGTGGCAAAAGCGAGAAGTGCGATGCAACACCGAACAAGCCCTTGAAGCAGAAAGTCATCCGCGATTACATTCCGCGCGCCACGTCCGTCTCGTCGATAGGCCAGTCCAGCTCAATGAGCTCTCGTGCATCTTCGACACGAAAGCACGAAAGCAACCCCGCCGAACGTGCAGGAACGGCGACAGATAGGGTCTATGGGGACAGTCATGGCTTTCGGCTAGATGTCTGCATGTCGTTGGGGCGGACGTAGCCGATGCCGGCTGGCTCATAGATAATCAGGCGGCAGTGCGAGCACGTTAGTCAACTCCGGCACGACGCTGAACAAATCGCCAACCACACCATAATCCGCTACGCTGAATATCGGCGCCTCCGGGTCATTGTTGATCGCGACGATAACCTTGGAGCCATTCATCCCCGCTAGGTGTTGGATTGCACCGGAAATGCCTACTGCGATGTATAGCTGCGGCGCCACAATCTTCCCGGTCTGGCCCACTTGATAGTCGTTCGGCACAAAGCCCGCGTCGACCGCCGCGCGAGATGCTCCGAGCGCCGCTCCAAGCGTATCGGCCAAAGGCTCAAGCACTTTCGCGTAGTTTTCGGCGCTGCCAAGCCCGCGCCCACCGGCTACGATCGCGCCTGCGCCTGTCAATTCGGGCCTGTGGCTTTCCGTCAACTCCCGCATAACGAGTCGAGAGGTTCCGCAATCCGGCGCTGCATCGATGACGTCTATCGGTGCAGCGCAGTCTTGTGTCGCCGCTGGATCGAAAGCCGTCGTGCGTACCGTGATGACCTTGATGGCGTCCAAAGACTGAACGGTCGCGATCGCATTACCGGCGTAGATCGGCCGTTCGAATGTGTCGTCGCTGACTACCCCGGTAATGTCACTGATCTGCGCGACGTCGAGTGTCGCAGCGACGCGCGGCAGCACATTTTTACCAAACGCCGTCGCAGCAGCCAAAATATGTGAATACCGCGATGCAATCGTCGCAATAGTCGCTGCAATACCCTCCGCTAGCCCCGCATCAAGTTGAGGCGCATCTGCAAGAAGGATCTTAGTCACACCCGCGATCCTCGAAGCCATCTCAGCAGACGGGCGCGCGTTCGATCCCGCTATCAATACGTGCACATCCGCAGAAATCTTTTTTGCCGCGCCAATCGCGTGAAGCGTCGCTGGATTAACAATCCGATTGTCATGTTCTGCAATCACCAGGCTCGTCGCCATTCGCATTCCCCGTTAGATCACTTTCGCTTCGTTTCTGAGCTTGTCAACCAAGACACTGACATCCTCGACCTTGACACCCGCCGCGCGCATGGGCGGCTCAACGACCTTTAGCGTTTTAAGCCGCGGTGCAACGTCTACGCTTAGCGCTTCCGCGTGGATAACGTCGACAGGCTTTTTCTTGGCCTTCATGATTCTTGGCAACGTCACGTAGCGCGGCTCGTTGAGGCGGAGGTCTGCGGTTACCACAGCGGGCAGCGACAACGACAGCGTTTCTGATCCGCCGTCGATCTCCCGGGATATCAACGCGCAGCCTTCGTCGACCAAAAGGCTGGATGCAAACGTCGCTTGCGGCATCTTCGATAACGCCGCGAGCATCTGTCCAGTCTGGTTCGAGTCGTCGTCGACAGCCTGCTTGCCCAGGATGACCAAGGACGGCCGCTCCTTTTCAACCAGAGCTTGAAGCAGTTTCGCCACCGCCAAAGGCTGGAGCTCCGCATCGCTGCGGATCAGCACACCGCGATCCGCACCGATAGCCAAAGCGGTGCGCAATGTCTCCTGCGCTAGATCCACACCGCAAGAAACGGCCACAACTTCGGTAGCAACGCCCGATTCCTTGAGCCGCACGGCTTCCTCTACAGCGATCTCGTCGAATGGATTCATTGACATCTTCACATTGCATATGTCGACCCCGGAACCGTCGGACTTCACGCGTACCTTCACGTTGTGATCGACGACGCGCTTCACAGGCACTAGAACCTTCATCAAATCTCCGTTTTCGTTTGTAAGTGAACCACCCTCTTCGTCCAACATTGCTCCGTGCTTTCGATAAAGGGTGGCATTCCACACATTAAGTTGAATGTTCAAACGTGAAGTTCGCCAGCGTGATTCCCGATTACCGATCCCCTCGGCCCGTGCGCACTTGACTGCTGGGAGGTTCAAGCGACAGCCTCGCCCGGCCGGCATGCGCGAGGTCAATCCGCGGGACCTCGGCGCGGCTGAAGGCCGAACCTCGACGAGCGAGTTCGCGCACGAGTCGGCCCTCACATAGATCGAAACGCACGCAGTTCGGTAGCAGCAATGGCCAACTGTATGAAGAAGCAAGTCTGACGGCCATCCTCTACAAGCTCCCATTCATGTTCGAACATTTTGGCATCACTCGTCAAGCGACAAGCTCGTAATAACCGTCTACGTAAGAGCTTTCCCTAGTGCCTCACAGGTTGACCAGCCTCAAGCCATCGCGTTATTGTTCGAACAAATGTCGACGAAACACGTCTGTCTCGCGCGGTTGAGCAAAGGCAGCACGTTTTTCGGCGCTCTGCAAAAGGCGAGTCGTGACTGGCTCATCCTTCGCGTCGATCGCTGTGCATATTATGAGAATCAGCACTTATGGAACCGCAGCAACTTGTAACCGACGACTCTTCTCAAGGGACTGACGTCACACGGGCTCTTTGCGGATTTCTCGCTAGCCTGAGGTTTGATGACATACCGCGCGCGACGATTGAGCGTGCGAAGGATCTGCTACTTGACCATGTCGCGGTCGCCCTATTAGGCACCCGAGAGTGCGCTACGCGCGCTGTGCGAGACACGATCGCGGCTTGGGGCGGCAGGCCCGAGAGTTCAATCTACGGATCGACGCAGCTGGTCCCACGCGCCCACGCCGCGTTCATCAATGCGGCCGCTGCTTACAGCGTATCGCTCGATGATATGCACAATGAGTCACTCAGCCACCCCGGAAGTGTCGTCATTCCCGCCGCGATGTCAGTGGCGGAGGCTCTCAACGCTACTCCAAGGCAATTCTTGACTGCGCTGGTAGCTGGGTATGAGGCCCAAGGACGGATCGGGGCGGCCGCTCGTAATGCAATTGCGCGAGGTTTTCACCCGACTGGCGTGGCTGGGACATTCGGCTCGGGCGCCGCTGCCGCACATGTGATGCAACTTGACTCAGCCGGGTTCGAATCAACCTTTGGCATCGCACTTTCGACCGCATCGGGGTCTATGCAGTTCTCTAGTGATGGTGAGTCCACCGTGAAGCGATTGCACGCAGGCCTGCCGGCTCAAGGCGGCCTTACTGCAGCGCTTCTCGCCAGCGCCGGACTGCGGGGGCCCAAAGCTGCACTTCACGGGCAATATGGCGTGATCACTTTGTTTGGGGGAGCTGGGGACGCGACCAGGCTGACTCGCGGCATGGGGGAAACGTGGGAAATAGATCAAATCAACTTCAAGCTCCACGCCTGTTGTCGATGGTTCCACTCTTCCATTGATGCATTGTTGGCTTGCCGCAAACAGCGCAGCTTCGCGCCTACTGACGTGGAACGCGTATTGGTCCGTGCTCCCGCCGCCGCGCTCGAAAACCACATGCAGTATCGCCCCAAATCAACTCCGTCTGCCCAGTACTCACTTCCCTATGCCATGGCGGCCGCGCTGCTGCTAGACACGAAAGACCCCGGCGCGTTCGCCGAGCAACACCTCGCGGATCCTGCCGTCCTTGCTTTAATGGATCGAGTGGAGGCTGAATCGGATCCCTCACTTGACCGCTGGCTGCCCGACCGGTTTCCGGGACTTGTGCGTGTCCACCTCAAGAACGGGGAGCTTATCGAAGAGTTTCGCCAGGATTCGGTTGGAACGCCAGACTTCCCCGTTCACCGGGCGGACATTGAGTCCAAATTTCATGCCTTGGTCTCGGGTATCGCAACGCAAGAATGGCGAGATCGCATCGCCGATGCAATTTTCCGGCTCGAAGATGGCCCCAGCATTAGCGGACTGACATCGCTGCTTCGCAACCTTCCTGCTTCATAGCAGTAAGCCCCAACATTGCATGCCGCTTTCTAAAGAAATCCCATCAACCATCGTGTCAGCGCCTACGAGAGAAAATGAATGGTAGCCTCACAAGAGATCAAGCACTCCATACCGGCGTACGAACTCGTAGCCGATCAGTTGGTCAAGGCCGGAGTGGAATGCATATTCGGTGTGTTGGGTGAAGATATTGCCTCGGTCGTCAATGCTGCCGTAGCACGGGGCATCGTCTATTACCCTGCACGTCACGAGAACCACGCCGTCTCGATGGCTGACGGATACGCGCGCGCTACCGGTCGTATCGGAGTCGCAGCGGTAACCGGCGGGCCCGGTTTCACTAACGCCCTTACCGCAATTTACACGTCCCATCTCGCATCCTCCCCAATCCTGGTTTTGACAGGAGCAGGCCGCGCAGAGGAGGATGATCGCGACCCGGACGTCGTAAAGTTAGCAACTGGGCCGACCTGGCTGAAGCACTTCCCACAAGCCTCGGTGCTCAAAGAGATCGGCATCGAAACCGTCAAGCCCCTCACTCCGGAAGCCGCGTCACGAGATGCAGCAGAAGCCTTGGCCTTGGCCCGCGGTCGTCCTGTCGTGCTCGTACTCGGCATTTGGCTGCTTCTGCAAAAGGTGGCCACGAGCAAGGAGCAAATCCCCGTGGTCACAGGGAAAGAACCGTCGCCTTTACCAGATCCAGCAAAAATCGCTGAAGTTGCGGATTTTCTGCAGGAGACGTGGGCAGTCAAGCAACCGCTAGTAATCGCTGGGCGGGGCGCAATGCTGTCTGGTGCCGGCCCGACATTGCAAAAACTCGCCAGCCAGATCGGTGCCCTTCTGGCCACCTCGCTGCCAGCGCGGGGGCTGTTTGGCGATGATCCGTTCTCCGTCGGAGTCTGTGGAAGCTATTCGACCTCGGTAGCAACCGACCTCATCACGCAGGCAGATTGCGTACTTGCTTTTGGCGCTGGGCTCAATCCGTGGACCACCTACAGGAACTCGCTGTTTCCGAAAGCGCTGATCATTCAGGTAGATTCCGATCCTAGTGCAATCGGCCGCTTCTTACCTGCAGCTATCGGCGTGGAAGGAGATGTCAAGGCGGTAGCGGAAGCGCTTGTATCCGAACTGGAGCGTCGAGGTCACAAGTCGGACGGATATCGCAACTCGAGAACGCAAGACGCGATTGTGAGCTTTCGCAAAGACGCGGAAATCGTCGACCGAAGCACGCCAACGCTCGTCGACCCACGCACGATGATGCTAGCGCTTGACCGCATGCTTCCCATAGGGCGCATTCTCTGCGTTGACTCCGGACAACAGGCGCGTTTCGCAATCCGCTACATCAGCACAACACGGCCGCAAAATCTCATCCAGGCTGCTGACTTTGGCTCCATCGGACTCGGCTTCGGAACAGCCATCGGTGCCCAGATTGGACGGCCTGGCGAGCTCGTTGTCTGCCCCGTGGGCGATGGGGCCGCCATGATGTCGTTGGGCGACCTGGAATCGATCGTACGTCTTCGTCTGCCGATCCTCGTAGTCGTCAGCAACGACGAGAGCTATGGAGCGGAGGTCAATGCACTTACCAATCTGGGCCTTGATACAACGCTGGCAAACACGCCATGTCCTTCCTTCGAGGCAATGGCAATTGCGATGGGCGCGCGCGCGGCAACTGTGCGCACTATTGACGATCTCGAAGTCATCGAGGCATGGCTAGGCGACAATGGCGGAGTGCCCCTCGTGCTCGATTGCAGGGTCAATCCCGCAGTGCGCGCCGAGTAGGATTTCAACGTCCTGCTGTCAGCACTGTTCGTCCTTTTCTGCTGTAAGAGTCGTATCAAACCCGGTGACCCATAGCGGCTGTATGCCCATGGCACACAGCCCTTGAGGACCTCAGTAAGCGACAAAAATAGCCTGCGAAAGGATTTTCACGGGCAGGAGACAGCGATGAGCAATAGACACGAGCTAGAGACAAGCACCGCAACGGTAACCTCCGAAGCCGCCAGGACGGTCGGTCATCGTCGATATGGAATAGCTGTCGGGCTGTTGGTGGTCCTGGCGCTGGGCTACACAGACAGAGTCAACTTCTCGATCGCAGGCCCGAATATTATTAGGGCGTTCGGGCTTACCCATGGCGAATTTGGAATTCTAAGCTCCGCTTTTAGCTGGTCGTATCTTCTGTTCCTCCTCCCGGCGAGCGTGCTATTCGACCGAGCTGGTGCCAAACTACTATTGCCTGGCGCGATCGTCGTCTGGTCGATTGCAGCGGCTATCACTGGTCTCGCAACCGGATTCGGTTTCCTCGTTGCCGCCAGGTTGCTTCTGGGATTCGGGGAGGCACCAATCTACACGGGAACAAATTTCATAGCGCGCGAATGGTCGCCTGTAAATGAGCGCGGCTTTTTTATTGGCCTGGCCTGCTCGGGTGCATTGGTCGGCCCGGCAATTGGTTCTGTGTTTTGTGCTTATATCATCCGGATGTATACGTGGGAGGCATCTTTCATTGTGCTCGGCTTGGTCGGCTTCGTCGTGGCCGCCGTCTGGTACGCCGTTTACGATAAACCGACGAAGGCAAGATGGCTCGATGAAGGCGAGCGGGCTTACATCCTCGACAGTCAAAGCGCCGGCGCCCGAAGAGACCCCAGTGCCTATCAAGCTCGGCCCCATGTAACTTTCAAGTCACTCCTGAAACTGAAAACTATGTGGGGCTTGATAATCACCAATGCATGCCTTGGCTATACAGTATATTTGTTCCTGGCCTTCTTGCCTCTATATCTTGTTGACGCCCGTGGAATGAGGGAGTTTGGAGCCGGCTGGATTACGGGATTGATATATGCCGCGGGCGGTATCGGCGGCCTCACGGTTGTAGCAATCAGTGACAGGTTGATCTCCTCAAAACCGGCCGAACAGCGCAAAACTCTTCGCCGAAGGTCAGCAGTCCTCACGCAGTTGCTGTGTTTGCCGCTCCTGTTCGTTCCGTTCCTGCCGGACGGATATCCGATCATCGTCGCAATTATGTGGGTTTCCGCTTTCAACTATGCTTCGACCACGCTCAACTGGACACTTGCGAGCGACCTGTCCCCTAACAATCCTTCGATTGGACGCATGCTTGGGCTCATCATGGTCGGTGGCAACGTCGCCGGATTGCTAGCACCCATCATCACCGGCTATCTGTTCGACTGGACAAAGAGCTACACCGCGCCGTTTCTGCTTGCCGGTGCAATGCCTATCATTAGCGCTCTGGCCACATGGACCCTTTCGAGAGAAGAAATAACGTCCGGTCAATCGACGCATCGAAAGGACGCACCTAGCAATGCCGCAGACTGACTGGCGCCCATCATGGTTCGACCTGGTAACGCGTAGGCTTTATTTGGTGAGTCCTGCTCTGGTTGCGACCGGGAACGCCGCCCCGACGCGTTAGACAGCCGCATGGAACATCCACTGTACCGCCCAAACGTAAGCTCGCGAGTTCTGGCAACGGCCTCACGCTCGGGAACGTCCGGAATCGCGACGCCTCCGTCACTCCGGACGCGGGTTGAATTTCGCACGATTGGTTCTGCCCAGCCTGAACAGACTCGGCCCTTTTGCGTATTCGATGTAGACGAAATGCTTTCCTTATTGAGCGGTCGGCAAACCACACACACGCAGGTTTCAAAGCTGATCGTCAGGATATGAAGACCCCGGAGAACCGAATGCCCAGCCTCGCCAAATGTCTCAACGTCTCAGATCTGCGCGCGGCCGCCAAGAGAAAACTGCCGCGCGGCCTGTTCGAATATATCGATCGCGGTGTGGAAGATGAAATTAGCATGCGAGGCAATATCGCAGCGTTCGATGACATCCTGCTGCAGCCCCGGGTAGTTCGAGATGTCGCACAACGAAATCTCACTGTCGACCTTTTTGGCGTGCAATCGCGCCTGCCCATGGTCGTTGCTCCCACGGGTTCCGCGGGCCTCCTATGGTTTGACGGAGAGATCGCGTTGGCCCAGGCGGCCCGGGATTTCGGTATACCGTTTACTTTATCGACAGGCTCTATTACGTCAATCGAGAGGATCGGGGCCGAAGCTGGCGGACGGCTGTGGTTCCAGCTCTATGTAGTGCCGGAATGGTCTCATACTGAAAAACTCATCGGACGCGCCAAGGCTGCCGGCTTCGAAGCACTTGTTGTCACGGTGGATTCCATTACGGATACAAACCGCGAATACAACGAGCGGAACGGCTTTACCGTCCCCATGCGCATGACGCGCCAAAATGTCTTGGATTGTGCGCTCCATCCGAGTTGGAGTTTCTCGGTGCTCCTGCGCTACATCGCTACGACGGGAATGCCGAGGTTCAGTAACATGCCAACCTCTGCGGAAGCTACTTTGAGTTCGGCGAAGAAGGTAGTGTTCCCGAAATCACAATCAATTACTGACCGGTGCACCAAATACTGCCTCGTGCGTTAGAGAAGTATGAATACGAAAACTGATGCGCGAAAACTGGAC
>NZ_FCOX02000067.1 GCF_900044055.2 Caballeronia calidae | reverse complement strand
TAGGCTGGGGATGGCTGTTTCTTTGGTTACTTTCTTTGCAGCAGCAAAGAAAGTGACTGCCGCCCCGCACAGGGGCAGTGCTAATAGACCGACGCGAAATTGGGATCCGGCGAAACCACACCCGTACCACCCCGCACCACCCACGTCACCCCGCCCCCGCCCCTCGCTTCCGATTCACAATCGCAGTCTCCGAAAGATCGACCTCGCGCATCAACTTGTTCAGAGTCTCATCATTGATGTGCTGAAGCGACCGCAGCTTCAACAATTCAGCACGTTCGGCCCGCAGCGCCGCCATCTTCAACCGCGTCTCCACCATCTCACTCTTCTTGGCAGCAGCCCGGGGCGCCTCATCATCGCCGAGCGAGGCGAGCCGCCGCCGATACATGCCCATCACTCGCGCCGTTGTATCGGCGCAGCGAGCCGACGCCGCCTCGTCCATCTGCTCGATCAGCACATCATGCGTATCGTCGATCGCGCGGATTGCCGCCTGCGCCGCGCGCCGACGCGCCATGCGCTCCTCCGACGCGTGCGGATTCTTCTCGCGCTCGATGCCTCGCAGCATCAGCGGCAACCCGACGACCGCGATCAGCAGCGACACCAGAATCACCGCCGACGCCACGAAGATCGCGACATCGCGCCCCGCGAGCGTCACCGGCAGCGACAGCACGCCCGCAAGCGTCACGGCGCCGCGCACGCCGCCGATCGTCGTCAGCGCGAGCGTGCGAAAGCCGGGCGCGGCGCTGTCGATGCCCTGCTTCGCCGTCTTGCGCGCGGCGACCCAGCGCAGCGAATACACCCAGACGAACCGCAGCGCGTAAAGCGCGACCAGCGTCGCGAACACATAGCCGATCAGCAGGCCGACCTGCGCGTTGCCGTCGTGATGCGCCTCGATCAACGCCTGCCCGATGATGTGCGGAAACTGCAGCCCGAGCAGGATGAACACCATGCCGTTGAAGACGAACTCGATCATCGTCCATGTGCTCGTCATGCGCACGCGCACCGCGCTCGGAATGCCTTCGCGCAGGCTTTGAATGTTCATCATCATGCCCGCCGACACCGCCGCCAGAATGCCCGAGCAGCCGACGTGCTCGGCCATCACGTACGACGCGAACGGAATCAGGATCGTCAGGATGACGCCCGCAGCCGGGTCGTCGTCTTCGGAGAATTTCAGCAGCCGCGACGGAATCTCCGTGACCGCCCAACTGATCGCCGCGCCGATCGCGAGCCCGCCCGCCGCGATGATGAAAAAGCTGATCGTCGCGTCGCGCATCGAGAACACGCCCGTCAGCGCCGCCGCGATCGCGAACTTCAGCGCGACGAGGCCCGACGCGTCGTTCATCAGCGCCTCGCCTTCCAGAATGTGCATCAGGTTCGCGGGAATGCGGTTGCGCCCGGCGATGCCCGTCAGCGCGACGGCATCGGTCGGCGAGAGCACGGCGGCGAGCGCGAACGCGACGGGCAGCGGCATCGTCGGAATCATCGCGTGAAGGAAGTAGCCGAGCACGCCGACGGTGATGAACACGAGCCCGAGCGCGAGCATCAGGATCGCGCGGCGCTGCATGTAAAGCTCCCGCTTCGGAATGCGCCAGCCGTCCGCGAACAGCAGCGGCGGAATGAACAGCAACATGAAGAGCTCGGGATCGAAGGTAACGTGCAATGCGAAGCCGGGCCACGCGAGGCATGCGCCGATCGCGATCTGGATGAGCGGCAGCGGCAGCTTGACCGGAAGCAGGCTCAGGCCGAATCCCGACAGCGCGACGGCCAGCAAAAGAATGAGGACGGTGAAAACGATTTCCATGTGTGCGATACAGCACGAGGGCGCACGACGCGCAGATGCGGCCGGCGCACGCGGCGTCTAGCATTTATTTCGATGAGCCGAAAGTTTAGCCCGTGCTCGCGATACGGTCAGAATCCGCGGCCTTCGGCTTTCGCACCGAGACGGTGCGCGTGCACGTGGAATCGCCTGTCGACGGTGCATGCGGCGCGTGAAAGCCCGATGAAACACGGCACGCTCTGCGCATGGAGCTTGCTTGATCGTCGGCACGGGACACTGAGACTCCCGACGAGATCATCGAGGGCGGTTCTATGAAAATGGTTTGGAACGGATCCGGCGCGGGTCCGCAGGGCATGAAGCAGCCGGGCGCGCTTCGCCGGGGCGTTCGGGCGGAGGCGTCGGCATGGTGATCGCAAACCCCGAGAAGACGACGATATCCGCGCGCAGCTTCGAGCTTGGCGTGACATCGGGATTCGACCGCTATTCGGTCGAGCACGGCGACTGGACGCTGTCGAGCGTCTTTCAGCCGGTGTTCAGCCTGTCGCACATGCGCGCGGTCGGCTATGAAGGACTCTTGCGCGCGCACGATTCGCTCGATCGCCCGGTGTCGCCGCTCGACGTGTTCGGGCAGGCATCGCGCGTCGGCGAAGCGCTGCAGATCGACCGGCTCGCGCAGGCGCTTCATCTCGAAAACTTCAAGATGCTCGGTGCGCAGACCGAATGGCTCTTTCTCAACGTGCATCCGGGCGCGCTGACCGAGCCGTATCACGCGGCGGCGCTGCTCGCGAATCTTAGGCGCCTCGATCTCGAGCCGCGCCGCGTCGTGCTCGAAGTGCTGGAGCAGAGCGCGGAGGATATCGAACGGCTCGCGCTCGCGGTGCAGCAGTTCCGTGATCACGGCTTTCTCATCGCCCTCGACGATTTCGGCGCGGGGCATACCAACATCGAACGGATCTGGCAGCTCGATCCGGATATCGTCAAGCTCGATCGCGTGATGCTGTCGCACGCCGGCCAGAACGTGCATGCGCCGTCGTCGGTGCGCACGATGAAGCAGCGGCAGAACATGGAGGCGGTGCTCTCGGGCATCGTGTCGCTGCTGCACGAGGCGGGCAAACTCGTGTTGATCGAAGGCGTCGAAACCGAGCACGAAGCGCAACTCGCGCTCGCGAGCGGCGCAGACTTCGTGCAGGGCTTTTTCTTCGCGCGGCCGCATCCGGGTCTTGCCGATAGCGTTCACGCCAGAGACGTGATCGGCGAGCTGACCGAGCGTTACCGCATGCAGACCGAAGCGCGCGAGCGGCGCGTCGCGACGCGGCTTCAGCCGTATATCCGCGCGTTCGAGCGCGCGGCCGAGCGGCTTGCGGCGGGCGAGCCGCTCGACGAGGTGTGCTGGAACTTCCTCGCGCTCGACAACGCCGCGCGCTGCTTCCTGCTCGATCAGAACGGCAGGCAGGCGGGCCGCAACGTCGTGCTGCGCGCGGACCGCGCCGCGCACGAGGCGCGCTTTCTGCCGCTCATCGACGCGCAGGGCGCGAACTGGCTGCGCCGCCCGTATTTCCGCGCCGCGCTCGGCGATCCCGAGCGCGTGCATGTGACGAAGCCGTATCTGTCGATCAACGAGGCGATGCCGTGCGTCACGCTGTCGGTCGAGACGCGCTCGCAAGGCAAGCGCTGCGTGCTGTGCGGCGACATCGACTGGCTTCCCGACGAAGACGCGGAATGACTATTTCGCGACGACCACCGGAATGCCCTTCAGCGACGACGCGCCCTTCATCGTGTCGATGGCGGCGCGCACCGCATCGCCCGTCGCCGCTTCGATGCCGATGCGCGCGGCGACGTCGCGTTCGCTGCGCTTGACCATCGCGACGTTCGCGAGCTTCACGTGACCGTAGCCGCGCACTTTCTCGAACAGCGCGGCGAGCGCTTTAACCTCGCCCGCATTGCCGGCGTCTAGCTTCGAAAGCGCGCGCGTCATCGTGATTTCGAAATCGTCGGCGAGCTGGCGCTCCATGCGGCGTTCGAGCGTCTTGCCGAAGACATCGAGCGCGGTGCCGCGCAGCGCGCGGAACTTCGCGAGGCCGCCGAGCACGGGCCACATCCACTGGCCGAAGGTTTTCTTCTTCGGCACGCCGCCGTGTGAAAGCACGGGCGGCGCGAAGTTGAACTTCACGGTATAGCTCTCGCCAGCCGTGCCTTCGAACTGCGCGCCGAGCGCGGCGCGGAACGCCGGGTCCGCGTGCAGGCGCGCGACTTCGTACTCGTCCTTCACGGCGAGCAGCTTGTAGAACGAGATCGCGGTGGCGCGCGCGATGGCTTCGTTGCCGGCCGCCGCGTTCACCAGCTTGCGATAGCGCGCGACATACTTCGAGCCGCCATAAGCCAGCAGACGTTCCTCGCGATCGCGGATCAGCTCGGGCAAGGACATCTGCTCCATCGTGACGTGCCTGGCGAGCACTTGCGCCGTCAACGCTTCGAGCGCGGCCATGTCCGAAGCCGCGAGACGGCCGATCGAAAACGCGAGCTTGTTCGCCGCGATCGCCACATTGTTCAGCTCGATCGCGCGCATCAACGCGGCGAGCGACAGCGGCACGAGGCCGAGCTGCCACGCGAAGCCGAGCATCAGAATGTTCGCGCCGATGGTGTCGCCGAGAAAGCGCTGGGCGAGCGCCTGCGCGTCGCAACTGCGCATCGCGTCGTGCGCGCCGGGGCCGGCCGCGTGGCGCATCTTGTCGAGCAGTGCATCGGCGTGAAGGTTCGCTTCGGGGTTCTGCACGAAGCTCGCATTCGGAATCGCGTGCGTGTTCACGACGATCTTCGTGCGATCGTGCCGCACCGTCTGCAGCGCTTCCGGGCTCGCGCCGACGACCATGTCGCACGCGAGCAGCAAATCGGCCTGCTGCGTGTCGATACGCACCTGATTGAGCAGCGCATCCGTCGCGGCGAAGCGCACGAACGACAGCACCGAGCCGCCTTTCTGCGCGAAGCCCATGAAATCGAGCACCGACGCGCTCTTGCCTTCCAGATGCGCCGCCATGCTGATGAGCGCGCCGACCGTCACGACGCCCGTTCCGCCGACGCCCGTCACGAGAATGTCGTACGGCGCCGCGTCGAGCTGGCCTTGCGGCAACGGCAGCGCATCGACGCGGCGCGCGAGCTCGGCGGGATCGAACGCGTGGCCTTCGGCTTTCTTCAGCTTCGCGCCTTCGACGGTGACGAAGCTCGGGCAGAAGCCGTTCACGCACGAATAGTCCTTGTTGCACGACGACTGATCGATGCGGCGCTTTCTTCCCAGTTCCGTCTCGACCGGCTCGACGGACAGGCAATTCGACTGCACGCCGCAATCGCCGCAGCCTTCGCAGACGGCTTCGTTGATGAAGAGGCGCTTGTCCGGATCGGGAAACTCGCCTTTCTTGCGGCGGCGGCGCTTTTCGGCGGCGCACGTCTGATCGTAGATGAGCACGGTGACGCCGGGCGTGTCGCGCAGACGGCGCTGCACGTCGTCGAGTTCGCCGCGATGATGGAACGTCGTGCCGCGCGGAAACTGGTCTTCGTGCCCGATGTACTTTTCCGGCTCGTCGCTCACGACGACGAGCAGCGCAATGCCTTCCGCTTCCACCTGCCGCGCGATCTGCGGCACCGAAATGCTGCCGTCGACAGGCTGGCCGCCCGTCATCGCGACGGCATCGTTATAGAGAATCTTGTACGTGATGTTCGCCTTCGCGGCCACGGCCTGACGAATCGCGAGAATGCCGGAATGGAAGTACGTGCCGTCGCCGAGATTCTGGAAGACGTGCGGAGTTTTCGTGAACATCGAGTGCGATGCCCAGTCCACGCCTTCGCCGCCCATCTGAATCAGGCCGGTCGTGTCGCGCTCCATCCACGACGCCATGAAGTGGCAGCCGATGCCCGCCTGCGCGACCGAGCCCTCCGGCACCTTCGTCGACGTGTTGTGCGGGCAGCCCGAGCAGAAGTAGGGCGTGCGCTTCACGGCATCGGCGACATTCGAGAGGATTTGCGGCGCGACGAGATCGACCACCTTGTCGCGGCGATCGAGCGCGGGCTTGTGACGCGCGAGCCATTGCGCGAACACCGGCAGCACGCGCGACGGACGCAGTTCGCCGAGCGCGGACAGAAGCTGCGCGCCGTCGCGCGCGTTCTTGCCGATCACGACGGGCCGCGCGCCATCGACGCGGTTGTACAGATGATCCTTGATCTGCTGCTCGATGACCGGCCCTTTCTCCTCGATCACCAGCACTTCGCTCAAGCCTTCGACGAAGGTTTCCAGCCGCGTCGTTTCCAGCGGATACGACAGCCCGACCTTGTAGATGCGCACGCCGGCGGCATCGAGATCATCGACGGTGAGGTCGAGGCGGCGCAGAGCTTCCATCAGATCGAGATGCGCCTTGCCGCAGGTCACGATGCCCACGTTCGCGCGCGGACTCGGCGCGATCCACTTGTCGATGCTGTTCGCGCGCGCGAAGTGGCGCACGGCGTCGATCTTTGCGGCGAGACGCGCTTCGATCGTCAGGCTCGGCAGATCGGGCCAGCGGTTGTGCAGGCCGCCGGGCGGCGGCGTGAAACCTTCGGGCGCTTTCCAGTCGGTGCGGATGGCGTCGAGATCGACGGTCGAGCCGGATTCCACCGTCTCCGAGATCGCCTTGAAGCCGACCCACGCGCCCGAGAAGCGCGACAGCGCCCAGCCGTAGACGCCGAACTCCAGCATGTCCGCGACGTTCGACGGATTCACCACCGGCATGTGCCAGGAGATCATCGTCTGATCGCTCTGATGCGGCATCGACGACGACACGCAGCCGTGGTCATCGCCCGCGACGACGAGCACGCCGCCATGCGGCGACGAGCCGTATGCGTTGCCGTGCTTGAGCGCATCGCCCGCGCGGTCGACGCCCGGGCCCTTGCCGTACCACATCGCGAACACGCCATCGACGGTGCGTTCCGCATCCGATTCCACGCGCTGCGTGCCGAGCACGGCGGTGCCGCCGAGTTCCTCGTTGATCGCGGGCAGGAAGCGCACGTCATGCGACGCGAGCAATTTCTTCGCCTTCCACAATTGCTGATCGACCATGCCGAGCGGCGAGCCGCGATAGCCGCTGATGAAACCGGCGGTATTCAGATTCGCGGCGCGGTCGAGCTCGCGCTGCATCAGCACGAGGCGCACGAGCGCCTGCGTGCCGGTCAGGAAGATGCGGCCTTTGGTGGCGCTCAGGTTGTCGCTCAGTTGATAGTCCGACAGCGCGGGAGGAAAGAAGGCATCGGCGGGGACGCGTGCGTTCAATTGAATCTCCAAATTTGTTATGTGAGGCAATGCGACATTCTTTGCCGACAAATGCGGAATGTTTTTGCGCACTCGTCGTGATTCGCCCCGCATCGAGAAACAACGCCGTCTTTTTCGAGATGAGCGAGATGAATTTTCTCCATCGGGCGCGGCTCCGCGTAAACCCGAAGCGATCCGCTGCGCGATTTGCACGAATTTGGGACTAACCTGAATGCCTCGAAAGCCAACGAAAACGACGACGCCGATGAAGCTCTTCTACTGGCCGAAGACGCGCGCCTTTCGCGCGCTGTGGATGCTCGAGGAAATGCGCGTGCCGTATCAGCTCGAGTTCGTGAATATCCGCGCCGGGGCGCAGAACGATCCGAACTTCTGCCGCATCAATCCGATGTCGAAGCTGCCCGCGCTGGAAGACGGCAGCGTGCGCGTGGCCGAATCGGGCGCGGTGCTGCTCTATCTCGCGGACCGGTATCCGGAAACCGCGCTCGGCGTGCCGATGCACGATCCGTCGCGCGGCCGCTTTCTGCAATGGATGTTTTTCACCGGCTCGTGCCTCGAACCCGCGATGGCCGAGCGCATGGCCGGTCTGCAAGGCAACACCGTGAGCTTCGGATGGGGCGATCTCGGGCGCGTCGAGCATGCGATCGAAAACGCGCTGGAGGAAGGGCCGTGGCTGCTCGGCGACCAGTTCACCGCCGCCGATATTCTCGCGGCGAGCACGCTGCAGATCGCGTTCATCGCCAAACTGATCGAGCCGCAGGGCGTGCTGTTCGATTACGTCGAGCGCTCGCTCGCGCGTGAAGGCTACGAGCGCGCGTCAGCCATCGATCATCGCGAGGCCGAGCGGCTCGGAATCGGGCACCACGCGGGCGTCGTGCACATCGCGGACGAGTCGCAGCCGTAGCGCGAAGATCAGGGGAACGCGCGCGGCTTCGGAATCCCGGCGCCGGCTTCGATATCCGACACCGCGCGCCGATGCGCAAGATCGACGGCCTCGGCCTTGTCGGCGAGACCGCCGTCGCCACCGACGGTCGTCCACGTTTGCACGGCCTTGTCGTGATGGCGGATCTCGTACTCCGCGTCCCAGCGCGAACCCGCGAGCTCGACCGGTCGCACGTGGATCGCGTAGACGCCGTAAAGGAAGATCTGCTCCGGCATGATGTCCTCCGATGCAGCGGGAAAGCGCCGCAGAACGAAGTGAGGTGAAGCGAAGTGCGCCACGCGCCGACGTGGCCGCCTGGCTACAGTTCGATTTCCCCGAGAATGCGGTGCGCGAGCGCGCGCGCTTCGTTGAGCGCTTCTTCCTCGTTCTCCGACACGGCTTCCACTTCGTAGAGCGTCGCATCGGTATCCTCGCCGTCGTCGCGAGCGAGCGAGACGAGACCCTGGTACTTGCCGCCGTCGATGGCGCGTATGCCGATCGTCGCGGTATAGATGCCTTTCGTGTAGGTGGTGTCTTCCATGATGGATTCGCCTCCAGGCAAGGACGAACCCATGCTAGCACGCTGATATGTAACGCGTGCGACGGTCATTCCAGCAATTCTTCGACCTCTTCCAGCGAGGGCGAATGCGCGCCGGAATGACGGCATGCCGCCGCGCCCGCCGCGAGCGCGAACTTCAGGTGATCGGGCCACTCGCCGTGACGCGCCATGAGGCTGTAGAGCAATCCGCCGATCGACGCATCGCCCGCGCCGACCGTATCCGCCACTTCGACGCTCGGCGGGCGCGCGCTGAATTGCTCGTCGCCGGCATAGAGCGTGGCTTGTGCCGAGCCGCGCGTGACGAGAACGGTGGCTTGCGGATTCATCGAACGGATTTTCGAGAGCGCATCCGCTTCGGGCATGCCCTTGAACAGCATGTGCAGATCTTCGTCCGATACCTTGATGAGATCCGCGAGGCTCGCCATGTTGCGCAGAATCGGCTCGTAGCCGTGCTCCATCAGATTGCGATAGTTCGGGTCGAAGCTGATCTTCACGCCGTGCTCGCGCAACTGGCGGGCGAGCGCGGCGAGCGTCGCACCGAGCGGCTGGCGCACGAGGCTGATGCAGCCGAAATGCGCCCACTTCACGCGCTCCATCCAGCCTTGCGGCAGCCGCGACGGATCGAACGCGAGATCCGCGCCGTTCTCGCCCATGAAGTAGTAGGTCGGCGGCTGGGTCTTGTGGACGATGGCGAGCAGCGGCGGCCGCTCGACGCGCTGCATGAAGCGCATGTCGAGGCCTGAGGCGACGCTCGCTTCCCAAAGGTCGTCGGAGAAATTGTCCACGCCCAGCGAACCGGCGCAGGCCGTCGGCAGGCCGAGACGCGCGACCGCGCGCGCGACGTTCCAGCCCGCGCCGCCCGGACGCGAGAGCCAGCTCGACACGTCCGTGCGAATCATGTCAGTGAGGATGTCGCCGGCGGAGACGAATTGCGGGAAGGTGGTTTGCTCGCTTGCCATGCTTGTCACCGTTGAGGTCATCGTTGAATCGGGGACGGTCCGAGCGCGTTCAGCACTTCATAGCACGCGCCCATCGTGTGATAGTCGGTCTTCCCGGCGGGACTTTTTTCGTCGCCGTACTTGCGGTTGTCGCACGTGAGAATGCGATACCACGCGCCGTATTCGTGATCGACGAAGTGCTGCCAGCTATAGCGCCAAAGCTCGTCGTAGCAGTCCCAGAAGCGTTCGCGTCCCGTGCGCGCGCCGAGCAGCGCCGCCGCCGCGAAGCTTTCCGCCTGCACCCAGAAGTATTTGTCGTGATCGCAGATGGTGTCGTCGGGTCCGAAGCCGTAGTAGAGGCCGCCATGACGGCTGTCCCACGCGCGGTTGAAACCGGCGTCGAACAGTTCGACGGCGCGCGGCGCGAGCCACGGCAGCGCGCGATGCCGCTCGAGAATCAGCAAGAGCTTCGCCCACTCGGTCTGATGCCCCGGCTGAAAGCCCCACGGACGGAAGATGTTCGAGCTGTCCGATTCGTTGTAATGCCAGTCCACCGACCAGTCGCGGTGAAAGTGCTCCCACACGAGCCCGTTCGACAGCTTCGCCTGCCGCAGCGTGATGTTGCCCGCGATCTTTTCGGCGCGATCCAGATAGATGACGTGGCCGGTCGCTTCGTACGCGGCGAGCAGCGCTTCGGTCGCGTGCATGTTCGCGTTCTGCCCGCGATAGTCCGAAAGCTGCCAGTCAGCCGTGGCTTCGTCGGCGTAGAGACCGGCGCCGGCGTCCCAGAAACGCTTTTCCATCAGCGCGAAGGTTTCGTCGATCATCGGCTTCGCTTCGTCGATGCCGGCCATCGCCGCATGCGCGCACGCGAGCAGCACGAACGCCGTGCCGTAGCAATGGCGCGTGCCGTCGAGCGTGCGCTTCTGTCCGTCGAGCCACTCGATTTCCCAGTCGTAGCCTTCGTTCGTGGCGTCCCAGTGCGCGTCGCGCAGAAATTTGAAAGCGTGGCGCGCGTCGTCCTGATAGCCGGCGTCGCCGAAATGCCGGTACGCCATCGCGTAATTGAAGACGAAGCGCGTGCTGCTGACGAGATGGCGCGTCGTGCGGTCGTAGACGCTGCCGTCGTCCTTGAAGAAATGAAAGAAGCCGCCGGACGGATCGCGCGCGGTCGGCGCGTAGAACGCGAGCGTGTCGCGCACGTGCGAGAGCAGGAAGTCGCGGCTGCGGAAATCGATCGCGCGATCTGCTGGCGCTGCTTCGACGATGGCAGGTGAGGCGGTCATGTTCATGGCGTGCTGATGTCCTGTTTCGTGCCCGAACTCGCGCGAGGAACGAAATTGACGGCGACGAGCGTGTCGGCCTGGCTCGGCGGGCTCGATGGATCTTCCAACAGCAACTCGACGCCGCGGCGCCCGAGCGCTTCCTTGTCGACGGTCACGGTCGAGAGCGGCGGCGTGCTTTGCGCGGCGGCCGGAATGTCGTCGAAACCGACGAACGCGATGTCGTCCGGTACGCGCAACCCGTGCGCGAGACAGACGCGCATCGCGGCGAGGGCCGCTGCATCGTTATAGGCGAAAACGGCGTCGGGCAGCGGACTGGATTGCATGCGCGCGTCGGCGATCAGGCGTTCCATGGCGTCGGCGGCGGCGAGATCGGCGGGCAGGCCCGGCTGCGTCACGATTTCGAGCGTCGGATCGAAGAGCAGGCCGGCGTCGAAATACGCCTTGCGATAGCCGAGCGCGCGCTGCGCGATGCTGTAATGCGCCAGCGAGCCGCCGATGAAGGCGATACGCCGCCGCCCTTGGGCAAACAGATGCTGCATCGCGAGCGACGCGCCTTTCACGTTGTCGATATTGACTGAACGGAAACCCGGCGCGCGCAGGTCGATGAGCACGGTAGGCCGCGCGAGCGAATGCAGGTGCGCGAGCAGCTCCGGCTCGACGAAGCCCGCCACCGCGATGGCGTCGGGCGCATGCAGACGCATTTGCTGCGCGAGATCGTGAGTCGGCCCGGCGGTGAGCACGGACGGCACGAGGCGCCGTTCGCGGCACGCTTCCTCGAAGCCGTTCAGCACGTGCGAAAAGAATGGGCTGACGGCGAAATTGTTGTGCTGCCGATGCAGCAGAAAAGTCACGCGACGAATGCGCGTGCGCAACTGTCCCGAGTCGTAGCCGAGCTGCTGCGCGACTTCGACGATGCGCACGCGTGTTGCCTCGGACAAGCCCGGTTGATTCTTGAGCGCGCGCGACACCGTCCCGATCGAGACGCTTGCCGCACGCGCGACATCGCGAATGGTGGTGGCCATCGTGGTGGTCTCTGTCTCCGCCTGGTTCCGGCTATTCGTCTGACGGGCGCTGTGTTTATCGCGCCTGCCGAGTTCGCTTGTTCGAGGCGATTGTATAGTAAAACAGCCGAAAAGCCGCGCGGAAAGCCTCAGAGAAAACCAGTAGATGCTTGTCTAATATGACATTTCTTGCGATTTGTTTGTTTAGTAAAAAATCGCAAAACACTACGCCACCGTTTCGCGATCGTGAATGGATCGCTTGTCCGCCGTCCACACGTCGAGGACCAGATCGTCGTCCCAGTAATGGCACAGCACCGGCATGCTCATGCGGCCGCGCAACTTCGCGTGAACCTCGTCGCCGTTTTGCTCCCAGCCTTCGATCGGCCTGCGCCAATGACACGCGACGACCGCGCCGTCGGGCGACAAAGTCTGGTGAATGTGCTCGACGATATGCCAAAGCTGAGGTTCGTCAAGGTAGTAACCGATTTCGCTGATCACGACGAGATCGAACTTGCCGCTCGGCCAGACATCAGGCAGCAGCATCTGTTGGACTTTCACATTGGGACACTGAGCGACGCGCTGGCGCGTGAGCGCGACGGCATCCTCGGCGATGTCCGTCGCGACGAGTTCGTCGCAGCGCGGCGCGAGCAGCGCGGTCAGCTCGCCGTTGCCGCAGCCGGGCTCGTAGGCGCGCGTGTAACGCTCGTGTGGAAGCGACGCGAGCATGAGCGCGCGCTTGCGCCGCTCATACCAGCGCTGCCTGATTTTCCAGGGATCTTCATTTTCTCGATACAGACTATCGAAGTACTGCTGAGCGTTTCTGTTCGTGTTGTTCATATGAGTACGACTTCGAAAGGCCGAGTCAGCCTGGCCAGCACATGCTCTGGCAGTACTGGCGCCTGGCCGGTCGCGGCGTCGGGTTCGAGTTGGCTTCGGAAAGCTTCTACGGCCCGGAGTTTTCGGGCATGCGTCGCGCCGTCGAGGATGATGCGACGGGCACGGCTCCATGGCACGCGCGTATCATCAGGCGAGGCCCAGTGCCATGTCCAGAGCGGCACTTCGACGCATGGCAGTTCGAGCGCCTCTGCCGCGAAATGAACGGCGCGCCCGGCTGCCTCGTGATCGGGGTGTCCATCATAGCGCCACGTCGTGAAGACGATATCCGCCTCCTGAAGATATCTGGATAGCAATCCTGATAAGTTCGATTCGATGCGCCGGGGATCGCCATCCTGCAGACCGAGCCTGACCACCTGCACCTGGCGCAGATGCAAGCGCTGCAGCGCGGCGCGCGTTTCCTGCGGACGCACGCGTGCAAGGCGCTCCGGGGGCCATTCGGGAGAATGCGGGTGGCTCGCGGTGCCGTCCGTCACGGCGATGATGAGTATGTTCCGGCTGATCTGCGAGAGACGGGCGAGCAGCCCTCCGGTGCCGAGCACTTCGTCGTCGGGGTGTGGCGCAACTACGACAGCCCGGCCGCCGAACGGCACCAGTTCGGCGGGCTCGACCTCGGGCAGCGCATTGAGGCGCGCCCATCCCTGCCACGCCGCTTCGGGTGTGCCTTCGCCCAGGATCGCGCGGTCGATGGCCGTTTGTTCTGTCGGCCCTCGCGTGCTCACACTTGCCATGAAGTCGATTCCTCCTCGATGACGCGCTCGGCCAGCGACGCTTCGTCGCGCTCCGCGTGGCTTTGTCGAATGAATACCGGCAGATCGGCCATGAGTTGGGCGAAATGCGCGTCGCGGCAGAGCGGGCCCGCGCCCAGCGCACGGCCCGCGCGCTCGACGACGAGGGCGGCCGCATGCTCCGCCGCGAGCCGTGCGCGCATAACGTGCGTCATCGCATCGGCGTGCGGCTCGCGGTCAATGAACGCGGCCGTCTCGCGCAGCAAGGCGGCCGTGGCGCACAGCGTCGTGTCGATGGCGCCGAGATGTGCGAGCTTGTGCGGGCCCGCGCGATGTCTTGCGTCGCGTGCGACGAACGCCGCGATGGCCGCCGCCGCGCCAAACCAGCACGCGGCGATCCCCGCGCCGCCCTGCCAGAAACCGGGACGTTCCAGATACCCGCGCGGCGGCCCGATCAGCCGCGCGGGCACGTGCTCGAAACGCACATCGACGCTCGCGCTCGCGTGCATGCCCACTGCGTGCCAGCCGGCATCGGTGATCTGCACGCCTTGCTGTTTCAAGTCGACGGCGGCAAGCACCGGTTCGTCACGTTCGTTCCAGGCCGTCACCAGCGCGTGCGTGACCGACGCCGCACCGGAGCACCACGCCTTCGTGCCGTGGAGCAGCACGCCGTGCGTATCGATGCCGCGCAGCGCCGACAGCCGCGCGTTCGGTGGCTCGGCGGCCCACACGGCCCACGCGCTGTTCTCGTTCTGCCGATCGGCATCGAGCTCGGCGAGGATCGCGAGGGCATCGGTATGGCCTTCGTACAGCTTGACGAGCGACAGGTCGAACGCGGCCACCGCGCCGAGCGCGCGCCAACGCTCGGAGGTGTTGCCACGGCCCGGCAAGGGCAGGCGGTCCAGGCCCGCCGCGATCAGTGCGTGCAGCGCGCGCCCTGTGTCCGGCGCGTTGCCGCGCTGAAACTGAAGCTCGCCGAGAAAGCCGCGCAGGGCGGAAGCTGTCGCCTGTGGTTCGACGTCGTTCATTTCTTCTTCCGCGATGGATGGCTGGCGGGATGTGTCCGCATGGTTCGTCCTATGTCCGTTTCTGCACGGTTCTGAACGATAGTGTGGCAAGGCACATGCCCGGGCGCCATTCGGCCCAATGGCATAGGCCGAAGCGTCGGACGTGTAGCAGCGTGCGTCCGAAATTCGATGCGAGTAGTCAGATTTTCTGGCTTATGCCATTCGGCCGAATCGACGCCGGCGCGCGGCCGGGATCAAATGGCGAAAAGGCCGCGCATGGCGGCCTTCATTGGAGAGGAGGAAAAGCGACGATGAAGCAGCCGATGCCGCTCGCGAGGAAGCGCGAGTCAGCGGCGCGCCGGAGCGCCGACATTCTTGCCTTCGCGCGCAGGTTCGGGCGCGGTCTTGCGCGCACCCCAGCGCTGCGCGAGCACGGCGCAGACCATGAGCTGGATCTGATGGAACAGCATGAGCGGCAGCACGACCGCGCCCACCGCGTGCGACGCGAAGATTACCTTCGCCATGGGGATGCCCGAGGCGAGGCTCTTCTTCGACCCGCAGAAGATGATCGTGATCTGGTCCGCGCGGGAAAAGCCGAGGCGCTTCGCCGTGAACGCGGTGAGGAACAGCGCGGCTGCCAGCAGCAGGATATTGACCGCGAGCAGGCCGGCGAGCGTCGAGAGCGAGATCGAATGCCAGATGCCTTCGTTCACGGCCTCGCTGAATGCCACGTACACCACGAGCAGAATCGAGCCCTGATCGACGAACTTGAGCATCGCGCGGTGCTTGTCGATCCATTTGCCGATAGCCGGCCGCAACAGTTGCCCGGCAATGAACGGCACGAGCAGTTGCAGCGTGATGTTGCCGACCGTATGCCACGGCGATCCGGTCGTCGCGCCGTGATTGCTCACGACGAGCCCGACGAGCGCCGGCGTGATGAAAATGCCGAGCAGGCTCGACGCGGACGCGCTGCACACGGCCGCGGGCACATTGCCCTTCGCCATCGACGTGAACGCGATCGACGATTGCACCGTGGATGGCAGCGTGCAAAGGAACAGGATGCCGGTGTAGAGCGCGGGCGTGACGAGCGGCGTGAGCACCGGCTTCAGAACGACGCCGAGCAGCGGGAACAGCGCGAACGTGCTCAAAAGGACGATGAGATGCAGCCGCCAATGCGTCGCGCCGGCAACGATCGCCTCGCGCGAAAGTTTAGCGCCATGCAGGAAGAACAGCAGGCCGATGGCGATATCGGTGATCCAGTTGAATGCCACCGCCACGCCGCCGCGGCAGGGCAAGACGCTCGCAATGATGACAGTGCCGACGAGCGCCAGCGTGAAGTTATCGGGAAGAAATTTGGGCCGTGCCATTCAGAGAGTCTCGAGCGTGGTCATGCCGAGCGTGCCCGGCGTCTTCAGCGTCAAGTCAGGAAAACCATGATTCTCGCTTGTGCGCGATTGAATTGGCAAATTCATTTACACGATCCATTGATTACCGACGCGCATGAAAGCGAGCGTTCTGCCGGCGAACCGGAGCCGTGGGAGCAACAATCGGGCCGCGCGCAGGCCGCTTTGGCCGCCCTTCGCAATCGTCTGTCCAGCATGTTTTTACATCATATGATTGGTCGTCCGAAACGGTCGCAGAGGGCGAAAAACTCTGACGTAACATGGTGTTACAACCATCGAGCAGGCATAACACTTTTTGGCTCGACTGCCGTCGCGACGCGAAATAAATTGTTGGATACACCGGTTGGCGGGTTTTTGCATCAATTCGATGTCATGACCCGGATGTTCCGACTACGGCCGGTTGTCCGCATGGAACGTTAGCTTGTGCTTTCGACGCCTCGGACGAGAATAGGGTCGGACGTAGGCAGTTTCGACATGGCGCTCACTGGCTTTCGCAAGACGACTCGGCTTTTCGCATCCGCTGCGCTCGGCGCACTGGCGGTGGCCGGTTCGCTCGCGCTTGCGGGGCCCCGCGCCGAGTGGCTGTCGTCGGCGGTGTTCAGCGACTCCGCCACCAGCAGGCAATCGTTGCACTACACGCCTGTCGCCGCGAAAGACGGTTTGACGCCCGTGAGCGCCGAGGTTCGTCCGGTTCCGCGCGCCGAACAGGGCGTTCCCATGCGCGCTTCGGGTTCCATCCGCGCCGATATCACGCGCTACAACGAAGAGCGCAGCCTCCCGCGCCCGCCCGGGCGCCCGTCGGACGATGGCCGCGCGCCGGCCAACGGCAATTACCGCAACTGATCTTTCCGCCTCGATAGCAACGGACGCCCTTCTGCGCCACCTTCCGCGCGGAACGCAAATCCATTGGCGCGTCTAGTTCCGCTGTCACGATGACGTAATCTCGCCACAGTTACGCATCGATTTTCTCTCCGATATTTCGCTCTTTTTTCCGCGCGCGGACAATGCGCCCTGCGCGGGTAAATCACATTCTTCTTTTATTTCAAGTGCCTTTCGGCGCCCGCAAAAGCGCGCCCAGACTCGCTGCGCGCCGCGCGGATCATCGCACCGTCAGCCGCGCGTGCGAAATGAGGCGGGCTGTCCTGTATTCGAGGCCGGCCAGAAGTATTCGAACCGCTATACCCGCAATAACCAAAAACATTTTTGACCGGAAAAATGGTCCGTAAAGATGGTGCCGCTCCACACGCGATGCCTCTCTCGCCCATCTACCCATGCGGTCAGACGAGGCGAGTGCAACGCTCCTCGCCCGCCAAGCTTTCAATTTTCGACAAAGTCAGGAGAGTTCATGAAGTCAACCGTCAACCGTGCGCCGAAGACTACGGTGAAAGCAACGGTAAAGGCCACCGCAGTTGCCGCAGCGATGCTGGGCCTCTTCGCCGCGGGGGCGGCACACGCGCAGTCGAGCGTTTCGCTTTACGGTCAGGTCGACGAATGGGTCGGCGCGCAGAAATTCCCCGGCGGCGATCGCGCATGGAACGTGAGCGGCGGCGGCATGTCGACCTCGTACTGGGGCATGAAGGGTGCCGAGGATCTGGGCGGCGGCTACAAGGCCATCTTCACGTTGGAAAGCTTCTTCCGCGCGCAGAACGGCCAGTACGGACGCTTCCAGGGCGACACCTTCTTCGCGCGTAATGCGTACGTTGGCATTCAAGGTCCGATCGGCACGTTCACGGCGGGCCGCCTGACCACGCAACTCTTCGTCTCGACGATTCTCTTCAATCCGTTCGTCGATTCCTACGTCTTCTCGCCGATGGTCTACCACGTGTTCCTCGGCCAGGGCACGTTCCCGACGTACACGACGGATCAGGGCGTGGTCGGCGATTCGGGCTGGAACAACTCGGTGCAGTACACGTCGCCGGACTTCAACGGGCTGTCGGGCAGCGCGATGTACTCGTTCGGCAACAACGCGGGCGATGGCCGCTCGAAGAAGTGGAGCGCGCAGTTCCTGTACTTCCACGGCCCGTTCGCGGCGACCGGCGTCTACCAGTACGTGAACTTCAACAACACGCCGGGCGACCTCACCAACTTCGTGCCGGGCTACAAGAGCCAGAGCGTCGCGCAACTGGGCGCATCGTACGACCTGAAGTACGTCAAGTTTTTCGCGCAGTACATGTACACCAAGAACGACATCGAGCCGACTTCGTTCCACGTCAACACCGGACAAGGCGGCGTGACCGTGCCGCTCGGCCCGGGCACGGTGATGGCGTCGTACGCGTACTCGCGCAGCAACGGCGGCCTCGACCAGACGCACAAGAGCTGGGCGGTCGGCTACGACTATCCGCTCTCGAAGCGCACCGACGTCTACGCCGCGTACCTGAACGACAAGTACACGAGCATGTCGACGGGCGATACCTTCGGCGTCGGCCTCCGCGCGAAGTTCTAAACGCGTCGAAGCATCGAAGCGTCAAGCGAAAACACCGCGCACTCGCGCGGTGTTTTCGTTTCTGCCGCCGGAAAAAATCAGCGGATCGCGAGCCGCGCCTTCGCGTCGTCGTACTCGCGCTTCAGGCGTTGCACCAGCTCGGCGACGCTCGGCACGTCCTCCATTAGCCCGACGCCTTGCCCCGCGCCCCAGATTTCCTTCCACGCCTTCGCCTTGCTCGTGCCTTCGGCGAAATTCATCGCGTTCTTGTCGGAGACGGGCAGCGCATCGGGATCGAGGCCGGCTCTGACGATGCTCTCGCGAATGTAATTGCCGTGCACGCCGGTGAAGAGATTCGTGTAGATGATGTCCGCGGCGTTGGCATCGATGATCGCGCGCTTGTAGTCTTCGAGCGCGTGCGCTTCCTTCGTCGCGATGAAGCGCGTGCCCATGTAGGCGAGGTCTGCGCCCATGGCCTGCGCGGCGAGAATGGAGCCGCCGTTGGCGATCGCGCCGGACAGCACGATAGGGCCGTCGAAGATGCGCCGCACTTCGCCGACGAGCGCGAACGGCGAGGTCGTGCCCGCGTGTCCGCCCGCGCCCGCCGCGACGAGAATGAGGCCGTCGACGCCCGCTTCGAGCGCCTTCTGCGCGTGACGCAGATTGATGACGTCGTGCAGCACGATGCCGCCGTACGAATGCACGGCGTCGATCATCTCCCTGACGGGCGCGCGCAGGCTCGTGATGAAAATCGGCACCTTGTGCTCGACACACACGCGCACATCCTGTTCGAGCCGCGCATTGGACTGGTGCACGATCTGATTCACGGCGATCGGCCCGATGACCGCATCGGGGTTCGCCGTCTTGTGCTCCGCGAGCGATGCCTGGATCTGCGTGAGCCATTCGTCGAGCAATTCGGCGGGGCGCGCGTTCAGCGCCGGAAACGAGCCGACGACGCCCGCCTTGCACTGCGCGAGCACGAGCTCCGGATAACTGACGATGAACATCGGCGAGCCGACGACAGGCAACGCGAGGTGCTGCAGGATGGCGGGCAGGGCCATGGCAGGTATCTCCTGAATGTGTCCGGGCAGCGTGGAATGATTCTACGGGCGTCGCTAGCGGACAGGCGCGTATCGATCATTTTGCGGAAAGCGGGCGCGCCGGACTAGCGAACGATCGTTCGATTATAGCCGCGACACAGTTTTTCACACACCCGCCATTTCCCGAATAAGTCTTCGGTTTCCATGCTTCGAGGCCCGCCGGCGCATGAGCAAACGGGCGCCCGCGCCTACAATGGTCCGCAACGCCACGAACAAGAAAACATCATGTCTTTCGGAGACTACGAGCCGTTTCGCGTCGATGCAGCGGGTGTGGAGATCGTCGGAATGAAAGGGGGAGACGGGCCGCCGCTCCTGCTGCTGCACGGTCACCCGCAGACACACGAGATCTGGCACAAGTGCGCGGGCGATCTCGCGCGGCACTTCACGGTGATCGCAACCGATCTGCGCGGCTACGGCGCATCCGGCAAGCCGGCGAGCGACGAGCGTCATACGCCGTATTCGAAGCGCGCGATGGCCGCGGATCAGGTCGCGGTGATGCGGCACTTCGGATTCGAGCGCTTTCTCGTCTGCGCGCACGATCGCGGCGCGCGCGTCGCGCATCGCATGGCGATGGACTTTCCCGATGCCGTCGACCGCCTGATGCTGCTCGATATCGCGCCGACGCTCGCGATGTACGAAGCCACCGACCGCGCATTCGCGACCGCGTACTTCCACTGGTTCTTCCTGATTCAGCCGACGCCGCTGCCCGAGTTGCTGATCGGCGGCAATCCGAATGCATATATCGATCGCGTGATGGGCAATCGTCACGCGGGCCTCGCGCCATTCGCGCCACACGCGTTGCAGGCGTATCGCGATGCGCTGGCATCGCCCGGCGCGATCTTCGCGATGTGCGAGGACTACCGCGCATCGGCGGGCATCGACCTTGAACACGATCGCGCCGATCTCGAACGCGGGCTGAAGGTCGCGTGCCCGTTGCGCGTGCTGTGGGGACAAGAAGGCGTGATCGAACGATGCTTCGATGCGCTCGAGGAATGGCGGCGCGTCGCGCGCGATGTAAGCGGCCGCGCGCTGCCGTGCGGGCATTACATTCCCGAGGAACAGCCCGACATGCTGCTCGCGGAAATGCTCGCCTTCTTCGAGGCCGATGCGCCCTGAAAGCCGCGCCGGTCGTGGTTCTTACGCCGTTTCAGGTGGCCGTTAAAATTTTGTAGGGAAAGCACCGATGCACGTGAAATAGTGTCGCGATACGATACTTCGGACGTTGATCACGTCCATATGATTCGCCGCTTGCCGTAGCTGACAAGCGGCTTTCTTTTTTTTGTGCGCCCGGTTCGATCAGGCCGCCGACACGGTCGCGCCGCTCACCTGCACGGAGCCGCCGCGCGCCAGTTCCCCGACGAGGTTTTCGATGAGCCCCCGACGCTCGCCCGATGGCGCGAGCGCATCGGCGGCGGCGCGCATCGCGCGGGCTTGCGTGGTCATCGTGACGAGCGCATCGAGCGTCATCGCGCGCACTTCCATCAGCTTGAAGACGATCAGCACCTTGAGCGCGTTCTTCGCGTTGCGCGCGGGATCGGCACGCAGATAGTCGAGCCGCGACGAAGCGACGTCGAGCGCGCGCGCGACGTCCGTGAACGGCGCGCCGTGGCCGGGAATCACGACATCGACGTCGAGCTTCGCAATCAGATCGAGCACCGCGCGTTCTTCCGCGAAGCCGCTGTCGCCTTCGAGCTCGGGAAAGATCACGCCGAAGCCGTTTTCCCACAACGCGTCGGCGCTGACGAGCACGCGCGTCTCCGGGCAGTGAAGCATCAGCGAATGCGGATCGTGGCCCGGCGCGCCGAGCACGTTCCAGTCGAAGCCGCCGAGCGTGAGCGTTGCGCCGTTTTCGATCGTGCCCGTGAAGCCGAAGCGATCGCAGCGCTGGCCGGTCGCGCGGAACGTGAGCGCTTCCTCGTCCCAGTCGCGCACGGCGTGCGCTTCGCTTGCGGGAATCAGCGTGTCGCACGCGTACGTCTGTTGAAGGAGCGCATTGCCGCCGCAATGATCCGAATGCAGATGCGTATTGACGATCAGATCGAGCGTGCGCGCGCCGAGCCTCTGCTTCACGAGCGCGAGCGTCTGCGGCGCATGCGACGCGTAGCCCGTATCGACGATCGCCGTGCCTTCAGCGCTTCTGAAGAGCACATTGTTCGACGAGAGCCAGCCGCGCTCGAACACCGTCATCGAATCACGAAGCGCTTGAGGCAGCACGTTCACGTCGCGGTCTCCTTCGGCATCACGACGATGGTCGCCGTCGCCTTCATCACCGGCTCGCCGAGCTGATTGCTCGCGCCGCCTTCGAGCTTCACGAGATCGCCGCCGAGGCTCGCCTTCCATTTCGCTTCGATCACGCGCCAGCGCATCGTGAGCACGTCGTTCGCCTTCACCGCGCGGGTCAGCTTGATGCCGAATTCGAGGCCGAGCGGCTGCGCATATTGCGAGAAATGCGTCGCGAGCATTGCCATCAGATGCGCGGTCGGCTGCGTGCCCGATGCGATCAGCGTGCCGAAGCGGCTCGCGCGCGCATACGCGTCGTCGTGATGCAGCGGGTTGAGATCGTCGACGAGCGTCGCGAAGTGTTTGATCGAATCGGGCGGCAGCGCGAGCGTCGCTTCGAACGATTCGCCGATCGTCACGACGCGCGCGCCCTGACGCCGGCTCTCGACGCGCGCGAGCACCGCGCGCTTCTCGTCATCGTCACAGGACGCCCACGCGGCGATTTCGTCGATGGTGCGAAAGCAGCCGTCGCAGAAGCCGGTGTCCGGATTCATGCTGCACACGTCGACGCACGGCGATGCCACTTCCGTCATGACTCCGCGTTCTCGCGCAACGCGACATCGACGACCGGCGCGCCCGTCAGTTCGATCAGTTCCTGCGGCGACAGATTGAACACCGCATGCGGATGACCGGCCGCGGCCCACAGGCTGTCGAGCGCGAGCAAGTCTTCGTCGATCAGCGTGACCGGCTCGACCGCGTGGCCGATCGGGCACACGCCGCCGATCGCGTAGCCGGTCTTGTCGCGCACGAACTTCGCGTCCGCGCGCGCCAGGGCGCCGACGCGCGCCGCGACTTTCGCCTCATCGACGCGATTCGCGCCGCTCGCGATCACGAGCACGGGCGCGTCGTCCTCGCGGCGGCGAAAGAGAATCGACTTCGCGATCTGCGCGACCGTGCAGCCGAGCCCGGCGGCCGCTTCCGCCGATGTCTTGCCGGTCTCCGGCAGCATCACGACGGCGTGCGGATGGCCGCGTTCCTTCAACAAGAGCGCGACGCGGCGCGCGGAATCGGGTAACTGATCGATCATCGTGTTCCTTGATTGTTCAGGCACAGGCCGCGACGCCGTCGCGCTTCTTCGTGAAGATCGCCTTGCCGGCGCGCGACGAACTCGGTTTGCCGATCGCGCGCGAAATGAAATCGCCGATATCGACGAGCTGATCGAGATCGACGCCCGTCTCGATGCCGAGCCCGTTCATCAGATAGACGACGTCTTCCGTCGCGACATTGCCCGTCGCGCCCTTCGCATACGGGCAGCCGCCGAGCCCGGCGACCGACGCGTGAAAGATCTCGATGCCTTCGAGCAGCGCCGCATAGATATTGCCGATGGCCTGGCCGTACGTGTCGTGGAAGTGCCCGGAAAGCCGCTCGCGCGGAAACACCTTCTGCACCGCCGCGAGCACTTCGCGCGTGCGTTTCGGCGTGCCGACGCCGATCGTATCGGCGATGTCGATTTCATCGCAGCCGAGCCCCTTCATGCGCTCGACGACATCCACCACCGATTCGATGCTCACTTCGCCCTGATACGGGCAGCCGAGCGTGCACGAGATGCTGCCGCGCAGCCGCATGCCCGCGTCCTTCGCGGCCTTCGCGACCGGCTCGAAGCGCGCGATGCTCTCCGCGATGCTGCAGTTGATGTTCTTCTGCGAGAACGCCTCGCTCGCCGCGCCGAAGATCACGATTTCATCGGCTTTCGCTTCGAGCGCGCCTTCGAAGCCGCGCATGTTCGGCGTGAGCACCGAGTAAATGGTGCCCGGACGGCGCTCGATGCCGGCCATCACGGCGGCGGCGTCGGACATCTGCGGCACCCATTTGGGCGACACGAACGATGTCGATTCCACATTCACGATGCCCGCCCGCGCGAGCCGGTTCACCAGTTCGATCTTGATGTCGGTGGGCACGAATTCCTTCTCGTTCTGCAGGCCGTCGCGTGGCGCGACGTCGACGATTTTCACTTTGGCCGGAATCATGGCTGTCTCCCTTTATATGCGATGTGTTGCTGTTCAGTATCCGCGCCTGAAATCGACGATGCCGCTGATCGTCTCACCGTGCGCGAGCGCCCGGATCTTGCCGGCGATCTGCACGATGCTTTCGTCGCGCAACGTCTCCGCCGAGATATGCGGCGTCACCGACACGCGCGGATGCGTCCAGAACGGATGATCCTGCGGCAGCGGCTCGGTGTGAAAGACGTCGAGCGTCGCGGCGGCGATCTGGCCGCTGTCGAGCGCGGCGATGAGATCGGCATCGACGAGGTGCGGGCCGCGCGCCACGTTTACGAGATACGCGCCGTGCGAAAGCCTGCCGAACGCGCGCGCGTTCAGAATGCCTTCGGTGTCCGGCGTGTGCGGCAACAGGTTGATGAGCACCTTCACGCCGTCGAGGAATGCGTCGAACTGATCGGGTCCGGCGTGGACCTGCACGCCTTCGATCGCCTTCGGCGAGCGGCTGTAGCCGCGCACGGGCACGCCAAGTTTCAACAGTCCCTTCGCGACTTCCGCGCCCAGCACGCCCAGCCCGAGCACGCCGACGGTGAACGATTCGCGCGCGTGCTGCGGCACCTTTTCCCAGCGGCGCTCGCGCTTCAACGCGTCGTATTCGTCGAAGCGGCGCATGTAGCGCAGCACGCAGTACGTCGCGTATTCGACCATCTGCTGCGCCATGCCGGTGTCTTCGAGACGCACGAGCTTCGCGTTCGGCGGCAGCGTGCCGGGTTCCTTGCGCTCGACATCGAGAATCGCGTCGACGCCTGCGCCGAGATTGAACACCGCTTTCAGATCGGGACGATTCGCGAAGAGCTTTCGGGGCGCGCGCCAGACGATCGCGTAATCGGCGGGCGCGGTGTCGCCCGGTTCCCAGACGCGCACGTCCGCATCGGGCAATTCGCGTCGCAGGCCGCCGAGCCATGCGTCGGTATCGGCGTGTTGTTCGTAGAAGATGATTTTCATGCCGCTTGATTTGGTGAGTTCATCGGACGTTCGGTCATTCTACGGTGCGCCATGCAGCGGGAAAACGGCTCGCCCGCTCGGAGCGAGCCGCTCCCGCAGGCGTCAGTTGGCGTGCTCGTGCCCGCAGCCGCGATCGCAGCCGTGCTCGCTTTCCCGCGCGCTCGTGTTCTGCGCCGCTTCCGCGCGCATGCCGAGACGTTCGATCAGCTTGCGGTCCGCTTCCGCCTGCGGGTTGCTCGTCGTCAGAAGCTGGTCGCCGTAGAAGATCGAGTTCGCGCCCGCGGCGAAGCACAGCGCCTGCAGCGCTTCGTCCATCTGCTCGCGGCCGGCGGAAAGACGCACCATCGCCTTCGGCATCGTGATGCGCGCGACCGCGATCGTCCTCACGAACTCGAACGGATCGAGTGCCTCGACGCCGGTGAGCGGCGTGCCCGCGACCTGCACGAGATTGTTGATCGGCACCGATTCCGGATACGGCTCCATGTTCGCGAGCTGCGAGATCAGGCCCGCGCGCTCGCGCCGCGATTCGCCCATGCCGACGATCCCGCCGCAGCACACGTTGATGCCCGCATCGCGCACGTGTTCGAGCGTGTCGAGACGGTCCTGATACGTGCGCGTCGAGATGATCTGTCCGTAGAACTCCGGCGATGTATCGAGATTGTGGTTGTAGTAATCGAGACCGGCTTCGCGCAGACCTTGCGCCTGATGCGCTTCGAGCATGCCGAGCGTCACGCAGGTTTCGAGGCCCATCGCCTTCACGCCGCGGATCATGTCCTTGATCGGCTCCAGATGACGGTCCTTCGGATTGCGCCACGCCGCGCCCATGCAGAAGCGCGTCGCGCCGTTGGACTTCGCGACTTCGGCGGCCTTCAGGACTTCGTCGACGTCCATCAGCTTTTCGGCCTTGAGGCCGGTCTCGTGATGCACCGACTGCGGACAGTACGCGCAGTCTTCCTCGCAGCCGCCCGTCTTGATCGAGAGCAGCGTGGAAAGCTGCACCGCGTTCGGATCGAAGTTCTCGCGATGCACGGTCTGCGCGCGATACAGCAGATCGTTGAACGGCAGGTCGTAGAGCGCGACGACATCGGCGACGCGCCAGCGCTGCATCGGCTGCGGCGTGGTCTGGGAAGGTGTCTCAGCGGTGATTTGCTGTGTCATGAGTTCAATCCTTTTGATGAAGCGGGTCAGTCAGAATGCCGATGTCGAGATGATCGGCGGCGCGCGCTGCATCGGCCGGCGCGAGATGAGGAATCACGCCGAGCAGCGGCGCATCGATGCGGAGTTTCAGTGAAGCGAGATTTTCGTCGGGGCAAAGCATGTTCGGATCGACGCGATTCGCGACCCAGCCCGCGAGCTTCAGCCCGCGCGCCGCGATGGCTTCGGCGGTGAGCAGCGCATGGCTGATGCAGCCGAGCCGCATGCCGACGACGAGCACCACCGGAAGATTCAGCGCGACGGCGAGATCGGCGGTGTCGAGCGTGTCAGTGAGCGGCACGCGAAAGCCGCCGACGCCTTCCACGACGACGATGTCGGCTTTGGACATCGCGATGCGATGTGCGTCGACGATCCGTGCGATATCGAGCGTGATGCCTTCGCGCGCGGCGGCGATGTGCGGCGCGATCGGCTCGCGCATCATGAACGGCGTGCGGATATCGTTGGGCAGAGCAACGTTCGCGGCTGCATCGAGCTGATCGGCGTCTTCGTTGTGCAGTACGCCGTCGCGGACGACTGCGCCCGACGCGATCGGCTTCATCGCGGCGGCGCGCAGACCGGCGCGCGCGAAACCGTGCAGCAGCGCTGAAGACACGAGCGTCTTGCCGATTTCCGTATCGGTTCCGGCGACGAAGAAAGATGAAGCGGTCATAGCGTATTCAAGGCGTGATCGAGGCGCGCGAGATCGTCCTCGCTATGCGCGGCGGAAAGCGAGACGCGCAGCCGCGATGTGCCCGCGGGCACCGTCGGCGGACGAATCGCGGGCACCCAGAGGCCGTGCTTGTCGAGCGCGGCGGCGATTTCCAGCGTTTCGTCGTTGCCGCCGATCACGAGCGGCTGCACGGCGGTGTGCGAATCGACGGGCATCCAGCGCGTGCGCTTGAGCATGGCGCGCGTCGTTTCGATGAGCGAGGCGAGATGCGCGCGTCGCTGATCGCCTTCGTCGCCCGCAATGATTTCAATGCTTGTCGACACAGCATGCGCGACCGCGGGCGCGGACGCCGTCGTGAAGATATACGGACGCGCGCGCTGAATCAGCCATTCGACGACGGTTTCATCCGCCGCGACGAACGCGCCCGCGACACCCGCCGCCTTGCCGAGCGTGCCGACGTAGACGAGATGCGGCGAACGCAGCGCGTAATGCGCCAGCGCGCCGCGCCCTTGCGGACCGAGCACGCCGAAGCCGTGCGCGTCATCGACGATGAGCCACGCGCCGTACTTCTCCGCAAGCTCGACGAGACGCGCGAGCGGCGCGATGTCGCCGTCCATGCTGAACACGGTGTCGGTGACGATCAGCTTGGTCGATGCATCGTCGCGCGAGGCGTCGAGCATGGCGTCGAGCGCGTCCGTGTCCGCGTGCGGATAAATCTGCGTCTGCGCACGCGACAGACGAACGCCGTCGATCAGCGACGCGTGATTCAGCGCATCGGAGAACACGATCGTGCCGCGTCCGGCGAGCGCGGTCACGACCGCGAGATTCGCCATGTAGCCGGTGCTGAAGTACAGCGCGCGCGGATTGTCGACGAAGCCGCCCGAGAACGCGGCGAGATCGTCTTCGAGCCGCGCGTGCGCGCGCGAATGGCCGCCGAGCAGATGCGAGCCGCCGCTGCCCGCGCCAAACAGCGACGCGCCTTCGGCCAGCGCCGCGCGGATCGCGTCGTGCGCGGCGAGGCCGAGATAATCGTTGCTCGCGAAGCCGACGATCTCGCGGCCATCGACTTTCATGTGCGCGGAGCACGCGCCGTCGATGGTCTTGCGGCGGCGTCGCAGGCCGCGCGCGTCGATATCTTTGAGGCCCTGTTCGAGCGTTTCGTACAGCGCTCTCGCGGTCGTGCTCATTCGGCGTCCTCCGCGAGCGTGGCATCGAGCGTCTCGCGCGTGCGTTGCGCGAGAAGCGTGAGTTCGTCATCGGAGAGGATGTACGGCGGCATCATGTACACCGTCGTGCCGATGGGGCGCATCAGCAGTTCGCGCTTCAACGCGTTGGCGAAGAAGCGGCGCGAGAACGTCTTGTCGTCGACATCGACATCGAACGCGAAGATCGTGCCGCGATTGCGCAGGTTGCGCACGCGCTCGTGTTTCGCGAGCGGCTGAAGCGCCTCGTGCAGCAGCTTCGATTTGCGCTTGTTTTCGGCGAGCACGTTTGCGCTGTCGAACAGATCGAGCGTCGCCAGCGCGGCGCGGCACGCGAGCGGATTGCCCGTGTATGAATGCGAATGCAGGAAGCCGCGCGTTACGTCGTCGTCGTAGAAGGCGGCGTAAATGTCGTCGCGCGTGAGCACGATCGAAAGCGGCAGATAACCGCCGCTGATGCCCTTCGACAGGCAAATGAAATCGGGCCAGATATTCGCCTGCTCGCACGCGAAAAAGGTGCCGGTGCGCCCGCAGCCGACCGCGATTTCATCGGCGATCAGATGCACGCCGTATTCGTCGCACAGCGCGCGCAACTGCGTGAGATACGCCGCGTCGTACATCGCCATGCCCGCGGCGCACTGCACGAGCGGCTCGACGATCACGGCCGCCAGCGTCGACGCGCGTTGCTCGAACAGCGCGCGCATCGCGGCGATGGCGTCATCGACACCGGCGACGGACGGCGACGCCACCACATGCGCATGACGGATCAGCGGATCGTATGCGTCCTTGAAGATCGCGACATCGGTGACGCCGAGCGCGCCGATCGTTTCGCCGTGATAGCTGTTGGCGAGGCACGCGAACTCGCGCTTTTCGGCGTGGCCGCGATTGCGCCAGAAGTGAAAACTCATTTTCAGCGCGATCTCGACCGCCGACGCGCCATCCGACGCGAAAAACGCATGACCGAGCGTGCGATCGGTGAGCGCGGAAAGGCGCTCGGCCAGCTCGACCGCCGGCGCGTGCGTGCAGCCCGCGAGCATCGCGTGCTCGAGCGTGTCGAGCTGATCCTTCAGCGCGCGATTGATGTCGTCGTTCGCGTGGCCGAAGAGGTTGACCCACCACGAGCTGATCGCATCGAGATAGCGATTGCCTTGCGGATCGTAGAGCCACGCGCCCTTGCCGCGCGCGATCGGCACGAGCGGCACGCGCTCGTGATGTTTCATCTGGGTGCACGGATGCCACACGGCTGCAAGCGAGCGGGCGACCCAGTCTTGATTGGCTTCAGTGTTCAAAAACGGCTCCCAGGCCCGCGCGCGGTGCGGACCGGATACTTCGGGCAGGCGCCGGACGCCCGCGTTGCTGGAAAAACTGCGCGAGTCAATTATCGCTAAAAGACGCGCAGGTTTCCGTAATCGGAAGGTTTTTTGGCCATGCGTGCGCGCCTATCGGAAATGCGAAAACGCGCTAACGCGCGCAACTTCGTGCAACTGCACGCGTTGTCGGGCGATCGGCGGCTGAAGATGCAAAAACGCCGGCGCGAAAGCCGGCGTCTGAAGGAGGCGGGAAAGGGCGCGTTCAGCGCGATGCCGTCTGGGTTTGCGCCGCCTGATCGTTCCACACGACGCGATTGTTCACCGCGTAGAGCTTGCACGGATCGGCGCTCTGCTTCTGGCAGCTCGCGATGGCGACGGACATCGGATCGTCGCCGCCTTCGGCCCACGACCACGCGCCCGAATCGGACACGGCGAATGCGCGGCTGGAGTACTGCGAGAGGAAGTTGCGGTAGCCCGCGCGGCCGCTTTCATCGACGAAGGGAACGGACTGGACCGAATCGAGATCCGCGAAATCGGTCGCCTTCGGCATGCGCGGCTCGGAAACCTGATATTGCACGGCGGTCGGCATGCCGATCTGCGCGAGGAACGCCTTCACGCGCGGCCACCAGATCTGTACGCCGTCGCGATCGCCGACGAGACGATGCGCGTCGTTCTTGTAGCTGCCGAAATCGACCATGTTCGCGCGCGCGCCGTGCGACGTGTACGCGGCGTACATCCGCGACGACAGATCGCCTTGCCAGACCGAATCGTTTTCGCCGTAGAGCCATAGCGACGGCAGGCGCACGTGCTCGCCGTAGTTGCCGAACGCGTTGACGAGATTCTTCTGCCAGCCCGCGCATTCGTCCTGACGCAGGCCGCCCGAGAAGTTGATGAGACCGCGCACGCCGGGCGCGGCGACCACATCGCGCGCGCCGTAGGCCATGGTCGTCAGGCCGCCGTGCGACGTGCCCGCGACGACGATATGCGTCTTGTCGACATACGATTGCTCGCTCATGTAAGCGACGGTCGCGGCGACGTCCTGCGCCTGCGCGAAGCCGTTCGCTTCGACATTGCACCCGTGGCCGACGTAATCGCCGCCCGAGCCCGCGAAGCCGCGGCGATTCGGCACGACGACCACATAGCCATGGCGCACGAATTCACGCGCGAGCGCGACCGGACGATTGCGCGGCTGCGCGTGCGAGTCGCCGGGGAGCTTGCCGTGATTGAAGACGATCATCGGGAACGGGCCCGCGCCGTCCGGCTTGAACACCGTGGTTTCGAGCGAGATGTCGGCTTCGGGAATATGGATGACGGCTTCGTTCAGACCATTCGCGACGACGGGCAGGCCGGAGTCGAGCGAATCGGGAATCTGGGAGAGCGTCTGGCTGAACGCGGGGGCCTGAAGCCCTTCGGATTGACGCACGCCGCCGATCGGCTCTGCGCGCACGGCGGACGTGACGAAGGACGTCGCGAGCGCGCCTATCATGCTGCATCCGATCAACCAGGTTCTGATCGCCATCCGTGAACTCCGACTGCGCTTCCAATAAGGCGTTGATACGGCGTGGCCCCAAACGTCTGATTGAAGTCACAAACCTATCGCGCTGCTCGTGAAGAGCAGTATTGGCTGCGGGTTCCGGGAGTCATGCCCGGAAAAGGCATGACAATTGGCTTCAAAACGGGGCTTCGCTGCGAGGTCCGGGCACGAGAATGACTGCGCCCTGACGTGAACAGAGATTAACCGTTCAAAATTGCACTGCACAATAAGTGCAACCCCGTAACTGTTTAATCTGAAAGGGAATTCTTAGGAAATTAATACCGCCGGAAAGTCGATATTTCTTAATCGCGTATTTACTTTTCCTTGACCTGGCCATCAATGTAAATCCATTTTCCGGCGCTGTTTCGCGTGAAGCGGCTGGCTTCGTGCAACCGATGCGCGCGTCCTCCGACCTTGTAGCGCGCGACGAATTCGACTTCCTCGTGATCGGCGTCGATATGAGTGTGACGTTTGATCTGCAGCCCGAGCCAGCGCGTTTCGGTGTCGGAGGCGTCGAGATCGGGCGGGCAGGTCGATTCGGCCCACGTCGCGCGTAGATACGCCGTGTCGCCGAGCACGTAGGCGGTGTAGCGCGAGCGCATCAGTTCCATCGCGTTCGCGGGCGCTTCGCCGCCGTCGATGAAGCGCCCGCAGCACGCGTCATAGCGCGGCGCGCGCACATTCGGGCGCTGATCGGGCGCGGCGCCGCCGCACGGACATTCCGTCGGCTTCATTGATCGACGCCCGGCATGTCGACGTGACGCGGCTGGCTGCGCACGCGTTCGAGCCACGCGCGGATCGCCGGATAGCGCGACAGATCGAGATTCGCTTCATCCGCGACGTGCGTATACGCGTAGAGCGCGATATCCGCGACGGTGTAGCGCTCGCCGACAAAAAACGTGCGCGTCGCGAGATGCCGCTCCATCACGTCGAGCGCGCGATACGAGCCCGCGATCTTGTCGGGCAGGCGCGCGTCGTCGGGCTTCTTCAGGAATTGCAGGATGAAGCGCGCCACCGCGACATACGGCTCGTGGCTGTACTGCTCGAAGAACATCCATTGCAGCACTTGCGCGCGCTCCAGCCGGTCGTCGGGCATGAGCGGCGTGCCGTCGGCGAGATAGCAGAGGATCGCGTCGGATTCGGCGAGCGTCGTGGTTTCGTCGATGACGAGCACCGGCACCTTGCCGTTCGGGTTCAACTGCCTGAACGCGTCGGTGCGGGTGGCGCCGTTCATCATGTCGACCTCATGCCATACGTAAGGAAGGCCGAGTTGTTCGAGGACGAGGCGCACCTTGTGGCAGTTGCCCGATGCGGAAACACCGTGTACCTGATAGGTCACATTCACTCCCGTTTCACCATTCGATCTTCGTGCCGTCGTACTGCACGAATGTTCCGTTGAATTCGTCGCGCATCGCGCCCGCCTCGGCGATGACCGCGCGCATGCCCGCGACGCTGTGCGCGACATCGATCGCCGCCGACGGGCCGCCCATCTCCGTGCGCACCCAGCCCGGATGCAGCGCGATGCATGCCGAGTGGCGCGATTCCAGCGAAGCCACCTTGAGCGCCGCATTGAGCGCCGCCTTGCTCGCCCGATAGAGCCAGCCCGTCGTGCCACTCGTCTCGGCGATGCTGCCCATCTTGCTCGACACGACCGCGAGCACGCCGCGCGCGGCATCGGTGAGCGGCAGGAGCACGGGGATCAGCTGCATCGGGCCGCGCACGTTGGTGTGCATCACCTGATCGAAGTCATCGGCGCCGATGCTTTCGACGCCTTCGGTGCGCGGGCCGTACACGCCCGATACGACGATCGCCACGTCCAGCTTTTCCTCGTCCAGTTGCCAGGCGAGCGCGGCGATCTGCTCCGGCTGCGTGACGTCGAGCGGGAACGTTTGCGCGCCCATCGCGTCGAGCGCGGACAGCGAAGCCTTGTCGCGTGCCGTGGCGAGCACGTGCCAGCCGTCGCGGCAATATTCGCGCGCGAACTCGTGGCCGAGGCCGCGCGACGCGCCGACGATCAATACCGTTTTCATGTGCGAAGTGTTCCGTCTGTTGGCGACCTTGCGACTATAGCGCGCGACCCGCAGTCGCGGATGGTGCGTCGGCCTTTCGGATATCGTTGTGCGCTTTCGGACGAGCAGGACCAGAAAGATGATGCACACCGATGTCGTGATCGTCGGCGCCGGGCCGGCGGGCTTGTGTCTCGCGAACGCGCTGGGCGACGCGGGGCTGTCGATCGCACTCGTCGAGCAACAGAGCCGCGAGGCGCTCTGCGAGCCCGCTTTCGACGGACGCGAAATCGCGCTCACGCAGAAGTCCGTCGCGTTTCTGAAGACGCTCGGCGTGTGGAAGCGCATCGATGCGCACGCGAAGTCTCGGCTCGCGGATGCGCGCATCTTCAACGGGTCATCGCCGTTCGCGCTGAAGATCGGCCATGCGCTTTCCGGTCATGCAGAGCTCGGCTGGCTGGTACCGAATCATCTGATCCGGCGCGCGGCGTTCGAAGCGGTCGAGCATCTTCGCGCGTCGGGCGCGGATATTCGCGTGATGGCGTCCGAGCGCGTGATCGACGTCGACACCGATGCCACCGGGGCGCGCGTGCAACTCGAAAGCGGCGAGACGCTGATGGCGCAACTCGTCGTGGCGGCGGACAGCCGCTACTCCGCGACGCGCCGCATGATGGGCATCGCCGCCGCGATGCACGACTTCGGCAAGTCGATGCTGGTGTGCTGCATGACGCACGACGGCCCGCACGATCACGCGGCGTGGGAATGGTTCGGCCACCGACAGACGCTCGCGCTCCTGCCGATGAATCCGGACCCGGAGAGCGGCGCGCATCGGTCGTCGGTGGTCGTGACGCTTGCGGCGCGCGATATCGAGCGCTTGAGCCGGCTCGATGGCGATGCGTTCAGTCGCGAGATCGAGCGCCGCTTCGAGCGCCGGCTCGGCGGGATGGCGCTGCGCTCCACTCGGCATGTGTATCCGCTAGTGTCGGTTTATCCGAAGCGATTTGTCGCGAAACGGTTCGCGACCGTCGGCGATGCGGCGGTCGGCATGCATCCGGTGACGGCGCATGGATTCAATTTCGGATTGGACGGCATCGAGACGCTATCGCGCGCGATTCTCGATGCGCATGCGGCGCGGCTCGATATCGCGGGCGATGCGCTGCTGGCGCGCTACGAGCAGAAGCATCGGCAGGCGACGCGGCCGCTTTATATGATGACGCGATTGATTACCGAGGTTTATACGCGCGATTCGATGCCGGCGTTGATCGTGCGCGACGCGATGTTGCGCATCGGAGAGCGGTTGACGCCGTTCAAGCGCGCAGTGGCGATGTCGTTGGCGGGGCGGTGATGCTTTCGATTGGCGCGGAAATTCTTATATCGTTGGGATAGGTAGGAATGCTGATTGAATCGGAGTAAAGTCACGCCACTCGCAACGCTCAGACGAGGAGCAGGACATGGAAGATTTCAAGCCGAAGATCTACGAAGAGAATTTACCGTCTTACATCGACAAGGTTTGGCTTCAGGAATTGCGCGAGCGCGCTGCGCAAAGCCGAAGAGCCGAACTACTGGCCTTGAAAATCCTGGGGTATGAAGAAAAGAAGGATTCGAACGCTCGCTTCATCGAGCATCTCATGAATTTTCCGGCGATCGACTGCGAAGACGCAATTTTCGACCGCCACGCCACCTATGATGACGATGGAGAGCCGAATGTATCTGGCTGATACCAACGTCATCAGCGAAACTAAATATCGCGACTTAAATATTGCAGTATATTATGATTGCGTGGCTACCTTTTCCGAGAGGTGTCCATGCGCAAGCTTGAAATTGCCGACGCGGAGATCATGCAGCTCGCAATTCGACAGGAAATCGAGCGGAGTGAGGAATCACGTTATGACCACCGCCTGCATGGGGTGCTACTGGTTTGTTGCGGCTACTCATGCACCGAGGTTGGCCAGTTGCTCGGTCAAGCAGCAACGACCATACAGCGATGGGTTGGACGTTTCGAGCGAGGCGGGTTTGACGGTTTGCGCGAAGGCGAGCGCCCCGGACGTCCGCGCGTGCTGAACGAATCGCAATGGCGTCGTGTGGAAGTGGATTTACGCAAGACGCCACGCGAGTTTGGGTTCGAGGCGGGCCTGTGGGATGGCCCCCTTTTGTCGGAGCACTTGCGCAAGAACTATGGCGTCGAACTCGGCGTGCGCCAATGCCAACGACTGTTTAGCCAGATGGGGTTCCGGCTGCGCAAACCGCGCCCGCAGGTGGCCCAGTCTGATCCGGTTCG
>NZ_FCOX02000066.1 GCF_900044055.2 Caballeronia calidae | reverse complement strand
ACGAAATGCAGAAGCGCGATGCGAAGAAGGGTCTGGCGTCGCTGTGCATCGGCGGCGGGATGGGTGTCGCGCTGGCGATCGAACGTCCGTAACGAAAGCAGTACACCGGCGCTGCCCGCGCGCGGCCCGACGCGTCATCGAACAAATATAAGCGTCGAGGCAACATGGCAGCACCGGTGGCATTCCGAGCATCATTCAACCTGAGAGAATTGAAGAGGAGTATCAGCATGACTAAGCGAATCGCAGTAGTGACGGGCGGCATGGGCGGTCTGGGCGAAGCCATCAGCATGAAGCTGCACGACGCCGGCTACGCGGTCGTCGTAACGCATTCGCCGGGCAACGCGAAGACCGCCGAATGGCTGACGGAAATGGATCGCCAGGGCTACAACTTCCGCGCATATGGCGTCGACGTCGCCGATTACGATTCCGCCCAGCACTGCGTGGCGAAGATCCAGGCCGAAGTCGGCCCGATCGACATCCTCGTGAACAATGCCGGCATCACCCAGGACACGACCTTCAAGAAGATGACCAAGGTGAACTGGGACGCCGTGCTGCGCACCAATCTCGACTCGGTCTTCAACATGACCAAGCCGGTGTGCGAAGAGATGGTGTCGCGCGGCTGGGGCCGCATCATCAACATCTCGTCGGTGAACGGCTCGAAAGGCCAGATCGGCCAGACGAACTACGCAGCCGCGAAGGCGGGCATGCACGGCTTCACGAAGTCGCTCGCGCTCGAAGTCGCGAAGAAGGGCGTGACCGTCAACACCATTTCGCCGGGCTATCTCGCGACGAAGATGGTGACCGCGATTCCGCAGGAGATTCTCGACACGAAGATTCTTCCGCAGATTCCGGCCGGCCGTCTCGGCAAGCCCGAAGAAGTCGCCGCGCTCATCGCGTTCCTGTGCTCCGATGACGCGGGCTTCGTGACCGGCTCGAACATCGCGATCAACGGCGGCCAGCACATGAGCTGATGCATGCGAGCGGCGCGCGACGATTCGCGTGCCGCTCCATGATCGCATCGAAGAAAGTTTGCCCGCGTCGCACGTTCGTCACGAACCCGCGCGACGATATCCACGTGCGACACATCGTGCACGCCGATCCAATCCTCATTCGAACCACTCGCTCCTCCGATGGACCGCGCCATGAACTACATCAGCGCACGCACGCATCCTTATAGCGTCGGCTATCTCGATACGGCGATCGAACATCTCGAACAAGTCCTGAGCCTCGAAGGCGCGAATTCGCTCTTTTCGAAGACCTATTGGCGCGGACGCGTCGTGCAGGCGCTTTCCACGCCGGGCCTCGCGCCGTGTCAGCACTCGCGTTTGCAGCATCTGCTGGATCGCATCGCACAGGCTTGAGGGAACGACGGGCCGCATGCGCGGTCGATCGTGAAAAGGCGCGCGACACTGCTCGCGTGACCGTTCAACGGACCCGATAAAGCCGCAGCTTTCCTCTCATCTGTGAAGAAATTCGCAGACGCTTGTACCATTCGGGCCGAATCTTAATATTCACGGTCCACAAGCGTATGCTCCATTCCCTACGACCATTTGTTTCGGCGCGACGCGCGATCGGCGCAGTTGCGCTTTTCACGCTGCTCGCGTCGTGCGGCACGACTAACGGCGTCACCGCCGGTGCGCAACCCGACACCTACACCGTCACCGGCAAGGCGACAGGCACGCGCATGTCGTGGGTGACCGCGCGCAACGCGGCGATGGACGCCGCCAGCGACTATTGCAAGCAACGTTCGCAACGTGTCGTGGTCAGATCGGAGGCGACGAGCGGCGTGCGTTCGCTCGAAGAGCAGACGTCCACGGTTTCGTTCGTGTGTGTGCCGGAGACTGCGCCGCACGGTTGAGAAGGCGGCGCGGCGCGTGGGTTTATTACGCTCGCTCTCCGAGCACGATCTTATGGATGTTGTCCGCGTACACCCACTCGCGCGCCTGACGCTCGATGAAATCCATGAACGCAGGCGGCCCGCTGCAATAGATCTGCGTACTCGCACGAGCCGGGCTCATCGCGTGAGAAGTCTGCTGCTCGAATAGATCGTTGGACACGTCGAAGTAGTGATAGACCTCGCCGTGATCGCGAAGCGCGTCGAGCTCTTCCCGAAGCACTGCGCGGTCCGCCGTGCGAGCGAAGTTGTGCACTTCGAATCTTTGCCCCGCCGATGCAAGCCGCTTTGCGATCCCTACGATGGATGCGGCGCCTATCCCGCCTGAAAAGAGGATTGATCGCACGCGATCGTCCAGAACGGTCGGCGGGCTTTGCGGGACGCCGACGAATACCTCGTCTCGCTCGTTCAACGGAAAGCCGGATAGCGCGCCATTCGCTTGGCCATCGCGCTCTTGCCGCGTGCCTACCACGTAGCCATCCGAAAACGATGAGACGCGGAGCAAGGGGTGAACGCTTGCCCTGCCGCCCGCGCGACTCCGGCAAAGCGTGACATACGAACCCTCGTCGAACGCCGGAAGAACCGATCGCGACGTGGTGCGAAGTTCAACGGCATGGTAACCCTCGGCAATTCGCCATTTTCGGCCCACGATGACGGGAATCAGGTTGTCGCGCATGTCTCCTCCGATAGAACGCGCATCTCCGAACGGAAGATGCATCACTGTATGGATCGTATGAATATGGCCGACCCCGCGGCGATCGGGAGGGTAGGCGTTCATCGAGAGTAGGGCGGAGCGCATTCGCGAGCAAGGCGCTGCGGTCGAATACCAGTCATATAGTCGTGCCGATGAACCTTCGACGCGGCGTCGTGCCCCAAAACGCCACGAGCGACCGCAAAGGGTCGCTCGTGAAGTACGCCTGTAACGGCGAGAAGGGTTAAGCCAGCGGGGCCGTCAGACCCCGCGCAACTTACATCGGGTGGCTGGCAACGAAGTTCTTGTATGCCCAGTATGCATCCTTCGTCGTCTGGCCGTCCGAACGCATCAGGCCGAAGTCGCCTTCGTTGTCGTCATAGAGTTCGAACGCCTGGATCGACTGGATGTTGTACTTCGTCGCCACGCTCTGGAACAGGCCCATCATCTTGCTGCCCGCCATATACGACGCGATCTGCTGATACGAACCGTAATTCGGACGCACACCGAATTCGGTGAGCCAGATCGGCTTGCCGAACGAACGGAGCACGCCGAGCATGTCGTAGCAACCCGTGCCGCCGCATGCACGCGTCATGTCGCCCTGGTCCGAATACCAGTGCCATGCCGTGATATCCCAGTTCACCGTGGGATGGCCGTGCGTGCCGTCAGGCTGCGAGCCGTCCATCAGCATCTGGAAGAACGCGTAGTGCAGCCAGGTGCCGTTCACGATGATCTTCGCCGAGCCGTCCACCGACTTCACGCCTGCAATCAGACCACGAAGCACGCCGCGCGCGACGACGAACGGCTGATTCCGGTAGTGCGTCCAGTTCGTACCGTCGACGTTGCCGGTGAGCGCTTGCGCTTCGAGCTCGTTCGCGACTTCGTAGTATTTGTACTTGTAGGTTCCCGCGACTTGCTGACCGAGCGTGTAACCCGCGTTGTAGGCCTGCTGCTCGGAGCTGTAGCCGGTACCCAGCATGATCACGGGATACACCGTCACGCCGCCCGCTGCCATCGTTTGAGCCATCTTCGCGACAACCTTCGCCGACGCCAGGTTGTACACGGAATTACGATAGATCTTCGCGCCGAGGTCTTGCAGTTGCGCGAGCTGCGTCGACACGGCGGTGGAATCGTACGCGCCGCCGTTCGTGTTGCGGCCGTTCATCCCATAGAAGATGGACGTGCTGGTCGTAGCCTTCGCAGTGGACTCCGGCAGTTCGCTCTTGGCGGTGGCGTCCAAAGCGGTGCCGGCGTCACCGCCGCCGCAAGCGGCGAGCAGCGCGCTCGTGAGAATCGCGGCCGCGAAGGTCGTGGCCTTTGCCGAGATCACGTTGAAGGGGCGAAGAACGTTTTGTTTTTGACTCGTCATTACGTTTAGCATTGCTTATTGGTTAGCGCAATGCCCGTGAACTCGAGCACGCTATCGGACCCAATCGGCGATTCGCGACGCAACGACGCAGCGTTGGAGTCGCGAAAATCTGCGATGTCGTCGAGATGACGCTAATTAGTCATCCGAATGACACGCGCAGGGCAAGACCGGCCGCTCGACGTCGAAGTCAAGGCGCAAAGGACAACCGGAATGGCACGGATTCACTGATAAGGTCCAGCGCGCGGCACGGCAAGCGCTCTGGATGGCAGAGTCGAGCAAACGGAGATGTTCGCCCGCGTAGGCCTCACGAAATGACAAACGAGCTCAGTTCGAAGGCGGACGTCGCCGGAAGGTGGGAAACGTTTGCGGGAATGAGGTCAAAAATTCCGAAAATTACGGAACCCTTGCTCTTTAGCGGCAACCGTTGCCGAAAACCGGATCAACGGCAGCAAGGTTATCGTCTTATGAGATGATTGTAAATCCCTGTTGCAGTAAAAAAATCTGTGGTTGCAGAGAGCGACGGAAAAATTTGCTTCTCGCACGTGCGTTCGATGGTCGGCGCGTAGGTGAGCATGCGAGCGCCGTTCCAGAAGGGGACATGGCGGTCAGGCTGCCATATAGAGATCGTGGTTCATCGTGCTTATTCCCTGGCGGCACTGTCATCGACGGCCTGTTGCCGTGCGTGAACAGCGAGGAACCACCGGCGCGCGGGGAGGACAAGTGCAAGACGTCGCTGCCTGCGGCGATTTTCGAAGGCGCAGCGATGCGGGCAGCGCAGGCCAGCGCACAAGCGGCGGCCTCGAAGAAGGCAACGCCGAAACCGAGTTACACGAGATAAAGGTAATGTCAGGGCCGCAAGCAATCAAAAACCGACGCGGCCCTGAAGCGGAATACTACTGACTCGCGCCCGTACCAATCCCGGCCTTCTGCTGCGCGTTCTGAATATCTTGCGGGTAACTGTTGTCGTCGCGTTTTGCCGGGTTGTAGCCGGCGTCTTCGAGCTTCTTGAGTTCAGCGTTCTTCTTCGCGCGCGCCTCCTTGTGCGCCGCTTTCTTCTCGGCCTTCGTGGCCGCGTTGTCCTGCGCGCTCGCGAGTGGCGCGATGCCCACGCCGAAAGCGGCCACCATCAACGAGACGGCGAGTCTGCTGCCAAGCGGCCCTTTCACATCGCTGTCCTGAGCTCAGTGTCGCGAATTCATTGCAAGACGGCACGCGCAACCGTTCAGCGTCGGCGAAGCCGGCCGACGTCGACCGGCTTCACTCGCTTTCGCGCGTCAGATATTCAGTGCGCGCTTGTCGACGGCAAGCGCGGCCTCCCGCATCACTTCCGACAATGACGGATGCGGATGGCAAATGCGCCCGATATCTTCCGATGCCGCCTTGAACTCCATCGCGACGACCGCTTCCGCAATCAGGTCCGACGCGTTCGCCGAGATGATGTGCACGCCGAGAATCTCGTCGGTTTTCGCATCGGCGATGACCTTGATGAAGCCGTCCGTCTCGCCGATGCCGAGCGCGCGGCCGTTCGCCATCATCGGGAACTGGCCGGCCTTGATCTCGCGTCCTTCCGCCTTCAGCGCCTGCTCCGTCTGCCCGACCCAAGCGATTTCCGGATGCGTATAGATCACCCACGGAATGCAGTTGTAGTCGATATGCGGCTTCTGTCCGTCGATGATCTCGGCCACCAGCACGCCTTCGTCCTCGGCTTTGTGCGCGAGCATCGGGCCGCGCACGACATCGCCGATCGCGTAGACGTTCGGGACTTTCGTCGCGCAATGGCCGTCGACGGGAATGAAGCCGCGTTCATCGGCGGCAAGGCCGATCGAATCGAGACCGAGATTGTCCGTGTTCGGCACGCGGCCGATCGACACGATCAGCCGATCCGCCTCCAGCGTCTGCGCGTTGCCGTCCTTGTCCTTGTATGAGATGGCGACGCTCGAATCGGTCGTCTTAACGCCGTCGATGTTCACGCCGAGATGAATCGTCAAGCCCTGCTTCTTGAAGAGCTTGGCGGCTTCCTTTTGCAGCGCGGTATCCGTGGTGCCGAGGAATTCGGGCAGCGCTTCGAGAATCGTCACTTCCGCGCCGAGGCGGCGCCACACCGAGCCGAGCTCCAGCCCGATCACGCCCGCGCCGATCACGGCGAGCTTCTTCGGTACGGACGTGAAGGCGAGCGCGCCTTCGTTGTCGGAGACGATCTTGTTGTCGACGGGCACGTTCGGCAGATGCCGCGCCTTCGAACCCGTCGCGATGATCACATGTTGCGCGGTATGGCTTTCGCTCTTGCCCTCGCCGCTGACCTCGACCTTGAAGTTGCCGCCGTCCTTGCCCGCGAGCTTGCCGTGACCTTTGAGCCAGGCGATCTTGTTCTTGCGGAACAGGAATTCGACGCCGCCCGTGATCTTCTCGACGATCGCTTCCTTGCGCCCGACCATCCTGCCGACATCGACGGAAAGGTTATCCATGCTGATGCCGTGATCGCCGAAATGCAGCTTCGCGTTCTCGAATTCTTCCGATGACGCCAGCAGCGCCTTCGACGGAATGCAGCCCACGTTGAGACAGGTGCCGCCGAGCTTCGGCTTGCCCGCAGGGTTGATCCATTCCTCGACGCACGCGACCTTGCGGCCGAGTTGCGCGGCACGGATCGCGGCGATGTAGCCGCCAGGGCCGGCGCCGATCACAATGACGTCGAAGTCGGCTTTTGCGCCCGATGCGGCGGCAGGCGCGGCGGCCTGCGCGGGTTGCGCGGTTTGTACGGGTTGCGCTGCCGGCTTTTCAGGCGCGGGCGCCGCAGCGGAGGCTTTCGCTTCCGTATCGATGATCGCGAGCACTTCGTCCGCGTGGACGACATCGCCTTGCTTCTTCACCACTTCCGCGAGCGTGCCGGCGGATGGCGCGGGCACTTCGAGCACGACCTTGTCCGTTTCCAGTTCGACGAGGATTTCGTCTTGCGCCACGGCGTCGCCCGCTTTCTTCTTCCACGGCAACATCGTCGCTTCGGTGACGGATTCGGAAAGCTGCGGAACCTTGACTTCAACCCTGGCCATTCAGATTCTCCCTGTGAGCGATTTTTCGCGTTTGGAAACGTCCGGCGAAGCGTGCCTTGTGAACGCGGCCCTTGTCCGGCCGGCCCGGCGCGCCGAATGCGTAGGATACGCCCTGTCCGCACCGCGCGCGCGGTGAGCGGCTCATGCGCCAATCCGTCGTTTTTCGGTCGTTATATTCGGTGGTATATTGCGAATCGGACATCGAACAGAAGACGTGGCGCAGGCATCTGAACGACGCGCCATCCGGCCCAGCCGATCGGACAAAGAGGTGATGATGCAGACCCCTCCGTTTGAACTCGTGCGCACGAGCGCGCATGCGCACCGCGACGCCTGCTGCCAGCCGACCGCAGCCGATTTGCGCACGTCGCGCCGCCGCGCGCGTCTTGCCGAACTGGATGCGCATCTGCATTGCTCGGTGATCGGCACGTGTCTTTCGACGGCCGAACTGCGCAAGCTCGTGCCGAAGTTCACGCATCTCGACCGTTATCACGCGAGCGATCTGGAGATTCATCACGCCGCGGTTGAACTCGCAATCGCGGGCGGCGCGGGCGCGAAGGCGCTCAACAAGGCGCTCGACGAACGTTACGCCGGCGCGATCCGGCGCTTCGACGCCGCGCGCGATCCAAAGGCACTGCTCGATCTCTGGAACGATGCGCTCAAGTCCGGCGACATTCCGCCCGCGTATTGGGCGCTGATGTCGCATCCGCACGCGACCATCGACGTGCGCCAGTCCGCGTTCGGCGAGCTGCACATGCTGTCGCATCTGGTCGGCGCGGCGAATCGCGCGGATATCCGCCGGCTCGTCGCGCTGGAAGCCGAAAACGCCGAACTCAGGGACAAGATCGAACGCCAGCAGGCGCGCTTGCTGGAACTGAATGCAGAGCGCGATGCATCGATCAGGCAATCGAACGATCACGCGCTAAAACTGGCCGCGCTCGTGGAACGCAAGCCTGACACGTCGACCGCGCAACTCGAAGCGGAAGTCGAGCGCTTGCGAGAGAAGGTCGATGACGGCGAGCGCCGCCTCGCGCTGCACACGAGCCGCCGCGAAGCCGCGGAGCAGCGCGCGCAGCGGGAGGAAGCCGGGACGCGCGCGTTGCGCAACAAGCTGGGCGAGGCGCAGGCGTTGTTGCGGGTCGTGCAGTCCGAATGCGCAGCGCTGGAACGCGCGACGCTCGATGCCGGCGACCGCACCGGCGCGCGCCGTCGCGGGATCGAGTGGGCGAATGGCAAGCGCATCGTTTATGTCGGCGGCAGGCCGAGTTCGAATACGGTGCTGAAGGCGCTGGTCGAAGAGGCGGGCGGCGAACTGACCGTCCACGATGGCGGGATCGAGGATCGCAAGGGCTTGCTCGCCGGCGCGCTGCCGAACGCGGATGTCGTGCTGTTTCCCGTCGACTGTATCGATCACGATTCGATGAGCATGCTGAAGCGCGTCTGCGAGCGACATGGCGTCGAATATTCGCCGTTGCGCACGGCGAGTGTCGCGAGCTTCGTGGAGTTCGTTGCGCGGCTCACCGCGGGCACGCGGCACACGGAAGCGCCTTCACCGCCGCCGTCCGCGTTCTGCCTGCGACACGGCTAGGATTTGAGCAGCGCTGTGAGCGAACCGATCTGCTCGGCGCACGTGGATTGCGCCTGCACTTCGATATCGCGATAAAGCCGGACGATGCGCTCGCCGACCGGCGTCAGCATGCAACCGCCGCCGCTTTGGCCGCCTTGCTCGGAGATCGTCGCGGGTGATTGAAGCGAGCGGTTGAGTTCGTCGATGAGCAGCCACGCGCGCCGGTACGACATGTCGAGGCTGCGCGCCGCCGCCGATATCGAGCCGTGCTTGCGCACCGCCTCCAGCAGCGAGATCTTGCCCGGACCGATCGCGATGGTCTCGCCTTTCATGATGCGCATGCGAAAGCGCACTTCGGCCGGCTGGTTCGCCGTTTCCGTCTCCTTCGCGCTTTCCGTCGTTTTCAGGATCGTGGCCATGCCCGTGAGGATACACGAACGAAAACGGACGGACGTTTCATGCAGCGGCTATCGGCGTTATCGGTTGCCCGGATAGCGGAAACCATGATCCGTTCATTCATTTGCGGTCGAGCGAGAATCGCCCCGGACCCGTGATGGCCAGCAGGATCAGGCCGCCCATGATGCTGATGTTCTTGTAGAAGTTGATCGTGTTGGCATAACGTTCCATGCCTTGCATCGTCCAGAAATGATGGCCGATCAAGGCCGTGCCGAGCGTATAGAGCGCGAGGAGCAGCGCAAGCGGGCGCGTGAAAAAGCCGAGGATGATCGCAATGCCCACCACGAGCTCCATCACGACCGCGATGATTGCCGAAACGGTGGGAACCGGCGCGCCCGTCGATGTCATGTAGGCAACGGTGCCGGAAAAACCGATCAGCTTCTGCCAGCCGAACAGGACGAAGAGAAGCATCAACAGCACGCGGGCGACGAGAAGGAGCGGGTCCTTCTGTTGTTCGACGGATAGATATCGCATGGCAACCTCCGTGGTAGGACGGCGTTTCCGTTGAATGAAGCTTGCGAAAATCGTAGGCGCCGCATGCGCCATGGCACTACGGCAACAGCGCCGCAAGCAGACGCCTCAATTCCACGCTTTCGCGCGGCGTCAGCTTTGCCGTGAGTATGCGCTCGACTTCCTCGACACGCGGCCGCAAGATCGAAAGCTGCTTCTTGCCGGCCGCGGTGAGGAACAGCACATAGCTGCGCTTGTCGACGGGATCGTCGGAGCGCTCGATCAGGCCGTTGCGCACCATCCGCGCGACGAGATCGGCGATGGTCGAACGGTCCACGTCGAGCTCGTCGCCCAGTTGCCGTTGATTGACGCCCGGCGCTTTCTGCAGGATCTCGAGCGCCGCGTACTGGACGCTCGTGATCTCAGCCGAGACTTCGCTGAGCCATACCGCTACGTGACGCTGCTGGGCGCGGCGCACGAGGCTGCCAGTGAAGGTCGAAAGCGCTTTGGGGTCGTCGTGTTTGATCGGCAATTTCGCTGTGTCGGAAAGGGTTAGCGCGTGCGGAATATCGGCCGGAAGAAGGACGCCAGCTCTTCGTATGCATCCAGAGGAAGAACATGGGCGACGTATTGATCCGGACGGACCACGACGAGCGCGCCCCGCTCGCGGTCGATTCCGCGCTCGTGGAAGATATCAGTCGTCGCGTCGCTCGTAAATGCCTTCTCATAGTCGACGAGACCGTAGCGTCCCTTGCACGGCAGCAGCAGCGAAGGCAAGCCGTCCAGACGCACTTCGCGATGCGGCTCCTGCAGCACTGCGCGCAGATCGAGCACGCTGTCCACGTCGGCATCCTTTGGCGTGATGCCCCGCAAGACCGAATCGGGCGATGTCGCGAGATGTTCGCACAAGGCATGGAGCGCGCTGCGAGTCGCGTCCGAGAATGCGTACAGACGCCAGCGGCCGTCTGCGCGCGCCGCATGTCCGAGATGAACGGGCTTCGCATCCGCGACGCGAACGACGGGCGACGAGTGAAAGCGCGTGCCGATCTGGAAGCCCGTGGCGAGCGCCTGATGCGTCGTTTCGCCCGTGAGCGTGCCCGCCCGGTAATGCGTCGCGAGGCCTGCCGTAAATCGGCCCGCGCGTACGAAATAGGCCTGAAGCTCGGCAGGATCGACGCCGCCCAACTCGGGGTGGTCCGGGTCCTTCGGCGGCGCGGCCATCATCGCGGACCATTCCTTGTCGAAGTCGATCAACTCCTGCGCAATCGGCTGGCGCTCATCGGAATACGTGCGCAACAAGTTGGCGTCGCTGCGTCCCTCCAAAACCGCGCCGAGTTTCCAGCCGAGATTGAACCCGTCCTGCATCGACACGTTCATGCCTTGGCCGGCTTTCGCGCTATGCGTGTGACAGGCGTCCCCGGCGATGAAGATGCGAGGCTCGCGGGCGCTTCCGTCCGCCGTGAGGGCATCGTCGAAACGCTCCGTCAGGCGCTGGCCTACTTCATACACCGAGAACCACGCGACCTCTTTCACGTCGAGCGAATAGGGATGCAGAATCCGCTGAGCCGTCTCGATGATGTGATCCACGGAAGTCTGCTTGATGGTGTCGCGATTGTCCGGCGTGACTTCGCCGAGATCCACATAGAAGCGGACCAGATAGCCGCCTTCGCGCGGAATGATCAACAGATTGCCTTTGCTCGCGGACTGAATCGCCGCTTTCAAACGGATGTCCGGGAAGTCGGTGACGGCAAGCGCGTCCATCACGCCCCATGCATGATTCGCGGCATCGCCGTGCAGCGCCTGTCCGATGGCCGTACGCACGCGGCTGCGCGCGCCGTCGCAACCCACGACGTAGCGTGCCCGCACGGTCACTTCCTCGCCGAGCCGCGCTGCATCCGTGCGGCGCAGCGTGACGCGCACCGGATATTCGCCGGCATCGTCGCGTTGCACGTCGACCGCTTCCAGATCGTAATCCGGTTCGAGGCGCTGCGCGGAGCGGTGCATCACGCCGAGCAGATAGTCCTGTACCCGAGCCTGATTGACGATCACGTGCGGAAACTCGGACATGCCTGTTTCGGTATCCTGAACGCGGCCGGTACGCTTGATCGCGCCGCGATCATTCGCGTCGGGTCGCCAGAATACCGTTTCGTTGACCCAGTATGCTTCGCGCAGCAAGCGGTCGCTCAGCCCGAACGCATTGAACATCTCGACGGTGCGGCACGCCACGCCGTCCGCCTGTCCCATCCGCAGCGGTCCGTCGCGACGCTCGACGACGCGCGTCCTGATGTCCGGGAATTGCGACAGTTGCGCCGCGAGCACGAGTCCGGCCGGACCGCTTCCGACGATCAGCACGTCGACCGTGTCGGGCATGTCGACGCGAGGCGCGCCTTCGGCGGCCGGTTCGATCGTCGGGTCGCCGACCCGGAATCCGTCGAGATGAAATTGCATGATGTCTATCTCCGTTCTGTTCGAGTCACCTGTGATGGTGAATATACTCCGTACACCAACTATTTCAAGTGTCATGAACGTGGACGTTTACCCTGAGTGCGAGTGAAACGCTTCGGGCGTTTCCGCCGATGATTCGTGCCCGATTTCCGCGTAGCGTTGGTAAGCGCCGCTGCCGCCATCGCGCGAGGGCCGCGATCGTATCGAAGTTGAAGGATTGGCCGCCTAGACTTCGATTGCCAGCTAAGGGAGCTCGCATCCCAATTCCGCTGGCTGGCGTTCACAAGGAGGTCGCCATGAGATCAATCGCTATCGCGGTCGCCGCTGCGTCGGCGCTTTCCGTACCACTTGCCGCGTTCTCTCAGACGGATGCGTCGCTGACGCGTGCTCAGGTACGAGCCGAGCTGCAACAGCTCGAACAGGCCGGATATACGCCGGCCAGAGGTGAAGATCCAAACTATCCCGTGGAGATCCAGGCGGCAGAGGCGCGCGTATCGACTCAAAACGGCGCAACCGCGTATGGCGGCGCGATGTCAGGATCATCGGGGGCCGGCTCTCGCGCCGTCGCTCGTCCCGCCTCTACCGAAGAGCTGAAGCAGATCTATTTCGGTGGGCAGTAGCATCCCGCTCTTTTCAAAGGCGTTACAGCTTACGCGGTGCACTCGACTTATCGTGTTCTGCTTAAATCAATCGAAGGGTTCATGCGCCGAAGTTTCTAAGCCCTCGGCGCACGGTCGCGCGCCTTGAACGCGGTTCTATCCGCGCTTCTCCAGCGAAGGCGATCTGGATTCCAGCGACAACGCCTCTTGCGGTTCCCCATGCGTCCCCGAGAATGCCTTGCGATAAGCGGCCGGCGTGATCTGCTTCACCGCGCGAAACTGCCTGTTGAAGTTGGCGACGTTCGGGAATCCCGAACGCGAAGCGATGACCGATACCGGCCATGAAGTATCGGCGAGCATCCGGCACGCATGGCCGATGCGAACGCGGTTCAAATATTTGCCGACGCTCTCGCCGAGATGCTGGGCGAAGTAGCGGTTCAACGTGCGTTCCGAAAGTGTTGCCGCGTCCGCGAGTTCACGCAGCGTCAGGCGCTCCGCGAATCGGGCGTCGATGACACCGAGCACGCGATTGATACGTTCGGGTTCGTGGCCTGAAGGTGCTCTCGCCTGTCCCTTGTCGAATGCGCTGGGCGATGCGAGCGGCGCGGCGTCCACGTCCGCGAGCTCGCACAGGACATCGAGCGCGGCGCCGAGACGCTCCCTGGACGATTGCGACAACAACGCGGCGAGCCTTCGATGGACGCTCTCACTCGCCTCCTGCCCGAACGCGAGCCCGGACGCCCCTCTGCGCAGCAGCCTTCGAAGCGGCTCGTACTCGGGGCAGCAATCCGCGAGACGCCGCGCCCAATCGCCGCTGAACCAGATCACGATGGCCACCTGCGGCGCGCCTGAATCGATCGACTTGTTCGACGCCCACGTATGAGGCAAATCCGGAGGAACCAGCACGAGATCGTCGCCTTCGTAATCGACGATCGAGTCGCCGATATAGCGCTTTCCGCGACTGTTCATCGTGAGCGTGAGCTCGTACTCCGGATGGTGATGCCATTCGAATGGTATGCGGGGCAGCTTGCGATGGAAAACCCGGATCGAACAACCGGCATCCATCGTGACGTGTTCGTATGCAGGCTTCATGGCCGGAAGTGCAAAAAGGTTGTCTCGATTGTATCGCAACGAAAACGCGCTCACGTCTAAGCTTTAGGCACTCGAAGACATTCGGAGACGCGCTGTGGAATCCCTGCATATCGAAGATCTGCCCGCTGCAATTCGCGCGGTGAAGAAGCAACTTCGCGAAAATCTGCCGCGCTACAAGGAAGTGTTTCAGGAGGTCGAAGCCGACATCCGGCGCAAGGTCGAAGTGATTGCCGAACGCCGTCGGCGCGGTGAACCGGTGATTCCCGAGATTCGATATGCGGACATCGTCGCGCAGCAGGTCAGTGCAGACTCGATCGCGGCAATCAGGGAGAGCGGCGCGTGTGTCGTGCGCGGCGTCTTCAGTCCGCAGCGCGCAGCCGCATGGGATGACGCGATCGCCGGCTATGTCGAAGACAACCGTCTGGACGAAAAGCTCGCGCATCGGGCGGAGGACAAATATTTCGGTGAACTCGCGTCGAGCAAGCCGCAGATTTACGGCATCTACTGGTCCGGCCCGCAGGTCGAGGCGCGCCAGTCGCCGGAACTCACGCAGACGCGCGTATTTCTGAACCGGCTGTGGAAATGGGAGAGCGAAGGGCGGGTGCACTTCGATCCCGATCAGGTTCCCGTGTATGCGGATCGTCTGCGCCGGCGGCCGCCCGGCTCGGCGTCGCTCGGGCTTTCTCCTCATTGCGACGGCGGGTCTGTCGAACGATGGCTCGACGACAATTTCCGCCGCGTCTATCGACATGTTTTCAGTGGCGACTGGCGCCGCTACGACGCCTTCGACGCGGCGTATCGCCCCGAGGCGCGCGAGATTCCGTCGCCGACCGTGTGTTCGATGTTCCGCACGTTTCAGGGCTGGACCGCGCTCACGCCGCAGGGGCCGGGCGACGGAACGTTGCAACTGGTGCCGATCGCGAATGCGATGATCTATGTGCTGCTGCGCGCCCTTCAGGACGATGTCGCCGACGACGACCTGTGCGGCGCGATGCCGGGCCGCGCGTTGTCGATCAGTTCGACCTGGCATGCGCCGCTGCATGAAGCGCTGTCGTCCATTCCGCCGATGCAGGCGGGCGATACCGTCTTCTGGCACAGCGACGTGATTCACGCGGTGGAAGACGAGCATCGCGGCGAGGGATACAGCAACGTGATGTACATCGCGGCGGCGCCCGGCTGCGCGAAGAACGACGAATACCTCAAAAGGCAACTGCCGACTTTCATCAGCGGTGAGAGTCCGCCCGACTTTCCGGCCGACGACTTCGAGACCGGTTTCGTCGGCCGTGCCACCGCGGCGAGCCTGACCGCGCTCGGCAAGCAACAACTCGGATTCGACCTCTGACCCGCCCCGCCAGCATGGCGGTACTCCGCGCGTCGAAGCAGTCTACGGAGACAGGAATGGACGCCGACATTGTCATCATCGGTTCGGGCGTGGGCGGGAGTGCCGTCGCGTGGCAACTCGCGGCGACGGACGCGCGCATCCTCATCATCGAGCGCGGCGAGGATCTGCCGCGTGAGCTCGGGAACTGGGACGCCGAAGCGGTTTTCGGGCAGCTCCGCTACAGGACGCGCGAAACCTGGCTGAACGGCGCGAACGAGCGATATCGTCCGGGCCAGTACTACTTCGTCGGCGGACATACGAAGTTCTTCGGCACGGCGATGTTTCGCTTCAGGGAAGACGATTTCCGCGAAGTGCAGCACGAGGAGGGCGTTTCGCCCGCGTGGCCGATCTCCTATTCGGACCTCGCACCCTATTACGACCTCGCCGAATCGCTGTTCGGCATCAGAGGCGATGCAAGCGGCGATCCGACGGAACCGCCTCACGCCGGCCCGTATCCGCATCCGCCGGTTCCGGACGAACCTGTCATCGCGGCATTGCGCCGGCAATTCGAACGGCTCGGGCTGCATCCGTTCCATATGCCGTCGTCGATCGATCTGGGCGATGGCGGGCCTTGCGTGCGTTGCGGAACCTGCGATGCCTTTCCCTGCCGCATCGACGCAAAAGGCGACGCCGAGAAGTGCCTGTTGCGTCCTGCCATGCGGCGCGGCTCGGTGACGCTGATGACCGGCACGCGCGTCACGCGCCTCGTGACCGACGCTACCGGCAAAAGAATCGTGGCGGCGGAAGTCGAATCGCGCGAAGGTCGAAAGACGGTGACGGGCGGTACCTTCGTCCTGTCCGCCGGCGCGATCAACAGTGCGGCGTTACTGCTTGCTTCGGCGAACGACCGCATGCCGAATGGTCTCGCTAACTCGTCCGGGGTGGTCGGACGGTATTACATGAACCATAACTGCACGGCCGTTCTCGCGATCGATCCGCGCCGTATCAACGACACGCGATTTCCGAAGACGTTGTCCGTCAACGATTTCTATTTTGCGGGCGAGCACGACAGATGGCCGCTCGGCAACATCCAGATGCTCGGGAAGATTCGCGAGCCCATGCTGCGCGACGCCATGCCTTATATGCCGAAGCGCGCGTTGCGATACCTGAGCGATCACAGCGTCGATCTCTATGCGATGTCGGAAGACTTGCCCGACCGCGAAAGCCGTATCGAACTGACGAATGACGGAGACATCCGGCTTTCGTGGAAGCGCACAAACCTGAAGCCGCACATGCGGCTCGTCACGAAAACGAAGGAGCTGCTGCGCCGTTCGGGCTTTCCGCTCGTCGTCAGCCGACGATTCGGTGAGGACACGCCGTCGCATCAATGCGGCACGGTGCGCTTCGGCATCGATCCGGCGTCGTCATCGCTCGATCCGCTGTGCAAGGCGCATGACCATGACAACCTTTACGTCGTGGATGCAAGTTTCTTTCCGTCTTCCGCTGCCTTGAACCCGGCGCTCACGATTGCCGCACAAGCGCTGCGTGTCGGCGAAGCGCTGTGCCGCAGTCTCGGCCACGCTGCGCGGAAGAAGCCGGCCGTCGCCGAATCGGGCGAGTCTGCGTCGGCATCGTCGATCACCTGATGCAACCTGAAAGGAGAAGAGGCATGGCAACGATTCGATGGGCTTTGATCGGCGCGAGCACGATTGCCGAAGAATGGATGATCAACGCGATTCGCTCCCAGCCTGACGGCTCGATCGAGGCGGTCGTCAGCGGCGACCTCGCTCGGGCGCGGCAATTCGCGGACAAGCAAGGCATTCCGACCGCAAGCGCGGACCTGAAGCAAGTGCTGTCGGACCCGAAGATCGATGCGGTCTACATCAGCAGCACCAATGAAAAGCACTTGCAGCAAGTGCTCGAAGCCGCGTCGGCGGGCAAGCACGTCCTGTGCGAGAAGCCGCTCGCGATGTCCATCGACGACGCCCGCGCAATGATCGAGATGTGCGCGGAAAAAAAGGTGATCCTCGCCACGAATCATCATCTTCGTTGCGCCGCGAGTCATCGGCGGATGCGCGAGCTGATTCGCGCCGGCGCTATCGGCAGACCCTTGTTCGCGCGTGTTTTCCATGCCGTTTCGTTGCCGCCTCATCTGCGCGGCTGGCGCATCGAGCGTGCGGATGCGGGCGGTGGCGTCGTGCTCGACATCTCGGTGCATGACGCGGATACGCTGCGGTTTCTGCTCGACGCGGAGCCTGTGGAAGTGAGCGCGATGACCGCATCGGGAAGCATGGGCAAGGAGGGACTCGCGGACGGCGTGATGGGCATCATCCGGTTCGATAACGGCGTGCTTGCCCAGATTCACGATGCATTCACCGTACCGTTCGCGCATACGGGACTCGAAGTGCATGGCACCGAGGGATCGTTGTTCGCACGCGATGTCATGACGCAGCGCCCGGTCGGGGAGATCATGCTGCGCACGGCGCGCGGTGAGGAAGTTGTCGAGATCGCGCACGCGGACCTGTACACCACCGGCGTTGCGCAGTTTCATCGCGCCGTCTTGCTGGGCGAAAGTCCCGCGGCCAGCGGTCGTGACGGGTATCAATCGCTCGCCACGGCACTCGCTCTCGATGAGGCGGCGAAAACTGGACGACATGTGACGATGCAGACGTGATCGCAGACTGAAACGAGGAACGTCGATGCCCACGCCTGTCTCGCAGGCGTGGGCATTTTCATTTACAGAGCGTTGTCGATGCCCGCATTCAGCGCGAGAAATTGGCTCATGCGCTGATGAGCCAGTTCGGGCCGGATCAGGACGCCTGCCGCGTCGGCCTTCCTGAACACGTCCGCGTAATGCACGACGGATCGCGCCGACTGCATGCCGCCCGCCATCGAGAAGTGGCGTTGATGACCGTTGAGCCATGCGAGGAAGACGACGCCGGCCTTGTAGTACTGCGTCGGTGCCGCGAACAGTTCGCGCGAGAGCGCGACAGTCGGATCGATCAGATGCCGATAGCCGTCGAGATCGCCTTCAGCGAGCTTCGCAAGTGCGGCAGACGCCACGGGCGCGATCGGATCGAAGATGCCGAGCAGCGCATGCGAGTGCCGCGTGCCGTCTCCGGCGATGAGCTCACCGTAGTTGTAGTCGTCGCCCGTGAACATCAGAACGCCTTCGGGAAGCCGCGACCTTAGCTCACGCTCGTAGTCCGCATTGAGAAGCGAAATCTTGATGCCTTCGATCTTGTCGCGATGACGCCCGATGATGTCGAGGACGGTGTTCATCGCCGTCGATACATCGCGGCTGCCCCAGTAACCCGCGAGCGACGCGTCGAATGCATCGCCGAGCCAGTGCAGCACGACCTTGTTGCGCGAGGCGGAGATGACGGCGTCGTAGACGTGCTGGTAATCGTCGGCGGACCGCGCCGTGGCGCAGAGCGCGCGGCTCGCCATCATGATCGGCCGGCCACCCGCCGATTCGATCACGTCGAACTGCTCCGCATAGGCGTTGACGATATCGGTGAGCGTATGCGCGCGGCCGCCATCGAGATGATCCGTGCCCGCACCGCACGCGAGATCCGCGCCCGGAATGCTGCGCGCATGCTCGATGCTGCGGCGGATCAGTTCCGCCGCCGTCGTCCAGCCGATGCCCATGCCGCGTTGCGCCGTGTCCATCGCCTCCGCCACCTTGAAACCGAGGCCGTAGAGATAGCTGCGAAATGCGAGCGTGGCGTCCCAGTCGATGCGCGGCGCATCGCCCCAGGGTTCATAAGCATGAGCAGGATCGACGACGACATGCGCCGCCGCATACGCGATGCGGTCAAACGTCGGCGCGGTGGACGGCGCAAACCGGTCGTCGCGATGCTGCATCGCGTAGGGCTGGATTGAGCCTTCCCTGGTCGGCAGATTGATCTTCATGGATTCCTCTCGATTTCTGGGATTGAACGATCATGTCGGCGGCTTTTTCGGCGACCATGATCGTCGGAGCATTCGTGTTGCACGAGGGCAGATAAGGCATGACGGACGCATCGACGACGCGCAGGCCGACGATCCCGATCAGACGTAAATCGGGCGTGACGACGCTGTCCGGATCGTCCGCTCGCCCCATGCGGCAGGTGCCGACGGGATGGTGATCGGTCTTCGCATTCGCGCAGGCGTAGTCGAACAGTTCCTGATCGGTGTTCGCGCGCGGGCCCGGCAGGATCTCGCTTTGCACATAGCGCTTCAACGCAGGCGCGCGCAGAATGTCGCGCGCGAGGCGCAAGCCTTTGATCGCCATATCCCGATCGTGCGGATCGGCCCAGTAGTTGGGGTCGAGCAAAGGAGCGGCGGCGGGGTCATTGCTTGCGAGACGAACCGTGCCGCGCGAACGCGGGCGAAGATACGCCGTGTTCAGCGTAACGCCCGCGTTGTTCAGCTTCGCCATGCCGGCTTCGATACCGGAGCCCAGGCCCAGATGAAACTGGATATCGGGCGAACGGTCGCGCGCGTCGCTGTCCGCATACCAGAAGCCGCCCGTTTCGAAGAGACTCGACGCAACCGGCCCTTTCTTCAGCAGCAGATACTGCAGCGCGGCCCACGCGGCGTGGTGCGGTTTGTTGTACTTGTCGTAGGTATGATCGCCCGTGCATTCAGCGATCACGAACAGATCGAGATGGTCCTGCAGATTCGATCCGACGCCCCGAAGATGATGCACGGGCCGGATGCCGACGGACTCGAGATGATCGGCGGGACCGATGCCCGACTGCATCAGCAGCTTGGGCGAGCCGATCGCACCCGAGGCCACGATCACCTCTCGCGAAGCATGCACGATCTTCGAGTCTCGGCTATTGCCGGATACGTATTCGACGCCCGTTGCACGGCCGCCTTCGACGATCACCCGAAGCGTACGTGTCCGCATCCATAGGGTGAGGTTGGGCCGCCCGAGTACGGGACGAATGAATCCCGCAGCAGCCGACGAGCGTCGCGCGTTCAGTTGCGTGAGCTGGTAATAGCCGAGCCCCTCCTGACTGGCGCCATTGAAGTCGGAATTGAACGGTATGCCGAGTTCCTGTCCCGCCTGAAAGAAGGCTTCACAGATCGGCAAGGGGCTGATCGGGTTCGACACGCCGAGCGGCCCGCCGTAGCTGTGATACGCGTTGGCAAAGCGCTGGTTGTTCTCCGACTTCCTGAAGTACGGCAGCACGTCGCGATACGACCAGCCCGTCGCGCCCGCTTTCCGTTCCCAGTCGTCATAGTCCGCCGGGACGCCGCGCGTGTAGATCTGCGCGTTGATGGACGAGCCGCCGCCGATCACCTTCGCCTGCGTGAAGCGCAGCACCCGGTTGTTGAGATGCTTTTGCGGCACCGTGGACCAGCCCCACGAGCCGATGCCCCGCGTCATCTTCGCGAAACCTGCCGGCATCGAAAAGAAAGGATGCCGGTCGGAGCCGCCCGCTTCGAGCAGCAGCACCTTGATCGAAGGATCGGCGCTCAGGCGGTTGGCGAGCACGCAGCCCGCCGAGCCGCCGCCCACGATCACATAGTCGTATGTCGTCGTATTCATGTCGGTCGCTCAGAAGGCAGGGATGGACAGGCCGCCATCCACATTGACGACGCTGCCCGTTGCAAAGGGCAGCGCGCCATCGGCGAGCGTCGCGACGGCCTGGCCTACTTCGTCGCTTTCGCCCCAGCGTCCGGCGGGCACGAGGCCTTCGCCGAAACGCGCTTCGTACTTTTGCGCGACGCCCGCCGTCATCGGCGTGCGGATGATGCCGGGCCGCACTTCGAATACGCCGACGTTCGCGCTCGCGAGCCGCAACGCGAACAGGCGCGTCATCATCGGCAGCGCGGATTTGGATACGCAGTATTCGGCGCGTTCGGGCGATGCCATTTCCGCCGATACGGACGACACCGTGACGATCGACCGCGCGACGCCCGACGTCACCGACGCCATATGTAGTGCAACCGCCTGCGTCATGAAAAACGTGCCGCGCAGGTTGACGCCGAGCACGGCATCGAAGGCTTGCGGCGAGACGTCGAGCAGATCGCCGCGGCTGGGCGAACCGATGCCCGCGTTGTTCACGAGACATTCGATGCTGCCTTTGAAGCGCACGGCTTCTTCGACGACACGCGCATGCGAGGCCACATCGCTCAGGTCGCTTCGTATGAACAGCGCGTCGCGGCCTTCGTCGCGCACCAGCGCGCAGGTCGTATCCGCGTCTTCGTCATGCACGACATCCGTCAGCACGACATCGAAGCCGCGCCGCGCGAGCGCCACGCAGATCGATCTGCCGATACCGCGCCGCGCGCCCGTCACCAATGCGGTCGAACGCTTTCCCTCTGGCTTGCTCATGGCTGTACCATCCGTCAGTGAATCCGCACTTCCGTGTCGGCATCGAACAGCACGAGCTTCGACAGGTCGACGCGCAATTCGCATCGCTCGCCCGACGCATGCGGCATGTCCGCACCGAGACGCGCGGATACTTCCATGCCGCCGAGATCGAGCACGGCGAGTGTGTCGGGGCCTGTCGGTTCGAGCACGTTGATCGTCACGGGCACGGTGCGCAGCGCCGCGGCGGCGCGCTCGTTCTCGACGCCGATCGCCTCGGGCCGAAGACCGGCGATCACCTTCTTGCCGACGTAGCGATCGACGGCCGCGCTTTGCGTGGGCAGATCGAGCGCGATTGCGCTGTGACCTTCGCCGACGCAAAGCCGAAGCGAACCATCCGCCCGCTCGATGCGCGCGGGAATCAGGTTCATCGACGGCGAACCCATGAAGGTGGCGACGAACGTATTCGCAGGCGTGTTGTAGACCTCGGCGGGCGTGCCGAGCTGCTGCAGTACGCCGCCTTTCATCACGGCGATGCGCGTCGCGAGCGTCATCGCTTCGATCTGGTCGTGCGTCACGTAGACGATCGTCGCGCCGAGGCGCTGATGCAGCTTCTTGATCTCGGTGCGCATATCGACGCGCAGTTTCGCATCGAGGTTCGACAGCGGTTCATCGAACAGAAAGATCTTCGGATGACGGACAAGCGCGCGGCCCATCGCGACACGCTGACGCTGGCCGCCCGAAAGCTGGCCCGGACGGCGGTCGAGCAGATGCTCGATCTGCAAGAGACGCGCGGCTTCCTGCACGGCCTTTTGGCGCTCGCTCTTCGAGACCTTGCGCATCTCCAGCCCGAAGCTGATGTTCTGTCCCACAGCCATGTTCGGATAGAGCGCATAGCTTTGAAACACCATCGCGATGTCGCGCTCGCTCGGATGCAGGTCGTTGACCTTGTCGTTGCCGATGCGGATTTCGCCGCCCGAGAGCGTATCGAGTCCCGCGATCAGCGAAAGCAGCGTGGACTTGCCGCAGCCCGACGGCCCGACGAGCACGAGGAAGTCGCCGTCGTCGACATCGATATTGATTTCCTTGAGGATCTCGGTGGAGCCGTAGGCCTTGCGAACCTTGGATACGTGCAGAGAAGACATGATTTACCCCTTGACCGAGCCGGCCATCAGACCGCGAACGAAATAGCGACCACCCACGATGTAGACGAACAGCGTCGGCAGTGCGGCGATCATGGCCGTGGCCATGTGGACGTTGTATTCCTTCACGCCCGTCGACGTATTCACGATGTTGTTCAGCGCGACGGTGATCGGCGCGGAACTGCCCGTCGTGAACGAAGCGCCGAACAGGAAGTCGTTCCAGATGTTCGTGAACTGCCAGATCACGGTGACCGTGATGATCGGCACCGAGTTGGGAAGCAGGATGCGAAAGAAGATGCGAAAGAAGCGCGCACCGTCGATCATCGCGGCTTTCACCAGTTCATCCGGGAACGCGATGTAGTAGTTGCGGAAGTAGAGCGTCGTGAAGCAGAGGCCATAGACCACATGCACGAACACGAGGCCGGTGATCGATTGCGCGAGACCGATCTTGCCGAGAAAGGACGCCATCGGAATCAACACGATCTGGAACGGGATGAAGCATCCGAACAGGATCAGGCCGAACAGCAGGTTATCGCCCTTGAAGCGCCATTTGGTCAGCACATAGCCATTCAATGCGCCGAGCAGCGTTGAAACCGCCACGGCCGCGAAGACCATCCGGAATGAATTCCAGAAGAAGCCCTTGACGCCCGAGCAGTCGAGTCCCACGCAGGCCGAGCCCCATGCTTTTTCCCACGCGGCAATCGTCCATTGATGCGGCAGCGCGAGGATATTGCCGGAATACACTTCGGGAAGCGGCTTGAACGAAGTCAGCAGCATCACGAGCAGCGGCACGAGATAGACCACGGCCGCGATCGTCAGCAGCGAATAGATGACGATTCGCGAGACGTAGTTGTGCTTGCCCACCACCATCTGCGGCGAGTCCCAGGTCTTGGTAGCCATCGTTGTCTCCTGAAAGGCTATGGGATGAGTCAGTGGCCGGCGCTCTTGCGGCGCGGTCGCATTTCGGAATAGAGATAGGGCACCATGATGGCCGCGACGGTGCACAGCATCATCACCGCGCTCGCCGCGCCCATGCCGAGCTCGTTGCGGGTGAACGTGAACGAGTACATGAAGGTCGAGGGCAGTTCGGTCGAGTAGCCGGGGCCCGCGCCCGTCAACGCGATGACGAGTTCATAGCTCTTGACGGCCAGATGCACGAGGATCACGAACGCGGATACGAACACGGGACGCAGTTGCGGAATGATGATGCGGCGATAGATCGCCGGCATGCGCGCACCGTCGATGGACGCGGCCTTCACCTGTTCCTGGTCGATGCCGCGCAGGCCGGCGAGAAACATCGCCATCACGAAGCCCGAGGCCTGCCACACGGCGGCGATGACGACGGTGTAGATCGCCATGTCGTCGCTGATGATCCAGTCGAATTGGAAGCTCGTCCACCCCCAGTCATGGAACAGCTTGGTCAGGCCGAGACCGGGATTGAGAATCCACTTCCACGCGGTGCCTGTGACGATGAACGAGAGCGCCATCGGATAGAGAAACAGCGCGCGCAGACCGCCTTCGGCGCGAATGCGCTGATCGAGCAGGATCGCGAGGCCGAGGCCGATCGCCATGCAAAGCACGACATAGAGCGATGCATAGATGCCGAGGTTGCCTATCGCCACATGCCAGCGCGGGTGGTCCCACACGCGGCCGTATTGCAGGAGTCCGGCCCAGTGAAAGTTGGCGAAAGCGCGTGAGCGCGTGAACGAAAGCAGCGTGGTCCAGACGATGAATCCGTACACGAAGATCAGTGTGATGATCAGCGTCGGACTGAGGACGAGCTTCGGCAGGACGGCTTCGAAGCGATTGCGCAAGGTCGATCGCCTGTTCGTCGGACTGTAGTCCGAGCCGTGCTTCAGATTTTCCAGAGCGGGCGCCCCGTGGGCGCGATTGTGCAAGAGCATGGCAACACCTGTCGTCGGAGATGACGAGCCTCGCGGATAGCGGCGCGCAGCACCGCCTCCGCATGAGGACCAGTTGGCTTACTGCGCGTTCTTCACGGCCGCGACGAGCGCCTTCACCGCATCGGCAGAGGACTGGTTCGAATTGAAGAAGTGCGTGACGACGTCATAGACCGCGTTCTTCGGACCATCCGGCATGGCGTGTCCGTGCGCGAAGCTGCCGACCATCGAATCGGTCTTGAGGGCGGCGCGCATGTCGCTCATCGACTTCTTGCCGCATTCGTCGAAGCCGTCCTGAGGCACGTCGAGGCGCGCGGGAATCGAGCCTTTGATCTGGTTGAATTTCGCTTGCACGCCACGGTCCATGATCGTCGATGCGAACGCGTATTCACCCGGCAGACTCGCGTCGCCCTTCTTGAAGGTGGCGAACTGGTCGGTGTTGAAGATGAAGGCGCCTTCCGTGCCCGGATACTGGAAGCACAGATAGTCGGCGTTCGGCTGCTTGCCCGCCGATGCGAACTCGCCCTTCGCCCAGTCGCCCATGATCTGCATCGCGGCCTTGCCGTTGATCACCATCGACGTGGCGAGGTTCCAGTCGCGGCCCGGGAAGTTGGGATCGACCATGCCGCGCAGCGCGCGCATCTGGTCGAAGGCCTTCTCCATGGTCTTCGAGCCGAGCGCGCCGGGGTCGAGCTTGACGAGCGCCTGCTGGTAGAACTTCGGCCCGCCCGCGGACATCACGGCGCTGTCGAAGATCGTCGCTTCCTGCCATGGCTGTCCGCCATGCGCGAGCGGGATATAGCCGGCCTTGCGGATCTTGTCGGCAGCGGCGACCAGTTCATCGAAGGTTTTCGGCGGCGTGAGCTTCAACTCGTCGAAGATCTTCTTGTTCGCCCAGATCCAGTTCGTGCGATGCACGTCGACGGGCGCGGCGATCCAGTGTCCATCGGGTTTCGAAAACTTCTGGATCGGCGGGGGCACGAGCTTGTCCCAGCCTTCCTTCGATGCAACGGCATCGAGGTTCTGCAGATAGTCTTCCTGCGCATACTCGGGGATCGTGAAGCCGAGCATCTGGATCGCATCCGGCGGATTGCCCGAGGCAACGCGCGCCTTCAGCACCGTGCGCGCAGCTTCGCCGCCGCCGCCCGCGATGGGGCTGTCCTTCCACGCAAAGCCTTTGGTCTTCAAACCGTCCTTGAGAACGGTGAGCGCCTTCGCTTCACCGCCGGAAGTCCACCAGTGCATGACTTCCACCTGCTTGGTGTCGGCGGCGGCCGCGGACAGCGCGTGGCACGCAACGAGACCCACTGCGATTGCAGCAATACGCATCTTGAACATCTTTGTCTCCATGATGAAACGCTCTCTTGACGGGCTTTCTCGTGAGCCCGACGGCGGGCATGTATCTTTCGATTCGTGATCAGGCCGCCGGGCGCGGCAACCACCAGTTCCTGCGCTCGCCGATATGAAGCTGGATCGTCTTCGTCTCGGTGTAGTCTTCGACGGCCTGCTTGCCGAGTTCGCGTCCCACGCCGCTCGACTTGAAGCCGCCGAAGGGCAGTTCGGGATAGCCATCGAGGAAGGTGTTGACCCAGACCGTGCCTGCATCGATGCCGCGCGCAACGGTCAGACAGGTGTCGATGTCACGGCTCCAGACGGCGGCGGAGAGGCCGTAGGCGGTGTCGTTGGCGATCTCGATTGCCTGCGTGGCATCGGAGAAGGGGATGATCGCGAGCACGGGGCCGAAGATCTCTTCGCGCGCGATGCTCATGTCGGGCGTGACGTCGCTGATGATGGTCGGTTCGAGATAGAGGCCTTGCGCGTCGTAACGCTTGCCGCCCAGACGCAGCCGCGCGCCGGCGGCCACGCCCTTTTCGATGTTGCCGACGATCTCGCTCAACTGGTGCTCGCTGACGATCGCGCCGATCTTGCAATCGGGATGCAGCGGATCACCAACGGGCACCTGCCGTGCGCGCTCGACGACCGCCTGCGCGAATCGCTCCGCGATGGATTCATGCACCAGCACGCGGCTGCCGCTGTTGCAGCATTCGCCCGCGTTGAAATACACGCCGAATACGACGGCGTCGATCATCGCGTCCCAGTCGCAATCGGGGAAAACGATCTGCGGATTCTTGCCGCCGAGTTCGAGCGCGACCTTCTTCAGCTTCTTCGATGCGAGTCCGCCAAGCAGGCTGCCGACGCGCGTCGATCCGGTGAACGACAACATGTCGATGGCGTCGTGCTCCGCGAGCGGCTGGCCGACGGACGGCCCTTTGCCCGTCACCACATTGACGACGCCGGCGGGCACACCGGCTTCTTCGAGAATCTCCATCAGCATGACGGTGGTGCTCGACGTCAGCTCGCTCGGCTTGACGACACACGTACAGCCGGCGGCCAGCGCGAACGGCAGCTTCTGCGAAAGAATCCACAGCGGGAAATTCCACGGCGTGATGAGACCGACCACGCCGACCGGCTGACGCAGCACGATGCCGAGCATGTCTTCGCCGAGGGTGTCGTAAGCATCGCCGCTGGTCGTGCGCGCAAGGCTCGCCGCGTATTGCCAGAGATCGACGCAGCCCGACACTTCGCCGCGCGCCTGCGCAAGCGGCTTGCCCGTTTCGAGCGATTCGATAAGCGACATCTTTTCGACGCGGGCCTTGATGCCATCGGCGATGGCGAGAAGAACGCGCGCGCGCTCCGCGCCTTTGAGCTTCGGCCATCGACCGTGACGGAAGGCGGCATCGGCGGCTGCGATGGCAAGCTCGACGTCCGCGGCCGTGGCTTCCGGGAACGTGCTGACGACGTGCCCGTGCGCGGGGCTGCGACGCTCGAAGCGCTGTTCGCTCGCAGACTCGGTCCACTTGCCGTCGATGTACATGCGGCCGCGAAAGACCTCATGATTCGTTGCGTTATCGCTCTTCAGGAGCGTGGTTGCGGTGTCGTACGTCATGTCATTGACCCTCGTATTGCGCCGGGCGCCGTTCGCGGAAACTCGCCATGCCTTCGCGCGCGTCCTGCGTCGTTGCGGACAGTGCGCCTGCCATGGCTTCCAGGGTTGCGCCGGTCCCGAATCCCGAGGCGGCGTTGATCAGTTGCTTCGTCAGTTGCACGGAGACGGGCGCGAGCGTCGCGATCTTTTCAGCGATGGCGATGGCGGCCGCGAGCGATTCTTTCGGCGCGGAGATTTCATCGATCAGTCCGATGCCATACGCGCGCTGAGCGTCGATGCGCCTGCCGGTGAGCGCCAGCGACTTCACATGGCTCGGGCCGATCAGCGAGACGAGCCGCTGCGTGCCCGACCATCCGGGGCAGGTCGCGATGCTGGCTTCGGGCAGCGCGAACGTGGCGCCGGGATCGGCCACGCGCACGTCGGCAATCGCGGCCAGTTCGAGACCGCCGCCGAACGCCGGGCCGTTGATCGCCGCGACGACCGGCAGACGCAGCGCAGCCCAGCGATCGAAGATGCGATGACCGCGCGCGACCCACACGCGCCACATGTCGAGCGGCGCGAGCGCGGACCACTGGTTGATATCGGCGCCGACGCAGAACGCGCGCTCGCCCGCGCCCGTGAGCACGACGGCACGCACGTTTGCATCCGCTTCGAGCTGCGCCGCTGCACATTCGAGTTGTTCGAGCATCTCGGGCGTCAGCGCATTCAGCTTGTCGGGCCGGTTCAGCGTGACGATCGCGACGGCCTTCTGCATCTCGATGTGAATGAGTTGCGGCTCAGCCATGACGCGCCTCCTTCAGTCGAAGGCCGAACGGCGCGTCCGTGAAAATCGACGCATCCATGGTCTTGAGGACAGGAGAGACGGCCAGTTCGATCTCGCATTGATCGAGCACGTCCTTGCGCAGATCGACGCCCGGCGCAATCTCGATTACTTCGAGCCCCGTATCGCCGAGCCGGATCACGCAGCGCTCGGTGACGTACAGCGCTTGCTGATCGCGTCGCCGTCCCATGCGGCCGCTGAACGTCACGTGATCGACATCGGCGATGAACTTCTTCTTGCCTTCCTTGATGATCTTCAGGCGGCCATCGCCCACTTCGATCTTCGCGCCCGCCGTGAAATAGCCGCTGAAGACGATGCGCTTCGCATGTGTCGTGATGTCGATGAAGCCGCCGCAACCGGCGGTGAGATAAGGCTTGCTCGGCAGCTTCGACACGTTCACGTTGCCGAAGCGGTCCACTTGCAGGAACGACAGCAGCGATACGTCGAAGCCGCCGCCCTGGAAGTACACGAATTGCGACGGCGACGGCATGATCGCGTCGGCATTGCCCGAGCAACCGAACGCGAAGCCCAGAAGCGGCACGCCGCCGACCGCGCCCTGTTCGATCACCCACGTCACATCGTCGCGATAGCCCTCTTCGAGCAGAATGCGCGGCACGTTCGCGGAGATGCCGAAGCCCAGATTCACGGCATCGTTCTGGGCGAGCTCCATCGCGGCGCGGCGCGCGATCACCTTGTCGGCGTTCCATTCGGCGTATGCGAATGCGCTGTCCGGCAGCTTCACTTCGCCGCTGATTTCCGGGTCGTATTCGATCTGCGTGGTCTGCTTCTGATCGGGATCGACGACCACGTAGTCCACGAGATTGCACGGAATGTGCACCTGTTGCGTGTGCAGCGAACCGGCCTTCACGACGCGCTTCACCTGCGCGATCACGATGCCGCCGTTGTTGCGCGCGGCAAGCGCCTGATCGCGTCCGCCGAGCAGCGCGCCTTCATGTTCGAACGAGAGGTTGCCGCGCTCGTCCGCCGTGGTCGCGCGCACGATGGCGACGCGCGGCACGAAGTTCCGGTAGTGCAGCCATTCGTCGCCCGCGAACGTGACTTTCTCGACGATCGGATGTTCGGCTGCCTGCGCATTCATCGCGCCGCCCTGACGATCGGGATCGACATAGGTATCGAGTCCGACCTTGGTCAGCACGCCGGGCCGCTTCGCCGCGACTTCGCGATGCATGTCGAAGAGCACGCCGCTCGGCAGGTTGTAGGCGCGAATGATGTTGTCGGTGACGAGATGCCAGATGCCGGGCATCGGCAGGCTCGACGGGCCGCTCGGAAACGAGCCGGCAATGACCGTCCGGATCAGTCCTTCCTTCGCGATGTGATCGATGCCCTTGATCCCGTACATGTCGCCGGCGGCGATGGGATGCAGCATCGTCAGATTGCGGGGATGGCCTTCGGCGTCGAAGCGCGCGCCGATCGCGGCGAGCATCGCGTCGGGGCAGCCGAGACCGCTCGACGAGCTCACGGTGACGATGTCGCCATCGCCGATCAGGCTCGCTGCATGGGTCAATGAAACAAGCTTGCTGGAACGCACGGCAAATCTCCTCGAACTTTTATTCAGCGAAGCGGGGCAGGACCGTCATGATGTCGCCTCGTTGGAACGTTCCAATTCGATGCGTTGGATCGTTCCAACGGACTGTAGTAGACTCATTTCACGCTGTCAAACGCTTTTTGGAACGTTCCAATTGTGCAAAGCAATATGAAATCCGGCCCGACCATTCAGGACATCGCCGCTGCCGCCGGGGTATCGAAATCGACGGTGTCGCTGGTATTGCAGGAAAGTCCGCGCATCAAGGCCGAGACGGCGGAGAAGGTGCGCGAAGCGGCGAGGGCGCTGGGCTACGTGTACAACCGTGGCGCGGCGAATCTGCGCGGGCGGCGCAGCACGACGATCGGCATGGTCATCAACGATCTGACGAATCCGTTTTTCGTCGAGCTGCTCGTGGCGATCGAGCGCGTGCTCGCACAGTCGGGCTATACGACGCTGATGGCGCACACGGCGGAAAACGTCGAGACGCAGACGCGCGTGCTGCGCTCGATGCGCGAGCAGAACATCGCCGGGCTCATCATGTCGCCCGCGCTGGGCACGCCGGACGACATGCCCGTCGAGATCCAGTCGTGGGGCATTCCGCTCGTGCTCATCATGCGTCCGATGAGCGCGGATGTCGACACGGTCGGCGTCGATAACACGCACGGCTTCGAACTCGCGACGGAGCATCTGATCACGCAGGGTCACACGCGTATCGCCTTCGCCGGGAACAGAAAGGGCTACACGGTGGCCAATCAGCGGCGGCAGGGCTATTTGTCCGCGATGAACAAGCATGGGCTGCCCGTCAACGAAGAGTGGGTCGTCGATGTGGAACTGACGCCCGCCGGTGGCCGGAATGCCGTGCGCGCGATCTTCGACATGAAGCCGCGGCCGACCGCCGTCGTTTGTTATAACGATCAGGTGGCATTCGGCGTGCTGCACGAACTCGACCGGATGGGCAAGCGTGCAGGCAAAGCGTTGGCTGTCGTCGGGTGCGACAACGTGGTCGCGGCCGAACACACGAATCCTCCGTTGACGACATTGTCAGCGGGCGCGGACAGGCTCGGCACGATGGCGAGCCGCACTCTGCTCGCAAGACTCCATGAAACCGACGAACATGCGCAACCGCCGGTGCAGTATTTCGCGGAACCCGAACTCGTCGTCAGGGAATCGAGCACCGGGGCTGCGGTTCACGAATGAACGGGGATCGTCGCAGGCGCGCTTCCGGAACTTGAGCGGGCACGAAGCATGGCGAAACGCAAATAGGCCTGCGGCCCGATTCGACGTGATGGGAGTCGTCGCAGCGTAAGATCGCTCTTTGTGCCGCGGACGATCGAGTGCGGCGGACGTGACGAGCGTGAGCGGAGCCATCGGTTGGTAAGATGATCCCCTTTCGCAACGCCTCTTTCCAATTTAAGGAGAATAAAGACTTATGAATAAGCAGGAATTGATTGACGCCGTGGCCTCCGAAGCCGGCATGAGCAAGAGCGCCGCCGCCGAGACGATCGATGCCGTGTTCGACACGATCGCGAAAGCGGTGGCCGAAGGAGACTCCGTCCAATTGATCGGGTTCGGATCGTTCGGGTCGGGCGAGCGCGCGGCACGGACCGGCCGGAATCCGCAGACAGGTGCGACGATCGAGATCGCAGCAGCGAAGACGGTCAAGTTCACCGCCGGTAAAGCGTTCAAGGACGCCGTCAACCAGGCGTGACGACGGGCGGCTCGCCCTCGCTTCGCCACCCGCACTTTTCGAAACGGGGCCGGCGGCTGTTCCGGGCCGTTACCCGCGTCTTTACCCGACCAACCGCACGCCGCGATGTCGACGCATGAGCACTACAATCCTTCTGATGCCGCGTTGCGGCGTCACGATGTGTCGTGAGTGCCCACTTCACTTGAGATTCATCCTGTCCGACTCTTAGGTCAGCGCCATGATCCAGCTGGAAGAACTGCGTGCGCATCCGCTCTTCGCGGAGCTGTCAGAAGCGCTCTTGCAGTGGCTGCGCGAACAGCTCACCGAAGTGAGCTTCGCGGCGGGGGAAGTCCTTGCGGGCGAAGGCGAGAAGAGAGCCGACTTTCACATCGTGCTGCAGGGCGAGGTCGCGGCGACCAAGCTGTCACGCGGGCAGCACATTCCCACGGCGCGCTACATCGCGCCAAGCTTCTTCGGGGCCGTCTCGCTGCTCTCGGGCGCGCCCGCGCCCAGCACGCTCAGCGCGGTCACCGACGGCCGCCTTGCGTTGCTGCCGGAGCGCGCGTTCCGCGAATTGCTGGTCGGTTCGGAGGCGTTCTGCCAACTGATCTTCCACAGTTCCTTCGATCGCCTCGCGAACCTGGAGGCGACGCTGCGCAATCGCGAAAAGCTCGCTGCCCTTGGGACGCTTGCTGCAGGCCTCGCGCACGAGTTGAACAATCCCGCCGCTGCGCTCGTGCGAACGTCCGATTATGCAGTCGCCGCGCTGGCCAGGCTGAGGGCTGCGGACGTCGATTTGAGGAATAGCGCGATTCCTGTCGAGGCGCTGAAAATCCTGGAGGGCCTGGGCAATCGCCGTGAGATCGCGAACGTTGTGTCCGGCATCGATGCCCTGAAGCAGAATCAGGCAGTCGATGCGCTCTGCGAATGGCTCGTCGCGCAAGGCGTCGCCAAGCCCTGGCTTCAGGCGCCATGCCTCATCGGCTCGGGAATCCTGCAGGAAGAACTCGGCCCGCTTGCAGTCGTGCTGACCAAGGAGCAGTTTTCCGCTGCGATCAACTGGCTGGCCTCGACATTGGAACTCGACGCGCTGATGGACGATATCCGCGTGGGTTCGCTCCGAATCTCCGAGATCATCCGGGCGATGAAATCCTATTCGCGCATGGATCAGGCGCCGCTGCAGGAAGTGGACATTCACGATGGAATCGAAGACACGCTCATCATCATGCAACACCGGCTCAAGCAGGGCATCACGGTGCAGCGCGATTACGATCGCAGCCTCCCGCAGCTGACCGTGTACGGCAGCGAGCTGAATCAGGTGTGGACGAACCTGATCGACAACGCGATCGATGCGACGAGCGGCCGGGGCGACATCATCGTTCGGACGTACCGGGAGATGGACGAGGCCGTGGTCGAGGTCACTGACAACGGGACCGGCATCGCGGACGATGTCATGCCGCATCTGTTCGAACCATTCTTCACCACCAAGCCGCCGGGGCAGGGCATGGGTCTGAGTCTCGAGATCTCGTATCAGACGGTGGTCAACCGGCACCGTGGCGCGTTGCTCGTCAGTTCACGCCCGGGACGAACGACGTTTCAGGTGCGTCTGCCGCTCGTGGTGAAAGCCGGTCAGACGTAAGCGCCGGGGAATAGCGATTGACGCTTCCGCGCCAACATGTCGTGCGCGATTGTTGGTCCCTGTCTGTCACCGTTGAGCGCGCTTCACCGTCGCGACGGGCTTCGCGCGACTGGCATGTTCCGTGCCTTTGTACGCATGGGCCCGCCGACCGGCTGGCCAAGCCACCGAAGGAGACTGCGATGACCGCGCTGACGATCGAAGACCTGCCAATGACGAAAGAACTCGAACCCGACACGCTCGCGACGGTACGCGGCGGCATCGGCAGGACACCGCAACAGATTCAGGCCTGGGAGATTTCCGGCAAACCCGCGACCTGGCAAGGCCTGGTCCTCGGCGACGATGGACGGCTGCAACCGCCATCGCCGTAATGACGCTGCGCTCGATCGCTTGAAAATCGCACGGGTGCTGTCCGTTCAAACGAACGGCAGCTACCCGGCGCGTGTCATCCCCGGCTGGGATTCGATCCGCCGCGAGCCTCACGCGATATCCCTTGGAGCGCTCGCGATCTGCGTATTGTCGTGCACGGGTAGCCGCTGCAGCCAGGCGAGCGCGGTGTCGAGGCCCTGCTGCGCGGCCATGTCGCTGGCTTGCGCTTCGGTTTCGTCCCAGTTGGTGTTCGCCGCGGTAGCGATGTTCGGCGCGGCGGTGTCTGGTAATGCGACAGCGGACTCAAGCCAGATCGCGGACTATGCCGTCGCGGACGTGTCGCTGTTCTGGCTGCTGCATAGCGTGAATACCACGTGGCCCGAACTTGCGCGGCTCGCTCAGGCGCCCGATCAGCATCCCGAGAAGCTCTACGCGCTGCTATCTCGTCTCGCGGGCTCGCTCCTGACGTTCTCGACCACGGAGACCTTGCAGTCGATCCCGGCTTACGATCACCGCGCGCCGGAGCCCGTATTCGCGGAACTCGAGTCGCTGATCCGCACGCTGCTCGATACCGTCATCCCGTCGCGCGTCGTGCCGATCGCACTGGAGCGCGTACGCGGCACGATGTGGACCGGCCAGATCAAGGACGAGCGGCTCGTCGAAGACGCCGACTATTACTTGTCCGTGCAGGCGGGACTGCCCGCGCACGCGCTCATCGAACAATTTCCGCGTCTGTGCAAGGCAGGCGCGCCCGATGAGGTCGAGCAGATCGTCAACTCGGCGCTGCTGGGCATTCCGCTCAAGTCGATGTCGCGGTTGCCCGCGGCCATTCCGGTGCGCATCGAGAATCAGTATTTCGCGCTCGATTCGCAGCATCCCGCGTTCACGCGCATGATCGCGGCGCGCGCTTGCCAGTTCTATGTGCCGGCGTCGATTCCGGATGTGTCGATCGAACTCTACGCGGTGCTGCCGACATGAGCGCGACGATGTCTCTATCGTCTGATAACACCGCGTTGCTTCCCGTCGCGCTGCGCGATACGGCGCTGACCATCTCCGATCTCGAAGGCAGGGACGAGCATGGGTCGGACTCGATTGATTCGCTGCGTGACGAATGCAAAGGCCAGATCGCCCGCCTGAAAGAGGAGCTTCGCGCACGGCGGCTCTCGTCCGACGAGATCGACGATGCCGTCTATGCGCAATGCGCGTTGCTCGACGAAGCGGCGCTGCGCTGTCTCGAGGGCGCGGCGCGCGACGAGTGGGAGCAAAAGCCGCTGCAACTGGAGGCGTTCCACACGAACGAGGCGGGTGAAGAACTGATTCGACGCATGGAGCAGCGTCTGCGTGAAAGGAGGCCCGCGCAGTCGTTGTTCGCGATCTTCGCCGCGGTGCTGGACCTCGGCTTCAAAGGACGCTTCGCACTCGATGGCGATGACGCGCGCATGCGGCTCAAGCGTGCCATCGACGAGCGGCTCGGAACATCGCAAGACGCGAACGATGACGGCTCCGTCGTGATCGAGGCGGCCGTTCGCCTCCCGTGGATGCGACGGATTTCGCCGCTCGCGGGCATCGCGCTGGCTTGCGCGATGATCGGGATGGTCTGGTTCGGGATCGACAGTTGGCTCGATGCGTCCGTCGCACACATGGTGCAAAAGGAGAGCCGATGACACGCGCGGGACCCGGCCTGTTCGAGCGAATCACAGGTCACTTTTCCGACGGCAGGGCGATCGACGAGTTCGCGCCGGAAGCGCAGACGTTCTATTCGGTGCGCGACAACATCCAGCGCATTTTGAACAGCCGTCGCAAGGCGCTTGCGCATTTGCCGCGATATGGGCTCGACGATCTGTCGGAGATTTATCGGCATTTGCCGGCGTCGGCGCATCGGTTGAGAAACGAGATCGAGGCGACGTTGCTGGAATACGAGCCGCGCCTCAGATCGATCGACATCGAAATCAACGAGCCGGAACCGGGCATGCTGTTGAGTTTCACGATGGCCTGCCATCTGCGCCGTGAAGGGCTGGTGCGCTTCGGCACGCACTTCACGCCGGATGGCAGGACGCGGTTGCGCATGTTGAATTCGATAGCCGACGAGGACTGAGGCGCTTGCATCACGGCGCGCACTGACGCTTCAGGCTGAGCCTGCCACGCCAGCACGCGCCTGAAACACCGCTCAACGCGGCGACGACCAGCCCTTGTAACTGCCGACGTTGTCCCGCGTAACCAGCGTAGACGGCAGCAGAATCGTCGAGTTGGCCGGCTTCTTCCCGTTCATGAGGTCATACCCGACGCTCACCGCCTGCTGTGCCATCGCCCACGGGTCCTGGCTCGCGGATGCCTGAACCATCGTGTCCGACTTGAGCGCCGTTTCGATATCCGGCGCGCCGTCCACCGACGTGATCACGATGTTGTTGCGATGCAATTGCTTCGCGGCGAGGTCCGTGCCGATCGCTTGCGGATCGTTGATCGCGAACACGCCATCGAGCTTCGGGAAACGCGTGAGATAACCCTGCATCGCGTTCATGCCGCCTTCACGCGAGCCTTTCGCGTCCTGATCGTCGGACAGGACCTTGATGCCCGGATTCTTCGAAAGCACGCTCTTGCAGCCATTCACGCGATCGATCACCGCCGATACCTGCGGGCCGTTCTCGATCACCACGTTGCCCTTGCCGTTCAGCTTCTTTGCCAGAAACTCGCAGGAGATTTCGCCGGCCTGCACGTTGTTGGTCTGCACGGTCGCGTCCGCGCCCGCCGCCGCGACGTCCACCGC
>NZ_FCOX02000065.1 GCF_900044055.2 Caballeronia calidae | reverse complement strand
GCGGCAGCGCGTAGCGCTGTGCCGGAGCTATTTGGTGCTGAACCAGCGCGCTATAACTTCTAGCTTGTCAGACCGTGTGCGGTCCAAGCCCGGTTAGGCCTATGAGGGCACTCGCTACTGCCGGACCACGTGCAATCTTCTGTGCCGCGGCCGGCCTGAAGTGCTTAGGCTGGGGATAGCTGTTTCTTTGGTTACTTTCTTTGCAGCAGCAAAGAAAGTGACTGCCGCCCCGCACAGGGGCAGTGCCAATAGACCGACACGAAAACAGGATTCCACAGAAGCCTATGCAAGCAACCGAAAATCAAGAACAGAACTTAGCCAGCAATCCCAACTGCGCGTTGCGAATAGCCTTCCCGGGCCGGCGCTTCCGATAGTGCCCATCGCTCTGCATGACCCACGCCGATTGGTTATCGCCAAGACAAACCGACAACCCTTCAGCAATAACCCTTCGCTTCAACCGCCGATCGCGAATCGGAAACGCCACCTCCACGCGACGGAAGAAGTTGCGATCCATCCAGTCGGCACTAGAAAGAAACACATCTTCCTTGCCGTTGGCATAGAAATAGAAGATCCGATGATGTTCGAGGAACCGCCCCACGATCGACCGCACCGTGATGTTCTCCGACAGATCCTCAACGCCAGGCTTCAACGAGCAAACCCCGCGCACAATCAGATCGATCTTCACGCCCGCATGCGATGCCTCATAAAGCGCGGCAATGACGGTGGGCTCCAGCAAGGCATTCATCTTCGCGACGATGCGCGCCCGCCGTCCCGCGCGCGCATGCTCGGCCTCGGCGCGGATCGCATCGATGAGCTTCGCGTGCAGCGTGAACGGCGACTGCCATAGCTGATTGAGCGGAATCTCGCCGCCGATGCCGGTCAGTTGCTGAAAGACGTGGTGCACGTCCTCGCACATTTCCTGATCGGCGGTCATGAGACCGAAGTCGGTATAGAGCCGCGCGGTGCGCGGATGATAATTACCCGTGCCCAAATGCGCATAACGCTTCAGCACGAGCTTGCCGCCCATCGACACGCGCCGCACGATCAGCATCATCTTCGCGTGACACTTGTGGCCGACCACGCCGTACACCACATGCGCGCCCACGGCTTCGAGCTGCGACGCCCAGTTGATGTTCGTCTCTTCGTCGAAGCGCGCGAGCAGTTCCACGACGACCGTCACTTCCTTGCCGTTGCGCGCGGCCTGCATGAGCGCATCCATCAGCGGGGAATCGGTACCCGTGCGATAGATCGTCTGCTTGATCGCGACGACTTGCGGATCTTTCGCCGCCTGAAGCAGCAGTTCCAGCACCGGCTGAAAACTCTCGTACGGATGATGCAGCAGAATATCGCCCTGATCGATCGCATCGAAGAGATTCGACGTATTCGCGATCACCTTCGGCACCGACGGAATATGCGGCACGAACTTGAGATCCGGACGGTCGACCATTTCGGGCAGCTGCATGAGGCGCACGAGGTTCACCGGCCCGTTCACGCGATACAGGTCGCGTTCGCTCAACTGACCTTCGTCGAGGAGGCGCCGCACGAGATGCGGCGGCGTTTCCGCCGATACTTCGAGACGCACCGCATTGCCCAGATGCCGAGCCGGCAATTCGCCCTGCAGCGCGACGCGCAGGTTCGTGATTTCGTCCTCGTCGACGAAGAGCTCGCTGTTGCGCGTGATGCGAAACTGGTTGCAGCTGCGCACGAGGAGATGCGGAAACAGCTCGTTCACGAAGTGCTGCATGAACGAGCTCAGCAGCACGAAGCCGTGCGGATAACCGGACAAGGCCTCGGGCATCCGCACGAGACGCGGCAGCGCGCGCGGCGCCTGCACGATGCCCATCATCGCCTGGCGGCCGAAGGCGTCCGTGCCTTCCAGTTCGACGACGAAGTTCAGGCTCTTGTTCAGCACGCGCGGGAACGGGTGCGCGGGATCGAGCCCGATCGGCGTGAGCACCGGCAGGAGCTCGTTGTAGAAGTAGTCGCGCGCCCACGCGGTCTGCTGCTCGGTCCAGTCTTCCGCGCCGTGAAAGAAGATGCCCTCCATTTCCAGCGCGGGCAGCACGATGTCGTGCAGCATCGAGTATTGCTGGCGCACGAGGCGCTGCGCGCGCTCGGAGACGAGATCGTAGACGTGCTGCAGCGACATGCCGTCCGGCGAGAGCGAGCCGGGGTTGTCGCGCATCTGCTCCTGCAGACCCGCCATACGGACTTCGAAGAATTCGTCGAGGTTGCTACTCGTGATGCAGATGAAACGCAGGCGTTCCAACAGGGGAACCGTCGTGTCGGCGGCTTGCGCGAGCACGCGCTCGTTGAAACCTAATATGCCCAGTTCGCGGTTGAATAACGGATAGCGTATGGACATCGGAGGGAGGGCAGGTGTCTCGATCAGATGGGCAAGGGAACTCTCGGATGCTCTCACAGTATGATGTATTTTTTATGACAGAACGATTGTCACAAATTCTACTCACAATGCGGATAGCGTCGCTAGCGCAAACGCGCGGTTCCGAACGAGTCGGCCATGTCCGCTCGCCGTGTCGGCATAGAATAGAATTCGTGCGCTGCAACAGCGCCGCTGTGACAGTGCCTCTCCTCACTTCACGACTTCTGGATATCCGATGGTCACACATCCCCATCTACTTGCCGCGGTCGACCTCGGATCGAACAGTTTCCGGTTGATCGTCGGCCGGGTCGAGGAAACGCCCGCCGGCAGCCAGATCTATCAGGTCGATGCGCTGCGCGAGCCCGTGCGGCTGGGCGGCGGCCTTTCGAAGGACAAGATGCTCGACCGCGCATCGCAGGTGCGCGGCTGGGATGCCCTGAAGCGTTTCGGCGAGCGCCTGCGCGATTTCCATCCCGATCAGGTGCGCGCCGTCGCCACGAATACGCTGCGCGTCGCGAAGAACGCGCACGACTTTCTCGTCGAGGCGGAAATCGCGCTCGGTTTTCCGATCGAAGTCATCGCCGGGCGCGAGGAAGCGCGCCTCATCTACGCGGGCGCCGCGCATTCGGTGCCGGCGAGCGCGGGCAAGCGGCTCGTGGTCGATATCGGCGGCGGCTCGACGGAGTTCATCATCGGCTCGCATTACACGCCGATCCACATGGAAAGCCTCTATATCGGCTGCGTGAGCCACAGCAGGCAGTTCTTCCCGGCAGGCAACGTCGACGAATACACGATGCGCCAGGCCGAACTCGCCGCCAAGCGCGAAATCCAGATCATCTCGAGCGAATACAAGCACACCGGCTGGGACCAGGCGATCGGCTCGTCGGGCACGGCGCGCGCGCTCGCGGAACTGATCGAGGCAAACGGCTTCAACGACGAAGGCATCACGCACGGCATCTCGCGCGGCGGCCTGGAGAGGCTCAAGCGCGCGCTCATCAAGGCCGAGAACGTGAACCGGCTGAAGCTCGTCGCGCTGAAGCCCGATCGCGTGCCGGTGCTCGCGGGCGGCCTGTCGATCATGCTGGGCGTGTTCGAGGAACTGGGCGTCGACTATGCCGATACGACCGATGCCGCGCTGCGTCTCGGCGTGCTCTACGATCTGCTCGGGCGTTCGCAGCATCAGGACATGCGCACGGTGACGGTCGAAGGGTTCAAGCGCCGCTACGGCGTGGATGCCGCGCAGGCGGAACGCATCGGCGAACTGGCGATCAGCTTCTACGATCAGCTCGGCGAGCCCGATGAAGACCTGCGCGAGGAAAACCGCATGTTCCTCGCGTGGGCGGCATCGCTGCATGAAATCGGCTTGTCGATCGCGCACAGCGCCTATCACAAGCACTCCGCGTATATCGCGAGCAATGCCGACATGCCCGGCTTCTCGCGCACCGATCAGGCGCGGCTCGCGGCGCTCGTGCTCGGGCACGCAGGCAAGCTCGGCAAGCTCGCGCAGGCGCGCGACATCGAATGGACGCTGCTTTTCTGTCTGCGGCTCGCGGCGCTGCTGTCGCGCCGGCGCACGGATGTCGGACTGCCCGGCATCGAGGTGAGGCAGGCCGGCGGCGGCTTCGAAGTGCGTCTGCCGAACGAGTGGGTGACGAACAATCCGCTCACCGATTACAGCCTCGTGCAGGAAGCGATGGAATGGGAAAAGATCGGCCGGCCGTATCGGGTGGTGTATACCGGCGACTGATGCCGCAAGAGAGAGGCCCCGACGATCGGGGCCTTTTGCTTCAGGGCTTCAACGTCCCTGCATGTCGCCGATGAAATGCCGCGCGTAACGCGCGTTGATTTCGGAGAGGCGGAAGAGGGTGAGAAAGTCGGCGGTATTGAAGTCGGGGTCCCAGGCCGGCGCGCCGCAAATCTTCGCGCCGAGACGCAGATAGCCCTTCACGAGCGGCGGCGGGCTCACGTGCGCGCCGGTGCGCAGTTCCTCGACCGGCAGCGGCGTATGCGCAAACGCGCGGTATTCGGGCGCCGTCAGCGCATCGGCGGGCAGCGAGTTATACAGATTCGCGGCGTAATGGCCACCATCGATCATGCCGACGCTCGCGCAGCCGAGCATCGTCTCGTAGCCGTTTTGCATCATGTACGCGGCGAGTCCGCCCCACAGCGACATGATCACCGCGCCGGTGCGATAGTCGGGATGCACGCAGGAGCGGCCCACTTCGACGAGCTTCGGCCGCAGATGCGTGAGGCGCGACACATCGAACTCGCTTTCCGCATACAGGCGGCCGATGCGCGCGGCCTGATGCGGCGGCAGCACGCGATACGTGCCGACCACCTGCAGCGTGTCGAGATCGCGCACGAGCAGGTGATCGCAGTAGGCATCGAAGGCATCGACATCGAGACCGGCGGGGCCGGAGAGACGTGCGCCCATTTCTTCGGAGAACACGCGATAGCGCAGCCGCTGCGCATCGCGCAGCGCGTCTTCGTCGCGCGCCCACGCGACTTGCAGGCGCTCGCGGCCGGTGACGGTTTCCGACGTGCGCGGAAGATGGCGGCGCGAATCGAGCGAGAGCGATGATGCTCCGAGTTGCAGGACAGGCGTCGGCAGATCTTGCATTGGCGTTCCTCGACAGGACGTTGCTGTGGCTTCAAGTCCTCGCCAATGTAGTAATGCACGGTGACGCTCGCATGGCATCGCAGTGACGTTTCGATGAAACGACACGCGCATGAACGCGAGCTTACGACGCTCGCCCGGCGTTCAGATCAGGTCCGGATTGATCACCGCTCGCAGCACGACGTGGCCGTCGCCGCCGCGCGTGCGTCCCTGAAACCACCAGATGCCCGCCTTCTTGATCGACCAGTCCGCTTCGTGGCCGGTGATGAGGAGCGCGGCCACGCGGCCGAGCGTCGGCTGATGCCCGATCACGACGACCGTCTCGCCGACGCCATCGGGCCAGCCGGCGGCATCGAGCACGGCCTGCGCGCCGTTGCCCGGCGCGAGCTCGTCGACCACGCGGTAGCGGTCGCCGAAGGCCTCGGCGGTCTGGATCGTGCGTGTCGCCGGGCTCGCGAGGAACACGGCGTCGTCGTCGATGCGCGCCTTCAGCCATTTGGCGATGCCTTGCGCCTGCTTGCGTCCGCGCGGCGTGAGTTGCCGCGCGAGATCGCTCGACGCCTGATCTTCCGCTTCGGCGTGACGCCAGAGAATGAGATTCATCGATCGTCTCCGTTATGAGGTTCACTTTCGGCTAGGCCAGAAAGATGCGTGCCCGAGATGGGCATTGCGGCCGCGCATCAGGCACGTTACAATCTGCGGCTCGTCGGAGCGTAGCGCAGCCTGGTAGCGCATCTGATTTGGGATCAGAGGGTCGAAGGTTCGAATCCTTTCGCTCCGACCACGATACACGAAGGGGTTACAAGTTTCGGCTTGTAACCCCTTTGTCTTTTCAGCGCGCGTTTTGCGCCGCGCTCATCTCGACGCCAATCCCGGGAGTCTCATGCCGCGAATCGTTCTCGCTTTCGTCTGTGCCGTATCCGCCGCGCTGGCCTTGTCCGCCTGCGCGGACAACCAGCCCCAGAAACACGCGCCGAAGGATCCGGCCGACTACCACGGCGTGCCGACGGACATGACCCCGCCTTCAATGATCGACGCGCCGGCCAAGCCGCAATAACCGCCATGAAAGACGAAGCCCCGATGCGGACATATCGGGGCTTCTGATCTGCGCCGGCCGTTCGACAGAAATCCGGCAAACACTACTTGCTCAAGATTTCAGAGGAATCGCTCCAGCGGAAAATTTGCCGCGCCTGTATCATCGCGCAGACTTGTTTCAATTTGTATCTGCCATGAACCTGCTGTGGATTTTCGCCGCCGTTGCGCCGCTTGCCGTGGCATCGCTCGTCGCGTTCGCGGCGCATATCGATCCGCTGTCCGGGCACTGGCGCACGCGAGGCTCGAAGGAACGCCCGGCCGCCTGATCCCTCAAGCGTCACTGCTTGCAGCGGATGACCATCGAACGGTTCTTGATGTTCGCCCCGAATATCCCGCCTACTGAGCCGCCCGCGGTCGCGCCGGTGTCGGCATCCTTCGAAATCACGTCGTAGCCATACGCGCCGCATACTTCGCCCGCCTGCTTGTAGCACGCCGCCCAGCTCGTGCTGGCATCGCCGCCGCTGCAGTTGATCGCAAAGCCGGTGTCGCCCGAAGGCAGATAGGTCATCGTCGCGGTGTGCGCGCATCCGGCAAGCGCGCCGGTCAATGCCAAAGCCGCGCCGAGCGCAGCCGTGTTGATCCTCGTCATCAATTTCATCAATCTTCCTCGTAACGTCCGCCCGGCCATTAGCGGGGCGGCAGGTATTTCGCCGGGTCCGCCGAGCGGCCCATGTAGCGCACCTCGAAATGCAGCATCGTGCGATTGCTGTCCGTATCGCCCATTTCGGCGATCTGCTGGCCTTGCTGCACGGTCTGGCCTTCCTTCACCAGCAGCACGCGATTGTGGGCATAGGCGGTCAGATATTCGTCGTCGTGCTTGACGATCAGCATGTTGCCGTAGCCGCGCAGGCCGTTGCCCGCATAGACGACATTGCCGGTCGCGGCAGCGACGACGGGCGTGCCCGCCGCATTGGCGATATCGATGCCCTTCGAGTTCTTGCCGTCGAAGCTGCGGATGACGCTGCCCTGCGCCGGCCAGACGAGCGTCACGCCCGGTCCGGCCTTTGGCGACGAGACTTGTGCGCGGGCATCGCTTTTCGCGCTGCCCGCGGCGCCCGCACCTGACGACTCGGCCGTCGTCGCGCTGCCCGCCGCGGGCGCTATACGCAGCACCTGGCCGACCTCGATGGCATCGGGATTCGTGAGCCCGTTCCAGCGTTTGATGTTCGCGACCGTGGTGCGATTTTCACGGGCGATCTTGTACACGGTGTCGCCGCGTTCCACGCGATAAAAGCCCGGTGCGACCGGGCCGGTTCCGCAAGCGGCCAATACTGCGATGAGCGATGCGCCGACGAGCCGTCGAATTTCTTTTTGCAAACCTGACCTCGCAAAGCACCGCCGCGAGACGTGCCCGGCACAGCCGCGCGGCGAATTCGAAAGGCAGGATTTTACCGTCTCGGGTTTGCCCGGAAAGAATGGCGCCCGCGCGGGCGCCTGGCGGCTTACTCTTTTCCGGTGACGACGAGCCTGAGCGACGCGGTTTCGGTCTTGCCCGGCGCGAGCCAGCGCAGGCCGAGACCGTTGTGGATGGCGTCGGGCAGGCCGATCCACGGCTCGACGCAATAGAAGTCCGATGTCTCCGATTCCGTCCACGTCGTGACGGCGTACCACGGCACCGAATCAGGCTGATGCAGCTCGAAGCTGACCGTGCGTTTGAGTCCGGGCAGCTTCAGCAGCATCGGCTCGTCGGACTGGCGCGTGAGGCAATGAAACGTATCGATGATGCCCGGATCGCCGAGCGAATAGCGCGGCAGCCCCGGCTCGGCCTCGCTGATCAATCCGTCCGGAAGCTGGCGGCGCCGCTCGGTGCGCGGCAGCTCGACGCTGCTCTCGCCGCGCTGTTCGTGCGGCAGATGAAAGTAGAAGTGGTGCCCGGCGTAATAGGGCAGCGCGACTTCGCCGGGATTGGACGTGGTGAGCTCGACCTCGAGCGTGTTGCCGTCGATGAGGCGGTACGCCGCCTCGAAGCGGAAGGCGAACGGGTAACCGTCGCGGGTCGCGTCGCTGTCGACGAGCGTCATGCGCAGGCCGTGGCCGTCCGCGTCGCGGGTGCAGGAAAAGGGCAGATCACGCGCGAAGCCGTGCGTCGGCAACGGATGCACGACGCCTTCGGGATCGCGCCATTCGCCGATCTGGCCGTCGACGAAATGCCGTCCGAGAAACGGGAAGAGCAGCGGATTGCCGCCGCGGATCTTCGCCGGTTTGGACCAGTCGGGCGCATCGGGCCAATGGATGACGGGCTCGCCGCCGACGCGCCAGGTCATGAGCCGTCCGCCCGCGTGCGGCGCGAGCAGGATGGCGGCGCCGTCGCGCCCGATTTCGATGACATCTGTTTCCGGTGACATGATGGCCGCGCGCTCCGTTGAATGACTCGGCGACGCGCCGGGATATCCGGCGCGGCTCGAACCGATGATTCTGCCTTGGAATTTTCTACGGAAAAACCCTTTGGGGGAAATTGCGACTGACGAGCGGTCATTCGATATGTTGTTATATGCCCCTGTGTTGGGTATCAGACGGACAAGGAGCAACCATGGATCTGGCGATGGCAATGGGCGTCGCGATGTTCGCGCTTTTCGGCGCAAGCACGGCACTCTTTCTCTACACGCTGAAGGCCTGACCGACGATCGCGGTCGCCCGGCTCCGCTCGGACTCCGGGGCGCGCTTTCTTTCGGAATGCCTATTTCAAGCTTGCGATAAATATTCGTTTCGCCGACGGTTGACTGTCGGCTCAATTTGTGTGCGGTTAGCGCTTGGCGCTCGATTGCGCCACCGGCATAATCGGGTCCGTTTGCGCGCCGTATCGACTTTCCCTTCCTGTTCCAAATTCCCTGTCCGCCTCGTTAGGCTTCGCGTGACGCGAGGGATGGAATTGCACGGCGCGTTCTTCTCCTCCTCAAAAAAGGACTGACGCGTGACTCTGTGGTTTCTCGTATTTTTGAGCGTGCTCCAGGGCGTGACCGAGCTCTTTCCGGTCAGCAGCCTCGGCCATACGCTGCTCGTTCCCGGCCTGATCGGCATGCATATCGACAAGCATGCGCCGCAACTGCTGCCGTTCCTCGTGGCGCTGCATCTCGGCACCGCCGTCGCGCTGCTCTGGTATTTCCGCGCACGCTGGATCGCGCTGATCCGCGGCTTCTTCGCGTCGCTCGGCGGCCGCAAGAACGATGACGGGCACATGATGTGGGCGCTCATCATCGGCACGATTCCGACGGGCATCGTCGGCTTGCTGCTCGAAAAGCGCCTCGAGGCAATTTTTCACGATTTGCGGATCGTCGCGGCGGCGTTGATCGTCAATGGCGTGCTCTTGTGGCTGGGCGACCGTCTGCAGCAGAGCCGCGCGATGCAGGCGCCCGAGAAGCTCACGTTCAGGCAGGCGTTTCTGGTGGGCCTCGCGCAGATCGGCGCGCTGATTCCGGGCTTTTCGCGCAGCGGTCTGACGATGATCGCGGGCGTCGGCGCGGGCCTGACGGCCGAGGCGGCGGCGGAGTTTTCGTTTCTGCTCGGCACGCCGATCATCTTCGCGGCGGGCGTGCTCGAATTGCCGAAGCTCTTTCACGCGCCGGGACAACTGGCCGATTCGGTGCTGGGCGGCGTGCTGACGGGCATCGCGGCTTATTTGAGCGTGCGTTTCCTGATGCGCTACTTCGAAGGACACGGCAAGCTGGCGTCGTTCGGCGTGTATTGCGTGATCGCGGGCATCTTCTTCCTCGGCTGGTTCATGATGCATCCGCAACCGGTGTGACGAACGCGGGACAAGCGCGGTGGCGAATGAGGTAAAATCGCGGTCTCTTCTGATCCGCGGCCGCTTTCTGCGCTGTTTCTGCGTCGGCCGCGCGTTCCGGTTCTCCGCCCTTAGCTCAGCTGGATAGAGCAACGGCCTTCTAAGCCGTAGGTCACACGTTCGAGTCGTGTAGGGCGGGCCAGTGAAATCTAAGACTTAATTCGTTTTAATAACAGGCTTGGTCGTCTGCGTCTGCGTCACCGCTACGCGATCATCGATGCACGACGAACCGCCAGAGCGCCATGCACTCGGCATCGGCGATCTGATAGCGGGGCATCGACTTGCGAAGCAGGACGCCCGCCGGGTCGACACCGTCTTTCACAGCACGGCAGAAGGCCGTCGCATCATAGTGACTAATCGGCCCTCCCCGGCGACTTGTCTCAGCGAGCAGGGATTCTCGTGTCAGCGGCGGCGCAAAGGCCGGTGCTTTCGACGTGCCCACGTGGCAATTGACGCATCGGGTCGTCCAGGATGACAACGGACGTTCGTCGTCACGCAGATGCGCGGCCATCGGATGTTGTCCGTTGAATAGTGCACACCCCTCGTCGGCCGGATCGCACGCGGCCTCCGCGCGGGCAAGATGTGTCATCGCGACAAGGGCAAGTCCGATCGCGGCGGCCCGCGTTGCAGCGTGGTGTCGTCGGGCCATTCAATGCACCAGCAGTACGCGCGAGACGCTCGGCACGCCCCTCCCGTTCAGGGCGAACAGCATGTAATAGCCGGGGATCACGACGCCGGGATCGGAGGGAATGTTCAACTGATATTCGCCTGCGGTACCCACGGTGAACGACAGCGGGACGCGTCGCTGCTCGTTGTTCAGCGAATGCGTGACCGACGAGGAGCGCATCAGCACGAATGCGCGCACGTTCCTGCTGCCCGTCACCACGATCGTCGTGCCGAGCTGCGCGTCGGTCGGCACGGACGTGAGACTCGGCCGGGACGCGGCCGACCCGTCCGAGTTGAGCAGGTACGGCGGTGTCAGTATCTCCACGTCAGTGTGATTGGTCGCGCATCCCCCGCACAATCCGCCGCCGCCGCTCAGCACGCGTCCGTCGTTCAGGAGCAGCGCGACGCTGTGATAGGTTCGCGGGATGGCCTGAGGGGCGAGCGGAGAAAACGCATTGGTCTGTGGGTCCCACAACTCCGGGGTGAGGACCGCGTTGTCGTCCGAGAAGGGCGCAGCAAAGGTCTGCCCGCCGACCACGACGACCTGTCCATTCGGCAGCACGACGCTGTTGCTGAACGCGCGCCGGTAGCTCATCGGCGCGATGGTCTGCGTCCTCGCGGTTCCGCTGCTGATGTCGATGAGCGTCGCATTGGACGTGGCCTGCGATTGGTCGTAGCTCGGAGCGCCCCCGACAGCGAGAATCTTGCCGACGTCGTACATGACCGCGTTGCCGTTCATCGCATTGCCGTCGCTCCCCCGGTTGCCGGCCGAGGTGACGTTGCCGTTACCTGCCGTATCGAACCAGTGCATGGCGCGGCTCGGTCCCGCGTGAAACACCCGTCCATTGCCGACGGCGAACAGCCATGCGTGATTGTCGGCGCGAAACCAGCCTGCATTGTCGTTCGTGACGATGTAATCGTCGGTGATGGCACCGTTGATCTGCCAGCCCGAACCCGGGGTCCAGGTTTCACCGCTCTTTCCTCCGAGCCCTCCGCTCCAGGAGCCGCCCACCAGGAACACATTGCCGTTGCTCAATGTCACGCTTCCCTGATAGCCGCGTGGAATCTTCAACTGATCGCTCGCGGTCCACGTGCTCGTCGAAGGCGAATAAATGCTGGTCTGTCTTGCGCTCGATCCCCCGGTCACGAAAATCCGGCCATCGGGGAGGTTGGCGATGCCCGGGCAGAACATATCGTGTCCGGTATAAGTCACGATCGACTGCCTGCTCCTGCCCGTCGATGGATTGAAGATCGCCGTGTACGTCTGGCCCGGCGGGTTATTGGGTGTGAAGTCGAGCGCGCTGTCCGCCGCCCAGACCAGCACGGTTCCATTTGGGAGATTGGCGGCTTGCAGCGGAACGAGCGGTAGCGTGACGGGCTCCGACCACTGCGAGGGCAATGCGGCTTTCGGCGCCGGCAAGCCGCTCACTTGCCACGTCTGTGTGGCGCTGCCATTGCATACCTGCTGCGTCAACTGGACACCCTGCGAGGTCGTATTCGACGCGCTCACGCATAAGCCGCTATGTCCCGCGACGATTGCATAGCCCCCGCCCTGCGGTATCAACGAGAAGGCCTGATTCAGGCCGCCATTGCAGGTCCACTGGATGATAGGACCACCCGGGTCGGGGCTTATGCCTGATACGTCCATGCACAGGCCGCTGTTCTGATTGATGAGGGTGTACCGGGCGCCGGTCGCAGCCGGGAGCCATTGCTGATTTGCGCCGCCCCAACAGGACCAGGAAATCACGGGTGCTCCCGGCGTCCTTGATTCGCCGCTGACGTCCGCGCACATGCCGGTGCCGTTCAGGGTGATGGGCGCCGAGGTTTGCGCATGGGCGGCGGGCGATACGCCCGCCCAAGCCAGCGGCATTGCGATCAGCAGCAAAAAGCGCATGCATCGGAAGAGCAGGCTGGACGCGTGCCCTGTTGAACGAATCCCTGGCATGGTTGCTCCTCGTACATGAGGCGGGTTATGTACGTGCAAGCGCGCCGAGCACATCACAGACGTCGTTGACGCGCGGAAGGTCAGCGCTTCGCCAGCGCAACATCGCGTTGGCATCGAAGCAATAGACTTGCGTGGAGTGATCTGCGATGTCGCCGAGGGGCGTCCTGGTGCCCGACAGCGCCACGCGAATCCGGTCTACATCCGTAAGTGCCGGTGTCGCCGCATTCCACGCGGGGCCTGCCTGAAAGCGCGCAAGCCACGCGCGCAATGCCGAAGGTGAATCGGACAACGGATCGATTCCAACCGACAGCAATTGCACAGGATGGCGGGCACGGATGCCCGGGATCCGTTCCTGAACCGCGCTGAAAAGCCCACCTTGCAGCGGACATACCGTGCCGCACCCGGTGTAGATCGTCTGGAGTGCAGTAACGCCCTGGCGCAGAAAGTCGCTCAGCAGGCGCTTTCTGCCGGTCTGGTCGACGAGCCAGGTATCGTCGAGGCGAACCGGCGGCGTGACGAGTCCCGGACCGCCATGCTGCGCGAATGAGGAAGGCGACACGGCGCCAAGGATGAGCGCGGCCATGTCGCAAAGCAGGGAGCGGCGAGCTATCGAAGGAGCAACCGCGCTCATGCCGAATTTTGCGCCGTCGGGCATTTTTATTTCGCTTAGTGAAATCGTCCTCATCCGCACTTTTGTGATCTCCGCTCCGCACGTGGAACATCCGGTCAGAAAGGCGCGAGAAAACGTGTCGCCGGCCTTTGGCATTTGCGCATCGCCATGCCCGTGGATCAAAGATTAGCAGCCCAAATCGGCAATAAAAGCTTTGCGTATGAAATGAATAGGTAAGTATGTGCACTCGGACACATTCGCCTTTAAGAGACCGAACAAATTCCAAATTGGCTTGTTGTGCTTATGTATCGAACAACGAGAGGCGCTTATCAAGTGGGGCTGTCGGGTAAGCACACCGGCACGATGCTGGCCGGAAATATGCTTCTGCGGAAATCCGCACAGGAATTATCCAGACGACTTGCGCGACTGTAATGGCACGGTGTGCCAGGCGCCAACCGGCCCGTTTTCGCCGCTCACCTCACTTATCGGATGAGGCCGCTCGAACGTCGGTTAGATTTGGTCCCGGCGCCTGGTCAAGGCATATCGATGAATACGGTCGTCCTAAATTTCATCGTGCTTGCGCGGCTGTGCTCGGCTTCCGACACTCGCTCGACACCGGCCCCCGAATACGTGCTCACAACCCGTTCGAAACGTTCGGTCGAAGCCATTTCTACGGCGCGTTTCGACGATCGCGCTCTGCATCAAAGGACTAATCGAATCGCGGACGAGCCGCCGCGCGCCTTGGCCCGCTTCCTGCCCATTGTTTCCCTTGCGCGCCCGCCGATCCCCGCAATCCCGCGCCGCGTAACGCATCGGAAAAAGTAACCGTCTCGTCCAGGCCCGCGCGCCGCCCGCTCGCGGTGCGCGTGCGCATCGGCATGGCGCGCGGCGCGCCATGCCGGTGAGCACTGCACGGCTGCATCGTCGGAAGAGGAATGACTTGAACAATCGAGCATACGAAACCAGTCCGGCGCAATGCTCGCTATGGAACCGCAAGCAGTCGCGCCTCGCGCCCGAGACGCGGCGCGTGCTGCTCGCGTTGTCCGAACGCGTGCTCGGCGCATCGCTCGCGTCGCTGTTCGAGCTGAAGGGCTTTCCGGCGCAACTCGCCGTCGATGCGTCATCGCTCAGGCGCATCGTCGCGGAGTGGCGTCCGCATGTGATCTTTCTCGATACGCGCATCGGCGGCTGCGGCAATTACGCGCTGGTCCGCGCGTTACGCGAAGCCGATGACGACGCGCGTCGTTCCATCATCGCGATGAGCGGCTTCCTGCCCGAAGAGCCGATCGCGCGCCTCAGGGAAGCGGGCTACGACGGGCATTGCCGCCGCCCGTGTCCCGTGTGGCAGATGACCGATCTGCTCGACGAGTTCTTCGCCTGTCACGCGGTGCGCTGACTGCGCGTCGGTTCGTCGTCGGGCTGACGCATCGCGCGCGCATAGCTGCGCGGGCCGAACACGACATTGAGCGCGATCATCGCGATGAGGCTCACGGCCAGCATCATCCACGACATCGAGAATCCGCCGCTCACATCGCGCACGACGCCCGCGACGACCGGCGCCAGCGCCGCGATCACGAAACCCACGCCCTGCACGAACGCGACGAGGCGCGCGGCGAGTTCGGGATCGTCGGCATGATCGAGCGTCAGCACGAGCGTGAGCGCGAACACGCCGCCCAGTCCGCCGCCGAGCAGCGCCACGACCGCGAGCGGCGCCGAAAGCGGCGCGAAGAGCAGGAGACCGAAGCCCGCCAGTTGCGCGACGAGGCCGAGCGCAAGCCACGGACGCCGGTCCCGCCCGCGTCCGAAGCGCGCGGCGGCCATCGGCAGGAGCAGCGCGGACGACGCCTGAAACACCGTGAGCATCGCGAGCAGCGTGCCGCTTTCGGTCACGCCGCGGCCGAGTTGCTGGTAGTACGCGGGCATCCACGCGACGAGGCTCGTATAGCCGCCGTTGACGAGGCCGAAGAAGATCCCGAGCGTCCATGCGCGCCGGTTGAGAAAGAGCGACGGCGCAGGCTTCGCGCGGCGCGTCGATGAAGTGCGCGGCAACGCATCGGTGCGCATCAGCAGCAGCCACACCGCGAGCGCGAAGAGCGCGGGCAACGCCCAGAACGCGAGCCCCGCCTGCCACGATACGCGCGACGCGACGCCTGGCGTGATGCTCGCGCCGAGCCCGCCGCCCGCCATGATCGACGCGGAATAGAGGCCCATCGCAAAGGGCAGGCGCCCGGCGAAGCGCGTCTTCATCACGCCGGGCAACAGCGCCTGAATGACGGCGACGCCCGTGCCCGCGATCGCCGCGCTGACGATGAGCGCGCCCGCATCGCCGGCGAAGAGTCTGCCCGCGCAAGCCGCGACGATCGCCATCAGTCCGATCGCCACGCCGCGCGCATTGCCGATCGCGCGTGAAAGCGCGCTCGCGCCGAACGCGCACACGCCCATCGCGACGACGGGCAGCCCGGTCAGCATCGACGCGCCACGAAACGACAGTCCCGTCGCGTGCAGGATCACGCTCATCAGCGGACTGACGGACGTGAGCAGCGGCCGCAGGTTCAAGCCGATCGCGACGATCACCGCGAGCCACGCAAGATTCGATGCGCGCGGGTTCATCGCGTGAACTCCGTCGAAACGGGCGTGCCGTTCGCCATCACGAAGCGGCGCGGCGGACGCATCGCGACGGCCTGTGCGACCGTTTCGGCATCGACGAGCACGAGGTCCGCACGCTTGCCCGGCGCGAGGCCGTAGTCCGCGAAGCCGCAGGCGCGCGCCGCCTCGATGGAAACGCAATCGAACGCGGCGGCGAGATCGTCGTCGCGGCGCAGGTCGTAGCGCATCGCGATCAGCATCGCGCGTTCGAGCATGTCGGGCGAGCCGAAGGGCGTCCACGCGTCGCGGATGCCGTCGTTGCCGCCGAAGAGCGTGACGCCCGCCGCGCGTGTCTCGCGAAACGGCGGCACGCTGACCGACGCGGGCGCGGTCGTCAGCAACGCGACGTTCGCGCGCGCGATGCGTTCGAGCAGCGCGCCGCGCCGCGCATCGGGCAGCGCGCCGAGGCAGAACGCATGGCTCACGACGACGCGGCCCTGATAGCCGTGCGCCTCGACGCGATCGAGCAGCAGATCGAACGTGAACGCGCCGAGATCGCCGGGCTCGTGCAGATGCATGTCGATGGGCTTGCCGTGCTTCGTCGCGAGCGCGAACGTGATGTCGAGCGACGCGGCCGGATCGCCGTCGATGGAGGAAGGATCGAGCGCGCCGAGGACATCGGCGCCGTTCGCGAGCGCGGCGTCGAGCAGTTCGCGCGTGCCAGGACGCTTCAGCATGCCGGATTGCGGGAACGCGACGATCTGCATGTCGAGCACATCGGCGAGCGCGGCGCGCGTGTCGCCAACGCCTTCGAGATGACGCAGACCCGCATCGGTATCGATATCGACGTGCGTGCGCAGGCGCGTCGTGCCTTTGCGCAGGAACGCGAGCGCCAGCGCGCGCGACGCCTTCGCGGCATCGTGACCGCTTTCGGCGCGCCAGCGGCGTTCGTTCTCGATCCGGTCGACGAGACGCGGCCCCACGGCATTGCGATACCACGGCATGCCCCACGTGGTCTTGTCGAGATGCGTGTGCCCTTCGACGAAGCCGGGCAGCAGCAGCGCGAGCGCGCCGTCGATGACGGTATCGCCGGGCGCGGGCTTGCGCTCGCCGTGAGGAACGATCGCGCCGATGGTCGTGCCGTCGATGCGCACATCCGCCGGCGCGCCGCCGAACGGCCGTACCCCGACGATCCAGGTCGATGAATTCATACGATCATTTCCTCCCGTGGTCACACAACTTTGGTTGACCATTCTAGCAATGTTTGGTCAACCAAAACCGCCGCGAACGTAATAACCCGGATTCGCGCGCGCAGGGTCGCACTGGCTACAATTGCGGTTCAACGCATGCACGACAGGCATCATGGCATCACGCAAGGACACATCATCCAACGAAGCGGCGAGCGAAACGTCGCCCGACGAGCGCGTCTACGCGGCGATCACGTCCGCGCTGCTGCTCGGCAAGCTCGCACCCGGCGCGCAGCTCGTCGAGCGCGAACTCGCCGCCGCGTTCGACTGCACGCGCGGCACGATCCGCAAGGTGCTGGCGCGTCTCGGCGCCGAAGGGAAGCTCACGCTGGAGGCGAATCGCGGCGCGTTCGTGCCGTCGCCGACGCCCGCCGATATCCGCGAGGTCTATCGCGCGCGGCAGGTGGTCGAGGCGGGCATCGTCGCGGCGCTGTGCGGCACGCTGACGACGCAGGCGAAGCGCGCATTGCGCGCCCACGTCAAGGCCGAGCAGCGCGCGGTGAAGGCGGGCAGCGTGGAGGAATGCGTGCGCCTCGCGGGGCACTTCCATCTGTTGCTCGCGGAACTGGCGGGCGCGCCGGACGTGCAGGCGTTTCTGGCGACGCTCGTCGCGAAGACCGAGCTCTACAAGGCGCTGTTCGATCCGACCAAGCTGTCGAACTGCGCATCGGACGAGCACGGGCGTCTCGTCGATGCCCTGGAGGACGGCGATCTCGCTGTCGCGCTCACCGCGATGCGCACACATATCGACGAACTCGAAGCGCGCGTGCTCGCGCAGGCGAGCGGGGCGCGCACGAACGATCTGGCGACGGTGTTCGCGGGCGCGTGATCGTCGGCGGAAAAGACAACGGGCCGCGGCGTGACAGCCGCGGCCCGTTTCATTGCAACGCGGCGAACGTGCTTACTGCGAGAAGTCGAGCGCGTTGCTCAGATCGCCCATCTTCTGCGCGCCGTTCGACACCAGCGCGGCATCGCGCGCGGCGATGCCCGGCAGCGTCGGCAGGTTGAAGCGCTTCGTGATGAAGCGCAGGATCGACGTCGTGTCGTACTGCGTGTGATCGACGAAGCCCTTCTTCGCATACGGCGAGACGATGAGCGCCGGAATGCGCGTGCCCGGACCCCAGCGGTCGCCCTTCGGCGGCGCGACGTGATCCCAGAAGCCGCCGTTTTCGTCGTACGTCACGACGACGACCATGTTCTTCCACTGCGGGCTCTTCTGCAGATGGGAGATCAGATCGGCGATGTGCTGGTCGCCCGAAGCGACGTCCGTGTAGCCGGCGTGTTCGTTCAGGTTGCCCTGCGGCTTGTAGAACGCGACTTGCGGCAGCGTGCCCGCGTCGATCGCCTTGATGAACTCCGAGCCGTTCGTGCCGCCGTCGAGCAGGTGCTGCGCGCGATTGGCCGTGCCCGGCGCGAGATCGGCGAAGTAGTTGAACGGCTGATGGTGCGTCTGGAAGTCCGGCACCACGTTGACCGCGCCGTTGATGACCGAACGGTCCGCGAGCGCCGCGCCCCACGAGCCGCCGTACCATGCCCAGCTCACGCCCGCATTGTTCAGCAGGTCGCCGATATGCTGCTGCGTCTGCGGCGGCAGCGTCGTGGCCTGGCTCGGGTCCGCGAGATTCGGATCGCCGCCCGTGGCCGGCTTGTTGCCGCTCGGCTGATACGGCGGCTGCATCGTGTTGACCGCGTAGAAGTCGGGCGTCAGATTGCCCGAGTTCACGAAGAGACCCTGCGTGTTGCCGGTGAGCGCCGATCCCGCGGCCTTCGCGAGCTTGAGCGAGACGCCGTCCGGATTCACCGCCGAGATCGAGCCGGCTGCCACGCTCTTGTCCGCGTTCGGATAGACCGGCGTGCAGGCGCAGACGAGCCACTGGTGGTTCAGGAACGAGCCGCCGAACGCGCCCATGAAGAAGTTGTCCGCGAGCGTGTACTGCTGCGCGATCTTGTAGAGCGGCAGCTTGTCCGGCGGCGTGTCGTAGTGGCCCATGACGAGACCGCCCGAGTCGGCCCATGCGGCGAACTTGTCGTTCTTGCCGCCGTCGATCTGCATCTGGTTCTCGTAGAAGCGGTGATACAGGTCGCGCGTCGTGACGTTCAACTGCGTGTTGAAGCCCTTGGGATCGTCGATCGCGAAGGGCGTGTTCGGCAGGTTCGCGGTCATCGCCTCGGAGATCGCGGGCGTCACGCCCGTCGCCGTCAGGCCGCCCCAGATCTTCGGCAGCGTCGGCAGCACGCTGCCATCGCGGTCGAGCTGCTGCGCGCTCGCCGCCGTCACGTTCTGCAGGCCGTTCGCGCCGGGGAAGTGCCCGTACAGGTTATCGAAGCTGCGGTTCTCCGCGTAGATCACGACGACGTTCTTCACCGAGGAAATGTCGTTGTCGGTGTGGTCGTTGCCGCCGCATGCATAGAGGCCGAATGCGGCAGTGGCCGCGAGCGGCACCGCGCAAACGAGTTTCTTGTTCATTGAGGATTCTCTCTTGTGTTGGGGACCGGCGCATGACGGGGCTTCGTCGTCGAAAAGCCTTTGCCCGCCGGCGTGCGCAGTGTCGCAACGCAAATTGACGCAGCCGTGTAATAAGGCTTTCGGTTACGTAATGTTCGCTTAATAATTTTCGTGCAGGGCCCGCGTCGCGAGCGGCTCGACGCTTGTCATATGAAAGACATACGCACGACATACGCTTCGGCATCTTTTATTCCGATGCCCCATGTCCATGTCTTCGATGCGTCTGCCGTTCGTTCTCTGCACTCTCGCGCTCACCGCGTTATCCGCCGCGATGAGCGGCTGCGATTCCCATGCGGCGAGCACCAGCACGAGCACGAGCGGGCAGACGCAGACGCCAGCCAGCGTTGCAGCGAACGCGGCGCCTCAGGCGCAATCGCGCGCCGAAGTCTTCGCGCATGTGAAGCAGATGACGTCGCTCGGCGAGAAGCTCTTCTTCGATCCGTCGCTGTCCGGCTCGGGCAAGCTCGCCTGCGCGTCGTGTCATAGCCCGAGCCATGCGTTCGGGCCGCCCAATGCGCTGTCGGTGCAATTCGGCGGTAACGACATGCATCGGCCGGGCTTCCGGGCGGTGCCATCGCTGAAGTATCTGCAATCGGTGCCCGCGTTCACGCGCCACTTCCACGATTCCGACGACGAGGGCGACGAAAGCGTCGATGCCGGCCCGACCGGCGGCCTCACATGGGACGGCCGCGTCGATCACGGCTCGGACCAGGCGCGCATTCCGCTGTTGTCGTCGTTTGAGATGGGCAGCACGCCCGCGAAGGTCGCGGCCGCCGTGAAGGCATCGCCGTACGCGGACGATTTCCGCAAGGCGTTCGGCGCCGATGTCTTCGATAGCGACGACAAGGCGTTCGCCTCCGTGCTGGCATCGCTCGAAGCCTTCGAGCAGACACCCGCGAAGTTCTACCCGTACACGAGCAAGTTCGATGCGTTCCTCGCCGGCCGCGCGAAGCTCAACGACGCCGAGATGCACGGTCTGCGTCTCTTCAACGACGAGAACAAGGGCAACTGCGCGTCGTGCCATATCAGCCAGCGCGCGAAGGACGGCTCGCCGCCGCAGTTCAGCGACTTCGGCCTGATCGCGCTCGGCGTGCCGCGCAACCGCGCGCTGCCGATCAACAAGAACCCGCGCTTCCACGATCTGGGCGCGTGCGGTCCGGAGCGCACCGATCTGAAGGGCCAGGACGAGTATTGCGGCATCTTCCGCACGCCGTCGCTGCGCAATGTCGCGACGCGCAAGACCTTCTTCCACAACGGCATCTATCACAACCTGGAAGACGTGGTGCGCTTCTATGTCGAGCGCGATACGAACCCTGAGAAGTTCTATCCGGTGTCGAAGAAAGGCGTCGTCGACAAGTTCGACGATCTGCCGAAGCGCTACTGGTCGAACCTCAACACGGAACCGCCGTTCGATCGCAAGAAGGGCGACAAGCCCGCGCTCGACGAGGCCGAGATCAAGGATGTCGTCGCGTTTCTCGGCACGCTCACGGACGGCTACGATCCCGCGAAGGACAAGGACGCGCAAAAAGGCACGGGCATCGACGATATGAAGTCCGCCGCAAACTGAGCCGGCGCGGGCGGCGAGGCCCGCGCATCATGCTATTCTCGTTGCACCTGAAACGCCGGGCGGCGGCGCGCGCAAGCCGCGACGCTGCCGGATGCCGCAACAACGCAACGAGGAGAATCTTCATGCCGATTCGAGATCGAGCGCTCGCTCACGCCTCTGTCCGGACGATCGCGGCTGCTGCGCTCGTCACCGTGAGCGGGGCTGCATCCGCCGCCAATCTCGGCTTTCTGAACAACACGCCGATCACCTACATGAAGCAGCGCGACCTGCAGGCGCTCAACGACGCCGCGCAAATAGCGCTCAATACGAAGCAGGACGGCGAATCGCTCGACTGGGACAACAAGGGCGCGGGCAACACGGTGCCGATCAACGGCACGGTGACGCCGGAGAACAGCTTCGAAGAGAACGGAGTGAAGTGCCGCAAGATCACGCTCGTCGCGAATGCGAAAGGGCAGACGCAGACCTGGACGCCGGTCGCGTGCAAGGCGGGCGACGGCAAGTGGAAGCTCAAGAAGCAGTGATGAACGGGGAACGCACTCGATGACCGGCCGCACCGTATCGTGCGGCGTGGTCATCCTGAACGCACGAGGCGACGTGCTGCTCTGCCACGCGACCGAAACCACGCACTGGGACGTGCCCAAGGGCGCCGCCGATCCCGGCGAGAGCCCGCGCGAGGCGGCCTTGCGCGAGCTCGTCGAGGAGACGGGCATCGTGTTGCCCGCCGCGCGACTGAAGGATCTCGGGCGCTTCGTCTATCGCCGCGACAAGGATCTGCATCTCTTCGCGGTGCGCGTGAGCGAGGCGGAAGTGCAGCTCGAAAACTGCGTGTGCGAATCGTATTTCCCGCGCTACAGCGACGGCACGATGATCCCCGAGATGGATGCCTATCGCTGGGTCAGCCCGGCGGAAGTCGATCAATTCGCGAGCCGCAGCCTCGCGCGGCTCTTTCAGACGACGCTGTCGCTCGCCGATCTGCACGACACGCTTTGACTACTCGGCCGTGCGGTCGTTGGGATTGGCGAAGAGCGCCTTCATTTCCGGCGACATCGGGAACTGCAGGTTGATGCCGTCCGGCGGAATGGGCCGCATGAACCAGGTGTCGTAGAGCTTCGTCGCTTCGCCCGAGCGCTGCATGTTCGCGATCACATCGTCGACGATGCGCTTGAATACCGGGTCGCCCTTTCTCATCATGCAGCCGTAGGTCTCGTTCGCAAGCGATGCGCCCGTCACCATGTACTCGTTGCGCGCCGCGCCTTCCTGCGCGATCTTGCCGTAGAGCAGCGGGTCGTCCATCACGAACGCGACCGCGCGATCCGACCTGAGCGCCGCGAACCCTTCGGCGTGATCGCGCGCGCTGATGATGCGCAGATTCAGCTTCCTGTCGATGCTCATCTGCCTCAGCATCCGCTCGTCCGACGTGCCCGCCGTGGTCGCGACGGTCTTGTTCGCGAGGTCGTTGTAATCGCGAATGCCCGACTTCTTCTTCACGGCCATGCGAATGCCGTACTGAAAGAAGCTGTTCGAGAATGCGACGAGCGGATCGCGCTCGGCCACGTGCGCGGTCGAGCCGCATTCGAGATCGACCTGATTGTTCACGACATACGAGATGCGGTTCGCCGACGTGACCTGCACGTTTTTCACCGCGAGATTCGGCATCTTGAGGCGCTTCTTGATCTCGTCGACGACTTTCAGCGCGATGTCGTAGGAATAGCCGACCGGCTGCTGCTTCACCGTGTACGAGAACGGCACCGACGATTCGCGCGTGCCGAGCACGATCGCGCCGTTCTCGGCGATCTTGCGCAACGTCGCGGAGGGCGGCATCTGATCGACGGCGGCCTGCGCCGCGGCGATTTCGGAGGCAGTGGCGGTGGCGGCGTGCGCGCCGGCGGATGGGAATGCGAGCGCAAGCGTGAGCGAAGCGGCGAGGGCGGCATTTCGTTGCGCCCGTGATCGGTGCGCGAAGGACTGCGGCGGCTTCATGATGTCCTCGTTAGAAGCGGCGTGCGACTTGATGCCGATGCAGCGAAGCGCCGCGTGGCCGCGCGGCGCTTTCGTCACGTTGCTGTCAGGCGGGCTTGCCCCAGCTGTCGCGCAGGCTGACGATGCGGTTGAACACGGGCTTGCCCGGCTGCGAATCGACGCGGTCCGCGACGAAATAGCCGTGGCGCTCGAACTGGAAGCGGTCTTCAGCGTTCGCCTCGCGCGCGCTCGGCTCGAGATATGCGTTCACGACGCGCTTCGAATCCGGATTCAGCGCATCCAGAAACTCCGCGCCGCCCGCGCCCGGTTGCGGCTCCTTGAAGAGACGGTCGTAGATGCGCACTTCGGCAGCGTAGGCGGTCGCCGCGCTGACCCAGTGAATCGTGCCCTTCACCTTGTAGTTGTTCGCGCCTTCGGTGCCCGACTTGCTGTCCGGGAAGTAGTTGCAGCGGACGGCGATCACGTTGCCGTTCTCGTCCTTGTCCGCGCCCGTGCATTCCACGACGAAGCCGTACTTGAGGCGCACCTTGTTGCCCGGGAAGAGCCGGAAATAGCCCTTCGGCGGCGTTTCCTGGAAGTCCTCGCGCTCGATCCACAACTCACGCGAGAACGGGAACGTGCGCACGCCGCGATCCGCGTGATGCGGATGCACCGGCGCGCTGCATTCCTCGCTCTGTCCTTCCGGATAGTTGTCGATGATGAGCTTCAGCGGATCGAGCACTGCGATTGCGCGCGGCGCTTTCTCGTCGAGATCGTCGCGCAATGCGCCTTCGAGGATGCTCATGTCGATCCACGAATCGACCTTCGTCACGCCGACGCGCTCGACCATCAAACGAATGCTTTCCGGCGTGAAGCCGCGCCGGCGCACGCCGACGATGGTCGGCATGCGCGGATCGTCCCAGCCCTCGACGTGCGCGTCCTGCACGAGCTGCAGCAGCTTGCGCTTGCTCGTGATCGCATACGTGAGATTCAGGCGCGAAAACTCGATTTGCTGCGGCAGCGGACGTTGAAACACGCCGTCGTTCGCGAGCTGCGCGAGGAACCAGTCGTAGAGCGGCCGGTGATCCTCGAACTCCAGCGTGCAGAGCGAATGCGTGATGTTTTCGATCGCGTCCGACACGCAGTGCGCGTAGTCGTACATCGGGTAGATGCACCACTTGTCGCCGGTGCGGTAGTGATGCGCGAAGCGGATGCGGTAGATCACCGGATCGCGCATGTTGAAGTTCGGCGACGCCATGTCGATCTTCGCGCGCAGCACGTGCTCGCCTTCCTTGAACTCGCCCGCCTTCATGCGGCGGAAGAGGTCGAGGTTCTCTTCGGGCGAGCGGTCGCGATACGGCGAGTTGATGCCGGCTTCGATGGCCGAGCCGCGCGTCGCGCGCATCTCTTCGGCGGTCTGGCTGTCGACATACGCCTGGCCCTTCTGGATGAGCATCTCGGCGAACTCGTACAGCTTGTCGTAGTAGTCGCTCGCGAAATACTTGTGCTCGGCGCCGTCCTTGTTCCAGTCGAAGCCGAGCCATTTCACGGCGTCGATGATCGAATCGACGTACTCGACGCTTTCCTTCTCGGGATTCGTATCGTCGAAGCGCAGATGGCACACGCCGCCGTAAGCCTCGGCGAGGCCGAAGTTCACGCAGATGCTCTTCGCATGGCCGATGTGCAGATAGCCGTTCGGCTCGGGCGGGAAGCGCGTCTCGACCCGCTGCGACCATTTGCCGGAGCGGTTGTCGTCTTCGATGATGTTGCGAATGAAATTGGATGGCGCCGGAGCGTCGTTGCGATCGGTGTTCATGCGGAAAAGGTGCCAGCGGATGCGCTCGCGCGCGTGATCGGTTCGGGAAGCGTTCCTTGGGACAGGCAACGCGTACGAATGCCTTGAATATTGGGTCGATTCTACCTTACGCAACTGTCCGGAGCAGGCTGCGAGGGCTTTCGAAAGCGCGTGACGGCCGTTTCGTCGCGCGACGCACACAGACGTGCCGTTCGCGGTTCCGTTACATGGTTTACGGGTCGCGATGCGCTTCGTAACCGCCGTAACGGGACGTAAATCGCGTTGAAAGGGCTGTGCGCGGGCTCTTAAGATCGGCTCGCCTGCATCGATCGCGCCTGTTCCAAGGTGCGGAGATGCGCAAAAAGCACGACACATCACAACGAAAAAACAAGGAAGCCCATCATGAAGAAGATCGCTCTCACGACGCTCAAGTTCGCCGCCGCAGCCGCGCTCGTCTCCAGCCTCGCGGCCTGCGCGAACGTATCGCGCCAGCAGGCGCACGCCGGAGTCGGCGCGGCCGCGGGCGGCGCGCTCGGCTATCTGGTCACGGGCGGGCCCATCGGCACCGTCGCGGGCGCGGCGGCGGGCGGGCTGATCGGCGCGGGCGTCCGATAACGCTTCAGATCGCCTTCGCTTCCCGCAGCCGCGCGATCTTCGCCTCGTCGTAGCCGAGCACATCGGCGAGCACGCTCGACGTGTGCTCGCCCAGGAGCGGCGGATGCGTGCGCGCCTCGGGCGGCGTCGCGCTCATCTTGATCGGGCTCGCGACGAGCTTCACGCTGCCCGCCGTCGGATGCGGCAGTTCGATCTGCATCCTGCGCGCGAGCACCTGCGGGTCCTCGAACACTTCGCCGAGATCGTTGATCGGCCCGCACGGCACGCCCGCGGCCTCGAGCTCCGCGATCCACGCGTGCTTGCCCTTCAGACGCACCATGTCCGCGAGAATCGGCACGAGCACATCGCGATTGCGCACGCGCGAGGGATTGGCCGCGAAACGCGCATCGTCCGCCAGTTCCGCCCGCCCGCCGACTTCGACGAACTTGCGGAACTGCCCGTCGTTGCCCACCGCGACGATGATCCAGCCATCGCTCGTCTGGAAGGTCTGATACGGCACGATGTTCGGATGCGCGTTGCCCCAGCGCACCGGCGGCTTGCCGCTCGCGAGAAAGTTGGTGTTCATGTTGGCGAGCATCGCGACCTGCACGTCGAGCAGCGCCATGTCGATGTATTGCCCTTCGCCCGTGCGGTCGCGATGCGCGAGCGCGGTGAGCACGCCGATGGTCGCGTACATGCCGGTCATCAGGTCGGCGATCGCCACGCCCGCCTTTTGCGGGCCGCCGCCCGGCTGGCCGTCGCGCTCGCCGGTGATGCTCATGAACCCGCCGATACCCTGCACGATGAAGTCGTAGCCCGCGCGCGACGCATACGGCCCTGTCTGCCCGAATCCGGTGACCGAGCAATAGACGATGTCCGGCTTCACCGCCTTCAGCGACTCATAGTCGAGCCCGTACTTCTTGAGTTGTCCGGCCTTGTAATTCTCCAGGACGACGTCGCTTTGCGCGGCCAGCTCGCGCACGATCTGCTGGCCTTCCGGCGTGGCGATATCCACCGTCACCGAACGTTTGTTGCGGTTCGCCGCGAGATAGTACGCGGCTTCGTGCGTGTCCTCGCCGGCGGGCGTTTTGAGGTAGGGCGGGCCCCAGTGGCGCGTGTCGTCGCCGGTTTCGGGCCGCTCGATCTTGATGACGTCCGCGCCGAAATCGGCGAGCGTCTGCGCGCACCACGGTCCCGCCAGCACGCGGGTCAGGTCCAGCACGCGGATATGGCTCAAGGCTCCCATTCGATCTGTCGCTCGCTCAGGTTGTGTCTCCGGATTGCGACTGTCGCACAGAACCGCTGTGCGCGCGATACCGGACGGCCCGACCGACACGCCGCGCGCCCGGCCAGGCGCGGCGAATCCCGTATAATCGACAATCACCCTTGTTCCGCCGGCAGCGCTCGCCAAAAGCCGCCCGCGGGCACCTCAAAGAACCGAAGACACGCCCCGTACGCTATGAAAGCCGCCGAAATACGCGAGAAATTCCTGAAGTTTTTCGAATCGAAGGGCCACACGATCGTGCGTTCGTCGAGCCTCGTGCCCGGCAACGACCCGACGCTGCTCTTCACCAACTCGGGCATGGTCCAGTTCAAGGACGTGTTCCTGGGCAGCGAATCGCGACCGTACTCGCGCGCGACCACCGCGCAGCGCAGCGTGCGCGCGGGCGGCAAGCACAACGACCTCGAGAACGTCGGTTACACGGCGCGGCATCACACGTTCTTCGAGATGCTCGGCAACTTCTCGTTCGGCGATTACTTCAAGCGCGACGCGATCCATTACTGCTGGGAACTGCTGACGAAGGTCTATAGCCTGCCGGCGGAAAAGCTCACGGTCACGGTCTACAAGGAAGACGACGAAGCCTTCGATATCTGGGCGAAGGAAATCGGCGTGCCGGTCGAGCGCATCATCCGCATCGGCGACAACAAGGGCGCGCGCTACGCATCGGACAACTTCTGGCAGATGGCCGACACCGGCCCCTGCGGCCCGTGCTCGGAAGTGTTCTACGACCACGGCCCGGAAATCTGGGGCGGCCCGCCGGGATCGCCTGAAGAAGACGGCGACCGCTTCATCGAGATCTGGAATCTCGTGTTCATGCAGTTCAACCGCGACGCGCAGGGCAACATGACGCCGCTGCCCAAGCAGTGCGTCGACACGGGCATGGGCCTCGAGCGTCTCGCCGCCGTGCTGCAGCACGTGCACAGCAACTACGAAATCGATCTGTTCCAGAACCTCATCAAGGCCGCGGCGCGTGAAACGAACACGCCGGATCTGGAAAACAACTCGCTGAAGGTCATCGCGGACCATATCCGCGCATGCTCGTTCCTGATCGTCGACGGCGTGATTCCCGGCAACGAAGGCCGCGGCTACGTGCTGCGCCGTATCGTGCGCCGCGCGATCCGTCACGGCTACAAGCTCGGCAAGAAGGGCGCGTTCTTCCACAAGCTGGTGGCGGATCTCGTCGCGGAAATGGGCGCGGCCTATCCGGAACTCGCGGATGCGCAACAGCGCGTCACCGATGTTCTCCGTCAGGAAGAAGAGCGCTTCTTCGAGACCATCGAACACGGCATGTCCATTCTGGAAGGCGAACTGGCCGATCTGGAAAAGAAGGGCGTGAAGCAACTGGACGGCGAACTCGCGTTCAAGTTGCACGATACCTACGGCTTCCCGCTCGACCTCACGGCGGACGTGTGCCGCGAGCGCGGCGTGACCGTCGACGAACCCGCGTTCGACGATGCCATGGCGCGTCAGCGCGATCAGGCGCGCGCGGCGGGCAAGTTCAAGATTGCGGCGGGCCTCGACTATTCGGGCGCGAAGTCCACGTTCCACGGCTACGAGAAGGAAATCTTCGACGACGCGAAGATTCTCGCGTTGTATGTCGAAGGCGCATCGGTGAACGAAGCGAAGAGCGGCCAGCAGGCGGTCGTCGTGCTCGATCACACGCCGTTCTACGCGGAAAGCGGCGGCCAGGTCGGCGATCAGGGCGTGCTCGCGAACGCGAACGTGCGCTTCGCCGTCGCGGATACGCTGAAGGTGCAGGCCGATGTCGTCGGTCATCACGGCACGGTCGAGCAGGGCACGCTCAAGGTCGGCGACGTCGTGAAGGCGGAAATCGACGGCGTGCGCCGCGGCCGCACCGCGCGCAATCACTCGGCCACGCACCTGATGCACAAGGCGCTGCGCGAAGTGCTCGGCGGCCACGTGCAGCAGAAGGGCTCGCTCGTCGATGCCGATAAAACCCGCTTCGACTTCGCGCACAACGCGCCGATGACGGACGACGAAATCCGCCGCGTCGAGCAGATCGTGAACAACGAGATCATCGCGAACGCGCCGGGCGTCGTGCGCGTGATGCCTTACGACGAAGCCGTGAAGGGCGGCGCAATGGCGCTCTTCGGCGAGAAGTACGGCGACACCGTGCGCGTGCTCGATCTCGGCTTCTCGCGCGAGCTCTGTGGCGGCACGCACGTGCAGCGCACGGGCGACATCGGCTTCTTCAAGATCGTGATGGAAGGCGGCGTCGCGGCGGGCATTCGCCGCGTCGAGGCGATCACCGGCGACAACGCCGTGCGCTACGTGCAGGAGCTCGACGAGCGCATCAACGCGGCGGCGGGCGTGCTGAAGGCGCAGCCTGCGGAACTCACGCAGCGTATCGCACAGGTCCAGGAGCACGTGAAGTCGCTGGAGAAGGAACTCGGCGCGTTGAAGTCGAAGCTTGCTGCGAGCCAGGGCGATGAACTCGTGTCGCAGGCCGTCGATGTATCGGGCGTGCAGGTGCTCGCCGCGCAGCTCGAAGGTGCGGACGTGAAGACGCTGCGCGAAACCGTCGACAAGCTGAAGGACAAGCTGAAGAGCGCGGCCATCGTGCTGGCATCGGTCGATGGCGGCAAGGTCAGCCTGATCGCGGGCGTGACGCCGGATGCGTCGAAGAAGGTGAAGGCGGGCGAGCTCGTCAACTTCGTCGCGCAGCAGGTCGGCGGCAAGGGCGGCGGCCGTCCGGACATGGCGCAGGCGGGCGGCACGGAACCGGCGAATCTGCCGGCCGCGCTCGCGGGTGTCACGAACTGGGTGCAGCAGCAGCTTTAAGCGCTTCTCGCGTTCCCGTATCAACGGCTCGGTCTGACGAAGATCGGGCCGTTTTTCTTTACACGCTGTCAGGCATGGCGCGTGCGTCTTCCCGTGAGGTTCAATCGACACAAGGGAGACGACATATGAATCGCACACTCGCATCGGTCATTCTGGCTTCGGCGATGCTCGTCGCAACGGGCGCAGCGCAGGCGGAAGGCTGTCTGAAGGGCGCGGCCGTCGGCGGCGTGGCGGGGCACGTCGCGGGCGGACACGGCACGGCGGGCGCGGTCGGTGGCTGCGCGATCGGGCATCACGAGGCCAGCAAGAAAGAGAAGAAGGCGCAGGAGGCGCAGCAGGCCAACGCCGCGAGCGCGCCGAACACCAAGTAGCGACTTTCGACGAACCGCTAGAATGGCCGGATTGCCGGCGCGCGCGTGCTATCCGCACGCGCGCGCTGCGTTCCAACTGGCCATCACAGCGACCCCATGACAGCGCCCACGGACCCGACCCAGCATTTCGCCTCCGACAACTACGCGGGCATCTGCCCCGAAGCGCTGCAAGCGCTGATTCAGGCCAACACGAGCGGCCACGAGCCCGCCTACGGCGACGATTCGTGGACCGCCCAGGTCTGCGACCGCATCCGCGATCTCTTCCAGACCGACTGCGAAGTCTTCTTCGTGTTCAACGGCACGGCGGCGAATTCGCTCGCGCTCGCGTCGCTGTGTCAGTCGTATCACTCGGTGATCTGCCACGAGCTCGCGCATATCGAAACCGACGAATGCGGCGGCCCCGAGTTCTTCTCCGGCGGCTCGAAGCTCCTCACCGCGAAGGGCGAGAACGGCAAGCTCACGCCCGATGCGATCGAGGAGCTCGTCACGAAGCGCGCGGACATCCACTATCCGAAGCCGAAGGTCGTCGCGCTCACGCAGGCGACGGAAGTCGGCACCGTGTACACCGTCGAGGAGATCCGCGCGATCGCGGCCATCGCGAAGCGCCGGCATCTGAAGGTGCATATGGACGGCGCGCGTTTCGCGAATGCGGTCGCGACGCTGAACGTGCATCCTTCGGAAATCACGTGGCGCGCGGGCGTCGACGTGCTGTGCTTCGGCGGCACGAAAAACGGCTTGCCGGTGGGCGAGGCGGTCGTGTTCTTCGACAAGGCGCTCGCCGCCGATTTCGCGTATCGCCTGAAGCAGGCGGGACAGCTCGCGTCGAAGATGCGCTTCATCTCCGCGCCGTGGCTCGGCCTGCTCGACAACGATGTGTGGCTGCGCAACGCGCGCCACGCGAACGCGATGGCGCAACTGATGGCCGAGCGCCTCGTCGATATCCCCGGCGTGAGCATGCTTTTCAAGCCCGAATCGAACGCGGTGTTCGCCGAGCTGCCGGCGCAGGTCGCTTCGGCGCTGCGCGCGAAGGGCTGGCGCTTCTATCAGTTCATCGGCTCGGGCGGCTGCCGTCTGATGTGCGCGTGGGACACGCAGCGGGAGACCGTCGAGCGCTTCGTCGATGACGTGCGCGCGCTGGCCGCGTCGCGCTGAGTCGATCCAAGCCCCGATTGACACGCGCGTCACGCCGCTCCAACATGCCCGCACATCCTCCACCGGTTCCCGAGCCATGGCCTTCATCTTCTATCTGACCCACATCCATCTCGGCTACGATGCGCTCGCGATGCTGCAAGGCGAATGCGCGCGCATCGGGATGAAGCGTCCGCTCGTCATCACCGATAAAGGCGTCGCTGCGGCGGGCCTCGCCGATCGCGTGATCGAGAGCGCGAAGCTCGGCGCGCTGCCGGTGTTCGACGACACGCCATCCAATCCGACCGAAGCGATGGTCATGCAAGCCGCCGCGCAGTACAAGCGCGAAGGCTGCGATGGATTGATCGCGGTGGGCGGCGGCTCGTCGATCGATCTGGCGAAGGGCGTCGCGATCGCCGCGACGCACGACGAACCCTTGACGTCCTTCGCCACGATCGAAGGCGGCAGCAACAGAATCACCGATCGTTCAGCGCCGCTGATCGCCGTGCCGACCACGTCGGGTACGGGCAGCGAGGTTGCACGCGGCGCGATCATCATCCTGAACGACGGGCGCAAGCTCGGCTTTCATTCGTGGCATCTGCTGCCGAAATCGGCGGTCTGCGATCCGTCGCTGACGGTCGGACTGCCTCCGGTGCTCACCGCCGCGACCGGCATGGACGCGATCGCGCACTGCATCGAAACGTTTCTCGCGCCGGCGTTCAACCCGCCCGCCGACGGCATCGCGCTCGACGGACTCGAACGCGCGTGGGCCAATATCGAGCGCGCGACGCACGACGGCCAGGACCGCGACGCGCGTCTCAACATGATGTCGGCATCGATGCAGGGCGCGATGGCGTTCCAGAAAGGGCTCGGCTGCGTGCATTCGCTGTCGCATCCGTTGGGCGGACTCGCGGTGAACGGGCGCACGTCGCTGCATCACGGCACGCTCAACGCGGTCGTATTGCCCGCCGTGCTGCGCTTCAACGAAAGCGCGCCGACGGTCGTCGCGGAACGGCGTTTCGCGCGCATGCGCCGCGTGATGAATCTCGCGGAGAACGCCGACCTCGCGCAGGCCGTGCACGACATGACCGCGCGCCTCGGCCTGCCGACGCGTCTGTCGCAGATGGGCGTCGACGAAAGCATGTTCGACAAGGTCGTTGCGGGCGCGCTCGCGGATCACTGCCACAAGACGAATCCGCGCGAGGCGAGCGCTGACGATTATCGGCGCATGCTGACGGAGTCACTTTGAGCGATGAGCAAGCCGGTTCCGACCACGCGCGCGGACTATCCGCACTTTCTCGCGATCAGCACGCGCTGGTCCGATAACGACGTCTACGGGCATATCAACAACGTCGTCTATTACAGCTACTTCGACACCGTCGTGAACGAGTACCTGCTGCGCGCGGGCGTGCTCGATTTCAGCGAGGGCGAGACCATCGGCCTCGTCGTCGAGACGCGCTGCAATTTCTTCGCGTCCATCGTGTTTCCCGAGCCGATCGAAGCGGGCTTGCGCGTCGAGAAGCTCGGCAACACGAGCGTGCGCTACGAAGTGGCGATCTTCACGCAAGGCGCCGATGTCGCCGCTGCGCAAGGCCATTTCGTGCATGTGTACGTGGATCGCGTGACGCGCAGACCGGTGCCGCTTCCCGCGCCGCTCGTCGATGCGCTGAAGCCGCTCATCACCGGCTGAGGGCGGCGTCTTGCTTCAGTGGTTCAGCGTGAGTCTGCTCAACGGCGTGAGCGTGGGCTTGCTGCTCTTCATGCTGTCGGCGGGCCTGACGCTGATTTTCTCGATGCTCGGCGTGCTCAACTTCGCGCACGCGAGTTTCTACATGCTCGGCGCGTATGTCGGCCACGCGCTCGCCGCTTACGGCGGATTCTGGTTTGCGCTGATCGTCGCGCCGGTGGTCGTCGGCATGGCGGGCGCGTTGTTCGAACGATGCCTGTTGAGACGCGTGCATGCGCGCGGCGCGCTCGCGGAAATGCTGCTCACCTTCGGCGCGGCCATCCTCATAGGCGAGGGCGTGAAGCTCGTCTGGGGCCTGGGGCCGTTGCCCGCCGCGATTCCTGCCACGCTCGACGGGCCGCTCTTCATGCTGTACGGCGCCGCGTTCGCGCGCTATCGCGTGTTCATGATGACCGTTTCCGTCGTCATGCTCGGCGTGCTCTGGCTCGTCTTGCGCACATCGAAGACGGGCCTCGTCGTGCGCGCGGCCCTCACGCATCCCGATACCGTCGAAACGCTCGGCCATGACGTGCCGCGCGTGTTCACGATGGTCTTCGCCGTGGGCACCGCGCTCGCCGCGCTCGGCGGCGTGATCGGCGCGCCGCTCGCCGTCATCGAACCCGCGATGGCCGATGCCATGGGGCCGATCGTGTTCGTCGTCGTCGTGATCGGCGGGCTCGGATCGCTGTCCGGCGCGCTCGTCGCGTCGCTTTTGATCGGCTGCGTGCAGACCTTCGCGGTGGGCGCGAGCGCGTCGGCGGGAAGCATCGCCGCATGGCTCGGCGTGACGCTGCCGCCCGCGTGGGGCGCGCTCACCGTCGCGCAGCTCGCGCCCGTGCTGCCGTATCTGCTGCTCGTCGCAATGCTGGCCGCACGCCCGCGCGGACTCTTCGGCGAGCGCACGCGCGATGCTTAAATTCGGCGCGCGCATGGTTGCGCTCATCGTTGCGCTGGCTTTGCCGCCGCTCGTCTTCGATCAATCCTGGCTGCTCGCCTATCTCGCGCAGACCGCGACGCTCATCGTTTTCGCGCTCTCGTACAACCTGCTGCTCGGCGAGACGGGGCTGCTTTCGTTCGGGCATGCCGTGTATTCGGGACTCGGCGCATTTGCCGCCGCGCACATGTTCAATCGCTTCGGCATACCGTTGCCGCTCCTGCCGGTGATCGGCGGATTCGCGGCGATGATCGTCGCGGTCGTCTTCGGCGCAATCTCGACGCAGCGTGCGAGCACGTCGTTCGCGATGATCACGCTCGGCATCGGCGAGCTCGTCGCCGCGTGCGTGTGGCTCGTGCCGGGCTGGTTCGGCGGCGAGGGCGGCGTGACGATCGATCGCGCGGGCGGGCCATCGCTCTTCGGGTGGAGCTTCGGTCCGTTGCGCGAGGCGTATGCGTTGATCGCGTGCTGGTGCGTCGTATCGGCTGCTTCGATGTTCGCGTTCTCGCGCACGCCGATGTGCCGTCTCGCCAACGCCGTGCGCGACAACCCCGCGCGTGCCGCCGCGATCGGCTTCGCGCCCGCGCGCGTGCGCTTCACGATGCTCGTCGTGTCGGCGTTCTTCGCGGGCATCGCGGGCGTGCTGGCCTTGCTCAACGTCGAGCTGGTGTCGGCGGAAAGCGTCGGCCTCGCGCGCTCGACGGGTGTGCTCGTCGTGACGGTCATCGGCGGCGCGGGCACGTTCTTCGGGCCGGTCATCGGTGCGGTGCTGCTCACGTTCTTCAGCGTCGCGGTGGCGAGCGTGAGCGCCGCATGGCCGATGTATCTCGGGCTCTTCTTCGTGTGGGTCGTGGTCGCCGCGCCTCTGGGCATCGCTGGCCTGTTCAGGCGCGACTTGCGGTTCCTGTGTCTCGGCATGCTGAGCGCGATCGCATGGGGCATTGCGGTCGTCCTGATCGTGGAGACGCTCTACGCGCGCACGATGCACGGCGGCGCGTGGCTCGTCGCGTTGCCATGCGCGGCGCTCGGTCTGTGGCTCGCACGCCGCACGAGGTCTGCGCGATGAACGCGGCGCTCGAACTGCACCGCATCGCCAAAGGCTTCGGCGCGACGCGCGTGTTGCAAGGCGTCGATTTGCATGTCGCGAGGGGCGAACGGCACGCGCTCATCGGACCGAACGGCGCGGGCAAGTCCACGCTCTTCGATCTGATCTCGGGACGCGCGCGGCCGGACGAGGGGCGCATCGTCGCGAACGGAACCGACATCACGGGCAAGCCGCCGCCGCGCGTCGCCCGCACGCTTGCGCGCAGCTTCCAGACGACGAGCGTGTTCGGCGGATTGTCCGTGCTCGACAACATGCGTTGCGCGGCGCTCGCCGCGGCGTCGTCGCGCTTCATCGATCGATGGCTGCCTTCGCGTAGCGTCGATGCCCGCGCCCACGCGATGCTCGATGCCATCGGCCTCGCCGCACGCGCCGGCGAACTCGCCGCGCGGCTCACGTACGCGGAGCAACGCGCGCTCGATCTCGGCATCGCGCTCGCGACCGATGCGCCGCTCATCCTGCTCGACGAGCCCACCGCCGGCATGAATCGCGCGGAGGCGACGCGCGCGCTCGCCCTGATTCGCGCGACGACAGAAGGGCGCACGCTGCTCGTGATCGAGCACGACATGGATGCGGTGTTCGGTCTCGCGGATCGCATTTCGGTGCTCGTGCAGGGGCGCGTGATCGCCACCGGCACGCCGGACGAGATACGCGCGAATCGCGACGTGCGGGAAGCTTATCTCGGCGGAGTCGCATGATGAGCGCGCAATTGCGTATCGAGGATTTACGCGCGTGGTACGGCGCGGCGCAGGTGCTGCACGGCGTGAATCTGTGCATCGACGAAGGCGAGGCGGTCGCGCTCGCCGGACGCAACGGCTCGGGGCGCTCGACCCTCGCGAAGGCCATCATGGGGCTCGTGCGATGCGCGGGCGACATGCGTTATCGCGATGTTCGGATCGTCGGCTTGCGGCCGCATCGCATCGCGCGGCTCGGCATCGGCTATGTGCCCGAAACGCGCGACGTGTTTCCCGCGCTGACGGTGCGGGAAAATCTCGTGCTCGGCGAAAGGAAGGGCACGCGTTTCACGCTCGACGATGCGTATCGATTGTTTCCGGTGCTCGAAGAACGCGCGTCGGTGAAGGCGGGGGCGCTATCGGGCGGCGAACAGCAGATGCTCGCGCTCGCGCGCACGCTGGCGGGTGATCCTTCGCTCGTCGTCATCGACGAACCCGGCGAAGGGCTCGCGCCGCAAGTGCTCACGCAAGTGGCCGCGTGTCTCGCGACGCTGCGCGAACGCGGCGTCGCGATGCTGCTGATCGAAGAGCGCCTGACGATCGCGCGCATGCTCGATGCGCGCGTCGCGGTGATGGGGCATGGCGCGATTCAGTTCGATGGACCATTCGCGTCGGTTGCGGAGCATGGGCACGTCATGCGGGAATGGCTTGCCGTCGGTGACTCGGGCGTTTCGAGTTAATATGTTTGAAGTGAAATCTGATTCATCGCGTCAACGGAGGTCAACGTGGTAGCCATGACAATTCAGGATATCGACGAGCAACTCGAGACGCGTCTGCGCATTCAGGCGGCCAGACATGGCCGCTCGATGGAGGAAGAGGCGCGCGACATTCTGCGCACCGCACTATCCACGGAACCCGTGCAGGGCAAGAGTCTGGTCGACTCGATCCGTGGCCGCATCGAGCCGCTGGGAGGCGTTGAACTGGAACTGCCGAAGCGTGAAACCATTCGCGAGCCGTCGAGGTTCAGTGAATGATCGTTCTCGATACCAACGTTCTATCGGAACTGCTGCGTCCGGCGCCGGAGCAACGCGTCTTGATGTGGCTCGCGAATCAGGCAAGTTCGGCGTTGTTCACCACAACGGTCACGCGCGGGAGATTTTTTACGGAATTCGGCTATTGCCGATTGGTTCCCGCCGTCAGGGTCTCTGGGATGCGACCCGGATCATCTTCAGTGAGGACTTTTCCGGTTGGGTACTGAGCTTCGACAATGATGCCGCTGATGCCTATGCCGAAGTCGCTACATCGAGAAGAAGCGCTGGCAAACCCATCAGCCAATTCGATGCGATGATCGCCGCAGTCGTGCGTTCCCGCGGCGCAATGCTCGCGACGCGCAACGTCAAGGACTTCGTCGACTGCGGGATACACATCGTCGATCCCTGGAACGAATGAGCGACGTATGCCGCATCATGCGGCATACGGGTTCCGCTACGCTCATCCCTGCGTCTTGCTGTCCCGCTCCACGATCCATTCATGCTTCGGATCGTTCTTGAAGTGCCACGTGCGCTTGTCGCCCGCCATCACGTTCAGATAGTAGTTGTCGTAGCCATAAGGCACGACGACCGGATGATACCCACGCGGCACCATCACGACATCGTGATCTTCGACGGCCATCGTTTCGTCGAGATCACGCTCATCGGTATAGACGCGCTGAAACGCAAAGCCTTGCGGCGGATTCAGCCGATGGTAGTACGTCTCTTCCAGCGAACTCTCGATAGGCACGTTGTCCTGATCGTGCTTGTGCGGCGGATAGCTCGACGCATGGCCGCCCGGCGTGCGCACTTCGACGACGAGCAGCGACTCCGCCGCTTCCGTTTGCGGAAGAATGTCGCATACGTAGCGCGTATTCGCGTTTTTGCCGCGCGTCGAGCGCTTCATCTGCGAAGGCTCGATGAGACGCGGCGGGAACTCGCCTTTCGCGGGCGCGCTCGCGACGCCGATTTCCGCATCGCGTTCTGCACGCACGATCGCGGCGAGCTTCGGCGGCACATAGACTGCGTACGGCGCGGCGTCCTCGAACACGCTGTCGCGCGTGCCGATGGATTGCCAGTGCTCGTCGCCTGCTTCGATGCTGACCGTGCCCGTCAACACGACGATGCAGCTTTCGCGATCGGCGTCGTACACATGCACGACATCGCCGGCATCCAGACGATACGCCGCGAAGCCCACATGCTTCCAGCCCGCGGAATCGGGTGTCACGCGCGCGATGGTTTGTCCTTCGCGCGATGCTTTCACTAGCAGGCTCATGCCGCCTCCTTGAATGTTGCGTCGACGAGCGCGCGCAGCGTGCGATAGCCCTTGTCGGCATAGGCGTAGCTCGGCGCGATCACCGGATCCTGTTCCGCTTCCACGACGAGCCAGCCATCGTAATCATGCTTCGCCAGACACGCGATGATGCCTGGATAATCGACGGCGCCGTCGCCCGGCACGGTGAACGCGCCGTTGATGACCGCATCGAGAAAGCTCCAGTTGCGATTGCGCGCGAGCTCCACGATCTCCGGGCGCACGTCCTTGCAATGCACGTGGCAGACGCGCGCGATGTGCTTCTGCAGCACGGTCAGGGCATCGCCGCCTGCGAACGTGATGTGGCCCGCATCGAAGAGCAGGCCGACTGCATCGTTGGTGAGCGCCATCAGCCGGTCGACATCGGCGGGCGTTTCGACATACGCGCCCATGTGATGATGATAGGCCACGCGCACGCCGCGTGAGAGTGTGAATTCTGCGAAGCGGTTCAGGCGGTTGGCGTATTCGTTCCACTGGGCTTCGGAGAAGAAGCGCGGACGTTGGTAGAGCGGGCGCGGCGCGCCCTGGATCGAGTTGGCCACTTCGCCGTAGACCATTACTGTGGCGCCGTTCTTTGCCAGCAGGTCGAGGTGGGGGGAGGCGGCTTCGATCTCCTCTTCTACGCTGCGTTCTGCGAGCCGGCCTGAATACCAGCCGGAGACTAGCGCCAGATCGTATTGCGCGAGGAGCGTCTTCAGCGCTTGCGGTTCGCGCGGGAACTTGTTGCCTAGTTCGAAGCCTTCGTAGCCGATTTGTTTGCCTTCGGTTAGGGCGGTGGATAGCGGCGTTTCCCCGCCGAGGGAAGGGAGATCGTCGTTCATCCACGATAACGGGTTGATTCCTATGCGGACGGGTTTTGGCATGGCGTGGGTCCTGTTTGGTGGTTCGGTCGTTCTCGTTTTCGTGAAATCCTGAATTCGTGTCGGTCTATTGGCGTTGCCCCTATGCGGGGCGGCAGTCACTTTCTTTGCTGCTGCAAAGAAAGTAACCAAAGAAAGCAGCTATCCCCAGCCTAAGCACTTCATGCCGGCCGCGGCACAGAAGCAATCTCGTGGTCCGGCAGTAGCGAGTGCCCTCATAGGCCTTTCCGGGCTTGGATCGCGCACGGTCTGTCACATCGCACCACTTCACTCGCTGGTTCAGCACCAAATAGCTCCAGCCCGCTGCGCGGCCGACCGGTCCATCGGGTCTGCTTGTGCTTCCTTGCTTTACGCTGTCATCTAACTGCATCGGGCCATGCACTCACGAAACCTATTTTCGCGTCGGTCTATTAGCACTGCCCCTGTGCGGGGCGGCAGTCACTTTCTTTGCTGCTGCAAAGAAAGTAACCAA
>NZ_FCOX02000064.1 GCF_900044055.2 Caballeronia calidae | reverse complement strand
AGGGTCGGTTTCTCCCAGTCTGTTACGGCAGACAGTGCGCCCACACAGGCGGCATCGAGGGCATGTGTTTTCGGTACACCGAGCGCCATCCGGTTGAATTTGGTGCGCCCGCCTGAGGCAAGCTCCACGGGCAGACCGGTCGCTTTCAGCGCGTTGGTCAACGCCCAGCGGGTGGCGTTCACCGCTGCTGCATCCTTCAGCGGACGCTTTGCTTGAGCCAAAATGCCCGCCAGCCGCGTTGGCCGCTTTGCCAGAAACACATCGACAGGCAGCGCGCCCTTTGCTCGGTTGCAGGGCTCGCAGGCCAGCGCAAGATTGGACACACGATGGGTGCCGCCACGCGCCCGAGCCACGATGTGCTCTATCTGCAACGGCGTGTCTTTCGCGTCGCAGTAGGCACAACGCCGACCCCACTTTTCCAGTAGTTATTCGCGGATTTCGTAGCCCGCCAGCGTGCCCTGCTGATAGCCAATGCTCCTGACTTCCGGGTTTTCGATCAGTTGCGTATCGAAACGCACTAGCTCGCTGGAGAGCGCCGTTACAGGTGCCCTGTGCCTAATACGTCGTACCCACGCCATCGTGGTATCGACCCGGTCTGCAACGAGGGTGCAAGCCAGTCCGAAGACCGGGTGCGGTTCAAGAAGCGCGGTGCACGGTAGTGCAGGTTGCCGCGTCGCCGGCGACGAATGGCTCCGCGCGCAGTCAGCGCCTCACTTATTTGCCGACCGCGGTGAACCAGTTCAAAAAGGCTAAGCGCGGCCGCGCCGCGGCCAAGCTCGCCGCTTGCCGTGTCGAGCGCTTCAGTGTCGCGCACGATGGCGAGCCCGCTGGTCTTGCTGCCGGGGTCGATCTTGAGGCGCAACGGCTGAAGCTGGCTGGAGGCGGCGTCGCGGTCCGTGAGCCGGATCACAAACGGCACCACGCGATGCACACGTGCGCGACCCCGGGCGAGCAACAGCCTCGTGCGTTTCTCACTGCAAGGCATCAACGCCCGGCCTTTTCGGTCCAGTACAAAAACAGCCACAACGACTCCAATAGTTATTGCTGCCGGAATCCGCCCATCGCGGTTGCCCTTACGGGCCTTGTAACGCGTACCTTCCGGTATGGCTCCCCTCGACCATGTTGTGCAGCAGGCGAAGCAGCCTTCGCTTCCGTCGCAGCCCGTTTCGTGCCTACCCGGGGCTTGTCTGCTGCTGCGACTTCCAGAGCGTCGAACTGAGGAAGCATTCAACGGTGGGTCTGCTGTCTCTGCACAACGTAGCGCCTGCCAGCGCTAGGTCTGGTCAACCTCGAGCTTGTGGGCTTCGACAAGCTCCGGCCTCTAAGTGCCGGGGTGATTGACCGAGCAACTCACCTGCGTGACCACACGCTGCGCGGGATCGGCCGTCATGCGCACGGCCGACAGCTTGTTGCCCCACACGCAGCCTGAATCGAGGCACAGCACGTCGTCGCGGATCGTCAGGCCGAGCGCAGCCCAGTGACCGAACACGATCGTGACGTTCTGGGTGCGGCGCCCCGGCACGTCGAACCACGGCATATAGCCGGGCGGGGCGGCCTTGGGGCCGCCGTTGTTGGCGAACTCCATCGCGCCTTCGGACGTGCAGAAACGGATGCGCGTCAACGCGTTGTAGATCACGCGCAGGCGATCGATGCCCGTGAGGCTGTCTTCCCATCGATGCGGCTCGTTGCCGTACAGATTCGCCAGCGTTTCCTTCCAGTTCGGCGCGCGCAACGCCTGCTCGAGTTCGTGCGCGAGCTCCATCGTCATCGTGGCGTCCCATTGCGGGAGCACGCCCGCGTGGACCATCAGCACGTTGTTCTCGAAATGTGCGACCGGTTTGTGCCGCACCCATTCGATGAGATCGGCGGCGTCGGGCGCGTCGAGGATTTCATCGAGCGTGTCGCCCTTCTTCGGCTTGCGCAGGCCAGCCGCGACCGAGAGCAGATTCAGATCGTGATTGCCGAGCACGACTGTCGCGCGCGAGCCGAGCGCGATCACTTCGCGAAGCGTCTGCAGCGACTTTGGCCCGCGGTTGATCAGATCGCCCGCGAACCAGAGCGGCGTGCCGGGTTCGGGCGCGGCTTTTTTCAGAAGACGATGGAACGGGTCGCAGCAACCCTGGAGATCGCCGAAGACGAGCGGGGCGAAGGGGGTGTCGATGCTGGAGGTCGGGGCGTCGGTCATCGAAAGAAAATGGCGTTGAGAAGCCGCGAATGCGACTCGGACATAGAATATGGGGGCATTATGAAACAGGCGGTGAATTGCTGTCTGCTCAGACAAAATGTTGAATAAAGGCTGACAGTTACACATTGCAACGTGGTGCAACCATAAATCGCTAGCTGTATCAAGTTGTTATGCGTGTAGTTTTTGCATGGCCTGGGCTTATAATTAACGGTTGACCGAACCACGAGAAATTGGGGTGGTTTCGGTCATAGTTTCCGGCCAGCTTCCAGAATAAAAGCACGGTCGCGCAAATTTTCTCGGTTCAATACGCGTTCGGGGCGGCAATCTGCCTCAAGGCAACACAGAGGGCTATTCATGATTCTCGTGACGGGCGGCGCCGGTTTTATCGGCGCCAATTTTGTTCTGGATTGGCTCAAAGGCTCGGATGAACCCGTTCTGAACGTCGACAAACTGACGTATGCGGGCAATTTGGGAACGCTCAAGTCGCTCAAGGACGACGCCCGCCACGTGTTCGATCGCGCCGACATTTGCGATCGCGTCGCCATGGATGCACTGCTCGCAAAATACAAGCCGCGCGCCATCCTGCATTTCGCCGCCGAGAGCCATGTCGATCGTTCGATCCACGGCCCGGCCGATTTCGTGCAGACGAACGTGGTCGGCACCTTCACGCTGCTCGAAGCCGCGCGCATGTACTGGAGCAAGCTGCCCGAAGACGAGAAGCAGGCGTTCCGCTTCCTGCACGTCTCGACGGACGAAGTATTCGGCTCGCTGTCCGCCACCGATCCACAATTCTCCGAAACCACGCCCTACGCGCCGAACAGTCCGTACTCGGCGACCAAGGCCGGCTCGGATCATTTGGTGCGGGCGTATCACCACACGTACGGCCTGCCTGTACTGACCACCAACTGCTCGAACAACTACGGGCCGTACCAGTTCCCCGAAAAGCTGATTCCGCTGATGATCGCGAACGCGCTCGCCGGCAAGCCGTTGCCGGTGTACGGCGACGGCCAGAACGTGCGCGACTGGCTGTACGTGGGCGACCACTGCTCCGCGATCCGCGAGGTGCTCGCGCGCGGCACGCCTGGCGAGACTTACAACGTAGGCGGCTGGAATGAGAAGAAGAACCTCGAAGTCGTGCACACGCTGTGCGATCTGCTGGACCGCGCCAAGCCGAAGTCGAGCGGTTCCTATCGCGATCAGATCACCTATGTGAAGGACCGTCCGGGCCACGATCGCCGCTACGCGATCGATGCGAGAAAGCTCGAGCGCGAGCTCGGCTGGAAGCCCGCGGAAACGTTCGAGACCGGTCTCGGGAAGACGGTTCAGTGGTATCTGGACAACCAGGCGTGGGCGGACGAAGTGGCTTCCGGCGAATACCGGAAATGGGTCGAGACGAACTACGCGCAGCGCGCGTAAGGGGCTGAGCATGGCGCGCAAAGGCATTATTCTGGCCGGCGGCTCGGGCACGCGGCTTTATCCGATCACGCATGCGGTGTCGAAGCAACTGCTGCCCGTCTACGACAAGCCGATGATCTACTACCCGCTGTCGACGCTGATGATCGCGGGCATTCGTGACGTGCTCGTCATCTCGACGCCGCAGGACACGCCGCGCTTCGAGTCGATGCTCGGCGACGGCAGCCAGTGGGGCATGAACATCCAGTACGCGGTGCAGCCGTCTCCGGACGGGCTCGCGCAGGCGTTCATCATCGGGCGCGAGTTCGTCGGCAATGATCCGTCGGCGCTGATTCTCGGCGACAACATATTCTATGGCCACGATCTCGCGAAGCAGCTCGAGGGCGCCAACAAGCGAATCGACGGCGCCACGGTCTTCGCTTATCACGTGCACGATCCGGAGCGCTATGGCGTGGTCGAGTTCGACCAGCAGTTCCGCGCATTGTCGATCGAAGAGAAGCCCGCGAAGCCGCGCTCAAACTATGCAGTGACGGGCCTCTATTTCTACGACAACCGGGTGTGCGACATCGCCGCGGACATCAAGCCGTCCGCGCGCGGCGAGCTCGAAATCACCGACGTCAACTCGCGTTATCTCGAACAGAAGAAGCTCGACGTCGAGATCATGGGGCGCGGCTATGCGTGGCTCGATACGGGCACCCACGATTCGCTGATCGAGGCGGCGACGTTCATCGCTACGTTGCAGAAGCGTCAGGGCCTCGTGGTAGCGTGTCCGGAGGAGATCGCGTATCGCAAGCGGTGGATCGAGGAGGAGCAACTGCTCGCGCTCGCAAAGCCGTTGTCGAAGAACGCCTACGGTCAATATCTGCTCAATCTCCCGAAGGACCAAGTCGCATGGCCATCCAAGTAACCGCTACGGCGCTGCCCGAAGTCAAGATCGTAGAGCCGAAGGTTTTCGGCGATGCGCGGGGTTTCTTCTACGAGAGCTTCAACGCGCGCGAATTCGCGGAGCATGTGGAAGGCGGCGTCGAGTTCGTCCAGGACAATCACTCGCGTTCGGCGAGAGGCGTGCTGCGCGGACTGCACTATCAGATTCAGCATGCGCAGGGCAAGCTCGTGCGCGTCGTCGAAGGCGAAGTGTTCGATGTCGCCGTGGATATTCGAAAGAGCTCGCCTAACTTCGGGAAGTGGGTGGGCGTGAATCTCTCGGAAGAGAATCATCGGCAATTGTGGATGCCGCCGGGCTTTGCGCATGGCTTTGTCGTGCTGTCAGAGAGCGCGCAGTTCCTCTACAAGACGACGGATTACTGGTACCAGGCGCACGAGCGCAGCATCGTCTGGAACGATACGGATATCGGCATCGAATGGCCCATCGATTTCGAGCCAATGCTCGCGGCGAAGGATGCGGCGGGGAAGAGGCTGTCGGAAGCGGAGGTGTTTGTATGAGTGGTGCCGTGAACGATCAGCGCACTATTCTGATCACCGGGGCTAACGGTCAAGTCGGCTTCGAGCTTGCGCGAACCATGCAAGGTCTGGGTCGCGTCGTAGCTCTTCATCGTAAAGCGCTCGATCTCGCCGATCTCGACGCCATCCGCACGGTGCTGCGCAGCCTGCGGCCGGCGATCGTCGTCAACGCGGCAGCCTATACGGCAGTCGATCAGGCCGAAAGCGACCGCGACGCAGCGTTCAGGCTCAATTGCGATGCGCCGGCCGTACTCGCGCAGGAGTGCGCAAAGCTGGGCGCGCTGCTCATTCACTACTCGACTGACTATGTCTTCGACGGCGCTAAGCAAGATGGCGCCTATGTCGAGAGCGATCCCACGGACCCTAAAAATGTCTACGGCGCTAGCAAACTCGCCGGAGAGCGCGCCATTGCCGCAGCGCAGGGCACGCATTTGATCTTCCGGACGAGCTGGGTGTACGGAGCCCGCGGCAAGAATTTCGTTCGGACGATGCTGCGTCTCGGCGCGGAGCGCGAAGAGCTTCGTGTCGTTGCCGATCAGATCGGCGCGCCGACGTGGTCAAACACGATCGCAACGTCGACAGCTCATGTCGTCGCCTCGGGACTGCGCGCGGGCCAGGCAGACTATTGGGAGCGGAATTCGGGCATCTATCATCTGACGGCAGCGGGCGAGGCGTCCTGGTACGACCTGGCGCGTGCGGTCTTCGAGATGGCCATGGGCGCGAACGCGCCGCGCGTCGTGCCGATCGAGGCGCGCGAGTATCCGACGCCGGCGCGCCGTCCCCAGAATTCACGTATGTCGAACGAAGCACTTGCCGAGCGTTTCGGCATCCGGCAGCCCGACTGGCGCGTCGCGCTCGCGCTCTGTTTGGCCGACTGCGACGTGTCCTCGACACCGCGAGTTTGAGGTTGTTATCGACGCATTCGTGGAAGCCCGCTCGCGAGCCGGTGCCGTCGTAGTTTTCTATCGACCGGACACGGTATGCTTCGAACGCGTGAACCGGCTGGCTGACTGGATCTTCGTCGTCGTGGTGGATAACACGCCTCGAGACGTGGAGATAGGCGCCGCGTCATGCGCGCAGGCGCTCGATCCGCGGATCCAATACTTCGCAAGCGGCGTGAACCGCGGCATTGCCGCGGCTCAAAACGAAGGCATCGATGCGCTTATTGCGCGCGGTTTCGATTACGGGCTGCTCCTGGACCAAGATAGCGAGGTGTCGCCGGATTTGGTGGCCGGGCTCGTTAGCGCGATCCAGGAATTGAGAGATCAAGGGCGCCGCGTTGCCTTGGTCGGGCCCGCCTATGACGATCCGCGCTTGGGTGGCATCGCGCCGTTCGTGCGTTTCGGCGCGCTGGGTTTGACGCGAGTACCGGTTGCGGGAAGCGAGCCGCTCGAAGTCGATTTCCTGATCGCGTCAGGCTCGTGCATCGCGTTGTCGGAATGGCCCGTCGTGGGGCGCATGGACGAATCGCTTTTCATCGATTTCGTCGATGTCGAGTGGTGCGTGAGGGCGAAACGCGCTGGGTGTTCGGTGCTCGGCTTGCCGTGGCTCAAGATGCAGCATAGTCTGGGCGACCAGCCTGTGCGCGTTCTGGGAAGGACGTTTGCCATGCATTCCGCGTTTAGGCATTACTTCCTTTTCCGCAACGCGCTCGCGCTGATTTTTTATCGACGGTACATGCCGCTTGGCTGGAAGCTCTCCGAACTCGGCAAGATTCCGGTGCGCGCGTTGATTTACCCACTGTTTTCCGGACAACCCGTAGAACAAATCAAAATGATCGCGCGCGGCGTGTTGCACGGGCTGATCAATAAGTTGGGACCGTTCCGTCGGAACGGCGAATAGCCCGGTACGCCGAATGCCGTTCCTGGCGACGGTCAAGAGTGAGTTGGAATCGATATGAAGCAGAAGTTGAGAGGGCTGGCGAGTTCGCGTCCAATGCGGGCCGTATTGTCGCGGCTATCGCCCGAGTCACGTCGGATGCTGAGAAGGGCAGCGAAGGCCGCGTGGTGGGTCGCGACGCCGCACTTGATGCCGCAGCGCTTGAAAATGCTTAAGGTCCGCCGGCATCTGGGCGGTGTTGCATCGGTGAATGTGCTCGGTGCGGCGATCCAGATAAAGCCCGCCTATCTCGCGTTCAATCCGAAGCCTGTACAAGCCGCTTTAGGCGCGCCGCTGCGCGCATGCCCGATCGCGTCCGAGGCGGGCACCTACAGCATGGAGAGCGATTGGCGGAATTTTCGCTACTCGTATGTGCCGCCGCGACGGCCCGACCACTTGCGAGCGCTTTCCTGCCAACCGTTCTTCAGCATCGTGGTGCCGGCGTACAACACGCCGGAGCTGCTGTTGCAGCGACTCCTGTCGTCGGTTCGGGCGCAATGGTATGAACGCTACGAACTGATTCTCGTCGACGACAACAGTCCGCTCGAGGCTGCGCGCGCGGCCTTGCGGCAAGCTGCCGGCGATCATGTCAAGGTCATCGCGCTCGACCAGAACCTCGGCATCTCGGGCGCCACGAACGCCGGGATCCGGGAAGCATCCGGCGATTACATCGTGTTCTTGGATCACGACGACGAGCTGACTCCCGACTGCCTTTGGGAACTGGCCCAAGCGGTCGACGCTACGAATGCCGATTTCATCTACAGCGACGAAGACAAGATTCTGCCTTCCGGCGAATTTTCTCTTCCGTTCTACAAGCCCGACTGGTCGCCGGATACGATCATGAGCACGATGTTCACGTGCCACGTCTCAGCCGTGCGGCGCTCGCTCGTCGAGGAACTTGGCGGGCTGCGCAGCGAATATGACGGGGCGCAGGACTGGGACCTCGTGCTGCGGATCGCCGAGAAGACTTCGCGCATCGTGCACATTGCAAAAGTGCTTTATCACTGGCGCGTGATACCGGGCTCAGTCGCGGCCGATCTCGCGGAGAAACCTTACGCCGTGGATGCCAGCGTGCGCGCGCGCGAGGCCGCGCTCGTACGCCGCGGTCAGGCTGGCGCGCTCGAACCGCTACCCAATCTGCCGGGCCACGCACGCGTCAAATATGCGCTGTCGGGTACGCCACTCATTTCCATCATCATCCCGAGCCGGGACAACGGCGCCGTGCTGGCGCAGTGCATCGCGTCGATCATGAAGGGCACGGAATACCGCCATTTCGAAATCGTCGTGATGGACAACGGTTCGCGGCAGCCGGAGACGCTCGACCATCTCCGCGCGCTTGCCGGCACGAGCCAAGTGACGGTGGTCTCATATGACTTTCCGTTCAACTATTCGGAGATCAACAACGTAGGCGCGCGTCATGCTCGCGGTGAAATTCTCGTGTTCTTGAACGACGACACCGAGGTCATCTCCGCCGACTGGCTTGAGCGCATGGCTGGCTACGCCCAGTTGCCGCATGTGGGCGCCGTCGGAGCGAAGCTGCTTTATCCGAAATCGCGCCTGATGCAACACTGCGGCATCGTGAATTTAGGGGCAGGGCCGGGCCACGCCTTCCTCGCCGCGGACGCCGATACGCCCGTGGCTTTCGCGCGCAACATGCTCGAGTACAACTGGCTCGCCGTGACCGGCGCATGCCTGATGATCGAGCGCGCGAAATTCGAATCCGTTGGACGGTTCGACGAAAGTTTCCCGATTGCCTACAACGATGTCGATCTCTGCTTCGGGCTTACCCAAGCGGGGTATTACAACGTGCTCTGCCCGTCGGTCGAACTGGTTCATCACGAGTCGCTTACACGAGGTGACGACAGCCTCGATCCGCGCAAACTCGAACGTCTGGTACGCGAGAGGGGTCGCCTCTATGAAAAGCATCCGCGGTTCTTCATGCGTGATCCCTTCCACAACCTGAATCTGTCGCCGAGCGACGTGCATTTCAGAATCCCTGCGGGCTGAAGGCTTCAGCGGTCCCGTTCGCGCCGATGACGGCGAGTCGGGCCACTACTGAATTCGGATAACTTATGCAACTCGACCTCCTAGCCCAACTTCGAAACGCGGCCGATGCCGTCGATGTCGTGTCGTTCGACGTCTTCGACACCCTGTTCGTACGGCCTCTTTGCGATCCCGAGGATCTGTTCGACATCATCGGCGAACGAACCGGCATCGCATCCTTTCGCGAGCGGCGCCGGCGGGCTCAGACAAAAGCATTTCAGGTCATGCATGCGGAGCGCAAGAAAGAGATCACGCTCGACGGCATTTACGCATGTTTCGACGATCTGCACCTGCCGGCGGAAGAGATCGCCGGCCTTGAATTGGCGCTCGAGCTGGAACTGACAAGGCCCAATCCCGAACTGCGCACGTTTTTCGACGAAATCTCCGGCAGCAAGCGCGTCGTGATCACCTCGGACATGTACTTGCCGCAACATTTCTTCGAAACGCTGTTGAAGAAATACGGATTGCCCGAAGTTCCGCTCTTCATTTCCTCGCACCGGAATGCGACCAAACGCGACAGCGGCGAGCTTTTCGACATCGTCGCCGCCGAATGTGGCGTGAGCGCCCAGCGGATCCTGCATGTCGGAGATAACGAACTGTCCGACATTCAGCGCGCGCGAGAGAGAGGCTTGTCGACATTTCACTATGTCGACGCCCGCCGGGCTGCATTGCCTGCGGCCGGTACGCCGGTGGCCTCCATTGCATTCGCCATCGGCCGCGCTATCCCGGGGTTGCCCGGGTCCGACCCATTCGAGAAGCTGGGCTTCGAGGTCGGCGGCCCGGCGGCACTCGCCTTTCTCCACTGGATCAAACGCGTCGCCGCGCGCGACCAGATCGATCTCGTCTTGTTCATGTCGCGCGACGGCTATGTGCTCGAGCGGATGGAGAAGCGCGGTGACGCCGGTGCGTTTCCCCGCTGCGAATATTTCAAAAGCTCGCGTATCGCGCTCACGCTTGCGGCAACGGACGAGTCCAACTTCGAGAAGACGGTGCCGTTCCTGCTGTCCGGCGCTGAAGAACTTTCGCCCTTCGAGCTGCTGGAGCGGATCGGTGTCACGCCTTGGGCGGACAACGTTATGCGCGATATCGGGCTCGGACCGGAAGTGCGTCTTGGGCCCGCGACGGTCGAGCGGCTCAAGACTTTCCTCTGGGCTAGCCGATGGGAAATCCTCAAGACGTGCCGGGCGGCCCGGGCAGGGCTCTTCAGGTATCTTCACGAACTCGGCGTGAAGCCGGGCATGCGGGTCTCCTTGGTCGACGTGGGATGGAACGGCACGTCCCAGGAGGCGCTGCAAAGGGCACTGCGGGGCATGCTCGATATCGACGTCTACGGTTACTACATGTGCCTGACGGATCAACCCGATTGCGTTCGGCGCAAAGCGCTTTATCGTATGGATTCCATGCTGTCGGACGAGACGTGCGGAAAGCGCATAACGGGCAAGGTGTACGCGAACCGCGTGGCGGTCGAGTTGTTCTTCTCCGCGCCTCACCATGCGGTGATCGGCTACGACTTCGATGCGAACGGCGCGCTGCGCGTAATCGAAGATCGGGGGCGCGGCTCGACGCACGAGTTATCGGGCATCTCGGCGTCGATCTTGCGCGGCATCGAGAGATTCGGCGCTCGTGCGGGCGATTTGCTGCGACGCATCGAAGTCGATCCCGTCCCCGAGGAGCTAGTCAAGCCGTTGCTTGCCTTCCTCGAAGACATGCCGCCCGACACGCTCCGTCTGCTTGCCTCGGTTACGAACTTCGACGCCTGGGCCAGCAGCCGCAATCGTGATGTGAGCGTCGCGGAATATCTGGACTAGCGGGTTAGCGTTTTTTCGTGGAGGTTCGAGGAAAAGAGGTTTGGGTGCGCCGTGTAAAATTTCAGCGTGAACGCGCGGGACCTGAATGTGGAATGAAAGCGGACGCATAACTGCGGTCCGAACTCGGTCATCAAGGGGCGAAGATTGGACCCAAAGTTGCGTGAAGCATTCGATGCGAAGTTTTACCTGGAGACCTACGCCGATGTCGCTGCGAGCGGAATGGATCCCTGGGAGCATTACGTGCAGTTCGGGCGCGCGGAAGGCCGCGTGGCGAGCGCGGGCGAATTGAGCGCGAAGGAATCCGAGTCCTTCGATGCCGAGTTTTACCTGGCTTCGAATCCGGACGTCGCGGCCGCCGCGGTGGACCCATACGAACACTATGTGCTTTTCGGCAAGGCCGAGGGACGAAAGGGAGCGCCCGAGCCGCCCGCGACCGGTCAAGCCGAGGACCTCGAAAAGCAGCGTGCGGCACGGAGCGGGCTTGCGGTTTTCGATCCCGAGTTTTATCTGGAGGCGGCGCCCGACGTGGCGGCGAGCGGCATGTCCGCGCTCGATCACTACCTTAACTATGGTCGCGCCGAAGGGCGGCCTTCGCATCCCCTGGATGTGGCGAGTCAGTGGCGCGGCGACCGGTTCGGATCGGCGCGCCCAAAGGTGATCGTCGTCTCACATGACGCGTCGCGCACAGGGGCTCCGGTCGTCGCTCTGAACATTTGCCAGCAGTTGTCTGCGCGGGCCGACGTCATCGCCATCTTGCTCGCGGGCGGACCGCTTGTTGAAAATTTCAGGCAGGGGTGCTGTGAAACGCTCGTGTTGGAGAAGCCGGAAATGCGTCATGCCGTCGTGCTGGCGCGCCTTATCCGGGACATCCGCGAGCGAGTGAAGGTGGATCACGCCATCGTCAACAGCACCGAATCGCGCATGATGGTGAAGCCGCTCGTCGATCAAGGCGTGCGGGTGCTTTTCCTGGTCCACGAATACATTAGCTACTTGCATTCGCGGACGAGCACGGACGAAGCCATCAATCAGGCGTCGGTTGTCGTCGTATCTTCGCGGCCCGTGCTCGAGGACGCCATCAACGATGACACGAGAACGGCGCTCGAGCGTGCCGTTCTCCTGCGTCAGGGCAAATCGGTCATTCCGCCCAGCGAAGCCGAGTCGGCCGAAGCAGCGAAGCGCCTGCGCGGCATCGATGATCGCGAAGAGGCGCCGGACACCGTCGATCGCGTCAAGGCATTGCTGGAGTCGATCACGCCGAGGCCCCGGCTCGTCTTGGGCGCCGGCACGGTCCAGTTTCGCAAAGGTGTCGATCTGTTCTTCGCGGTCGGTTTGGCGCTTAGGCGTCATGCGCCGGACGACAACACGCTCTTCGTGTGGGTCGGGCACGACAACGAAAGCGACCTTTCGTACACGGCTTGCCTGAGCATGCAGATGCGCGAACTGGAGCGAGCCGGAGGAAATGCGAAACTGTTCGGCGTCACCTCGCGACTCGAGGAACTGTATGGGCTGGCTGATATTTTCTTGTTGCCATCCAGAATGGACCCGCTGCCGAACGTCGCGATCGACGCGATGACGGTCGGTCTGCCTGTCTTGTGCTTCGAAGGCGCCGGCGGAATCCCGGAAGTGCTGGCTGATTCAGCGCACGGGGAAGTCAGTGTTGCGCCGTTCTCCGATGTCGCGGAAGTGGCGCGGCGCCTCGATGCGCTCGCTCACGATTCACACCTGCGAGACGCGGTCGGCGCGGAGAACCGCCGTATCGCGCAGGACGCTTTTGATATGAACGCTTATGTCGAGCGTCTCGTCGCCCTGCTTTGGGCTGAGGCGCCGGCTACGATATAAAGCACCGGCGACGAGTCCGTTCGACGGATAAATCGCCGCCTCGGTTCAGTGGAGAATAACGTTGGTCAAAGTAGAAGGTAGCCGGGGTAGCCCGGCGCCAAATGTGCTTGTAATGGGGGGAAACGGGTTTCTCGGGCGCCATTTGGTCCGGGCGCTGCTCGCGCGCGGGGCCAACGTGCGTGTATTCGACCGCGGCCACGGCGGCACGCAGCCGAGCGAGGGCGTGGCCTATTTCCAAGGCGATCTTGCAACGGGCGCAGGTCTCGACCGCGCGCTCGCCGGCGTGGATGTCGTCTATCACCTCATCAGCACGACCATTCCCAGTACCTCGAATGCAAACCCGATCTACGATGTCGAAAGCAATCTGCTCGGTACGCTGCGCCTGTTAGAGACAATGCGGGCCGCCGGCGTGAATAAGATCGTGTTCACTTCTTCGGGCGGCACCGTCTACGGTAATCCAGGCGTCGTGCCCGTTCGCGAGGATGCGCCTTTACAGCCGATTTCGTCGTACGGCATCGTGAAGGTCGCGATCGAACAGTATTTGCGGCTCAACTGCGCGCTACAGCAGTTGAACGCCGCCGTGCTGCGTCTTGCCAATCCATACGGCCCGGGCGAGACGCGCATCGGGGTGCATGGAGTGATTCCGACGTTCTTCGCCAAGGCCGTTGCGAACGATCCGATCGAAATTTGGGGCGACGGCTCGGTGATACGAGACTACATCCATGTGGACGACGCGGTGGCGGCGCTCGTTCAGGCGGCCAATTGGACGGGCTTCAATCTCTACAATGTCGGCAGCGGCGTGGGGCACAGCCTGATCGATATCCTGGAAGTGGTCAAGAAAGTATCCGGTATTGTCCCGAACGTCGTTTTCCATCCGTCCCGCTCGTTCGATGTGAAGGCCATCTACCTCGACATCGCCCGGATTACTTCCGAAACCGGCTGGCGGCCGACGGTTGACCTGGAGCAGGGCTGCCGCATGTTCTGGGATGCCGTGAAGCGCTGACAGGCTCGAACAGCGCGTCTGAATTATTTGTCATGCTCTAATGCAAAGAAACTCTATTGATCCGTTTAGCCTGTTTCGGTCGTTGGCCAGGAACGGGAACCTCATTCGTCAAATGATTGTGCGCGAGATCGCGTCGCGCTATCGCGGCTCGGCGCTCGGCTTGATCTGGTCGCTGTTCATTCCCGTGCTGATGCTTTGCATCTACACGTTCGTGTTCAGTTATGTGTTCAAGGCACGCTGGCGTGTCGGCGTTGACTCGAAGACCGAATTCGCACTCGTATTGTTCGCGGGCCTCATGTTCTTCAACATGTTTGCAGATTGCGTGAACCGCGCACCCCTTCAGATCATCTCCAATTCGAACCTGGTCAAGAAGGTCGTGTTCCCGCTCGAGATACTGCCGGTGGTGACGGTGGCAGCCTCGATGTTTCAGTTGTTGGTCAGCCTTGTCGTCTGGCTGCTTTTTTATGTCGCGGTGTTCGGCGCGCCGCCGCTCACGTCGCTCTGGCTTCCCGTGGTCGCATTGCCGCTCGTCCTGTTCACGCTCGGCTTGACCTGGTTTCTCGCCGCGCTCGGCGTGTATTTGCGCGACGTCGCGCAGATCACCGGCGTCATCACAACCACGCTCATGTTTCTTACGCCCATTTTCTTCCCGGCATCGGCAGTGCCAGCACAGTTTCAGGTTCTCTTCATGATCAATCCGCTCGCAGCGGTCGTGGAGCAAGCGCGTGATGTCATGATCTGGGGCAAGGCTCCCGACCCGGTCGTTTATGGTTGTCTGTTGGCGAGCAGCCTGCTGATCGCATGGCTCGGCTACGCATGGTTCCAGAGAACCCGAGGAGGCTTCAGTGACGTTCTCTGATTCATCGATCGTCGTCGACGGCGTCAGCAAGTGCTTTCAGATCTTCGACAAGCCGGGCGATCGCCTTCGGCAGATGTTCCATCGCAAGCGCAAGTTCTTCCGTGAATTCTGGGCACTGCGCGATATCTCCTTTCGTATCGCGCCTGGCGAAACGGTAGGCATCGTCGGACGCAACGGTTCCGGCAAATCGACGTTGCTTCAAATGATCTGCGGCACGCTTGCTACGACGACCGGCAACATTCAGGTAAAGGGACGCGTGGGCGCGCTGCTCGAACTCGGCTCGGGATTCAACCCCGAGTTCACCGGGCGCGAGAACGTCTATATGAGTGCGGCGATCCTCGGGCTGTCGCGCGAAGAGACGGCGCATCGCTTCGACGATATTGTCGCGTTCGCGGACCTTGCCGAATTCATCGATCAGCCGGTCAAGACTTATTCGAGCGGGATGGCCGTGCGGCTCGCTTTCGCGGTTCAATCGCAAATCGACCCGGATATCCTGATCGTCGATGAAGCGCTCGCCGTCGGCGACGCGCGCTTTCAGGCGAAGTGCTTCGACCGCTTGAAGCGCCTGAAGGAAAGCGGCACGAGCATTCTTCTCGTAACTCACTCGAGCGATCAAATCGTCAACCACTGCACGCGGGCTATCTTGCTTGATTCGGGCCGCCTTGTCATGGAGGACGAGCCGCGCGCCGTGGTCAATCGCTATATGGACCTGCTGTTCGGGCGGGATCGCGAAGCCGCGGAAAAAAGCGCGCCCGAGCTTATCGTCTCCGGCACGACGGAACACGGCACGGATAGGCTACCGCTCAGCCTCTCGGACGATGTCTTCGCTCAGAAGGCCGCTTACAACCATCACGAGTACCGTTGGGGCGATGGCGCCGCTTCCATTCTGGACTTCTCGTTGGAGGCGGACGGGCGACCCGACCCGCGCTTCGTAACCAGCGGGCAAATCATGCGTTTGCGGCTTTCGGTGCGCTTCAATCAGGAGGTGGTGCGCCCCATCTTCGGCGTCACGATCAAGACGAAAGAGGGGATCACGGTCGCCGGCACGAACAGCGAGCTGCTGTCGTCGGAAGTGCATACGCATGGGCTCGGCGCCGGTGGCTCCGCGGTCGTGGTGGAGATGAATTTCAAATGCACGCTTGCGACGGGTGACTACTTCATCTCTCTCGGCGTGGCGTCCCGCGCCGAGGAATCCATCGTCCCGCATGACCGGCGCTACGACGCCGTGCATTTTTCCGTGGCGCCCGCGTTGACTTTCTATGGTTTGACCGATCTTGACATGACGATGGCCGTAAGCCAGGTTCATGCGTCCTGACGCGCCGCACGTGCTCCTTCGATCTCTTTCGAACGGCTCATTCAATAGCTCTGACAGATTACCCAAGCAAAATGGACTTATCCGGCTTTTTTGATTTCGACGAATCCATCCGCGTTTGGGTTGAGCGCGAGCGCAAGCCTTTCGACTACTCGGACGGCGAGGAGCAGGAGCAATACCTCCTCGATGCAGTCAGAGGCGCGATCGACGTCAGTTCGGGCTCCATGGAGCTGCGCGAAAAGATGATCGATTGGCCGTCGACCTATCACCTGACGCCGCGGCGAGGCAACCTCTTGCGACCGTTCGCTTCTTGGTTCGCCGGCAAGCGCGTGCTGGAGATCGGTTGCGGCTGCGGTGCCATCACGCGTTTTCTCGGCGAGTCCGGCGCCACCGTGGTCTCGGTCGAGGGGAGCCTGATGCGGGCGACGATCGCTCGCGAGCGCTGCCGAGATCTGCCTAATGTCGAGATCATCTGCGCGACGAGCGAAAAGATCGGTGTCCTGGGCGAGTTCGATGCGGTCATGTTGATCGGCGTGCTCGAATACGCGCGCAAGTTCCTTGGCGAGAATGGCACGCATCAGCTGCTTTCGGATTGCGTCGCGCGTCTGACGGAAGCCGGCCGGCTGTTCGTTGCCATCGAGAATCAACTGGGACTGAAGTACTTCGCAGGGGCGGCCGAGGACCACACGGGCGTTCCCATGTTCGGCCTCGAGGAGCGTTATTCACCGGAGGGTGTCGCGACTTTCGGACGCGAGGAACTCGGCAGTCACCTGGATCGCGCGAGCCTGTCCTTCCAGCAATGGTGGTATCCGTTTCCCGACTACAAGCTCCCGCTTTCGGTCCTGAGCGAGGACGCGGTTCGCGGTCGGCTCGATGCCGATTTCTCACCGATGATCTCGAATGCGTCCGCCGCCGATCCGCAGCGCCCGTTTTATCAGTCGTTCTCGCTCGAAAGGGCGTGGGGCCCGGTCTATCGCAACGGATTGGCTCACGCGTTGTCGAATTCGTTCCTTGCGATTGCTTCGAGACAGCCGCTCATGGGAGGCGATCCTGACGCCGTGGGGTTCCACTATGCCGTCGACAGGCTGCCCCAGTTCACCAAAGAACTGCAAATCAGCAAGACGGCGCACGGCCCCTTGATGGTCACTCATCGGCCATTGTTCGCGTCGGCCGACACGCGCTTCACGGGCGTCGAAAATCTTCCGGTTGCCGACGCTCCTTTCATCGGCGGAACCCATTGGCAACACAGGCTTTCACTGCTGCTATCCGAGCCCGGCTGGACGCGAACGACGTTCATCGAGTGGTACATGCAGTGGTTGGAGGCGGTCAAGCCACAACTCGGCATTGCGTCGGACGGCGTCCTGCCCGCCCTCGACTCGCCTGTCGATGGTCGTCTCGTGGACGCGCTGCCCCGCAATCTGATCCTCGACGGCGGCAGGGCTTCGTTCTTCGATCTCGAATGGAAGTACGGCGAAACAATCGACTTCGGCTACTTGCTGTTTCGCGGCGCGTATTGTTCGCTTTGGGAACTGCGGCCCGTTGCCGTGCCGGAGGAGGGCACGGCGGTGCGCTTGCGCGATCTCTTCGCGGTGGCGTTGAAGCACATCGGTTTCTCGTTGTCCGACGAAACGCTCGAGCGTTATTGCGAACTGGAGCGTGAGTTTCAACGCAGCACGACGGGACGCTCGGCGCTCGACAGCAACGCCGTGCTGAAGGCGGAATTGATCGTCACGCCGAGCATTGTGAACGAGGTCATCCGCCTCAATGGATACGCGCTCGAAAAGGAAGGAGCGATTTCAGCACAGGGCGCCGAGATTCACCGCCTGGAGGCCGTGCTGGTCGAAAAGGAAACAATGGTGGGTGCGCTGTCCGCAGAGGTTCAGGCGCTCAACGAGCGAATCGTGGCCGAGACGGGCGCGAAGGACGAAATCATCCATCGCCTGGGCGAAGAAATTCATGGCTTGAATGTTCGACTCGAGAATGAGGTCGAGCAGGCGAAGAAGTTAAGTGAAGGGCGCGTCCAGCGCGAGCGCGATGCGGAAGAAGCGCTCGTCAGCGAGGAACTCGTTTGGCAACGCAAGCAAGCCGAAGCACAGGCGAACCTGATCAAGATGCAAGCCGAGCGTATCCGGCGACTCGAGCGAGATCAGTTGCGTGAGCCCGTGAAGTCATTCGACGCCAGCGTCGCGAGCGTCGAAACCGAAGCGGCGCAACTTCGCGAGGCGTTCGCGGCGCTCCGGCAAACGAAATGGTTCCGACTCCGGGATGCGCTGACACAACGCCCGATGTCCGCCCGGCAGATGGCGCGGGCAGGGTATCTCATCGGCGCCATGGCGACGCCGGCGGCCTTGAAGCGCCCGCTATCTCGCGTGGTGTCGCAAGCGCGCGCGCTCGTCTCGCCGCCGCCGGAACCGCCGACGCCCCGGCTGCCGAAAGCGCCTGTCGCGCCCAAGGGAGAAGGCGCCAATGCATATATCGTCCGGCAGAAGAAGCCCGATCTGGCGGAGCGGCCGCGTGTCCTGCACGTTATCGCCAACTTCATGACCGGCGGATCGTCGAAGCTCGTGGTGGATCTGATTGAGGGCCTTGGGCATCGCTACCGGCAGACCGTGCTGACGAGCTTCATTCCCACACCGCAGGCCTACACGGGCGTGGACATCCATGAGATTTCCCAGCCTGGAGAACCCGATCAGTTCCTTGCTTTCTTCCGGACCCACCGGCCCGACTTCATTCACGTCCACTACTGGGGCGACTGCGATGAGCCCTGGTACGCCAAGGCCTTCGCGGCCGCGGCGGAACTCGGCATTCCCGTGGTCCAGAATGTGAACACGCCGGTTGCGCCGTTCGTGTCGCCGTCCATTGTCCACAACGTGTATGTCAGCAAGTACGTGGAGCGTGAGTTCGGCGACCCGCGGGCCAACAACCGCGTCATCTATCCCGGCTCCGATTTCTCGCATTTCACGCTGAAGGACGGCGAAAAGCCGGTCGGCACGATGGTGGGAATGGTGTATCGCCTCGAAGGGGACAAGCTGAACGAAAACGCGATTGTTCCATTCATTCGTGTGGCGCAGATGAATCGGAAGGCGCGCATCCTGATCGTGGGTGGGGGGAGTTTGCTGGAACCGTTCAAGGCCTCGGTGGCGGCGGCTGGCGTCGATGCGCAGTTCGAATTCACGGGCTATGTCGGCTATGGCGAACTGCCCGGTCTCTACCGTCGCATGGCGGTTTTCGTGGCACCCGTATGGAAGGAGAGCTTCGGGCAGGTCAGTCCGTTCGCGATGAACATGGAAGTGCCCGTCGTCGGTTATGACGTCGGCGCGATCGGCGAGATTATCAACGACGACAGATATCTCGCTCCGGCCGCCGATGCCGAACGTCTCGCCCAAATTATCGACAGTCTGTTGCACGACGATGCCGCGCGCAGGAACCTTGCGCTCAACCATAGGAATCGCGCGCAGCAACACTTCTCGCTCGAAGCGATGGTATCGTCCTACCGCTTTCTGTATGGGGACGTGCTCGGGGCCGACGTCACAAAACACCCAGATTGATCAACTTTCATGAAAATCGCGCTTTTCGTTCATTGTTTTTTTCCAGGGCATTTCTATGGCACGGAAACCTACACGCTGAATCTCGCCCTTCGCCTGAAGGAACTCGGCCATGAACCGATCGTCGTCACGGCCATCTTCCCAGGCGAAACCCAGCAAGGCGAGATCATCACGCACTACGTGTTCAAAGGCATTCCGGTCGTCTGCTTCGACAAGAACTACATGCCGAACCGGCGGGTAAGCGATACCTTCTACCAGCCGGAGACGCGGGAAGTGTTCGACAAGCTTCTCGACGAGATCCGGCCGGATCTCGTTCACGTCACGCATCTGATCAACCACACGGCGGCTTTGCTGGAGGTGCTGTGTGCGAAGGGCATTCCGACCGTCGGCACTCTCACCGACTTCTACGGTGTGTGTTTCAACAACAAACTCGAGAACGCCGGCGGCAATCTATGCGCCGGTCCCAACGCCTCGCGCTCGAATTGCCTGGCGTGCTACGGCAAAGCCGTCGCCGTGCAACCGGGCAGCAGTTCCCGCTACCGCGTTTTCTCGAACGAGAAGTATGCGGAACGCGCGGCCAGTGTCATCATGCGCGCCCGCGGGCTGGATCGGGTGAAGCGCAGTTCGATCGGCCCGGTCATCGAGGACCTGAGAATGCGGCCCGATACCTTGCGGGAGATGTATGCGCAGTACGCCGCGCTGATCACGCCCACTGCGTTCCTGCAACACGCTTACAAGGAAAACGGATTCACCAACCCGATGCATGCCATATGGTTCGGCACGGATATCGATAGAACGCTGAGCATCGAGAGACGGAGCGACAGCGTCGTGCGCTTCGGCTTCATCGGTCAGATCGCGCCGCATAAGGGCACGGACTTGCTGATCAAGGCGTTTAGCCGTCTGCCGAAGGGTAAAGCCACACTGGACATATACGGGCCGGCCGAGCAAGATCCGCGCTATTTTGCGACGCTCAAGGATATCGCGACTGAAGGCGTGACCTTCCGCGGAACGTTTCCGTCTGCCGAGATGGCGCGGGTGCTGTCGCAGATGGATGTTCTCGTCATTCCATCCGTGTGGTACGAGAACAGCCCGCTGGTGCTGCTCGATGCGCTTGCCACGAAGACGCCGGTGATCGTTTCTGACGTCGAAGGGCTGACGGAGTTCGTGAGCGAAGGGGAAACCGGCTTGTCGTTTGCGCGCGGTTCCGTCGATGTGCTGACGGCGGCGTTGAGGCGCCTCGTCGACGATCCGGACCTGCTGGAGTCGATGATCCGAAAGACGGCTTATCCGCGGACAATTAAGGACATGGTGGCGGACACGGCACGGGTGTACGCAACGGTCGTTTGATCGGCCGGCGCCGGGCTTGCGGTAAGCCGCCGCGTTGTCCACCGCCCGGGCCGCGTTCCCGCCGATCGGCGAATGACAGGGATTCGCCTGTTTGGCCGGCGCGGCAATTCACTGGCGCCCTACCTCTTCGGGCGAGCGAATTCATGCTGTTCTTGTTACATCATGCGGTAACATACTGATTTTTCTGGATTCGAAGAACATGCTGAGAAGAGGCGGCACGCCGGCTATCGCACGAGGTCGGCATCTCGATGCGTTGACATCCTTGCGGTTCTTCGCGGCGGCAATGATCGTCCTCGGACATGCGCACGGCATTTGGGGTTCGTTTGGTCTTGCGATCAACTTTTCGCTTGCTCAAGGCGTTTCTTTCTTCTTCGTCCTGTCCGGTTTCATACTTGCGTACAACTATCCGCAGGTCGAGCGCGAACTCGCTAGGTTCTATCGCGCGCGCTTTGCTCGGCTCTGGCCGCTGCATATCGTCGCCATTCTGTTGCTGCCTCTGATCGCACATACCTGGAACACGGCGGATCTTTCGTCCGCGAGAGCGTTCGGCGTGTTCGTGGTGAACCTCTTTCTCGTCCAGTCATGGATTCCGTTTCGAAACGTCTATCTCACGTTCAACGGCGTGGCATGGAGTATCTCGACGGAAGCCTTCTTCTATCTGGCTTTTCCTCTCGCAGTCGTCGCGCTGCGGCGCTCGTACATGCTGGCGCTTGGCCTCGCTGCTCTGACGACGTTGTTCTTAATTTGGCTCGTGGTCCGCTTTCAAATACCCATCAGCGAGACGGATACAGGGCTCAGTTCGATGGGCCTGCTGTATGTCAATCCGCTGGCGCGTCTCTTCGAATTCGTACTTGGAATGGTGGCTTGCGACGTGTACAAGCGTCTGCGCGAGTCGCAGCGCTCCGTCAGCGTTGAAGGGGCGACGGTCGACGAACTGGTCATGCTGGCGGTTATCGCCGTATCGATGCACGTCACGCCGCGCTTGCCCTGGGATCAGTTCCTGCCGTCGAACTGGGCATCGGCGCTCCAATACTATTCGGTAAAGAGCGGCTCGGCCATCGTCTTCGCGATCGCCATCGTCATCTTCGCGCTTGGCCGCGGCGCCGTCTCTAGAGCGCTCACGTCGCCTGCGCTCGTCTTTCTTGGCGAGGCCAGTTTCGCGCTCTATCTGACGCACACCACGGTTCTGCTGTGGTTCGAGCGACACCCCGCCGTGGCCAACGCGCCCGCCGGTCCTTATCTTTACTGGACGGCATGCCTGGTTCTCGCGTCGCTGCTGTTCGTCTTCGTCGAGACGCCCATGCGTCGCGTGATCATCGGGAAGCGCCCGAGCATTCAACCGGTCGAGGCATAGTGCGGTATGCGATGGACGATCGCCGTTTCCATGGCCATCGCGTCAATCCTTTGCCGGACGAGCGAAGCGCAGGAGCCAACGCAGTTCGCTGCAATCGTGCCATCCGTTGCGGTTGGAGAAACCTTGCCGGGCGTCTTGGGCTGTCCCTACGCCCGCGCTCCTGATTGTCAACAGGCGTCTGCATTCAATGTCGGTCGCTTGACCATGCCGGGGAGCGTGCCGATTCGCATGGCCGATCCGTATAGACACGGCGGGCACTGTTCGCTCGACTTGGTGAATGGCCAGCCTGCGCCGGTCGGCAGGCTGCGAGTGAACCGGCAAGCACGTCTGGAAGTCGCTGGCTGGGCGTTCAACGATGTCCGCATGCCCGACGAAACCAACTTTGTGCTTGGGACGTCCGCAGTCCAATATCGCGCCCCGGTCGCGAGACGGACTTCGCGTCCAGACGTGGCTGAGTATTTCAAGATCGCCTCGCTCGTCGACTCAGGATACGACGGCGATTTCAGCCTCTCGAATGTTCCTGACGGAACGTACGACGTCTACATCCTGATGAGAATCAAAACGGCTGTCACGATGTGCCATCTTCGCCGGAAGCTGCAAGTCACAAGCGAGTAGAGAGGAATACCTTGCGTCGAATCAAACCGTCGATCCTAATTGCGACGACAGTCGTTTTTGTACTGTTTGCCTTGATCCTCCACAAGGATCCGTTTTCCATCGTCAATCAGGCGTTGTTCGACCGCTACTCGGAGGGGTACGTGGTTTGCACGATGATCCGCGATGCCACCGATCCGGTCCCAGGAGGCGGGCGGCTCGGTCTCGGCGTTTATCCCGACAAGCCGGCTTGCTATAGCCAGTTCGACGATAGCTCGATCAAGACGCTAGAGCGCAAAGATCCGTATGACTACTCGGATGGAAATTGGAACAGCGGCGTTGCTCGCGCATTTAGCGGCTTCATGGTCAAGCGCAACATTCGGAACTTCGTCGAGTACGCGCCCGGCTCGAAAATCCGCTTGCCCAACGGCAGCGTCCATACCATTCTGGACCTGAGCGTCAACCCTCTGTACATCAATGTCCGACTCGACGGGCCAATACTTACCGAGGCGATGTTTGGCCCTGCCACCTATCTGCCCTTGCAGAAAATCGATGCGCCGTTCCACGGCTATGGCAGTCAGATCGGTGTGCCCGGTTTCTTATTCTCGAATCTTTATCACGCGTTCAAGAGCCGCGACCTCAACCTCTATCGCGCTTTGAACACGACGATACTCGCCGCGCTCTTGGCCGTCATCGTGATCTGCGTGTTCGTTGAGTTCGGGCTTCTGCCGGCTGTTTTCCTCGGGGCGGGCATGGTCGTTTCACCATGGTTCATGGGCTTTGCCGGCAACATGTACTGGATGGAGTGGACGTGGTTCCTGCCGTTCACGTACGTCTGCTTCGTCATGTCGCGCTCGGAAGCCTTCGCCGCATCTGCCGGCTGGAAAACATGTCTCGGCTACGCGGGTTGCATCGCGATCAAGGCCGCGTGTGGCTATGAATACATGTCGACCGTGATGTTGGCGTCGATGATACCGCTCGTGTATGTGGGGTTGAGGGAATCGGCCTCCGTCCGGCATATGTTCTTCGCGATCTGCAGGTTGGGGATCTCGGGTGTCATTGCGTTCTTTGCGATCCTTCTCGTACACGCGAAGCTCCTGGGCGGCACGATCGCAAACGGCTTGCATGGCATTCATGAAGACATGGCACGGCGCACTTATTCGTCGGGAGGGGATCCTGCGCTGGGCACGAATGCGCCGTTGACCGAGGTGTTACGCAAGTATTTCGGCGAACTCTTGCAGCCGATCCTCGTGGGTGCAGATGTACCTTTTTATGTCTTGTTGATCCTTCTCGGTGTCGCGGCCGTCATGCTGGCGTTCTCCAAGGACGTCAAGCGCAGGGCGTTGAGCATCTGCTTCTTCCTGAGCATCGCCGCACCGATGTCGTGGTTCGTCCTGGCGAAGGGCCATTCCTTCGTTCACTACTTCCTCAACCCGGTTCTCTGGGACTTGCCAGCGGTCCCGCTCGGATTGGTGTGCGTCGGCGTGTGCCTTGCGGCGCTCATCGATCGAATCCGGCGGAAGCCGGTCGACGCAATGCCAGTTTGAAGGCTCGCTGCCCCGACCGGAAATCGAACAAAGTTGCTCGACAAAAGAAACAGCGGCGCCGCTTAGTTTCGCTTAGTTCCGTTCGAGCTGGTTCCGGGAAGACAGAGCGCGAGCACTCAGCGCGCGGGCGCAGCGTTCGCGGAGTTTGACGGATGCACCGCCTCAATCGGTACGAGCGCCCATTGAGCATCGAACGCCGCCTTGAGATATCCCGGCACCCGCGTCTCCAGCATGATCGATTTAACCTGCGCGCCGTCAAGCGCGAAACTCGTGGGCAAGGGCGTTACCCAGATTCCGCTCGGTGCGTTCAGCAAGTTGATGCGATATTCGAGAATCTGCCCGGAAGCGAGCTTGTACTTCACTTTGAGCGGCGCGCCCCGGAACAGCAGGTTTCTCAGCCTGCCCCACAGGGTGAAGTGCAAAGCCGGCTTGAGCCTGACCACGCCACCTTTCGCGGTCGGCACGGGATACCAGACGCCGAGCTCCATCGGCTGCGATGCGATCGCACGCTCCGAATAGGGCGTCGTCGAAGGATTCGCTTCGAGAAGCGCAGCCGGGCTGCCGTTGGGCGTGTCGAACCGGTCAACGACGTGGTAGTTCAGCAGCAGTGTCGCGGACGTCAAAGGATCCTCGTTCAGGCCGAGTTTCTGGTCGAACGCGTCGAATGGATTGCAACCCGCGCCAGGACACATGATTCCCGCCGTCCAAAGGACGAACTTGGGACGTTGGGCAGATTCCAAAAACGCTTGATTCATCGCGTCGAGGTGAGGCGTCAAGGTCATGTAATTCTGAAACAACGGCCGATGAACGTAGTTGAGACCGTTGGCGTACACGTACTCGTTGTTGTAGGGATAGACGTCGATCGTGGAGCGGCCAATCTTTTGCAGAAGAGCAGGCGGCAGCTTGTATTGCGCATAGGCTTGCGCCATTCGCGCTTCATACGGCACGGAGAAGTCCGTGCCGGCGATCAGAGCGTTTCGAACGGGCGCGCCTGAGAAGCTCGGGTGTATGGAAATGTGGAACAGCGCGCCCCCGGCGATCACGAACAGTAGCTTGCCACAACGGCTGCCGTCGAACAGAGCGACGCAGATCAGGACCGCGGTCGGAACGACGAAGTAGGCCAGGTAGTGGTCCGTTCGGCTGAAGCCGATCTTGAACAACACGAGGAATAATGCGTTGACGGTGAGAAACAGCCGTGGCCGCCGCCAAAGTGTGTAGACGTTCAGGCAGACGAGCACGATAGCCGCGGCTGCATACGTGCGCCGCGCATTGTCTACATCGATGATCATGTCCACCGAGTTGCCGAAATTCAACTCGCTATTGATGGACAGATAATCAATGAGACTGATGCCTTGGTGAAAGATGATCAGGCCGAAGACAACATAAGCAATCGCGCCCCCTGCCGCGAGAAACAGCAGATCGGAAAGGCGCCGCTCAAACCATGCGCGTGTAACAAAATACGTTCCGAATGTCACAACGGCGAAGGTGCCATAGAAAAAACGGACGTAAAAAAAGAAGCCGGCGGCAACTCCCAGCAGAACCAGCCATTTCGCTTCGAGTCTCAGCGGCGAGGGTTGCGAATATTCGAAAAACGCGACGACCGCAAGCGGCCACAAAAAGAACGCGGGAGAAAAGACCAGGCTGTTGAAGAACAAAAAGTAAGCGATGCCGAGCAGCACATAGCCGCGCGCTTTGAAGCTGAGGATGAAGAGGATCGCCCAGAAAAAGGCCTGCACCGTACTGACGAACGCAATGCTTGCCCAATAGGCATAGACATTGTGCATCGACGTGGCGCCGCCCGTGAGCCAATACAGCGGCCCGTAGCTGAATAGGAAGTCCTGCTTCCCATAGAACATGGCGTTCGTCAGGTTAACCCATTGCTCGACGTTTCCTGCCGAGCCCGACGTGGTCGAGAAGCGCAGTTCCGAGAAGACGGCTATAAATACAAGACCGAAGGTGAGCAACTCGGCGTCGAATCTTCTTTTCAAAATCATTCGCGACGGAATCCTTGTTCAGTCGTTACCTGAACGGACGGTCCAGGCGAGTCTGAAGCGGCAAGCGGCGCCGCAAACGACGGGCACCCGTTTCAATGTGTTCTTCAGGCGTTGTAGGCGCCAAAGCACGCCTTCAAGAGCATCTTGAGCACGCCGATGTTGCCTCTCACTGCACTGATCTTCGTGGGGACTTCCCCTTTCGGATAGCGTCGCGTCGTCGGCAGCTCTACGCAGCGATAGCCCAGCTTGGGCGCGCGATATGACAGATAAACGAGCAACTCGTAGCTCATGAACACATCGCGGAAGATCGCCAGTTTCGGGTCGAGCAGCATGCGGCGGCTGTAACCGCGAAAACCTTGTGTCGTGTCGGTCCACGCGAACCCCGAAAACAGACTCAACATCGGCGCGTGTATGAAGCGTATGGCGAAGTCGCGCGATTTCGGCGTATTTTCCGCAATGCCGCCAGCGAGAAAGCGCGAGGCCTGCACGAAGTCGATGCCGTTTTTCAGCGCATCGATAAAGCGCGGAATCGCTTCTGGATCGTCCTTGTCGTTTCCGTCGATGGTGACGATATGTTCGTAGCCTTGATCGAGGGCGAACGCGTATGCGCAACGCAATTGCGCGCTCAATTTGCCCGGCGCTGTCTTGAGCAGCAGTCCGCGCACGCCGTGCTCGCGAAGGAAGTCCTCAGCCAGCGAGCCGTCCGTGCTGCCGCCGTCGACGAGGATGATATCGGCGCGCGAGGCTATGTTCAGATCGCGCATCCGGGACAACAGATTGCGAATGCGATCGCCCTCGTTGATGACCGGGATTATGACGGACACTTCGCTTTGCCGTCCTTGCCAAAACAACGTTTCGAAACTCGGAACCTGCCAGCGGGCGCGGTCATCGCCCAAAGGCGCAGTGGATGAGGTATTCATATTCTTGAAAATATCAGGCTACGCGCATGGTTAGCAGGATCACGCCCGTCAGGATGAAGCCGATTCCTGCGCCCGTCGTCCAGTGAAAAGGCTCGCGGAAAATGAGCACGGAACTCAGCGCGACAGTGGCTATCGCGCCAGAAGTCAGCACCGGATGCGCGACATTCAGCGGCAGTCGCGCCAGCGCTGCGGCGTAGAGCAGGAACGCGGCGCCGTACAGCGCGAGACCTAGCCAGAACGGCCAGTTCATCAGGGCGGCCATCGGGTCGGACGGCGAAGGAAACTTGCGCGGCGCGAGCATGGCGAGCTTGACCAGAACGCTGGCCGCCGCGTTGGAGCCAATGCCCAACGCGAGAATGATCCATTTCATTTCGCCGCTCCGGCTCCCGCTTCACCGTAAAAGGAAAGCGTCTTGCGCAAAGCGCGCTCGATGGACACGTGATGTGGCTCGTCCTTGGTCGCGACCATCTCGATGGTGACGACATGGCTCGGCAATGTCTCACGGATGCTTCGCGCGATCGCTGCGTGGTCGCAGCCGCCGTCGCCAATGGGCACCAAGCCCGGCTCACTGGCATGAACGTGTCCGATGAAAGGCGCACAGGCGCGCAACGTGGCAATCGCGTCTTCGCCGTTGATCGTCATCGCGCCCGCATCGAGCTGCATCTTGATGGCGGGGTGAGCGACCTCTTTGACGATGCTCAGCGTTTCTTGGCTCGTCGTCATGAAGTTGGCGCCGTAGCAAGGCGGATTCGGTTCGAGGCAGAGAATTACTCCGTGACGGCTAGCGCTTTCGCCTAGCTGCCGGAAGAACGGCACGGCGATTTCCAGTGCTTCGTCATCCGAGAGTTCGCCGCGATCGCGGTTCTTCGGCGAGCCGAACACGAGCCGGGTCGCGCCGACGCCTTCGCCGATACGGCACACCGCTTCCAATTGCGCCAGCATGGCTTCGCGGCTTGCGGGCGAGCCGAACAGGTTGAGGCCGGTAGTGCCGAACAGAAGCGACTGCATGCCTGTGATCTCGGCGCCGCGCTCGTGCCACCATCCCTTGACGCGCGCCATGTCTTCGGCCGTAGCGGCGGCAGGCTGCGGGAAGTACTTGCCCGGTGCGATATCGATTGCATCGACCCCATGACGTGCGAGCAGCGCGGCGATTGTATCGTCTTCCGATACGTCCCACGCAATATTCGAGATGGCGATTCTCATGAGGCGCTTCCAGTCGCCGCCTTCGCGTGCAGCGGTTCTGACTGCGCATAGGCACGCACCGCCTGGACCGTTTCGCGCGCGCTGTATTGGTAGTCGCCGCGCACACCGAAGAACGGCGCGTGCCGGGTGCGCATGTCGTACCGGGCGGCAGTTCCGCCTTGATGCTGCGAGAACGGCCGTCCGAATCCCTGCGACGAGATTTCGCCGACGCTGATCGGCTCCGCCGTGAGATGAACGAGCCGCAGTCCGGCGTTGCGCGCGATGGCGATATCGTAGGCCAGATTCACCATGGGATAGAACTGGAATACACCGCGACTGTCGATGACTCTGACGTTGTTGTCGTTGAGGAAATCGAAGATCACGTTCTTGCGAAGGCCCGGGCCGACGAGTCCGGGCAGCCGCACGATCAAATGCTCCGCGAAGTGCGATTCGACGAACCGCTCCAGATGGCGACGGTTCTTGCCATAAGCATGCAGATCGTCTTCGTCGGCACTTGAATCTTCGTCGACGCCGACCGGATTCTTGAATACGTCGACCGTACTGATGAGCGTGAAGTGGCGGCAGCGGATTGTTCGCAAGTGTGCAATAAGGCCGTCGATGTTGCGCAGGTCGGCCTCCGGATCGCGATTGGCGATCCATTTCTGCGCGGGCACGCCAGCGCATACGACGTCGTCGAAAGATTGGCCGTCGATCTCACCGATATTGGTAGACCGGTAGAGCGACTCGAAAGTGCCCTGTTTAAGCAACGTCTGTCCGACGAAGCCGGAGAATCCAATGAGCGCGTTGGTCATGGTGCGTGTCACGAGCAAGTGGTTTGAACGGGTGCTGTGGCGAACGACTCGGCGTCCAGCTTTTCGAGTACATCGTAAATGTTGTCGATCTTTCCGCCGAGAACCGAATAGCAGCCGGGAAGATCGGCGTGTTTTTCGAAGAGAATGGGGCGACCGTCGTCCACCTCGTTCTTGCCGAGCACGGTCTTGACTTCGAACAGCGATTCTACGTACTTCGCGTCGCGGACCGCCGGCATGTAGCGCGCGACGTCACGAATCATCCTGTCAACGCGGGACTCGCGCGGATAGTCCGCGAGACGCGCGTACGGATCGACGCCAGGGGCGTCGTCCCAGTGCAGATGCGGCGTGTAACGCACGTGCGACAGCGTGTGCAGTTCGCGCGACGGGAACGGCATCATCGAGAAGAACGGACCGTCCATGACGGTCACGCCGATATCCACGAGCTTCGGCGGCGCCTGCACGAGCGCCATCTCGGTGATTTCCTGCTTGAGCCGCGTGCGCGTACCCGGAAATTCGCCGGTGAACTGATTCAGTCCGCTGTACGTGCAGTTGAAGACGTAGTGCGCCGTGAGCGTCGCGGCGTCGCCGCTCGCGTCGCGCACGGCGACATTCAGGCCCCTGTCGCCGGTGCGCGTGATGGATTCGGCGCGCGTGTTCAACCGGACGTCGACCGCGGCTTCGAACAATTCGCGGCGCGCCCAGCAGGCGAGTTCGCGCGAGTCGAACGCGTATTCCTGGACGACGAACACGTTTTCGATCAGCCGCGGCTCGAACAGTGCCTTCAGCGACGCATCTGCCGGTTCCAGCCGCGCGCCGGTTTCGCGGCAAAAACGCTGGAACTGTTTCGCGGTGACTTTCGAATTGCGGCGCGCGATCGCGTACAGCTTCACGAAATCCGCCTTGACGGCCTGCGGCCAGTCGCGCACGAACTTCGGCAGATTGACGCGGCTACGGTACGCCGTGGTGAAGCTGCGCGGATAGTGATAGCCGTTATGGACGCGCGCCTGATTGTTATAAGACGCGCGTTGCAGCAGGTCGTGGCCCCGTTCGACGAGACAGATGCGCCGGAGCCCGCGTTGCCGCGCCAGATAGACGGCGATGGCCGAACCGTAGAAGCCGCCGCCGATGATGACCGCATCCAGCGGCTGCGAAGCGTTCGCCATCAGGAGATTCGGGCCGCGCTAGGGTTCGGCCGATGCTCGGGCGCAAGCGACACGTCCTCGATATTCAGCTTTTCGCGCCGCGTCATCCGCGCGCTCGTGAATTCCTGGCCGACGTGATAAAGCGGCCCGTCGGTCGAGAGGCTCGCCATGTGCAGGATGTATTCGGCCAGCACGAGCAGCACGAGCGACAGCAGGAAGAACATGCCCGACTGTTGCAGCGACAGGCTGACCCAACCCTCCGCGACATGCGGCTTGAACAGCGCGATGAACACCACATAGACCGAATAGAGCAGGTTCGCGCCGGCGCCGAACAGTGACAGCGTGGTGACCAGACGCATGGGCGCGCGCGTCGTGGAGACGAGCAGGCGCACTCCCCGGTCGATGCTTTCGCCGAGCCGCTTGGTGCCATGTGTCTTCGGTGGCGAGCTGTATTGCAGCGTCTGGCGCGAGAAACCGCCGGTGATCGGCAGATGCCGGTACGTGATGGCCGGCTGCGGATGCTGCAGGATGAAGTTAACGATTCGCTTGCTGATGACGCGGAACTGCGGCGCATCGCTTGCAAGACTCGCCCCGCTGAAATAGCGGTAGAGCAGGTTGAAGGCGCCGTGCGCGAATCGGTACGGCGCGCTTTGAGCGGGCTTGCGCTGATTGTTCGCGAGCACGATGTCGATGCCGCCGGTGGCCTTCTCCAGCATGACTGTGAGTATGGATATGTCATCGAGCATAGGATCGAGCACCGCGACGAAATCCCCGAGACCGTTCTCGAGGCCGGCCCAGAACGCGGTGTCCGCATCGACTTCCTTGGTCAGCGCATACACCTGAAGATTCGGCTGCCCCGATTCGGCGGTGAGCTGGCGCAGCACGGCGACGCTGTCGTCTTCGGAGGCGTTGTCGACAATGATTAGTTCATAGTCGCTAACTAGGCCGCTGACCGTTTTCGCGACTTCGTCGACAATTGCGCCCAGTTCTGGGCCGCGATTGCGGACTAGCAAGACCACCGAGAGCAAAATGGGGAAGGGCACCATTTTTCGACCAATATTCGCAAAAGAGCGTATTGTAAGCGACGCGTGTTCGCCGGGCCACCGAAGCGTGGCGGAGGCTTGCGCGAGCGCGGACGGCCCGGCGCGTCACGGACGCAGAACGACGTCAGGCGAGCCATGGCGCACGATCAGGATCTGCCTGAAGCGGGGAATATCGTCGAACACGGTCTCCTGGTTCACCAAGACGGTCGCGCAAGCGTTTGCCGCACGCGCCGCGTCGACGAGCGGCGCCTTCTCAGCATTCTCGAACAGCGAGCGGCCGAACGCGATTTCGGTATAACCGCGCACGGGGCCGTCGCTGCCGAGAAGCGCGCATCGCAGGTCGACCCGCGCCGCAGCCTGCGCGACGAGCGCCCGATTTCGCACGTTGATCGCGCTCCAGTCGCTGAATTGCGCGTTGTCCCCGTGATACGCCTGCACGTTCTGCCAAGCGGCCGCTACGGCGATGAGCAGCCAGACGGCCGCGAGCGAACGGCGGCCGGCGGCGCGAAGCGACGTCCAGACGAAGGCCAGACAGAGGCCCAGCGGCACGGCGAACTTCAGCGGGTCGAACGAGTACTTGACCGCGTGCGGCATGAGCAGCACGTGTTCGGCGAGCGGCACGGCGGACAGCGCGAGCACGACGAGCGCCATGCGCACGCCGGGTGCGGCCGCCGGCGCGCGCTGCGAACCGGTCGGATCGAGCGCCTGAAGCGCGGCGAAAGCGATGAAACCGCCCGCCAGCGCCAGCGGCATGAACGCACCGAACGATGTCGCGTAGCCTCTGAACAGATCGGTAGACGACACCAGATCCTGAAAACTGCGCACCTTGATGCGCGCGAGCATCACCTTTGCAACATCGAGCATACCGAGCGATAACGCGAAGTGCGCGACGATCAAGGCACCGGCGAGCGCCGTGGCGAGCGCATGCCGGCCGAACTCCGGGCGCACGCGGCGCGCGCACAGCAGATATACGACGAACAGCGCATTGACGACGAAGCTCGTCCACTCGACGAACCCGCTGAGGAACGACATTGCACACGGCGCGACGAGCAGTTTGCGTCGAGGTTCGCCGTCGGCCCGGAGCACGTTGAACATGGCGAGCAGTTGCGCGATCAGCAGCGGTTCTTCGAGTGACTGATTCCAGTACACAAGACCAAACGAGAGTAAACCCTACCGCGAAAACAGCAGAACCGAGGCGGCGAGCGTCCCGGCGATGGCGGCGCCCGTCGCATCAACGCCGCTTGCAATCGCGACGCGGCAGGTCAGCCGAGATAGCAGTAGCGCGGCGATCAGGCCGAGCATGCAGTTGGACGCGACCATCGACGCGAGCGTCGGCGGCAGGCCCGTCAGCTGAAGCTGCGTCCTGGCCAGCAGTGCCGGAACGAAGAAGCCGGCGGGCGGAAACGACGCATAGATGTAGTCGCCGTACTTGTTCGGCACGGTCGCGCCCCACGCGGTGTGCTTGTCGCGCGGATTCGCGAGCGTCACGAGCGGCAGCAGCCTGCTTTCTGCGAGGGGCACTTCGGTCCACGCCGTTACGGTCATCAGCGAGTGATACGCGGCGTCGAGATTTCGGTGCCGGTTTCCTGACGGAAGTCATGCCAGCGAAGGCCGAGCGACAGAATGAAGAGCACGATAACCGCAACAATGGCGCCTCGGCCCGTGACAGATACGGCTGGCAGGCGTCCAGCCTGAGTTTGCATGGTCACAATACGCGTTTTGATGTGATTTTTTGGTAAACGTGAGATTTTACGTTACCTGTGCGCGCGACTGCCTCGGACCGCGGCCTTCGCCGCATTGTCTGTGCGCCAATAGACGCAATCGCCCTCCGGGCAATCGCGTCTAGCAACTGGCGCGGTCGCGCATGTCGCATGGCTTGCGTCGACCAGAGCTTGTCGGGGGGAATGGTGGTCCATACTGTCGCGCGCGACTCTCCACTCCCGGCATCAAAAACTTGAAGGACGCAGTCGGCCAGGCCTTCAGCTTCTAAAGGTACGTTTCGTACGCCTCGAAACTGCCCAGCATCGTCAGGTCTGCCGCGGTCGCGGCGATACCGCGCTCGCTCTATTTAGTCGACTGGCCGGCGTCCTCGAACGACGTGCGGTCCACCCGCAATCGGTTACGGCCGCGGGTACAATCTGGCCATTGAATGCACCTCGAGCCGCAACTATCTTGTCCTGGACCCCTGCATCGACTTTGAAGCAAGGCGCTCACCGAGGCCATCGCCTTCGCAGGCAACAGTTCCGCTGCCGCCGCTACCCCACGGGTTTCACACTGTTCATCTGCAACTTGCTACCAAACCCCTGATAATAGCGTTCCAGGAACGCTTGGCCAGATAGGAAATGCCCGACGTCATCGGCGGTGAAAATATCGTCTGAATCCGCTCGTCGCCGGGGCTGCTATATGCTTTTTCGCACTGAAGTGCTGAAAAGCTCGGCGGTTTCGGTCCGCGCTGCTTCTTGCACTTCAAAGGCAATGATCTCACCCAGCAGTCGCACGATGTCACGCGCGTGGCCTAAGTACGTCTGTGAGCGTGCTGCATCATCCCGGCGATGCGGCTGGCAAGGGATGGACGCACATCTAGCTCTCTATTGCACCGGCGTCGAATTTCTCCTCCGCATTCGCTTAAACCAACCGGCCTTTACGATCCTCAGTGCAGTTCGAGTTTTTTCGAACGAACCTTCTTGACGCCGGATACAACGAGCTCTCAATCGAGGCTCATCATGCCCTCGAGATACTGCGCTTCCGCTGATTAACAGAGATCCGTTTGACCGGTTGCTAATCGCTCAGGCGATCTCCGAAGGCATTGTGCTCCTGACGCACGATGATAGCGTGCGGCAGTACCATTCTCCCCCAGTGCAATTCTTATAGTCGCTTCGACTAACGCAGGCAGGATAGTAGAAGCCGTCACCCGATCAGGTTTCAACCGGCGTTGACACAATGCTTGAGCACCGCCGCTATAAAGGGCACCAATCGGCATCGGCGCGAATTCGGACCGCCGTTGAAGTCAGTGAGCATGAGACCGCCGATCGTTAAGATGAAGAACGACGTTTCGACCCGCTTTGCGCTGCTGCTGAGCTGCTTTGTATGGGCATTGAAAGACGAATGTCGAAAGGCACATCGAAATCGCGAGCTTTCCGTCAAAACTCGTGCTAGGAAGGGCCTATTATCGTAATCACCTATCCGCGTCATCGACGCATCGAACTGAGTGCATCGCACTCCATTTGCATCAAGCCTCGCGCTCGACGAGCGCAATCTCACTGAACGGCAGCGACGCTGCCCATTGAGCGGGCCGTGTCATGTCGGAGACTGAGTTCACCAAGAACCGCATGAACGCTAGCCTTTCCTGCGAAACGCAGAACCTCATCGACTGAGGACAACCTCGCACGGACAGTGCGAACGTCAACATTGCTTTCGTCTCCGGCAAGTAGCCAAGCCTGACTCACGGGGTCCCAGATCGAGGCGATCGTGATGAGCAAGCTCTCGAGACGGGAAATCACTTGCACCACGGGTGCGGATTTCTTCATCCCTTTCTGTCGGCCCGCGCAGCCGAGAACAAAATGCGCAACAAGAATTGCTTGGCTCGACAGGCTTGTGCCTGCGGTCAAGTAGCCGTGCTTCGGATTCGTCCGTCGCAAGGATCATCGGGCCGCAGTGCTTCCCTGCGCCGGGTGAATCGAAAATCTGATCTCTAAGATCCCGGACAGCAAAGCGTGCAGTATTCCAACCACCCCGGGACGTTCTTCTGATAGGTAAGAACGTCGCTTTTCATGCGACAGCTGTGAAAATCCAACTCAACTTTTCGACACTGTTGGACAACGCCGGGCTGCCACAGCGGCTCACGAAAGAACTCACCGAACTCTTTCAACATCACCTATCCAAAGCACACAGCAAGACCCGCGTGACTTCGAACGCGATTTCCATCAAGACCCAGACGTACCGCGTGCGACATCTCATCGCCGGCTTTCGCGAACTCAGAAAGGGTGGCTTCGCGCTTCAGTCGCCGTGGAACCTCTCGGAAAAGCACATCGCCTATCTCGTTAAGCTTTGGGTCACCGAGAAGGAGCAGGCGCCGGGCACCGTCGAAAACAAGCTCACCTACTGGCGCACACTCGCCGCCTGGATGAAAAAGCATCAACTCGTGGGAACCGTCGATGACTACATCAAGCGGCCCGACGGATATCGCCGCTACTATGTGGCTCAGGAAGATAAATCGTGGGAAGCGGCCAACGTCGACGTCAACGACGTGATCTCGCGGCTTTGCGAACGCGACCGCTGGGTCGCAATTCAGGTCGAATTGCAGGCGACCTTTGGGCTGCGCGCGCAGGAAAGCATGCTCCTGCGTCCACTGCAGTGTCTGCGTGTTTCAGGGCACCTCCATGTGATTGACGGCACCAAGGGAGGCAGGCCTCGGCTTGTACCCATCGATGCCGAATGGCAGTACGAAGTCCTTATCCGTGCAGCCAGGCTCGCCAATCCACGCACCGGGTCGATGATCCCCGAGCCTTGGTCGCTCAAGAAATGGTATCGCCATTTCTATCATGTTTTGCAGAAGGAGGGCATCAGCCGCGCCGGATTAGGCGTCACCGTACATGGCCTGCGCCACGCGTACCTTCAAAGGATGTACGAGCAAATCACCGGCGTGCCGGCGCCCATCAAGCGGGCCGACCACCGGCCCGACCCGGAACTTCATCAAAAGGCCATGCAACAGTTAGTCGAAGCCGCAGGACATAGTCTTGCAGGGAAGGCAACGGCGTATATCTCAACGTTTGCCACGGCGGAGCGCCTATCGCGACCCGTGATCACGCCCGACCAGGTGATCGCCGCCCTAGAAGCTGCCAACGGCGTCAAATCTGAAGCTGCGAAGAACTTGAAAATATCGAGGCAAGCGCTTTATCGCATCCTCGCCAAGTGCGGGCCTTCGCAAGTCGCTTCATCGGCGGATTCCCCTGCTGTGAATCCACGACCAATCGAAGCGTTTCATGACGACCCGTTTGCGAACGAACCTGCTAACACATCCTGTGACAATCCGGTGCCCGGGCAGTTGTCGTTGCTTGACGATCGGCCTCGCTAACACGGATCTAGCGACAATGATCTCGGCTGCATGATTACTGAGCAGAGCGTCGACCGAGTTTGGTCGGCGCCTCGCAGCAGGTGCAGTCATTGCCTGTACGGCGGTCTCTTCCTTATGCGAGCGCTCACGCGGGCGAGACGCGCGTTCGATCCGCAGAAGTCCGAGTGACATGATTGACCGCACCGCTTTCCCAAAACTCGCCAAGGCACGATTCGTTTCATTGAACTTCTCTGCGCTGCGTAAGTTAGCGCGTAGAACGGCCCCGTGACTGAATGAAGGTGCCGCTTCTTGTTGTTTTCGCCCCGGCCTGTCCGCAGTATTGGCGCGCGCGCCCTTAGATGGGAACCCGACGATCGATTGCCGGAACTGGCCACGCCGAACAACGACGATTGCATGCTTGGCTTGAATAGCGGCGGCGCCGACCTGCGCCTCGCGCGTTGTTGTATCGACGACTATCTGACTGGCGGCGACAACGATCTTCGATGTCGAGCATGCGTGACGTAGAAACCCTCGTTCTCCTCAACTCGGCGACCAACGCTCTCCGGATAGCGCTTGTATCGCAGATGACTGCGCTTTTGTCCCAGCTTTTCCTCGTACGTCGTTCAGAAGCCTCGCCAAGAGGCTCCGCACGGTCCGATTGTTACCGGGACAACCTCCGCCCCCCGATGCAACTCTTCCTCGCTCGATTGATGCGTCGTCGCGCCGAGTGCCGAATATGGCCCTCCGACCTGACTAGAATGACGACTAGCGACTCGTCGTTGCCGAGCCGAGGCCGCGGACAGCGCAGCTACGGCTTGGTCTTGACAGTGCGTTCAGGGTGTTCGCGGTAAGACAGCTTGGGATTTTTTGAAAGACGCGGATGTGTCGCGTGCGTTGATCGAGTATCAGCGCCTCCACAGGCGACGTCGCGAAGATTTTTCGGGCTAGGAAATTCATGAGACTTATCGGGCGAAGAGCGCTAGGAAATATCATGATATTTTCTGAAAGCGCCGCTATATCTAGGCAAGTGATTGATCTAAATGGGAAAGAAATTTTTAAGGGGGGTGTATCAAAATCCCGCCTTTTCGAATTTTGTTACACCCGACGCCACCCTGGGTCGTCCACCTTCCGAGTGGCCGTCTGATTACTACACGGTGAGCGGGTAGTCGCAGCGAAAAGCGACATGTTTTCATGCCTCTTTTCGCGGATTGACCTATATCATGATATTTCCTAGCCAGCCGTCTTGGGGCGAGGCACAGTGCCGAAAAGCGCACCGTACAAGGACGCACCGAACCAGCCCGCCTTTTAATCAAAAAAAGGACGCTTGCGCTGTTTCAAGGGTGACCCTTCCAAAGGGCTGCCATACGTCTTTTAGAATGCAATCGTTGGCCGCGCTGTCCACGGCCCCCGGCTCATATGTCGAGGAAAATTCGAGTAGGGTCATTTTCGAGACGACCACGAGGCTCGCGGGCTCACGCGCGAAACTGACTAGATTTACGACAACGCATGGCCTTTTCAGCAGGTGGCTTGTTCTCGAGCGCTTATACCCACCCGACGGCAGCGCTTTAGATGGGCGATTTGCCGATATGCTTGTCTGGGCGCTCATATAGGGTACGTTTTCTTGCTCGGCACTGCAGTTATGAGCCGTCGCCCGCGGGAACCATCGTAAGCATCGCAATTGCTCGCGGGAGTTCGATCGAACTGCCCTCAACGCAAACGCGTGCTGCACTTGGACGCCGGAAGCCTTGGCGCTTGGCTAATAGAACGCGCTCCTAAGATCGAAGCAGTCGCGCAAAAAGGCGTCGGCCAAACTTAGCACCTTAAAAATAAGGGGCGCGGCTTGGGCTCATTGAGCGCCGCGCGTGGCACCGCTGATTGGCTTCGACAAAGACGTATCAAATTCCGCATCATTCCGACCTCTCAATGCCGCTCGCTACAGTGCCGTCAACTGGTCATTCCTTGATGTCAATGAAATCAACGCACGTCTTCGAAAGGGATGCCTGGATTGGGCTCATGCCGTCGAACGAGCGGAACTCGACGCGCATCGGGCGTGAGAGGTATGGCGCGTGTGATTCGCTTCCATGCAATTGCGCATGCTTCATCGTGCGCCTTTCATGGCGCGTTACCCACGTCGTGCCGCTGTAACAGCGGCTTGTTCAGCCCCGACTCCTTGCGCATGCGAGAAATGGGCAGGTGAACGCACGAAAACGCTTTCGCAATAACAGGCGATTAATCTCGTGAAATCAATGATTTGCGCCCGGGCGGTACCAGCGAAAAGTGGGCATATCATGATGAAGTCCTCCTGTCTTGACAGATGCTTGACTTGAGAGGATGGGAATGCAGCGAAGAAAAGCGGAGGGGTTGTGACGGCGGATCAGCGAGCGAATGATAATCCGCCATTGGCAGCTCAATCCCATGGGCATTGAGTGTCTTTAGACAGGCGGTTGAACGTACACGAAGTTTTGATTGTGCGCAAGCCATTCTCTAAATTCGTCGACATTCAAAATCGCGAATGTATGCGTCGACGTTCCCGTCCGTACGTAATTGATGTATCCAAAACGCGACACTTCCTTGCTGGCTGTAAGCCAAGTGAGACACAAAGAGTGGAAAGAGGATGTTTTTCGTATCTCTTTCCGCAGGTACATATGAACTTTTCTCGTGGCGTTGCTTTATATTTCTTATTCGCGCTCGAAATATGCCAACATCTTAGCGTTACAAAAGGAGACCCGATGAAAAGAAAAAGACCTTATCGTCTGATAAGCCGTCGCAGTTGCTTACGCCTTGCTCAGCGATACTGGGAAGGGCTCAACGAAGGTAAATGGAAAACGCAACTTGGCGCATTGAGTACGTTGGGCGTTAGCCAAGGTGACTTGTCGTTAGCATTGCAACTGCATGAGTTGCCCGTTGAGATTCTTGACCTATTTGAAGACCATGTGGACATCAGTAGCCACACTGTTCGAGTGATCCGCCATACGATCATTCATGAGGGGCTCAAGACCGTGCTCGGCCGTGTTCAGCAAAGCGGCGCGTCTAATGCGAAGCACTCTAACAAGGCAGTATTGAAGATCGTCAAAGGCGAAGCACTGAAATCCAAGAAAATGCTACGCTGGTCGGGACAGGACCCCATAAAGATCGCGGCCCGCGCGCTTGATCTGCCTAAAAACATCTCCGACCGATATCACCTAGGAGCGTGCGCGGCAGAAATCTGATGTCATCCGGCCGAGCGGAGAAGACGTTGTTAGCAGATGCCAACAAGTTATCTCCCATACGAGCCGCAGCAGCAGATGTTGCTGCCCCACGCGCTGCAAGACTGGCTGCCGGAAGGGCACCTGGCTTATTACATCAGCGACACGGTGGATTCGCTCGACCTGTCAAGCTTCCATGCGCGGTATGCGGGCGGCGGCCCGCGCAATCAACCCTTTCATCCGGCGATGATGGTGAAGGTGCTCGTCTACGGCTATGCGACCGGGGTGTTTTCGTCGCGCAAGCTGGCCAGGAAGCTGCATGAAGATATCGCGTTCCGGGTCCTCGCCGCGGGCAACTATCCGGCGCATCGCACGCTTTGCGACTTTCGCGCCTTTCACTTGAAGGAACTGTCGGAGCTGTTTGTGCAAGTGGTGAAGCTGGCCAAGGAATGCGGACTGGTCAAGCTCGGGACGATTGCCGTTGACGGCACGAAGATCAAGGCCAATGCGTCGCGTCATAAGGCGATGAGTTACGAGCGGATGAAGAAAGCCGAGCTGGAACTCAAAGAACAGATCGATGCGCTGCTGGCCAAGGCGAA
>NZ_FCOX02000063.1 GCF_900044055.2 Caballeronia calidae | reverse complement strand
CCTCCGCTGACCTGCCTCTACCACGCCCCACGCGTTCCACCACATACTCTGAGGGGCGTCGTTCGTGGATCGCTTACGGATGAAACACTACGGTGAACCCTTGCAGGTAGAAATCCAGCCTGACGGGAAGAGCGCGACGCTTCTACTCGGCCGGATCATGCCCGGACAGACACAGACGCCCGACGGCAAGCCGCTTTACGGAGCGCACTATCGCATTCAGACGATTCAGGATGAGGAAGGCGTCTGGCGAATCTCACAGATGGAGTACGTTCCCGGCTGGCTCAGCATCGGTTGAGCAGGCTGGTTTCAAGAAAGTCTGTGACGCGACGAAGAGGTAGATATTTTGAAAGAGACCGGCGATGCCGGTCTCTTACGCAGCAACCACGAAAGACTCCCTTGACGAATTGCAAACCACCGACGCAAATGTTCTATTTGACGTCATCCGCAACAAGCTCTTTTCGTAGCGACTCCTTAAACGCTTCTGGTTTGCCGAAAAGACGGCCAAGATGAACCCTGCGAAGCACACCGTCTTTCTCAATCGCCAGCAAAGGGTAGCCTTGACCACCCAGCTTTTCCAGCAACGCCTGTGTGTCGGAGAAGTGCCCATCAAGGTTTGCACTCGCCCGATCGAATGCTTCACCAAATTTGATCACATCAAGCCCGAGTTCCTCAGCGTTCCGGATAATCTCATTACGTGTGGCAATCGGATGCCCGTCAACGTAATATGCGACCTGCAGCCGCTTCAGCATCGCCAGGCCGGCGCCCGCCACTTCCTCTGCAGCAATCATGGCAGCAGTCGGGGGGCCAGAATCGAGCAGAACACTGTAGTCAAACTGAGTCTTGTCCGTGTAGCTCTCCCCGAACTTTTGACCACTCAATGCTGTAATCCGTTGTTCATGCGGACGCACGAACTCTCGCCAATCGCTCGACATCATTTGCGCCCGCTCTCCAGCGAGCATCCCACCGGAGTGAGGCACCACCTTGATGCCATCCAGCTCATCAGCCGCCGTCAGCAACGGTGCGAGTCCGTAGCACCATCCGCAAAACGGATCATAGACATAGTGCAACTTCACTTGGTTTTCCATCTCAATTCTCCGTATAACACGTTCGAAGCGGCCTATCCGATAAGCTGACACGAACCATTCGTACAGTCATTGGCTTCGGTATCGCTTGCGTTATCAAGCTCAACGTCGCTTGCCTCCGTGCTAATCACGTCTTTCAGGACACTCGTCGGCTGCGCGCCATGTATCCGCGACCCACCGATTGTGAATGACGGCACGCCGCGAACACCGTCCCGTTGGGCATCCATCTCTTTGGCTACAACTTCCGCCTTGCCGTCGTCACTCAGAAGAAAATCGCTCACTTCGCCAGCATCAAATCCGACTCCGTTTGCTACCTCGACCAGAACGTCGACAAGCCCGATGTTTTCACCGCGCGAAAAATAGGCCGTAAAAATCCCTTCAAACAACGCCTCAGTTCTCTTCGTGTCTCCCTTGCGCTGCGCAAATACCATGAGTCGGTGTGCGAGAAGTGTGTTCGGTGTAACCGTTACCTTCTCATAGTTAAATTCGGCCCCAACTGCCTTTCCTGCGGCGGTGACGTCAGCGTCCATCAGCACCGAGCGATTCCAGCTGCCGAACTTCCTTGTCCGATATTCCTTACGGTCGACCCCGCGCAGCGGAAGTGAGGGATTGAGTTCAAACGGCACGTAGGAGATTTCTGGCTTATGCTCAGCGTCAATCTGTGCGAGCGCAGACTTCAGATTTCTGTGACCGATCCAGCACCACGGACAGATGAAGTCGGATGTGACCTTAACGATAGGTCGTCCCATGATTTACTCCTTCTGGTTGCGATGAACATAGGTTAGGGGCAAGGAAGCGCTCTTCAAATAGCAACGGCGCGCAACTGTCCATTGCGTCACCTGCAAGGCGCCGACGCAGGGCTGACTTATCGGAATTGGCCGCTGCGCCGCTGCGTTGCATGCAATGCTCCGTTGCAAGCGCACTCCTTCCCCGACTGACGTATCGCCCGTAATCTTTGGGTTATCGCATCTTTATGCCGTGAAAAGAACTCTCGGCTGCCATCGAGGAGCAAACCATGGAAACGAACGAATCCTCAGTCAAGGAAATTCGCGAGCCGCAACTCGCTACGGACACCGGCGCAGTGCCGCACATTCTGCTTCCGGCCTCCCGCCAACCCAAGGCCATCGTGATCGGCGGCTCCCTCGGTGGCCTGTTTGCCGCCAACGCGCTGCGAGCCATTGGTTGGGACGTTGAAGTTTACGAACGCTCACCGTCGCCACTGGATAGTCGGGGTGGAGGGATTGTTCTGCAGGGTGCCGTTTTGCAGGCCTTCCGGTTTTCGGGTGTTCCAGCCACGGGGCATCTTGGTGTCCGCTCTAACGACCGAATTTACCTCGACCGCGACGGTACAGTGTCGAGCCGCCAGTACATGCCCCAGACGCAAACGTCATGGAACAAGCTGTATGGAGTGCTGCGCCAAAATTTCCCCGATGAGCAATATCACCGCGGCGCGAAACTGGTCGCAATCGAACAGGACAGTCATGGCGTCACCGCCATCTTTGCCGATGGAAGCACTGCTCACGGGGACTTGCTCATTGGGGCAGACGGCGGCAACTCCACGGTTCGCGAGCTGATGTTGCCGAAAATCTCGCCCCGCTACGCCGGCTATACGGTATGGCGAGGCCTGGTTGACGAAAGTCGCTTGTCTCCATCGATGGTGCCGCATTTGTACGAGAACTTCGTATTTCAGCAGGATCGCGGAGCGCTGATGTTGCAATACATGGTTCCGGGTCAAGACGGATCTACTGAAATCGGGCGTCGTCGATACAACTGGCTCTGGTACCTGAAATCTGCGGCCGGCGATGACCTTGACGCTGTTCTGACCGACAAGACCGGCAAGCGACGCACCCACTCAGTTCCGCCCGGAGAACTGTCGCCCGCGCAGGAGACATGGTTTAGAACCATGGCTGCAACGCACGCGAATCCCGAGTTCCGTGCGTTGATCGAAAACACGGATGACATCTTCGTGCAAGTAATCCAGGATCTGGAGGTCCCCCGCATGGTATTCGACCGCGTTGTACTGATGGGCGACGCGGCCTTCATACCCCGTCCGCACACTGCGGGCAGCACCGCTCAAGCTGCAACGAATGCGATAACTTTGGCCGATACACTTCGTGGACAACGCGACATGACGGCCTCACTCGCTGACTGGCAAGAAGGGCAGGTCAGCGAAGGACTCGCGATTACCGAGTGGGGCCAAAGGATGGGAAATAGAATAATGAATATCGCTTGACCACCAAGGCCATACGAAGGAGTTCGCGAAGGGACGCGGACTCCTGGCCTTTCTAACGGAGGAAGGCACAATCAGCAACATCAACTGAAAAGCAGAATCGCAGGCGTGCGGCGGTTGTCGCCATGATCCCTTCTTTTTGACACACCGTTCCCGCCCATTTCGCATGCTGGCGCGGGTCGCCGTGAGAACGGGCCGTTCTCCCGCCGCGCAGAACGGTATCGTGGCAAGCCCTCGCTCAGCCGTACCGATTTATCATATGATAGTGTAATCATGCGTTCGGGCGGCATGAATTGAGACGGGGTTGCATTGAACGTGCAACATCCGGCGGTCTGTTGCGACGCGATTCGCGGCTCACTGCACTCGGTGGCTGCGCTTGCTCGGGTGCCTCCGGCTAGACCTCTCTGGCTCGCACTACACTGGCTTTGTAACGCCCAGTGAAATTCGCGGAAGAATCGAACTGTGGAACATGCCAGTCGAACTGAATCCGCAGAGGTGATCCATTCCTGCGAGTCCTCGTGCCTCGGCATGTGCGAAGGCACCGACCTCGTATGATTGGCTAAAAACTTACTTCAGTCCTGCGGAGGACCACCTTCAAGGTGCGTGTAGTGCATATCGAAGGGTTTGTTCGTGATGAACAAAAATGTCACATCGTTGTCGCTCTGCGCGCCGTGAGTCATTGTCGTACCCTCCGGAAACCAGACAAAGCTCCCAGGCCCGAATGACCCTGCACTAGTGACGAGGATCCCGTCCAGCACATACATCCCATGCGCGCAATTGTGCCAGTGGGAGACATTCGTAAAACCAGCCTTGTAACAGACTTTCACGACTGCCATGCCGGTGTCGTCGTCCACTACGCAGACCTTTTGTGGGATCTTAGCGTTCAGTTCCGGAACATCAAGCATTTCCCACGGAATCTTGTTGGTATCGACTGTTTGCACTTTACGCTTATCCATTTCGTAATCTCCTGCAGAATTGTTGCAAATTTCTTGTGGCTGGTGTAGTTGATCGTGTGATAAGTTATAGGACGTATAATGCCTACGATAGGCTATGCCTGGGAACCCGAGAATGCTTGAATCACGCAACGCTTCATTGCAATAAAGACAAAGCCATGGACAAGTTCTCTGCGATTCGGGCGTTCGTCGAGGTAGCCGAGGCCGGCGGTTTCTCTAGCGCGGCGAGACGCCTTGATCTGGCAGCGTCCTCGGTAGTTCGATCGGTAGACGCCCTTGAGGAATCGTTAGGCACAGCCCTTCTGAACCGAACTACCCGCCAGGTGACACTGTCCGACGCGGGTGCCCTGTACTACGTCAGGGCGAAGAAACTGCTCGAAGACCTGGCTGATGCTGATTCTCTGGTGTCCGATCGCGGAGATGAGCCTTCAGGGCCACTGCGCGTTTCTGTACCAGTCGCCTACGGGTCATGCCGAATCGCGCCACACATCACGACATTCCTTTCCCAATATCCCAAGCTCGATCTTGAAATGAGACTGAGCGACGAGACGGTCGACCTTGTATCCGAAAGAATCGATGTCGCAATTCGGCTCGGTGAGCCACCTCCGACCTCGGATATTGTTGCCCGACAGCTGGGCACCTTCCGCCGATACGTTGTCGCAGGCCATGACTATCTGAGGGATCACGGAACGCCGCTTCTCCCCGCTGACCTGACGAATCATCACTGCCTGCGCTTTTCGTACAGCAACGATCAGCAGGTCTGGACATTCTCTGGTCCCGACGGCATAACGAAGGTAGCAGTCAAAGGACCGTTGAGATGCAACAATTCCGAAGTCCTGCTGGAAGCCGTACGAGATGGAGCTGGCATCGCACTTCTGCCTGACTGGCTTATCGAACCCGATATCCAATCCGGGAGGCTGCTGAAGCTGTTTGAAAACTATGACGTGACACCAAACGACGCCCGGTCCGTCATCTCGGCACTTTACCTGCCCAATCAGCGCGGATCCAAACGTGTGAACGCCTTCATCGATCTCGTTTCATCGCTCACAGGACCTTCCAGCTGATCATGCCGAAACTCGATATTTGTTATAACGCGGCGAGACGACTACCGCCCGAAGAGCGGGAACGGCAAATCGTCAACAGTGCCATCGACTACTTCACCCGCAACGGCTTCTCTGCCAGCACACGCGAGCTGGCAAAGCAGATTGGTGTGACACAACCACTCCTGTATCGCTACTTCAAGAACAAGGAGGCCCTCATCGACCGGGTGTACCACGAGGTCTTCCAATGGCGAATTGAATGGGAACAGATGATCGCCGATCGCTCAGTTCCGCTTAACGAGCGTTTGTATGCTTTTTACACGGACTATGCATCGGTGATTCTGCGCGAAGATTGGATCCGCATCTTCATCTTTGCGGGTCTGACTCGTGAAGGGATCAACAACAAATACCTTAACAAGCTACGCGATCGAATCTTTTTGCCGGTACTAGCCGAGGTCAGAGCAGATTTTGCAATCGATGACCCATGCGACCCAGCTGATCTCGATGCTCAGATCGAGATGATCTGGAGCCTACATACGACGATCTTCTATATCGGCATGCGCAAATGGGTGTATGGCGCAAGTGTACCGGAGAATCTGGAGGCCGTCGTCCGGCAGAAGGTCGATTTGTTTCTGCGTGGTGCCCCTAGCGCAATGCGCAATTTTTACGAAGGGCAGACGTAGGCCAAACCTCCCACTTCCCACGACAGGTCGTCGATTCGACGACACTTAAAAATCACCATCGTATGACCCGCTACACGACTGAGAACGGTCTCTCACCTGCCGTTCTGACTCGCAATCTTATCAAGCGCGATCGTACCAAATTGAAACCTTTATGAAAACAGTGGACGCCCAGGATAGGTCAGTCCGCGCCGGGACCGGATAGGACCAAATCTTGTGGGCATCCGTGTCATCGCATGGCCGTTCTAGTTGTCCGGGTTGGTTTCGGTAGCTGTTGTTCCTGCTGGCGCGAACATACTTAGGAAATAGTTCAAAACAAGGCCTGCGTCGCTGATCGCCTCGTTGGTATCGACAGCAACGAAGCAAGCAGCAGCAACGACGCACGCAATTAGCGCGGCTACGGTACCTTTAATGCAAGTGCGCTTTGTACTCTTGGCGCTAACCTGTCCAGTGCTCATTTGAAGCTCCTATCGTGCGTAAAAAAAACCGTGCTGGGCAACGGGGTGAATGCCCTGCGATTGCCTGTCCACTCACGCGGCGCTGGCTAAACCCCCTACGTAAAAGCCGAGGCGACGCGCCAGCTGTGCCAGTTGCACACCGTTGTTCGCGCCAAACTTGTGGCGGATCACGGACTGGTGATTGGCGATCGTCTTCTGACTGAGTCCCAGCCGCTCGGCGATGCTGGCCAATGAGTAGCCCTGCACCAGAAGCTGAAGCACTTCGAACTCGCGTGCCGATAGCTGTCGTCCCGTTGGCCCTTCCGTCAGGGTCGCACGCAACGTTAGTGCGTCTGAGATATCAGGGCTCAAGTAGCGCGCGCAACGAGCGACTGCTCTTACGGCATCCACCAACACATCAGGCGCACTCGCCTTGGTGACGTAGCCGCGCGCCCCCGCATCAAGCGTCCTACGCACGAAGATGGCTTCCTCGTGCGCGCTGAAGATCAGTACATTCGCGTGTGGTTCACGGTTGAGCATTCTCCGCATGGCTTCAATTCCGCTCGCGCCTCGTAGCATCAGATCCATCACGACGACATCAGGTCGCAACTCACTGAAGAGCAGATAAGCATCGCGCGCATTGGCGGCCTCGCCTGCCATGCGAAGATCCGGTGTCAGGTCGAGCAGACGTCGATAACCTTCGCGAACCACGGCGTGATCATCCACCAGGAGCACAGAAATACCAGCTGTTTTCATGCGCAGCCTCCCGGGCTGCCGGGACCGGCGTCCGCAATGGCGATTCCCGTTCCGACCGCGCGCACTTGTGAGTGATCGCGTGCGATCTTGCGCGAGTTCGCGTCATTGCGAAACAGCACCGGGCGCTCATTTGAAACGGCTCGCGCCTCCGCCGCTTTGACCACCTGGATGACACGCTCGTGCGCCTGAGACTTGTCGCAGACGGGATCTGCATTGGCGGGATCGCCTGTCAGAAGAAAAGCCTGGCAGCGACATCCGCCGAGATCGCGATCTCTCTCTTCGCAACTGCGGCATGGCTCCTTCATCCAGCCGACCCCACGAAAGCGGTTGAAAGCATCGCTTTCGTACCAAATCTCTCGCAGCGAGACCTCCGTGACGTTCGGAAATTCCAAACCCGGCAGCGACCGCGCCGTGTGGCAGGGAAGCGCAGCGCCGTCCGGGGCGATGCCAAGGAACACCGATCCCCAGCCATTCATGCAGCGCTTCGGCCGTGTCTCAAAGTAGTCCGGCACGACGAAATAGATCGTGCAGCGCCCGCCAATTTCCTTCCTGTATCGTGCTACGACGGCTTCCGCCTCACGCAGTTGCTCTGCGGTGGGCATCAGCTGCGCACGGTTCGCGCGTGCCCAGCCGTAGTACTGCGTGTTCGCAAGCTCCAGATACTCCGCGCCCATATCAAGCGCCATCTCGATGATCCGCCCGACGTGCGGCAGGTTGAAGCGATGCAGCACACAGTTGAGTACCATGGGGAAGCCATGCCCCTTAATCGACGCAGCGACCCGCTTTTTCAGGTCAAACGTGCGGGTGCTGCTGAGAAAATCGTTGAGCTGCTGTGTTGAGTCCTGGAACGATAGCTGGATATGATCAAGTCCGGCAGCCTTCAATGCGTCGAGACGTACGTCGGTCAACCCAATACCCGACGTGATGAGGTTCGTGTAAAAACCCAATTGCCGCGCCTCGCGGACAAGCACTTCGAGATCGTCACGCAAGAGCGGTTCGCCGCCGGAAAAACCGAGCTGAGCCGCCCCGAGCGCGCGTGCTTCGCGCAGCACGTCGAGCCATTGCTCAGTACTGAGTTCCCGCGCGTGATCGGCGTAGTTCACAGGGTTGTAGCAGAAGACGCAATGCAGCGGACAGCGATATGTCAGCTCCGCCAGCAGCCACAACGGCGGCTCGATGGCTGGCTTGCTCGCTGGCGGCGCGGGCTGCGTATGTACGGTCAGGTTGGTCATGCCGTCTATTCCAGCCAGCCGCGCGTCTTCGCGTGGTCGACAAAATTTGCCACGTCCGACGTGAGACCTGTCGCGTTAAACGTCTTCTCCAGATCGGCAATGAGCGAAGACATTTCACGTGTACCGTCGCATCGCAATAGGATCTGTGCGGCACTCGTGTTCAGCTTCACCATTCCCTCAGGGTAGAGGAGCACGTGCGCGCTCTGTGCCGGTTCCCATTGCAGGCGAAAGAGTCCGATCAGTCGAGGGCGCCAAGGTTGCGCGACGGAGGCGACCTCCGTGTCCATCGGTGCGTTGTCGTTCATGTCGGAAAGGCCTTTTCAATTGAGTCCAGCATGGTCCAGAGGATGTCGAGCTTGAATTGCAGGATCTCAAGCGCACGCTCCTGCTGCGTGCGCGTCGTGAAGTAATCCAGCGTGACCGTCAGTCCTTCGTCTACATCCCGCTGCGCAAGGGGGATGCGTGAGCGGAAATATGCAAGCCCAGCCGGGTCGATCCAGGGATAGTGCTGCGGCCAGGTCGACAGACGGTCACGATGAATCTGCGGTGCAAAAAGCTCTGTCAGCGAAGAACACACCGCTTCCTGCCAGGGTGCGCGGCGAGCGAAATTCACATAGGCGTCGACAGCGAAGCGCACGCCCGGTGCGACGTGCCTAAGCGACCACAACTCATCGCGGGTAAGTCCAACGGCGTCTCCCAGTTGCGCCCAAGCTTCGATACCGCCTTGGTCCCTGTCGTAACCATCGTGGTCAAGAATGCGTCGTACCCAGCCGCGGCGCACCTCTCGATATGGACAATTCGACAAGATCGCAGCGTCTTTCAGCGGGATAGAGATCTGGTAGTAAAAGCGGTTCGCAACCCACCCACGGATCTGCTCGCGCGAGCAGCCCCCGCTGTTCATCTTCACGTTGAACGGATGATGAATGTGATACGCGGCGCCCTTGGCCCGAAGCTGCGCTTCGAATTTCTCTCGCGTCCATGCGACCGTAAGCGATGGGGCGATATCACGCGCAATGTCACGGGATTCGTTGAGTGTGTTCACGATCAGCTCTCTTGCACTCTGCAACGCATATGTTTAGCCTCGATCTTGAGAGTCAAAGCTCGAAAGCCATTCCGTCGTACGCAACCTCGATTCCATGTTCGATAAGCAGCCGGCGCTCCGGACTGTCCTCATCGAGGATCGGATTCGTGTTGTTAATGTGGATCAGCACTTTTCGCGCATCTTTGCGGTCGGCGAGTGAATCGAGCACTTCGATCATCCCGCCTGCCCCCGTTTGCGCCAGATGTCCCATGTCCGCAGCGGACTTTTTCGACAGTCCGAGCCGGATCATTTCGTCGTTGCTCCAGCAGGTGCCATCGACGAGAATTAAATCAGCCTGTTGCATCGCCGCGAGCACATGCGGCTCGATCTCGCCGAGTCCCGGCGCGTAGAAAGCACGCTTGCCTGAGGCAAGTTCTGTGAAAACAAGACCGATGTTGTCACCAACCTTGCCGCAATTGCGATGTGATGAATAAGGCGGCGCCTTGCTCGATAGTGCCAACGCCTCGATGCTCACGCCCCGCAGCTCAGGGATCACGAACGACCCGCCGTACAGCGGAATGGTGTGACGTTCCAAGGCGCAGTAATGTGAAAGGATCGAGGTCAGCGGAAAGCTGTCCGTCAGTTCCCGCCAGACCACATCTGTCGCATAGAGCGGCAACGGCGTATCGCGCTCCCGCAACATCAGAAGACCCGTGGTGTGATCGATCTGCGCGTCGATGACCAGCACGGCGGCGATGCCACTATCACGTTGGCGACGTGCGGGTTGCAGTTCCGGATGGGCCGCTATCTGCGCCAGGATGTCTGGCGACGCGTTGACGAGCAACCACTCTTCGCCGTTACCACTAACAATGATCGAGGATTGCGTGCGCGGCGTTGCCTCCAGCGTGCCACGCCGTACACCGTCACAGTTGCGGCAGTTGCAGTTCCATTGTGGGAATCCGCCGCCTGCCGACGAGCCCAGTACCTTGATCTTCATGGGGTGTAGCCAACGATATCCGGGTGGTTCGCGGCTTTTCTGCTTGCCAAGCCGCGAAACCACGAGATGCAATCAATGAAATGATGCAGACATGTGCAACGCTCTCGCAGGCTACAGCCCGAAGATCACGACCTTTTCAGTTGAGATTTTTACCGGCCAAAGCGGCGACGTCATCCCTGCTGCCACTGCCACCTTCTGGCTCCCGGCATCCTCATAGGTGATGACACCACCGCCGATCGCCGCGCCATCCAGCTCTTTCTTCCACAACTGTTTCCCAGTTGCAGAATCGACGGCGTAGAAATTGCCTCCAATATCACCAAAAAAGACGATTCCGCCAGCGGTCGGCGTCACACCGCCAAGAATCGGGAAATTGGTCTTGAGTCGCCATTTCCACTTACCGGTTTCGGCATTGCTCGCGTACAACCAGCCAGCCCACTGACTCGCGGGGTCATGCTCTCCCCAAGCATTGAGCGGATTGTTTGTTTGCATCCCGGGCCAAATGTCGCCTGCTTTTACTGCTTTGACTTCCGTGTCAGTCTGAGCCACGACGGCGGCACACCATTCCACTTCGCCTGTAAGGACCAGATTATTCTTGGGATCGTAAGCGGCTCCGTTCCATTCAGCACCTCCAATGGCTCCCGGGCAGACACGTACCTTCTTTCCAGGTGTGAATTGCGCGTCCGCGTTTTCGATGCGCGTCACGGGTACCTTGTACGCGATGTTGTTCGACGACAGGTCAACACCGTAGAGGTAGCCGTTTTTCGGCGCCATAAACAGCATCTTCTTCCCAGACTTCACCTTAACGATCGAAGGCGCTGTGTCGACGTCCCAATCATGCCAGTCGTTCTTAACCAGAGACCAGTGGTTACGATAGGCACCTGTTTTTGCATCGAGCGCAAGCATCGAGCCGGTGAAGAGATTGTCACCTTCGCGCAAACCATTGACGAAATCCGGGGCTGGATTCCCGACGGGGATATAGAGTGTTCCTGACTCGGTGTCCAGTGAATAGGTCGTCCACGTTGCACCGCCGCTGATCGGGACATCAGGCGCATTCTTCCAACTTGCAGCGACCAGCGCGAGCGGCGGTGCGGATGGGCCGCGCGAAACGTCTTGTGGCCCCTTCGGCACAAGATACGTTTCCCATAGGATCTTGCCAGTCGTGGCCTCGAGCGCATACATACGACCCTTGACGCCCTTGTTATCGCCTCCAGCCTGTCCGACAAACACCATGCCATTCCATGCGATAGGTGCAGCGGGAACGCTTTCATTCAACTTCGTCGCATCGCCGATTGTCGTCGACCACAGGCGCTTTCCGCTCTTGAAATCATAAGCAATGACACGGCCATCCTGCGTGCCACGAAAGATTCGCCCCTCCAGATATGCCGCCCCACGATTGACCTTCAGCGGGTTGACCGTCGTGTAGTCTTCATGTACCCGCCAATTCTCCTTGCACGTGGAGGGATTGATTGAAAACGTGTCTTTTTCAGTCGTTCCAATCAGCGCACCGTTTGTCATCAGAATGCCCGTCTGGAAGCTGCCATGCTCGCCTGTATCGTATGTGCACAGCACCTTCAGATTGCTGACATTCCCAGCGTTGATTTGTGCAAGTGAAGAATACCTATCTGAATTCAGGGTACGGTTATAACTTGGCCAGTCGTTCTCGGCTGCTACGACGGATGCGGCCGTTCCAGCAATCGCGATTGAAGCGACTGCAACTTTCAGATGTCGATTCACCTTTCTCCTCCGTCGGTCGACGTGATCTTTCACGTCTATTAAGATTCCTAACTGCTTGTATAGGGGTGGTGTCGTAGGACAACGTATCTAGAAAACTCAACACAGAAACCAGCGCCAAGCGCCTGCCCTGAGATCCGTACAGGGAATCGCTTCATGCCGTTATTTATCGAACGACAACTTAAGTTTATATCGCCACCGTTCGATCAACCAAGATGGTCAGGCTCGGGAATTACCCCTAGCGGGTGTCGTCAGAGAACACACTTGATCGGACGGAGCGAACTCCGGGTGATCAAGCAGGCCTGATTTTTGCCACAAAATCATAGACTTATAATTTATCTTATGATAACCGGCGGATCTGGGACGAACGAGAAGTTTCGGGGGTGGAGGGATGCATTAGTAAAACTACCTAACATAATTTATCATGCGATCACTTGACGCAACGTCACAGCATGCACAAAATGATCGAGCGATAACTATTGATCGCGGCAGATCCTGCTCGGACACGTTCGCGATGCATGTCGATCGCACTTCCCTTCGACATCTGGAGATAAACCATGGAATGGACTACACCTCAGTACACCGATCTGCGCTTCGGCTTCGAAATCACGATGTACATCGCGACGAGATAACAGGGCGCGTTCGGCGACGCACTCTTGCGTCGCCGATGCCTGTGGTCGCGCCAATGGCCCACTGGCGTACAACAGTCTCTACGTCACGACTTACGGCGAGCCAGGTTGACCACCGGATTGGACATAGTCAATAGGAGGCTTTATGCCACAACTGTTCGATGCCCTGGAACTGGGCTCGCTGAAGCTGCCCAACCGGATTGCCCTTGCACCACTGACACGATGCCGTGCGCAAGCGGGCGACGTGCCACAACCGAGCAGTGTGAAGTACTACTCGCAGCGTGCGTCGGCGGGCCTGATGGTCACCGAGGCAACCAATGTTTCACCGCATTCTTGCGCCTTTGAGCAGGCGCCTGGTATTTATAGTGAAGACCAAGTTCGTGGCTGGAAGTCGGTCGCTGACGGCGTGCACGCAAGCGGCGGCCGAATCTTCCTCCAGTTGTGGCACTGTGGACGTGTCGGCTCCGACGCGATCCTCGATGGGCAGGCTCCGCTCTCGCCCTCCGGTGTAAACGACGACCTCGACACGCTTCAGGTGTGGGGGCAACTGGCCAACGGTCGATATGCACGGCTCGCCGCAACGCCATCACGTGAAATGACACTGGCGGAGATCGAAGCGACGATCGAGGAATATCGGGTTGGTGCCGCCAACGCGGTCCTTGCGGGCATGGATGGCGTTGAAATTCACGCTGCGAATGGCTACCTGCCGCACCAGTTCCTGTCCCCTACCATCAATCGGCGTCACGATGAATACGGCGGCAATCTGCAAAAGCGACTGCGTTTTCTACGGCACGTGACCGAGGCAGTGATCAGCGCCGTCGGCGCACATCGTGTCGGTGTGCGGCTCTCGCCAACAGCCGCTTACAACAACACGCGCGATCCTCATCCCGAGGAGACATACAGCGCCGTCTCCAGAATGCTTGACGAACTGGGTGTGGCCTATATTCACATCGCCGACACGAACGCCTGGGCTGGCGCCCCGGACATGCCGCACTTGCTGGAGATGATCAAACCGCATTTCCGGCGACCGCTCATCGGCAACGGTGGCATCACACCGGCGCTGGCAGCCGAGCATGTGCGCAGCGGGCGACTCGACGTCATCGCCTTCGGACGGACGTTTCTGGCCAATCCCGACCTGCCGGCCCGCATTCAACGCGGAGGACCGTATAACGATCCTCGCCCCGTCGGCTGGTATGGCGGGACCGATGAAGGCTACACGGACTACCCTAATTTGTCAGAGCTCTTGAGCTGACAGCGGGTTCAATTCCTTCAACAGGCGGGACGGGTAAACACCGACACGAATCCGGTGGTCACTCTCGAATTGATCGCCCTATAATTTATCAACCGATCACTAATCGATCGATAAACATGGAGATGGCCATGGCGGTCACGAAACTCGCGCATTACTCGATCCGCACCACCGACCTCGAGAAGTCGCGGCAGTTCTACACGCAGGTTCTCGGCTTTCGTGAAGGATTCCGTCCTCCCTTCAATTTCCCGGGGATCTGGCTGTACAACGGCAGCGACGAGTCCGAGTTCGGCGTCGTCCACATCATCGGGATCGACCCGAACGATCCCAGTGGTCTCGTCGACTATCTCGGCGACAAAGGCTTGCCGGAAACCGGCACCGGAACCGTCGACCACATCGCGTTCCTCGCCACGGGACTCCCCGATTTCTGGGCAACGTTGCGCCGCGAGGGCTGGCAGTGGCGGGACAGAACGGTCCCAAGTCTCGGCCTCCATCAGGTATTCGTCGAAGATCCGTCGGGCGTGACGATCGAAATGAATTTCCCTGCTCATGAAGTCCCATCATCCGTGAGTACATCGCCCGCTCACACCGACGCCTAACCCGGAGATTTTCGACATGCAACGCAACTTTTTGGATCGCCGTAAGGCAGTCATCGTGGGTGGTTCGCTCGGTGGCCTTTTCGCTGCCAATCTTTTGCTCCGCAGCGGCTGGGACGTGACCGTACTGGAGCGCGTTCCCGAGGAACTCGCGGGACGCGGCGCTGGCATCGTGACTCACCCGGAACTTCTGGAAGCGCTGATCGCGGCCGGTGTGGACGTGAACGACGACATCGGCGTCACCGTACATAGCCGGATTACCTTGAACGCCGATGGCAGCCTGGCCGGCTCCCACCCGCTCACACAGATCCTCACTGCGTGGAGCAAGATGTATCACGTGCTTCGTTCGGCACTGCCCGATAACTGCTATCGATCAGGCGCAGTGGTCGACGCAGTCGAAAGCTTTGCGGACCATGCGGAAGTCACGCTCTCGGACAACTCAAAGCTGCGGGCCGATCTTGTCGTGGCTGCTGATGGGTTCCGCTCAAGCATTCGACAGAAGTATCTGCCTGACGTGAAGTTGCAGTATGCGGGCTACATCGCATGGCGAGGACTCGTCGACGAGCGCGACCTGTCCCCGGAAGCGTGGGGCGCCCTGTTCGACAAATTTGCCTTCTGCCTGCCGTCCGGCGAACAGATGCTCGGCTATCCCGTGGCCGGTCCCGGCAACAGTACAGAACCCGGCCAACGTCGTTACAACTTTGTGTGGTACCGGCCGACAGACGAAGCGAGCACGTTGCGCGATCTGCTCACCGATGCCTCCGGCAACCACTATCCCACTGGCATTCCGCCGCATCTGATTCGTCCGGACGTCCTGACGGACATGCGCGAAGCAGCGCGTACCCTGCTGGCGCCGCCGTTCGCGGAAGTGGTTGAAAAAACGCAGAAACCACTGTTCCAGCCGATCTACGACCTCGAGGCGGCGCAGCTGACCTTCGGCCGGCTCGTGCTACTCGGCGACGCTGCATTTGTGGCACGTCCCCACTGCGGCATGGGGGTGACCAAGGCGGCCGGTGATGCACTGCAGCTGGCCCGCTCGCTTGCAGAGATTGACGACATTCACGCGGCGCTGGCCGACTACGAGCGTCATCGCCTGCAGTTTGGCTGCGCCATCGTCGAGCATGCGCGCCACCTGGGCGCCTATATGCAGGCGCAGATGAAAACCCCGTTCGAACGGGAAATGGCCGAGAAATATCGCACGCCGGACGCCGTCATGCGCGAGACGGCTGTGGCCCCAACCCTTTAGTAGTTACCCCCGATACGGGCGAACCGGCCATGAGAGTCGGTCGCCATTGTTGCAAGACTTTTACCCAGTCAGGAGGAAATACGATGACAAACGTGGCAACGTGTGCCGAAAGCCTCAGCCCGGGCCCAGTGGCCGTGTCGCCTATGCTAGGCGACGTCCAATTCCATCAACTCGTCAAGCGTCGTCGGAGGTTTTCGTGGACGTTGGCGGCAAGCATGCTGGTGGCGTATTTTTCCTTCATCCTGCTGATAGCCTTCGCCCCCGGGGTGCTGGGCACTCAAATTGTTGCTGGCCACCCCACCACGTGGGGAATCCCTGTAGGCCTGGGGATGCTTGCATTTACGTTCGGTCTCGTCGCTATCTACGTCCACCGGGCCAATACGGTCTACGACGTCCTTCTCGAACGCGTCCGTCGTCAGGAGCACGCATGAGCATCCGAAAAATTGTCCCGCTCTTGGGTGCGCTGCCTGTTGCAGGCGCCTGGGCAGCCCCCGTCGTGACGGGCGGTCCCGTTACGGCAACGCTGCACCAGACGCGCAATCCCATTGCCATCGCGATGTTTCTGGTGTTCGTCGTCGCGACTCTTGTAATTACACGCTGGGCGGCCAGACACAATCACAGCGTGGCGGATCACTATGCCGCTGGCGGCAAAATCACCGGTGCGCAAAACGGCTGGGCCATCGCAGGCGACTACATGTCCGCTGCATCCCTGCTGGGCATTTCTTCTCTGGTGTTTTCGAACGGTTACGACGGGCTCATCTACTCGATCGGCTTTCTGGCAAGTTGGCCCATCATCCTCGCGCTGATTGCTGAGCCGCTGCGCAATCTGGGTCGTTTCACATTCGCGGATGTAGTGTCGTACCGGTTGCAACAGCGCCCCGTCCGAACCTTCTCTGCGATCAGCTCGCTCGTCATCGTGCTGCTCTACCTGGTGTCGCAGATGATTGGCGCTGGCAAGCTCGTGCAACTGCTGTTCGGTATCCATTATCTTCCTGCCGTCGTTACCGTCGGGGTGCTGATGGTTATCTACGTGTTCTTTGGCGGCATGCTGGCCACCACATGGATTCAGATTATCAAGGCTATTTTGCTGCTGTCGGGTTGCGCTTTCATGGCGTTCATGGTGCTTCGCCACTTCTCGTTTAACCCCGACGCACTGTTTGCAGCCGCGGTGCAGGCGCATGCCCATCACGACGCGATCATGCGCCCGGGTGGTCTGATTCATGATCCGATTTCAGCCTTGTCGCTCGGTCTGGCACTCATCTTTGGCACGGCTGGTTTGCCGCACATCCTCATGCGATTCTTTACTGTTGCAGACGTCAAGGAGGCTCGTAAGAGCATTCTTCATGCAACGGGCATCGTGGGTCTCGGATATGCGTTGATCGTGATTATCGGGTTTGGCACCATCGCGCTCGTCGCAACCGATCCGGCGTATCACGATCCCAGCGGCGCACTGATCGGCGGCGTCAACATGGTAGCCGTTCATCTCGCGCATGCCGTCGGCGGCAACGTTTTTCTCGGATTCATCTGCGCGGTCACGTTTTCTACGATTCTTGCGGTGGTAGCTGGCTTGACCCTGGCGGGCGCGTCAGCCGTGTCACATGACCTTTACGCGAACGCGTTCCGGGGCGGTCACGCGACGGAACGGGAGGAACTAAACGTTTCGCGTCTGACCACGGTGGTGCTGGGCGTGCTGGCGACGTTGCTCGCGATCGCCTTCGAAAACCAGTACATCGCCTTTATTGTCAGTCTCGTGTTCTCGATTGCGGCCAGTTCGACGTTTCCGGTTCTCTTGCTGTCGATTTACTGGCGTGGACTGACGACCCGCGGAGCGGTGATGGGCGGAATGGCCGGACTTCTGACAGCCGTTGTCCTGACGATTCTTAGCCCTACCGTGTGGGTTCAGGTGCTTGGTCATAGCCACGCAATCTATCCGTACGAGTACCCAGCACTCTTCTCAATGATCGCGGCATTCGCTGGCATCTGGGTATTCTCAGTCACCGACCGCTCGGCAACGGCAAACAGGGAACGCGCCTTGTTCGACAACCAGCTGGTTACGTGTGAAACCGGTGCGCCCGTGCCGGTCCAGAGCGGCAGCCAAAGTTAATCAATAAGTGGAACGAGTGCCAGCTTGCATAAGCGGCACTTGTCCACCCGACGAATACAACGCACGCGGGGCGCAACAGTCTCGCAAAACACGAGAACAACATAATTAAAACGCAGCCGTTAAAAATATGACTACGCACAGCCTGAAATCGACAACAATTTTGATAAGAACGAAGGTACTCGCATCGGTGGCTCTGCTTGGACTGTCGTGTTCAACATTCGCGCAGAGCAGTGTAACTGCTCTATGGCATAGTCGATCCTGACGTTGTTTTTGTAAGCAATGCCCAAACGGGCAAGGTGGCCGGAGTGCTCCACGGTGCGCGCCAATATTCAATACAGGACGCGTCAACATCCGCATACATAGGGAGCCGGTTCGGTGTGCGGGGAGTCGAAGACATCGGAGGCGGAACGAGCGCGATATTTACGCTGGAAAATGGTTTCAACGTCGCAAATGGCGCGTTAGGGCAAGGCGGTCTACTTTTCGGTCGTCAAGCGTATCTCGGTCTGTCAAATGTCAGTCTTGGTACTGTGACGGCGGGCCGACAGTATTCATCGTTCGTAGATTACCTTTCTCCCTTCACGGCCGTAAGTCAATGGGGCGGATTTATCACCGCTCATCCCGACGATATCGATAACCTGGGTCTGACCGTCCGCCAGAACAACACCGTCAAGCTTGCCTCTCCCACCTGGAAGGGCTTCTCGGCAAATGTCTTGTACGGGTTTGGTGGGGTTCCCGGGAGCATGGCGACGAATCAGGTGTTCTCCGCAGGCGCCGGATATAATGAGGGTCCGTTGCGAATCGGCATTGGATACCTGAGCGCGTATGATCCAAACATCTCAATGTGGGGCGCTCAGCCAAACGCGGGCGGTGTAACAACCAACAATATTGGCTCCCTGGGTTCCGCCACGACACCCCAGAAGAACCCCGTCGTCGCGGGCTATGCCTCTGCGAATCGCGAGGAAGTCTTCGGTGCCGGTATTTCGTATGCGCTTGGTCGCGCGAGTCTCGGGGCCGTCTATACGAACACTCGTTTCATTGGATTAGGCTCTGACTCGGGCCCGAACACCCTCGGCTACACAGGAAGCGCGGTATTCAATACAATCGAACTGACCACTTCCTGGCGTTCCGCACAAGCGCTGTCTCTCTCAGGATCATATTCCTACACCGCAATGAGCGGCCCCAATGCCATGAAGGCCCATTACAACCAGGTCAACGCCGGAGTGCACTACTACCTGTCGAAGCGAACGGATGTGTATATGGTCGCCGCATATCAGCGCGCTGCAGGTGTAGACTCGTTCGGTCAGCCAGCCGTGGCTTCTATCAACGGGATGACACCTTCTGCATCCAAGCAACAGTTCGTCGATGCTATCGGGATAGCGCACAAGTTCTAAGAGTAGTAGTAGTCGTTCCAGTTATTAGTACAACTACTCAGAGTCCGATAACAACGCCTCTGCTACCTCCCAGCAGGGGCGTTTGTCTTCGCGACGAAAACCATCGGGATCACAATTCGTGTGACGTCAAACTAGCGACAACTCCAGGTTCTGCGACTGAATGAACGATCGAATCGCTCGATTGAATGCAGCCGGTTTTGCGACATTCATTCCGTGAGAAGCACCGGAAATCGTTTCGCGCTCTGCAAGGCCGATCCACTCGGCGAGTTTGGCAACGTTGTTCCGGTACATATGCGGACTGTGCTGTCCGTCGATTAACAACGTCCTGCTGACGATGCCTAGTGATGCGCCGTACGAATAAGCCGGTAGTTCCTCCCTGAATTGGAGCGGCAATGTTTTCGCATTATCAATTGCCATTCTCCTGAATCGCTCTGGGCTCTTTCGCCACGATCCGGGAACGCTGACTGAATCGACAAACATCTCCAGCCCATCCAGAACGTTCCCGCTTTCGATCAAGTCGGCAACCTTCGAACGCAATGCAATCACAGCAGCCGGGAGAGACGCCTGGCCTGTCTGGTCAAGCTGCAATGGGCCCGCAGGATCTGCAAGGGTCAGCGTCTTTACGAGGTGCGGGCAGTTGTGTGCAAGCATAAATGCCACTGCCGCGCCTCGTGAATGTCCAATGACATGCACCGGTGCAGGACCTAGCTCGACGATAAAATCAGCCAATTCAGCAACGTGGTTCTCAATTGTAAAGTCGCTCTGAATGGCTGCATCGGCGGCTGGCCAATAATGGCTAAGACTAGGCGCGATGCATCGAAAATCGCTGGAAAGCGCGTTGATCTGGGGATCCCAAAAGCGATAGTCGCAAAGCGATCCATGCACGAAGAGCAGCGGCTCGCCGCTTCCAATATCGACGTATGGAATGGATATGCCCGACGGAATAGTGGCGAACGTCAACTGCGGGTCAGCGAAAGTCGAAAGTTCAGCACGCGTATTCATGGGCGACGTACCTCGAATATTTGCAAGTTGCAGGAGATCAAACAAACCGGCGCACCGGGGCTACGTGTCGGTCAAACCTTTGCCCAATTCTGCAGATCGCACTGGCACCGATAAGTAAGCGCATGTTGAAACAAGCAGTTCGACAGCCGACAAACGCAGATTAATTGATCTATCGATAATTTGCAGCCTGATTAAATTGGAGGATTTCGAGGTCACAGCATGCCGTTACCGCTCAGAGCCTTGAAACACCTGTGTTTGCCGGTGTTGGTCAGGGGCGGTTTGTCAGTGGGCAAAAGACAATTGCATTTTGCGCAACCCATCTTCGAAGAAGCCCTGAAGTGCGCGTGTATGTAGCACCGCGCCGAGCGTTCTGACTCCCGCGCAATGCAGCGTTGCCCTCGGATAGCGTTCTCAATCCAAGATTGCTGATCTATTCTGCTTCTCGACTAGATATCGAGATTTGCAGCAATGGATACTCAGCATATTTCAGCAGCCAGAAGTCCCATCTCAAACGCGCAATTTATCGCGATGGCCTACACCTTGTGCTCAATCATGGCAGGGGCAACGCTTGCGAGCCCGTTGTATCCTTTGTATGAAAAGGAATTTCTCATCGGTCCGGGCGGAATCACGGTTGCCTATACGACGTACATGGTCGGAACACTGCTGGCACTACTGTTCCTTGGGCATCTGAGCGAGCACATTGGCTATATTCGTGCGTTGCGCACGGCAACTGTGCTCGCGCTTGTCGGCCTTGTTATTTCGGGCCTCGCGCCAAGCCTTTCGATTCTTTCCATCGGGCGTTTCGCAATTGGTCTGGCGGCAGGTATTGCGTCTACCTCTGCTACGGCTGGCCTTGTCGCTGTGTCTCCACCAGAGAGGATGACGCATGCGTCATCGATTGGGGCGTTAATGACGATCGTGGGCCTAGGTGTCGGTCCGCTCGCTGGAGGCGCTATCGCACAAGCTTTCGCGTTTCCCCTCCAGTTGCCGTACGGCGTTCTGACTGGCGCGCTGCTATTGGCTCTTGCGGCCCTGCTGCGCCACCGCACACAGGGAGCCCGAACAATCACAGGCGGGTTTATTCCTCGTCTCCGCTTTCACATGCCTGACGCACAACAGACCAGACAGTTCGCAACAGTGGCGGTAATTACGTTCGTCGGTTATACGCTGTTCAGCCTCTTTGCATCGCTTGCGCCTTCATTTTTCAACGCTTTCCTTCCGTGGAGAGGCCCCGCCGTTGGTGGCATTGGCGTTGCATTGCTCTTCGCTGGTTCGGCTGCGGCACAGTTGACCCTTCGGGGGATGAGTGCAAAGAAGGGACTCGTCACCGGATCCCTCATCGTGACCGGAAGTCTCGTGATGCTGGCGGCATCGGTTAGCCTTTCGTCCGGATTGCTGTTCGTTGCGAGTGATCTGATTGGCGGATTCGGGCAAGGTCTTGCCTTCATGTCTGCGCTCCTTGTAATCAACGCGATGGCAACGCCAGAGCACCGGGCGGGCATGCTGTCGTCGTTTTTCTCGATTGCGTACCTAGGCGGCATTGTTCCAGTGCTTGCCCTTGGCTTGGCAGCGAATCATCTCGGCCTGAACGCATCGCTGATCGGGCTCTCTATTCTCATGGCGCTTCTCGCTGGTATCCTCGCCCTCGCCGCACACCGCGTCGTCACTGGCGTGCGCCACCATGTGCAAAGAGAAGCATCCGATCGGGCAACGCTATGAGCAGTATTCTGGCGCAGCCGCCTTCTCTGAAATGAGAAAGCCCGGTTCTCGATCCGAAACAAGGGTTGACAACCGGGCATGCTGCTGCGGTGGCAGTGCGAAGAACGCGTTATGCCTTCGCGTTTGCTGAAGCAATCGCCGTCATGTTGATGATCCGCCGCACGGTCGCGGCCGGCGTCAAGATGTGCACGGGCTTTGCCGCGCCGAGCAGGAACGGACCGACCGTCACGCCTTCGCCGCCGGTCATTTTCAGCAGGTTGTATGTGATGTTCGCCGCGTCCAGATTCGGCATGATCAGCAAGTTCGCTTCACCCTTGAGCGTCGTGCCCGGGAACGCGGCCTTGCGCACCGCTTCCGACAACGCCGCGTCGCCGTGCATTTCCCCATCCACTTCGAGATGCGGCGCGCGCTCGGCGATCAGCTTGCGGGCGTGGGCCATACGCCCGGTCGACAACGACGGAGTGCTGCCGAAGTTCGAGTTCGACAGCAGCGCGACCTTCGGCACGATGCCGAACTTCTCGATCTCGCTCGCGGCGAGAACCGTCATGTCCGCGAGCTGTTCGGCCGTCGGCACTTCGTTCACGTACGTGTCGCTGATGAAGAGGTTTCGGCCCGGCAGCATCAGCAGATTCATCGCGGCGAAATTATCAACGTGCGCCGCCTTGCCCAGCACCTGCTCGACGAACTTCAGATGCTCGTGATACGTATCGATCAGACCGCAGATCATGCCGTCCGCGTCGCCGAGATGCACGAGAATCGCGCCGATTAGCGTATTGAACTTGCGCATCGCGGCCTTCGCGACTTCCGGCGTCATACCCGAGCGTGCGCCGATTTCGTGATAGGCCTGCCAGCTTTTGTGATAACGCGGATCGTCTTCCGGATTCACGATCTTGAAGTCTTCGCCGCACTTGAGCTTCGAGCCCATCTTCTTCAGACGGGTCTCGATCACGGCCGGACGGCCGACCAGTATCGGCTTCGCGATTTTTTCGAGCAGCACGAATTGCGCGGCGCGCAGCACGCGCTCGTCCTCGCCTTCCGCGAACACGATTCGCGCCACTTGCTCCCTCGCCGCCGCGAACACCGGGCGCATCACCATACCCGTACGGTAGACGGTTGCGCCGAGTTGCTCGCGGTACGCGTTCATGTCCTTGATCGGACGGGTCGCAACGCCCGAATCCATCGCGGCTTGCGCGACGGCCGGCGCGATCTTGATGATCAGACGCGGATCGAAAGGCTTCGGAATCAGATACTCTGGACCGAACTCGAGCGAGTGCCCTTCATATGCCTTCGCGACTTCGTCGCCCTGATCGGTTTCTTCCGCGAGCTCGGCGATCGCGCGCACGCACGCGAGCTTCATCTCTTCCGTGATCGTCGTCGCGCCGACATCCAGCGCGCCGCGGAAGATGAACGGGAAGCACAGCACGTTGTTGACCTGGTTCGGATAGTCCGAACGGCCTGTCGCGACGATGCAGTCCGGCCGCACCTTCTTCGCTTCCTCCGGGCGGATTTCCGGCTCCGGATTCGCTAGCGCCAGAATCAGCGGCTTGTCGGCCATGGTCGTGACCATTTCCGGCTTCAGCACGCCGGCGCTCGAGCAGCCGAGGAACACGTCGCAGCCGTGCATCGCATCGCCGAGCGTGCGCGCATCGGTCGTCGCCTGATAGCGTTCCTTCGAAGCATCCAGGTTGCCGCGGCCTTCGTAGATCACGCCCTTCGAGTCGATCACAAGCGTGTTCGACTTCTTCAGCCCGAGGTGCACCAGCAGATCCAGACACGCGATCGCCGCCGCGCCCGCGCCCGAGCACACGAGCTTCACTTCTTCCAGCTTCTTGCCGACCACTTTCAGGCCGTTGAGAATCGCCGCCGACGCGATGATCGCCGTACCGTGCTGATCGTCATGGAAGACGGGAATCTTCATGCGCTCACGCAGCTTCTTCTCGATATAGAAGCATTCCGGCGCCTTGATGTCTTCGAGGTTGATGCCGCCCAGAGTGGGTTCGAGCATCGCGATCGCGTCGACGAGCTTGTCCGGATCGGTTTCGGCCAACTCGATGTCGAACACGTCGATGCCCGCGAACTTCTTGAACAGACAGCCTTTGCCTTCCATCACCGGCTTCGCGGCGAGCGGACCGATGTTGCCGAGACCCAGCACGGCCGTACCGTTCGTCACGACGCCGACCAGATTCGCGCGCGAGGTGTACTTCTGCGCGTCGAGCGGTTCGTCGTAGATCGCCATGCACGCGGCCGCGACGCCCGGCGAATACGCGAGCGAGAGGTCGAACTGGTTGGACAAGGGTTTCGTCGGCGTGACCGAGATCTTGCCGGGACGGGGATTCTGGTGATACGCGAGGGCGCTCTGCTTCAGTTGTTCGTCCATGTGAACCTTCTCTTCATTGATCAAATTCTTTGGCTATCCCGCTTGTCGACATCACCGTCTTGTTCGCGCGGATCCCGTCCGCGTCGCTGCACGCGATGGCGGGACGCATCGACAACAAGACGTGGGTGACGAAGGCCACGTTCAGTTATATCTCGTGTGGGCACGACTCTTGACCGGCGCGAATATCACCATTAATTGGCAGCCAGCACGTTTCATTAAGAACTGTCTGAGGCCTGAACGTCAGATATGAGAGCCGGGGCGTGTTCCAGGTGTCGCGCACCCTTGAACGACCTACGGCACGGATGCACCGCGACGGTTGTTCATTGTGGGGAGCGGCATGAGCGATCCGGGATCGGTCTGGTGATCGGAGTGTCGACGTCGCCTCTAACAACCTGCGCGACGCGGGCAACAATGCATGGGTAGCGGAATGCGCTGGAAAACTTCATTTCACGAAGTGATCTAATGATAAATTAGAACGACAAAAAATAGCAACCGATTTTGACTCGACTTGAGGGAGCCGATCCATGAAAGCTACGCCAGCCTGACAGTGCGCTGACGCAGTGGCTCCGCCCCCGCACGGAGCGAGGGCGGAGTCTATGCCATCAGCCTGGGAGTCGAGGTACCGGAGCAATCTCGGCGAAACGAAAAGTAGAAGTGTCAGCCCGTAAGTGACATACCAGCGATCACAGACGCAAGGATCATCGCCCCCCCATTTCCGGGAAAGCCGCGCTTCGAGCGCGGCTTGTACACGATATCGTCTCGCGAGATCACAGCGCCCGTCATCGCGCATTGGCCCGTCCTTCGAGCGCGGCAACAGGTCCACACCTGGTCGACATAGCGGCAACGCGTGGAGTCCTCCCAGAGAATGATCACCGATCGGTCCGTCAGGCGTTCGAGGACCTGGATATGCGCGTTGGACGACTGCGGCGAGCGATCGCGTACGAAGGGCTGCATCGCTGCGTGCTTCCGCCCGGAAACAAGACGCGCGTCGTGAACGCCCTGCAGCACGCCGACCATATGTTCCCAGGCGACGAAACTTGTCGTCCCATCTCCGTCCACATCGCTGACCTCGGACTTCGGAAGCCGCGAGCGCGTCTTGGCTGGAGGAACATCGCGATGTCGTGTTTCTGGATCGTGGCGCATCATGTTTCTCGATGGAAGATGGACAGGGTCGCGCGATGGGCCACGGATCCCTTCGGTGCGCGGCGGGGCGTCGTAGTTCGCCGGCAGCGGTTCATAACGCGGATCTTGTTTGCTCACGTAACAGAGTTGGGGAAACGCGATATGCGCGCCGCGATATGCTCGACGTTAAGCGCCGCATCGAGCATTTCCATACGCACCCGGCGCGCAAGTCCGGCATCGGTTTCGTACTCGACCGACGCATGCGGAACCTGCATTGGCGCGCGCAGAAAATCGCTCTGCAGATCGCGAGCTTTCTCGTCTTTCGATACGACCCGCACTACCGAATCGATCGGAAAAGAAGGTGGGCCGTCCAGCAACGCGGTGACTTCGAAGCGATCCAGCATGAGGCAATAGAATCCCGAACTTTTGACCACCCACGAGCGGCGCTGCCGCATGCGTGTGGTGCAGCACATGACCGAAGCAGCCGTCAATCAGGGACAGACAACGGGTGCTGGCATCGTAGGCATAGCAAAGGAGTCGCCAAGCTGAATGTTCTTAAAGGTTCTTAAGCGGTCAGAGCGCGCCGGGAGGAATCCGCTTCGCCGAACCGGCTCAAAGCTGCGTGAATCTGACCAACCGCCTCCACGGTCGCCGATTGCGGACGCCACGCGTTCGCAGACTTGGAGCGCACGTCACCAACCGCGAGCGGACCCGGCACACTCCCTTCCAGCGCGTAGCGCTCTTGATCAGATCGGCCATATCGCCAACAAGGGTGCTCACGAGCGCTTCTCCGATGAACTGGCGACGGATACTTGTGCCAGCTCCGACATCGCATGAGACGGTTTGTTATGGCCACCCGACCATAGCATAGACCCACACTAGTTATCCGGGTTCGTTTCGGTGGCCGTGGTCCCTGCTGGAGCGAACATGCTTAGGAAATAGTTTAAAACAAGGCCCGCGTCGCTGATTGCCTCGTTGGTATCGACAGCTACGAAGGAAGCGGCAGCGACGACGCACGCGATTAATGCAGCGACGGTGCCTTTGATGCAAGTGCGTTTGGGAATCTTGCCGAAGACTTGTCCGGTGCTCATTTAATACTCCTATCGTTAATAAGAATTTGAGCAGGGCAAGGTGCTTTAAGCCCTGCGACCGCCTGCAATCACACTGATCGCATGCGGGAATTTGGCACTGTGCAATGGCTCGACGTGCTGCGCGAAGCACGCGCGCTCGGAGAGGCTCAGTACATCGACACAATGGGCTCCGTCGTCGAGATTGTTTATTTATCGATCGACAATTAGTTTATATCGCTACGGTCCGCCGCCCAAGATCGTCGTGGCTAGGACTTTCCCTGAGCACCGAGCTCCATCAAGACACTACATGAAACTGAAGCGGGTACTGAACGACGCAGTTGACCGTCAGTTTTCGCAGAAATTCAGCGGCTTATGAGTTTCGTCAAATGGTAATCTTGAGCGCGTCTATGACGGGAACTTCGCAGGCAAGTCGGCCGATATCAGTGAAAGCGCTCCCTTTTGTTTATCACAAGATCACTTGACTGTAGCTCGCTCGCAGTCTAAAAATGATCGTTCGATAACTTGCTTTCGGTAAGCATACTTTACCGGCGCATGCGAGCGATACGAGCTGACCGTGTTTCCTATTTTGACGTCTGAGACAAAGCGTGACAGCGATTTGTGCTTCGGCTTCGGAATCACGATGTGCGTCGCGACAAGATAACAAGACCGTTCGCCAGTGCACGCACCGCGTCGCCGGTATTCGAGGTATGAGCGCGAGTTGACTACCGTTTGGCACTGGGTCTGTCCATGACGGCGCGCTCAGCTGCATCGATCGTCAGATTGAACGTGGTCAATAGGAGGCTGTATGCCACAACTGTTCGATGCCCTGGAACTGGGCTCGCTGAAGCTGCCCAACCGGATTGCCCTTGCGCCAATGACTCGATGCCGTGCGCAAGCGGGCGACGTGCCACAACCGAGCAGTGTGAAGTACTACTCGCAGCGTGCGTCGGCGGGCCTGATGGTCACCGAGGCAACCAATGTTTCACCGCATTCTTGCGCCTTTGAGCAGGCGCCTGGTATTTATAGTGAAGACCAAGTTCGTGGCTGGAAGTCGGTCGCTGACGGCGTGCACGCAAGCGGCGGCCGAATCTTCCTCCAGTTGTGGCACTGTGGACGTGTCGGCTCCGACGCGATCCTCGATGGGCAGGCTCCGCTCTCGCCCTCCGGTGTAAACGACGACCTCGACACGCTTCAGGTGTGGGGGCAACTGGCCAACGGTCGATATGCACGGCTCGCCGCAACGCCATCACGTGAAATGACACTGGCGGAGATCGAAGCGACGATCGAGGAATATCGGGTTGGTGCCGCCAACGCGGTCCTTGCGGGCATGGATGGCGTTGAAATTCACGCTGCGAATGGCTACCTGCCGCACCAGTTCCTGTCCCCTACCATCAATCGGCGTCACGATGAATACGGCGGCAATCTGCAAAAGCGACTGCGTTTTCTACGGCACGTGACCGAGGCAGTGATCAGCGCCGTCGGCGCACATCGTGTCGGTGTGCGGCTCTCGCCAACAGCCGCTTACAACAACACGCGCGATCCTCATCCCGAGGAGACATACAGCGCCGTCTCCAGAATGCTTGACGAACTGGGTGTGGCCTATATTCACATCGCCGACACGAACGCCTGGGCTGGCGCCCCGGACATGCCGCACTTGCTGGAGATGATCAAACCGCATTTCCGGCGACCGCTCATCGGCAACGGTGGCATCACACCGGCGCTGGCAGCCGAGCATGTGCGCAGCGGGCGACTCGACGTCATCGCCTTCGGACGGACGTTTCTGGCCAATCCCGACCTGCCGGCCCGCATTCAACGCGGAGGACCGTATAACGATCCTCGCCCCGTCGGCTGGTATGGCGGGACCGATGAAGGCTACACGGACTACCCTAATTTGTCAGAGCTCTTGAGCTGACAGCGGGTTCAATTCCTTCAACAGGCGGGACGGGTAAACACCGACACGAATCCGGTGGTCACTCTCGAATTGATCGCCCTATAATTTATCAACCGATCACTAATCGATCGATAAACATGGAGATGGCCATGGCGGTCACGAAACTCGCGCATTACTCGATCCGCACCACCGACCTCGAGAAGTCGCGGCAGTTCTACACGCAGGTTCTCGGCTTTCGTGAAGGATTCCGTCCTCCCTTCAATTTCCCGGGGATCTGGCTGTACAACGGCAGCGACGAGTCCGAGTTCGGCGTCGTCCACATCATCGGGATCGACCCGAACGATCCCAGTGGTCTCGTCGACTATCTCGGCGACAAAGGCTTGCCGGAAACCGGCACCGGAACCGTCGACCACATCGCGTTCCTCGCCACGGGACTCCCCGATTTCTGGGCAACGTTGCGCCGCGAGGGCTGGCAGTGGCGGGACAGAACGGTCCCAAGTCTCGGCCTCCATCAGGTATTCGTCGAAGATCCGTCGGGCGTGACGATCGAAATGAATTTCCCTGCTCATGAAGTCCCATCATCCGTGAGTACATCGCCCGCTCACACCGACGCCTAACCCGGAGATTTTCGACATGCAACGCAACTTTTTGGATCGCCGTAAGGCAGTCATCGTGGGTGGTTCGCTCGGTGGCCTTTTCGCTGCCAATCTTTTGCTCCGCAGCGGCTGGGACGTGACCGTACTGGAGCGCGTTCCCGAGGAACTCGCGGGACGCGGCGCTGGCATCGTGACTCACCCGGAACTTCTGGAAGCGCTGATCGCGGCCGGTGTGGACGTGAACGACGACATCGGCGTCACCGTACATAGCCGGATTACCTTGAACGCCGATGGCAGCCTGGCCGGCTCCCACCCGCTCACACAGATCCTCACTGCGTGGAGCAAGATGTATCACGTGCTTCGTTCGGCACTGCCCGATAACTGCTATCGATCAGGCGCAGTGGTCGACGCAGTCGAAAGCTTTGCGGACCATGCGGAAGTCACGCTCTCGGACAACTCAAAGCTGCGGGCCGATCTTGTCGTGGCTGCTGATGGGTTCCGCTCAAGCATTCGACAGAAGTATCTGCCTGACGTGAAGTTGCAGTATGCGGGCTACATCGCATGGCGAGGACTCGTCGACGAGCGCGACCTGTCCCCGGAAGCGTGGGGCGCCCTGTTCGACAAATTTGCCTTCTGCCTGCCGTCCGGCGAACAGATGCTCGGCTATCCCGTGGCCGGTCCCGGCAACAGTACAGAACCCGGCCAACGTCGTTACAACTTTGTGTGGTACCGGCCGACAGACGAAGCGAGCACGTTGCGCGATCTGCTCACCGATGCCTCCGGCAACCACTATCCCACTGGCATTCCGCCGCATCTGATTCGTCCGGACGTCCTGACGGACATGCGCGAAGCAGCGCGTACCCTGCTGGCGCCGCCGTTCGCGGAAGTGGTTGAAAAAACGCAGAAACCACTGTTCCAGCCGATCTACGACCTCGAGGCGGCGCAGCTGACCTTCGGCCGGCTCGTGCTACTCGGCGACGCTGCATTTGTGGCACGTCCCCACTGCGGCATGGGGGTGACCAAGGCGGCCGGTGATGCACTGCAGCTGGCCCGCTCGCTTGCAGAGATTGACGACATTCACGCGGCGCTGGCCGACTACGAGCGTCATCGCCTGCAGTTTGGCTGCGCCATCGTCGAGCATGCGCGCCACCTGGGCGCCTATATGCAGGCGCAGATGAAAACCCCGTTCGAACGGGAAATGGCCGAGAAATATCGCACGCCGGACGCCGTCATGCGCGAGACGGCTGTGGCCCCAACCCTTCAGTAGTTACCCCCGACACGGGCGAACCGGCCATGAGAGTCGGTCGCCTTTGTCGGAAGACTTCACCCAGTCAGCACGAAATACGATAACAAACGCGGCACCTTGCGCTCAGGATTCGCAACCAACAGGCCTAACGCCTGCATCAACTCGTGAGGTGTCCTAGGAGGGCAGAACCTTCGTCGGGGTTGCTGTTCGTTGCAAGTGACCTGCTCGGGATATTCGGGCAGGGCCTTGCCTTCATGTCTGCGCTCCTTGTAATCAATGCGATGGCAACACCAGAGCGCCGGCGGAAGCATGCATTCGTCCTTCTTCTCAATAGCCCATCTCGGCGGCATTGTCCAAGTGCTTGACCTTGGGTTGGCAGCGAATCACCTCAGCTTAAACACATCCCTTATCGGACTGTAGGCTTGCATGGCGCTCCGCACCCTCATCCTCCCGGTCGCGGCACGCCGCCTCGTCACTGGCGTGCCCCAACGCACGAAGACTGAAGTATCAGTCCCAGCAACACACGGACACTATTCTGAAACGATCGACGTGCCTATGGCTACCGCCTCATATGCCGGCGGCCGGCCCCATGTCTTGCCCAATTTCCGGAGCCGCCTTCGGGGCGGTCCTTTCCGAGATCAAAAGCCTGGCGTCCCGCCCAAACCAACGGTTCGTCCCGGAGGTGCTCTGATGGCGGAAGTAGAAGATGCGCTATCCGTTTGCTGAAGTGATTGCCGTCATCTTCGGCACATGGTCAGGGCCGGAGTCAGCGTGTGCACCGTCATCGCCGCGCCGAGCAGGAACGGACCGACAGTGACACCCTCGACGCTGGTCATGTTCAGTGAGTTGTCCGCGATCCTCGCCGCCCAAGCGCTCTGCACGTTCAGTAGGTTGGTCGCACACCAAGACTCTGTAACGTGAAGAATTCCAGCACGTTGCATCGACTGCAAAGGTTCTTTGCTTGCCGTAAAACCACCGTCGTCCCATGCCCGCGGAGCCAGTAACGACGGGGCTTCCAGCCTCTCGTGCTCCCGCGAACCATCTAAAGAGCGGTCAACCATTTTCTTCAATTTATCTTTCGATAACTTATAATTGAATCCAATGCAACGGCCGATGCAGACGTCCTCTTTCACACCCTCACTTCTTCCAGAGGAGGCGCCATGCCTACACTCCTTGACCGCATCCAAATTGGTGATCTGGACCTCGACAACCGTGTCGTGATGGCACCGATGACGCGTAGCCGTGCCGGAGAATGCGACATCCCTACCGACCTCAACGGTCAGTATTACGCCCAGCGAGCCACTGCCGGCCTGATTGTTTCGGAGGCTACAAACGTAAGTCGATGGTCCAGTGCATTCGAGCGTGCGCCTGGCATTTATACGGACGCGCAGGTTCAAGGCTGGAAAAGTATCGTCAACCAAATCCACGATGCCGGTGGAAAGATCTTCCTGCAACTCTGGCATTCCGGCCGCATCAGTTCCTTTGCTTTACTCGGTGGACACGAACCACTGTCGCCGTCGGGAGTGAACGATGACCTCGAGAAACTTCAGGTTTGGGCTCAACTGGCTAACGGCGCCTACACGAAGATTCATGCAACTCCATCCCGCGCGATGACACGCGACGAGATCAAGCATGTCGTCCGGGAATATCGTCTTGCTGCCGAGCATGCGTGGTCCGTCGGATTCGACGGTGTCGAAATACACGCCGCGAATGGCTATCTGCCGCATCAGTTTCTGTCGCCGACTATCAACCGACGGGACGACGAATATGGTGGCAGCGCGGAGAACCGCGCGCGATTTCTGAAGGAAATCATCGACAATGTCGGGGAGGTCATGCCTGTCAGCCGTGTTGGCGTCAGGATTTCCCCTTTCGCCCATTACAATAACGTGCGCGATCCGGATCCCGCGTCGACCTATTCGTACGTTGCCGAAATGCTTGAGCGCTTCAAGGTCGGCTATACGCACCTCGCCGACACGAATGGATGGGCGGGAGCCCCCGACCTGCCGGCAATCCTCGACATTGTTCGCCCGCGGTTCTCCGGCACGTTGATCGCAAACGGCGGCATCAGCATCGAGCAGGCGAAGCAGTTGCTTAATAAAGGTCAGATCGATCTCGTTGCATTCGGGCGACTGTATATTTCCAATCCAGATCTCGTCGGCCGCATCCGGCATGACGCACCGCTTTCGGATTCTGAACCCCGCGGCTGGTATGGCGGCAATGAAGCGGGATATACCGACTACCCTCCGCACGCTTAATACACCGCCTCACTCAACTTTGCTCCCGGCCTAATGAGAAGCACACGCAGATCACGTGCGAATACGACCGAGCCGGGAGTTTCGATACAGATTACAGGACGAGACCGCAAAGATGACTCTGTGTCATGCGTGGCCGCCGGAACCTTTGCAGCATTTAAGTAAGCGAATAGTCAGACTTAGATGACCGCTTATCGTTGGGTCATACGCAGAGCTTGCGTGATAATCATCGACATCGACGAGCGACGCATGCGTATCGGCGACATCTCAAGCAACGGCGGAGACTTCTCCGCGTCAGCGTGCCGCAGAAGGCTGACGCGGACGATCACGCTCTAGTTACATCGCCCGGCTGCGAGGTTCATGATGGACAACGAATCCAACCCGCAAAGCAACGCCTCGGATCGCCGCACAGACGAGGGGAAGAGCGACGAAGATCCCAGCGTTCGTAACAACCCTCGCTACTATCAGTTGTACCCCGTGTTATCCGACTCGGACGTCGACAGGATACGTCGCTTTGGCAGCCTCACGCGACGCAGCGCCGGCGACGTGCTCTATCGCACGGGAGGGTTTAGTCCGGGCATGTTCGTGTTGCTGTCCGGCACGTTGCGTGCGGTTGTTCGGGACGGTCTGGGCCATGAACGCGTTGTCCGGGCTCAAATGGGACGCGGCGAATTCAGCTCCGACATCGGGCAATTGGCAGGCAGACCGGCGGTGGCTGATGTGGTCGTGACCGAGGACGTTGAAGCGATCCTACTCCCGACCGAAAGGCTTCGAGCGTTGATGATTGCCGAAGCCGAACTCGGCGAGCGCATCATGCGTGCCCTCATTCTGCGTCGCGTCGCCGCCATCGAGCGCGGCAATGGCGCAGTCCTGGTCGGCACCGGAGATAGCGCGCGGTTTCTTGGACTGCAGAATTTCCTACGGCGAAACAGTCAACCCTATCTGGCGCTAGATGCGCACCACGACGCGGACGCGATAGCGCTATTGCATCGCCTGGCCCCGAAGCGGGACGATTTCCCGCTCGTGATCTGCCCGGACGGTTCAGTGCTCCGCAACCCGGACAACGCACAGCTCGCATCCTGCCTTGGTCTCGTACCCGAATTCGATCTGGCGCATGTTTACGATGTCGTTATCGTCGGCGCCGGACCTGCTGGATTGGCCGCCGCCGTCTATGCTGCTTCGGAAGGACTGTCCGTGGCGGTGCTAGATTGCGGGGCGCCGGGCGGCCAAGCGGGCGCAAGCATGCGCATCGAGAATTATCTGGGGTTTCCCACCGGAATCTCTGGTCAAGCCTTGGCGGGCCGTGCTTTCAACCAGGCGCAGAAGTTCGGCGCCCACATTGGAATCCCATGCGAAGTAAAGGCATTGCATTGCGGCGCATCCCCGCTCGCAATCGAAATGTCGGACACACGTCACATCAAGGCTCATACAGTCGTCATCGCAACGGGCGCAGAATATCGTCGCCCCGCGGTCGACAATCTTTCTGGCTTCGAAGGCCGGGGCGTCTATTACTGGGCGTCCCCTGTAGAAGCGCGCCTATGTAGGCAGGACGTTGTGATCCTCGTGGGGGGCGGCAACTCGGCAGGGCAAGCCGTCGCGTATCTCGCCGATCACGCCGCTCATGTGCATCTGCTGATTCGTGGCGCGGATCTCCATCAAAGCATGTCGCGTTACCTCATCGAGCGCCTCACATCACTGTCAAACGTGACGATGCACCGGCAAACCGAGGTCACACGGCTCGAGGGCACTGACCGGCTAGAGCGCGTCCACTATCGTACTCAAGGCGACCTCGAAGACCAAAGCATTGAGACACATCATCTTTTTCTCTTCATCGGGGCCGAGCCCAACACGGGTTGGCTGCAAACCTGTGGGGTGTCAGTGGATGCGAAAGGGTTCGTGCTAACCGGCACCGACGTTGCAGCGGGATCAACGCGCTCCCTGCCACTGCAGACAAGTGTCGACGGCGTCTTCGCGATCGGTGACGTCCGCGCTGGATCCATAAAGCGCGTCGCCGCGGCAGTCGGAGAAGGTGCTGCTGTCGTCGCGCAAATTCATCGTTTTCTCACATCCGTTGCGCGCTCTGACTAGTTGCCCTGCAAACATTAGCGCAGACCATCACCACGAGGTCGGCGTTATCGCGGTCAGCGTTGTGCGAGCGGCTTATGAAGGAAAAGTCTGATCAGTCGACGAACGATCCCTGTCGCCTTATTCCATGTCCCGTCGACACTCCCTTTTGCCCCTCCTTGTGCTCGTTTCGACGGCGACCGAGTGATTTTTCGGAGCGTCGCGGATTGTGCAGGAATATAGACGCGTTGTCAGAGTTTGAATTGTGTCTTCGACGAAGACAACTCGGCGCACATTGTCTTCACCGCGAACATTAGGCCGTTTGGCTTGAGTCGTTCAACACGTCAAACGATACCAAATGAACCACGAGGAAGGGGTCGCGAGATTTTTTTAGGTCTCGTCTGTTACTGGCACGGACAATGCATTCAGTTCAACACCGAACAAAAGTGCGGGACACGCGCAGATGCTGCGCGAAGAATCATTAGCATGACGCTATAACTACGGAGGAAGACTTGAGCATGGAATACGTTCGCCTCGGAAAAACGGGCCTGAAAGTATCGCGTATTTGCCTCGGCATGTTGACTTTTGGTACCTCAGAGTGGCGTCCGTGGGTGATGGATGAAGAGGCATCGCGCCCGATTGTCCGACACGCGGTCGACTTAGGCATTAACTTCTTCGACACCGGTGATACTTATTCTGGCGGGATGTCCGAGGTGTTGACAGGCAAATTCCTGAAGGAGATGTTTCCGGGAACGCGCCGCGAAGAGGCGGTCGTGGCGACGAAAGTATATGAGCCGGTCGACGTCGCCTATATGGGCACGCGCATGGATGAATTCGTCCGTCGGCCGAATAAGGACGGATTAAGCCGAAAGCGCATCTTTCATGCAGTCGATGCGTCCCTGCAGCGCCTCGGCGTTGACTATATCGATCTCTATCAGACACACCGCTTCGATCATAACTCTCCTCTGGAAGAAACGATGGAAGCGCTTCATGATGTTGTGAAGGCCGGTAAGGTTCGCTATATCGGCGCAAGTAGCATGTGGGCATGGCAGTTCGCCAAAGCTCAGCAAGTCGCGAAGGAAAATGGCTGGACCCGTTTTGTGAGCATGCAAAACCACTACAACCTCGCGTACCGAGAGGAAGAGCGAGAAATGAACCCGCTCTGCCAAGACTCAGGCGTTGCACTTTTGCCGTGGAGTCCTTTGGCACGAGGCTTTCTAGCCGGTAATCGCAAGACGGATGGTCTTGGCGAGACGACTCGCGCCAAAAACGACAAACTGGCACAACAGTATTACTTTCGCGAGTCCGACTTCAAAGTCGTCGACAATCTCTCTGCGCTTGCAGAGGAGAAAGGCGTTGGTAATGCAACGCTGGCCTACGCCTGGCTTTTGCATAAAGGCGTTACCGCACCGATTATCGGCGTGAGTAAAATCGCCCAGTTGGATCCTGCCGTAGCCGCGTTGAGCGTTCAGTTGACCGACGACGAGATTGCGCGACTGGAGGCGGCCTACGAGCCACATCCGATCCTCGGGCACGAATAAGCTCAGGGATATCGGGCTTCATAAGTCTCAACGAACTTGGATCACGGGGGCGCGTCGTTCTCCGTCCCTGTGGACCAGGTTTCGCATACACGCTCGACACGCCTTTAGCTCTTTAGCTCTTTAGCCCTTTAGCCCTTTAGCCCTTTAGCCCTTTAGCCCTTTAGCCCTTTAGCCCTTTAGCCCTTTAGCCCCCAGACCACTTTTGCACGCGAAAGGGCTTCTCTTTCGTTCGCCGAGCAGCCAATCCTCGCGGCCATGGAGGAAGAGTTGTGAGCTAAGGCAGTCACGGCCGACGGAAGCCAGGCGCGAGGTCGCGAAATTGAGACTTGACGTGAAGAAGTGATTCGAGCCCGCGCGGCTCGAATCACCCGGTCGTCACTCGTCGTTCAGGTCAAACTCCATTCGCCTTAGCGAACTGCGGCTTGCGCTTCTCCAGGAATGCGTCCATTCCCTCTCGTCCTTCGGGACCAGCCATTCCTGTAAATTCCAGCGCCAGGGACGCATCGAAGATGGGACCCGCCTGCCGCAGCCATGAGTTCAGTGATTGCTTCGTCCAGCGGATCGCTCCCGGGGCCGAATCAGCCAGTCGTGACGCCACCTCGATCGACCTACCCTCAACTTCCGAGTCCTCTACCGCCATCGAAACAAGATTCATGCTTGCTGCTTCCTCGCCAGTAAAGTGGTCGGCAGTCAGCAGATAATACTTGGCCTTCGCCATCCCGCATAAGAGCGGCCAGATGATGGCGGCATGATCTCCAGCCGCGATACCGATTTTCATGTGTCCATCTGAGAATTTCGCCTCTTTCGATGCGATCGAGATATCCGCAAGAAGAGCACACGCTATCCCGGCGCCCACGGCCCAGCCTCGGACAGCGCTGACGACCGGCTTGGAACAGTTGATCATGCCGTAGACGAGATCGCGTGATTCTTTCATCGCCTGCATCCTGAGCTCGTAGTCGTCGCAGACCAATCGTTCTTGTTTGAGGTCACCGCCCGCGGAGAAAGACTGTCCATCGCCCGTCACAACTACGGCATACACGGAAGGATCAGAATCTAGGTCACGCCAGATCTCAGATACCTCCCTATGCATAACGGCATCCATCGCTCCTAGTTTCAACGGAGACGCAAAGGTAATGCGCAGTACGCGTGGATGCGGACGATCAAATTTCAGTCTCGTGTACCGTTCGTAGTAGTCAGCCATTCAATACCCCTATCAACGTTTATTGCGCGGCGCGCATCAAAAAGCGTCGCGATCAGCGGCTAGCTCATGTTCTAAACGCGCTCAATGACTATCGCGATGCCCTGACCCACGCCGATGCACATCGTGCACAGCGCGTAGCGGCCGCCAGTGCGGTGCAGCTGATAGCTCGCGGTCGTGACCAGACGCGCGCCCGAAGCGCCGAGCGGATGGCCCAGCGCGATCGCGCCGCCGTTCGGGTTGACGCGGGGATCGTCATCGGCAACGCCGAGCATGCGCAGCGTAGCCAGTCCTTGCGACGCGAACGCTTCATTCAGCTCGATCACATCCATCTGGTTGATGGTCATGCCCAGACGCTTCAGAAGCTTCTGCGACGCCGGGCCCGGACCGATGCCCATCACACGCGGCGGCACGCCTGCGGTCGCGAGGCCGAGAATACGCGCGAGCGGCGTGAGACCGTTGCGCTTCGCGCTGTCCTCGTCGGCGATCAGCATCGCGACCGCGCCGTCGTTCACGCCCGACGCGTTGCCCGCCGTGACGCTGCCGTCCGGACGCACGACGCCCTTGAGTTTCGCGAGCGCTTCGAGGCTCGTTTCACGCGGATGCTCGTCACGATCCACGACGAGCGCATCGCCCTTCTTCTGCGGAATCGTCACCGCGACGATTTCCTGTGCAAGCGTGCCGTCCTTCTGCGCACGCGCCGCCTTCTGCTGCGAGCGCAATGCAAACGCGTCCTGATCGGCGCGGCTGATCTTGTAGTCGTCCGCAACGTTCTCGGCGGTCTCGGGCATCGAATCGACGCCGTATTGCTTCTTCATCAGCGGGTTGATGAAGCGCCAGCCGATGGTCGTGTCATGGATCTCGCCGGAACGCGAGAACGCGCTCGTCGCCTTGCCCATCACGAACGGCGCGCGGCTCATGCTCTCGACGCCGCCCGCGATCATCAGGCTCGTCTCGCCCGCCTTGATCGCGCGGGCCGCGACGCCGATCGCGTCCATGCCCGAGCCGCACAGACGGTTCACCGTCGAACCGGGCGTGCCGACCGGCAGGCCCGCCAGCAGCGCCGACATGCGCGCGACGTTGCGGTTGTCTTCGCCCGCCTGGTTCGCGCAGCCGTAGATCACTTCGTCGATGGCTTCCCAGTCCACTTCCTTGTTGCGCTCGAACAGCGCACGCAGCGGCATGGCGCCGAGATCGTCGGCGCGCACGGAGGACAGCGAGCCGCCATAACGGCCGATAGGCGTACGGATCGCATCACACACGAAAGCTTCGTTCACAGATTCTCTCTCTTAAAAAGACTGCCGCTTAATTGGACCTGACTCGCGTACCAGAGAAAAACCGTTCTCTTGCCACACGAATGGCTGCATCGAAATCCACTTCGGTGGCCAAGTGCTTGTGGTCTACGCTAACTAACCACCCCTGCGCTGATTTACACCAGCGCACGCGCCCTTCGTCATAGAACATGCAGAACCACCGCCAGAGTGATGCATCATCCTCATTAGCAGTGCTGGCCGCGAGCCTTCTCTCGGCCTCGTAACTCAAAGTCGACATGGCGTACCTCCCTGCGCTTTTCCATCTTGAGCTTGCCGTGCAGACGCGCTTTAATCCACAAGACCTACCAGTTCGGGCACCGCCGTGAAGAGGTCTGCGTTTAGCCCGTAGTCAGCCACGCTGAAGATCGGCGCTTCGGGGTCTTTGTTGATCGCGACGATGACCTTCGAGTCCTTCATGCCGGCCAAGTGCTGAATTGCGCCCGAGATGCCGACTGCCACGTACAGTTGCGGCGCGACGATCTTGCCGGTTTGACCGACTTGATAGTCGTTCGGGACGTAGCCCGCGTCCACTGCCGCGCGCGATGCGCCCAGCGCCGCACCCAGCTTGTCCGCCAGAGGTTCAAGCGTCTTCGTGTAGTTCTCGCCGCTGCCCAGACCGCGACCGCCCGACACGATGATGCTCGCGCTCGTCAGCTCCGGACGGTCCAGCTTCGTCACTTCGCGACTTACGAACTGCGAGATGCCTGCATCGGCTGCTGCTTCGATTTTCTCGACCGCTGCGCTGCCGCCTTCCGCTGCGACCGGATCGAAACCCGTCGAGCGAACGGTGATGACCTTGATCGGATCGATCGATTGAACGATCGCGATGGCGTTGCCGGCATAAATCGGGCGCTCGAACGTATCGGCCGAATCAACCGCCGTGATGTCGCTGATCTGCGCGACATCGAGATGCGCTGCGATACGCGGCGCGATGTTCTTACCGTATGCCGTTGCCGGAGCCAGAATGTGCGAATAATCCTTCGCGATGTTCAGCACCGTGCCTTCGATGTTTTCCGCGAGGCCGTCGGCGAGTTGGGGCGCATCAGCGAGCAGCACTTTTGCCACGCCCGCGATCTTCGCCGCTGCATCCGCCGCGCCTTGCGCGTTCGAGCCTGCAACCAGCACATGCACATCGCCGCGGATCTTCGACGCCGCTGCAACCGTGTTCAGCGTCGCTGCCTTGATCGACGCGTTGTCATGTTCCGCAATAACCAGAATCGTCATTTTTTCGCGTCTCCCTTACAGCACTTTGGCTTCGGTCTTGAGCTTCTCGACCAGCGTCTTCACGTCCGGCACCGTGATACCGGCGCTGCGCTTCGGCGGCTCGCTGACCTTCAGCGTCTTCAGACGCGGCGCGACGTCGACGCCCAGATCAGCAGGCTTCACCGTCGTCAGCGGCTTCTTCTTCGCCTTCATGATGTTCGGCAGCGTCACATAGCG
>NZ_FCOX02000062.1 GCF_900044055.2 Caballeronia calidae | reverse complement strand
CCCAACCCTGCCTGCATGGAACTACCGCATCTACTCAACAAGCGCTGCATAGCGGGAAGTTATTTCGGTAACGATCCTTAACACCGCACGCTGGAGCTTGTAGAGCATGGGCTCTATCTCTTCGAGGAAACGTGCGCCCGCTGCAGTGAGGTGAATGCCGCGGGCATGCCGGTCGAGCAGTCCGCATTGCAACACTTCCTCGAGCGCCCTGATTTGCTTGCTCACGGCGCTTTGCGACAGCAGCAGTTCGCGCGACGCTCGCGTGAAACTTCCGCAGCGTGCAACCGCCTCGAAGCAAATCAGAGCTTCGATCGTAGGTAAGGTATTCAGCAGGCGGAGGTTCTGGTGCTTCATGAGCGCGACCTATTCCACAAAAGACAGCATCCCGCCAATCAACAAACAGCTTTTTGCGGAACGCCGGTATATCGTATTCCTTTTAGGAAAGAGGTATGTCAGCTCAGGGAATGGGCATGAAGCCGTCAGCGGGTTGAGGAGGATCGACGGGAGGACGGCGAAATGAGGGCCCGAGCGCGCAACGTTGGCAGCGGACGAGCTGGCCATAACGACCGGCCGGCTCTGACCGAGGAGCCTCAGCGAGCCTGACCAAACACCTGTACTTCGATTAGATAATCCGGGCCAGCAAGCCTGCTTTCGACACAGGCCCGTACTGGCTTTTCGAATCCTTCAAGCCAGCGTTCATATTCAACATTCAATTCGTCAAAATATTGAATATCGGCAAGCCAGACTTGAACACGCGTGAGATCGCTTTTGGTGCGACCGATCTCGGATAGTAGTTCGTCGATCGACCCGAGTACTTGTCGGGTTTGTTCGACGATGCCGCACGAGGGGTCTGCCGCGACCTGCCCGGCCGTTTCGAAGCAACCGTTGTACTCGACCAGCTGCGCCATTCTCGCGTCTTGTTGAATGCGTCTAATCATGCTGCCCATCGTGAAAGTAAAAGAAAAAGTGAAAGCGAAAGTGCGGGCATCGCGCGCCGCGTCGGCGGCAGTAGTGCTCCTGCCAATATGGACCCCGCCGCGCGCGTCAATGCCAATTGCCTAGATGTCCCCGCCGGCAGCCGCCGACTCTCGTGTGAGGCGCATGCGAGCCCCGACAGTACGGAGCGGGTCGGGGGGCACCCAGGAAGGGCTGGAGTGCCGCTGGATGAAAGTCAGGTTGTCGCTTTGGAGATTCTTGATGTGGTCCGCCATGTAGTATCCGAGATACGTCCCCTTGACGACGCCCACGCCGTTGCATCCGCCCATCACATACACCCCGCCCCCGGCATCCGCGAACACGGGCTCATGATTCATCGTCATCGCGAGCATGCCGCCCCATGTGTATTCGAACGCCATCTCTTTCAGGAAGGGGAAGCGGGCTTCGAACGACTTGCGGTGCTGAATCCACGCGGTATCCAGATCGGTACGCGTGCTCATCAGCTCAGGCAGGAAGTCGAGCGTATTGCGTACGAAGATTCGTCTGTCGACTGTGAAGCGTACGGTGCTGCCTGCCGGGTGAGCAGATGTGGTTCCCCACGATTGCACGCCATTGAAGTGCCTCTTGATCTGCTCGTCCGTCAACCGAGGCGTCAAGCTCGCGTAGGTGAAGACAGGGGCAAGTCGACGTGACACTTTTCCAAACTCTTCCGAGAACGAGTTGGTGGCCTGCGCCACGGTCGGCGCGGAGATGGTGCCACCGAGGAAACGCAGCTGATGGCGCGTTCCGTATTCGACGCCCAGGACGGGACTATTCTCGAACAACGTTACGTTCTTCGGCAAAGCCTTCGTGAGGCCGCGCACAAGCGCGGCAGGGTTGACGAGCACATTGCCGGGCGTGTAGACAGCCGACCGGTAATAGCTCGTCCCAAGTCGCTTTTCGAGGTCACGACCGGACAAGGTCTCATATTCGAAGCCTGCTTCACTGAGCATGTTACTGAAGCTCGCGAGTCCCGGTTCGTTGCTCTCTTCATGCGCAGACATGTATTTGCCCGCATCGTCCCAGAGCGGAATCGCGAACCGATCCTTGAACGCTCGCAGTCGCTCGATCGCGAACACGTTCAGCTTGTAAAGGGAACGCGCGTAGCTCACGTCAGTCTTGCCACCGTCGAGGTTATGCGGAAGATCAATCAGAAATCCGGCGTTACGGCCCGACGTGCCTTCGCCAACACGCAGCGCGTCAACGACGGCGATACGTGCCGACGGTTCGAGTTCCGCGAAGCGCAGTGCAAAGGAGAGGCCGGTAAAGCCGGCACCGATCACTGCGACATCGAATTCTTGCGCGCCCTTGACCCGTTGGCCGAGAGGAGCAGTGAAATCAGGTGTGGATTCCAGCCAACCCAGATCCCCATCGACTTGGGGAAACTTCTGAATCTTTTGCACGGTAGCCTCCGAAATGTGCCGTGACGCTAAGGTGCATGAGATCTGTCGGTAGCACAAACGAAATAAACGCGGGATCTATTCGATTTTGGAATAGGGTGGACCGGAGGGCCGCATTCACGGGGTGACCCGCAAAAAACTTGTCTTTTCGATCGCGTGGCCTTCTTGGCCAAGGATGTCGCTCCGCTTTCGTCGCATATCGGCAACCTCGACGGAGATTCGTCGGGCGTGGACCGACGATGGCTATTCCACAAACGAGGGGCCCATGAGGTTATTTCGCTTGTGCGCCCAAGTAGCGGCGCATAGCCTACGACCACTGCAGATGCACATCCCGACGACAAGCAATCGCGACGAGGCTCGAGAAAGGTCGGCCCAGCCTGCGCGCTCGTCTCGCTACTAGATGGCGATCGCCGTCGCTCGGCGTTATCGACTTTAGCGAGCGATCGTTCTGCTCGTGAGCGCATCTTGCAAGTCCCGGAAGCGGCAGCCATCAGCGCGCCTCCGGTGTATTTAAAACACATGAGGCAAAGGAAGAGACAATGGCACAGTCCGCTCGAAGTACACGACCCGAGTCCGTCGTGAAGTTTGATACGTTTGCGTCCGACCAGTTGGCGGAAGCATCGCTCGACAACGAACGCCACGCTCTGGGGCGTGGACTGAAGCAACGTCATGTCGTGATGCTATCGATCGGTGGCAGCATCGGGGCGGGTCTTTTCGTCGGTTCAGGTCACGCGATCTCTGAAGCGGGACCCGCGGCGATTTTCGCCTATCTCTTCGCAAGCGTTCTCGTCGTACTGGTCATGCGAATGCTAGGCGAAATGGCCTGCGCGATGCCCGATTCTGGATCGTTTTCGACGTACGCTGACAAGGCAATTGGACCGTGGGCGGGTTTCACGATCGGTTGGCTGTACTGGTGGTTTTGGGTGCTGGTGATTCCCCTTGAAGCGACCGCGGCGGCGAATATCCTGACGGGATGGTTTCCTCAGGTTCCGATGTGGGAATTCTCGCTTTTCGTCACCTTGCTGCTGACTGGCACCAATCTCGCCAGCGTGAAACACTACGGCGAGCTCGAATTCTGGTTCTCCATCATTAAGGTGACCGGCATCATTCTGTTTATCGGCTGCGGTGTATTGGCTCTGTGCGGCGCTATCCCCGGCGTCCATGTCCAACCTCTCTCCAATCTCACAAGCCATGGCGGCTTCATGCCGCGCGGGTGGACCCCGATCGTAGGTGCGCTGCTTACCACGATGTTCACCTATCTCGGAACGGAGGTTGTGACGATTGCTGCTGCCGAGTCTGCCAATCCCGCCCGGGAAATTTCTCGTGCTATCACGTCTGTGGTCTGGAGGATCTCGCTGTTTTATATCGGCTCAGTTTTCATCATCATCTGTCTCGTTCCTTGGAATGATCCGCAGCTGACGAAGATTGGTTCGTACCAGGCTACGCTTCAAATGCTTCACGTACCGTATTCGAAGCTCCTTGTGGATATTCTTGTGCTTGTAGCAGTCGGAAGCTGCTTGAATTCGGCCTTGTACACCGCTTCGCGCATGTTGTTCTCGCTCGGATCAAGAGGTCAGGCTCCCGCGCTGGTGACCAATACCAACGCTGCGGGTGTTCCTGTCGCCGCAGTAATCGGGTCGACGCTTATAGCCTTTGTCGTTGTTGCAGCGAACTATCTCGCTCCCAAGTATGTGTTTGATACGCTGCTGTCCTCGACTGGCGCGATCGCGTTGGTCGTCTATCTTGCAATCGCGATCAGTCAGTTGAGGCTTCGCACTCGATTGATCAGAAGTTCGAAGCTCAAAGTGAAGATGTGGCTACACCCCTGGCTCGGTCTTCTGGTCGTAGCGCTAATCGTCGGCGCATTCGTGGTAATGATACGTAGCGAAGACCATCGGGAGGAGGTCATCGCAACGCTTGCATGCTGTGCGGTGCTCGCAGTAATTGGCTATCGCCACCAGCGCCGAGCGCGTACTCGCTAATATGAGCGGCAAGGCCGTAAGCCGGGGCGGCCTCGCAAACTGGCGCGGTTGCCACGTGATGTCGCCGCAACACTTGTCCTCTGTTAGCTCACGATCAGGCGCGGATTGTCGCGGCAGCTGCTCGTGCATCGCCTAACTCAGGGGCCTAACCTAATGCGTGACGTTGCGCTTCCTTCAGGACCGCAGCACGGCACAGGCGACACACCGCTACGATGCCAGCGGCTGCCGGTGACAAATTTCCGGGATCGGCCATAAAAGGACATTCGGTATCGCTAACCGAAGACACCCCAGCGGCGTCTCTTTATTTATAAGCGGTCGCTCGAGGCACGGAAATCTCGCTCCGCAGCACCATGAATCCGTTGTCAACGCTGAAGTGACAAGTCACCGTGGCCATGGACCGCCGTCCCTGTCTAAGCTGGGTAACTGTGAGGGGCCTACCCGCGCTTCCAGGCGGATGGAAGCGCGGTTCGAGGTTACTGGGCAACTCCTTCGATTGCGATCGCGATACCTTGGCCCACGCCGATGCACATGGTGCAAAGTGCGAAGCGGCCACCAGTCCGTTCGAGCTGATACGTTGCCGTCGTAATTAAGCGCGCTCCGCTCATGCCGAGCGGGTGACCAAGCGCGATCGCGCCACCGTTCGGATTGACTCGCTCGTCATCGGGTTTAAGGCCGAGCAGGCGCAACGTCGCAATGCCTTGGGACGCAAATGCCTCGTTGAGCTCGATGATGTCGAAGTCCGACATCTGCATGCCAAGTTGCGCCAGCAATTTCTGGGTAGCGGGCGCCGGGCCGATACCCATGATACGTGGCGCGACTCCCGCCGTTGCCATGCCGAGAATTCGCGCCTTCGGCTTGAGGCCGTAACGGGATGCTGCTTCCGGGCTTGCCAACAGAAGTGCTGCGGCACCGTCATTCACGCCGGATGCATTGCCCGCAGTGACTGTACCTTGCGGCTTGACGCCCTTCAACCGGCTGAGAGACTCGATGTTCGTGTCGCGAGGATGCTCGTCTTGACTTACGACCGTCGGCTCGCCTTTCTTCTGCGCGATAGAGACCGGTTCGATTTCGTTCTCGAAGATGCCATTTGCCTGTGCACTCAGGGCCTTCTGCTGACTGCGGAGAGCAAAGCGGTCTTGGTCTTCGCGGCTCACATGGAATTGTACTGCGACGTTCTCAGCCGTCTCGGGCATCGAGTCAACACCGTACTGATTTCGCATCACGCTGTTGATGAAGCGCCACCCGATGGTCGTGTCGTAGATTTGCGCGTCGCGTGAAAATGGCGTTGCAGTCTTTGGAATGACAAACGGCGCGCGACTCATGCTCTCCACACCCCCGGCGATGGCCAGTTGCGTCTCGCCGCATCGAATGCCCCGGGCGGCGGTGCCTACCGCATCCATGCCCGAGCCGCACAACCGGTTGATGGTGGCACCGGGCACCGAGTCGGGTAAGCCTGCAAGTAGCGCGCTCATGCGGGCAACGTTACGGTTGTCTTCACCCGCTTGATTGGCGCAGCCATAGATGACTTCGTCGACTTGGCCCCAGTCAACAGCAGGGTTGCGTCTAATAAGCGCTCGAATCGGAACTGCGCCCAGGTCATCAGTGCGTACCGATGACAAAGCTCCACCATACCGTCCGATGGGCGTGCGAATGGCATCGCAGATGTACACGTCTTTCATGCAAAAATTCCTTGTTCTAGGCAATGCTGTGACCGTTATCACAAGGCAGCTACGGATGCGGCGGCGGCAGGCACCAGGTTGAATTCCTTGGCGAAGGCGCTAACGAGATGCTCACCAATCGGGATAGCCGAGGTCGCTGCGGGTGACGGGGCGTTGCAGACATGCAGACTGCGTTTCGAAGGCTGGATGAGAAAATCGTGGATGAGCGAGCCGTCGGCCGACACCGCTTGCGCACGAACGCCAGCGGGGTAAGGTTGGAGGTCGGAGAGTTGCAACTCGAGACAATATTTCTGGCAAAGCTCGAGATAGCCTTTCTTCCAGAGCGAGTTGCGCACTTCTGAGATGCCAGACGGACCATAGGTCTTGAGCATCTTCCAGAATCCACCGAACGACGCCATACCCGCTAAATCAGTGATATTGACGTCGCGCCACCTGTAACCCTCGCGCGCCATGGCGAGCACAGCATTCGGGCCGACTGTCACGTAGCCACCAATCATCCTCGTTAGATGGACACCGAGGAATGGCAGCGAGGGGTCCGGCACCGGGTAGATGAGGTGCTTGACGATGTCGTTTTTGGATTCGGGCAGGCGATAGTACTCACCCCGGAAGGGCACAATGCGGAAGTCGGATTCGAGCTTGCACATGCGGGCAAGCCGGTCTGCCATCAGACCGGCACAGACAATCGCGTGCTTTGCCCGGAAGGTTCCGCTTTCCGTGGTCACAGTCACGCCGTCGTTGTCCTCGCGCATTCCGACCACGCGCTGACCGAGCAAGATGGACGCACCGTTGTCCTGCGCGACGTCCGCCATCGCACGCGTGACAGACGGGTAGTCTGCGATGCCGCTGGACGCAACCCGAATCGCGGCCTCGCCGACAATTCGAGGCTCCGCGGTCGTCAAGTCGCCTTGGTTCAACCATTCCGGTTGAAGTTGATTCTGCTTGCACCGTTCGAAGAGGTCCTTGAGGCGCTTCACTTCGAGTTCGTTGGTCGCAACGATGAGCTTCCCGCATTGCTCGAAGCGAATGCCGTGTCGACGCGAGAACTCGTAGGTCGCGGCAGCGCCGCGCCGACAGAAGTCGGCCTTCAGGCTGCCAGGCGCGTAGTACACGCCGGCATGAATGACGCCGCTGTTGTGGCCGGATTGATGCACCGCAAGAGAGCCTTCCTTTTCGAGCAGGACAACCTTCATCCAAGGGAAGCGCTCGGTCAGTTGCATTGCGGTGGAGACGCCGACTATTCCACCACCAATGATGATGACATCTGCGTCAGCGCCGCGAAGAGGGATGCGAACAGGGACGCGTGCGTTCATTTTGCGAAGGTCCCGCGTTGGCGCATCAATTCGCGATGCAACTCAGGGTGCTTCTTGAATGGGGCACGCCCGTGAAGCCAGAAGTAATTGTTTGCAACGACGAGCTCGCCCGCCGGCAACGAGACCTCTTTCGTGGCAGATGATTTCTCCATCGAGGAGGACATCGCGTGCAGGAACTGCGCTTCAGTGATGGTTCGCGGCTGGACAAACTGGTCGATGAACGACATCGCAAGACCGAACTCGGAATGGAAAAAGAGCGGGCGCTCGACAGGAGCGGCGACGTTCTTCGAGCCCGGAGCCTTGTAGATAAAGGGAAGCGCCCCCATCGGGTCCTTCGCGAAGTTGTCACGCTCGCTCCAGTCGTCCAGGTGCATCAGGCGTGACTCACCGCCGGTGGCATTGACCTCGTCGAACTTCATCATGAGCAGCCAGTGCGTTTCTTCTTCGACGTAGGTGCCGTCCGTGTGAAGCGTGAAGAGTCGATAGGCCTGACGCAGGTACGAATCGCTCGAGTCGGTGTCCTTCACGAGAAAGCGGGCGTAGTAGGTGCCCGACATTGCGTCATGGTTGCTCGTGCCCAGCAGATGCGCGACGGCAGTGCCGAACTTCACGTAGTCGTCGCTATCGGTCGTCACGCCCTGGACGCCCACCGTAAAACCGCCGCTGGCTCGGTCCCGTGCGATGTTGCAAATCGTCGTGCCGAATGTGCCACCGAGCGCTTGGTCGAGCTCGTGCGCAAGGATGTATCGCATGAAGGGGACGTACTGCAGATTCTGCACGTCGACGCTCTTCACTTTTGCGAAGAATCCAGCGAGCGCGTCTTCGCTGAGTTCAATCATACGCAGCCGGCCGTGCTGGGCATGCGGCTGGATGCTGAAAAGCTGATGGGCTGCTTGTGCTTCGACGGGGGCGTTCATCTCCGACTCCATGTGTTGGTATAGACGGCATTTCACGCCAACCTCACGTTCGGATAAACTGGCAAAACTGTTTTTTTTAATCGGAAAAGTCGAATAAATGGATAGCCGGCAGCTGAGGGTGTTCGTCGCTTTATCAGAGGACCTGCACTTCGCGCGCACAGCGGACCGGCTCGGCGTGGCGCAGTCCGTCTTGAGCGAGCAGCTCAAAAAGCTCGAGGCGGACCTCGGCGTCAAACTGCTCAACCGCAATAAGCGCGCGGCGGTTACGCTGACTGACGCGGGCGAGCTTCTCCTCGTGGAAGCGACTCTAGCCCTTCGCCAACTGGACCGGGCCGAGGCCGTGGGCCGGCTCGCGGCCCGGGGCGAAGTTGGAAACATCTCGCTGGGGTATGTTGGCTCCGCAGTGTCTACGGGGGTACTCCAGGCTGCACTCAAGACCTTCCGAAAAGCGAATCCACAGGTCGAGATGCACATCAACTCGATGGAAACCCCGCGTCAGCTTGAGAGTTTGCGCGACGGTCAGCTCGACGTCGGGCTCCTACGCTCGCGCTCCCAATACCCGGAGGGTGTTGCGGCGACAGTTGTCATGCGGGAAGACCTCATGATTGCGCTGTCCGAAGACCATCCGCTCGCGAAATCTTCGTCCATCTCGGCACGTGAGCTGTGCACCGAGGCGTTCATCGTCCCCCAGTTCAGCGAGAGCGAGGGGCTGGCAGAGAATTTGGCCAATTTGGGGCGGTGCGGTGGCTTCAATGCGGAGCCGCGGTATCGCGTGGCCGACTTCGTCACGGCCCTGTGCATGACGACGGCAGGCTACGGGGTCGTACTCGTACCGCAGTCGATGAAATCCTTCGCACCCGCAGATGTCGCCTTTCGGGCGGTCTCCGACTTTCGAGACGAAATTGAGCTGGCGCTGGCCTATCGAACGCGCGAGGTCGCGCCGTGCGTCAAGAAGTTCGTTGACGCGACCATCGCCCAATACCCAAACCAATCGAGTTCACGGCGTCGATAGCGATATTTACTGATGACCGTGTTCGAGCGCTTCTAGGAAGCTCTCAGTGAGGGCCATTTGACCACCTGTGCGCGTCAGACGCAGGATTTCAGACGAGAACGGATTGCGCTCCAGCGGTATGAACACGGCACGCTGAGATTGGGTCCGCGCGAGTGCTTGAGGCACTAGCGCGACCCCCATCCCGAACTCAACCATGGTGACGACGGTCTGCCACAGACGAGCTTCGTGCCTGATTTTTGGACTGAAGCCGGCCTCGACGCAGGTGGCAATGATTTGGTCGTGGTAGTGCGGTGAGACAGCCCGTGGAAAAAGTATGAAAGGTTCGTTTTGCAGATTGCGCAGGTCGATTCGCTTCTTTTTGGCGAGTTGGTGATTGACCGGGAGGCAGCATAGAAATGCCTCGGACATCCATAGCTGAGTCTCTATTTCAGCCGGATAGTGACCCCAGTGGGCGAACCCCAAATCAATCTGGAGTTGCTGGAGCGCTCGCATTTGCTCGGCTGTGTTCATCTCCTTGAGCACAATCTCAACGGTCGGATGCTCGACCTCGAATCGCTCGACCGCCTCGGGTAAGCCCCGATAGAGCATCGAATTCACGAAACCAATTCGCAGGCGGCCCGCCAGCCCGTGCGCGGACTGCGTCGTTACCTTGGCCACTTCGTCAGCCTGCTGCAATAGCCGTTGAGCCTCTCCGAGCAGGACCTGCCCGGCATTGGTGAGCGCCACCGACTTGCTACTGCGCTCCAGGAGCTGCACGCCCATCTGCTCTTCAAAGCGCTTGATGTCGAAGCTCAGCGCAGGTTGCGAGATGAACAGCCGGCGCGCTGCGCGCCCGAAATGCAGCTCTTCAGCGACCGCTACGAAGTACCTGAGTTGTCTGAGTTCCATCGGTTGCCGCTCCTCAACGATAAATACATGTTATCGCACATGCCATCGATTGTATTGGACGGTTATCGACGTGACTCGTAACCTGAATTTAACGACGGCGGCGGACTGACGCGCCGCACTTAAATCAGGAGACACTCCATGGCCGACCAACGGCAAGAGCCCGCGACTTCGAACATCCCCGACAGCCGCGGCATCAATTTCTTTACCAGCGACCCCTCATTTGGCCCGTTGCTCAAGAGCTTCCTGGGCGAGAGCACGTACAACGTCGTCAAAGACCGCTTGGTCGACCTGGGCCAGCGCGCTTCGGATGAGCTCGACGTTTGGGCGACAAATGCCGACCACAATCCTCCGGTACTGAAGCAGCGGACTCGGCGCGGTGAAGCGCTCCAGCGCATCGAAAAGCACCCCGACTACGTCGCGCTCGAACGCGTGGCGTACAGCGAACTTGGGCTTGCATCGATGAGCCATCGGAGCGATGCTCCGCCGCCGTTAGTGAAGTACGCTTTGACGTACCTCTTCGTGCAAGCTGAGTTCGGTCTTTGTTGCCCTGTGAGCATGACCGATTCGCTCACCCGCACGCTGCGAAAGTTCGGGTCGAAAGAACTGGTCGACCGCTATCTGCCGATGCTTGCCTCGCAGGATTTCGACACGCTTTTCCAGGGTGCGATGTTCATGACGGAGCAAGCGGCAGGTTCCGACACGGGCCGCACAGTCACGCGCGCCACGCGCAGCGTCGATGCGAACGGCAAAGAAATCTGGAAGCTGACTGGCGACAAGTGGTTCTGCTCAAACGCAGACGCCGACCTGGCGATGGTGCTGGCTCGGCCCGACGATGCGCCTGAAGGCATTAAGGGCCTCGCGTTGTTCCTGCTGCCGAAGGTGCTTGAAGACGGCACGCGCAACGCGTATCACATCGTCCGACTGAAGGACAAACTCGGAAGCCGTTCGATGGCGAGCGGCGAAATCGTTCTCGAAGGCGCCGAGGCTTACCTCATCGGAGAGGTAGGGCGTGGCTTCCAACAGATGGCCGATATGATTAACATGTCGCGCCTCTCGAATGGCGTGCGTGCCGCAGGGTTGATGCGCCGCGCGCTCACCGAAGCACATCACGTCGCCCGGAACCGCTCGGCATTTGGCCGCAAGCTCATCGAGATGCCGTTGATGCAACGGCAATTGATGAAGATGATGCTGCCCGCCGAACAGGCTCGCTCGATGTTCATGCAAATAGCGACGCTGCTTCCAAAGTCCGACCGTGGCGAAGCGCTCGCAGCCAAGTGCGTTCGCATCCTTACCCCTTTGGTGAAATTCCGCGCATGCCGTGACGCCAGAAAGGCAACGGGCGACGCGATGGAAGTTCGCGGTGGTGTTGGCTACATCGAAGAGTGGGCCGACCCGCGGCTCGTGCGCGATTCCCATCTAGGCTCCATCTGGGAAGGAACAAGCAACATCGTCGCGCTCGACGTGGCAAGAGCAACGCGCCGTGAAGGCTCCCTCGAGTCGCTCGGGCAGTATCTCAATGCTCTACTCGACGAAGCTGCGGTGCCCGAAGAGTCGGTCGAGTTGCTCCGCGGCGTTTTCAAGCGTGCGAGCGCAGCGATGGACAGCGTCGCCGAATGCGGCCGTGATGAAAGCGTGCGTGAAGCCGCCAGCGCTGTCTATAACGCAACGAGCGCCATCTTCATGGCGACGGAAGCCGCATGCGTGGGAAATGACTTCCGTCGCTTGGCGCTCGCTCATCTCATCGTCAAACATAAGCTCATGCCACGCGACCCATTGGCTCCGGCGAATGTCAGTGCCGATGCAATCGTCATTCGCAAGCTCGTCGACGAAGCACCGATGACGCTCGAGGAGGCAATGTCGCTCATGCCCGCGAGCCTGGAGACCGTGTGATGAGTACAAGTCAGGTTACGGGCGCACTTCAGGGACTTCGCGTCATCGATTTGAGCCGCGTGCTGGGTGGACCGTACTGCACGCAGGCATTGGCGGACCACGGCGCGCAAGTCATCAAGCTCGAGCCGCCCAATGGAGACGAGACCCGCGGCTGGGGACCTCCGTTTGTCGGCGAGACTGCGTCGTACTTTGTGGGTGTGAATCGCAATAAGCAAGGCATCTGCGTCGACCTGTCTTCCGAAGAAGGCCGCAACATTCTCTGGCAACTGCTCGAAGGCGCTGACGTACTCGTTGAGAATTTCAAGCCCGGAACCCTCGGACGTTGGGGCATGGACTACGCTCGCCTCTCGAAACGATTCCCGAAGCTGATTCATTGTGCAATTTCCGGCTTTGGACCAGATGGCCCTTTGGGCGGCTTGCCCGGGTACGACGCGGCCATTCAAGCGATGGCGGGATTGATAAGCGTGAACGGTGAGCCCGATGGTCCCGCGTTGCGTGTCGGGCTTCCCGTCGTCGATATGGTGACCGGCCTCAATGCGCTGGCTGGCATTCTTCTCGCCCTCGCGGAGCGGGAGAAGAGTGGTCGAGGTCAATCGCTCGATATCGCGCTGTACGACAGCGGCATCTCGCTCCTGCATCCGCATCTGCCGAACTACTTCGGCAACGGGCGCACGCCACAGCGTAGCGGGAACGCGCATCCGAATATCACACCGTACGACAGCTATCGAACCGCGACCGCTCCCATCTTCCTTGCTGTCGGGAACGACCGGCAGTTCGCGAAGCTGGTCAGCCATCTCAACGCGCCGGAACTCGCGCAAGACGCGCGCTTTGTCGACAACAAGAGCCGCTGCGCGCATCGTGGCGAGCTCAAAGAGGTGCTCGAAGGCTTGATGCACTCGCTCGAATGCGAGTCGCTTGCCACCCAGCTGATTCGTGGTGGCGTGCCGTGTGGGCCGGTCCAAACGGTGGACGCCGTCGCCAACCATCCGCACACGCTTCACCGTGAATTGATTGTCGAAATCGGTTCGTATCGCGGTACGGGTACGCCAATCAAATTGTCCCGAACACCGGCCACGTACCGCTCGGCGCCACCTGCACTGGGCGGAGATACGCGCGCGGTGCTCGATGAACTCGGCATCGACGATGCGACACAACGGCGTCTGTTCGAGGCCGGAGTACTGAAAGGCTGACATCCAACAACACTCAAGCATTCGAACCAAACCGGCGCCCTCAGACCGGAAATCTTCAGGAGACAATCGATGCAAACCACCGTGCAAGGAAGTCCGACGCGCCAGCCTGGTCGCGCGGCCTTCGCCGCCTTTGTCGGCACCACCATTGAGTGGTACGACTTCTACATCTACGCGACGGCTTCGGCGCTCGTGTTTGGCAAGCTGTTCTTTCCGCAGGGCGACCCGTTCTACAGTACGCTCGCTTCGTTCGGCACCTTCGCGGTAGGGTTCTTCGCACGACCCTTTGGCGGCCTCGTTTTCGGTCACCTAGGTGACCGAATCGGGCGAAAGAAGGCGCTCGTCGCGACGCTCGCCATCATGGGGATTGGCACGGTTGGCATCGGCTTCCTGCCAACCTATGCTTCTGCCGGCGCGCTTGCTCCCGTCTTGCTCGTGCTGCTGCGAGTGGCGCAGGGCATTGCGATTGGCGGCGAATGGGGCGGCGCAGTCCTGATGGCGGGCGAACATGCGCCCAAGGCCAAGCGCACCTTCCTGGCGTCGTTCGCGCAACTGGGCAGCCCGGCCGGCCTGATTCTCGCACTGCTCGCGTTCCGTACGGTCGGACACATGCCGAAAGAACAGCTGATGGATTGGGGGTGGCGCATCCCGTTTCTGCTCAGTGCGGTCTTGCTGATCGTTGGCATCTTCATCCGCTCGGGCGTCTCCGAGTCCCCGGAGTTCGCTGCTGCCGCCAAGCGCGAGAAGCCCGCGCGTCTACCCATCCTTGATGTGCTGAGCAACGCATGGGGCACGGTACTCCTCTGCCTTGGTGCCAATGTGATTGGTGTCGCAGGCGCATGGTTCTGTAACACGTTCATGTTGAGCTTCACGACGGAAACGCTTGGAATCAGCCGTTCGCTCATGCTCGACTGCCTCTTCATGGTCGCTTTCGTGCACTTTTTCAACCAACTCTTCTCGGGATGGCTCGCGCAGCGTGTCGGGGCGAAGAAGTTCCTTGCGTGGGCTGCAGGGCTGGCCATGCTGTCGCCGTATCCGATGTTCATCCTGGTTTCGACCGGAAAGCCCATCGGCATCGTCGTCGGCATCGCTATTGCCGTGATGTGCATGTCAGGCTCGTACGCCGTGATGGCCGGACTGATGACCGATGCCTTCGATGTGCGATACCGCTACTCAGCGATCTCACTTTCGTATCAGTCGTGTGCTGCCCTGGCGGGCGGCCTGACTCCAATCATCGGGACTGTGCTTGCGCATGCCTGGCCGGGACAGTGGTGGGCGCTGGCCGTGTTCTACAGTGCGCTTGCCGCAGTGTCTTTGCTCTGCTTGCTGGGTCTGCAAACAAGAAAATCAGACGCCCGCTCGCCAGCTACAGTCGTGGTGCCGGAATGACCGCAACTGTATATACGGGGTAGTTCGACAATCAGTCCCCGCCTATGCCTTCTACCAATACATGGCGGGACCTCCTGGGCAAAGCTCGGCGGTTTCAAGGTTGAAGCGCAACGGCGGATTTGGATTTGCGATGGGTCCGTATCAGGTGATGGACCTCGCCGGCGGCGACATTGCGTGGGCGACGCGCAAGCGTCGGGCAAAAACGCGTGACAGCCGCTCGCGATACGTGGAGGTCGCCGACCGCCTGTGCGAGAGAGGATGGTTCGGCCAGAAGACTGGACGAGGCTTCTACCTGTATCCTGAAGGCGCGAGAACTGGCGTCCCCGACCCTGAAGTCGAGAAAATTATCGAGGATGAGCGTCGGCGAGCAGGTGTGACGCCACGAGCTTTCACGGACGACCAGATTGTGCTTCGATACATCGCGGCAATGGTCAATGAGGCAGCCAACGTGCTTGGCGAAGGAATCGCACTACGACCACTCGACATCGACGTAACGCTGCTTCATGGATATGGCTTTCCCAGATACCGTGGCGGCCCGATGAGGTATGCCGACGACCGTGGTTTGCACACCATGTTGAATGAAATCCAGACGTATGCGGCTGAGGACAGCTTTTTCTGGGCACCGTCACCGCTGCTCATCAAGCTTGTTGAAGAGAATCGTGATTTCGAGAGCTTGAACAAAAGGTGAAAGGTCCGCTGTTATCTGCCATCGGCCTTTCGTTTCTATTTGCGATGGCCGACTCCTAAGGGTCGGGTTCGGCCGACCAGGTCGGACCGACCCGCCCATGGCGCGTGCGGTCGTCAGCCGTCCGGACTACAGCTTGACCTCAACGTGACGCGCGTCTCGTCGCCCTTAATTTCGCCGACTGCCTGATCAAGCGGTCCGGCAGCGTGGCCGACTGAGATGCAAACCAATACTTCTATGGCCGATGGGCCGCCGCTTCAGCCGCCGTGTCGTGGTATTCCTTGAACTTCGTGATTCTTCCGTTTTTGACCATGAAGACGTGCGCCCACTCATCTTCGTACGTAACGCCGGTTGCATTTACGCGCCAGCGCTGCGTCCCAAGCACGACGACCTTGTCTTCGCTGGCAAGAAATTCCAGAGGTTCGAACCGTTCCGCAGTCTGAACCGCAGCAAGCGCACTGAAGAATTCCGCGACCTCCTGCGGCCCGTGCCTTTTACCAGCGAATGGGATGATCTCTGTCGGCCCAGGTATGAACCAGTCGACATCAGCGGCGAGCGTTTTCAGGACGCCATCAATATCGGCTTTGCTGAAAGCAGCATAGGCCTGCTGCACCAGTTGAACGTTTTGTTGCTCGCTCATTGCGCCTCCCATAGTCGCCGTTTGGAGGTCTTCCCGTATTGCTGCGAAATCGAGGCCGTTAACAGATCATCATAGTCGAGTCACCGAAAGCCATGCACTCGCCAAACAGCAAAAATCTGAGGACCTGCGGGCCGCTGCCGAGATCTTCGGCCGTCGGCCAGTTTCCGTCATTCAGAGTTGCGGAGTCCAGGCCCCTCGATTGATCGCTCCCCATCGATATCCGGGCATTCTGGTTGAGAGTCTGGGCACGACGATTCGTCGTGCATGCCAAACGTGCGAAACCGCACGCTTCTCTTGACGCCATCGCCATAACTGATTGCTCCGCCCGACGCGACGACGCGCGGGCGCTCGGCGACGCGCTCTATTCTTGAAATCTATTTCTCCGGGCAATCATCATTCATTTCACTGATGTGTCTTTCAGCGGTGGGCATGGATCGATCCTCGGGTTAACCGGCATACAAGGCCAAATATGGCAGACATAGAATCCGCAACAAGACATCAAGTTCGAAATCGAACATGGTGTATTATTTTTGGGCATAGACTGCACGCCGATGTTCTCGACGGGCGCATCCGCGCAGACGATGCCATTTCGGAGCACGAAGCTTATGGGCGAAATCCTGGTGGAGACGCGTGATGCGATACGGCTGCTGACCATTTGCAACGAGCCGATCCGCAACGCGTTTGACGAATCGATGTCGGTTGCGCTGCTTGAGGCTTTCAACACGGCGGAGGCCGACCAGCGCATTCGCGTCGTGATCGTCACCGGCGCCGGCGATCTCGCGTTTTCCAGCGGCCATGACCTCAACGAGCTCGCCTCCGGCGAGCACGCGCGCAGCACGGTCGGCGAAGCGCCGTTCGTGCGTCCGCTGACCATGCGCAAGCCGGTCATCGCGGCGGTCAATGGCCATTGCTGGGCGGCGGGCTTCATGCTCGCGCTGTCCTGCGATCTGCGCATCGCCAGCGAGAACGCGGTCTTCGGTTCGCCCGGCGCACGGCTCGGGCTGCTTCCCGAGGGCGGTCAACTATACCGCTTGCCGCAGTTGATCCCACCGGCGCGGGCGCTCGAAATGATGCTGACCGCTGAGCCGATGAGCGCCGGGGAAGCCGCCCGCTTCGAGCTCGTGTCGCGCCTCGTGCCGACCGGCCAGGCGCTCGCCGAAGCGATGACGATGGCGGCCGTCATCGCGTCACGCTCGCCCGCGGTGGTGCAGGCTGTCAAGTCGGGCGTCAATCTCGGCTTGCGCGACGGCACGCGCACCGCGGAGCGCTACGAAGCCGAGACGGCCCTGGCGATGCATCAGGGGCCCGATTCGCGCGAAGGCATTGCCGCGTTCCTCGAAAAGCGCGCGCCGCGCTTCGCCGACCTGCCGTCTCTCCCTTCTTCAGACCACTCCGGAGCCTGATCCGAACATGGCCACCCAACACCCATTGCATCGCCTGTTCAAGCCGCAGCACGTCGCGTTGCTCGGGGTATCGAGAGACACGGACAAGGCGGGCTATAAGTTCCTGCGCGCCTTGCTCGATGCGGGATTCAGCGGGCAGATCTCGCTGCTCGGCAGGCAGGCCGGCGAACTCGAGGGCCACACGATCCACACCGACGCGAAGGATCAGCCGGCCGATATCGACGTCGCCTTCAATCTGCTCGGACCGGCGCAGACGCTCGCGGTGCTCGAAGCGGCCGCGGCGCGCGGCGCGGCGTTCGCGGTCGTGTTCACCGCCGGCTTCGCGGAGATGGGCGAGGAGGGCGCCCGCCTGCAGGCCGACATGGTGCGTGCCTGCAACGCGCACGGCATGCGCATCGTCGGTCCGAACTGCATGGGCCTGTTCAATCTTCCCTGGGGCCTGAATCTGACCGAAATCACGCCGCTGCCGGCCGGCAAAGTGGCGTTCGTGTCCCAGAGCGGCAACGTCGCGGTGACGCTGTGGGATCAGGCGCGCAAACACGATCTCGGATTTTCGTGCTTCGTCGGATTCGGCAATCAGGCCGATATCCCGATGCACGAATACATCGACTATCTCGGCCAGGACGACGACACGCGCGTCATCGCGATCTATCTCGAAGGGCTGCGCCCGGGAAGCGGCGACCGCTTCTTCGAAATCTGCTCGCGGGTGAGCCGCATCAAGCCGATCGTCGTGCTGAAGGGCGGCCGGGCGTCGGCGGGGCGGCGCGCGGCGGAATCGCATACGGCGTCGCTGTCGTCGGCGGAGCGGGTTTATTGCGCGCTGTTCGAGGAAGCGGGCATCGTCGAGGTCACGCAGATGGAGCATCTGCTGCCGGTCGCCGAAGCCTTGATGCGCTGCCCGCCGATGACCGGCGACGATGTCGCGATTGTCGGCTCCGGCGGCGGCCACTCGACGGTCTGCACCGACGAGGTGGAATCGGTGGGCCTGAAGGTGCCGGAATTCCCCGTCGAACTCGTCGACAGATTGAGCGGCCTCCTGCCGTCGTGGGCGCCGAAGAAGAATCCCGTCGACATGACCGGCGCTTTCATCAACGATCCGAGCCTGTTCTCCTCCCTGACCGAACTGGTCATGACGATGTGTCCGTCGCTCGACGCCGCCGTGAACTACGGCCTCTACGGTCTGTGGAAGGAAGGCCGGCTCGGCAAGGACAGCCCGCACGACTACGTGAGCGCGGCGCCGCTGCTCGGCGCGTTGCAGGCGAAGCTCGGCAAGCCGATCGTGTTCTACACGCCGTATGCGGACCGCTCGCATCCTTCGTTCACGGCGATGCGCGAGTCGGGCGTGCCGTGCTTCGATTCGATTGCGTCGATCGGCGTGGCGCTCGCGGCGCTCCGGCAGCGCGGGCGCTTTCTCGCGCGGGCCGGCGAGCCGCTGCCCCGGCGCGCGGAGCCTGCGCGGCCGACCGTGGCGGACGCCGCATCGCGCGATTACGCCACCGAAGTCGGCGCGTACGCCTTGCTCGCCGGATACGACGTGAAGCTGCCCGTCGTGCTCACCGCCGATTCGCCGGAAGCCGCGGCCGAAGCCAGCGAGCGGATCGGCTATCCGGCCGTCGTGAAGGCGATTTTGCCGGGCGTCGCGCACAAGAGCGATCTCGGCGGCGTGCGCACCGGACTGGGCGATGCCCGCGCCGTGCAGGACGCGGCGCGGGGGATCTCGGCGAGCGTCGCGCAGGCGCCCGGCGCGCACACGCTACAGGGATTCACCGTGACGCGCGATCTCGGACGGCGCCGCGAACTGATCGTCGGCGTGCGGCGGGATGTGTCGCTCGTGTCGCTGGGCATCGTCGGTCTCGGCGGCGTGCTCGCCGAAGCGCTCGACGATGTCGCCGTGGTCCTGCTGCCGGCCACGCCCGCACGCGTGGCGCGCGCGTTGGCGCGGCTCACCAGCGCCCGCGCATGGGGCGAATTCCGCGGCGAGCCCGCCGTGCCGCCCGGTCCGCTCGCCGACCTGCTCAATCAGCTGAACGCCGCGCTGTGCTCCGATCCCGCGATCGAGAGCGTGGAGTGCAACCCCGTCATGATCGTCGGCCGGGATCTGATTCCGGTCGATGCCGCGATCGCTTTGAACGACAAGGAGCCGACGTGACTATTCCGATGCCGCTGGTCCAGACGCGGGACAACGTGATGACGATCACGCTGAACCGCCCCGAAAAGCTCAATGCGCTGACGCCGGAGATCTACGCGTTCATCGGCGAACGCGTGACGCAAGCCAGCGCCGATCCCGCCTGCCGCGCGATCGTGCTGCGCGGCAATGGCCGGGCGTTCTCGGCGGGCTTCGATCTGACGCTCGAAATGGGCGACCGCACGCACGAGGAGCGGCTGCATTCGCTGCACGAAATCGCCAACCGGGCGCGCTGGGCGGTGTGGCGCTGCAAGAAGCCGGTGATCGCGGCGATTCACGGCTACTGCATGGGCGGCGCGTTCGAACTGGTGCTGCCGTGCGACTTCACGATCGCCGCCGAAAGCTGCCGCCTCGGCGAGCCGGAGATCCTGTTCGGCGAAGGTCCCGCGTTCATGATGGTGCCGTGGCTCGTCAATCACAAGATCGCCAAGGACATCCTTCTGACCGGCCGGCAGTTCACGGCGGCCGAGGCGCTGCGCATGGGCATCGTCAGCGCGGTCGTGGCGGACGATGCGCTCGACGCCGCCGTCGAATCGCTGACGCAGACGCTGTGCCGTCTGCCGCCGTCGGCGGTGACCATCAACAAGGTGGGCATCAACCGCGCCTACGAGGCGCAGGGGATGGCCGCGCATATCGACAGCTGGGTGGAAGCCGCCGCGTATCTCTCGTTCATGGACGACGAAGCGCGCAGCGAATTCCAGCGCCGCGTGATGCAGGAAGGTCCGAGCGCCGGGATTGCGTGGCGCACGCAGTACTACGCCGGCGGCAAAGCCTCCGAAAGGACCTAGCGTCATGCTGCATCTCATCGGCAAGCAGATCGGGCTGGGCCTGTGCGTCGTGCTGACGGCGATGACGCTCACGTTCTTCATGGTGCGCCTGAGCGGCGATCCGACCGCGCAGATCCTTCCGCAGGACGCGAGCGCCGAACAGCGTCTCGCGCTGCAGAAGCAGCTCGGGCTCGACAAGCCGGTGCCGCGGCAATATCTGAACTACATGGAAGGCGCCGCGCAGGGCGAGTTCGGTAGCTCGTACTTCGACGGCGACACCGTGACCGCCATCATCATGCGGCGCCTGCCGAACACGGTGCTGCTCGCGTGCACGTCGCTCGTGATCGCGCTGGTGTTCGCGATCCCGCTCGGCGTGCTCGCGGCGACGCGGCGCGGCGGGCTGCTCGACCGGTCGGTGCAGGTCGTGAGCGTGATGGGCGCGTCGGTGCCGTCGTTCTGGATGGGCCTTCTGATGATCCAGATCTTCGCGGTCGGCCTGGGCTGGCTGCCGACCTACGGCATCGGCGGCTGGCGGCATCTCGTGCTGCCGTCGATCACGCTGGCGCTGTTCGTGTTTCCGGGCATCACGCGGCTCACGCGTTCGTCGATGCTCGAAGTGCTACCCGCGAGCTACGTCAACGCGGCGCGCGCGAAAGGCATGCCCGAGCGCCGCGTGATCTTCCGGACCGTGATGCGCAACGGCATCGTGCCGGTGCTGGCGCTGATCGCGCTGGAGATCGGCTCGCTGTTCGGCGGCGCGGTGCTGACCGAGACGGTGTTCTCGTGGCCGGGCATCGGACGGCTCGCCATCGAATCGATCCAGCGGCGCGATTTCCCCATCATTCAGGGCGTGGTCGCCTATGTCGCCGTGATCTTCGCGGTCATCACGGTACTCGTTGAAATCGTGATCCGGATCGTGAATCCGCGGCTGAGGAAAACATGACTCCCTCCACGCTCTCCATTTCGCCCTGGGCGCGGCTGCGCCGGCGTGTCGCGCGCCAGCCGATGATGATCGTGTTCTGCATCGCCTTCCTGATGCTCACGCTCGTCGCGGCGCTCGGCGGCGATGCCATCACGCCGTTCGACCCGACCTTCCAGGATCTCGGCAGCCGCCTGCTTCCCGCCGGCGCGACGGGCGCGGAAGGGCGCTACTGGTTCGGCACCGACGCGCTCGGGCGCGACGTGCTGTCGCTGCTCATCATGGGCGCGCGGCCCGCCCTGTTCGTGTCGATCGCGGCGGTCGCGCTGGCCGCCGCGATCGGGATCTGCGCGGGCGTGTTAGCGGGCTATCGCGGCGGGCGCGTCGCGGACCTACTGCTGTATCTGTCGAACATCCAGTTGTCGTTTCCGTTCTTTCTGCTCGCGATCACCATCGTCGGCATCCTGAGCCCGAGCGTGCCGCTCGTGATCGCGGTTATCGCACTCGGCAGCTGGGTGCCGTTCGCGCGCGTGACGTACTCCGACACCAACCAGATCCGCCAGCTCGAATACGTCGAGGCCGTGCTCGTGATGCGCGGCAGCACCTGGCGGGTGCTGTTGCGCCACATCCTGCCCAATGTGCTGCCGAACGTGCTCGTGCTCGCCACCTTCGCGCTCGGCACGGCGATCGTGATGGAAAGCGGCCTGAGTTTCGTCGGCCTCGGCGTGCCGACCGACACGCCCACGTGGGGACGCATGCTGAGCGAAGGCCGCGACTACATGGACACTGCCTGGTGGCTCACCGTGTTTCCGGGTTCCTGCATTTTTCTGCTCGTGCTGTCGATCAATGTGCTCGGCGAACAGCTGCGCGATTCGTCCGATCCGAAGCTGAACCGGCGCTGACGACGCCGTGTCCCTCACCCACTGACGCATCTCAACTTGAAGAGGTAGCTCATGAAAGCGGGAGAACCAGTTGCAGCAAATTCCCTGGCGAAGGCGTGGCGCGCGCTGACATGCGCGGTGCTCCTCTGCGTGAATCTGCCGGCCGCGCACGCCGCGCCGCCGGCGGGCGCCGAAGTGCGCGTGGCGCTGAGCGGCGGCATCGATCAGCTCGATCCGGCGCGCACGGCCAATGGCCCCGACATGGCGATCATGAGCCAGATCTACGACACGCTGCTCGCGCTCGATCCCAGCAACGGCAAGCTGCTGCCGAACGTGGCCACGTCGTACACGCTCAAGGAGCCGACGCTGTGGGAATTCAAGCTGCGCAGCGACGTCAAGTTCCAGGACGGCAAGCCGCTGACCGCGGAAGACGTCAAATTTTCGATCGACCGCATCCTCAACCCGGCGACGAATTCGCCGCACGCGTCGCAGATCGCGTCGATCTCGGAGGTAATCGTCGTCGATCCGACCACGGTCGACATCCGCACGAAGACGCCCGATCCGCTGCTGCCGCGTCGCATGCAGCCCATCGGCGGCAGCGGGCGGGTGTTCATCGTGCCGAAGCACTACTTCGAATCGCATAGCCAGCAGGAAGCGAACGACAAGCCGCTCGGATCGGGCCCGTACAAGCTGACCGAATGGCGCAAGGGCAGTGCGCTGACGCTCGAACGCAATCCGACGTACTGGGGCACCGCGCCGGACGTCTCGGTCGGGCGCTTCACCTTCGTGCCCGAGAACTCGACGCGCGTCAACGCGCTGCTGCAAGGGGAAGTGGACATCATCCAGCGCGTGCCGATCGCGGATGTCGATCGCATCGACAAGTCGCAGAACGCGAAGGTCATCTCCAGCATGGACGGGCTCGTGCACACGCTGCTGCTCGATTCGCGCAAGCCGCCGTTCAACGACATCAAGGTGCGCAAGGCGTTCGTCGAGTCGCTCGACATGAACAACATCGTGACGCATCTGCTCGGCAAGTACGGCCGCGTGCTGGGGCCGCCGATGGCGCCGACCGTCGTGCAGTACGACAAGGCGATCAGGCCGTATCCGACCGACCGCAAGGACGCCAAGGCGCAGCTCGACGGCAAGGCGATCGAGCTCAAGACGTACACGTCGGATGGCCGCTACGTGAACGACCGCGACATCTATCAGGCGATCAACGCCCAGCTCAACTCGACGGGCTTCAAAATCACGCCGCAGGTCATGGAGTGGGGCCGTCTGATCGGCATGATGCAGAGCCGCAGCGGCGGGCCGTTCTACATCATCGGCTGGGATTTCGGCGAGGGCGACGCGAGCAAGATGAACTCGTTTCTCAACTCGAGCTCGCCGCTCAGCGTGACCGCCGACCCCGAGTTCGACAAGCTGGCCGCGCAGGCCGCCGGCCAGATGGACGACGCGAAGCGCGCCGAGGATTGGAAGGCCGCGCAGCAACTGGTGCACGACCGCTATTACGTCGCGGCGGTGTGGCAGGCGGCATCGATCTACGGCTTCTCGAAGCGGCTCCAGTGGGACGCACGCTTCGGCGACAACTTTGACCTCGCCACGGTCAAGGTTTCGGCGAAATGAACGTGTCCACACTGCGCAGCGAGGCGGATACGCCCATCCTCGACGTCGCCGACCTGAACGTGTCGTTCGGCACCCGCGCCGGCGACGTGCGGGTGGTGCGCGATCTGAGCTTTCGCCTCGCGCGCGGCGAAGTCTTCGCGGTGATCGGCGAGTCGGGCTCGGGCAAGTCGACGATGGCGCAGGCGGTGATGGGCCTGCTGTCCGCTGGCGCGATCACGACCGGCCGGATCACGCTGGCCGGTCAGCCCATCATGACGCTCTCGCCGCGCGCGCGCCGCCGGCTGTGCGGCGAGCGCATGGCGCTGATCAGCCAGGACGCGCTCGCGGCGCTCAATCCGTGCACGACGGTCGGCTTCCAGATCGCCGAGACGCTGATGGTTCATCGCGGCATGCCGCGCCGCGCGGCCATGCGGCGCGCCGTCGAGCTGCTGGCGCTGACGGGCATTCCGTCGCCGGAGGAGCGCGTGCATCACTATCCGCACGAGTTTTCGGGCGGCATGCGCCAGCGCGCGCTGATCGCGATCGCGCTGGCGCTCGAACCCGATCTGCTGATCGCCGACGAACCGACGACCGCGCTCGACGCCACCATCAAGGCGCAGATCCTGCAGCTGCTGATGCGCCTGCGCAGCGAGCTGGGCATGGCGGTGCTGATCGTCACGCACGACATGGGCGTCGTGGCGCGCATGGCCGATCGCATGCTGGTGATGTACGCCGGGCGCGCGGTCGAAACCGGCCCCGTCACCGACGTGTTCGATGCGCCCGCGCATCCATACACGCGCGCCCTGCTCAAGGCGATGCCGCGTCTCGATTGCCCGGGCGAGGCGCTGCGCGCGATCGCGGGCGCGCCGCCCTCGCCGCAGGCGATTCCGCAAGGGTGCGCGTTCCATCCGCGCTGCCCGCTCGCGGTGCCGGAATGCGCGGCGGAACTGCCGCGGCCGATCGTGTTCGCCGATGGCCGCATGACGTTATGCCGGTTCTCTCCGGATGAGGTGAAGTATGCAGAACGTGCATGAACTGACGACGCCCGCCGACGAGGTTCCGGCGCTGCATGCGTCCGGCCTGTGCCGGCGCTTTCGGATCTCGCGCCCCTGGCCGGCGCGGCCGCTGATGCTCGACGCAGTCGATGACGTGACCCTTTCGCTCGGGCGCGGCAAGACGCTCGGCATCGTCGGCGAATCGGGCTGCGGGAAGTCGACCCTCTCGCGCATGCTCGTCGGCATTCTTGCGCCGAGCGCCGGGACGCTGCACGTGGGCGGCGTCAACATCTCGCAGTTGCACGGCGAGCGCTGGCGCGAGGTGATGCGCGACGTGCAGATGGTGTTCCAGTCGCCTTACACCGCGCTCAACCCGCGCCTCAAGATCGGTGAGATCGTGCGCGAGCCGCTCGATATTCACGAGGCGCATCTGCCGAAAAAAGAGCGCGCCGCGCGCGTGATCTCGATGCTCGAACGCGTCGGGCTGAACGCGGTGCATGCGTCGCGCTATCCGTATTCGCTGTCGGGCGGGCAGCAGCAGCGCGTGGGCATCGCGCGGGCGCTGGTGCGCCCGGCCCGCGTGGTGATCTGCGACGAGCCGGTGTCCGCGCTCGATGTCTCCGTGCAGGCGCAAGTGGTCAATCTGCTGCGCGAGCTCCAGGACGATCTGCGCGTGTCGTACGTGTTCGTGTCGCACGATCTGGCCGTGGTCGCCAACATCTCGCACGACATCGCGGTGATGTACATGGGCCGCGTGGTCGAATCCGGCACCGCGCGCGATGTGCTGCAGGCGCCGCGGCATCCGTATACGCAGGCGCTTGTCGATAGCGCCAGCGTTCCCGATCCGCGCGTCGAGCGTGCGCGCGCGCCGCGCGTGCTGACCGGCGATCTGCCGAGCCCGACCGATCCGCCGAGCGGCTGCCGCTTTCGCACGCGCTGCTGGATGGCGCGGGACATCTGCGCGCAATCGACGCCGGCCCTGATTCATCGTTCCGGCGCGCCGCAGCGCGTGGCCTGCCACTTTGCCTGACACCTTCCTTCTTCTTCGAGCGATTCCAGCATGCCCGATTCTTCTTCGACTTCTGTGCACGTCGCCATCGTCGGTGCCGGCGTGATCGGCGCGATGAGCGCGTGGCGTCTCGCGCGGCGCGGCGTCAGGGTAACCTTGTTCGACCGCTACGCGCCCGCGCACGATCGCGGCGCGGCCGGAGGGGAGAGCCGCATCTTCCGGGTCGCCTGCAAGGAAGGCGCGGCGCACGTGCCGCTGGTGCGCGAAAGCCTTGCGATGTGGCGCGAACTCGAGTCGGAAGCCGGTCAGCGGCTCCTGTATCAGACCGGCGCCGCGACGATCGGCGCGGCGCACGCGCCCGGCATGCGCGCGATCCGCGAGACGTCGGAGCAGTTCGGCTTGCGGCTCGAAGCGCTGGCGCGCGGCGTCGCGCTGGAGCGCTTCCCGCAGTTTCATCTCGCACCCGACGAGATGATGTTGTTCGATCCCGAAGGCGGCGCGCTGCGCTCCGATCTCGCGGTGCTGTCCGCGGTGGAGCGCGCGGTCGAGCTCGGCGCGAGCCTCCGTGCCTACACGCGCGTCGATGCCATCGGGTCGTTCGACGATCACGTCGAGCTGCACGTCGGCGATACGAGGGAGACGTTCTCTCATGTCGTGATGGCACCGGGCGGCTGGGCTTCGTTCGATCCGGCGCTGGCCGCGCTGCCGCTCGTGACGCGGCGCATATCGCTCTGCTGGTTCGCGCCGCGCGAGCCGGTCCGCTACGACATCGAACACTCGATCGTATTGATGCATCTCTTCGAGAGAGGTTATTTCTACATGTTTCCGAGCATGGACGGCGCAACCGTCAAGGGCAGCTGCAACATCGGCGGCTGGCCCGCGATCGACGCGCCGCACGCTTTGCCGCGCAGCCTGCCCGACGCCGAGCTGGCGCATCTGCGCGACGCCGCGGCCGAGGTCGCGCCGGACCTGCGCCGCGACCCGGTGCGCATCGGCGTCTATATGGATGCGTATACCCCCGACGGGGAGGGCCTGCTCGGCTGCGTGCCGGGCGCGAAGGGCGCGCGCACGCTCGTCGCGACCGGGTTCTCGGGACACGGCTTCAAGTTCTCGCCGGCGATCGGCGAGGCGGTGGCGCGGCTCATCGTGGAAGGCGAAGCGGGGCGCCAGGCCGCCCATCTGGATGTTGCGCGGTTCCGGGAAATGCCGGTTTCCCGGGCGCGCTGACCCGGTTCCCGTGTTCGGTAAAATGCAGCGCTATCAACGTCACACAGGGAGTCCGATGATGGCAGAGTCGCCTGTCGAGGCACGCGACGTCCCGTCGTCGCTTCGGTTCGAAGAGATGCTCGCGACCAAGGCGCTGGACCGGTCATTGACGAAACGCGAGCGCACGCGCTATGTCTTCATGACGATCGCGGCGCGTTTCCTTCAGGACAATCCCGCGCAAAACCCGACCGTCGAATATCTGCTGGAGCAGTCGGGCCTCGCGCGCAGCACGTTCTACAACCACTTCAAGGACATCGAAAGCTGTGTCTTCGAGGTGCTGAGCATGTTCTTCGAATATATCGAGGGCAGCCGCGTGAGCAGCTCGCGGTACCTGCCGGCCTACGATGCCATTCTGGAGGCGAACCTGTGGTACTCGCGGGCCTATGCGTCGAATGCGAACCTGTTCACGGCCATTCATCGCAATGCCGAACTGTGCAAGATCCGGGAGCAGCGCAACGACCAGTGGGCGATGAAGGTCGTGCACGTCTCCGGGCGGCGGCGCGGGCACGAGTTCACGGGGGCCGAGCGGATCGAGTATGCCGGGACCATCCGCATCCTGATCACGATGACCATCGAAACGCTGAGCGAGCGTTACATCAACAACGATGCGCTGATCAGCGAGGCCTTCCCTGATCCCGACGACATCGCAAAGAAGATCAGCGCGATCTGGCATGAAGTGATGAAGCGGTACGAGGTGGGAACGGAAGCGGGGACGGCTTGAATGACGTGTGGCGTCGAATGGACGAAGATCGAAGTCCGTGATCGTGAAGTGCAATTGCATCGGGCCATGGGTGGTATTGCCGACATAGACTCGCGACGCACGATGCATGTTCCTCGAACCAGCCATGCGAAGAGCGCTTGATCTGGTCAACTCACGGAGGTGCGTACGGCGGGCGCGGGGTTGATGGACCTCGGGGGCCGCTGTCGGATCCATCGTTCTGCATCGGTCAGCAAACTGGCGCACCGTTTCGTTCGCCAGCACTTGGCATCCCCCGACCTGACGGCAATTCAGTGTGCGCAAAGCTTTGATACGAGGCAATTCGCAGGTACACAAAGTAGGCCTCTCCTCGAAGGCCGGGGAATTGTGCCGCTTGCGCACGACACCGTCGCTAATAGGCATCTGTCGAATCAGCAGCCGGCATGAGAAAGTCCGCGACGCGCCGGGATACCTGAATGGATGGCCGTTATGCAAGCAATTTCGGCCATCCAGTCAGCGGCGCGTCGAAAGGTAGGAGAGGGTCGGCATGAGGCATTGGCTTGACGTTCCGCCGCAGCACGAGCGCTTCGTAGAAACGCAACCGTGTGAGATGTCAAAAGAAACAGCCGTTTGAGGCAGCCTTGCTGGACAAGCCTTTGAACGTCAACGCACGGTAAGTGCCTACTTATACCCCAACTCATCAAGCCAGTTCTCGTGCGCGAACTGAACACGCGTGAGAATGGCTAGCATCAGGTTTCTAGCATCGATCAGGGGGATGGCGCTCATTCGGGCGCGCGCGGCACTCGGGCGCTGAGATACGCACTTCGCCAAGGCGTTGTTCGGGTCGCTTTCCGAATCGGCGCAGAAGTGCTGGAAGTCATTGAGCCGTGTAGCCGTGCTCGTCCCGTGATAGCGAGCGAGTTTGCAGCAGGTCTGCTAGAGCCGATCCGGGTCCGTAGCACATGGCTCGCCTCCCACAAAACGGTGTCGATCCGTATCGGTCAGAATCCGGCGTGCCCTTGGAACGAAACAGGTGAGGAGGTATGTTTCTCAGAGTCGCTCGTTCGCCAGCGTGTAGTTTTCCGCCGACGCTTTGTCGTCTGGACCGCTCAAGCGGTTCACGCGACAGTTCGAATCAAGGACGGAAGGAAGTCGACTATGGGGACACCATATCAAGGTCAAGTCCGGCTTTCTCCCATAGCCAGCGGCGAAAACCCTTTACCTTCTCTACGTTCTTATCGCTCATTCGATAGGAGAGAAAGTGTGTTTCGCGCGCAAGCGGTCGAAAGATATCGGCTCCTAGTTCAACCAAGTCGCCTCGCGCCAGTTCGCGTTCCGCCAGTCTCACCGACTCCAGCGCGATGCCCATACCATCGACCGCAGCCGACAGCACAAGCGCGGCTCTATCAAAGGATGGTCTTGGCTGCGTCGGTAGCGGTATGTTGTTGAGGACGAACCACTCGGGCCAGGTGACGCGGCTTAACTGCGAGTCAATGAGCGTCGCAGATGCCATGAACTCGATCAGCGGCTCACTCTTGTCTAACAAGGCAGGGGAACAAAGGGGAACGATGCGTTCACGCCCGATTGCCGAAGTCATGATGCCGGGCCGCTCTAGCGCGTATCCGTAAGAGATGGCGACGTCTATGTCTTGCAGCTGGGTCAGATCGATGGCCTCGGCGCTCGATGACAGCCGAATCGTCACGTCCGGATGTTCCCGCATAAACTCAGGTAGGCGGGGGCCAAGCCATTTTGCAGCAAAACTTGGCGCGCAGTGGACTGCCAGAACCTGCGCTTTCGAGGAGAGCGCCACGTCGCCGCAAGCCGCCTCAATGACGTCGAAGACGCGGCCGAGGCTCTCCTGCAGCCGAAGCGCTTCCTGTGTGAGCTCAACCCGGCGGTTCCGTCGATGGAAGAGCTTACGGCCGAAATATTCCTCGAGTTCCTTGACCTGATGACTGATCGCGGATTGCGTCAAATGTAGTTCTTCTGCAGCGAGCGTGAAGCTCTGCAGACGGGCCGCGGCTTCAAACGCGCGCAACAAAACAAAATTCGGGATGCGCCTCATCGTTGCAAGTTCTCATGCGTGTCGAACTCCAGGACGATGGCATCCGACTTGATTTCTACTGTTGGTGCGCGATGACTTCCTCAACTCGAGGAATGAGGTTTTCGCGCGCCATCCGAACGTGACGCTCGCTGAGTTCCATCGCAAGCGCCTCGTCGCCATCGGCGATGGCCGACGCAATTGCCGCGTGCTCGTCCCAGATCGACTTGCGCTGCGTCGATGATTGAAGAACAGCCCCCATGACTCGCCGCAGATGAACCCAATGCGACCGGGCTGTCTCCGCGATCAGAGGATTTCCTGACGCGGCATAAATAGCAAAATGGAAAGCCACGTCCGCTTCGATCATTGCGGTCACATCTCGCCCCTTCGCCACCTTCCTACCGTTCGTCATAATTTGCTGGTCGATCTTCCAGCGCTTTTGCGCGGCAAGTCGCGCCGCGAGAGAGTCGAGCGCCCCCCTGATTTCATAGAGGTGCCCGATCCAGCCTGGATCCAACGGCGCAACCAGCAGCCCACGTCCCGGCGCATCTATGACTAGGCCGTCTTTCTTCAAAAGACGAAGCGCTTGAAGAACTGGCGAGCGAGAAACCGCGAGCTGTTCAGCGATTTCTTCCTGCGTAATACGGGTCCCTGGCGTGAGAGAGCCATCGCTGATCGCGTCTAGCAGGACCCTATAAACCTCGTCGACGTAGTCGGTGCGCGCTTGAAGCTTGACCAGATTGGCGGCCATGATTTTGCTCTTTGGATACTGAATTCTCCAGCATATCGCTGCGTGCTACCACATGCAATAGTTGGTGGCAATCGGTCGCTCCGCTCGGTCCGGCGAGTACGCGATCGAGACGCGCATATCGTCCCCAACGACGAGAAGACCTGCAAAGGACCGCCCGGTGCCCGACCGCAGCACCGAGCCCGCTTTCGGTCGCTTTACTCGTCTGATACGTGCTCAATGCGCATCCCAACTTTGACCGTGACCTGCCAGTGGAGAACTTTTCCGTTTTCGATTTGGCCACGCGTCTGAACGACTTCAAACCAGTGCAGATGTCGCAAGGTGGTTGACGCTTTTGTCAACGCAACGCGGACCGCGTCATCGCTGGAAGTCGGCGATGAACCCGTCAATTCAATGAGCTTGTATACATGTTCCGACATGCTTTCCTCCAGACTACGGTTGATATGCGTCGCGTCGTAAGTTGGATCAACGAAGCTCAGCGATTTTGCGGACACGCGCCGGCCCGCCCGGTCTCTGCAAAACTTGATCGGGCCACGCGGGGAGTGTTACTGGTGTTGACGATCAGTTCCTTGACTTGTCCACTAAAGCGTTCTTCGCAATCCACGGCATCATCGAACGTAGCTGAGCACCTACGGTCTCGATTGGATGCTCGGCCATCAGGCGTCGGCGTGCCGCCAAGGTCGGTGCGCCCGCGCGATTCTCTAGGATGAAGCTCTTCGCATATTCGCCGGTCTGAATATCGCGCAGAACCTCTTTCATGGCAGCCTTTGTTTCTGCCGTGACGATGCGTGGTCCGGTTTCATACTCTCCGAACTCGGCATTATTGGAAATGCCATAGTTCATGTTGGCGATGCCACCCTCGTAGATGAGATCTACGATCAGCTTAAGCTCGTGGAGGCACTCGAAGTAGGCCATCTCCGGTGCATATCCTGCTTCGACCAGGACTTCGAATCCGGCTTTGATTAGGTCGACGGTGCCCCCGCAGAGCACCGTCTGTTCGCCGAACAGATCCGTCTCCGTCTCCTCTCGGAACGTCGTCTCGATGATGCCCGCGCGACCGCCGCCCGTTGCGACGGCGTATGCCAGAGCAATCGCCCGAGCCGTACCGGACGAGTCCTGTGCGACCGCGATCAAATGAGGAACGCCGCCGCCTTCGGCATAGGTGCTGCGGACAGTGTGCCCGGGTGCCTTCGGTGCAATCATGATCACATCAAGATCGGTACGCGGCGCCACCTGACCATAGTGAATGTTGAAGCCATGTGCGAAACCTAACGCGGCGCCTTGTTTGGCGCGACGGGCAACCTCCTTTTGGTAGACCTCTGCGATGTGCTCATCGGGCAGCAGCAGCATGATGACGTCAGCGTCGTCGACGGCGTCGCCGATGGAGCTCACCTTGAGTCCAGCGTTTTGTGCCTTCGCCCACGACGGGCCTTCGCGCAAGCCGACGGTTACGTTGATGCCGCTGTCTTTGAGATTAAGCGCATGTGCATGCCCTTGCGAGCCGTATCCGATAATTGCAACTTTCTTATCTTTCAACAGCGTCAAATCTGCGTCTTTGTCGTAGAAGACTTTCATTTCCACATTGCCTTTGATTTTGAACTGAACAGGCACAACGATAGAGAGGACCGGGGGCCGGAGTTATCCCGTATTAGCGGAATCTCACAGATCAAGTACCAGTTCTTTGCTCGTCGCTCTCGACACGCAAGTCGTGAGGTACTCGGTCTTTTCGTCGTCGCTCAGGATGAAGTCGTTGTGCTCGACTTCTCCCTCCAGATAGCGGACTTTGCAGGTCGCGCATAACCCGGCGCAACACGAGGTCTCCACCGTAACGCCCGCAGCGCTCAACGCGTCGGCGATACTCTGATCCCGAAGAACAGGAATCTCCTGGCCCGAACTGGCAATCTTCACGACGAAGTCGCCGGCGGCCTCAGAAGCTTCCTTCTCGCTAATCGGGCGCGCGGGAGCCTTGAAATGCTCGAAATGGACGGTGCCTGCAGGCCAGTGGGTGGACGCATTTGCACACGCATTCATGAATCCACCGGGGCCGCAGTAGTACACGTGCGTGCCAGGAGTCGGTTCGCTCAATAAACGAGCGATGTCGAGGCCAGCGCCGGGCTGTCCGCCGTCGAAATGGTAGCGGAGCTTTCCGCGGTCTCGTAGCGCTTCGAGTTCCGCCGTAAATGCTGCATACGCGAACTCCTTAGCACAGTAGTGCATCTCGAAGTCGATGCCACTCGCCTCGAGTTCGTGAGCCATCGCCTTCAACGGCGTGACGCCGATTCCACCGGCGATGAGGATGACCTTCTTCGCATCGGGAATCAGATGGAAGTGATTGCGCGGCGCACTGATCTTCACGATGTCCTGCACGCGGATCTTGTCGTGAACGGCTTTCGAGCCGCCTCGACCGGTCTCGTCGCGCAATACCGCGATGACATAGCGCTTGCGATCGCTCGGGGAGTTACAAAGGGAATACTGCCGGATGAGCCCATCGCCGACGTAGATGTCGATGTGAGCGCCTGCGTCGAACGGGGGCAGATCCTCGCCTTCAGGGTCAACCAGTTCGTAAGAGTTGATTCCTTTTCCCTCAAATCGGATTTGCTTGACCAAGAGCTTCAGCGTCGTCTTCGTGGGGTTCGGCTCTTCCATTACGGTGTCCATTTCTGTTCCTATCTGCTGCTGTCCATGAAGCTGAGGTTAAACCGAGCGAGTAAGGGCACTTCCGACCCGCTCGGTCCGTAACTGCTTTACCCCTTGGTCGACTGCTCCATCTCCTCCAGCTTCGCACGCACGAAGTCGGCACGCTCCTGGCCCTTCAGGTTAAGGCTTTCGCTTTCCGCGAGGATGGCGACGACCTTCTTGGTCACAGCACGGCGTTGTACAACCTCGTCCTCGACCGTTGCAGCGATTGGAATGTCGAAGACATTGCCGGTACAGAAGCTGTTCGGCGCGCCCGCGTTTTCCCTGAACCATTCTGCAAAGCCTTTCGCCGACGCGGCGGCGTTGGTCCCGCGCACGGCGTCGCGGAGCAACTTCCGGAACTGGTAGACGCCCGCGTCGAATTTGGTCGGGTTTTCGAGTGCGTGGACCGCGATAGGACGTTGGCTGATGATCGCCTCATAGTCGCCCGGCGCGTGCTGTGCATCTCTATAGTTCGCACGCTCGCGATGGTTCGGGGGAATCGGAACGATATCTTCGATTTTGTACTTACCGAAGCGCTCCGGACGACGCATGGCGACCTGACCGTCGAGAAAGTCGATGCTCTCGTAGCCAACAAGCTCTTTCTTCCCGACGCCGCGGGTGTCGATGCCAGGACCCATGACACGCCAGCCGATCATCTTGCTGTTCTCGTCGTCGACCGGGACGGTCCAGCGGATGATGTGGAAGCGACTGAAGAGCTTCTTCTTCTGACCGTCTTCGGACGTGTAGGCGTGGAGGCTCAAATTCGGCAACACCTGATGCTGCACGCGAACGAACAGGCGATCGTCGTCGACACGGCGCGCACCAGCGCAGGCCAGGCTTCGGCCACCTTGTACCGGCACGAATTGCATGTCCGGCGCAACTTCCATCGATGCTGCGCCGACCTCGTCGAACGTGGTCTCTTGGAACTTTCCGTTCACCACGTTTTTCGCTGCGTGCAGGGCGGTCGGGTGGAAGTTGTCTGCCGCGTTGTCCTGCACCTGCAGCCAGTTGCAGTGTTGGAAGTTGCTATACGGAACGAGTTCATCGCCCGGGGCGACCGTGAAATCACCCTCCCACTCGGGGAACGGCGGCTCTGCGTCCGGCGGCCCCATGTAGGCGAAGACAAGCCCGTTGCGCTCCACGGCCTTGTACGCTCCCTGCTGAATCGAGCACGCGTATTTCTCGGCTTCCTTTTCTTCGCCCTTCGGGAAAGGCACATGCAGGCACGAGCCGTCCACATCGAACACCATGCCGTGGTAGCAGCACTGAATGCCCTTATCAAGAATCTTGCCGTATTCGAGCGATGCGCCACGATGCACGCAGTGGGCGTGCAAGACGCCGACTGCACCACTGCCGTCGCGGAACGCGACCAGTTCTTCTCCCAGGATTTTCAAAAAACGCGGGGTATCGGTCAGTTCGGCCGCCATGCACACCGGATGCCAGAACGCGCGCATGTATTCGCCCATCGGCGTGCCCGGGCCGGTCTCCGTCAGTTCGGGGTCGTGACCGGGCACCTTGCTCGCGTAGTAGCCACCGTAGGGGATCAGCTTCTTCGCAGTCGGCGCGCCGCCGGCGCTCTTTTGACTTTCGACCTTCTCGGACTTGACGCTCATGACTTGCTCCTTTCAAAGATTGGAATCTGAGTACGGCACTCTGTGGTCCGAACTCTGTATACAAAGATTAAGGCTAAACTTCGACGCTGTCTTTATGGGTAAACACCTAAGTTTTGACCTGCGCCGCCCGTTCCCCGCTCAAGGCTGACCATCCAGCAACCACGCGGGCCATCAACGGAGATACGCGTAGAACAATTGCGGCCGCGTATCCGCTAGCTTGTACAGCTTGTTCGCGACTGGCGCGGCTTCGCCGTGCTCAAGCGCGAATGCTCGAAAAACGCCGAATTCATCGACACCATCGCGCTCGTCTAGAAGCAACAGGGCCGCTGCGCAACAGTAGCGGCGGGCCTGCGTGGCGAGAAACGACACGTGCGACGTGAACTGGGTCGCGGTTTCGTCAACAGCCTTGCGTACCAGGATGGTCACGAGGCTGTCTGTCGCCCTCGCAAGAATCCATACAGAATCTTCAGGTTCAGGGCGGCTCAGCCGGACACGCAGCAAGCCCTCTAAATCGCTCAACCCCGCATGAGCGCGACTCAAGCGTCGAAGCTCTTCCGGAAGCTTCGGCGCCATCATCCAGCGCTCAAGCTTCCGCGGCCGTTGGCTGACCGGGAGAGACAAGCCCGTGTCGCCTAGCAGATGCGATTTCACATCAGGAATCTGTAGCTCGACGCTGACGAAGGCTTCGAGAACCGCCTCTGGCCCGACTGTTGTTTTTGGAGGTTCTGCGAATTCCGGCCACACCTTTCACACTCCGACGCTGGCTTGACTCAGGACCGCGTGGGCTAGGCATGGGACGAACGGTCACGCATGTCCGCCCCATGCCTACGGCCCGATTCGAACGCTCGTTCAGCTGCGCGATTTGCGAGCAGAGTTGACGAGCTTCGCAGGGACCGTGAACACGAGAACGCTGCCGATTACGAGGCTCGCTGCAAGTGCGAGCACGGCATTGCCGGTAGAGCCGGTCGCGGTTTGAACGAAACCGATCAGCGACGGACTGACGACGCCCGAGATGCTTCCGACCGAGTTCGCCAGGGCGAGCCCAGCAGCCGCAGCCGCACCGCTGAAAATCGCCGGGGGCAGTACCCAGAATTGGGAGATGGTGGTCATGACGCCCATCGTGCCAACGGTCAGTGCGATCATGGCAAGCGCGGTCGAATTCGCGAATATCACGCTGAAAATCAATCCCGCAGCGCCAATCAGTCCAGGCAAAGCGAGGTGCCAGCGTCGCTCGCCACTCGCATCGGAGGTTCGGCTAACGAAGATCATGGCAATCACGGCTGCGCTGTAGGGGACCGCCGTTAGCAAGCCGATACTCATCGGGCTCGATACGCCGCTTGCCTTAATTAAGGTAGGCAACCAGAAGCTCACGCCGTACAGGCCCATCGTGAAGAAGAAATAAATCCCACTAAGCAGGAGAATCTTGGGATTAATCAGGCCGTCTCGAACCGAATGCAAGCTGTGTTCAGGCGTTTCGTCGCTCAGATTGCGCTCGATCATCTCCTTTTGGGATTCGGTCAGCCACTTCGCGTCTTTGACTTTGTCGTCGAGATAAAAGAATGCGATGACGCCGAGAATAACGGTCGGAACGCCTTCCAACAGAAAAAGCCATTGCCATCCGGCCAAGCCATATGAGCCCGAGAGTCGAGTCATAATCCAGCCAGAAATCGGGCCACCCAGCACGCCAGACATCGGAATACCCGTCAAAAACAGGGCGGTGACCTTACTGCGCCGGGAGCCCGGGAACCAGTAGGTCAGATACAGCAGAATCGCGGGAATAAACCCTGCCTCAGCGACGCCCAGCAAGAAACGCATAATGTAGAAGCTGGTCGGCGTTTGGACGAAAAGCATACAGGCGGAGAGTGCACCCCACGTAACCATGATTCGCGCGATCCAGCGCCGCGCGCCTACCCGCAACAAAAGCAGATTGCTCGGAACTTCGAAAAGCAGGTACCCGACGAAAAACACACTCGCGCCAAGTCCGTAAACCGCGTCGCTAAATCCGAGATCTTTCAGCATTTGCAGCTTCGCGAATGCGACATTAATTCGGTCGAGATAGGCGAATAGATAGCAGATGAATAGGAACGGCAAAATCCGCCACATGACCTTGCCATACGTGGAAGATTCATCGCCCGCAAAATATGCGGCTTGACTGGGGGAACTCATTATGTGTCTCCTGTTTGGAATGCCCGTGAAGGCGTCGACGTTTTCGTGTTCTTTTCGCCTTCACTCTGCTTCGGCTGGTATTGCGGCTCGGCGAACAGTTCAACCACTCATCTAACGGGTCTGCCGAGCCTATCCCTCGACCGATTAGTCGAACATGTCCGGCTGGGTGGCGACCAAGTCGGTCCAGATGGTTTGGAAATGCAGCCAGCCGATGTAGTCGCTGCCAACGTGCTCGCGGCTGTAGCGGGCGCGGTCTTCGGGCACGAGCTTCGGCGTGATGCCGGTCGCGTCGATCATCAGTTGCTGTTGGCAGCAGCGCTCGAGCGCGATGAACCAGAATGCTGCGGAGTCGATGCTGTGACGGCTTGCCGTGAGCAGGCCGTGATTTTGGTGGATCGCGGCTTTTACGCCCTTGAACGCGTTCGCGACCTTATTGCCGCCCTTGACTTCGACTGCGACCTTGCCGGCCTCGTCGCCGATGACGACGTGATCCTCGAAGAACGCGCAAGCATCCTGCGTGATCGGCGCGAGCGGCTTGCCGAGAGCTGCGAAGGCTGTGCCGTAGGTCGTGTGTGCATGGCACATGGCGACGATGTCTTGATGCTGTTCGTGAACAGCCGCATGCAGAACGAAGCCAGCGCGGTTGAGCGCGTAGTCTCCTTCGACGACGATGCCCTCATGGTCCGCACAAATGAGGTTCGACACCTTCACTTGCGAGAAATGTACAGCCATCGGGTTCGTCCAGTAGAGGCTCGGATTTTCCGGGTCGCGGACCGTCAAGTGGCCGGCAAAGCCATAGTCGTAACCTTGAAGCGCGAACGCGCGGCAGGCCGCAACCAGGCGCTCTTTCAGATACTGGCGATGCTCGGCCACGCTCTTGAACTCGGGCACCGTCGGATAAATCAAGCCCTCTTGGTCGGGCTCATAGATCGAGATCTTGCCGGGTTTGACGATCGACTGCGGCTTTTCAATCACTTCGTTGGACATGAGTTTTCTCCTATGAGGGTGGTTAGACGATGCAGGCCGTTCGATACTTCGGTGGCGTTGGCGCTGCTCAGTTCGTCGATGGCTGAATGTTGAGCGCCGCATCGGGCGGTGACAAACGACAGTTGTTCATTCGCGCATGAGCCAGACTTATGTGTCAGTGGAAACGATGAGTTAGCGCTGTAAATGATTGACGCCGAGTGCTGAACAACGTATTGTTTTCGAATTCTGTATACAGAACACAGGTGACGCATGGGAGGACTTCGACGCTTAAAGCCGCACACTGACCTTGTTGACGAGGTGTACGGCGCGCTCGCGGATGCGATTTCCGATGGGACGCTTATGCCTGGTACTCGTGTGACGCAAGAAGAACTTGCTGAGCAACTGTCTGTGTCACGCTCGCCCGTTCTGCAGGCAATCCGCCTGCTCAAGAAGGATGGACTTGTTAGAGACGCTCCGGGGCGCGGCGTGCTGGTCGCGCCGCTAGACCCCGTATGGCTCGGCAACCTGTATCAGATCCGCGGTACGCTCGATTCACTTGCGTCGTCGCTCGCCGCTCAACGCCGGATTCAACTCGACAAACAGCTCCTGTCTAACGGTCGCAAGGCGTCAAACGAGGGCGACGTGCGCGCAATGATTGACGCCGACATCGCTTTTCATTTAGCGATCTATGACGCATCCTGTAACCCGTTAATCGCGGATACGGCGCGCGTGCATTGGGTTCATCTGCGACGGGTAATGGGTGCGCTGCTTCAGTCGTCGGGGCAACGGACGCAAGTGTGGGACGAGCACGAAGCGATCGCTGAGGCCATAGGACATGGAGCCGTCGCGCGGGCGGTGAGTCTGTCGGAACAGCACACGAGCAGAGCTCACGCGCATCTGTCTAGCAAGATCAACGAGATGTTTTTTCGTACATCAGAAAGCGCCGCCATGCTTTGAGCATCTCCGCTTCCCTTACCGCAGGAAGCGGGGCCACTCGAAATAGCCGCTGATGTTGAGAAGCCATGAGAGGCAGTTCAGGGTCGGGAATACCCATTCGCTGAACATAGACCCAGCACTCGTGCAGGCGAGCATACAACGGCAGAAAGCGCAAATTGCCTCACAAGGGGTTCAGAATTCGCTTCATGGAAGAGTAGGAGGAGCAGCTAACCCGACGTCTCGATCCGTTCTAGTCCGCGGCTGAAGCGGAATAGCTCGTCCGCTGCACTTGCTCCGCACTGAATTCGCGAAGGGTTTAGTGCGCCCCACTGAGACTGCCGATTTGCAAGTAGGCCCTGCGCGATCCGTCACATCTGAGTAAAAGCGGGGCTCATTTGAGCCCCGCTTTTCGTCGAGAACGATGATTTGCAGTAGCCTCTTACGCCGAGGTCACCGTGCTTGTTACGTTCGGTTCAACCGCAGGAGCGGTTGCTTCGACCGCCGCCGATTGCTTCGCCGCAACGCGTTTCGTCGGCGTTTTTCTGACGGTGGCCTTCTTAGCCGCCGTCTTCTTTGTGGCAGGCGCGGCCTTCTTTGCAGCCGAGGATGCTTTGCTAACGGCCTTCTTTGCTGACTTGGCGATGGACGCTTTCTTCACTGCCGCCGTCTTGGTTGCAGTCTTCTTCGCCGCTTTCTTCACGGCAACCTTCTTCGTCGCCTTTTTGGCAGGTGCCGATTCAGATTTTCCTGACGCGACCTTTGGCTTTTCGATCAGAAATTGCGTTCGATCCTCGGCCGTGGCTAGCCACGCCGGAGCACGACCGCGACCGCTCCACGTCTCGCCGCTCATCGGATCTCGATACTTCGGAGTTTGCGGACCGCGCACGTAGTTGCCGGCTTTCGGCTTCTTTTCAGCAACGGCCGTCGGCCGACTGGCCGCACTGGCGAGAAACCTGTCGCGATTCTTCGCATTGGCGATCCAGGCGGGGGCACGTCCATGCCCCGTCCATGTCGCCCCGGTCTTCGGATCGACGTACTTGGCCACGCCCGACGGTGCTGATTTCGTTTCGCCCGCGGATTTGCGACCCGCGGCCGGCTTACGGAAATGGGCAGCGAGATCGTCCGGTGTCAGGCCGTGCTTCTCCATCAAGTCACGGATCTTGCCGAAGACTGCCGACGACTCTTTCTTCGCGATCGCTTCGGCTTGAGCCTGAAGCTTTGCGATCTTGTCTCGTAGTCCTTTTAGCGTTGCCATCACTTTCCCCTTATTGGTCATCGTCGCACTATGCCACATCAGGCCTATCAAAGACATGTTGCGGCACATGGGTCGGCGTGGGTGCCGAATGAGTTTTTCAGTAGAACGGCGGATTGTGCATTGCAAAACAATGCACATCGAATGCTTAATCCTGGAAAGCAAAGCCACTCGGCTATAAGCTTTGGACGTTCCAACTTTCTATGGCCTTCGAGCGATCGACGACTACTCGCTCGACTTCTTTGCGCCGAAAACATCCATCAACTGGCGCGCGCGTTTCACATCGTCCGAGTGCAAATAGATCGACGTCGTCGCCACCGACGCATGCCGCAGATTGTCTCGCACCGAAGT
>NZ_FCOX02000061.1 GCF_900044055.2 Caballeronia calidae | reverse complement strand
TGGGAAACCATCGACGCGGACCAGATAGGCGACATCATGTCGGATCGTCCGCCGCGTCCGCCGAAGAACATGCCGCCGCCGTCGGGCGATACGCCTCCGGGTGGCAGCAGCGGCACCGGCTCTGGTGCAAATAGCGCCGGCGAATCGGTTAGAGTTGTCGGAGCAAAACGAACTGATGACCCGCATTGAGGTACCTGCGCTACAAGCTCAGCCTGCGCGATCCGGTCGAGATGATGGCCGAACGGGATTGTCGCTGGCTCACACGACAATCCTGCGCTGGGTGAGGCGTTATACCCCCGAGTTCGTCAAACGCTGGAACCGCTTCGCTACGCCTGCGGGTCGCTCGTGGCGTGTCGACGAGACCTACCTGTACCGGGCGCTGGATCGGACCGGCCAGACGGTGGACTTCATGCTCAGGGCGCGGCGCGACGTGGCTGCGGCCAAAGCTTTTTTCAGCAAGGCCATCAGGCATCAGGGACAGTCGCCGGAGACCATCACGCTCGATGGCTACGCCGCTTCGCACCGCGTGGTGCGCGAGATGAAGGCCGATGGCATGCTGCCTGAAGACACGAAGGTCCGGTCCGCAAAATATCTGAATAACCTGGTCGAGCAGGACCACCGCCATACCAAATCCAGAACGAACGTGATGCTTGGATTCAAACGGCTCAGGAGCGCCGCGACCGCGATTTCAGGCATCGAGTTGACGCATCGCACTCGCAAGGGCCAGTTCGATCTTGCGAAGCTCGGCCTCAAGGATGCCGCTGTGCCAGCCATATGGAATGCGGTCCTGTCTGCTCGATAAGTTATCCTTTCCTATAGAAAACTTCTCAACCCGCTTACCTATTTGCACCAGGACCGCGAGAGATCAGTGCTTTTCATGCGAAACCCGTCGGCAGGAAAAGGTCGGTGGCTGGAGCAAACGGAACGTTGCGTCAAGGGGTGCCAGATCGGAATGTCAGAAACGGCGATATGTTTCTGATGTATTCAGTCTTCGTTGACCCAGTCCGTTCGCCTTCCGATCTTCTTCGACCATAGAGAACCAGCGTTCCAGCGGACGACGCGCATGGATCGCAGCGCCATTCAAGGCGAGCTCAGAGAGCCTGAGAGTACGACTTTCCATCTGGCGAACATGCATCCTCCCAATCATGCGATCTGAGGGATTGCGCGTTGCAGAGCGCCTGATCGTCCGGCACAACGGTAAGCCTTGAAGCGCTACCGCATCGTTCAAGCAAGGAAAACCGCACCTCAGGAAGCGATACTTTCCACTTCACCAACGGTCTGAGATGCGATCGCTTCGCGAATCTGCTCTGCCGCCTCCGCGATATCCGCACGAATCGCTGCGGACGCCTTCTTGGGATCTTCTTCCTTGAAGGCCTCGATGACCTCCAGGTGACGGGTCTTTCCAGTGTGAGAAGTGCTACAGCTCACCCCGGAGCCCGGCTTGGAGCGTCGGCAATCACCGGTTCTCATTGCTACCCTATCGGCACATTGAGCGTGACCTTGACACGCTCCATGGCTACGAAGGTCCGAAAGCTGCGAACGTTCCCCTCGGTGAAAAAAAGCGTCCTAGTCAGTGCTGTGTACTCGGCCATGTCACGCGTGCAAAAAATCAGGATGAAATCGTAGTCGCCGGTCACGTAATAGCACTGCTGGACTTGCTCACATGCTTCGAACCTCGCCTTCATTTCGTCAAGCAGCTCGACAGCTTCGTTCTCCGCTAACACGTGAGCGATTACGGTGACACGTGTTCCGAGGGCGTCAGGATTGAGAATGCTGCAATCGTCGGCGATCGCGCCGGCGCTCCTGAGCCTTTGAAGCCGACGCGCTATGGACGGCACCGAGAGGCCTATTTGCTCACCAATCTCGCGATGGGGAGTCTGATTGTTCTGCTGCACGATCGCGAGGATTCGAAGATCGAAGTCATCGAGTTCCACGGCCTTTTTCGTTGTAGCCATGAGAAATTTTCTCGTTTGAATGGGCAAGAAAAATAAAATTTAAAGCCGGGATCGAAATAAACTTTCCTTCAAGCGTTATATCACAGTTGCCGCTCGGCAGGTCCGACAAGCGGTGCTCCTGATCCAACGCGACCCAATAGCCAACCGCCCACCGGGCGATGCTTGCAGAACTGGCGTCGATCTGAACGCCGCCCTCACCGGGACACACCTTGGAGTTCCAAATGCAGAATCAGTCGTTGAAGAGCAAGCTCTCACTGGCGGCGGTGTCCGCTGTCTGTGCCTTCGCTTGTACCGCCGCAAACGCTGCGGCGACGTTGACGCCCGGCGTGCTTGCGGTCGGCAGCGATCAAACCCTGCCTCCTTACACGTATCTGGAAAGCGGCAAAGCGGTCGGCTTCGATCCTGAATTTCTGGGCGCGGTGGCAACCAACATGAAGGCGGCAACCAGGTTTGTCGATACCCGATTCGCCAATCTCATCCTCGGGGTAACGGGCGGTCGCTATGACGTTGTTGCGTCGGCACTCTACGTGACGCCTGAACGCACCAAGGTCGTTGATTTCGTTCCCTACTTCATGACTGGCGGTTCGCTGATGGCGAGCGCATCCGGCAGCCTGAAACCCAAGACGATCGGCGATTTGTGCGGAAAGAAGATTGGCTCGATCAAGGGCGCGTCATGGATCAAGACCATCAACGAGTCCTCCAATAAAGAATGCGTCGCTGCGGGCAAACCGGCGGTGCAGGTGCGTGAGTACGACACCTCCGTCGAGACCGCTCAAGCCGTCCTCTCGGGCGCTATCGACGCGCAATACGAGGACATTGCAATCGCCGGCATGATCGTCGAGCGTTCTAGCGGACGACTGCACATTACATCCGGCCTGCTCGATCCAGTGGTCTGTGGCATCGCGTTGAAGAAGGGCAATACCGAACTGAAGACGGACATCCAGAGTGCAATCACTCAGATGAAAGCGAAGGGCCAATACCAATCGCTCTTGAAAAAGTACCACCTCACGGAACCGACTGCGGAAGCCGTTGCAAAGGCGACAGGTGCTGCTCAGTAATTAGCGTCTGGTTGTACTGCAGAGCAAACACTAGTTCTTATAGGTAGGAGACGGAAATGGTTTTCGACTGGCGCTATGCCCTCTCGCTTCTCACGTACGCGGATTTCTGGAACGCCGCGTTGCTTGTCATCAAACTGAGCTTGGCTTCGTGGCTAATCAGCATCGTAGCCGGGTTCTTGCTGGCGCTCGGGAAGCAATCGATATGGCGACCAGTCCAACTGTTCTGCCGCGGGTACGTCTGGTTTTTCCGCAGCCTTCCGCTGCTGGTGCTGCTGATCTTCGTCTACAACCTCCCGCAGATGTTTCCGTGGACAGGATCGTTCTCGTCGAACCCATTCTGGGCGGGTCTTATCGCCCTGACGTTAAGCGAGACTGCGTATATCGCCGAGATCCACCGAGGGGGGCTTTCGGGAGTCGCCCGAGGGCAACTGGAGGCAGGACGGGCACTCGGTATCGGCTACTTCGGCCTGCAGCGCCTCGTTGTTCTTCCGCAGGCTTTCCGCGTTGCCTTGCCGGCACTGGTGAACGAATACATCAGCATCGTAAAGTTGACTTCGCTTGTATCGGTCATCTCGCTCGAGGAAATCCTGCTCGTCGGCGAACGCCTCTACACCCAGAACTTCAAGGTTTTGGAGACGATGCTCGCGGTCGCCGTCTACTACGTTGTGATTGTCACCGTGTTCGGCTACCTGCTTGGCTGGCTCGAAAAGCACATCGACTTCACGCGTCGCAGCGGTGACGTCCACAACGGCCAACTGGTGGCGAACGAAAAAGTCATTCCGATCCAGGTAGCAAGCGAGGCACGGAAAGCAACGCCTGCCATCGAAGCGCATAACGTGCATAAGCGCTATGGCAGCCATCATGTCCTCAGGGGCATCGACCTTAAGGTTATGAGCGGGGAAGTCGTCTCGATCATCGGTCCTTCAGGCTCGGGTAAGACGTCGCTCATTCGCACCTTGAACGGTCTTGAGATTATCGATGATGGCAACGTTGAGCTGAACAGCAAACCATTCCTGACCACGAAGGAGCACGCGGCTACTCGCAAGGCACGAGCACACTTCCACGACGGAATTTTGCATATCGGCATGGTCTTCCAGAGCTTCAACCTCTTCCCGCACCGCACGGTCTTGGAGAATGTCACGCTTGCCCCGCAGTATCACTCCAAGCTCAAAGGTGAAGAGCTTGACCGGCACGGCATGCGGTTATTGCATAAGGTCGGGATGGCTGCACATGCGAATAAGTATCCGCATCAGCTTTCCGGTGGTCAGCAGCAACGTGTAGCCATCGCCCGAGCACTCGCAATGGAGCCGTCGATTGTCTTGTTCGATGAACCGACTTCGGCGCTCGATCCCGAGTTGGTCGGCGAAGTGCTGCGCGTCATCGAAGATCTCGCAAGCGAGGGCATGACGATGATTATCGTGACGCACGAAATCGACTTCGCCATGAAGGTTTCGGATCGCGTGCTGTTCATGGAAGGTGGACTTGTCGCCCACGATCTGCCACCGTCCGGGTATCGAGAGATGCCGCGAGATTCGCGAGTCGGCCGGTTCCTGAAGGGATACCGCGTTGATCCGGTTGATCCAGTTGTGCAAAGCGCGACCGCCTGACCATCTTCCTGCAATTCAAAACGAATTGACTCCATGAATAATTTACCCTTTTCAATCAGTGAGTTCGAAGATCGCATCCAGCGAGTGCAGGCTGCTATGCGGTCGAGTGAACTCGATGCTCTGGTACTCACTGCGCCCTCGAATTTCCGGTATTTCACTGGCCTCGATAGCCAGTTCTGGGAAAGTCCTGCCCGACCGTGGTTTCTCGTCATCCCGGCGTCTGGGGTGTCCTTGGCAGTCATTCCGGCGATCGCTGAAGTCGCGGTTCGTCAGTGCTTTGTGGGAAGCATCCAGTCGTGGCCGTCGCCTCGCCCCGAAGACGAGGGCGTGACCTTGCTGGCGTCCGTATTGCAGTCGGTATCTCGACGGTTTGGCCGAATCGGCTTCGAACTGGGACGTGAATCCGCACTGCGGATGCCGGTACTCGACTTCATGCGCGTGCGCGAGTTGCTTTCTGGCGTTGAAGTCGTCGATGGCTCGCCCTGTATCTGGAACGTTCGTAACATCAAGTCCCAGGCGGAGATCGAGAAAATTCGCGCCGCTGCAGGGATAGTCAGTCGCGCTTTTGAAGTTGTGCCGAGCTATGCAAAAACGGGAATGACCGAGGCGGAAGTCTGCCGGGACTTGACTATCGACGTATTGCGAGGCGGAGCGCACACGGTCCCGTATGTAGCATGTGCATCGGGTGAAGGCGGTTACGATCAGATTATCGCTCGCGGGTCCAGTAAAGCAATTCGCGATGGCGATGTTTTGATCATGGACGTCGGCGCGACGGTCGACGGTTACTTCTGTGACTTTGATCGCAACTACGCGGTTGGCCGCGTTTCCGACGCAGCACTCCGCGCTCAGGACGCGGTATGGCGTGCAACAGAGGCCGGCATCGCCGCCGCCCGACCCGGGCTGAAGGTCAGTGATCTTTGGAAAACAATGATGGCCGTGTTGCACGAGGCCGGGATGCGGGGGAACAACGCCGGTCGACTCGGCCACGGCCTTGGACTTCAGCTAACAGAGCCACCTTCTCATTGCGAAGCGGACGAAGCAGTCCTGAAGCCGGGCATGGTCATCACGATCGAACCCGGCATGGAATACGCGCCCGGCAAGCTCATTGTTCATGAAGAGAACATTGCAATCACCGAGGACGGCTTTCCTGACTTGCTCACGGTTCGAGCGCCCCGCGAAATGTGGCGGATCGACTAATTAAACAAGGCCTCGGTGGCATGCGTTGCCGCGCCATCGAGCGCGTTTCCTCACAGACAACGCTCTTCAACGCGATGGTTTGTTTTCCAGGCCCGATATCCCAGGATTGCGAACCGAAGTAGCGCGAGAATATTTCTCGCAATCGGCCATCTAATAGAGAACTAATAAGGGTGCTTCTGCAATATTATTTGGCGGAACGTAACGAACGGACTCACCGTCGCGAATATGCGGCGGAAACACTAGGAGCTAGAACGTCATGCTGACCCGAAACTCTCATTCCTCTCGCACCACGTATCCCGAGGACTTGCGCAAAACGATGAATGTCAAGTCAGCGCAGGAGAGCGGCGTCTGGCTTTCGCATTGGGATCTGATCAGCCGTACCGCAACGCCTCTTTGGGAGCTGCCTGACGCTGCCGCGTCGTTCGGCGTAGCGGAACTGCGCCTGAAAGACGAGTCAACTCGCTCGCCGCTCGGCAGCTTCAAGGCGCTTGGCGCTCCCGTCGCACTCATGCGTCTCATCACTCGCCTTTACGCGGCCCAAAACACGTTGAATCCCAAGCTGATGATTCAGGGCAAATATGCGGATCTGCTCGCAGACCTGACAGTCATCAGCGCGACGGACGGGAACCACGGCAAGTCCCTTGCTGCCGCGGCTCAGGCGATCGGCTGCCGCTGTGTGATCGTTCTTCATGCGAACGTCAGCGTGGAGCGGGAGAAATCAATTGCATCGTACGGTGCGGAGATCATCCGCATCGCCGGAAACTACGACGAATCCGTGGCGCACGCCGCGCAACTCGCCAGCACCAATCAATGGCACGTTGTCTCGGATACGTCGTATGAGGGATATGAAGCGATCCCTCGTGACGTGATGCAAGGCTATGGCGTGATCTCGGCCGAAGTGATCGAGCAGCTCGAAAACACGCAATCGAAAGCTCCGTTCACGCACGTATTTCTTCAAGGTGGCGTGGGCGGGCTGGCAGCGGGCATCGCTACATATCTCTGGGAACATTACGGCGACGCGCGTCCGACCTTCGTTGTAGTCGAGCCCGAGCAGGCTGATTGCCTCTATCAGAGCGCCTTGCAGGGCCGTGCATCGACGGCCACGGGTTCGGTCGACTCGGTTATGGCGGGCCTCGCGTGCGGTGAAGCCTCGCCGCTTGCCTGGACGTTCCTGCGGTCATGTGTCGACTACTTCATGACGATCACAGATGAAGACGCGATCACGGCCATGCGTTCGTTGTCGTCCGGCTCTGATCGCGATGCGCCCCTCGTCGTCGGTGAGTCCGGCGCAGCAGGATTCGCGGGGCTTGCGGTGCTCGCCCGGGACCAGGAGCACTTCCGTGCCGTTGGCCTGAACTCAGACTCGCGCGTGCTGGTCATCAGCACCGAGGGTGCAACGGCGCCGGATGCTTACCGCGAGCTGGTTGGCGAGACCGCAGACTCCGTGCTGGTGCGCCAGCAAGAGTGGAAACAGGGCATTGCAGTGTGAGGTGAGCAATCATGACTCAGTCCGTCGATCTATTGGAAGTAACCCAGGACCGTCCGCTGCAGCAATGCCTCGCAGGCTGGCGGCATCATTTGCACCGCAACCCTGAGACAGGTTTCGAGGAGGTGCAGACTTCCGATTTTGTCGCGAAGATCCTCAGCGCCTTAGGCCTGGATGTTCACCGCAATATTGGCGGAACAGGGCTCGTCGCCAACCTGAAGGTAGGCAATGGGCCGGGCGTGGTCGGCCTGCGAGCTGACATGGATGCTTTGGCGATCACCGAGAATGCACCGGAGCGGGCTTACGCATCCTGCACATCAGGGAAGATGCACGCGTGCGGTCACGACGGCCACATGGCGATGGTCCTCGGCGCGGCCCGCCTGCTAGCGGAGTCGCGAGACTTCAACGGGACAGTCCGGTTCATCTTTCAGCCCGGCGAGGAGCACGGCCGGGGCGCGAAAGCGATGATGGCAGATGGCCTTTTCGAACGCTTCCCTGTAGACGCGATCTTCGGCGCGCACAACATGCCGGGGATGAAGGCAGGTACGTTCGCGACGCGTCCGGGCGGCATCATGGCGAGCGAGGACAATTTCGTCATCACGATTCGAGGACGAGGAACGCACGCGGCCCGGCCTCACATGGGCGTCGATCCGATCGTCATTGCATCGCAGATCGTGCTCGGCTTGCAGACAGTCGTCTCGCGCAACCTCGATCCAAGTCTCTCGGCCGTCGTCTCATGCACGGAATTCATCACCGATGGACTGCGCAATGTCATTCCCTCAACCGTGACGATTCGGGGTGACACGCGAAGCTATCTTCCGGAGGTTCAACAGCTGCTCGAAACGCGGATGCGTGAAATCAGCGAGGGAACATGCCGGCTGCACGGCGTTGAGTGCGACTTCAGTTACACATACGAGTTCGCGCCCACCGTCAACAGCCCGGAGTACGTGGCCACCGCAGTCGCTGCCGCGACCAAAGTGGCAGGCGAGGCGAACGTCGATGCTAACGTGCAGCCGATGATGATTTCCGAGGACTTCGGGGCGTTCCTTCAGGCGGTGCCGGGCAACTTCATCTTCATTGGCAACGGGGAATCGAACGACCGGGGTGGCGTGCCGTTGCATAACGCGAGCTACGACTTCAATGACGATATCCTTGAGACGGGCGCACGGTATTTCGCCGAAGTCGTAAGGACTGTGCTTGCCTCCAGCCGGTGACACGTGGCGACGGACAGCGATTACACGAAGAGTCTTGACCGACTTCTCTCAGGTCCCGCTCGGGACTGTTCGCCGACCCAGGTCGGCATCTTTTTTGGTACCCCCGGGCGAGCGTACCTCGGTTGGATGTGTAGTTCCAGCACGCCCGTTCGAGTGAACGTCCGCAATGCTGTCGACGTGCGCGCTGACTTGATGTCTGAAGCAAGTTCGAAGTCGAGGGCTGAAATGACTCGATGACCGCTTCACATTAATAAGAGACATTGAGACGGCCGAGTATCGAGCGGCGGAGAAAAGTCGGTCCATGTTTGACGCTGATCTGTCATGTTTGCGCTGTTTGCGCAGATTGCGCGGATGAGTGAGTCGAAGGTCGTCGCCAATCATCAGCGTCTCCCGGAATCATCGTCGGGAGAGTGTTCGTGGACGACCTCGACGTCGACGGTTCGGCCGTCGTCGCCAAACGCGCGCGCGTGTCGACGCATCGCGCGCGTTTTCCACCAGAGGTATCCGATGACGATCGTGCCCACCCCGAACAAGACTGCGAGCAGCACTAGCGACAGCATGGCGGCCGTCACGAGCACGATTACGCTCAGTGCCATGGCCAGCAATCGGCCGAACCATCCGGAACCGCCGACCTGGATATCTTTCTCGTATGTCACACGCCGTGGCGGCGGTTTGCCGTTTTCCATTACCTGACTCCTTGCCGCAGTCCGGGGAATACCGGGAGGCGGCGATCTGTGAACCATCGTCTGAATTCGAACCGCTGACGTCGCGAGCGTAAGCGTCCGCAAAGTATTGCGCGCGTGAGAGATGGGTAGGGAATGGCCTCAGGAAACATCCGCCCCATCTTTTCCCGCACCCGTGCCCTTTTGGCACCAGAAACGCATAACGGTTCGATCAGAAATGGAACCGGTCTAATTCGCCGCCATCCGCTCTCGCGCGCTCATAAAAGGTCCAGTCGGCTGGCGCTCCGGCGCGAAGCGGTCGAAGCCGACGGGGCTGGGCATGTCGATATAGACCGCTTCCATTCCCTGCCGGCTATAGCTTTCATGCCAGAAGCCTGCGCCGCCGCTGTCGCGGAGAAAGTCGCGCCACCAGCGGGAATGTGGCTCGCTTCGCGTGAAAGCTTCAAGGCTTTCGAGGTCGCGCCAATACTGGCGGATACCGACATGGTTGAGGGCGAAGAGAAACTGCTCGCTGGACAACAAGCCGGCGGGCGGGTTCGCTTCGATCTGTCGCAGGCCTTTGCCGATGCCGAGCACGGCTGCGATCCCCCGCAGTCTGCGGACGCGAAAGCCTAATATCACGACCACCAGATCCGGATAGGCGCTGAGGTCGACCGACCTACGGGTGACGGAGACTTGCATGGCGACTCCTCGAAGTTTACGCTGTAAGCATAGCCCCGAATGATTACAGCGTAAACAACGATGAGTGATTCCATTTCTTCCCTTCGTGATCGCCTGGTCGACTGCGCGCTGGCCTTGCTCGAACAGGGCGAAAGCGATGTGAGCCTGCGTGCAGTTGCGCGGGCCGCAGGGGTGTCGGCGATGGCGCCCTATCGTCATTTCGAAGACAAGGCGGCGCTGATGGGCGCCGTCGCGCTCAAGGGTTTTGCCATGCTGGAAGCGGACGCCGCGCGTGCTGACATGGCTGGCGATCCGGGCGACGCGCTCACAGCGCAGGGCTTGGCCTATGTCGGCTTCGCCCGCGCGCATCCTGCGCTGTTTAGACTGATGTTCGCGGACGGGGCAGGACTACGCCTGCCGCACGAGGAGTGTCAGGGCGCTTATGCGCTGATGGTGCGGCGGGTGACAGAACTGGCGCCGCAGCAGGTCGAGGCGGGGGCGCTTGCCTGCTGGGGGCTGGTGCACGGATTGGCGACGCTGGCGCTCGACGGACGAATTCCAGTTGATCCGGCCGGTGATAGGGCAGCGCTGGTCCTGATGACGCAAGCACTGAGGACAGCGCCGTCCGTCTCCATCGCTTCGTGACGCGGCTCCCGTGACGTTTTTAATCGAAGTATCGGGAGGTCTCAACAACACCTACCGGACGCAGAACGACTTGCGGGGATTCAAGCATTCGCAGTGCGAGCCCGAACTCGTCCATCCGAAGTATTTCCCGAGGACATGTGCGCGATCATGGACGCAGAGCGCATCGATCGTGGGGCGTTCGTTTGCCAGTCGCTGGGTGCGTGGGCGGGTCTGCCGCTCGCCGTACGTCGTCCGGAGCGCGTGTCTTGTCTTTTCATCACGGGTTCTCCGACGCCAGCCTGATCCGAGAAAACTGGCGCGTGCTCACCGAGGCCGGCGACATCTTCAATGGCGGCCGTCTGGGTGAAGCGGGGCGCAGCGACGGCGTGGGCTGTGCGTCGCCGTGCTCGACGCCGTGTATGCGCAGGCGCAGCACGAGAGGGAAGTCTGAATTGGCTTAAAATCAAGGCCTTGATGTCCGGGTGCCAGGCTAGCGCTTCCTGGTTTGTAATCAAACAGGGGAATTGAACAACCGGAGTCACCGACCTATGCGCGCGCAGCTGATGTCGTAGCTGGATTTCAAGTAGAGTTGTTGGTACCGGTCTGATCTCTCCCGCACGCTCCCTCGAATTGCAGCACGTGTTCTAACACACTCTGAGCGGCACGCTTACCTCTTCCTCGCCGTTCTCGATTGTGGCCGCGCAGATGACATTCCGGCGGGAGGCTACGGCGTGGCGTTTGTCGAAAGCAAGTGGACGACCGCACCACGTCCTCGCCCGTACTACTGTCGGGAGGGGGAAGTGAACCATGATCGAACTCGACAAACTGGGCAAACTGCCGATCTTTTCGGACCTTCCACCTGAGCGTCTGCAATGGCTGTGCGATAACCTGACCGAATTCACCGCTAGGGCGGGAGATGTGCTGCTCGCGGAAGGCGAGGTGAACACCAGTTTGCTCCTTCTGCTCGAAGGCGAGGTCTCGACGACGCGGCGAGCAGAAGGCGAGCTTTCAACTCAACGTTACGTTGCACCCGATTTCTTCGGCGCGCCAGCACTGGTGGCGTCGATCCCCTATCCCGCGACGCTGAGGGCAACGAGCGATTGCCTGATCGCCGTACTTCCGGAAACGGCGTTCCGCAATCTTTTTTTGTTGTCCGGTTCCTTCACGCGCCTGGTCGCTCGCGGCATGACCGACTTTCTAGCCGCGCTCGAAGTCTCTGGACGCAATCGAGAGAAACTGGCCGCACTGGGCAAGCTCTCGGCAGGCCTCGCGCATGAACTTAACAATCCCGCGTCAGCCGTGTCGCGGGCCCTCGACTACATGCTCGACGGACTCGCAACGCTCGAGGATTCAGCCTTGGCGCTCGGCTTGCACGCGGTCCCTCGCGAGACCGTCGATGCGCTGAGAACCATGGCCGCACGCAGCGCAATGCAGACCGGTGTGAGCGTCGGTGATGCGCTCCGAGTAAGCGAAGCAGAATCGCGGCTTGGTGACTGGCTTGGATCACATGGCACGGCGAAGCCGTGGCTGGCGGCTCCGTGCCTTGTCGCGCATGGGATCACATCCGATGATCTCGAGCCGTTGGCTGCCCGGCTGAACGCGGATCAACTCGATGCGGCAGTTTCGTGGATAGCCCAAGTCCTGGAACTTCGCTCTGTGATGCATGAGGCGAAGCGCGGCGCGGCCCGAATCTTTGATCTTGTCAAGGCGATGAAGTCTTACACATTTATGGACCAGGGGCCGCGGCAGGAGGTCGACATTCACGCCGGCATCGAAGATACCCTGACCGTGATGGGGCACGAACTCAAGCGGGGCATTGTGATAATGCGCGACTTCGATTCCGGCATGCCGCGACTTCCGGCGTATGGCAGCGAACTCAACCAGGTGTGGACCCGGATCATCGAGAATGCCGTTGAGGCGATGAACGGGCAAGGGGAACTCACCATTCGCACGCGCCGCGACGCGGATCGTGGCGTGGTCGAGTTTATCGACTCCGGGCCGGGTATTCCGCAGGACGCAATTCCGCATCTGTTCGAGCCTTTCTTTACGTGCAACCTGGTCAGTCAGACGCAAGGGCAGGGTCTGGGGATGGGTCTGCATGTCGCTTATCGTATTGTGGTCAATCGGCATGGGGGAACCATCGAAGCCGCTTCACGTCCAGGCGAAACCATTTTTCGGGTGACGTTGCCGCTGAAGACATGACCAGTGACCTCGCTTGATCTGGGCACGAACGCAGGCCGCAACGAAAGGGTTGCCGTCCTGGGAAGCTTTAAAAAACTTGGACAGTGATTTGGAGGTGCACGATCTGCTCGCGCTGCAATTCCGTGACGTCGCGATCCAGTACACCGCTCTTGTACCAGCGATTCATTCGCGTGTAGATCGTAGACCGTCGGTCGAACTTGACGATCAACCCGTGAAGTGGCTTTACATAAAGCGAATTGGCTTATCCGTTTGGTGTAGCGGCTAAGTTGTAATGTCCGCTTTTAGCCAAGTTCAAATGTCCGCTTCGCGTTCATCGTAAGCTTGCCGCCCGCTGGAGATCCAGCTTCAGGAGCTTCGATGGCAGCCGCAAGAGAACGGATAACAATGACGATGGGCGAGCTGGACAGACTCAAGATCATTCAAGATGTGATGGACGGCAGGCTCAAACCCTGGCGCGCAGCGCAGCGTCTCGAGCTGACGACGCGGCAGATTCGCCGGCTCGTAGCGCGGCTGCGCGAACATGGACCCGAGGGTCTCGTGTCACGCAAGCGCTCAAGGCCGAGTAACAACCGGCTGGATGCGAGGACGGCCGATCGAGCCCTGTCGATCGTGCGCGAGCGCTACGCTGATTTTGGGCCGACGCTGGCGTGCGAGAAGCTCCGGGAATGCCACGGCATCCGGCTGGCGAAGGAAACGCTCAGGAAGCTTATGGTGGACGCCGGACTGTGGGTGCCGCGGCGGCAGCGCCCGCCGAAGGTCTACCAGCCACGCGCACGCCGCTCGTGCCTGGGCGAACTGATCCAGATCGACGGCAGCGACCACGCCTGGTTCGAGGACCGGGCGCCGCAATGCACGCTGCTGGTGTACGTGGACGACGCGACGAGCCGGCTGATGCAGTTGCACTTCACGCAGACGGAGTCGACCTTCAGCTATTTCGAGGCGACGCGCGCGTACATCGAGCGCTATGGCAAGCCTGGCGCGTTCTACAGCGACAAGGCCAGCGTATTCCGCAACACCAGTGCTGAGCGGACCGGCCGCAGCGTGACGCCGTTCGGCCGCGCGATGTACGAGCTGAACATTGACACGATCTGCGCCAACAGCAGTTCGGCCAAGGGCCGTGTGGAGCGTGCGCACCTGACGCTGCAGGATCGCCTCGTGAAGGAGTTGCGGCTGCGTGGCATCAATACGATGGCTGAAGCCAATGCGTATGCGCTCGCCTTCATGACGGCCTACAACGCGCGCTTTGCCAAGCCGGCCAAGAGTGACTTCGACGCGCATCGGCCACTACGGGCCGATGAGAACCTGGAGACTGTGCTTACGTGGCGTGAGCCAAGGATCGTGACGAAGGCGCTCACGGTGCAGTACGACCGGGTCATGTACCTGCTCGACGATACGCCGGAGAACCGCAAGCTGATTCGCCGGTATGTCGAGGTCTGGGAGTATCCGGACGGGCGCATCGAGATTCGCGCCGATGGCCAGGCGCTGCAGTACCGCGAGTACGACCGGCTGACCGAGGTTGATCAGGGCGCCATCGTTGAACACAAACGGCTGAGCCACGTGCTTCAGGTCTCACAGGTGATTCAGGCGCAACGCGATAACGAGCGGATTGGTAAAGCCCCTTCCCGAACGCACCGCGGGGACTCGACCCGAACGCAGCGCAAGCAAAGCCATGCGCGCAAGAAGAAGCAACGCGAATTCACACAGGCCGACATCGAGCAGGTGATCGTCGACCTGGCCGGGCAAAAGCAGCCTTCGGGGGCTGAGCGCAAACCAGGTCATCGATCAGCACGCGTGAATGGAACAGACGCGAATGCCCTGCCCGTTCATGACCCGACCTTCGACACTGCGTGAACTGCAACCCGTGAAAGACAAATTGTGAATCCCGCGAAAGCGGACATTTGAACTTGGCCGGGAAGCGGACATCTGAAAATGGCTTTGACATTTGGAATACATATGTTGTGTTTGCCAAACCCGAGCGTTCATCTATGCACACAGCCCCGCGGACGCCGCACCAATCTTGTTGGACCAGCCGGGCAGCGAAGCCAGCCGGCGGGCATCTGCGTGGCCTTGGCGAGCCACTCTCTCATTACATTAGAATTCGGCCCGACTCGCGCCATGGTGCGCACTTGCTGGCTGCAGGCGTGGCAATCGGGCTAGCGGACCGAGCGCGCGGCGTTCGCTCGATGCGCGCTGGCTCGATCGATCAGAACTGGTGCCGCAAGCCCTTGCGAGTCAAAGCCTGATAGTCGTTGCTCGACGGCGAGCTTTGGTCATTGATCTGTGCCACCGCGTTACGATTGCGCGATCCCTGCTCGACGCGTTCTGATAGACGCCGAGCAGGGATCGCCCTGATTTCCATGCAATGCTTGCCAAGAACATGGGCATCGACTCGCCGATGCTTGCGATGCTTTACCGAAGATGAGGGATGGCCCGTTAAGAATCCAAGTGAAAGACCTCCGCACGGATGAGCGTACCAATGCGCCGCTTGCGACGCGCCTTCGACGATAAGCAATGTCGCATCCCTCGACTGAACTCCTTCGGCTTCTTGAGCGCCCGGCTGTCGTGGGCTAAGCGATCGCTCGAGCCCGCGATGGAGCGGTGCGAGTGGTGAGCGTGGCTTTCAATCGACGAATCAGGAGTCGTTCGCGTCGCCGAGCGACGGAAGCGCGGAAGATGCCTTTGTTTCTCCTATTGACACAAAACCCGATGTCTCCATCTGCCCAACGAAGCGGGAGAGGACGTCGGCTGCCGGGGAGCCAAGGCTCTACGGCACACCCGCGGCGTGAATAGCCATGAAACGCTCGTCGAGCCAACGCAGCCCGAATCTCGCGCGTATTGGCTCCGAATTGATGTTCGACGCCCGCTGCGACTGGGTGATGGTGCTGATCCTCGGCCGCCGGCTTCCTGCGCATGTTCGTCATGCAGCGCGCCGGGCTCAATCAGAAGCGCGCGGCCCGGCACGCTCATATGCAAGGACCGAGGATGGGCCGATCACTCCACAAAGAATCGCCAGGCGCTGAACTATCCTCCAATACACGGACAGCGTCGCCGACGCATCTCGCATCAAAAAAGGCGCTGCTCGACCGCCCGGGCAACCGCGAGATCCAGATGGACCTGGTCCTCGATTACGGGACGAACGTGCCGCTCTATCCGCAGTTCCAGGCGTTCTTTCGCGAGCATCAGCCGCCGACACTCATCGTCCGGGGCAAGAACGACAAGATCTTTCCCGAAGAGGGCGCGCACCCGTATCTGCGCGGTCTTCCCGATGCGGAACTGCACATTCTCGACACTGGATATTTCGCGCTCGAAGACAAGCTCGATGAGATAGGGCCGCTGCTGCTCGATTTTCTCGATCGGTCGATTGGCGCGGCGAGTCGGGTCGAGGCCTGAGGCAAGCGGAGCACGGCTCGATTTTCTTCATGGCGGCGCGCTCCCTGCCGCCGTGGCGTTCTGTCGGCGCTGATGCGAGAGCATCGAAATGCTGAACGGCGATCGATCGGACGCCGGCATCCGGGGCGGTGTACATTGGCAGTGTCGCAAGGGGCGGAGACACGATGATGTCGGCGCTGGCAAACGTTCGAGGATTCGCAGTCGCAGTCACACTCGCGTTCGTGGGCTTGGCGGCGCACGCGCACACGACCGACTTCTGGGGAACGCGTCTGCCCGATCAGCCGACGCAGTTTATCTTCGGCTACGGCTCGCTCATCAACACGCCATCGCGCAATGAAACAGCCGGCAAGCCGGTAGCGGCGATTCCGGTGCGCGTTTCGGCGGCATTCGGCTACGTGCGCAGCTGGAGCGATCGCGCAAGCCCCGGCTTCACCGCACTCGGCCTGCGTCGTCCGTTTGACGGCGAAGCGCCGATGACAATCAACGGCGTCATCTATCCCGTCGGCAATGACATGTCGGCATTCGACCAGCGCGAGAAGGGCTACGTGCGGGTCGAGGTGCCGCGCGCACTGATCGAAGCGGTGTCATGGCAGGCGCTGCCGTCGCAGGGAACCGTCTGGGTCTATGTGCCCAAGGCAGATGGCAAGCAGCCGGGAGAAGGGCTTCCCGTTCCGGACGCGGCGTTTCCGATCGTCGAATCCTACGTCGATGTCGTAATCGAAGGAGGTCTCGAGTACGGGCCGGAATTCGCGCGCGAGATCATTGAGACGACGCGGGACTGGAGCGCCTACTGGCTCAACGATCGCACGCTGGCGCGCCGTCCGTGGGTGTTCGACAAGCAGTTCGCTAAGGTCGACGCGCTGCTCGCGACGACGGCGCCATGCTTCGCGCAGCGGGCCTTCTCTGAGGACTATGCCGCGAGGAGCGCGGCCATCGCGGGACGAAAAGGCGACGTGTGTGGACGTTGACTCATGAGTCGGCGCGCTTTCTTCATGATCCATCGAGTCTTGCCGCTTATGACCGGTGAGCGCGACGCGCTGCCTGAAGGAGGGCATGTCGCGACCATTGACGACATCAAGACGATCGACGCGCCGTAGCGGCTTCGCAAGTCCTCCTTGTGCAATCGGTCTGTCGAGGACGTCGCGTACGACCGCGCCGAGTTGCCTCGTGAGAACGAACGCGCTCAAGGAAAGCAGCGGGCGCGATATGTTCGCGGCGTGCGAGGCAGCAGGGATCACCTCGCTTGGAGATGGAGCCCAGCCGAATCTTACCGCCCGTACCGCTTTGCCGCGGAACAAGTCCGAGGAAGGCAGCGAATTCACGTCCCGACCTGAAGGTCCTCGCGTCTCCAATAGTTGCTACCAAGGCCGTTGCGGTTAGCCGGCGGATGCTGGGCACGTCGGAAATCGCGCGACATGCCACTTCCTGTTTCTGCCAGGCACCGGTACGCTTCTCGAGTTGATCGATGTCGTCCTCGAACGCGTCGATGCGCCGTAACTGGTCTTGCAAATTAAGCATTATCGATGCTGGAAGTGCAGTTTGCAGTCGACGCTTCGTAGGCCTTCTGTAGTCCTAATAGAAGCCTGCCCACTCACCAATCGGCCTGTTCTGGTTCAACTCCGGCGCCGCGCTCACGACCGTCGTGGGCGTGCTTATCGAGGTGCCGGTCATGCTGCTCATTGTGTGCATCCACCTCCCGTAATCCTTCCAAGCTCTTCCCCATTGGCGGACAGTACGCCTCCCCACCGCCCGCTATGGATGCGGTAGATTCGCAGAACGAGGGGGCGGCGCTGGGGCATGAAGGCTTGATCTACCGAACATCCCGCAGGTGCGCCCGCAATCTAGCGGGGACCTCAATTACGACATGATCTGAGAACAGGCCAGTCTCATTCATTGCCTGCTCGACTGCCGAGGGCGAGGCATACCATGCAACCTCGCCGAGTTGCTCATTACCCATCATCAGCCGCCCTGCCCACTTGCCGCTTCGGGCTTGATAGATCCGCAGCACGATGGGTTGATCCATGACTCCCCCTTACGGCTCTGGGCCTAGACAGTGGAAAATTAGCCGAACGACGGTCGCATTGAACCTAGGAACTTCCGCATGTACATAAGCCACTACATTTGAGCGCTAGGGCATGCCTTTCGAACATCTGAGGAGAGGGCTGGAGGATTGGCAAACCCTGCAAAGACCAAAGCCCACGGATTGTTATTTTAAACAAGAGGGCTGGCCACCCGCCACGGTGTGCCCCGAAAGCAACACGTCACCTGCGCGTCGATACTGCGCGTATGCGCCAGCGCTGCGAGCCGGTGCGTGCAGATTCGAGCGTTTGCCCGCGCCCTCTTGACGATGTTAGCCATCTTCCGTGAACGGATCGAGGTAGACGAACACCCGGTGCGAAAGCCAGTCGATCCGGCCAGGAAATGGGCCGGTCATGAAGCCGACGTGTCCGCCTTGCTCCGGTTGGTCAAGTTCCACGGCTGAGGATACCTCGCTGCGCGTCGGCAGCACGGCGCTGGGTAGGAAAGGGTCGTTGCGCGCGTTGAGAACGAGCGTCGGCACCGTAATTTCTGGCAGGAGCGGACGCGTTGTCGACCGGGTCCAGTAGTCGTCGGCGTTGCGGAAGCCGTGCAGCGGCGCCGTGACGACGTCGTCGAACTCGTATAACGTGCGACTGGCGAAGACGTCGTCGAGATCGAAGAGCCCCGGGTATTGCGTGAGTTTTTGCCGTGCCTTGTGCTTGAGCGTCTTCAGGAAGCTGCGCGTATAGATCATGTTGAAGCCTTGCGACAGCGCGCGACCACCGGCGTGGACGTCGAGCGGCGCGGAGATCGCCGCGGCGGCTGCGATGATCGATGCATCCTGGCGGCGCTCGCCGAGCCAGCGCAACAGAACATTGCCGCCGAGCGATACGCCCGCCGCGACGATCGGCCCCCGGTGTCTTTCACGCAAACGCCGCAGCACCCAGTCGACTTCGGTGCTGTCCGCGAGGTGATAGAAACGCGGCATCAGGTTCATCGGGCCGCTGCAACTGCGAAAGTGCGGCACGACGCCATGCCAGCCGCGCGTGCAAGCGGCGGCCATCAACGTGCGCGCGTAGTGCGAGTTCGAACTGCCTTCGAGTCCGTGGAACAGCACGAACAGCGGCGCGTCCGCCCTCGCGCGGTAGCCGCAAAGCGGATCGGGCGCGAGCCAGTCGAGATCGATAAAGTCGCCGTCGGGCGTGTCCCAGCGCTCGCGCCGGTAGGCCACCGCGGGGCGGCGGCCGAACAGCGCGGGGACGATCGTCTGGATGTGGCTGTTGGGCAGCCAAGGCGGGGGACGGTAGAGCATGCCGATGGCAGCCTCGACGGGCGCAGCCACAACGGCCTCCACAGCTGCCGCTGCTGCATCGAGCGCCGGTCTGGGCGACGCCTTCTTGTCTTGGATCGTGCTCATGCCAACACCGGTATTCAAGTGAAGCCCCGAGCCGAGGCTTCAGTCAAGCAGGTCTTGTGGGTCGCTCGGATACAGCGCACCCTGACCATGTCTCATTTCGGCAGCAAACCGTCAAAGAACGATACACGCGGGCGGATTGGCCTCATCAAGCACTCGTGGTTTCGTCGAATCAACCTTCACGAGGACTCGCCGGCGCAACCGCGCCGACGGCATCGAGCGCGGCGCTCAAATGTCTCGCCGCGATCAAGTTTCCCGCAAGCGCCGTGCCTTCGCGTAGCAACAACAAATTGGAGAAACAGCTCGAAATCTGTTAGGCGTCGGCCGCTTTCTGAAGACGGGATCTCTGTCAACGGCCGCACCGGGCGGGCTGCGTACCGCTTTGAGCCCGGCAGGGCGATCGTGGGCGGCACCGGAGATGGTCACCGGCATTGGGCACCCGTGCCGGGCTTTTCGTGTCGGGCTTTTTGCGTGGTTCGTGCTGTGGCGCGCCACATTCGGGCTGGTCGAGAAAGGATGTCACTGCTCGGCCTGGTCACGATAAGCGTTGTCGCTGTCGCTGTTGCGCTCCGGCCTGACTGGCATCAGCTGGCGGCGAGCCTGATTCACAGAACGCCACATCACAATCCCGCGAAGTGTTGACGACGCCATAAAACCGCGCTTTCTGGGCGGCGCAATTCAGAGTGATTTGCTAAAGCACGAGGAGGCTTCGCAAGCCCCCTCATTGTGATGCAGCGGCGTTCACGTCAGAACGACGGGTCGCGTTCGTGAGTACGCGCGCGCACCTCAGAAGAGCGCTGCTCACGCAGCAGTTCGTTAAGCTAAGCGCCATAGAAGTCAGTTACGACGGCAAGCAGATCCTCAAGCAGTTTGAACACGGCAAATGCCTGCTCAGGCGTCCAGTCGTCCGGAACGGTGAACGGCAATCCTCGACGGCGACCGATGGCAACAAGGGGCGGTTCATCACGCGGTCTCCGTCTTCGTGGGGGGCTTGCGGGTTTTGCGCTGTCTGGCCCGGGCTTCGTTGCGCTCGCTTGCTTCCGCGAGTCGACCAGCCACACTACGCCGGCCGCGTTCGGGACCACGTCTGACCATTTTCTAAACGGCTTGGTCGTTATGATGGTCGAATGTGCCTCATACCCGGCGGCTGACGAGTTCGAATAGTAAGTCGGGATGCCGGTTCGAGTACGAGAGGTAGCCGACGAAGCAAACGGTCCAATTTAAGACGCCTTTACATAAGACGTTCGGTCGCTACGCTGTGTATAGCGTGATCAAAAAAATTGCAAATCGATAGGCTACAACGATGAAGCCAGCGGCCAGCGCCATAGCTCCAGAAGTAATGAGCCGCACTATACCGTAAGAACCGAAGACAGGCTTTAATGCAAAAAACAGATAAGTGCCACAGACAGCAAGATTAATAATAGAAAGAATGTTGTCGACGACGGGTGAATCGAGTCCGAGGCCCCCTAGACGGACCTCGACGGCCGCGACTGCTAGCGCGATCGAAAACAGTAAAAGCAAAAATGCATAGAGGTGGAGCGAAAAATAGACGAAGGTAACAAATGGCTTTTTCGCGCGCAGGAAGGTAATCCACAACAACAGAGAGAATGGAACCACCATAAGAATGATGAGTGATTTCGCATTGAGCACGGCGCCGCGGTCGAAAGTCGAGGTGTACTGGGGCAGGTCCGTGTGGAGCTTTGCAATGCGCTCGGCAACCAACAACTGAGCGAGCGGACTCCAGTCCTGATGATGAAGATGCGACTGAAGAGTCGAGCCGAAGACTTGAGTGTCGGTCAGCGACTGCATCGCGAAAAAGATCGCGTTTGAGATCAGAAACAGCTGAAACGGCGGGACGAAAGGCATGCGCTTTCCGTTCAGATGCGCGACCGTCAGCTCGCCCGGGTGACGTAGCAAAACGCTAATGGTGCGAAGCAGTCGCCCATCGATGCTCGTCGCCGCGTGCAGGACCTTTGCTCCAATCCCACGCAGCGTAAGATCGGGCGGCCTAATTGGGCTCTCGCCGCACATCGGGCAGAAAGGCGTGGTGACGTGCATCGCACACGTCGGACATGTCCATGGTTCGGTTTCAGACATGATTGCCTCGTTGGTCTGCTCGTGCAAATGGACTAATAAAGTGGATTTCGAAGCCTGCGGCCGATTTGTCTGCAAGGCTGCGCATTTGACCGAAGGACTCCGCGTTGGATAGTCTCAAAAGGCGCCGCCGAGAGCGAAAGGGCGCACGAACTCGCTTCGGCGGATCTCATTTACCAATCGCGCGCCGCAGGCAAGGCGTTCTCAGAGAAGTTTGCGCCTTTTCAAACCGTGTCGCCATCGGCGACGACGGACGGAAAACCTGAGCAATTGTAAGACGTTCACGGCGTTTCTTGATTTCCTTACCATGAGCATCGCCGCAAGCGAATGTTGCGTCGCGGGTGACATTTCAATTGCGTGCAGTCCGCGTTCGGCCTAACGACGCCCGTTTTACCGCGCAGAACTCGTAAGTTGAGTTGGAAGCTGAACAGCCACCTGCTCAAGTGTGGACGGGTTGGTGATCTGAGCTTCGAGCGGGTCCGCGATGCGCCGCTTCCCTCGCACATCACGGTGAGCGAGTACGGCAATCGCTTCCGTGCCGTGTCCAGTGTTTCGGCAGTTCAGGCGGTTTTCGAGCAGAATTGAGCGACTCGTCGCTCACGTTTTTTAGTATACGCCCTCGGTAAAGCGACCAATCGGTTGGAACGGGTCGATAAGGCTTAGCGGGCAGGCCGAGTGCATCCGCCTGCTGATGCTGCCTACGGCTCAACGGCCGCCGTCCAGCAGGCCGTCGTTCATTCGAGATCGTTCGTGTCAGGGGCACGGGAAGCCGGCGCGAAGCGCGTCCAATAGACGTAGCACGCTAGCACGGCGAACGCGCCGACGCCGGTCGCGAGCAGCACGCCCTGCGCGCCGAAGTAGCGGATGAGAATGAGATTGCCGACGATCTTAATTCCGAAACCAATCAGCGAAATCACGGTGATCGCCCGATAGCGCCTCTCGCTCGCGAACAGCTGCGTGAGCACGCACATGCCGAAGTAGAAAGGCACTTGCAGCAGCCCATAGCGGAAGAGCGTCGTGACGGCGACGGTGTCGTCGGCCGTGAAGGCGCCGTTCTGAAAGAGCAGCTTCACGGCGAACGGCGCGAGCACATACGCGATGAGGCTGCCGCTCAAGCCGACGGCCGTCATCACGCCGGACCATTTGAGCGCCGTGCTGCGAGCGCGCGCATGATCGCCGCGATGGAGAATCTCCGCGAGAATCGGCAGGGTTGCGCGGGCGATCGCGAGAGTGCCCATGCTGAGCACGAGCGACAGCAGCCGGTTCGCGTAGCCGAACGTCGCGATGGCGCCGTCGCCCTGTTGCGCCATGAAGTACTGGTCGACGGGGAGCCAGAGACCTGCGACGACCCAGCCGATCGTCAGTGTGCCCATCGAGCGGATCGTGTCTGGCCACTGCTTCGCGCGCGTCGAGACGCTTGGCATCGCTGACATCGAATCGGCGCGCCGCGCCAGCACGCGCAGCCACGCGGCCTGCACCAGGAAGCCGAGCGACGTCCCGACGACGAGCGGCCAGATCGACTCGTTATCTTGCGCGGCGAGCACGAACGCGAGCAGGCCGATGGCCGGCACGCATTCGAGCAACGTGTTGATGTGCTTGCCGGAAGCCTGCAGCCGCGCCGATGAGATGCAGATCGTCAAGGTCAGCACGCCGACCGGCATCATGCTGATGATCATGTTCCGGCAAATCTCCCGCGTCGATTTGGCGAGATTGCCCCCGACGGCCTCCGCCATATATGGCCAGCACAGCCAGAGCAGCAGACACGAGATGGTGCCGACGACGAGCCCCACGCCTTCGAGCTCGCTGAGAAAGCTGTTCTGCTCGGACTTGCTGTCCTTGAGCGAGACGAGCGCGGGAACAAGCAGCACGCCCAACACGTTCGTGAGCATCGTAGGCAGCCAGGTGACGAGCGTGAGCGCGAGCTGATAGGCGTCGACGGTTCCGCTGATCCCATAGCGATATGCGATCGCCATTTCTTTTGATGCGCCTATGCACTTGCCGAGGATCACGAATGCCAGGAGCACGACCGCGCTTCTTGCGATTCGCTTGTGATCCCCATGCACGCCGCCGAAACGTCGTCTTACCGATTGGACCGCTGCGCTCAGCACGGTGCTCCTCCTGCGTGAAAGCCTTTCGCCGCTTGTCTCGACGTCAGGACGAATTTCATTGTTCGCTTGAATGTCGCGCGGGCTGACCGATCCAGCGCTTGAGAAGGAAGGGGCGTGCGCGAAAGCGGGCTGCGCGACCGTTTGCTAAGGCACCATCCCCAACCAGTCGTCAGTGACGAAGGCGTGGCAGGAGTTCGACGAAAGTAGTCGGGTGAAGTCTTCTTGATCTTCGCGGCATTGCAGGGCGCACTGGCAACTTTGAACGACCCGCTCCGCCAGATGAGCAAGGGACAGAGCCAGTAGCTGATTTTTGCGATGGGCCTGGTCGCGGCAAACGATGGCTTGTCCTCGATGGCGAAGTTGACCACGTTAACTCGCCGACCTGGGCCCGATCGATGCGAATTGCGCCGTGCGCGGAGAGGGGCCTCACGGTTCATGCGGGTCTCAATGTTGTGCGCGCGATAATGACTTTTGCTTCTGCTCGGCCTTCGGCAGTTAGCTCGTGCTTCTTCACGACGGCCGTTCTTCCGTCTTGCCGCACGGTGACTGTATCGCGCTGAACTAGCCCACGCTCGTGAAGCTCGTCAAGGTCGGTCGCAAGGTGCTTCGTGCGTAGCCGCCCCTCGTAGATGGTGTACGGGACGCCCGTTGCGGCCGCATAGATTGACGCTAGTTCGCCGGCTCCGCTGTTCTTTCTCGCCTCCGACTCGCCGCCGGAGCTTCTGCCGGTTCCTTCCCAATAATACATTTCAGTGTGCCGCCGCTAATACCGCAAACCTCTAAACGGCTTGCTGTGCGCCAACGATCATCCGGCCGCCCGTCGCTCCCCGGACTCCCTCACGCCTCCGATCCGACCACGATTGCACGACTGCACCCCGTCGGCACAGCATTAGCGTTCGCTCAGCACTCCGCCGGGCCGCGCATCCTGTAGCACCGCGGGTTCTCCTGGTCTATCAATCGCCATAGACCCGAAAACTCCGATTGCATCGGAGCACTCCGCGGTTTCCTCCCTTAAGGTTTGTTCGACGCCTGCCCGCATACGCTGTCTCGCGCTTTCAGGCGGGCGGACATGGGCACGCGTCGAACAAACCTTAAGACAAGCACGCGTTGAGCACCGGGCGGGTTTTGGAGTGGAGCAGCCGTTCGAGTGACCACTCCATGGCTCAGCGAGCGGCAGAAATTGGCCGCTTGGGTGAGGTCGCCAATGGCCGCTTCTATGGGGACTTGTTTGTCAAGCCGTGTTCGATCGTCAGGTAGCGGATCAGATTTCATCCCGCCACCTTTGTATTGCGTGCGATGTGAAGGGGTCGTGCTGCACGGTGGCTTGATCCTGATCGCAGGTCGGGGTATGACGAGCGTTCCAGCCAGTGCCGGAACGAACTTCTATCCGTGCAGGATGTGAAGGTCCTGCACCTCACGCAGCATGCGCGCGAGGCGCACTGGCAAACCCCAGTTACCGGCGCACCCCAGCTTAGCGAGCGGTCACCGTGTCGTGACCCGCGGCCGTTTCGGGCGCGTCGACCTTTGATCATGATGTGTTCCTTCCCAGGGCACGCAAACGATGTTGACCCGGAACTTCAAGGAGCTGCAGCTTTGAGCGAAGCCCCGGCCGGAATCTCGCCGTGCTCGATGTAACGCCATAGGGCGATGGCGAGACGTCGTGCCAACGCGACGATGCCCACACGCCGCATGCGCTTGCCGTTGCCCGCAAAGCGCCGGTTGAACCACTGAGTCAGCAGGCTGTCGGGCTGCAGGCGTAACCAGCGCCAGGCCAGTTCGACGAGTATCGTGCGCGCTCGTCGGTTACCGGCTTTGCTAGTGCCTTGTTCGATCGTTCGATCTGGCTATTTCCGCTGGCGTAGGGCGTGGGCGTCAGTCCCAGACATCCGGCGACCTCACGCCGGTTGGCGAAACGTCGCCAACCGAACACTTCCTTCACCAGCACCCAGGCGCCCTTGGGGCCGATCGCGCGCAGCTGGGCCAGTTGGGCCACCAGCGGGTGCTTGCCCTCGGCCAGCTCTTCGCGCCGGGTGGCTTCGAGCATCTTCGTCTGCTGCCTGACCAGCGCCAGCTGCGCACTCTCGCGCTCGATCTCGCCGCAAAGCGCGGCCGGTGTCTGCCCGCGGTGGTTTGCCCACCACTGCGCCCAGTCGCGCCCGCCGATGATGACCTGCGGACCTACGTTGTGCAGCACCAGTAGTGAGCGGATGCGGTTCGTGTGGGCGACACGCTCCTGGATCAGCCGGGCCAGTTCACGATGCGTGCGGCGAGCGTCCTCCTGATCAGGCGTGGGCTCGCGTAACACCGACCAGACGCGCTCGCCGGCGTGGTGGCGCCTGAGCATCGTCAGCAGCTTGTCGCCGTCGAGCCGGTCAGTTTTGGCCCGTCTCGCGCGTCGATTCACTTCAATGCCGGCGGCATCAACCACGAGGTTGTCGATGCCTTGCCCCGTCAACCAGCGGTGTAGCCACCAGCCATCCCGGCCAGCCTCATAGCAGGAATTTACCTTGGCCCCGGGCGCAAGCCGGCAGCGCTCCTTCGCACGGCGTACACAATCGAGCACCGCTGCCGTGTCGTCGCCTTGCACGATGTAACGACTTGGGCCACGACGACTATCGCTCGCCGTCGATATCCAGGACCTGTCGCCGAGTTCGAAGCTTATGTATAGCTCGACGTCGATTGCCATATTCTCGTCTTGTGGGACGAATTGGGTCGTGGACATTTCCGTCTCCTTCGCACAGAGTTGGAAATTCCGTTTTAGCTAAACGGACCTTTCTCCGGTAGTCCCAGATAGCATCTTAGTGGCACTCCAGTTTGGAAAATCTGGATGTGGCTGATTGACCGGTTTGGAGAAACTTGTCTAACCGTAGTGGGTCGGCTTTGGCCCGACGCGCGGACGGCAGTCGACCAGGAGCCATCACTCACCGTCTGTTCGCTGGCCCCGCATCCGGAACGCCCGTGCGTCAATGCCCGCCTCGCTTTTTGGCCGGGTGCCTGCAAAGCGCAAGCGGCTCGTTCCTCATGCAGCCAGAAAAGCGACAGCCCTGTACGTCCGGTCGGCTATCATGCCTATCCTCTCCGAAGTAGCTCCTTATGATTTCCGTCCGTAATGTCACGCTGCGCCGCGGCGTCAATGTCGTACTCGACCGCGCGTCCGTCACCTTCACCCCCGGCGAAAAGATTGGTCTCGTCGGCCGCAATGGCGCCGGCAAGTCGTCCTTCTTCGGCCTTCTCAACCGCACGTTGCACGAAGATAGCGGCGAGTTCTCGATTCCCGCTGCATGGAAAATGGGCCAAGTCGCGCAGGAGATGCCAGAGACCGAGCAGAGTGCGACCGACTTCGTGGTCGAGGGTGACACCGTACTGCTGGCCGCGCAGGCTGAAGTAGCCGCCGCTGAGGCCAGCGACGACGGCATGCGCATGGCGCACGCCTACATGGCCCTGCACGACGCCGGCGCCCATGATGCCCCCGCACGTGCCCAAGCGCTGATCCTGGGCCTTGGATTCAGTGATGCGCAGCTCGACCACCCGGTCAACAGTTTCTCCGGGGGCTGGCGCATGCGACTGCAGCTGGCGCGCGCGCTCATGAGCCCGTCTGACTTGCTGTTGCTCGACGAGCCGACCAATCACCTCGACCTCGACGCGCTCGTCTGGCTGGAAGCGTGGCTCAAGCGCTATCAAGGAACGCTGGTAGTGATCAGCCACGATCGAGAATTCCTCGACGCGGTGACGCAGGTGACGGTTCACGTCGACAACGCCAAGCTCGTGCGTTACGGCGGCAACTACAGCAAGTTCGAGGACATGCGCGCCGAGCAACTGGTGTTGCAGCAGGCCGCGATGGCCAGGCAGGCGGACAAGATCGCCCACCTGCAGAAATTCATCGACCGATTCAAGGCCAAGGCCTCGAAGGCGAAACAGGCGCAGAGCCGGGTCAAGGCGCTCGAACGCATGGAGAAGATCGCACCGGTGCTTGCCGACGCAGAGTTCAACTTCGAGTTCAAGGAGCCGCTCAACGTCCCGAACCCGCTGTTATCGATGCTGGACGCGAGCTTCGGCTACCCAGCGCCGACCGGCGCACCGCCGGGCACGCCGCCGACGGTCATCGTGAGGGGCATCAGTCGATCCGTCCTGGCGGGGCATCGCATCGGAATTCTGGGTGCAAACGGCCAAGGCAAGTCCACACTGGTGAAGACGGTGGCGCACCAGCTGGCGCCGATTGCCGGCGAAATCAGCGAAGGCAAAGGCCTGAACATCGGCTACTTCGCACAGCAGGAACTCGACGTGCTGCGTCCTCTCGACACGCCGATGGAACACATGATTCGCCTTGCCAGGGACACGCCGGCGCACATGCGTGCCCCCGGCCAGAGTGGCACCGATCAATCGCTCCGCACTTTCCTTGGCAGCTTCAACTTCAGTGGTGACATGGTCCACCAGGCGGTCGGCACGATGAGCGGCGGCGAAAAGGCGCGGCTCGTGCTGTGCATGATCGTGTGGCAGCGACCCAACCTGCTCCTGCTCGACGAACCTACCAACCACCTTGACCTGGCCACACGCGAAGCGCTGGGTATGGCACTCAACGAATTCGAAGGCACCGTGATGCTCGTCAGTCACGACCGGTCCCTACTGCGCGCGGTATGCGACGAGTTCTGGCTTGTTACCAAGGGAGGCGTCGTGCCCTTCGATGGCGATCTGGACGACTACCAGCAGTTCCTGCGCGACGAAGCCCGTCGCATGCGCGAGCAGGCTGCCGGGGAGCACAAGGTCATCGCCTGAGATACCGCTCGGGCGGGTGGCGGGCGTTGCGTGCTAGGCGAAGCGCAGAGGTTCGCCAAGGACCAAGCGCGGTCAAACGCTAGATATCGGCCAGAAGGAGACCTTTATTTGATGCGTCGCCATGACATCGAGCAGGTCCTCCACTCCGCAAAGGGCCGCCCGATCGCCCTGAGCCGGCGTCGTGTCATCGACCAAAGCAGTCTTCTTGACCTCGTTGTTCACCGGGTTTGCTGGACCCTAACTTAGGCGCCTGCTACTTGAACACGGTCCGTTGGGATATGAGAATAGCGCCGTTGTCTCATGTAAACTCGAGCAGATCCTTCGCTTCGGACTCTGTCCTGATTCACTCAGACCGGTCGACGTAGTCATGGCGCCTCAATTCGAAATCAGCGAAACCCTGGTCGGCGCGCTCTCGCTAAGGGCCATCAAGTCATTTCTTGCGGCCGCAAAGTTCAGCAGTTTTACGGGGGCCGCCAACGCACTGAGCGTGACCCCGGCAGCCGTAAGCAAACAAGTACGGGAACTGGAGGACTACCTCGGGACGGCGCTGTTTGTCCGATCGGGAAGAACCGTTACGCTGACGGCAGATGGAGAGATGTTCAAGGATGCCGCCCAGCTCTCGCTGATCAATATTCATCAGGCTGCCGAACGCCTGCGCAAGAAAATTCCCTCCCGGCAGACGCTGATCGTGTGCTGTTCCCCGGCGTTCTCGGCGCTGTGGCTCCATAGGCGGTTGCCCGAATTCCTTCAGGACGCGCCGAATATCGAACTCACCGTGCTGGCCACGCAGAATTTCATTTCGATGGAGGCAGGCGTGCAGCCGGACGTGTACATCGCGAAGCTGGCCAGCTTGCGCGAGGGATACGACAGCGAGCACCTGTTCGACGACGAAGTCTATCCGGTTTGCACTCCGCAATATCTGCGGCACCATGGCCCGATCTCGGCGCCCGAAGGATTGCTCGATATGTCGCTGCTGGATCTCAGCGCTTACGGTCGCTCGCAGATTTCCGAGCATATCGACTGGAAAGTCTGGCTGGCGCTGCATGACGTCGACACCAGCTGGCGCGCCGATATCCCACGGCAGTTATTCACCAGCAACGATTATCCCGCCATCGTGCAGTTGGCCTTGGCGCATCAGGGGGTGACTCTGGGCTGGCATCATCTCGTCGGACACCTGGTGGACAGCGGCGACCTCGTGCGTCCGCTGCCGCACAAGACCGTCATGAGGAATCGCGGACATTACCTGTCCGTGCGGAAGGACAAGGCCGACGCCCGCGTGTGCAAACGATTCTGTCAGTGGATCAGGCAGCAACTCGGCGTGCGATCTTCAACCAAAAGTTGAAGGAATGCCGGAGGAAATGTCGCTTAAGTTTGCGACGAAACCGGCTTAAATTTCTCTTCACGCCGCACAGGGGCGGCGGTACGTAAGAGGAATCAGCACATGGGTTTCAAGCGAAGCATCCATGCGGTGGAGACCCATTCGGGTATTCCCATGCGCGTCGTGACCGGCGGCATCCGGCATATTCCCGGCGACAGCGTCCAGGCCAAGATGAAATGGCTGGAGGCCAATGACGACGGACTGCGCAAGCTGCTGCTGCGCGAACCGCGCGGCTACCCGGCCCACTGCTGCAACATCGTCGTGCCGCCCTGTCACCCGGAGGCGGATGCGGGCTACATCATCCTGGAGCAGGTCGAATACCCGATGATGTCGGGCGGCAACACCATCTCCGTGGCCACCGTGCTGCTGGAAATGGGCATGCTGCCGATGCAGGAGCCGGTGACCGAACTGACTCTGGAAGCTCCGGCCGGCCTGATCCGCATCACCGCCGAGTGCAAGGACGGCAAGGTCAAGAGCGTGAAGTTCAGGAACGTACCGGCATTCGCCGCGCATCTGGATGCCGTCATCGACGTGCCGCATCTGGGCAAGGTGCGGGTGGATGTCGGCTGGGGCGGCATGTTCTACGCGATTGCCGACGTGCGCCAGTTTCCGGGGCTCGAACTGAAGCCCGAACATGGCAAGGAGATTGCGCGGGTCTCGGCCATGATCCGGCAGGCCGCCATCGAGCAGTTGCCAGTTGCGCACCCCGATTATCCGGGCGTTGGCATCACGATTTCCCAGCTCTCGGGCCCCACCGACGACCCGCGGGCCGACTGGAAGAACGCGGTCACTATGCCCACGGGGCCGCTCTCGTGGGACGATCCGGCCACCTGGACCGGCGCGATCGATCGTTGCCCCTGCGGCACCGGCACCTGCGCCAAGATGGCCGTGCTGCACGCCAAGGGCGAACTGCCACTGCACCAGGACTTCCGGCACCAGGGCATCCTCGGCACTGTCTTCACTGGCCGCCTGGAGGAGACGACCCGCATCGGCCAGCAAGCGGCGGTGGTGCCGACGCTGGCCGGCACAAGCTGGATCCATGGCATCCACACCATCGTGCTGGATCACGACGACCCCTTTCCCGAGGGCTACACCCTTGGGGACATATGGCCGAAACAGTAGGAACGGTACACATGCAGATCATTTCCGCGCAGCAGATCCAGTCGGTACTCGACTGGTCCGGTGTTCTCGACGCGTTGCACCGCGGGCACGCGGGTGCCCGGCCCAGCGGCGGCAGCTACTTCATCGGGGATGCGAGGTTCGGCCTGTTCAGCCGGGGCGTGATCCTGCCGGGCAAAGGTGCCGGGGTCAAGATCGCCTCGATCCATCCGGCCAATGGCGTTGCCGTCCCGCCGCTGCCGTCGGAGCAGGCCGCGTTTCTGGTTCTGGACGAGCGCACCAAGGGACTCGTCGCGATGCTGGACGGCCCCGAAATCACGCGATGGAAAACCGCGGCCGATTCCGCGCTGGCGGCCCGCATGCTGTGCAGCGAGCACAGCGAGGTCCTGCTGGTGTTGGGCGCGGGTCCGGTTGCACGGTCGTTGACGGACGCTTACCTGCACATCCGGCCTTCCATCCGCGAAGTGTTGTTGTGGAATCGCACGCCGTCGAGGCTGGAAGCCGCGCGCTCGGCGCTCGACGCAAGAAACATCCGGGTCAGCATTGTCCAGGACCTCGATGCCGCGGTCGCCCGCGCGGACATCATCACGGCCGCCACAAGCGCATCCACGCCCGTGATCCGGGGCGAGTGCGTTCGCCCTGGTACCCATGTCGATCTGGTGGGCGGATACCGGTCCGACATGCAGGAGGCCGATTGCGATGTGTTCCGCGGGGCGCGGATCTTCGTGGACGACCGCCAGAATGCTGTTCAGTCGGGGGACATTCAAATCCCGCTGCAAGCGGGCGTGATTCGGGATAGTGATATAGAAGGCGATCTGTTCGATCTGTGCCGAATGACGGCGTTCCATCGTTCGGCCGCAGATAGGACGGTGTACAAGAATGCCGGCGGTGCGCACCTGGATCTGATCGTCAGCCAGTATGTTGTCGAGCAATTGAAACCACGCTAACCAACGGGCCCGGCGCAAGATAGGGTGGAAGACTGGTTCAGCCGATTTGCCAACGTTTTCGAATGTGACATCGATGACCGTTGTACCCTGGAAGCCGCCAGAGGGGCGCGCTCGTGACGAACGGCTCCTACGGGTCGGGTTATGCCGGCCGCGGTTGAACATAACATGTGAGTACGGTGAATATCCCTTGGTAGGATCAGACTACTACTGCACCTAAGGCGTATATTGCGACCAGGCCAAACAGACTTGCGCGCTGAGCCAGTTCGGGAGACTCATGCCTGAATATTCTCGATGGAGGATTGCAATGAGACGGAAAAGTCTTCTCAGGTGCTCCGCCTTCGTAGTGCTGGCGGGCTCGCTGGCTTCCTGCACGCGTGGAGCCGTCCAGACTGGCACGTTGAGGGATGAGGTCATTGGAACATGGGCGTACGTCTCGGTCGACATCGTGCGTCCGGACGGCACTCGGCAAGCCATGTACGGGACCAATCCGCAAGGGATCGCCGTCTTCGACGAGAGCGGTCACTATATTCTCATGACCTCGCGCGGCGATATTCCGAAGTTTGCGTCCGACAATCGAATGGAAGGCACCGCAGAGGAAAATAAAGCGGTGGTCCAAGGCATGATCGCGCACTTCGGCACTTACACAGTGAACCGTCTCGATAATACGATTACGTTTCATGTCATCGCAAGTTCCTATCCCAATTGGAATGGGGTGCAGCAAAAGCGACCGTTCACAGTAGATGCGGAACAGCTGAAATGGGCAACGCCGGCTTCGAGCGGCGGCACGGCCGAAGTTATTCTGCGGCGTCTGAAATAATTTCAGCGCGATCGTTTTGGCTCGCCCTCAATGGATTGCGCGAATGTCGGCAGCCGTCGATCCGCTCGCGCTCGCCATCCAGTAGGAATCGGCTCCGTTTCCACACCTTCGTCAATGATCGGCAGGCCCAGCGTGCGACATAATTCGGTGATTGCACGCACGATGGCGCCGGACTTCGGATTTCGGCCCAGCCCGTTCACGAAGCCGCGATCGATCTTCACGCGCGTGAACGGAAAGCTCTGCAGGCTCAAAGAGGAATAGCCTGTACCGAAGCCATCCATCGTCACGCCCAAGGCCCGGACTTCGTTGAGAATGCGGTGCGGCGTGCCCCAGGACACCAGCAACGCAGTCTCGGTGATCGCCAGTTCGAGCCGGCGTGCCGTTGAGACTCCGGCGGATATATGCCGGCCAGCGCGCGGCGTCGCGGCATGCGCGCTCGAGCACCCACGCGCCCAGTTCGGGCATGAGGCCCCGTTCCTCGGCAATCGGGACGATCGGCCGGCGATATCGGCCCACGCTTCGGATGCGTCCATCGCAGCAGTGCTTCCATCGCGGTGGTCTGCCCCGTGCGTCCGTCGATGATCGGCTGGTAATGCACTTCGAGTTCATCGGCGCTCAGACTACGGCGCAGTTCGTCTTCGAGCTCGTTGCGAAGCCGCAGCGGATCGTTCATGCCGCGCTCGTAGATGCGATAGCAGTTCCGGCCCTCGCGCTTGGCTTCGTACGACGCAAGATCGGCCTGTCGCAGCACGGCGTCGTGCTCGACGCCGTGCGTGCAGCACACGATGCCGACGCTCACGCCCACGGTGATCTCGTTGCCCGCGACCTCGAATGGCGCGGCGAGCTTTTCGATGCAGCGCTCCGCGAGTGCCGCGGCATCGTCGGCGTGTCTAAACGAAGTTTGCAGGATGGTGAACTCGTCGCCGCTCAGCCGGGCTAGTTGATCGCTCGCGCGCAATGTCGACAACAGCCTGTGCGCCACCGCCCTCAGCAATTCGTCGCCGACATGATGGCCGAGCGTGTCGTTGACGACTTTGAAGCGGTCTAGATCGAGATAGAGCAGGGCGAACGGCCGCTCGGGCGACAGCAAATGGACGAGTTGCTTCAGCTTATCCTGAAAACTCACGCGATTGGGCAGATCGGTGAGTTGATCATGGTGCGCTAGATGCGTGATGCGCTTTTCTGCAGCGCGCCGCTCAGTCACGTCTTCGATCGTTGAGACCCATCCGCCATTCGACAGCATGCGCGTCACGACAGCGATGCTGCGTCCGAGATGTTGAAACTCGACCTGCGATTGTTCCCGCTCCGGTATGCGGGCGCGCAGGAATTGCTCGCGCAGCGCGTTGATCCGCGCCACGGCTTCGCCGCATGGCTCGCCCGAGCGCTCGCCGATACGCCGTAGCACAGTGCGCAACGTGCTTCCGGCAGGCAGGCTGTCCGACGCAAGCGCCAGGATGCGCGTGAACTGATGATTGCACAGCACGAGCCTGCCGCGCCGGTTGAACAGACAGAGGCCTTGCTGCATGTTGTCGAGCGCGAGGTCGAGATTGCGCGTCGTCTCTTCGAGGGCGAGCGCGGTCTCGCGCTGTTCGGTGCAGTCGCGCGTGATCTTGGCGAAGCCGAAGAGGTCGCCGGCGTCATCGTAGATTGGCTGGATGACCACATGCGCCCAAAAGCGGGTGCCGTCCTTTCGGATGCGCCAGCCTTGCCTCGAATTTGCCCGTCGTGCGCGCGGTATCGAGGCCGTGTTGCGGCAGGCCGCGTCCGCGGTCGCCCGTATCGTAGAAACAGGAGAACTGCTTGCCGAAGATCGCACGCTGTGTAGCCCTTGGCACGTTGCGCACCCGCACTCCAGTTCGACACGATGCCACCTGGGTCGAGCATGTAGATCGCGTAATCGGTGACAGCTTCGATCAGCAGACGGAAGCTGCGCTCGGGATCGCGCGTCTGCTTATGCAACGTGCGCGTCTCTGTCAGGTCGCGCGTGACCTTCGCGAAGCCGAGCAGCTTGCCGTTGTCCTCATGAATGGGATCGATGACCACGTGCGCCCAGAAACGCGTGCCGTCCTTGCGCACGCGCCAGCCTTCCGTTTCGTACTTGCGCTCCGTAAGCGCGATGGCGAGACTGCGCGCGGGCGCGCCCGTCTTCCGGCCTTCCGGCGTGTAAAAACATTGAAATGCTTGCCGACGATCTCGTTCGCCGCATAGCCCTTGGTCCGTTGCGCGCCTGCATTCCAGTTCGACACGATGCCGTTGATGTCGAGCATGTAGATCGCGTTGCCGGTGACACTTTGCACGAGATAGCGGAAGCGTCGCTCATGATCGAGCGTGTCTTCGCGCAGACGCCGGTGCGCGGTCCAATCGCGCGTGATCTTGGCGAAGCCGAATAGATGGCCGTGCTCGTCGCGCAGGGCATCGATGACGACGTGCGCCCGGAAGCGATGCCGTCATGGATGACGACCGCATAGCGCGCAACGAGAAGCGCATCGACGAGTTGCGCTGTTCGTTTGGCTTGTTCCAAGAATGCGGTCGCTTTCATGGCGGCACCTCCCGTCGTGAGACCCGCAAGCGTTGCGCCCGGGCCGGACGGCTCAGCCTTCCAGCCGAGATTTTAACCGCGGCTCGATGAACTGCAAAAACGCGCGCACCTTGCTCGACTGGCGGCGATTAGGCAGGTACCCGGCATACACGACTGCATCGCCCGGCTGAGGTCGCGCCTGGAATGTCTCGAACAGGCGCACCAGGCGACCGGCGCGGATTTCGGACGCCACAAGCCACTCGGGCAGCAGCGCGATACCCCTCCCGGCAATGACCGCTTCGAACAGAATGTCGAGATTGTTGGAGAGCAGTTGGCCGCGCACGTCGACGCGTTCTTCCGTGCGTTCGCGCTCGAAGGCCCACACCTGCCGCGCGCGGTAGCCGCCGCCATAGGCAAAGCGTAAGCACTCGTGTCGGGCGAGGTCCGCAGGCGCAGCGGGTGCGCCGCTGCGTTCAAGGTACTCGTGGCTCGCCACGACGTAACGCGGATTATCTGCCAACTGCTTCACGATCAGATTGGCGTCGCGCTCGGCAGAGCCGATGCGAATGGCGACATCAATGCGCTCAACTGCGAGATCGACAAACTGGTCGCTTACCGCCACATCGAGGAGTACACGCGGATATTCAGAGAGAAACGCCGCCAGATGTGGCGCGAGGCACAAGCGACTATAGGTGGACGGCACCGACACACGAAGCGCGCCTACTGGCGCGGCGCCACTATCGAACACGCTTTCGTCGGCCTCCGCCAGATCGTCCAGCACCTTTGACACCTGTTCGACGTACGCAATGCCCGAGTCAGTGAGGCTTACCTTACGCGGGGTACGCGTCAACAGCGACGTGCCGAGCGACGCCTCGAGCGAATCCATAAGGCGCGTTACGGATGAGGTGGCCACACCCAGACGTTGGGCGGCCTTCGTGAAGCCGCCCGCGTCGGCTACTTCGAGAAAAGTTTTGATGGCGAGTAATTTGTCCATGCGCGACTCATGCAATCAGTGCCGTTGCGCCCAACGCAACGCTAGCTTGCATTCTATCTCAATTCCAGACTTTCAACGCAACGCTTAAGCTGCGGGCATTGCTCAACGCGACTACCTGCCATGCCCACCATCCAAATCGATGTCCACTACGACTTCATTTGTCCGTGGGGCTGGATCGGCCAGCGCAACCTTGCCGCAGCGCTTGCGGAAGCCGGAATCGAACACACGGCTGAGGTTGCTTTCCGCTACGTGCCGTTTGAGCTGAACCCAGATATGCCGTCCGAAGGCATGGATCGCCGCGCGTATCGCAGCCAGAAATTCGGCAGTTGGGCGCGCTCGCAAATGAGGGACGCGCAGGCGAGCGCCGCTGGCCTCGTGGCCGGTGTCCGCTTCGACTACGACAAGGTGCTGCGAACGCCGAACACGCGCATTGCGCATCGACTGATGCAGCTATCGCAACAGCGCACCCAGTCGCGCGCGACTGCTGCGTTGTGCGAGGCCATCTTTGCGGCGTATTTCTCGGCAGGACGCGATATCGGTTCGCCCGACGTACTGCTTGAAATCGCCGCGTCGTACGGCCTCGACACCGACGACCTACGCGCCGAGTTACTGTCTGCACGCATTGCCGCGCCACTCGCATCTCATGAGCCGACCGATGGTTACGGCTTTCCCGGCGTGCCGGCCGTCGTGATCGACGGGCACGTGATCAGCGGCGCGCAGCCGCCAGCGGTTTTTGTCGACGCGTTGCATGCAGCGGCGCAACGGTTCGTGTTTGCCGGGCCTCCCGTATAACCCCTTCTTTGCTATCTACTTTTTGGAGTCGTCATGTCAAATCAGCTATCTGCCACAGCGAGCGCGGGCAGTCCGGTCAAACTGACACAAGGTCTGATCGCGCTGTTCGCTATCTGCTGCGGCGCGATTGTCGCCAACCTGTACTATGCACAGCCGATCACTGAGCTGATCGCCCCCGACATTCACATGTCGAACGGCATGGCGAGCCTGATTGTCTCGCTCACGCAAATCGGCTACGCGTTGGGGCTGTTCTTTCTTGTGCCGCTTGGCGACCTGATTGAGAATCGCAAGCTGATGATTTCCACGGCACTCGTGTCAATTGCGAGTCTCGCCGCCGCGGCATTCGCGCACCAACCCGGCGGGTTCCTCGTCATCTCGCTCCTCGTGGGATTCAGTTCGGTCGCCGTGCAGATCCTGATTCCGCTCGCCGCCCATCTTTCACCGGACCAATCGCGCGGCAAGGTGGTCGGCACGATTATGAGCGGCCTGCTGCTCGGTATCTTGCTGGCACGCCCGATCTCCAGCGTAGTTGCGGGACACTTCGGCTGGCGCGCCGTGTTCGGCTCCGCAGCGGTGCTGATGACAATGGTGACCACCGTGCTCGCACTGACCATTCCGCGGCGCCAGCCCACCCATCAAGCCACATACTTTGAGCTCATCGGCTCGCTTGGCCACCTCGTGCGCACTGTGCCGGTGTTGCGTCACCGCTCCTTGTATCAGGCGTTGATGTTTGCGTCGTTCAGCCTCTTCTGGACCGCGATTCCGGTTGAGCTGACGCGCCAGTTCGGTCTCACGCAGACGCGGATCGGGCTGTTCGCACTGGTCGGGGCGATCGGCGCGACTTCCGCACCGGTAGCAGGCCGTCTCGCCGACGCGGGCCACACCGTGCGCGCAACCTTGATCGCGCTCGTGGTCGGCGCGCTAGCCTATATGCCGACATTCATCCACTCGTCTTGGGGGGTGGCAGGCCTGGTGGCAACCGGCATCGTGCTCGACTTCGCGGTGCAGATGAACATGGTGCTAGGTCAGCGCGAGATCTATGCGCTGCATGCGGCAAGCCGCAACCGGCTTAACGCGCTGTACATGACGAGCATCTTCGTCGGCGGTTCGTTGGGCTCGGCAATTGCCAGTCCGCTCTACGAGCATGGCGGCTGGCCGCTGGTTGCCGCGGTCGCCACCTCCTTTCCACTGCTCGCGCTCGCTCACTACCTATTGATCGGCCGCTCCCATGCCAGGCGTCACGCGTGAACCGAGGGTGCTGTCTTCAGCGACGTTGGGTTAACAACAATTCATTGCCGTTCAGGACATCGCAAGGGGCCTGCCGATACGCTTCCCATCGTCGATAAGGCCCGAACGACGCTCCACTACTCGCCAAGGAAAATCGACATGTCTTCACCTTCATCTTTGCTGCGTCAGCGCGCTTTGCGCTGGAAACGAGCGTGTCGGGACTGTTCGCCATTGGCGACGTGCGCGCGGCGTCGGCCAAGCGAGTGGCGTCGGCGGTCGGAGACGGCGCGGCCGTGGTCAGCCAGATTCACGCATGTTTAAGCCGCCCTCGGTGAAACCGTGGCTTGCAACGACTCGAAACTTTGTCCTCGCGAGAGAAAAAGCAATGCTCAAGGAACACCACCTTCCGCTTCACGATGAATCGCAGCGGCGTTCGGAGCGGAATACACGGCACGCCCCGCAGACACTTCATCGCGCTCACGAAGTAAGGCTGCGGCCCCCGCAAACACGTCTTTGTCGCCCCCCAATCACATGTAGCGCGGCCCGCGTCAACGGCGTGCACGTCTGTTTGCCACCGTTCGCGGCCGTCGCGCCAATTGGCAGAACCAGCGGTGTATCTTCATTGGGGGAGGGGAGCGCGCTCAGCCCGAGGTATTGTCGGTATCGCGAGAGTTCCGTCATCAATTCCTGGGTGCCCGGCACCAGCCGTTCCTTGCCGCCTTTGCCAGGGACGGTTAGCCACCAACGGACAGCGCCTTTCGCATTGCGCCGGACGAAAGACCAACATTATAGGATGAATGTCTAACGATAATATTCCATTTAATCAACATGATAGGTGGGTTTTTGAGCGCTGAACAATCACTGTCACTTGCAATTCGCGCAGGTCCGCGTAGGATGTAGCACATCTGTAGCACAGAGAGGATGTCATGTCGACGACCACGCTTCGCCTGCCACCGGATCTTCGCGATCGCGTCTCCCGACTCGCCCAGCGGTCCGGCACTACGGCACACAGTTTCATGTTGGACGCGATCGCAGAAAGGGTCGCGAATGAAGAACTACGACAGGCGTTTCTCGACGAGGGGAACGCTCGCTTCGCGAGGATGCTCGAGACCGGCGCGGGGCTCGACTGGAGCGAGATGCGTGACTATTTGCGCGAGCGCGCGGCTGGTGGCTCGCCGATAACGCCTAAGGCCAAACGATGGCGCGAATAGTCCTGGCGCCGGAAATTCGTGAGGACTTTGATCGCATATTTGAGTTTTTCTTCGAACACACGCCGGAGCGTGCAGTCGAGCGCATCGACGACATCGTGTCCGCACTCGACATCCTCAAGTCAAGCCCAATGATTGGCCGGCCGGTCGATAATCCGGGCATGCGCGAATTGGTTATTTCGAACGGTGCGCATGGCTATTTGGCGCTGTATCGGTTTTTGCCTGAATTCGATGCGGTGTTCGTCGTGGCAGTTCGAAGTCAGCGCGAACTGCGGTACCGACGAGAATCTCAGTGAGCGGGCCACAACTACAACATGCTGATCGCAAATGATCGATAGGGGCTCTGCGCAAGTCGTCGTCTGGCAGAGTCGCAGATGACGCGATTCAGCTAACGCCATGCCGGGTGCCGTATGACACACGTGCGCAGGGCGAAGGGCGCCAGATGACGAACCGCCGGCTCCGGTCATCAGCGGTCATCGAATCGCGCGCAACCTTGATCGCTCGAGTGGCCGCTTTCCGTTCATGATGCGCCCGTGCTGTATTTCAGCGTTGCCGGCTAGGAATATCCGCCGATGCCGACCCGATGCCGTTGTATCGTTCAAGAGTTCGGAGGCGACGGGCCGTGAGTCAAGATGCGCCACCCGCGCAACGAAACATATCGCGACGGCAAACGAATCACTGATCCACTGTCAGCGGTGGCCCGAGAAATTCGATGCGCCACTTCGTGCCCGGGCGCGCGAGCGTCGCCGGATCAGGAATACCGTCCGACTTCACGTCGCGCAGTTGGGTGAAGAAGTAAGGCAGCTTCTTCATCGGCCTGCGGTGCATGCTGCTCCCTTCCGTCTGCCGGTTTCGTCTGTTCCTTTCAATCCGTCGTATTCTGTCCCTCAAAGCGTTTAAAAAAAGTCGCTTGACGGCACAGAGCTATATCCGCATAATTCGCCTCCCGTTGAATGACGGCGCGCAAGAAAGCAAGCGAAACAAATTACTCGCGAAGCAAATAACTGCGCAATTGCTCTTTAAAAACTAACAGCCGATAAGTGTGGGCGCTTGATGGCGAGTGCGGCTGGTTCTTCGGAATCGGCAATAGCAAAAGTAATCAAGAGTCTCACACGAAGTATCAGAGGAAGGTTTTTTCATCTTTGGATGGAATAAATCAT
>NZ_FCOX02000060.1 GCF_900044055.2 Caballeronia calidae | reverse complement strand
GGTTTGCCGGTCGAGCCGGAGGTGTAGATCACGTAGGCGAGGTGACGGGAGTTCAGGTCCGGCACGATCGGATCGTGGTCGTGGTTGCTTTGGGCGGCGGCATCATGGAAGGACACCGGATCGAGGACCGGCAGATCGCCGGTATCGCCGAGCGCTTGCCGCCCGGGTGCATCGGCGATAAGGAGCACGGGCGCGGCATCGTCGAGGATGTGGGTGAGGCGCTCGCCCGGATAGGCCGGATCGAGCGGCACATAGGCGCCGCCCGCCTTGAGAATGGCCAGCAGCGCGACGATCAGCTCGTGGCTGCGCACCAAGCACAGGGCCACACGGGTCTCCGGGCGCACGCCCAGACCGATCAGGTGATGCGCAAGCCGGTTGGCGCGCGCATTGAGTTGCGCATAGGTGAGTGACACGTCTTCGAAGACGACTGCGGTTGCATCGGGCGTCCGTTGAACCTGCTGTTCGAACAGCTGATGGATGCACAGATGTTCGGGATAAGCCGCAGCCGTGTCGTTCCAGCGCTCGAGCAGCAGCGCTCGCTCGCCGGGCAAAAGGAGATCCATCCGATTCAGCGGCGCTTCCGGCGCGTCCAGAATCTCGCCGAGCAGATGCGTGAAGCGCCGCAAATGCGTCTCTACCGACTCGCGCGTATAGAGCGACGGATTGGCTTCGAACTGCAATTCAAGGCCACCGTCTTCTCCTTCGTCATGCACGATCAGCGACAGATCATCGGGCGTGCCGGCAAAACAGCGATTCGAAGCGATCCGGCAGCCCGCGAAATTCAGCGCACTGGTGAATTCGGGCATGATGTTCACGATAGGCCCGAACAGCAGCTCGCCCGCATCGAGGCGCCGTGCGTCACGGCGCATATCCTTGAACCGGTAGCGTTGGTGACGCAGCACGCGACGGCTCTGCCGGGCGACATGCTCGAGCAGATCCGTGATGCTTGAACCTTCACTCACGGCCAGCCGCAGCGGGAGGATATTGGACATCATGCCAGGTACGTTCCTGGCGACTCGTCCGACGCGGGCCGTAACGGGCAACCCGAGCACGACTTCCGGCTGATCGCTCATGCGCGCCACGAAGGCGGCCATGACAGCCGTGACGAACTGTGGCCCGGTGGCGTCGTTGCGCCGGGCGGTCTGGCGCAGGCGCATTGCGATTTCCGGCGACAGGCGCGTCTGCGCGGCCGCCGACACCGCATCGGACGAGGCATGCGACGCGCGCGCGGTCCGCTCGGCAAGGGTCGCCGGCTCGGGGCATCCCGCCAGATAGTCGCGCCAGAATTGCTGGTCCTTTTCGAGGGCAGGGGAAGCACGATAGGCCGCATCGTCTGCGATCAGATCAGACAGACGCCCCCAACCGGACGGCGCAGGCAGATGCCCGTCGATCAGCGCCGAATAGACGCTTGCGAGCCGCTGCGTGAATAGAAGGAAGGAAAACCCGTCGAACGCGACATGGTGGATGCGCTGGAACAGAAAGAACCTTTCCGAGGCGGCCTTGTACAGCAGGATTTCGAACAAGGGCCACTGATTCAGATGGATGGCAGTGCTCATCGCGGTTCTGACATGTGCCTCGACCGCCTGCAACGGATCGGCGGCGTCGCTGACATCGATAACCCGCAGCGTGAAGTCCACTGGCTCGTCCAGCACCTGGCGGGGCAATGCATGCGTATCGAGCAGCCGGACCTGCATCGCCTCCGTGTCCGAGATGGTCTGATGCAGCGCCGCTTGCAGGGCATCGACATCGAGCGGTCCGACGATCTCTGTCAACTGGGCCACGTTGAAGCGCGGATCACGCAAATCGACATGCTGCCGAAAGAAGATCCCCAATTGGGCGGGAAGGAGCGAAGGATTTTTCATGGGCCAGTTGAAACGCCTAAGTTGCGCAACAGGGCGAGAAATGGTTGACGGCCGACGACAGTCATCACCACACCGGACTAACAACGAAGCCAGTGTGACGCCGGTTTGTTAGCGGATAGTGAGGGCCACGGCGACGTCAGGACGCGCTACCACAGCAATGCCTGTTGGCAAGGGGAGGTTCATCGACCGGCCTGTTTCCCCGGCCGGTCGCGACGGTCATTGCGATACAGCGAACGACGACGGCAGTGACACAGGTGGACCACCATCGTGCTGCGCGCGGCGTTCGCGTCCGGTCGAATCGTGGAGCAGGCCGCGCCGGGGTTGATTGCTGCTACCGGTAGAGGGCATAGCGTGTCAATCCTCATATGAAGACGGGCGTCATGGAGTCGCTTACTTACGTGCTGGCTGTGCGGTTATTGCTCGACGGGGCACGGTGTGCAACGACTACGAGATCGAATCGGACACGAACCGCAAGGCGCGGCCGCAGTGTCTCGTGGCGAACCGCATCACAAAGCGGTGTCGTTCGAAGACATCGTTTCACTTCCTGCAATCTGTTCTTGGAAGGAGCCTTGGCCGAAGGCCCGTGAGCGTCGGGCGTTGCGACACACGCCGGTGGCCGAATTCGCTCCTGACGTTCATAGTAGGCGGTCGCCACGTGTTCCGCGAGAAGCGTGACTTCTGAACCGGCGGCTTTCGCTACAGGCAACGGCACTTAGATGTGCGTCGCATCGAGCGATGCGCGGCCGGGGAAGATTTCGAGTCCGAGGTGCGGAAAAACGCGAGCCTGGAAGCACAGTGCTTATGCATGCCGCATGTCGACGATGCTCGTGAGTGTCGGCCAAAACATGCGGTAACTTTATTTGATATGCGCGGCTTCGGATCATCGTCGCGACGCGGCGCATCTGCCGTTTCGACAAAACTCCGACAACGCACTTCGATCGGATGGCTTGCCACGCACCAACGCGCGGTTGGAAAAGAAGAGCCGGCAAACCAGCGGCTGATGTTAACTCGCCGCTAATGCTTGCGCGTCAGACTGCTCTACATGGCTGCCGTCCGGCCTGATGCACGCCGGCGTATCTGCCGGAACGCGCAACTTGCTTCAAGCGAAATCGTCACGGTGACGTGCCGACGAGAAAAGACGACAATCCGACGTAGCGATGAACCGGCCACGACCAGCGCCACGGATGTCCCTATCCACTCATAGCCGATCCTCGCAGGAGTCTTCATGACCGATGCCGCTGCGCGACCCCGAAGGGTTGCTCCGCTTTTCGCTTTGCTTCCGTTCCTGCGCCCTTATGCGGGACGCTGGGCGTGCGCGTTCCTGGCGCTCCTGACGTCGGCGGGTGCGACGCTGGCGATTCCGGTGGCGTTCAAGTACCTGATCGACCGCGGCTTCGCGAGCGGCAACCGCACGCATATCGATCGCTATTTCATCGCGCTTTTCGTCGTCTCGCTGATCTTCGCCGCCGCTGCCGCGCTGCGCTTCTATTGGGTGTCGTGGCTCGGCGAACGGGTCACGGCCGATTTACGGCGCGCCGTCTACGACCACGTGATGAAGATGAGCCCGCAATTCTTCGAGACCACGCAGACGGGCGAGGTGCTGTCGCGGCTCACGACCGACACGACGCTGATCCAGACCGTCGTGGGTACGAGCCTGTCGCTTGGACTCCGCAATATCCTGCTGATCGTCGGCGGCGTTGCGATGCTGTTCACGACGAGCGCGGAGCTGTCCAGCTACATCGTCGTTGCGCTGGTCGTGGTGGTCGCGCCCATCGTCATCATCGGACGGCGCGTGCGGCAACTTTCGCGCGCGAGCCAGGACAAGGTCGCGAGCGCAAGTGCGCTGGCGGGCGAAGTGCTCAATGCGATGCCGACCGTGCAGTCGTACACGCACGAGACCCATGAGGCGAATCGCTTTGGCGGGGCCGTGGAAGCGGCCTTCGATACGGCGCTCGCACGCATTCGGGCACGCGCCTTGATGACCGCAGTCGTGATCGTGTCCGTCTTCGCCGCCATCGTGTTCGTGCTCTGGCTCGGCGCTCAGGAAGTGCTGGCTCGCCACATGACAGCCGGCCAGCTCTCCCAGTTCATCCTGTATGCAGTTTTCACGGCGGGTGCCGTGGGAGCCGTCGCCGAAGTATGGGGCGATCTGCAGCGGGCTGCGGGCGCAACGGAACGGCTATTGCAAGTGCTGGCCGCGCGCTCACCCGTGGTGGAAGCCGAGTCGCCCGTCCCGTTGCCGGCGCGTGGGAACGGCATCCGGTTTCACGACGTAGGCTTCTCCTATCCGTCGCGTCCCGGCATCGCCGCGCTCTCCAGCTTTTCACTCGATGTGCGCCCGGGTGAACACGTCGCGCTGGTCGGGCCGTCGGGCGCGGGCAAGACCACGCTGTTTCAACTGCTGCTGAGGTTTTACGATCCGCAGTCCGGCGAGATACTGATCAACGGTGTGCGGACCGATCAGGTATCGCTAACCTCATTGCGCGAGGCGATCGGCGTCGTGCTGCAGGAATCGGTGATTTTTTCGGGCAGTGTGCTCGACAACATCCGCTACGGGATGCCCGACGCAACGCTCGCTCAAGTGCAACGCGCCGCGGAGATGGCTGCCGCCGCCGGCTTTATCGAGGAACTGCCGCAAGGTTACGAGACGTTTCTGGGCGAGCGGGGAGTGCGGCTCTCCGGCGGCCAACGTCAGCGCCTGGCGATCGCGCGCGCGATTCTCAAGAACCCGCCAATCCTTCTGCTCGACGAAGCGACGAGCGCGCTCGATGCCGCGAGCGAGCGGCTCGTACAGACCGCGCTGGACAACGCCGCGCTGAACCGCACTACGCTCGTCATTGCTCATCGCCTTGCCACTGTGCAGCGAGCGGACCGCATCGTCGTGCTGGATCACGGGCGCATTGTCGCGCAGGGGCGTCACGCAGAGCTTCTGCAGAGTTCCCCGCTTTATGCGCAGCTCGCGGCACTGCAGTTCGGAGAGATACCCTTGGCCACGACGGGCCCTGACGTCTTTCGCGATCAGATCGACTCTTTGCGAGCCGGTTCAGGAGCGTTGGGTTTGTGATGTGATGGACGGCTCCCGTTACATTCGGGTCTGCCGTCCATCGAATGAGCAAGGGCGCTTGCCAGGCCGGATGACCGAAGGACCATTCGATCCGAACCTCGCTCGTCGACTTGCTCATCGCTCCACTGCCATCCCCCGGAAGGTTTTGTCGCTGGTCGTTTTCTTCTTGTCGGGACCTTTCTTGCAGATGCGCTGTTCGTCGCCATCGTCGCTCAACAGATAGATCTTCCGCGTGCCTGCGATCTCGAACAGTCCCTCCGCATGAAAGGTGGACGGCTCGATGTCCTTCCAGTGGCTGGGCTTCGCGTGCGGCGAACCGTTCCACCTGAAGATGGAGAATCGCGATGCGGGATCTCCGGGCGTGCCTGCGTCGAACGGCCCCGCGACGATGAAATACTCGCCGTCGATGAGCTCGATACTCCGCACGCCCCGCTTGCCGAGATCGAGCCGGATCAGATCGCCGAATTCGGGTTTGGCGCCGCGTTCCAGGACGTCGGCCGGATTCTTGAGTTCGAGCACGAGCGCCTCGCGCCCCTTCCGACTGCCGCTCTTCGCCACGAGCGGGTTTCTGAAACCGATCAGCAAGCCGCCATTGCGAGTGGCGGCCAGTCCTTCGATGTTGAAGCCGTGATCTTCTTCCGCGCCCTTGCTCATTGCCCTTTTCAGTTCTTCGAAGCGGCTGTCCGAGGCAAGTGCGCTCAACAGCTTGTCGTATGGCTTCGTATCGAGTGGTACGACGGTGGGCACGGCGTCCTTCATGACGATACGCGTCGCGAACAAGTGCTGCCGCGTTGGGCGTGGCTCGCCGTTCTTCCCCGAGTGCGACGTTATCCAGTAGATCCGGTCGCCGATTCTCGCGGCGCCTTCGATATCCGCTTCGTCGTCCTTGCTGGCCGCGCCGTTGAGGTAATCGCCGATCTTGACTTCGTCGACGACGTCGGGCTTTCCGTACTGATAGACGACGAGCGAGTCGATATCGTCATCGCCCACAACGAAGTGGCCCGCCCCGATATCGACACCCGCCGATGCGTTGCAGATCCCGCGATAGGTCGTGACAGGCTCCGCGTGCGCGGGCGAAACGAGGGCATCGATCGTCCATGCGGCGCAGACAGCCGCAAGCCACGCCGACACGGCGCGCCACCCCTGCCGATCGAACCTGTGACGCGCACATAGGGATGATGTCCTGGCAACGTTCATGTCACTCACCCGATTCCCGTCGATTCGCATCCGTTTCATCGCGAGGCGCGCGACGCTCAACCAAGCGTATGTCAGGAAAGCAAAACGTCAACTCATTTCGCACGCGCTTCCTCACGGTATCCGATCATCGCCGGATTGATGAGAGCGATCTCTCGTGAAGGGAAAAACATGTATCGGCCCGTTGATCGTCGCGGCTGAACGGCAGCTCGTCTTCCGATTCATGACGCTTCCTTCGCGAGGTGCGTTGCTTGCGGCGATGAAGCATGGATGTGACAGCGGCGAACGTCAGGACAGTGCCATTGAGAAAGTCAGTCGAAGCGGAGGCCTGTCTGTCTTTATCGAACTTAAGCAGACGTACGAAAAAAGGATGAACTGTTCTGCGTCGCCATGGTCACGCAGATTCAGCGCCATGATGCAGTTCGCCGCCTTTCATTAAACGCTGCGCGATGTCGGCCGTTTGCAGAGCCTTGCGTTCAGTGGGCGAATGGGCCGCGAGATAACGGGCGACCGCAACAATGATATGGCGGCCTTCTACGGTATTGCCCCACACCGACAACTGCCGAGTACCTGCCTCGAGCATTTGATAGGCATGGAAGCCTGCATCTTCGCGGAGTGTCGCGAAGGCAAGCGTGGCGATCAGCGCTTCTGGCGAATGGCCGAGCGTGAGATGCCGAGCCACCAGTCGTGCCGCCAGATCGACCTGTCGCTGTCGGTCGAACGCGTCGAGCAAGGCGGTGCGGATCGTGTGCTCATCGACGGGAAGGTCGTCGAGTTCATCTTTGTCTTCACCCGGGATGCGGGCCGGCGGCACATTCAAATAACGGGCGAGGTAGAGCGCCATGGCTCCGTGCATGATCGCCCGCGCAGCCGTGACGTAACCATCGATGCCCGCGTCGCCGATCCGCCTGAGCATCTGGTGGAGCGCATTCGCATGAGTGAAGACATGGTGGGCCGTTTCCCAATCTGCGTGCTCATTGGCATTGCCGAAGCGGGCGACGCGCAGCGCTGCCCCAAAAGCGAGGGATTGCCCCAGATCGGTCGGAGCGGCGCCTGCGCGGATCGCCGCCTTGAGCGCGTCGACGATCTGTATCGGATCGTCTCCAAGCAGCGCTCGCGCGAGCGCCGCGTGGTTCGACCAGCCTTGAAAGCCGTGGCCGGCCGCGAATAGTTGCGACATCTGGCCCGCTGATTCGTCGCACAGCGCGACAAGATCGACGGGCTGACGCCACGCAGTCGACTCCTCGGCGCCACGGGCGGCCACCATCTGCGCGACGATCGTAGGCAACACGGTCGACGCATGCTCCCATCCGATGAGATCGAGACACTCGAACGCCTTGTTGATGAAGTCGAGCGCATGGCCGGTGTCGGCGAACGTCCGCTCCGTTGCGGCCGACAGCAGTGCTTCGGCGAGCACAGCCGGTGAGAGACCAGCGGCGATCGCTGTCATCAAAGTGCGTTCGGCCGCGTCGCGATGGCGCACATCGGTCCAAAGGCGCAGCCAGCGTTTGAGCGCGGCCGGCTCCGGCCGGCTTCCAAGGGGCGCACGTTCCCGCCGCGACGCTTCGCCGTCGCAGTCCATTGCCACATGACGCGCGCCGTGGAACAGCGCAAGATAGGCGTCCTCTTCCGGCAGCAGGGGCAAGAGATTGGCGAGGGCCGTCAATATCGTGAGACCGACACCCCAGCCATCACGGTTGTGGGCGCCGAACAGCGTCACCTGCTGCACGATTGCGGCCACCGGTACGCCCGCTGCGAGCTGACCCTGCACGGCCTTGGCAATGACGAGTGCGAGGTCATGTGCGAGGCCGTCCGCGAGCCGCTGATGCCAGTACGCCGCCGGATCGGCATGACTGAACGTGGTCGCCACCCAGATGTCGCCATCGCGCACCTCGACCGCGCAGTGGGGTACATCGTCGGCCCAGAGATCGAAGGTGCAGCCGCTTTCCAGGTCGAAGCGCGCGTGGTGCCAATGGCAGGTCAGGATGCCGTCCTCGACCGTCCCTCGCTCGAGCGGGAAGCCCATGTGCGGACAGCGATTGTCGAGGGCAAAGATGCGCCCGCGGTCGTAGACGATGAGGATCGGACGATGACCACCCTGCACGACCAGTCGTCCCTTCGCTTTCAGCGCTTCCAGGCTACCCGCGAGCACGTATTCCCGATCCGCTGCATCCATGCGCCTGCCCCGGTATGTGTCCTGTTCCGGACGTCGTAGGTCCGCCCGGTCCCTTCGAAATCTCAGCATACTCTTCAGTCTGGTCAGCAGCCTGCAAACCACCCGGCGCTTCAGGCGACGCAGTGCTGAGAACGGTAGGCCGTGTCGGCGGTGCCCCTTCAAAGCGTCGATCGCGGTGAGTCTCGGCGGCCGGTTATCTCGTCGTCGCTGGAACCAAAGACCGAATGCGCGCGCCGATGGGTGATTGTTCCAATGCCGAGCGACGTATCATATTGACGATGGCGCGGGTAAATTCCCGTGAGATTCCGACCCATGCATGTCGCATGCAACCGATCGTTGCTGATGGAACGCCTTTGGAGCGGGCTGTCATGACCACCAAGCCAAGCAAAGTAGGCCATCTCGAATCTGCTGCATCGCATCACGAGCAGGCAGCGCTATTTCATCGGGAGGCCTCGCAGTACTATGAAGCGGCCAAGAATTTCGAGCATGCCGCCTATCTGGCTGTGCTGGCGCACGGCCATGCGCAACATGCCATCGACGAGGTGCATGTCGCCGCGAAGCATGCGAGCGCACCCTCATCGGCGGGCTCCGTCGAGAGTGACCTGACGGCCGCGCAACATCATGCAGCGGCGTCGGCACTCCATACTCAGGCGGCACAACATCTGCGGCACGCGGTCAAACTTTTCGATGCCGATCGCAGCGCAGTGGCTCATGAGACGCAGTTGGCCCTCGCTCTGGCGTTACGCGCGCTGGTGCATGGCAACGAGGCGGCCAAGCAATTTGTTACGTCGCTGCGGGCAAAGGGCGCGTCCTGAAGCGCGTCGACGGTGCTTGCGCCCGTGATAGTCATACTTAGGAACGCATATTCAAAGTGCTACCGCTAGTTGCCAGTGTCGATGGAATGACGGCGGTCCTCCGCGGGCCGATGTTAGACTAACGGGCTTAATCCGGCCTCGTCATCGCGACGAAGGCAATCCTTCGCTATCGAATCGAGCGGCTATCTGTGCCCGTTGCATCGGGCACATTTTCAGGTCTGACGTTTCGTTCGCATCTTCACACGAGGAGGAGAGCTTAGATGGACGAGCAAGGCGCTCGTGGCCCTAATTTCACGGGAACATGTGCGCGCTGCGGCAACAAGGTATCGGGGGCGACTTCGTCCTGTCCCTATTGCGGTGCGCCTGCGCGGTTCGTGTTCGGCGATCATGCCGCAGAGAGGAAGCCCGGCATGGCAGCGCCGGCCCCAACGAGCGAGCGTGCCGACGCTTCGCAATACAAACCGCTGTGGCCGCGACAACCGACATCTTCTTTCGCGTCGAACGACTCCGTTTATCCAGATGACGAGGTGCGTCCGCCGTCGCCTCGCGCTGCCGGTCGTCCGCGTGCGAGAACGGGCGCGGTGCTCACGCTGATGACGGCCATCGTGCTCCTCGGCGGAGCGGTACTCTTCTGGCATGGGGATAAAAACACGCATGAACCGCAGGTGAGATCGATCGACGCGCGAGGGATCGTGACGTCGAACGAGGCGAGTCAGCCCAGCCAGCCCCCAACGACGCAACAGCCTCCGACGACCCAACAGACCCCGACGACGCAACAGCCCCCGACGGTTGCCCAGGGCTCGGACGCGACGACTTCGAGTGACAAGGAATCGGGCGACAAACGTCGCAAGTCGATGGCGCTTGCGCTTGCACGAGCGCGCGACGGTCTCGGCCAGAACAACTTGCATCTGGCCCGATCAGGTATCTATTGGGCGCTTTCGTTGCAGGCTGACAATCCCGAGGCGCTCCTGCTGAAGCAGGATTTGCTTTCGCGGGAAAAGGCGCGCAATGCGGCATTGATGGCGGCACGCGGTTGCGTCGTACAGGGGCGTGAGCAGTGTGCCTGGCAAAATGCCAATCGCGCGCTGTCGATCGATTCGAGCAGCAACGAAGCGAAGGGACTCATGGCGCGTTCGGTCGTCGATTCCGGCAAGGCGGTGAAGCCCGGTGGACCCATGCCGCGGTAGTTCCGCGAAAGTCGAAACGGCATTGGCAAGGCTGACGGGACTGCGCCTGCCTGCCGACCGCGCGGCGATGCATGCGGCCAGAAGCGCGATGAATGGCCTGTGTCGCCGGAAGACCGGCACAGGGGACCGCGCCAAAGCGGGGACTCGATGCGCGGCGCCCGCGCGCCAGCCTGATAGTCATGTGGCCCGCTTCGCGAACACGTCCTTGAACACGGGCATCGCCGAGAAGACGTTGGGCCATCCCGCGTAGAACGCCAACTGCGTCAGCGCCTCGGACGCTTCGTCCTTTGTGAGTCCATTGTCCATCGCGCGGTTCAGATGATAGGGAATCTGCGCAACCTGACCGTTTGCGACGAGCGCGCTCACCGTGATCAGACTGCGATCGCGAGGCGCCAGTCCCGGACGCAGCCAGAGATCGCGAAACAGCACATCGGTCGTATACTGGACGACGCCCGGAGCGACCGCGCCGAAACTATCCTCGACCATCTGCGCGCGCTGCCGCTCCGCTGCTTCGTTCAGCGGCAGCGGCGTTACATCGGCGGGGGCGACTCGATCCGATCCGATGCCGCGCTCATCGAAGATGCGTTTTGCAATGCCCGATGCGGCGGTTGCATTGGCCCATCCGGCATAGAAGGCCAGATGGGCGATCATCTCCGAGATCTCCGCTGGTTCCACGCCGTTATCGAGTGCGAGTCCGATATGAAACGGCATCTCGACGCTCTGATTGCGGGCGATCAGCACGGAAAGGGTCACGATGCTGCGGTCGCGCGGCGAGAGTTGCGGTCGCTTCCAGAGACCATCGAGCACCGTCTGCGCGGTGTATCGCTCGAAGGCGGGCGACACCGCTTTGAGATCGGCGAGGGACGGGGCGTCTTGCATGGTTGAGTTCCTTTGCGTTTGTGCGCAGGCAGACAAGAGAACGGTCGCTGCTGCCGCCGCAAACAGCCACGTCGAGCGGCTGCCTTTTTCGTTACGGCTGACGGTATTGCTCATCCGTGACTTGTTCCAGCCAATCGACGTTTTGGCCATCGAGCGCCTCCTGGAGTGCGATATGCGTCATGCCCGCGGTGGATGCGGCACCGTGCCAATGCTTGACGCCCGCCGGAATCGAGACGACATCGCCGGCGACGATCTCACGCCGCTCCTGGCCCCACTGCCGGATCCAGCCTGTTCCGGACATGACGATCAATGTTTGCCCCAGCGGATGCGTATGCCACGCCGTACGAGCACCGGGTTCGAACGTGACCATGCCACCCGACAGGCGCGAAGGCGATTTCGCCTGGAACAGCGGATCGATGCGCACCGAGCCGACGAAGCGCTGACTTCCGCCCGGCAGAGACGGCTGTGATCGCTCGTGCGCGATCGTTATGACGGGAGACTCACCGGCAACCGCCGATGCTGCCGGCGAGACGCAGAACGCCGCCGAGACGATGATGGCTGCGGAAAGCCTGATCATTTGTGCTCGCCGGTGCCGAGATACTGCTCGTCACTCACTTTCTCCAGCCAATCGACGTTCTTGCCGTCGAGCGCTTCCTGAATGGCGATATGCGTCATCGCGGTCGTCGATGTCGCGCCGTGCCAGTGCTTGTGGCCGGCCGGACACCAGATGACATCGCCTGCGCGTATCTCGACGCGCGGCTCGCCTTCGCATTGCGTCCAGCCGCATCCGGCCGTGACGAACAGCGTCTGCCCGAGCGGGTGCGTGTGCCACGCGGTGCGCGCGCCCGGCTCGAACGTGACGCTTGCGCACGATACGCGCGCGGGCGGCGGCGGAGCGTTCAGCGGATCGATCCGCACCGTCCCGGTGAACCATTCCTCAGGGCCTTTCATTGAAGGCTGCGAACCCGCGCGCTTCAGTTCCATGATTCTTCTTCCTCGGTCGATATATGTTGCTGGCGTGGTGCCATACGACGCTAATCTAACGCCTCGCCATTCACGCGACTAGATGGCAAACTCGGCATGCACTTATGCTGTGGAGCATGAATCGATGGAAGACTTCAATGATCTGGTGGCGTTCATGGCGGTCACGCGCGAGCGGAACTTCACGCGGGCTGCCGCGCAACTGGGCGTCTCTCAATCCGCGCTGAGCCGCACGGTGCGAGCCTTGGAGGAACGCATGGGGCTGCCGTTGCTTACGCGCACGACTCGCAGCGTTTCGCTGACCGATGCCGGCGAACGCCTGATCTCGTCGGTCGGTCCGCGGTTCGAGGAGATCGAGGCGGAGCTCGAATCCTTGCGGGCAATGACTGACCGGCCGGCAGGAACGGTGCGGATCACGACCACGGACTACGCCGCGAACACCTATGTCTGGCCGCGGGTGCAGGCCGTTCTTCGCGAGTATCCCGAGTTGAGAATCGAACTGGTGAACGACTATGGCTTGTCGGATATCGTGGCCGATCGGTACGACATCGGCGTGCGGCTCGGCGACCAGGTAGCTAAAGACATGGTCGCGGTGCGCATCGCACCGGATATGACGATGGCGATCGCAGGCTCCCCGGACTATCTGCAAACAAGACCGCGAGCCAAAGCTCCAGCGGATCTGACGCTTCACAATTGCATCAATCTTCGCCTGCCCACGCGGGACTCGCTGCTGCCGTGGGAGTTGAGCAAGGGGCGGCGCGAACTGCAGGTGCGCGTCGAAGGTCAGCTCACCTTCAATAATGTCTATCAGATGCTCGATGCGGCGCTCTGCGGCTTCGGACTCGCCTACATGCCAAAGGATCTCGCTGAGCCGCATGTCCAGGCTGGACGACTCGCCTGGGTGCTGGAAGACTGGTTTCCCACTTTCGTCGGACATCACGTCTACTACCCGAGTCGCCGTAAATCGTCGCGCGCAGTCGAACTCGTCGTGAATGCGCTGAAGCTGGGCTATCGACGCCGGGCGCAGTGACATTGAAAAACGCATGTCTTGCGCTTGCGGACAGCAGTTCGTGCACACCGAACAGACGCTGAACCAGCCTCCGTGTTGATCGCGGGCGACGAAGCCTTGATCAGCTTGTGCTTACGCTTCCGATAAGACAGCCGGCGGAGCCTCCCCAGCGCTGGGCACTTTGCGTCACTGACAAGGAAACCTGCCTGCGCTCATTTTCTCGAGCACACGGCGATAACCGCTAAAATTGCGGTTTTAGCCGGGAATACATGCATGTCTTTTGCCTCGCTTGGCCTGATCGGTCCGTTGCTGCGTAATCTACAGGACCTCAATTACCAGACACCGACGCCGGTGCAGGTCAAGGCGATTCCTGCTGTGCTCAGCGGCAAGGACGTCATGGCTGCGGCACAGACGGGCACTGGCAAAACGGCGGGTTTTGCGCTGCCGCTCTTGCAACGACTGGTGCAACACGGCCCGGCGGTGTCCAGCAACCGCGCGCGGGTTCTGGTGCTGGTGCCCACGCGTGAACTGGCTGAACAAGTACTGCAAAGCTTTATCGATTACGGCAAAGGCCTCGATTTACGCTTTCTGGCTGCCTACGGCGGTGTAAGCATCAACCCGCAGATGATGAAGTTGCGCAAAGGCGTGGATGTGCTCGTTGCCACGCCGGGCCGTTTGCTGGATCTCAATCGCCAGAACGCAGTGCAGTTCGATCAGGTACAAACGCTGGTGCTGGACGAAGCCGACCGCATGCTCGATCTGGGTTTTGCGCGCGAACTCAACGCCGTCTTTGCTGCCTTGCCCGCTCAGCGCCAGACCCTGCTGTTTTCCGCCACGTTCTCCGATGATATCCGCGCCATGGCTGCGAGCATTCTGCGCGGCGCGGTCAATATCAGCGTCAGCCCGCCCAATGTTATGGCCAGCAAGATCAGGCAATGGGTGGTGCCGGTGGATAAAAGGAACAAGCCTGATCTCTTCATGCACCTTGTGGCCGAGAACAACTGGAAGCATGCGCTGGTGTTCGTCAAAACCCGCAAGGGCGTGGATTACCTGGCGGCCATGCTGGATGAAGCGGGCTATGCGGTCGACACCATCCACGGCGACAAACCGCAACCCGCGCGCCTGCGTGCGCTGGAGCGCTTCAAGGCAGGCGAAGTACACATGCTGGTAGCCACCGATGTGGCTGCGCGCGGGCTGGATATCGACGACCTGCCGCTGGTGATCAACGTCGATCTGCCGATCGTGGCGCAAGACTATGTGCATCGTATTGGCCGTACCGGCCGCGCGGGCGCCAGCGGCGTGGCCGTGTCCTTCGTGTGTGCCGATGAAGCGCCGCAACTGGCCGCGATTGAAGCGCTGATCCGGCAAACGCTGCCCCGTGAAGAAGAGCCAGGTTTCGAAGCCGAACACCGCGTGCCGCAGACCAGCGCGACGGGTCAGCTCATCAAGAAACCCAAAAAGCCTAAAAAGCCCAAAGTGCCGCAAGCTGCGCCGAGCGCCACGCAGGTGCTCACCCAAAAGCCGCGTCCGCAAGGTGGCGAGAACAAACGCAGGCCTGCGGCGCAGCGCGATGTGGCCACAGGCAAAGGCACGACCTTGCCCGGCGGTAATCCATTCAGTGTGCAAAAGCCGGGCAGCAAATCCGCCGGCAAGGGCAAGCCAGTTGCGGGTTCACGTAAGCCGGCTGGCAAACCCGCTGGTGGCCGCGGCTAACGCTAATCCTGATCCGCGGGAATGAGCAATGGCGGCACTGGAACAGGCTGGAGGTTGGCGGCCCGCTGGCAGGCGCGGCGCGGCTTCACCGTACGTCAGGTCGGCTTTTGCCGGCGCGATAAATATGGAAGTCTTAACAATGCCGAGGGCCGACCGGACATTGAAATCGTGAAGTGAGCGTCCGGCCGAGGTCTTCTCTGGCGAATGAAGAGATCCTGGCCGGATTCAGCGCATTGCGCATCGATGACAAAGCCCTGAAAGAAGCCGACGCATCCCGCGGCATTAAGGAACTTCAGGAAAACACGGCTCGCGGCAGATCGAGCTGAACGCGTCAACCCAAATAAGGCATGCTCGTCTCAGTTTTTTGGTTTTTCTGCCGTAAACGAGCCATGTCAGATCGTCTTCGCCTGGGAGAAGGCTCAACGAGCGCATGCGTGTCGACCTCATCACCCTTTACCTGTTAGCAATCGGAACGCTCCTCGCCAGCAGCGCCCTGACGCTCTGGGAGCGCCGGTCGTATCCACGGCGCAGGCGCGAACTCGGCGTGCTCGCAGCAGGTTACGCTACGCTCGCGCTCGGCTGCGCCGCCGCCGCGATTCGGCATAGCGTGCCCGGCCTTCCCGGCGTCGTGGGCTCCGCGCTGGCGAATCTCATCATCGTCGGCGGGTACCTGCTGAACCTGCAAGGCGTCGCGCTCTTGAACGGACGCCGCTACGGCCGGATCTCTCTCGGCATCGTGTCGATGCTCGCACTCGCCTGGGCCATCGCGGGCAAGCGCGGCGAAGCGGTCATGTGGGCGTACCTCAGCGCCATCCCGATCTCCGTGGTGTGCGGACTGACCGCGCGCGAACTCCTCGGCACGCGCGATTCGAAATGGAAGCAGTCGCGCAACATCGCCGTGGCCGTAACGGGCGGTCACGCGCTCTTCTACGCGTTCAGGGTCACCATTCTGCCGTGGCTCGCGGCATCGTTCGGACCACATTTGCTGGCGATCATCGGCCAGGCGACGATGTACGAAGGGGTGCTCTATTCCGTCATCCTGCCGATGACGCTCCTGCGCCTCGCGCGCGACGAAGCCCACGCCGATCTGCGACGCGAATCGCAGACCGATTACCTCACCGGCTTGGGCAATCGCCGATGGTTTTTCGAAGAAGGCGCACGCGCCATCCGCGAAAACAACGCCTTTCCGCCAGTGTCCTGTCTCGCGCTCGATCTCGACCACTTCAAGGCGATCAATGACCGCTTCGGCCACGAAGCCGGCGATGAAGTGCTGAAGTCGTTCGCCAAGATTCTACGCAGCGTGCTCGGACGCGATGTGATCCTGGCGCGCATCGGTGGTGAAGAGTTTGCCGCGCTGCTGCCGGGGCACGAAAGCGCCCGCGCGAAAGACCTGGCCGAAGCCGTTGTTCGCCGATTCGCGCAGACGGTCACGCGCACGGCGGACGGCGTGGAGATCGAGGCAACGGTGAGCATCGGCATGGCGCGCTTCGGAACCGATGAAAACACGCTGGCAAAAGTGCTCGCCGCCGCGGATCGCGCGCTTTACGGCGCCAAATCGCGCGGTGGCAACCGGCTCGAGATCGCGCGAGCCGCAACGACCCGCGCGAATGCAGCGTCCGCACCGCATCAGTTGCCGGCCGATCATGCGCCGACGGCACGCGAATGCGGCCGCTGAGGCATACTCGCCCGGGCACCGGCGACTCAGGGCCGCGACGAATGGATGAGGTCGTCAGCCGGCCACGGCGTTCGGGGCGAGTCGGGATCGTGCAGCGAGACTGACTGACGCCGTGCCGGACGAGTCCTCGCCGCCGGCGATACGTCATCAGTGCGTTGCGGTCTTTACGTTCCACGTATGTGCTTTGATACGCAACGCGGACCCTTCTATCCGTGCGAGGAGCAGGAAGTTTCCGGTAATGTCCATCGTCCGGCCTTCCGCTACATTGATATTGCCGGCCCAGGTTCCGGATTCCCAGGCCACGCTTCCGTCCGATGTACAGAACCCGGGCTGGATTTCCAGGTGATTCCAAACCTTCGACGCCACTTCGGCCCATTCCTCGATGCCCTTTTTGCCGGTCACAACCTCGTGGTCTGCCGGAATGAGTATGGCGTCCTCGGCAAATAACGCGACCCATTGAGGCGTATCGTGCGAGTTGACGGTCTCCGCGAACCTACGGTTCAGGGTGACGAACGCTTCCTGGATATCCATGTTCGACCTCCGCGTGATAAGGCGCCGCGTGCGCAAAGTCGATGACGACGAGCGTAGAACGGGGCGCCACAGGCCCGGTACTTCGTTAGCGGCAGAGAACGGCGGGCTCCAACAGTAGTGGTGAAGTACCGGCGGACATGTCGCGGGCGGCGTTTTCCCCTGTTTATCGTGGCTTTCCGTTCTTCTTTACCGTTCACTGCGAATAGATCAACGCGTACCTTCAAGATTAGTACGCACCATGCAGCACATCAATCATCGACTCGATGCATCGGGAAGGATGGTGGTTTCCGACGGTCCGTAGCTGCGTGATCTGCCTATCCACTTTCGTCGCAGCTTTGCGGTCGCGGACAGCCCACCCGTCGCAGCGGGTCGACTGTTGCCGGCCCGGGCGGGTGGCAAGGGCGTGCAGCGAGCCTATACTTCTGTCACACGCGGCCCGATGGGTTCGGCCGCCACCTACGTGACCGGATGACAGATCGTCATGGCCATTCGTACGACGCGCGAAGCGCTATCTCGCATCTTCTACCAGCGCTGTTTCTGGCTGTTCGTCGTGCTGCTCACGCTCATTGGTGCAGTGTCGTTCGTGCCGGCGAGCGACAGCGGTCGCCTCGTACTGAACGTCATAAATATGTTCCTCGTGATTGCGACGGTGGCAGCAGTCGGGCGCACGACTCTGCCGTTCCTGATCACGCTGTTACTCGCCATTCCGGCTATGTGGTTTCAGTACCTCGGCCTGTGGCGCGACGACGACAACAGCCTTGCTGTGTCCTGGATGTTCAGCGCTGTACTGTATTCGCTCACTGTCGGATATCTTCTTCGCTACGTTTTCCAACCTAAGATCATGACACCGGACAAGCTGTTTGGCGCGGCGGCGGCGTATCTGTTGATCGGGGACCTCTGGGCGTACATCTACGCGAGCATCGGATACTTCTATCCGCAGTCGTACATGATCGTTGGACAGCCGGGTCGGCTCGTTTATGCCGATGCACTCTATTTCAGCCTGACCGTGCTAACGAGCACGGGCTTCGGCGACATCACGCCATTGACGCGCCCGGCACGCGGCATGTGCATGGTTGAACAGATCACCGGCAGCTTGTTCGTCGCTATCCTGATCGCGCGTCTCGCCGGCGTTTATCCCCCCCGAGACAGCTATACCGACGACACATCCCCGAAATGAGGACGCTTTGGGCTCCTCTACGCGACAGACATCTGCCGACGACCCCATCGATGTACGTTGACCTGCGGCTTACGAGGCGTAAGCCTCCATGCGTATCCGCGGATTGAAGCGTCGACCGTCTTCCGACGCTTTGTCCGCGCTCCGTTACCGGTAACGAATCAAGCAGACTGAGCAGATGCGTCGCATCGGCACCGCATTCGACGCGCCCCGGAAGGAGCGTGCTGCGATGAAGTCACGCCAGTGCCTCTCGATAAGAAAAACGAACGGAGACGACTCGATGTTCCGTAAAGGAATGCGGGTGAGAGCCGCGCTCGCGCTCGCAGGCGCAGGTCGCCGTCATGCCGGAACGGCGCTCGCATCGAAGCGTTGTTCCGTATTCACAGGCGAGCGCCGCGCGAAGCCCGCCACGAACAAACGTTCACACGACGGCCCGTTACCCGCGTCGCGGGCTAACCCCGCACGACCACGACGCTCGCCGCCATCTCCATGAAATACGCCAATCCCGGCGTGACGCGCTGCGCGTCCTTCGCTTCGTCGTCCCAGCGGCGCAGCGCGATAGCATCCCGCGCGTAGGGCTTCGCGAGGAAGGCTTGCGCGGCTTCATCGTCGAATATGCCGCCTTGCAATCGCAGGCTGCGCACCGAATCCGCCGATAGCCGCGCGTGATACGACGGATCGATCGCGCACAGGCAGCGCTTCGCATCGACATGCAGGCGAATCGGCTCCAGCACGGCGTCGGAGAAGAGCGGGCGCAGGAACGGCAGCGCGAAGTACTGATGCAGATCGTCGACGCCGCGTTCGGTCGGCGTCTCGCCCTGAACATTCAGCAGATGCCCGACGTCGTGCAGCAACGCCGCGACGATGAGTTCGCGGCTCGCGCCCGCCGCCTCGGCGAGCGTCGCGCACTGCAATGCGTGCTGAAGTTGAGTCACCGGCTCGCCGCTGTAGGCGATCGCGCCGTGCTTGTCGAAGAGATGCAGGATGTCGTCGAGTGAAAGGGCCATCGTAAGGAAACGGTCGAGCAGGTATGCTGAAAGCGTGAAAACGCGCGATTGTCGCCGTGTTTCGTGACGCGATGATGGCCATGCGCCGACGGATTCGATACCGATGCCCTTCCTTTTCAGCCGACGTCCCGAACTCGCCGGACTCGATCGCGCGTCACGCCGCGACGTGCGGCGCATCGCGTGGCATTTCGCGCAGCGGCACTGGACGCTGCACGCGCCTGCGTTCGCGTGGATCGTCTTCGTGCTGCTGCATACGCGCTATCACATCGTGCCGGACCGGCGCGAGTACCTGCTCATCACGGCCGTGATCTTCGTGCTGGCGGTCGTCAATATCCGGCTTCATATCGCGCGCTATCTGAAGCCGGCGCGCGCCATTTACGATCGGATCGGAAGCGCGGCCGCTCGCACGCTCATCGGTCGATGAATTGTTGTGTTGCGATGCCGCAATTCGCGAAGAGACCCCGTTTTTAGCGTGTTACGATGCTCGGCGACCCGTATCCACCGAACGCAAGAATGGCAACGCTATACGAAACGCTCGGCGTGGACGAGCACGCCACCGACGAAGAAATCAAACGCGCATACCGCAAGGCGGCGATGCGCTGCCACCCCGACCGCAACGCGGGCAACGAAGATGCCGCGCGCGCGAAGTTCCAGGAAATCAAGGAAGCCTACGCCATTCTTTCCGACCCCGCGCAGCGCGAGGTGTACGACCGCATCTATGCCGAAGAGATGCGCCGCTGGGAAGAGCACATGCGTCAGGAGGAAGCCGAACGCGAGGCGCGCGAAGCGAAGGAGCGCGAGGCACGCGAGGCGCTCTATGCCGAGCGCGTATCGCTCGCGATGCGTTTCGCGTCGCAAGGCTACAACCGCGATGTCGTGCTCGGCGTGCTGCTCGGCGCGCAATGCGACGAGCCCACGGCGCGGCAGATCGCGGACAGCGTGACTGCGCTGCACGAATCGCGTCAGGCGAAGGCGGAACAGCAGGAACGCGCGGACGAACGCGGCGCGAACAAGGAAGAAGAGAAGGAAGCCGCCACCGCCGACGCTGCGAATCCGCTCGGCGCAATGTGGTTTCAGTTCCTCAACAATCTGCGTTTCTAGTCGTTGACTGCTTTCGTGAGGAACGCCCTGTCTTTCGGCGGGGCGGCGAAAATCGTAGTCGAATCCCGAAGTCCAATCAAACCATCGAAGAGCGCGCCTGCATCAGGCCGCGAGCCGTTCGCCGCGCATCTTGCTTTGTCTCGGTGCGGGCGGAAAGACACACCAGTGTCCGTCGTCGTGACGGAAGAAGAACAGCGCCCGTGATACCGCGCCATTCAGCGCCTCGACACACACATAACGATGTCCGTCGGAACGCGTGCGGCTGAACTGCCTCACATGCACCGGTACGCTGCCCGGCGCGAGCCATTTTTCGACCTGATAACGAAGGGACCGCTCGTTCGCACATTTCATTTCAGTCTCCAGCACGCGGCATTCATGATCGGGTTAACGGCCAGACACGCCGATGTTTAAAGCCCCGATCAGTGAAACCCCTGCCGCAACGCATCACGTTCCTGACAAAGCACTTTAACTCTACGCTTCGAATCCAGAGCCGTGCCCGTTTTTGCGAAATAGCAACAGCGCGCTTTTACACGTCTTCCGCATGCTTTGTTCATGAAAACGCGTTACGCCGATGGACTCATCGTCATGCAACGTGATGCCCGGGTATGTGCGCGATCGGTCATATGAAAAGTCCGATGCGTACGCTACCCGTCACTTCATCTGAAGCGAACGCCGTGCCTACGTCGCGAAGATCAAAGCGGGCGCGCGAAGCTCAGTTCGTGGCCGTCGGGATCGGTGAGATGGAAGTAGCGCTCGTTCCAGGGCGCGTCGCGCGGCGCGAATTGCGGCTCGATGCCGTGCGCCAGCACTTTCCGGTAGAACGCGTCCACATCGGACACGTAGATGATGACGCGGCCCCAGAAGTTGATCGGGCCGTGCGTCTCGCTGGTGAGATTGAGATATGAACTGCCGAGCGCGAACGACGTGAACGCGTCATTCGCGCCGCCATACAGCATGCGAAAGCCGAGCGCTTCGTAGAAACGCACCGCGCGCGCCATGTCGTGTGTGGCGAGCGTGATCGCGCTCAGGCTTTCGACGTGCGCGTCGTGATCCGAAGGTTCCATGCGTTCGATCGTCATCCCGGATGATGGTGATGCGACACGAGCGACAGCACCGAAAGATCCGGATGCGTGCCATCGACGATGCTCTTGCCGATATGCCGCGCATCATCCACCGCGTCCGACGCGGTCTTGTAGGCATCGTCGCCGTCGGCGTGGAAATGCACCGCTTCGCCGGGCGTGTCCGCATTCGCGCCGGGCCTGCACACGTGACCGATATACACGTAGCGATCCACCTTGTTCGGCGCTGCGTGTTCGGGCGTGGGCTTCAGCTGGGGCAGCACGTGGATCTCGAATCCTTCGTAGTCGAAGACGTGCCATTGAGCGGGTTCGTCGGGCATGATCGCCTCCTTGGTGTCGTGTTCGCTCGTGCGTCAACGTTACTCCTGTTGACGCGATCAAGCTACCGCGGAGGCGCTCGTGCCCGACTCGCCGAACGCGAAGCGATGCGATGCGATCAGAACGCGAGCGTGGCCGTGGCCATCACGCTGGGCGTGCTCTTCAGCCGGCGCGTGCTGGCGACGCTCGGAATCCAGCGCACGCTCGCGGAAAGCGGGCGCTTGCCCGCGACGACGGTGTCGTACGTGACGATCGGGCCGAGCGACAGATCGTGCCCTTCGAAGCCGTCCAGACGGTCCGCGGTCGGCCCCGAGTCCTTGCCGAGCTGCTGAACCGTGCCCATCACGAGACCCACGCCCACGCCATTGGCGAACTTCTTCAGACCCATGACGTCGAGCGTGAAAAGCGGCGCGTTCTGATAGTCGGTCGCGGGGTTGCGCGTGTAGAACTGCAGTCCCGCCACGGCGTCGAATTCGAGGCCGTATTTCGGCACGTATTTCGTGTAGGCGACTTGCGGAACGAAGGTCCAGTTGTTCAGGCTCGTGTTGGCGAGCGAGTTCTTGTCGTAGCGGCCGGTGGGCGCCCAGAAGTTGAAGCTCAACGCGACGTGGTCCGTCTGCGAGAGATGGTAGCCCGCGACCACCGGCGTGATGTACAGGTCGAAGAGATTCGATGCGCTATCGGTCTGCGACGCGCCGACATATCGCGAGGAGAGATTCGCGGTCACTTCGGTCCACGCGTAGGGAAGCGTGATGCCCGAGGCGAAATCCCAGCCTCCCTTGCCGCCCCACACCTTGAGCATCGTGGCGAGCGTGAGCGCGATCTTTCCGTCGACGCCGACCGCGGTGGTGCCCGCGATGGGAACCTGCCGGCTGCCGCCGACGGAGCCGTCGATATAGATCTGCTGAAGACTCACGATCGTCACCGGTTCGGGCGGCACCACGCCGACATTCGGAAGCACGCTCGTTCCCGCGATGGGACGTCCGAGCGCGCCTTCGGTCGCGTGGGCGAAGGGCGCTTGCAGAGCGATGGCGGCGAGAAGCGCCATGCTCCAGACGAGCTGCGGCGATTTCGGCGGTTTCGCCAAAAGCGACGGAAGGGTATTCATGAAAGATGAGCGCACGTTCGAAGTGTTCATGGGTTTTGACGATTCGCAAGTTCAGAAAACGGTGATGCTTTCACGGAAGTACATTTGCCGGACAAAACAAAATGATGATTTTGTTTTGGCGAATAAATGTAATGGACGGAACCGGCTCGGCAAGGGGAACCGGTTATAACGAATTAATCGCCGGAATCGAACGGCGACCCTCGATCGACGGCCTTTCCGCGCCCATGGCCTGAGCGTCGGCAGTGCGTGCTCGTTATGGTTCGGCGGATTCGAAATCGACGATCGCGAATAAATAAATTTGCAGTCTCGGAAGTCTCGTTTGTTAAGAATGACTCTCTAATGGAAGTTTTCCTAATTCTAGTTGCGAAAGGAAATTGTCAATGTAATTTTGTTTGAATCAAAAGCGCAGGTCTCAATGCGAGTCGCGCGCCGAATAATTGCCGCTTATCAGGTTTCGTGCAGCGCGATGCCGTGGATCGCCAAAGTCCGCCGCTTTTCGGGGCGTCGGCGTGTGCACGAAATTGACATCGTCTTCACGCACGGTGGATACTTTTTGGCGCACTTGCGCGCTCTGCGCATCCGTCAGCCGTTTCTCCCTTCCGGGAGGCGCCGTGAAACCAGCCACGACACATCGCACGGTCCTCGCGCGCGCCATGCCGCGCGCGGCCGCGCTCGTCGGCGACATCACGGCGGGCACCGTCTCCACGCTCGTCATGCTGTGCTACGCGATGAGCCTCGGCACGCTCATCTTCAGCGCCGATCTCGCGCGCTACGCGGAACTCGGCGTGCCGACCGCGCTCGTGAGCTGCATCGTCACGGCGTTCGTGATCGCGCTGACGAGCTCGATGCGCATGAACATCGGCGGGCCGGACAGCAACGCGACGGCGTTTCTCGTCGGCGTCGCGGCGGGCGTCGCGAGCAGCGTGCGCGCGAACGGCGGCGCGCCCACGGTGATCCTGCTGACGGTGCTCGTCGCCATCGCGCTGTGCTCGCTCGTGACGGGGCTCATTCTCTTCGCGATCGGTTCATCGAAGCGCAGCCGCTCGCTGCAATTCCTGCCGTATCCGGTGATGGGCGGCTTTCTCGCGGGCACGGGCTATCTGCTGATCGCGGGCGCGTTTCGTGTGCTGACGGGCGTCGCGCTCGACTGGCACACGCTGCCGCGGCTCGTGCAGCTGAACTGGCTCGCGTGGCTGCCCGCGCTCTTCGTCGGCGCGCTCGCGACGATCCTCGCGCGCACCTGGCGGCATGCGGCCGCGTTGCCGATCACGCTCGCCATCGGCATCGCGCTCTTTTACGCGCTGTTGCGCATCGCGGGCATTTCGCCCGAAGACGCGCGCGACATGGGCCTCCTGCTTCAGCATGTGCCGATGCACGCGCTGCACATTCCCGAGCTGCATCTGCCGACATCGCTCGCGCGCGGCGAGATCGACTGGCGCGCGATCGTCGCGCATCTGCCCGAGACGCTCATCGTCACGTCGGTGTCGGCGATCACGATCATCATGAACTCGACCGCGATGGGCGCGGCGACGGGACAGGACATCGACCTCAATCGCGAGATGCGCGCGGCGGGCCTCGCGAATATCGCGAGCGGCCTCTTCGGCGGCATGGTCGGCTATCAGTCGTACAACCGCTCGATGCTCAACACGCGCGCCGGCGCGACGAGCCGCGCCGCGGGCGTGTTCGCCGCGCTCGCGTGTCTCTTCGTGCTGATCGCATCGCCCGATCTCGTCTCGCTCTTTCCGGTGCCGGTGCTCGTCGGCATGCAGATCTACATGGGCCTGCGGCTCATGATGGACTGGCTCGTCGGCGCGTATCGCAAGCTCTCGTGGCACGAATATCTGCTCGTGCCGCTGATTCTCGCGGTGATCGCGTTCTACGGCGTGATCGCGGGCGTCGTCGCGGGCGTGGTCGCGGCGTGCGTGACGTTCGCGCTGCTCTATGGCCGCGCGGGCTGCGTGCGCATGGAGTTCGACGGCCGCACGCGCACCTCGAACGTCGAGCGCAGCATCGAGGAGACGCGTTTTCTGCGCGATCGCGGCGACGAGCTCTGCGGCGTGTGTCTGCAAGGCTTCCTGTTCTTCGGCTCCGCGAACTCGATGCTGCAGCGCATCCGCGAGCGCATTCGTTCGCACGGACCGCGTCCGGTGCGCTATGTCGTGCTCGATTTCGCGTGGACCAACGGCATGGATGCATCGGTGTCGCTCGCGTTCGTGAAGCTGCGTCAGGCGTGCGCCGCGATCGGCGCGGACCTCGTGCTGACCGCGCTGCCGTACAACTCGCGCGCGCTGCTCGGGCGCACGGGCGCGCTCGCGCTCGGCATTCGCGAGTTCGATACGCTCGATGCGGGCCTCGAATGGGTCGAGGCGCAGCAGCTCGCCACATTGACGCGCGCGCTGACGCCGAGCGCGCCCTCCGGCGATTTTCGCGCGATCCTCGGGCCGCATTTCACGGCACACGCGCTGGACGGGCTGGGCGCTCTTCTCGAGGTGTGCGACATCGGCGCAGGCGAGGTGCTGTTTCGGCGCGGCGATGCGGGCGATGCGCTGTATATCGTCGAGGAGGGCCGCGTGACGGTTTCGCTGCCGCTCGCCGACGGGCGCTCGGTGCGGCTGCGCTCGTTCGGGCCGGGCACGATCATCGGCGAGATGGCGGTCTATACGAACGCGCCGCGCAGCGCGGATGTCGTCGCCGACGAGCCCGCGCGCCTGCGCCGTCTCACGCTCGCGGCATTGCGCAAGCTCGAGTTGGACGATCCGGTGACCGCGCAGGAATGGCATCGCTTCGTCGTGAAGATGATGGCTTCGCGGCTCGCCGTCGCGGACGAGGCGTTGCGCGCGGCGTCGTGAGCACGCGTCGTTTGTCGGGATGCGCGCCCCGGCGCCTCGGCTCGACGCTTGCTCGCGGCAAGCCCGAACGGTATGTTGGACGCGCGCGAACGGGAATGCGATCTGCTGTTGGCGCACGAAGCCGCACATCATCGAGGCCGACACCATGACCCATACTCTTCGCGCCGTGTTTGCGATGACGCTCGCCGTCGTCATGAGCGGCGCGCTCGCGCAAGGCGCGCCGCAATCCATCGCGATGCTCGACTGCACGCTCATCGACGACAACGCCGCCTACAACGACGCGGAGATAGATCGCATCCAGTCCGCGCGCCTCGCGATGGTGAGCGGCGCCTTGCGCGACGACCTGCGCGAGCGCGCGCTCTTTCAGGTCGCCGACAATGCGAAGGCGGGCGACCTGATCGCCGCGCTGCAACGCACGCAGGACATGAGCGCGTGCAACGGCTGCGAGTTGCGCGTGGCGAAGCAGATCGGTGCGTCGCGCGTCGGCGTGTGCTGGGTGCAGAAGATCAGCAATCTGATCCTCAACATGAATCTGCGCGTGGAAGATGCCGCGAGCGGCGCGATGCTCTTTCAGCGCTCGGTCGACATACGCGGCAACACGGATCTTTCGTGGAAACGCGGTGCGAAAGCGCTCGTCGATCTGCTCGCGAGCGATCCGTCCGCGACGCGTTGAGCGGGGCGACGCAGCATCCGATTCGCGGTGCCGCGTGAATTCGGGAATTTCTCCCGGCCGATGCCGTTGCCACGGCGGCGCCGATTGGGCTAAGTTGGACTTGCAGCGTGCGCAGGGCATTGCGCCGCGCGCACGCGCACGCGCACGCGAACTCGAATAATCGAAATGAACCGCTGGAGACGACCATGCAAGTCAGATTCAAGGCGGCGCGCATTGCCTGCGCGTCGGTCATCGCGCCATCGCTCGCACTTGCCGCCGCCTGTGCCGCGAACGTCGCGCACGCCGCCGCGCCGACCGCGTATGTGACGACCGAGAACGCCGGCGTCGCCGTCATCGATCTCGACAACCTGTCGCTCGCGAAGACCTGGGACGTCGGCAAGGACGGCCCGCGCGGTCTCTCGCTGAACAAGGACGGCACGCGTCTTTATGTGGCGAACAAGGCGACGGCCGATCTCTCGGAGTTCGATACATCGACGGGCAAGGTCGTGCGGCGCGCGAAGATCGGCAAGAATCCGGAGTTCGTGCGCGTGTTCGGCGGCTATGCGTATGTGACCTACGAGCCGGGCGAAAGCGGCGGGCCGCCGAAGCCGGGCGAGCCTGAAAAAGACGACGACGCCAACTCGCCGCCCGCGGAGATCGCCATCGTCGATCTGAAGACGATGAAGGTCACGCATTCGGTCAAGAGCGGTCACGAGACCGAGGGCGTCGAGTTCTCGCCCGACGGCAAGCTGATTCTCGTGACCAACGAGGGCGACGATACGGTGTCGGTGTATCGCGTGGGCACGGGCAAGCCGGTGCGCACGGTGAAGCTGTCGAAAGGCTCGCGTCCGCGCGGCATCAAGGTGTCCCCGAGCGGCAAGCAGTATGTCGTCACGCTGGAGAACGCGAACAAGTTCGTCGTGCTCGACGGAACCAGCCTGAAGCCGGTGAAGACCGTCGACACGAAGACGGGCCCCTACGGCGTGTCGTTCGATCCGTCGGGCAAGCGGCTGCTCGTGGCCGCATCGCGCGACAAGACGCTGCAGGTCTTCGATGGCTCGACTTACGAGCACATGCAGGATGTGCCCGTCGGACAGCGCTGCTGGCACTTCAGCTTCACGCCGGACGGCTCGAAGCTTTTGCTCGCGTGCGGACGCTCGAACGCGGTCTATGTGCTCGACGGCTCCGACTACAAGGAGGTCAAGCAGATCGGCGATCTGCCGCTCGCATGGGGCATCGTGACGTATCCGCCGAGTGCGGGATCGATCGTGGGACGCTGAACGGGCGACGGCCGCAACGCATGCGCGCGGTGAGGGGCCGCCGCGCGCATCGGCTGTGCATCACTTCCACGCGTAACGCATGCCCACCCACACGCCGCGCGGCGCGCCGACACCCAGAAACTGTTCGTTCACCGTGGCTCCGTTGTTGAACGTATGGTTCGGCCCGTCGAAGAAGTTCTCGCCGAGAATCGCGAAGTTCGCGTAGCGCTTGTTCAGCAGGTTCTTGACCGTCGCATAGACCTGCAATTGCTTCGTCACGTTGTAGGTCGTGTCCAGATCGATCAGGAAATAGCCCGCGACGCTGCCGTTCACGTCCTGATTGTTCTCGTCGCCGCGCGCGAAGATACTGCTGCGATACGTGAGATTCGCGCCGATGTTCCAGCGCGAGATCGGGTTGTAGTCGAGGCGCATCTTCACCGTATTCGCCGGAATGCCCGGAATGCGATCGCCGGAATGCACGGTGATGTTGCCATCGCCGTCCGCGCTCGAGTTGCTCGCGCTGCTTTCGGTCCATGTCGAGCGATACGTCGCGTTCACATAGCTGTAGCTCGCGGCGACGCCCACCGGTCCCCATTGCGTGCGGCCCGCGAGTTCGAAGCCCTGCCGCCGCGTCTTGCCGACGTTCTGGAAATAACCGAGCGTGCTGCCCGCGCCCTGGGCGCTGACGAACTGGATGTCGTTGTCGAGCGTCGTGCTGTAGGCCGCCGCGCTCCATGTCGTATGGTTGCCGACACGCCCGCGCGCGCCGATCTCGAATGTCTTCGAGATCACCGGCTGCAGATCCGGGTCCGCGATGAAGTCATTGGGCAGCGAGCACGGCGCCGCCGGGTCCGCGCATGCGAGCTCGATCGCGGTCGGCGAGCGCATGCCTTCGTTGTACGTCGCATAGGCCGTGAAGTACGGCGTCGGATTCCAGTTGAAGCCGATGGCTGGATTGAAGCGCGAGAACGTGTGATTGCCGTCGAGAAGAGGCTGCACGCCGCTCTCATCGCCGATGGTCGCCTTCGCCCAGTTATAGCGGCCCGCGAGCGTCATCGACCATTGCTCGGTGAAGGAGAACGTGTTCTCGAAGTAGATGCCCCAGTTCTCGTTGCGCGTCTTCGCGTCGGTCTGCGGCACGAACGGGCCGGTGCCGATGGTCGCGCGCGTATCGGTGAATTCCGCCGGCTGCGATGCCTGCGTGAAGTGTGAATTGGCGAAGTCCCCCGCCGCGCCGACGATCAACTGGTTGTCATGGCCGAACAGGTTGTTGAGCAGCGTGAGCTGCAGGCTCGCGCCATAGCTGTCCGTCACGATCACCGACTGATCGTTGAAGGCCTGCGTGAGTTCTTCGGCATCGTCGCCGTCAGGGTCGAAGTCTTCGTTGACGTTGCTGCTCACGTTCTTGTTGCGATAGTGCCGGTAGTACACGTTGCCGCTCAACTGCAGGTTCGGCGTGAAGTAGTGCTCGCCGTTGATCGTCAGATAGCCGACCTGATTCTCGTTCGTGTCGGGGAACGTATAGGCCTGGCGAAAGTTGTCCATGAACGAGCGCGGGATCGTCTGCGAGCCGTTCAGCGTGTTGTCGGCGCCGCCCATCGACACGGAGATTGTGGTATCGGCGTCGGTGTAGCGAAGCTTGCCGAACGCCTGACGGATGCGGCTCGAGTTGTGATCGGCCCAGCCGTTGTCGTTCGTGATGTTCGCGGTGAAGTAATAGTCGAGATGATCGCCGATCACGCCGCCCTGCTCGATCTGCGCGGCCTTGCGTCCCCATGAGCCGAAGCTCAGGTCCACATTGCCGCCGGGATTGCTGCGACCGTTCTTGGTCGTCACCGCGACGGCGCCGCCGAGCGTGTTGAGGCCGAAGGTCGGATTCGAGCCGGGAATGATCTGCATCGTCTGGATCGCGGCCTGCGGAATCAGGTCCCAGTTGACGACATCGCCGAAAGGCTCGTTGATGCGCACGCCGTCCATGAACACCGACAAGCCCTGCGGCGTGCCGAGCAGCGGCGACGCGGTGAAGCCGCGATAGTTGATGTCGGTCTGCCACGGATTGCCTTGCGCATCGTTGGTATCGACGCTCACGACATTCTTTTCGAGGTAGTTCGTGACCGTCGGCGAATGCTGCGCTTCGATCTCGCTGCCTTTGATCGTCTGCACGTTGGCGGGCACTTTCTCGAGCGGCGTGCCGACGCCGATGAGCGGCGTGGTGCCGACGACGATGATCGAAGGCAGCTCGGTATTCGGCGGCGCATCGGCCTGCGCGACGGATGCCGATGCGGGCGCGGGCGCTTCGGCGGTATCGGCTGCATCGGCGGGCGGCGTCTGCGCCCACGCGGCCACCGTGATGCTCGCGAATGCACTGCCGAAGAGAAGCCGCAAGCCTGCTCGGGGTTTGAACGGATGCGCGGGCGCGGGCTTGCGCGGCATGCTCTTCATCGTCGTCTCCAGTCTTTTTTCGATCCACGCGCAGAGCATGTTTCGTTCACTGAAAGCGTCGCATAAGAATGCGCGCGTGGACCGGGAGCTTTTCCCGATCGCGCAGGGAAGGGTTCCCAATCGCGTTCCATCCACTGCCGTGCGCGATGAAGCCGTGCGTAGAATGCATTCCGTGATGCCAACCGAATCCACGCCCTCTCTCGCGAAAGACGCTTCCCGACGCGCGCCGCGCTTGCCGGTGTGGCGCGATCTGGCCTGCGTGCTCGCGGTGACGTCGATCGCGGGCGCGCTCTTCGCCCGCTTCGACTTCAGCGAGTTCGCGTATCGCTGGACGCGCAGCGCCGAGCGCTTTCAGGTCGATGAACTGCCGCCGACGCTCGTCGTGCTCGCGATCGGTTTCGCGTGGTTCGCGTGGCGGCGCTATCGCGAGGCACAGTCGGAAGTGCGCAGGCGGCGCGCGCTGGAGGAAGAGGCGGAGCATCTGCTCGCGGAGAACCGGCGTCTCGCGAGTCAGGCGCTCGCCGCGCAGGAGACGGAGCGCCGCCATCTCGCGCGCGAATTGCACGACGAGCTCGGTCAGTACCTCAACGCGATGTCGCTCGATGCGGGGCGCATCCGCGATCTGTCGGCGGGACGCGAGGCGGAGATTCATCGGCTGTCGCTTGCGCTGATGCAAAGCGCGACGCATGTGTATCGCGAGATCGGCGGGATGATTCGCAAGCTGCGTCCGATCGGGCTCGACGAGTTCGGCTTGCCGACTGCGCTCGAACATTGCGTCGAGGGCTGGCGCGAGCGTCTGCCCGATGCGAGCTTCACGCTCGCCGTCGATGGCGACTTCGACAATCTCAGCGATGCGCTCAACATCACGCTTTACCGGCTCGTGCAGGAAGGGCTCACGAACGTGTCGAAGTTCGCGCGGGCTTCACGCGTGGAGATCTATCTGGCGCGCGCGCCGGAGGAAATCGTCGTGACGATGGCCGACGACGGCCCGGGCGTCGATCTGACACAGCCGCGCAAGGGGCTCGGCCTCATCGGCATGCGCGAGCGCGTGGAAGCGCTCGGCGGAGCGTTCGATATCGCGAGCGAGCCGGGCGCGGGCTTCCTGTTCTGCGCGCGCGTGCCGGCTCAGGCGGGGCTGCCGTTGCCGACGCCCGGACCGAACGACGCAAACGAAGCCTCGGCGGACGAAGCGAAATCGGCGAAGTGAAGGCCGAGGCGATTCGCGATCTGCGCGAGTTGCACGCCGTTGTCCGCGCCGAATTTCTGCCGGATCACCGATTGATGATTCGCCACCGTCTTCTGACTCAAGCCCAGTTTCTCCGCGATGCTCGGCAGCGTATAACCCTGCACGAGCAAGCGCAGCACTTCGAACTCGCGTGCGGATAGCTGCCGTCCCGGCGGGCCTTCCTGGATCGTCGCGCGCAACGCCAGCGCCTGCGATATATCCGGGCTCAGATAACACACGCGACGCGCGACGGAGCGCACCGCTTCGACGAGCACGTCGGGCGCGCTCGCCTTCGTGACATAGCCGCGCGCGCCGGCATCGAGCGCGCGGCGCACGAAGATCGCTTCTTCATGCACGCTGAAGATCAGCACATGCGCGTGCGGCTCGCGCGCGAGCATGCGCCGCATCGCCTCGATGCCGCTCGCGCCGGGCAAGGCGAGATCCATCACGACGACATCCGGCTGCAACGCGCAAAACTTCTGATACGCCTCGGCGGCATTCGCCGCTTCCCCCGCGACGCTCACGTCGGGACTCAGTTCGAGCAGACGCTTGTAGCCTTCGCGCACGACCGCGTGATCGTCGACGAGCAGCACGGAGATGTCGGCAGTCATGGCTGGTTTTCTCCTTCTTGTTCTGAACCATTACCGGAGGCTTCGGCCGCGATGCGCCGCGAGTTCGCATCGTTGCGAAAGAGGATGGGCTGTTCCTGCGGTGCCTGCCGTGCCGATGCCGCGCGCACCACTTCGATCACGCGCTCGTGATGCGGAGACTTGTCGCACACGGGGTCCGCGTTCGCGGGGTCTTGCGTGAGCAGATACGCCTGACACCGGCAGCCGCCCATGTCGATGGCTTTCTCGTCGCAACTGCGGCACGGCTCCTTCATCCAGCCGAAGCCGCGAAAGCGATTGAAGGCATCGCTTTCGTACCAGATGTCCTTGAGCGGCATCTCGGTGACGTTCGGAAACGTGAGGCCCGGCAGCGAGCGCGCGGTATGGCAGGGCAGCGCGGCGCCATCAGGCGCGATGCCGAGAAACACCGAGCCCCAGCCGTTCATGCAGCGCTTGGGTCTGCGCTCGTAGTAATCGGGCACGACGAAGAAGATCTTGCACTTGTCGCCGATCTCGTTGCGATAGCGCTCGACCACGGCCTCCGCTTCGTCGAGCTGCGCTTTCGTCGGCATGAGCTGTGCGCGGTTCGCGTGCGCCCAGCCGTAGTATTGCGTGTTCGCGAGTTCGAGATACTCGGCGCCCATCGCGAGCGCCATGTCGATGATGCGTCCGATATGCGGCAGGTTATAGCGATGCAGCACGCAGTTGAGCACCATCGGAAAGCCGTGCGCCTTGATGAGCGTCGCGACGCGCTTCTTGTAGTCGAAGGTCTTCGTGCTGGAGAGAAAGTCGTTGAGCTCCTGCGATGAATCCTGAAACGAGAGCTGGATGTGATCGAGCCCGGCCTCCTGCAACGCGCCGATGCGCTTCTCGGTGAGACCGATGCCCGACGTGATGAGGTTCGTATAGAAGCCGAGCTTGCGCGCTTCTGCGACGAGCGTTTCCAGATCGTCGCGCAGAAGCGGCTCGCCGCCCGAAAAGCCGAGCTGCGCCGCGCCCAATGCGCGCGCCTGACGCAGCACGTCGAGCCATTGATCGGTGTCGAGCTCGCGCGTGTGATCGGCGTAGTTCACCGGGTTGTAGCAGAACACGCAATGCAGCGGACAGCGATACGTCAATTCCGCGAGCAGCCACAGCGGCGGCGCGATGGGCGCGCCTTCGTGCTCGGGCTTTGCGATGGGTTCGGACAGATCGGTCATGACACTACTCCAGCCAGCCTCGCGCACGCGCGCCGGCGATGAACGCCCGCACGTCGTCGCCGAGATCGGTCGCGTTGAACGCCTGCTCCAGATCGGCGACGAGCGCGGGGATATCGCGCGTGCCGTCGCAGCGCAGGAGAATCTGCGCCGCGCTCTGATTGAGCTTCACCATGCCTTCAGGATAAAGCAGCACGTGCGCGTCCTGCGCCGGTTCCCATTGCAGGCGAAACAGGCGCTTCAGTTTCGGATGCAACGAATCGTCGGGCGCTTCGACTGCTTCCTGCTTTCGTTGAGTCGGGTTGCTGTCGCTCATTGCGGGAACGCCTTTTCGATCGAATCGAGCATCGTCCAGAGGATATCGAGCTTGAATTGCAGAATGTCGAGCGCGCGCTGCTGTTCCTCGCGCGTCCTGAAGTGCGCGAGCGTCACTTCGAGTCCATGCTCGACATCACGCTGCGCAAGCGACACGCGCGAGCGGAAATACGAAAGCCCTTCAGGCTCGATCCATTGGTAATGCTCGGGCCACGTCGCGAGACGATCCTTGTGGATCTGCGGCGCGAACATTTCCGTCAGCGACGAGCATACCGATTCCTGCCACGGCGCGCGCCGCGCGAAATTCACATAGGCATCGACGGCGAAGCGCACGCCCGGCGTCACGAGTTTCAGCGACCAGAGATCGTCGCGCGAGAGACCGACGGCATCGCCCAGACGCGCCCATGCCTCGATGCCGCCGGGCTGATCGCCATAGCCGTCGTGATCGAGAATGCGCAGCACCCAGCGGCGGCGCGTGTCGCGATCGGGACAGTTCGACATCACCGCCGCATCCTTCAGCGGAATATTGATCTGATAGTAGAAGCGGTTCGCGACCCAGCCGCGTATCTGCTCTCTCGAACAGCCGCCGCTGTTCATCTTCACGTTGAACGGATGATGGATGTGATACGCCGTGCCCTTCGCGCGCAACTGCGCTTCGAATTCCTCGCGCGTCCACGCGGGGCCGGCGTCCTGCACCTTCGTGAAGACGGGGCCTGTGGTGGGATTCAGCATCGGATCGAACATCGAACGGTCTCCAGTGCGAATGTCATAGCTCGAAGGTCATGCCGTCGTGCGCGACCTCGATGCCGTGCTCGGACAGAATGCGTCTTTCGGGTCCATCCTCGATGAGGATCGGATTCGTATTGTTGATGTGGATCAGCACCTTTCGCACGCCCGCGCGACGGATCGAATCGAGCACGTCGATCATGCCGCCCGCGCCGCTCTGCGCGAGATGGCCCATGTCCTTGCCGGTCTTTTTCGTGAGGCCGAGGCGGATCATTTCGTCGTCGGTCCATACGGTGCCGTCGACGAGCAGAAGGTCCGCTTCGCGCATCGCATCGAGCACATGCGGCTCGAGTGCGCCGAGCCCCGGCGCATAGAACGCGCGCTTGCCCGTCGCGGTGTTCGTGAACATGAGGCCGATGTTGTCGCCCACTTCAGGCGCTTCGCGATGCGGCGAATACGGCGGCGCCTTGCTCGACAGCGGCAACGCGTCGATGGTCACGCGCGGCAGTTCGGGCACGGAGAACGCGGCGCCATCGAGCGCGATGCGCCTGTGCTCCACGCCGCAGTAATGCGCAAGAATCGACGTGATGGGAAAGCCGGTGGACAGGTCCTGCCACACGGCGTCGGTCGTATAGAGCGGCAAGGGCGTGCCGCGTTCGCGCAGCATCAGAAGACCGGTGACGTGATCGATCTGCGCATCCATCGTGACGACGGCGGCGATGCCCGTGTCGCGCACGCGGCGCGCGGGCTGCAAGTCCGGATTCGCCGCGATCTGCGCGAGTATGTCCGGCGATGCGTTGACGAGCAGCCAGTCCTCGCCATTATCGGTAACGGCAATCGACGATTGCGTGCGCGCGCGCGCCGCGATGGTGCCGCGCCGCACGCCGTCGCAATTGCGGCAATTGCAGTTCCATTGCGGAAAGCCGCCGCCCGCCGATGAACCGAGCACGCGAATTTTCAAGGCCACATCCTCCGTAAAAGACCGTCGCGGTCGATCAGTTGATGCTTCATCGCGCCGAGAAAATGCAGCACGATCAGCGCGGCCATGATCCACGCGATCGTCCCGTGGATGCCGAAGAAGATTTCACGCAGATGCTTGTCGTCCGAGCCCCATTGCGGCAGCGCGAGACCCCAGAACTTCGTGCCGTACTTGTTGAACGACGAGCCGAGATAACCGGTGAGCGGCATTCCCACCATGCCTACGTATAAAAGAGCCTGCGTAATGCTCGCGGCGGCGCGTTGCCACGTTCGCATCGGCGGCAGAGGCGGCCGGCCGTAAGCCAGGCGTACCAGGATGCGGAGCAGCACCAGCAGGAAAACGGTGATTCCAAGCGACTTGTGGAAGTTGATGAGGTCCGACTTGAACGGCAGCCCGCGCGGCAGGCCCACCATGTAGAAGCCGATGCACAACATCGAGATGATCGCGATGGCGATGACCCAGTGCAGCGCGATCAGCGGGCGCGCGTAACGGTCGCTTCCGGCATCGATGCGGCCGTCGCGCGACGTTGCGGATGTCCGCGCGGTGCTCATGGCGTATCTCCCGTGAAAATGGTTTTCGTTCCCGATGCTACACGGGTTCATTTTTCTCGTCTGGCTAGACATTGGCGATCAGCAATTCCCCCCGTCCGTCGACCGCCAGGTCGCCTGCGTAGCGGCGCGGCAACACATGGCCCGCGAGGGTCGCGAAGGGCGCGATCTCGTGCGCGAGCATGCGCGTGAAGAGCCGCCAGAAGACGTCGAAGCCGTGGCCGCCTTCGGTGAACGTCGGTGGGATGCGAGATGGCGTTTCTGCCATGTTCATCAGTAAAACGGTGCCGCGCCGCATGCCGTAGCCCAGGTGTGCACCGGCATTCCCGCCGATGCAGACCGAGCCCGCGACGAGCCGCGACGCGGCGAAATCGCCCGCATCGCCCGCGACGAGCACGGTGCCGCGCCGCATGCGGTCCGCGAGGCGCGCGCCGGCATTACCGTGGATCGTGAGCGTGCCGCCCGTCATGCCTTCCATGTCGCCGGGCAGCGCGCTCGCGGCGAAATCGCCCGCATTGCCGTGAATCGCCATGCGTCCGCCCTGCATTTCGCACGCGGCGAAAACGCCCGCATCGCCATGTATGTGCAACTCGCCGCCGGACATCTTCATGCCCGCATGGTCGCCCGCGTTGCCGTGCACCGTGAGCGTGCCTTCGGTCATGTTCGCGCCGATGCGATCGAGCCATGGCACATCGCCTTCGATGGTGAGCGATGGGGCATCGGATTGCGTGAGCGCGATATCGAAGAGATCGCCGAGCGCGCAGGTTTCTCCCGCGCCTTGCAGCACGGTGCGGGGTAAATCGGAAGCCGAAACTTCAGCGAGCGCGGCAGGCAGTAATTTCGACCCGTCGAAGCGAAAGCCCGGCGAACTTTTTACGCGCAATTCGATGGCGTTCATGCGCGGCTCCCGTCGATATCCTTCGACAGTTCGTGCAGCTTGAAGTGATACGGCCCGAGCTTGCCGCCGTAATTGCCCGCCGATATGCGCAGCACGCCGCCCGCGCGTCCGATCTCCGTCGCGGCGGCGATGCCTGCTGTCATCGCGGCGCCGACATCGGCGTCGGTGAGGCCGTCGATCACGATTTCGAGCACGCACGCGATATCCGGCGTCAGCTCGCTCTTCTTCGACAGGCCGACGAGCGTCGGGCAGAAGGCATCGTTGGTCGATGCCGTCGCGCCCGCGTACTTCGAGCCGATCTTCGATCCCGAGCGCACGACGCCGCCCGGAAACGGCGTGATGATGTTCGGCAGCCGATGCATCGCGGCGACGGCGGATTCGGCCGCATGCAATGCGCTGTCGATATCGCGCGCAAGGAAGAGCAGATTGCCGCCGCCGACCGCCTTGACCGTGCCGGTGTATTCCTCGCAGACGAACTCGCCGTCCATCACGGGCACGCGCCAGTAACGCGTGCCGTCGAGCACTTTCGATATCTGATAGCCGTCGCCGAAGAAGCGCAGGCCCGCGCCGAGCGGCGCGTTGTCGGAGAGCGGCGCGCGCGTGTTCGCGGGGTCGATGCCGCCGTACACCGCTGTCGTCGGGCACGTGAGCACGCATTGGCCGACGCGCCGCGCGATCTGCTTCGCCAGTTCCTTCGACGATACCGCGAAGATCAGCACCGCGACGCCGGGCCTGCCATCGGGCGTTTCGTCGGCGGAAAGATCGCGTTCGACGCCCGCCTCGCAGCCGCAATCGATCACGGATGTCGCGAAGCCCGTCAGCGAATTGGCCGCATGACGCGCCCATGTCGATGTATGCGCGGTGATGACGAGGCGCGTCGCCTTCATCGGGAAGGCTTCGGCGAAGGTGTCGTCGATCTGCGTATCGTTGATGCGCATGTGCGTCAGCTCCCGCTCGCCGCGAAGCACGCGACGGGCAAGAGCCGCCCGCCGTTGCAGCACGCGCAGATTTCGTCGTCGCCGATCGCGATGTTCTCGAAGCGCGTCGCGAGATTCTTCTGCGCATAGTCGCGCACGCGCATTTCGATCGCGCGGTCGTACTCGGGGCTGACGAAATGAATGCCGCCGGTGGGCGTGGCGAGCAGCGTGCCGTCGCGCGCGATCAGCTGGCCATCCTTGAACACATAAGCGGGCGATGTGAACATGCGCTCGCGGTCGGCATCGTCGCGATACACGGCGATATCCGCCGCCGCGCCCGCGCCGAGATGGCCGCGGTCTTTCAGGCCGAGCAGCTTCGCGGGGCCGGCGCGCGTGATGATCGCGATGTCGTACAGCGAGAATTCGCGCGTGATGCCGCCGAGCGCGCTCGCGGTTTTCGCATCGGCGTGAAGCTTGTCGAGCTGCTCGTCGCGGAAGGATTTGTCCATCAGCAGGCGGATCAGATGCGGATAGCTCGTGAAGGGCGCGCCGTTCGGATGATCGGTGGTCATCGACACGCGCCACGGATCGTCGACGAGCAGAAAGATCTCCAGCCCGATGATCCATTGCAGCGCATTCACGAAGCTCTGCTCGCGATACTTGAACGGCACGACGCCGCAGCCCGCATCGCATTCGATATCGCCGAGCACCCATTTGCGCGGGTTGGCCATGGGCGCGTTCTTGAACTGCATCATCGTGTCGCCGGATGCGGTGACCGTCTGGCCGAAGATGATCTGGCCGACATCGATGGTCACGTTCTTGCGCGCATTCACCGCTTCGGCGATCGCCCGCGCGCCCGACGAGAACTTGCGCGGGCCTTCGGTGCCGTAGCTGTGGAACTGGATATGCGTCAGATGAATGGGCAGGCCTTCGGCCGTGTCCATCGTCCTGATCGTCGATTCGATGTTGCCCGGCACGCCGAGGTTGCTTGCGTGAACATGCAGCGGATGCGGCACGCGCAAGTCGGTCAGCGCGCGCGTGAGCGTCTTCAATACGTCGCGCGGCGTGATGCCGTAATGCACGTGCTTCTCGTCGACATCGAGCGAGCGTTGATTGAACTTGAAGGCCGAGATGCCGCCGGGATTCACGACCTTCACGCCGAGCGCCTTGTGCGCGTTGATGGTCCAGCCGACGTAATCGCGCAGGCGCTCGAAGTCTTCGTTCGCGGCGAGCATCTGCAGGAAGAGTTCGTCGTTGCCCATCATCACGTAGGCGCCGTGATCGATGATCGGCGTGTCGCCCATTTCCAGATGTGCGTGGCGCGCGTTCGACGCGATCATCGCGGGCTCGAACGCGGCGGTGTAGCCCATTTCCGCATAGCGATAGCCGGCCGCGAGCGTGCCCGGCGCGCATACACCGCACGAGGGCAGGCGCATATAGCGGCCTTCGTTGGGGCGATCGGGCACGGCCCGCGGATCGTCGCGATGATCTTCGGGCAGCAGCAGGCGCGACAGGTTCGTCTTGCCGCCGCCGATGTGCGAGTGCAGGTCGATGCCGCCCGCCATCACGATCATGCCGCTGGCGTCGAAGTCGCGTTCGGGCGCGATGCTTTCGCCTTGCGCGTCATCGACGATGCGGCCATCGCGAATATAGATGTCGCGCTTCTCGCCGTCGACGCCGTTCGCCGGATCGTAGAGCGTGCCGCCCTTCAGCCGCGTGAGGCTCATTGCGGCCTCCTTGCCTGCGTGAGCTGCGACGCGATCGAGGCGACGGTCGGCAGGCCCGCATCGCGCGCGGCGGTGAGCGGCGCGACCACCGAGGTATCGACGCGAAAGAGATGCCCGCCGCTGTCGATGCCCGGCGTCGCGACGGGAATGAACACGGTCGGCGCGTGGCGCGCGGGTATCGTCATCGATGGATGGCCGAGGATGATCGCGGGCACGTTGTCATCGAGCGATGCGGGCAACGGCTCGGGCGCGAAGCTCGACACCCAGAGGAGCGCATCGATTTCGCCGCGCTTGAGAAGCGCTTCCGTGCGATAGCGATGCGCGTCGTGATCGAGCGGCATGCCGTATGCGACGCGCGTGCGCACGGGAAAGCCGGAGAGCCACGTGATCGCCTGATTGACGGACGCGGCGCCATCGTCGCCGGTGAGGGCGAGCGCGCCTGCGCGGGCGGTGCGATTGATCGCCTTGACGATGCGCTGCAGCGCTTCGATCGCGAGCGCCGCGTGTTGTGTCGGCAGCGTCGAAGGCTCGTAGATGAACGCGGTGTATTGCGCTTTGCCGATGCGCTCCGTCAGCGCGACGAGTTCTTCGACCGGAATCGGCCGGCCGCCTTCGACGTGCGCGGACCAGAGCGCGAGCGTATCGAAGGGATCGGTGTTTTGCAGCATCGACTCGGTGCGCGCGTTCGCGGCTTTATCGATGTCACATCCGACGAATACGATGCTTGCGTCGCGGTCTTTGTCGATGGCGCGTTCGTAGAAGCGCGGATAGCGCCGCGATGGCTCGCACGCGAACACGACGACGAGATCGGCGCGCGAGCGCACTTCGGAGAGCGTCGTGAAGAGCGCGCCGCGGTCTTGCATTACGCTATTGCTGTCGGCGAGCGAGTCGCCGTGCAGATGATCGAGGATGGCGCCGCAATGCGCGGCGAGCTCATAGAGCGCGCGTGCGCCGGCCACGTCGGTCGCGAGTCCGCCGAAAAGCGGCCGCCGAGCGTTCGACAGGATCGCCCCGGCTTGCGAGAGCGCCGACGCGAGATCGGTGGGTTGCGCGTTGATCGTCGGTGCTTGCCTGGTGTCGTTGGGACTGACGCGGGCAAGCGCCTCCGCCAGGCGCGGGCAGGCGGTGTGCGGTGCTGCGAGGCGCTGATCGGCGCTCGGCACGAGCGTGATGTCGTCGCATAGCAGGGGGCAGAACGGACAGGTCCAAGGATTCGAGGCCGCGGGCTGTGCGTTCGATATCGTGGGGGAATCGTGCATGGTGTGCACTGGAGCAAGGTTTATGCCTTTTTTCGCTTTCGCGGATTTGTGTTTTTGCGTGGGCGGGGTAGTCGCTGTCGGGTGGGGCGTGAAATCCTGTTTTCGCGTCGGTCTATTAGCGTTGCCCCTATGCGGGGCGGCAGTCACTTTCTTTGCTGCTGCAAAGAAAGTAACCAAAGAAACAGCTATCCCCATCCAAAGTACTTCCAGCCGGCCCCGGCACAGAAGCACTCTCGTGGCCCGGCAGTAGCGAGTGCCCTCAAAGGTCCAATCGGGCTTGGATCGCGCACGGTCTGACAAGCTAGTTGTTTAAGGGCGCTGGTTCAGCACCAAATAGCTCCGGCACAGCGCTACGCGCTGCCGTTGGGTATGCAA
>NZ_FCOX02000059.1 GCF_900044055.2 Caballeronia calidae | reverse complement strand
TAGGATGGGGATAGCTGTTTCTTTGGTTACTTTCTTTGCAGCAGCAAAGAAAGTGACTGCCGCCCCGCACAGGGGCAACGCAAATAAACCGACGCGAAATTAGGTTTCCCGACGTGCGTGGCCCGATACAGTTAGATGACAGCGCAAGCAAGGAAGCACAAGCAGACCCGATTGACCGGTCGGCCGCGAAGCGGGCCGGAGCCATACGCGCCTTACCAGTCAGTTGAGTGGCGCGATGTGACAGACCGTGCGCGATCCAAGCCCGGTGAGGCCTACGAGGGCACTCGCTACTGCCGGACCACGAGAGTTCTTCTGTGCCGGGGCCGGCCTGAAGTGCTTAGGCTGGGGATAGCTGTTTCTTTGGTTACTTTCTTTGCAGCAGCAAAGAAAGTGACTGCCGCCCCGCATAGGGGCAACGCAAATAAACCGACGCGACTACAGGAAGTCCATAGAAGCGCCCGAAAAACAAAAAACGCACCCGAAAGCAAAAAAACATTCAATCCATAGCCGCATGCGCAACCGACTCATCGGAAGAAGCGCTTTTCGCCGGGCGAATCAAGACCAACAATGGCACCACGAGCAACGTCGCGACAAACATCAACTTGAAGTCATTGAGATAAGCGATCATGGAAGCCTGCTGCGTAATGGTCTGATTGAGCACGGCCATGTCCTGCACAGACCCCCCCGACACCATCGCCTGCACCGCAGGATTGAAAGGCGTCACCTGCGCCGCCAGGTCCGCATGCGCGACTTGCGTGTTCCGCGTCATCAGCGTCTGCACGATCGAAATCCCGATACTGCTGCCGATATTGCGCATGAGGCTATACGTAGCCGTCCCATCGGCGCGCAATTCGGGCGTGAGCGTCGAAAACGTCAGCGCCGACAGCGGCACGAACACGAGGCCCAGCCCGAAGCCCTGAATCACCCCCGGCCACACGATATCCGATGCCGACAGCACGATCGTGTAATGCATCATCTGCCAGAGCGCGAATGCGGAAATCAGAAAGCCCGAAAGCAGCAGCAAACGCGCATCGACATGTTTCAGAAGCCGCCCCGCGACGAGCATCGCGACCATCGTGCCCGCGCCGCTCGGCGCCGTGACGAGGCCCGTCGTCGCGACCGGATAGTTCATCAGGTTTTGCAGCATCGGCGGCAATAGCGCGCGCGTCGCGTACATCACCGCGCCGATCACGAAGATGAAGCACGTGCCCGTCGCGAAGTTGCGATCCTTCAACAACTCGTACTTGAAGAACGAGCGCGCGCCGGCCGTCGCCGTATGCGCGATGAAGAAGATGAAGCTCAGCGCCGCGAGCACCGCCTCGATGCGAATCTCGATCGACCCGAACCAGTCGAGCTGCTCGCCGCGATCCAGCATCGCCTGGAACGCGCCGATGGCAAGGCCGAGCGTCGCGAAGCCGAAGGCGTCGAACTTCACCGCGCGTCGCGCGACCTGCGTCGGCAGGAAACTCATCACGCCAAAGAGCGCGAACGCGCCGATCGGCACGTTGATGAAAAACACCCAGCGCCAGTTGTAGCTGTCGGTGAGCCAGCCGCCGAGCGTCGGACCGAGAATCGGCCCGACCATCACGCCCATGCCCCACACCGCCATCGCCTGGCCTTGTTTCTCGCGCGGATTGATGTCGAGCAGGATCGATTGCGACAGCGGCACCAGCGACGCCCCGAATATGCCCTGCAACAAGCGCGACGCGACGATCTGTGTGAGCGTCTCCGACAGCCCGCAAAACGCCGACGCCACCGTGAAGCCCGCGATCGAAATGCACAGCAGCTTTTTCACGCTCAGCCGATCCGAAAGCCAGCCGGTGAGCGGCGTCGCGATCGCCGCCGCGACGATGTACGAAGTGAGCACCCACGTGATCTCATCCTGCGACGCCGACAGGCTGCCCTGCATATGCGGCAGCGCCACATTGGCGATGGTGCTGTCGAGCGTCTGAATCAGCGTCGCGAGCATGATCGAGACGGTCAGCATGCCGCGATTGAGGGGCGCCGCGGCGCGTTCCGTGGAGACTTCGGAGGACATGGGATACGGCCGTCTGGCGGCGGTTTTAATAAGTACAGTGATGATAAGCAGGCTTATTATACAGCGCAATGCGGACGATTACGGGTCCGCGCACATACACGCACCGAAAGCTCTTCCATATAATCGCGCGATGGAAACCCAACTCGACAAACGCTTCGGCTTCCTGGTCGCGGACGTGGACCGCCTGTGCGGCAACCGGTTCGATGAACTCGCGAAGTCATCGCTCAATCTCACGCGCGCGCAGTGCCGCGTGCTCGCGTATCTCTCGCATTACGGCGAAGTGAATCAGGCGCGGCTCGCCGGGCTGCTCGAAGTCGCGCCGATTTCCGCCGGGCGCCTGCTCGACCGCATGGAGGAGGGCGGCTGGATCGAGCGCCGTCTGAATCCCGACGATCGCCGCGAGCGTCAGGTCCGCATGACCGCGAAGGCCGAGAAGGCGCTCGACCGCGCGCGCCGCGTCGGCGACGAAATCACGTCGGAGGCGCTCGCGGGCTTCAGCCGCCAGGAAAGCGAGCAGCTGATCGCGCTCCTGCAGCGCGTGCGCGGCAATCTGAGCCGTATCGTCGATCGCTGAGGGTTCGGCGAGCCGTGCCAACGTGCCGCCGCATGGATCGCTTATTGCTGACGCGGTCCTCGCAACTGCCGTTGCAGAACGTCGCCATCCATCCGGAGAAGATCGATCATGAACAAACGCACCGCACCGCCGGCCGTCATCGCCATGACCGCGCTGTGTCTGTCGGCGTTCGTCGTCGTGCCCGTCGCACAGGCGCAGGACACGGCGGCGTCCACGCCGAAGCAGGTCAAGAAAGCCGAGCGTAAGGCGGCGCGCGAGAAGAAGAATGCGGAGCTGAAGGAGCTGGAGAAGAACGGCTATAACCCGGCCGGCGAGCAGACCGACTATCCGCAGAATCTGCAGAACGCGCAGTCGAAGATCAATGCGCAGAAGGCCGGCAAGCCCGCGCCGGCGTCGACGCCGTGATATCGACACCGCCGCAGCCGACATGCGCGCCGGATCCGACGTGCTTCCGGCCTATGAAAAAACCGGCGTTTACAGCGCGCGCCGGCCAATTCCCGGCTTTACGAGGGCGGCCAGAGACCCTTCACGACGGGACTATTCGACGAACGCGTCCGGTTACTTCGTCCTTCACGCCGCGTCGGCGAGCGGCACGTCGCGGCGCGACGGCGCGCGTCGCGTCATCGAATGTGCAAGGCGCGCGCCGGGCACGTTGTCGATGCCGAACGCGGGCCGCGCGAGAAAGAAGCCTTGTGCGAGGACATGCGGCCATTGCGCAATCCACTGCGCCTGCGCGGCCGTCTCGACACCTTCGACGACGATCGCCACCTTCAGCCGCGTGAGGAGCGTCAGCACCGATGAGAACACCAGGCACGCATTCGGGCAGCGCGGTGCCCTGGAAAGCAGCTCCTTCGCGATCTTCACCGTCCTGAAGTCGATCGGCCCGAGCGCGGCGAGACACGAGTAGCCGGTACCGAAATCGTCCATCGCGACGCTCACGCCCTTGTTCTTCAGACGCCGCACCACCTTCGGCATGGACGGCATGCGCGTGAGATCCTCGCTCTCCAGCAATTCGAGCTCGATGCAATCCGGCGTGACGCCGCGCGCACGGCAGATCTTCTCCATGCGTTCGGCGAAGTCGGGCAGCGCCGCAACCGATGGCGGCACGTTCACGGCCACGGAATAGTGCGCGCCGCCGCGTGCGCGCCAGGCGTCGATTTCCGACGCAACGGCATCCAGCACGAACCACGTGAGTTCGCCCATGATGTCGGCGTCACCGAACGCCTCGCTGAATGCGCCTGGCAGCAATACGCCGTGCTCCGGATGACGCCAGCGGATAAGCGCCTCCATTTGGGCGAGCTCGCCACTGTCGACTCGGTAGATTCCCTGATAGGCGATGCAGAATTCTCCGGCCTTGAGGCCTGCGAGCACGCGATGCCTGAATGCATGATCTGAGTTCGGCGCGGCTTTCGGTGCAGATGAGCCGTTAGTCGTTCCTTTCATGCTCTCGCCATCCCCTCCCTGTTGGTCGTGGATGCGGTTGCACGAGTCGTGCCAGATCCGCTGTCCCCGTGCCTCTCGATGCGCGCTGCGTCGGCCGATGCGGCCCGATAGCGTTTGCACGCGGTTTCCGGCTATCACGATCGTGCGACAGCGCGCTACATCGCGGTCAGGGTTACATAACGAATCCGCAATGTGTTACGGGATTTGTGGGGTGGCGCACATAAAGCGATATCGCACGGCGTTGCGCCGACAGGCCGCTTTGCAGTTTTGTACAGACGAACTCTGGAATATTTGTAATCCCGACTACTGTCGAGCGAGCGCAAGGTGCGATAACAAGTACTGCTGAGGCGTCTTTTGAATGTATGCGCCGCGCTCGCGACAGCCGTCAGACCGCCGCCGTCTCCGCCACGGGCCGCATGCGTTCGAGCGCGCTGCCGTCCTCGCGGAACAGATGCACGTGACGAATGCTGAAGCCCGCGTTGAGGCGCTGCCCCTCGACCGCAGTCGATTCCCCCGACCCTTTCACCTGAATCACGAGTTCATTCGGCAGACGCACATGCAGCAGCGTTTCACCGCCGAGATGCTCGATCACCATGACTTCGCCGGTGAGACCGCTGTCGATATCGCCGCCGCCTGCTTCGATCAAATGCTCGGGCCGAATGCCGAGCGTGAGCGTCTCGCCCGCTTTCACCGACGAAGCGGCGAACGGCAGCGTGAGCGGCACGCCGCCGGGCAGTTCGATCGTGACGCCCGCGGCATCGACGCGCATCACGCGCACATCCATGAAGTTCATTTTCGGCGAGCCGATGAAGCCGGCGACGAAGCGATTGTGCGGCGTGCGATACAGCTCGAGCGGCGAACCGATCTGCTCGACGCGCCCGTGATTCAGCACGACGATGCGATCGGCCATGGTCATGGCTTCGGTCTGGTCGTGCGTGACGTAGATCATCGTCGCGTTGAGCTGCTTGTGCAGCTTGATGAGCTCGAGGCGCATCTGCACACGCAAGGCGGCATCGAGATTGGAGAGCGGTTCGTCGAAGAGAAAGACTCTCGGCTCGCGCACGATCGAACGGCCGATTGCCACCCGCTGACGCTGCCCGCCCGACAGCGCACGCGGTCGCCGCTCGAGCAACTGGCCGATCTGCAGGATTTCCGCCGCGCGATGCACGCGCTCCTTGATCTGCGCTTCGGGCAACTTGAGCATGCGCAGCCCGAACGCGATGTTTTCGTACACCGACATGTGCGGATACAGCGCATACGACTGAAACACCATCGCGACGCCGCGCTGCGATGGCTCCAGCTCGGTGACGTCCTCGCCGCCAATCAGCACTTGCCCTGAGTCGCTGCGTTCGAGGCCGGCAATGGTGCGCAGCAAGGTGGATTTTCCGCAACCCGAAGGACCGACGAAGACCATGAACTCGCGATCGGTCACTTCGATGTCGACGCCCTTCAGCACGTCGACGCCCGCAAAGGCCTTGCGAATCTGCTGCAGATGAACTGCGCTCATACGTTGTCTCCAGTTCGCTGCTGCGGCAGCGCAGCATCGGATGCATCGTCGATTTTTGTTCTTGACAACCTGTTCGCGCCAAAATATACAATTGTAAAACCGAAATTACAAGTGAAACGACGCGCATGTTTCGAAGCGCGCGAGCGCTGCAAAAGCAGGAAGGAAGCAGGAAAGAACCGAATCCGTCAGCCGTACCCGCTCGAAGAAAACCAAGGAGACAGGCATGAAGAAGCGCTTCATCCCGGCCATGCAGCCCGGCCCGATCAAACACGCCGCGGCAATCGCGCTATTGGCGGCGAGCGCGGCGTTCGCCGCATCGAATGCGCAGGCCTGGACCTTGAAGGAAGCGGCGCAGCCCTACTCGGGCACCACGATCAAGGCCATTTTTCTCGATCGTCCCGGCTACAAGGCCGCGCAACAACTGATCCCGCAGTTCGAGAAAGAGACCGGCATCAAGGTTCGTTGGGAAGTGATTCCCTACGAGAACACGCGCGAGAAGGAAGTGCTCAATTTCGTCGGCGGCGGCGATCAGGACATTGTGCTCGTCGATGTCGTGTGGATCGGCGAGTTCGCGAGCAACAAGTGGCTCGTGCCCATCAAGAAGTTCACCGACGATCCCAAGCTCGCGGACCCGAACCTCAACCTCAAGGGCTTCTTCCCGATTCTCCTCGATTCGTTCGGCACGTGGGACAAGGTCACGTATGGCCTGCCGTTCGATAACTATTCGGGCCTCATGTTCTACAACAAGTGCATGTTGAAGGACGCGGGCTTCGACGAGCCGCCGAAGACCTGGGACGATCTTCTCAACACCTACGCGCCGAAGCTCACGAAGGGCGACAAGTTCGCGTTCGCGCTGCAATCGCGGCGCGGCGAGACGCAATCGGCGGACAGCTTCATGCGCGTGTTGTGGCCCAACGGCGGCTCGTTGCTGGATGCGAAGTTCAAGTCCAACCTGATGTCGCCGCAATCGCAGGCGGGCCTGGACTATCGGCAGAAGCTGATGAAGTTCATGCCGCCGGGCATCGTCGACTTCGATCACGCCGAAGCGGTGAATGCGCTCGCGCAAGGGCAGGTGGCGATGATCACCGAATGGTCCGCCTTCTATCCGACACTGACCGATCCGAGCAAGTCGAAGCTCGGCAACTGTCTCGCGATCACGACCGAGCCGAAGGGCCCGGCGGGTCTGAAGCCCGCGCTCGGCGGCTTCTCGCTCGCGGTGAACGCGAAGTCGAACGCGAAGAAGCAGGCTGCTTCGTGGCTCTTCATTCAATGGATCACGTCCGAGGCAATGGCCAAGCCTTACCTCGAAGCGGGCGGCGTGCCGGCGCGCACGGCGGTGTATCAGGACAAGGCCGTGCAGGACAAGTATCCGTTCGTGAAGCCGATGGTCGAATCGTGGCAGGGCGGCGTGCCGGATTATCGTCCGCGCTTCCCGGAATGGCCGGCGGTGTCGGAAGTCATCGGCGAATGGGGCAGCAAGATGATGCTCGGCCAGGTGACGGTGAAGGAGGGCGCGCAGACCATCGGTCAGAAGACCGAGGACATCCTGAAGAAGGCGGGCTATTACGACGGCAAGAAGCCTTTGCTGAAGTAAATCGCATCAAGAAAGTTACCAGGAACCGGAGGCGATCGAATGGCATCATCCGCAATGCACGCGAGAGGACCGCGCAAGCCCACGCGCTATTTCGGCATCCTGCCGCGTTCGCCCGCCTTCTGGTTCCTGATTCCCGCGATAGCCGCGCTTGCGATCATCGGCATCTATCCGCTGCTGCTCGCGCTCTATAACTCGTTCCATCAGTACAAGCTCGCGGATCTCGGCTCGGGCACGCCGTTCATCGGCGTAGACAACTACGTCGCGACGCTGACCGATCCGACCTTCTGGGAAGCGCTCGGCCGCACCGCGTTGTTCCTGTGTCTCACGTTGCCGATCGAGATCGCGCTGGGTCTTTTCGCGGCGCTCCTGCTTCATCGCATGGAATTGCCGTGGTTGCGCGCGGCGGCGCGCGTGAGCCTCGTGATTCCGATGGCGACGACCTACGCGGTCGTCGGCCTGATCGGACGGCTGATCTTCAATCGCCAGTTCGGCGTGGCGAACTATCTGACGGGTCTAATCGGCATTCCGCCGCAGGACTGGCTCGCGGACCCGACGCTCGCGTTCGTCTCCGTGATGATCATGGATATCTGGCAATGGACGCCGTTCTGCGCGCTGATCCTGCTGGCCGGACTGTCGATGGTGCCGAAAGAAGCAGAAGAAGCCGCGCGCCTCGAAACGCCGAAGTGGAGCATGATCCTCTGGCATTTGCAGCGGCCTTATCTGCTGCCGGGTCTCACGGCCATTCTCATTCTGCGTTCCGCCGACATGCTCAAGATGTTCGACGCCGTCTTCACGATGACGCGCGGCGGCCCCGGCGCGGCGACGGAGTTCATCAGCGTCTATATCCAGCGCGTGGGCTTTCGTCTCTTCGATCAGGGCATGGCGTCCGCGCAGGCGATCATCCTGCTCATTCTGACGATCGTGCTGTCGCGTCTTTATATCCGTTTCGTGTATCGGGAGGCCGCGTGAGTTCACCGACTTTGCAGGCTGCCAATGGCGGCGTGACGCAACGAGCCAAACGCGCGCGCGCCGCGCGAAAGCGCGCCACGGTATGGCATTTTCTGGGCCTCGTCGTCGTGTTCATGTCCTCGGTGTTTCCGTTCTACTGGATGGTCACGACGAGCCTGAAAAGCCAGGCCGATGCGCTCGCTTATCCGCCGAAGTGGCTCTTCTCGCCGACGTTCCATCACTACTCGGCGGCGCTCTTCGAGCATGACGTGGCGGGCAGCCTGCTCAACTCGCTCATCATCGCGAGCAGCACGACGGTGCTCGCGATCCTGCTCGGCACGCCCGCAGCCTATGCGCTCGCGCGCTATGAATTCCGCGGCAAGGAAGACCTGTGGTTCTGGTTCATCTCGAACCGCATGGTGAGTCCTGTCGTGCTCGCGGTGCCGTTCTTCCTGATCGCGACGAAGCTCGATCTCGTCGATACGCATATCGTGCTGATTCTGCTCTATCTGACGTTCTCGCTGCCCATCGTCGTGTGGATCTGCACGGACCAGTTCCGCAATATTCCCGTGGAGCTCGACGAAGCCGCGCGGCTCGATGGCGCATCGCCGTGGCGCGTGTTCTGGCGCATCAACCTGCCGCTCGCGATGCCGGGCATCGTCGTCTCCGCGATCTTCGCGTTCATCTTCTCGTGGAACGATCTGCTCTATGCGCTCGTGCTGACGCGCAGCGACGCGATCACATCGCCGGTCGCCGCCACGAGTTACATGAGCGGTTATGAATTGCCGTGGGGCGAAATCATGGCGACAGGCACGCTGATCGTCCTGCCGATGGTGGTGTTCGCGTTGCTCGTGTCCGGCCGACTGGTGCAAGGCCTGACGATGGGCGCGGTGAAATAAAATCGCGGCGCCTTTCATTGAACACTGGGAAAACATGAGCAAGAGCGCACCGCCCGTCGCGATCGTCGAAGCGGACGATTCCATCGATTCTGAAGAAGAGCTGCAGGCGCGCGTCGCGTGGCATTACTACGTCGGCAATCTGACGCAGCAGGAGATCGCGCAGCGTATCGGCAGCAATCGCGTGCGCGTGAATCGTCTGCTTGCCGCGAGCCGTGAGTCCGGCCTCGTGCAGATCACGATCAACAGCAAGATCGCGCCGTGCGTCGCGCTGGAAGAGGCGCTCGCGAAGCGCTTCGGGCTGGAATGCGCGGTCGTCGTGCCGAGCGGCGCGAACAACGAGGCGAACAACGCGGCGCTCGGCATCGGTGCGGCGACGTACTTCGCGAAGCAGATCGTCACGGGGCAGACCATCGGCCTCGGCTGGGGCCGCACGATTCGCGCCGTGCTGCGCGCGATGCCGCAGCGCACCTACGGACCGGTGTCGGCGGTTTCGTTGCAAGGCGGCCTGTCGCATTGCCCGAGCATCAACACGTTCGACATCGTGTCGGACTTCGCGAACATCTGCCGGGCCGATGGCTATCTCTTCGCCGCGCCGATCTATGTCAGCAGCCAGAAGGCGCGCGACGTCATCCTCCAGGAAGAGACCGTGCGCGAGACGTATGAGCTCGCGCGCAATGCCGATCTCGCGTTGCTGACATGCGGCGATCTGACGGAATCGCTCGTGGTGACATACGGCATTGACAATCCCGAGCAGTTGCGCACGCTCGAAAAGGCGGGCGCGGTCGGCGACATGCTCGGTCATTTCATGGATGAATATGGCGAGCTGATCGATCATCCGCTGAATCGCCGCACCGTCGCGATCACGCTCGACGACCTGCGCAAGATCAGGCGCGTGATTCTCGTGAGCGGCGGCAAGAAGAAGTTTCATGTGACGCGCGCGGCGTTGCGCGGGCGTTATCCGTCGGTGCTCGTGACGGATGAAGACACCGCGCGACGTCTCTGCGACGAACCCTGAAGACGACACCATGACGACCATCGACAGAAACCGCGAGTTCGCGGGCAAGACCGTGCTCGTCACGGGCGCGGGCAAGGGCATCGGTCATGCGACGGTTCAACTGCTGATCGAGCGCGGCGCGCGCGTCATCGCATTGAGCCGCAGCGCCGCCGACCTCGACGCGCTGAAGAACGAGACGGGTTGCGAAACCATCGCCGTCGATCTCGCGGATGCGAACGCCGCGCGCGATGCGGCGCGCGCCGTGCAGCCCGTCGATCTGCTCGTGAACAACGCGGGCATCGCCGTGCTGGAGCCATTTCTCGAAACGACTGTCGAATCCTTCGACCTGACGATGAACGTCAACCTGCGCGCCGCGATGATCGTCGCGCAAGAGTGCGCGAAAAGCATGATCGCGCGCGGCGTGGGCGGGCCGATCGTCAATGTGTCGAGCTTGTCGGCGAATGTGGGCTTCGCGCTGCATGCGGCGTATTGCGCATCGAAGGGTGGGCTCGACGCGATGACGCGCGTAATGGCCAACGAGCTCGGGCCGCACGGCATTCGCGTGAACGCCGTGCTCCCGACCGTCACCATGACGCCGATGGGCGAACGAGCCTGGAGCGATCCCGCCAAATCCGCGCCGATGCTCGCGCGCATTCCGATGAATCGCTTCGTGCAGCCGGTGGAAGTGGCGCGCACGATCGCTTATTTGCTCAGCGACGATTCGAGCATGGTGAGCGGCGTCAGCCTGCTGGTCGATGGTGGATTCCAGTCCTGCTGATCCCGCCTATTTCTCTATCAAAGGAACGACGATGGAAGCACTGGTTCTCGAAGAAGCGAAGCGCATCAGCTTGCGCCCGTTCAGCCTGCCGCAGGTCGTGGGCCCGCGCGATGTGCGCATCAAGATTCATACGGTCGGCATTTGCGGCAGCGACATTCACTACTATCAGCACGGCCGCATCGGGCCGTTCGTCGTCAATGAACCGATGGTGCTGGGGCATGAAGCATCGGGCACGGTCGTCGAGGTGGGCGAGGAAGTGAAGCATCTGAAGGCGGGCGATCGCGTGTGCATGGAGCCGGGCGTGCCGGACATGGAATCGCGCGCATCGCGTGAAGGCTTATACAACCTCGATCCGAAAGTGCGCTTCTGGGCGACGCCGCCGGTGCACGGCTGTCTCGCGCCGTATGTCGTGCATCCGGCCGCGTTCACGTACAAGCTGCCGGACAACGTGAGCTTCGCGGAAGGCGCGATCGTCGAGCCGCTCTCGATCGGTCTGCAGGCCGCGAAGAAGGCCGCGATCAAGCCGGGCGATGTCGCGGTCGTTCTGGGCGCGGGCACCATCGGCATGATGTGCGCGCTGGCCGCGCTCGCGGGCGGATGCAGCCGCGCGATCGTCTGCGATCTCGTGCAGGAGAAGCTGGAACTGATCGGCAGCGTGCAGGGCGTGACCACGGTGAATATCCGCGACAGGCGCCCGCTCGATGTCATCAACGAGCTGACCGATGGCTGGGGCGCGAACATCGTGTTCGAAGCGAGCGGCAACGAGAAGGCGTTCGAAGGCATCGTCGATCTGCTGTGCCCGGGCGGCTGTATCGTGCTCGTCGGCATGCCGCAGCGCGCGATTCCGCTCGATGTGGTCGCGGTGCAGATCAAGGAAGCGCGCATCGAATCGGTGTTCCGTTACGCGAATATCTTTCCGCGCGCCATTCAGTTGATCGCATCGGGCAAGCTCGATGTGAAGCCGTTCATCTCGCGCACGTTCCCGTTCGCGGAAGGCATCAAGGCCTTCGAGGAAGCGGCGAGCGGCGTGCCTACCGACGTGAAGGTGCAGATCGTACTGGAAGAGTAAGCGACACACATAACCAGAGGGAGACACGTCATGGCCGATTCCGAAATGACGGCGATCGTATGCCGCGCGCCGAAAGATTATCGTGTGGAGCGCGTGCAGCGTCCGCGCCCCGGAAGAAATGAACTCGTGATTCGCATCGCCGCGTGCGGCATCTGCGCGAGCGATTGCAAATGCTGGTCGGGCGCGAAGATGTTCTGGGGCGGACCGAATCCGTGGGTGAAAGCGCCGGTGATTCCGGGCCATGAATTCTTCGGATATGTCGAAGAACTGGGCGAGGGCGCAGAAGAACATTTCGGCGTGAAGAAAGGCGATCGCGTGATCGCTGAGCAGATCGTGCCGTGCGCGAAGTGCCGCTATTGCAAGTCGGGCGAGTACTGGATGTGCGAAGTCCATAACATTTTCGGCTTTCAGCGCGAAGTCGCCGATGGCGGCATGGCCGAATACATGCGTTTTCCGCCGACAGCGATCGTCCATAAGATTCCCGACGGCATTTCACTCGAAGATGCGGCGATCATCGAACCTTTGGCTTGCGCCATTCATACCGTGAATCGCGGCGATATTCAGTTGAGCGATGTCGTCGTGATCGCGGGCGCGGGGCCGCTCGGGCTGATGATGGCGCAGGTCGCGCATCTGAAGACGCCGAAGAAGCTCGTCGTGATCGACCTCGTCGAAGAGCGTCTCGCATTGGCGCGCGAATACGGCGCCGACATCACGATCAACCCGAAGACCGACGACGCACTGGAAACGATTCGCTCCATCACGGACCGCTATGGCTGCGACGTGTATATCGAAACGACCGGCGTGCCGGCGGGCGTGTCGCAAGGGCTCGAACTGATCCGCAAGCTCGGGCGTTTCGTCGAGTTCTCGGTGTTCGGCGCCGATACGACGGTCGACTGGTCGATCATCGGCGATCGGAAGGAGCTCGACGTTCGCGGCGCGCATCTCGGACCGTATTGCTACCCGATCGCGATCGATCTGCTCGCGCGCGGCCTCGTCACGTCGAAGGGCATCGTCACGCATGGCTTCTCGCTCGACGAATGGGACGAAGCCATCAAGATCGCGAATTCGCTCGACTCGATCAAGGTCCTGCTCAAGCCGAAATGATTGCGTCTGCAATGATCGATAACGAGGCCGCGATGAGGTAATAAATTCCCCGTTGCTCGGTCCGTTATTGCGCGCGGTGCGAAAATGGACACATAAACTATTGATTTTTATGACAGAATACACCGCAGATGCGTGGAGTCATGCAGTTATCGAGTAATTATTGCGCATCCCTTTGGATCGACGTTCTCTCGTTTTCAGGAGTGTTTTGTTATGGGTAGTCTGAGCATTAGTCATTGGCTCATCGTTCTGGGCATTGTTGCGCTTATCTTCGGTACCAAGAAGCTGCGTAGCGCCGGTTCCGATCTGGGCGGTGCCGTCAAGGCGTTCAAGGAAGGCGTGGGCGGCGATGCGTCGAAGTCGGCTGGCAACGCAGGCGCGACCCCGGCGACCATCGAGGTCCAGGCGAAGGACGTGACCGCGCGATAAGGACGGTCGAAAATCCCCATACTCGTGGCAGGACATTGCCAGGCAAGAAGCCGCCTGCCACGACGTACCACTGCTGATCCGACGCGATCACGCTTCGGCCCGCCGAGGCCAAAAATCCCCTTCTCGCAGAAAGCCGCACGGCCGTAGCCTCCGTCGTCGCTTTTCTTTCCGACGCAATTTCTTCCGACAAAATCCTCATGCCCGCGACGGGAAAACCCCTAGCACGCCAGCGCCTTATTCCCTTTGACAGTCTTTCGAGTCGAAACTAAACTCATTCGAAACGAAAGAGGAAAGGCAAGCACATGCTCGCAAGCAAAAGTTCGCTGAAGCGCAGGTTGCAGATCGTTGAACTCGTCCGGAAGCGTGGTGAGGTGTCGGTCGAGGAGTTGAGCCAGGTTTTCGATGTCTCGAGCGTCACTGTCCGTACTGATCTGACGTATCTCGAGCAACAGCGTTACCTTGTCCGCTCGTTTGGAAAGGCGCGCTATCTCGCGCAGAAGGCGGGAGAGAACATCCTTGTGCCGGTGGCGGACGAGGCCACGCGAAAGGCATTGGAACTGGCGATTGCGCGGTTCGCGGCAGAAGCGGTAGACGACCACCAATCGTTGATGTTCGGCACCGGCGCGATCGTTCACAAGATTCTTCCGTTTCTTGCGGACCGGTCGAATCTCGCGCTGATGGTTCACGACATCGAGATGGCTCGCACTGCGCAGCGCTTTCTTCACTGCGAGCTTTCGCTGACGGGAGGGCAACTGGAAACCGGCGAGACGATCCTGACCGGCCCTGATGCGGAGGCTTTGGTGAGCAGGCGGTCGATAGACCTTTGCATCCTGGAGGCCAATGGGCTCGACCGTGACGGCCAGTTGTTACGCACGGACCCGGAGGTGGCGCGATTGTTCGACGTCGCGCGAAAGGTTGCGAAGCGCACGATCGTGGTGGCCTGCCAGCCGCAGCTCGATGAGCGCGATGGTGAAGCCTTCGCGAATCTCGCGGACATCGACGCGCTCTTGCTGGATGACGGAATCGACCCGCCGACGATGGAATTGATGCCTCAGAGAAATTTGATGCTTGATAGACGGGAAAGCGGCGTTCTCGAGTTTCGCAAGGAAGTGAGCTAAGTCGATCTCGAGATATCGTTGAACGCGACAGGGGCGAGCGTCCGGCTTGTCCTGATGAGTCAGTCCGTAAGTACAACCAATCGAATTGCATATCATGGCTATCACTGAACTGCACAAATCCGGAAAGTCCGGCTATATCCTGGCGATGGGTGAAATCCTCGTCGAAATCATGGCCACGGAGCGCGGACAGTCGTTCCGCCGACCGGGCACGCTCGTCGGGCCGTATGCGAGCGGCGCCCCGGCCATTTTCATCGACCAGGTCGCAAAAGCGGGCAGCCCTTGCGCGATGATCGGCTGCGTCGGCGACGACGATTTCGGCGCGCTCAACGTCGAGCGCCTGCGAGCGGACGGCGTGGACGTCTCGGGTATCGCGGTCATCAAGTCGGCGACGACCGGGAGCGCTTTCGTCACCTATCGCGACGACGGTGACCGCGACTTCATCTACAACATCGCCAACAGTGCATCGGGCCATCTATCGGTCGGCAACGTCCGGGACGATCTGCTCAAGCGATGCCGTCACTTCCACGTGATGGGCTCGTCGCTCTTCTCCTTCCGCATTATCGAAGCGATGAAGAAGGTCATCGAGACGGTCAAAGGCAGCGGCGGCACCGTCAGTTTCGACCCGAACATTCGCAAGGAGATGCTGCGCATCCCGGAGATGCGCGAAGCACTCGACTTCATTCTCGACTACACCGACGTTTTTCTGCCGAGCGGGCACGAAGTGATGCTGCTGGTAGGCGCCGGCACGGAAGCGGCAGCGATCGAAGAACTGCTGAAGCGTGGCGTCAAGGAAGTCGTCGTGAAGCGTGGAAAGGAGGGTTGCAGCTATTACGACGGCGAGACCACGCTCCACTTGCCGGCGCTTCCCGTCGAAGAAGTCGATCCCACCGGCGCCGGAGACTGCTTCGGCGGGACCTATATCGCCTGCCGTTCGCAAGGCATGGCGCTGGAAAAGGCACTGCGTTACGCGAGCGCGGCCGGTGCACTGGCAGTGAGCCACCGTGGTCCGATGGAGGGCACGGCCACCCTTGAAGAACTCGACGCGTTCATCGCAAGCAAAGCGGAGTAATGGCATGAGCAACGTTGTCTCTCGTCTCACGGGCAATTCCCGAGCCGCACAGAAGCTCAAGGGCATGTACTCGATTTGCTCGGCGCATCCGTGGGTTCTGGCTGCCGCAATGAGCCAGGCGCTCGCCGATGATACGCCGCTGCTCATCGAATCGACGTCGAACCAGGTCGATCAGTTCGGCGGCTACACCGGCATGAAACCGGCGGATTTCGTCCGCTTCGTGCATCTCATTGCCGACCGCGTGGGCTTGCCACGCGAACGCATCGTTCTGGGCGGCGATCATCTCGGGCCGAACGCATGGCGCCAGCTTCCGGCTGAAGAAGCAATGAAGCGCGCCGAGGCGCTTATCGCCGCCTACGTGTCGGCGGGCTTCACGAAGATTCACCTCGATACGAGCATGGCCTGTCAGGGCGATGACGAGCGTTTGCCCGACGACGTCGTGGCCGAGCGAGCGGCGCGACTCTGTGCAGTGGCCGAGGCTGCCGCCGATGATAAAGGCGAGCGCCAGCGGCCTGTCTATATCATCGGCACGGAAGTGCCCGTGCCGGGCGGCGCGGCCGAGGAACTGGAAACGGTCGAGGTTACCCACGACACCGCGGCGCTGGACACCGTAGCAGTGCATCGCGATGCGTGGCGCAAGCGTGGGCTCGATGCTGCGTGGGAGCGCGTGATTGCACTCGTCGTTCAGCCGGGTGTCGAGTTCGATCACACGAAAGTGGTGGACTACAAACCCGAGCTTGCGACGGAACTATCCGGTGTGCTCGGTCGCTTGCCCGGCATGGTGTTCGAAGCGCATTCCACCGATTACCAAAAACCCGAAGCGCTCGCCGCGCTGGTCCGAGACGGTTTCGCCATCTTGAAGGTTGGACCTGGCGTGACGTTTGCGTTGCGCGAGGCGCTCTATGCGCTTGCCGAAATCGAAGACGAACTTCTTGCATCGGACGTCAGGTCGAATCTCCGCGCGGTCGTCGAAAAAGTCATGCTCGAAAAGCCCGGCAACTGGCAGAAGTATTATCGCGGCGACGAACAGCAACAGCGGCTTTTGCGAACCTATAGCTACAGTGACCGTGTCCGGTATTACTGGTCGGATCCGGAAGTCGACGCAGCCGCACAGAAGCTCGTGAGCAACCTCTCGAATCGGAAGATCCCGGAGAACCTGCTGAGCCGATATCTTCCCGAGCAGTATTGGCAACTGCGACGCGGCGAACTCGACGGAACGCCGATGAGCCTGATTCAAGGCAAGGTACGCGACGTTATCGGCGCCTACGCCGCCGCGTGCCGATGATGACGTTGTATTGACGGGCAGGTCGGGTTTTTTACGGATCGTATTCAACCTCATATACGTAGTACGCCTACGCGAATTATCGGGAAATACTTCCCAACAGGAGAAGAATCATGGTGTTGAAAGACAAGATTGCCATTCTGACTGGCGGTGGCACCGGAATTGGCGAGGCGGTGGTTCGTCGATATCTGAGCGAAGGAGCCAAGGTAGTGGTCGCCGACGTCAAAACGAAGTCTGACCTCGAGGCGACCTACGCGAAAGAAGACCTTTCTCGACTGCTCCTTTTGCAGGCGGACGTGACCCGGCGCGACGGCATCGAAGCCATTGTGAAATCGACCGTCGAGCGATTCGGCCGGGTCGATATCCTGTTCAACAATGCAGCGGTCTTCGACATGCGTCCGTTGCTGGATGAGTCGTGGGAAATTTTCGACCGCGTCTTTGCCGTCAACGTCAAAGGGATGTTCTTCCTGATGCAAGAGGTGGCCCGGCAAATGGTCAAGCAGGGCGGCGGCGGAAAAATCATCAACATGGCTTCGCAAGCCGGCCGCCGTGGCGAAGCGCTGGTGTCGCATTACTGCGCGAGCAAGGCAGCGGTCATCAGTTATACGCAGTCGGCGGCGCTCGCGCTGGCTGAGCACCGCATCAACGTCAACGGCATTGCGCCGGGCATCATCGACACGCCGATGTGGAAGGAAGTCGACGCGCTCTTCGCCCGCTACGAAAACCGCCCGCTCGGTGAGAAGAAGCGGCTCGTCGGCGAAGCCGTCCCGCTCGGCCGCATGGGCCGGCCCGACGAACTGACAGGCGCCGCAGTGTTCCTGGCATCCGCTGACGCCGATTACATCACGGCGCAGACCCTCAATGTCGACGGTGGCAACTGGATGAGCTGATTGCAATCGTCATGACAAGCAGCCGCAGCACGTCAGAACTGAAGGTAATAACCATCCGGAGACAGAAATGAACGAAGCATCATCGGCTTGCGCGCCTGTTCGCAAAGCCCTCATCGCCGCAGTAGCGCTGTGTGCGACTCAATTCGCGAGTGCTGCAAATGTCACGATCGCGACGCTCAACAACCCTGACATGCTTGAACTCAAGAAGCTGTCGTCAAACTTCGAGAAGGCGAATCCGGACATCAAGCTCAACTGGGTGATTCTCGAAGAGAACGTACTGCGCCAGCGCGCGACGACCGATATCACGACGAACAGCGGTCAGTTCGACGTGGTGGCGATTGGCACGTACGAGGCGCCGCAGTGGGGCAAGCGCGGCTGGCTCGCGCCGATGACGAATCTTCCCGCCGACTACGACCTCGAAGACGTCGTGAAAACCGCGCGCGATGGTCTATCGTCGAACGGCCAGCTCTGGGCCTTGCCGTTCTATGTGGAAAGCTCGATGACGTTCTATCGCAAGGATCTGTTCGCGGAGAAGGGCCTGAAAATGCCCGATCAGCCGACATACGATCAGGTCAAGGAGTTTGCCGACAAGCTCACCGACAAATCGAAAGGCATCTACGGCATCTGTCTGCGCGGCAAGGCCGGATGGGGCGAGAACATGGCCTACGTGTCCACGGTGGTCAACACCTACGGCGGGCGCTGGTTCGATGAAAACTGGAAGGCACAACTCGACACGCCCGAATGGAACAAGGCCATCACGTTCTATTCGGACCTGCTGAAGAAGAACGGCCCTCCGGGCGCAAGCTCGAACGGCTTCAACGAGAACCTCACGTTGATGTCGTCCGGCAAGTGCGCGATGTGGATCGACGCGACGGTTGCCGCCGGCATGCTCTACAACAAGGCGCAATCTCAGGTCGCTGACAAGATCGGGTTTGCCGCTGCGCCGACGGGCGTTACGCCAAAGGGCTCGCACTGGCTGTGGTCGTGGTCGTTCGCGATTCCGAAGACGTCGAAGTCGCAGGACGCCGCGAAGAAGTTTGCGGAATGGGCGACGTCCAGACAGTACATCGAGCTGGTGGCGAAAGACGAAGGCTGGGCTTCCGTTCCGCCCGGAACCCGCAAGTCGACTTACGCGCGGCCCGAATACAAGCAAGCCGCGCCGTTCGGCGAGTTCGTCCTGAAGGCCATTGAAACCGCCAACCCCAACGATTCGAGCTTGAAGAAGGTTCCGTATTCGGGCGTGCAGTTCGTGGGCATTCCCGAGTTCCAGTCGTTCGGGACAGTCGTGGGCCAGGCTATCGCCGGTGTCGTCGCGGGCCAGACCGATGTCGCGTCCGCGCTGAAAGCAGGAAATGCGGCCGCCGACCGGGCGGTTCGACAAGCCGGCTATCAGAAGTAACCGGTACGTCCAGACAAGCGAGGCGCCGAAACTGGTCCGCGCCTCGCTCGCTTCCGAGGTGACCCATCATGCAGCAAGCTGTCTCTTCCGCTCATCCGCCAGCGGCGCCCGCCAGCGGACTCGATCAGAAAGGCGCGACATCGTCGCGCTGGCTGGTCAGCCCGTCCGTCGGCATCCTTGTCTTGTGGATGGCCATTCCGCTCGCGATGACCATCTGGTTCTCGTTCTCGCGATACAACCTGCTCAATCCCGACGTCAAAGGCTTCGCCGGCTTCGATAACTATGTTTTCCTCGCATCGGACCCATCCTTCGGGCCATCCGTCGGACACACGCTTCAACTGATTGTCTCCGTGCTGGTGATAACAGTTGCCGGCGGCATCCTCATGGCGGTTCTGTTCGACAGAAAGTTCTACGGGCAGGGCGTCGCGCGGCTGCTAGCCATTGCTCCGTTCTTCGTGATGCCCACCGTGAGCGCGCTCATCTGGAAGAACATGATTCTGCATCCGGTGTACGGACTCGTGGCGGGCGCGATGCGCGCGGTCGGTCTCACGCCGATCGACTGGTTCGCCGACTATCCGCTTACGGCCGTCATCATGATCGTATCCTGGCAGTGGCTCCCGTTTGCGTTCCTCATTCTGTTCACCGCCATTCAGTCGTTGGACCAGGAGCAGAAGGAGGCGGCAAAGATCGACGGTGCCGGTCCATTCGCGATGTTCTTCTTCATCACGTTGCCGCATCTGAAGCGAGCCGTTGCCGTCGTCGTGATGATGGAAACGATTTTTCTGCTCTCCATCTTCGCCGAGATTTACACGACGACCGGCGGCGGTCCGGGCACGGCCACGACCAATCTGTCGTATCTCATCTATGCATTGGGTCTGCAGCAGTTCGATGTCGGTCTGGCATCGGCCGGGGGCATTCTCGCGGTATTGCTCGCGAACATCGTGTCGTTCTTCCTCGTCCGGATGCTTGCGAGGAACCTGAAGGGAGAGTACGAAAAATGAGCCATGTCCTCACTACTGCCAATACCTCGAAGCGAACGTCACGCTCTTCTCCGTTTGCCTTTGTCCGGAGAAGCGCGCTGGGCGCAATCGCGTGGCTCATGGCGCTGCTGCTGTTCTTCCCGATCTTCTGGATGACCATCACCGCGTTCAAGACCGAGCAGCAGGCGTACGCTTCATCGCTGTTCTTCATACCGACGCTCGATAGCTTTCGGGAGGTCTTTGCGCGCAGCAACTACTTTGCCTTTGCATGGAACTCGGTGCTGATTTCCGTGGGTGTCACGGTCCTGTGTCTCGTGCTTGCCGTTCCGTGCGCGTATGCGATGGCTTTCTTCCCGACCAAACGCACGCAGAAAGTGCTGCTCTGGATGCTATCCACGAAGATGATGCCGTCCGTCGGCGTGCTGGTGCCGATCTACCTGCTGTGGAAGAACACCGGTCTTCTCGACACGGTGACCGGGCTCGTGATCGTCTACACGCTCATCAATCTTCCGATAGCAGTGTGGATGGCGTTCACGTACTTCGCCGAAGTACCGCGAGACATCCTCGAAGCAGGGCGAATCGACGGCGCATCCACATGGCAGGAGATCGTGTATCTGCTCATGCCGATGTCGCTTCCCGGACTGGCATCCACCGCGCTGCTGCTGGTGATTCTGTCCTGGAACGAAGCGTTCTGGAGCATCAACCTGTCGAGTTCGGCGGCAGCGCCGCTCACCGTGTTCATTGCTTCGTATTCGAGTCCCGAAGGGCTTTTCTGGGCGAAGCTGTCCGCAGCATCCTTGCTCGCCGTCGCGCCTATCCTGATTGTCGGCTGGCTGTCGCAGAAGCAGCTCGTGCGCGGGCTTACCTTCGGCGCGGTGAAGTAGTGAAGGAACGATGCCTGAGCATCGCGCGCACTGAACTTGATCAGCCGGCATGCCGGCGAATGAAAGGAGACGCACCATGGCAGGACTGACTTTGCGTGGCGTGAGCAAGCGCTATGAAGAACACGAGGTGATGCGCGACATCAACCTCGACATTGCGGACGGAGAGTTTGTCGTGTTCGTCGGGCCGAGTGGCTGCGGCAAGTCGACGCTCATGAGGATGATTGCCGGGCTCGAGGAAATCAGCGGTGGCGATTTGAGCATCGACGGCGTGCGGGTCAACGAATTGCCGCCTGCGAAGCGAGGCATCGCGATGGTGTTTCAGTCTTATGCGCTCTATCCGCACATGACGCTTTACGACAACATGGCGTTCGGACTGAAGCTTGCCGGAGCGAAAAAGCCCGAGATCGACGCGGCGGTCCGAAACGCGGCGAAGGTGCTTCATATCGATCATCTGCTCGACCGAAAGCCGAAGCAGTTGTCCGGCGGTCAGCGGCAGCGGGTCGCGATCGGTCGAGCCATCACGCGCAAACCCAAGGTTTTTCTTTTCGACGAACCGCTCTCGAATCTCGATGCGGCATTGCGCGTCAAGATGCGTCTCGAGTTCGCCCGTCTGCATGATGAACTCAAGACGACGATGATCTATGTGACTCACGACCAGGTCGAGGCAATGACGCTCGCCGATAAGATCGTGGTGCTGTCGGCCGGCAACATCGAGCAGGTCGGAACGCCGACCGAGCTGTATCACCGGCCCGCGAACCGGTTCGTCGCCGGATTCATCGGCTCTCCGAAGATGAACTTCCTCGATGGCACGATCGAGAGCGTGGGGACGGAGAGCCTTGTCGTCAGGTTCGCTTCGGGGGAAACGCAGATCGCCGCTGTCAGGGCGCCGGGCGCACGGCCGGGAGAGAAGGTCACGGTTGGCGTGCGGCCGGAACATGTGCACGTCAGCGCAATGGGCAAAGGCACCAGTGTCAAGGTGCTGACGGTGGAGTCACTGGGTGACGCGGCCTATCTTTATGCCGAGACCGCCCTGGCACCCGATGGCGTGATTGCGCGGATTCCTCCGCTCGATCGCCATGTCCACGGTGCGCAACTCTCTCTGGTCGTCGATCCGGAACATTGCCATGTTTTCGACGCTGACGGAAAAGCCTTCGAGCGCGCGAGCCGCCACGCTCTGGCCGCTTGAGACGGCAGCCTGGCGTCGGACGGATCGACTATCCGGGATCAAAGCACCTTGCCGGGGTTCAGAATCCGCTGTGGATCGAGGGCCGTCTTGAGCACGCGCATCAGGCCAATTTCGGCGTCGCTGCGCGTGCAGGCGAGGTACGGCCGCTTCAGCACGCCAATGCCGTGCTCCGCCGAGATCGATCCGTCCATTTCCTGAACGACCGCATAGACCGTGCGGTCGAGTTCGTCCACGAGTGCTTCGTCGAGTTCGGCGAGCGACACGCCGATATGCACGTTGCCGTCGCCGATATGCCCGAAGAAGAGGCACACGATGTCCGGCCAGCGCGCGCGCAGCGCCGCCTCGCAACGCTCGGCGAACGCGCCAAGCTCGCCGGTGGGAAGGCTCACGTCGAAGTTCACGAGATGCGGCAACTCATCGATCGCAAGGCCTTCGCGCAGCATCCACATGTCGCGGGCCTGCCGCTCTGACGTGGCGAGCGCGGCATCGTCGATGATCCCCGCTTCGAGACAGTCGCCGAGACACGCTTCGAGCGCCTGCGCCGCATCGCCGCCCGGCGTGCTGGTCGCGCATTCGATCAGCACCGCGAAGCCGTCCGCGCCCGCGAATGGCGCCGCGACGCCTGGCGTGTGACTGCAGACGTATCGATAAAACGACGGCCACATCGCCTCGAAGCTGACGACTTCCTCCACGGCGCGCATCCGGTCCCACAGGCGCAGCACCGTGTCGTAGTCGGCAACGAGGCACATCGCGGTCGCCGGTGCGCCGAGTTTCGGGCGAAGGCGCAGCACCGCGCGCGTGACGATGCCGAGTGTGCCCTCGCTGCCGATGAAGAGTTGCTTCAGGTCATAGCCTGCGTTGTTCTTCAGCATGCGGTTCATCGAGGACAAGACCGTGCCGTCCGCAAGCACCGCTTCGAGGCCGAGCACCTGCTCGCGCATCACGCCGTAGCGGATCGCGCGTGTGCCGCCCGCGTTCGTTGCGATCGTTCCACCGATCTGGCACGTGCCGCGCGCGCCGAGATCCACGCCGAAAGTGAAGCCGGCCGCGTCCGCCGCCTCCTGCACGATCTGCAACGGCGTACCGGCGCGCACCGTGACCGTCGCTGCCGCCGCATCGAGCGACTCGATGCCCGCGAACCGTTCCATCGACAGCACGACTTCGCCGCCGAGCGCGACGCCGCCGCGCGCGAGCCCGGTCAGCCCGCCCTGCGGCACGATCGGCTGTCGGAGCCGCCTGCACAACGCAAGGGTGCGCGATACGTCGTCGATGCTGCGCGGCCGCACGAGCGCGAGCGGACGCACACCGGGGGCCTCGTTGTACGCGGTGAAGTACCGCGGATCGATATCGGCCGACCGCGTGACGAGATCCGCCCCGAGTTCCGCGATAAGCGCGGACTCGATCGCGATCGAGTTCATCGCCACGTCGTCCTGTTTGCCGCTCGCGGCGGCGTAGTCATGAGTCTGCATGGGTTCGGCTGGAAGAGATGACGCGCGTGCGCGAATCGATAACCGGCAATATATTCAGAGCCCGTCTACGCCCACAATCGATAATATTTCATGAAAGTCATGAGTTGATCGCATGGCTGTGAGAAGCCATGCGATGCGGGCGTGGCTCGATCAGACCTCAGGCACGCTTTGCGCGGGCTTTGCAAGCGTGCCACGCTCCACAACGGGCGCGTCCAGCACGAGCTCATTGTCACCGTCCTTGCCGTCGATCAGCGCCATCAGATGCCGCGCCGCGCGAGTACCGATCTCCAGCGATGGCACGCGCACCGTCGTCAGCGGCGGCTGAGTCAGCCGGGCCTGTTCGATGTCGTCGAAGCCGGTCACCGAAAGGTCGTCAGGCACGCGAATGCCCTTCGCGCGGCATTCGTCCAGCAGCCCGATGGCCTGCAGATCCGTGCCGCATATCACGACGCTGGGACGCACTTCGCCGTCCCAGAGTTCGCGCAAGGCTTGCCTTCCGCCTTCGAACGTAAACGGCGCTTCCACGATCCATTCGGGCCTCAGATCGAGGCCCGCTTCCCTGAGCGCGGCGCGCGTGCCTGCCTGCCGCGCACGCACGCGTTCATTGCCGAATGTGGAGCCGCCGCACATGGCTACGCGCCGATGTCCGTATCCGACGATGCGCCGTGCCAACTGATAAGCGGCCTCGAAGTTCGAGAAGCCGACACAATGCGGATACTGCGTTTCGTCGACGGACCAGGTCAGAACATAGGGCAAGTCGTATTGGCGCGTGAGTTCGACGACTTCGGGCGGATGGTCGGTGCCGACGAGCACGAGCCCGTCCACGCCGCGCTCGAGAATCGCGCGCAGCACTTCGAGCTCGCGCGCCGGCTTGTATTCGTGGCTCGCGATCAGCAGTTGATATCCGTAGCCCCACAGCGTTTGCTGAAGCGCCTGAATGGAATCGGCGTAAATGGGGTTATTGAGCGTCGGATAGATGGCCGCGACCGTGCGCGTCTTGCGCGAGGCGAGCGCCTGCGCCGCGCCGTTTCGCACGTAGCCGAGCTGTTCGACGGCGCGCTGCACGTTCGCGAGCGTCTGCGGCTTGACCTGGTCCGGCACGGACAGGGCCCGCGACGCGCTGCCGAGCGATACGCCCGCGAGGCGCGCGACATCGGCGAGCGTGGCGCGGGTCGGCTTCATGGTGCGCTGCGCGTGCGTCCGTAGGCATCGGCGCGCGCAATGCCTTCGATCAGCCTTTGCGCCGTCAAGGGCGGCGTCATGTGCCGGCTGTAGCGCGTGGCGAGCGTCGCCTCGGCGATGAGCGACAGCTCCGCCGATGTGAGCGGGGCGTGCTGCCCCAGTTGTGCGAGCGTGAGCGGCAATCCGACTGCGGTCATAAGCGTGGCCAACGGTTCAATGTCCTCGGGCGATGAATCCTCGACGAACAATTGTACAAGCGTGCCGAACGCAACCAGTTCGCCGTGCATCATCGAGGCCATCGCGGGGACCGCAGTGAGACCGCGGATCAGCGCGTGCGCGAGCGACAGCCCGCCGCTTTCGAAGCCGACGCCGCTCAGAAGCACGGTCGCTTCGACCACGCGCTCGACGGCATCGGTGAGCTCGCCGCGCTCGACATCGGCGTAGGCGCGCGCGCCGTCGTCCAGCAAGGTCGCAAGCGTCGCGCGCGTGAGCAGCAATGCGCTCGGCAGCGGCGGCGTGCCGTATGAATTCAGACCGGCGGCGCGCTGACATTGCGCGGCTTCGTACTTTTTGCTGAGCGCATCGCCGATGCCGGCCGCAAACAGGCGCGCGGGCGCGGCGGCGATCAGCGCGGTATCGACGATCACGGCATCGGGATTGCGCGGCAGCATCTCGATGCCGGCGACGCGATGCGCTTCGTCATACAGGATGATGAGCCGGCTCGTCGGCGCATCGCTCGACGCGGCGGACGGCGCGACGACGATCGGCACGTTCAGCGCCCGCGCGACGCCCTTCGCCGTATCGATGGTCTTGCCGCCGCCGATGGCCACGACGGCATCGGCGCGCACCTCGCGCGCATCGCCGCTCAGTTTCGCGATCACCGCCGCCGTGCATTCGCCCGGAAACGCGGCGATGTGCGGGGCGACGCGCGCTTCTTGCAGCGATTGCGTGACGTTCGCCGACACGCGCGCGGCGACCGCGCCATCGACGAGCACGAACGCGCGGCGCGCGCCGAGTTCGGAGAGCACCGATCCGAGCGCGGCCAGCGCGCCCGGACCTTGCGTATAGCGCCCCGGAAAGCCGATGGTCCGCCAGAGCGCATTGGTCATGTCATCAGCCATCCGCCGGCCACGTCGATCACTTGTCCGGTGACGAACGCGGCTTCGCCGGACGTGAGGAAGAGACACGTCGATGCCACTTCGTCAGGCGCGCCGAGGCGTCGCAACGGCGTTTCCTGCGCGACTTTTTCGTTGGCCTCGCGCGCGACGCCGCGCACGAGCGGCGTATCGATGCGGCCCGGCGCGATCGCGTTCACCGTGATGCCGTGCGGCCCGAGCTCGCCCGCGAGATGCCGCGTCATGCCGATCAGCGCGGCCTTCGTCGTGCTGTAATGCGCGGCGACGATGTCGAGATACGCCTTGCCCGCCACCGACGACATCGACACGATGCGCCCGAAGCGCCGCTCCACCATGCCCGGCGCGAGAATTCGGCAGAAGTTGAAGACGCTGTTCACGTTCACGTCCATCACGCGGCGCCATTCGTCGGGCGCCATCTGCCAGATCGGCATCGGCTTGCCCGCATGCTTCGGCGAGATGCCCGCATTGTTGACGAGCGTATCGACGGGACCGAGCGCCGCTTCGATCGCGCGGCAAGCGGTCTCGCACGCGGCGAAATCGCCGACGTCGGCGTGCGCGAAATGCACGCGCAGGCCCGCATCGGCGAGGCGCTTCGCGAGCGCCGCGCCCGTTTCCTCGTTGACATCGACGATGCCGACCGCGGCGCCATCGCGCGCATAGCGCTCGACGAGCGCCTCGCCGATGCCGCCGCTGCCGCCCGTCACCAGAACCACACGCTTGTCGTGCCGCACGTTATTGGTCTCCCACTTTCAGCATGATCTTGCCGATATGTTGGCTCGATTCCATCAGCTCGTGCGCGGCCTTCACGTCCGCGAAAGGCAGCACGCGATGAATCACCGGCAGCGCGCGGCCCGCTTCGAGCAGCGGCCACACGTGCGCGTGCAGCGCCTTCGCGATCGCCGCTTTCTGTTCGACGCTGCGCGCACGCAAGGTCGAGCCCGTGAAGGTGAGGCGGCGCAGCATGATCGGCATGGCATCCAGTTCGATGCGGCTGCCTTCGAGAAAGGCGATCTGCACGAGCCGGCCTTCGAGCGCGAGCGCGCGGATGTTGCGCGGAATGTAAGCGCCGCCGACCATGTCGAGGATGATGTTCACGCCCTGACCATCGGTGAGCTTCGCGACGGCATCGACGAAATCTTCATCGCGATAGTTGATCGCGTGATCCGCGCCCGCTTCGCGGCACGCCTGCGCTTTTTCCGCGTTGCCGACGGTCGTGATGACGCGCGCGCCGAACGCGTGTGCGAGCTGGATCGCCGTCAGTCCGATGCCGCTCGATCCGCCATGTACGAGAAACGTTTCCCCCGCCTGCAGCCGGCCGCGCTCGAACACGTTGGTCCACACGGTGAAGTAGGTCTCGGGCAAGGCGGCGGCCTGCAACAACGTGAGGCCTTTGGGCGCCGGCAGACAATGCGATGCATCCGTGATGCAGTATTGCGCGTAACCGCCGCCGGGGACGAGCGCGCAGACTTCGTCGCCGGCGCGCCATTGCGTGACGGCCGCGCCCGTCGCGACGACGCGCCCCGACACTTCGAGGCCCAGATGCGGCGACGCGCCCGGCGGCGGCGGATACGAGCCCGAGCGCTGCAACACGTCCGGGCGGTTCACGCCGGCATAAGCGACTTCGATCAGCACGTCGTTCGGGCCGGGCGAGGGCAGCGGTCCTTGCGCGAGCCGCATGCAGTCGGGCGCGCCGCCCGCGCCGTGATCGACGTATTGCATCGATGCAGGAAGAGTGAATGTCATGACGTTCAACGGATGATCGATTCGATGTAATCGGCGGGCAGACCGATCGACGCATAGTGCCTGCGCGCCGCCTCGATCTTCGTGAAGACGTCCTCGTAACCTTGCGCGACGCCTTGCGGATCGACATACGTATAGCCGCCCGTCACGTGGAACCAGGTGATCATCTCGGGCACGTCCTCGGGCACGAAGAGCGTGTGCGTTTCGCCCGCGGGCTCGAACGCATAGCCGCCTTGCTCCGCGACCCAGTCGTGTTCGAGGTAGTACCAGCGGCCCTTGAGCACCATCGCATGAACGGCGCCGCTATGACGATGCCGCGAAATCACGCCGCTGCGGCGCACGCGCAGCAGATTCACGTAATAGCCCTGGCTCGCGTTGAGAATGAGCGGCTTGAACGACACCGTTTCGGTCGCGGGCACCCACAGCTTGTCGTCTTCGAGCCAGTCGGTCATGACGCCGCCGTGCACGAGATCCTTCGACATGTACGGCACTTGCGGCAGTTGATAGGCGATGACCTGTTCGTCGGGCTTCACTTCGGTTTGCATGCGTTTTTCTCCGTGGTTTCTGAATGCGATGCGTCGGTCCGGCGAATCAATGACCGAGATAGGCGCGCCGCACGTGGGGACTATCGAGCAATTCTGCGCCGGTTCCGGAAAGCGCGATGGCGCCGTTTTCGAGCACGTATCCGCGATTCGCGAGCTTGAGCGTATGGAACACGTTCTGTTCGACGAGCAGCACCGTCACGCCGCGTGCCGCCACCGTGCCGACCACGTCGAACATCTGCTCGACGAGCAGAGGCGAAAGGCCGAGCGACGGTTCGTCGAAGACCAATAGCTTGGGCGCGGACATCATGCCGCGCGCGATGGCGACCATCTGCTGCTCGCCGCCCGAGAGCGAGCCGGCCAGTTGCGTGAGACGCTCGCGCACGCGCGGAAAGAGTTCGAGCACTTCCTCCATGCGTTCGCGCCGCGCGCCGCGTGCGGCGTGACGGAACGCGCCCATCAGCAGGTTCTCTTCGACGCTCAGGAAAGGGAACAACTGACGGCCTTCCGGAATCATCGTGACGCCCATCGCGACGATGTCGTGCGACGACTTGCCGACGAGCTCCTGTCCCTGAAACGTGATGCTGCCGCCGCGCGCCGCGACGATGCCGCACAGCGTTTTCAGCGTCGTGGTCTTGCCCGCACCGTTCGCGCCGACGAGCGTGACGATCTCGCCTTCCTGCACATCGAGCGAGACGCCGCGCAGAACTTCGCTCTTGCCGTAGCCGGCCGAGACGTTATGCAGCTTGAGCATCGAGATACCCCTTGCCGAGATAGGCCTGAATCACCTCAGGATCGTTGACGACATCGGACGGCTTGCCTTCCTTCAGCATGCGCCCGGCATTGATGACGATGATGCGGTCCGACAACGCCATCGTCGCCTGCATCATGTGCTCGATCATCAGCACGGCGATGCCCGAATCGCGGATGCGCCGCACCATGTTGATCGCGCGCGCGATGTCGGCGGGATTGAGACCGGCCATCACCTCGTCGAGCAGGAGCGCACGCGGACGCGTGGCGAGCGCGCGCGCCACTTCGAGACGCTTCATGCCGCCGACGGTCAGGCTGCGCGCTTCGGTATCGAGCAACGACGTGAGGTCCGTGATCTCCGCGACTTCGCGCGCGATCGATTCCGCTTCGACGCGCACCCGTGTATGCATGAACGCGCCGAGCATGATGTTCTCCAGCACCGAGAGGCCCGCGAACGGCTGCGCGATCTGGAACGTGCGGCCGACGCCGTCCTTCGCGAAGGCATCGGGCGTGCGCGGCTCGGCCCAGGTGCCATCGGCGAGGCGGATCTTGACGATACCTTCGTTCGGGCGGATGAAGCCCGAGAGCTGATTGAAGACGGTGGTCTTGCCCGCGCCGTTCGGGCCGATCACGCCGAGAATCTCGCCGGCGTGCAGCGTGAGCGAAACGTCGTCGGTGGCGACGAGCCCGCCGAAGCGCTTCTTCAGATGCTCCGCGACCAGCAGGGGCGTGCCGAGCGGCAACGCATCGGCGGGCGCGATCGACTTCGCCGGTTCGGGCGCCGGCGTGCGCGCGCCGGGCAGGCGGTCGATGAAGCGCAGCACGTGAGCGCCCAGATGCCCGACGAGCCCGCGCGGAATGAACAGCACGACGAGCACCAGCACGACGCCGTAGACGAAGCCGTGCGTGCCGCTGCCGAACGAGCTGAGCCAGCCGCGCGCGAGCTCGGCGATCGGCAGCACGAGCACGGTGCCCGCGAGCGGCCCGGCCACGCTGCCGAGTCCGCCGATGAGCGCGAACATCGCGATCTGCACCGACAGTTCCAGCGAGAACGCCGCGGACGGATCGATGAAGGTGAGATACATCGCGTGAAAGGAGCCGATCAGGCTCGTCAGCACGGCCGAGATCACCGCTGCGCCGATCTTCACCTTCACCGCGTTCACGCCGACCGCGCGCGCCGCATCCTCACGCTCGCGCACGGCGATCAGATAGAAGCCGAAGCGCGAACGGCGGATGAGCCACGCGGCCCACAGCGTCACCAGCAGAAAGCCGAACGCGATCAGCAGATACGCCCACTTCTCGCGGAGCACCATCCATTGGAGGCCGATATTGAGCGGCACGTTCAGGCCCGCCGATCCGCCCGTCCAGCTTTCCTCGTGCACGGTGAGCAGCCGGCACACTTCCAGGAACGCGATGGTGGCGAGCGCGAAGAACGGCCCGCGCAGACGCAATGTCGGATACGCGATGACGATCGCCGCCGCCGCCGAAATCACGGCGCCCGCGAACATGCCGAGCCACGGCGTGATGCCGAAGTTGATGACGAGCAGTGTCGCCGCGTACGAGCCGATGCCGTAGAACACCGCGTGCCCGAGCGACAACTGCCCGGCGAAGCCGCCGACGATGTTCCAAGCCGTCGCGAGCGCGCCGAAGATGCACACGAGCACGGCGAGATGAAAGGCGAACGGCGATTGCAGCGCGAACGGCACCGCGAGCAGCGCGAGGAGCGCCAGCGCGCCCATGTAGCCGCGCGGATGCAGAAGATTGGGAAACATCGGATGCCTCGCTGAACGTTATTCGGAGCCGCGGCCGAGGCCGAAGAGGCCGGTCGGGCGCACCACGAGAATGACGAGGAAGATCGCGAAGTAGACGACTTCCTTCATGTCGGGCGAAATGTAGTAGCCCGCGAGACTGTCGATGAGCCCGATCACGATCGACCCGACGAGCGCGCCCGGCAGGCTGCCGAGACCGCCCAGCACGACGATGACGAACGCGGTCAGCACGAAGTACTGGCCGACGGTCGGGAACACCGGATACTGCGCGACGAGCAGGCCCGACGCGAGCCCGACCAGCGCCGCGCCGATGCCGAACGCGAGCACATACGTGGTCTTCACGTTCACGCCCATCAGCGAGGCCGCGTAGCGATGCTGCGCCACCGCGCGAAACGCGCGTCCCGTGTAGGTGCGCTGCAGGAACAGATGCAGGCCGCCCGCGACCGCCAGCGCCGCGGCAAACGTGATCAGCTGCCCGCTCACGATGTTGATATCGCCGAATTGCAGATGCTCGGTGCCGAAGCTCACATCGACGGGATGCACGTCCGCGCCGAAGACCATCAGCGCGAGATTGACGAGCGCGGTGGAGACGCCGACGGTCGCGAAGATCTGAATGTGCGCATCGGCGGAAAGCAGCGGCTGGATGATGAAGCGCTGGATCAGCACGCCGAGCGCGAACAGCAGCAGCGCGACCGGCACCATCGATACATACGGATGCCAGCCGAGCTTCGCGGCGAGCAGCCACACGGCGTACATGCCGACCATCAGCAGTTCGCCGTGCGCGAAGTTGACCACCCGCACGACGCCGAAGATCAGCGTCAGGCCGATGCTGATGATGGCGTACGCGCCGCCCAGCAACAGGCCGTTGACGAGAAGTTGCAGAAGAATGGACATGCTCGTTGCCTGGAGACCGCGCGGCGCCTCGGCGCCGCGCGGTTCGAGTGAAAGAGAAACGCGGATTGAGTGCGGAAGATTTACTGCGCCGTGACCGGCTTGGCGATCGCGACCGCTTCCGGATACACGGTCACGAGCTTGCCGCCTTGCCACTGCATCACGTTGGTGGTCGCGAGCTGGTTCTGGCCGTTGTCGGCGAACTGGAAGCCCCAGCCGGCCGCCGTCGTGCCGGCCGCTTTCTTGTAGGCGAGCACGGCCGCGCGGATCTTGTCCTTATCGGTGGATTTCGCGTTGGCGAGGACATCGAGGAAAGCCTTCGCGCCGACGTAGTTCACGAGACTGTGGCCCGAGCGCGGCGCCATGCCGTAGTGCTTCTGATATCCGGCGGTGAACGTGTCCAGGCCGGGCGCGCCTTTTTCGTTCATCGCGACTTGCGGAAAGTCGATGTCGTACACGCCGTTCATCTGCGCGCCGACGGCCTTGGCCGTATCCGCGAGCGAGTAGCCGCCGCCCGCGCCGATTACCGCCTTCGGCTTGAAGCCTGCCTGCGCGGCCTGGCGGAAGAACAGGATCGAGTCGTTCTGATATGAGGTTTGCAGCACGACATCGACATCCGCGCCCTTCAGACGCAGGATCAGCGACGACAGATCGACGCTCTTCGCCGAATACGGCAACACCTGCACGACATTCAGGCCGAGCTTCTTCGCGCCTTCCTTCTGGAAGCCGGAGACGAGCGTGCCGTACGGCCCGTCTTCCGCGATGATGGCGATCTTCAGCGTCTTCGGATCCACCTTCAACTGCGGCGCGACGACCTTGGTGAGCGCTTCCAGCGTGCCGTCCGCGAAGGTCTTCGTGGTCGAGTTGCTGCGATACAGATACTTGAAGCCGCGGCTCGTGATGGTATCCGCGGTCGCACCGAGTTCGAAGAAGGGCACGCCCGCGAGCTCGGTCACTTGCGTCGCCGCCGACGACACCGCCGACGAGTAACTCCCGAACACCGCCGACACGTTCTCCACCGACGTCAGACGCCGTGCTTCGCCGACGGCCTGGTTGGCATCGACGGCATCGGCTTTGACGAGCACCACTTTTTCGCCGTTGATGCCGCCCGCGGCGTTGCGTTCATCGACGGCGAGCTGCACGCCGCGATAGCTTTCGTCGCCGAGCAACGCGAGTCCGCCGCTGAAAGGGAAGAGCGCGCCGATCTTGATGTCCGCGGCATGCGCCGCGGTGAGGCTCGATGCAGCGAGGCACGCGGCAGCGAGTGAGCGAAGGACCGTGCGGGGAAGGCGCGAGGACATGCGGTGTCTCCTTGTATTGTTCGAAATTGAAGCGCTTCAAATTTAAGGCGCGAGACTGATCTGATTTCCGGGGAATGTCAGTTTTGCGTCTGGTTAGCTGGCTGGATCGAGGTGAGATTCAGCAATCCCGCAGCCGTCACAGCGTGTCGAAAGCCGGATTTGAAGCGCTTCAAGTTTGCGGCCATGAAGTGGCGTCGTCAACCAAGGGTTTCCACGTAACGGGAACGAATGGGGAGCAGGGGATCGGCGGTTGCGTGTGGCGCGCGCGCCCGAAGCTTCATTTCGATGCGCTGGCACGCAGCGTTGTCGAAGCCTTCAGAGGTAGTGCTTTCGGGAAGTGCGTCTTGAACAAGACGCACCGTGAGCATATGCGGCGAGCGATGCAGTTCTCATTCGAACGGCGCGCCACGACGAAAACGCACCCGCCGGCCAAGGCGGACTTCTATCGAAGCCCGCGTGTCCGATACATCGGAAGGCAGCCTTAATCCTGACTGCCCCAGAGATCGTCAGCCGCGCGGATCGCCAGCAAATAGCCGTTCGCGCCAGCCCCGCAGATCACCGCAGTGGCCGCCACCGAGATCGTCGAGTGACGATACTCTTCAGAGCGCCGGTGAATGTTCGTGATGTGCACTTCCACCACCGGCCGGCGGATCAGCTTCACTGCGTCGAGCACCGGAATCCGTCCGAACGAAAAGCCGGCCGGGTTGATGATCAGCGCGGCGTCCTGCAGAAACGCTTCCTGAATCCAGTCGATCAACTGACTTTCGCTGTTGGTCTGACGGAACACGCAATCGAACTTGAGATCCTCGGCGAGCGCGAGACAGTTTTGTTCGATGTCCTTCAGCGTCGTGTTGCCATAGAGGTGAGGCTCTCTCATGCCGAGCATGTTCAGGTTCGAGCCATTGAGGATATAGAGTTTGCGAGTCATGGTTTCAGTGTGTAGCGCTACGTTCGAGGGACGTGCCTCTGGTTTCCCGGGACGTCGCGATCATGAGGAAGGAGAGCAGGTTCAGCGAGCCGCAGACCGCGACGATGGCCCACGGCGAACCGTGAAAGGCGTTGAGCAGCGCCACGGCGACGATCGGCATCGGCCCGCCGGTGAGCAGATTGGCTCCCGAGTACGACAGTGCGGACCCCGTGTAGCGCGCTTCGGTCGGAAAGGACTCGGCGAACCACACCGGCTGGATGCCGCTCTGGAACTGGGTGAAGCCGAGGAAGGCGCCCATCACGGCCATCGTCATGGCGACCGAGTGCTGGTTGAGGACCGGAAAGTAGATCAGGCAGCAGACCAGCGTGCAGAACGAGCCGATCATCAGCGCGCCTTTACGCCCGATCCGGTCGCTGAGATAGCCGCCCGCCAGCGCGCCCACGATGGCGCAGACATTGGCGACCATCAGGAGCATGAAGCCGGTCTGTTTGGGTACGCCGAGGTTCTTCGTCAGATAGCTGAGCGAGAAGACCACGATCAGGTAGAAGAGCGCCGCCGGGCCGCAGAAGAACAGCGTCAACCGCAGTGCGGTGCGCCAGTGGAATCTGAAGACGATGCCGAGCGGATTGGCGGCGCGCGCGCCTTCGCCTTTCTTCCTGAGCGCCTCGAAAGCCGGCGTCTCGCTGACCTTCATGCGGATATAGATACCCAGCAGCACCAGCACGAAGCTCGCAAGGAACGGGATTCTCCATCCGTACGATTCGAAGTCTTCCGCCGAAAGCAGACCGGACAGCGTAAAGAGCGCGAAATTGGCAAGGATCTGGCTGAGCGGCGAGCAAATGCCGAGCAGCCCCGAGTACAGCCCGCGCTTTGCTGCGGACGCGTGTTCCACCGCCATCAGTTGCGCACCCGTCGATTCCCCGCCGAGCGCGAAACCCTGAACGATACGCAGCGAGACCAGCAAGGCGGGCGCGAGGATGCCAACTTGCTGGTAAGTGGGCAGCAGCCCCATCAGGAACGACGACGCGCCCATGACCGAGACCGTGATCAGCATCAGGTTGCGGCGTCCCCAGCGATCGCCGAGCATGCCGCAGATCACCGCGCCGAGCGGACGCGCGGCCAGCCCGGCCCAGAAGCTCGCGAGCGATGCGAGCAGCGACGCGGTCGGATCGAGCGACGGGAAGAACAGCTTGGGAAAGATCGTGGCTGCGACCACGCCGTACAACGCAAAGTCGAACCATTCGAGCGCCGTGCCGACGGTGGCGCCCGCCACCGCGCGACGCGCCATCAAGTGAGTCTGTGCGGTTTGTTCGCCCGCGGCGATGTCTGAGTCAGCAAGCACTGACATGGTGTCTCCCCAATGTTGGTATGGTGAAGCGTTCGTGTCTGGCCACGAACAAGTGCTATTGTTTGCGCTGCGAGGGAGGCGCGTTCCGCACCGGAACTGCATTTCATATCACGAAAATCGGCGGGACATGTCGCTCAAAAACGGGTTGAGAGTTCTGGATTTCCTCGCGTCGCAAGGCGAAGGCGCGGGCCTCCTGGCCATCGCCGACGCTCTGGGCTTGCCGCGCAGCACATGCCACCGCCTGCTCGCCGAGCTTGTCGAAAGCGGCTATGTCAGGCAGCTGGTCGATCACAGCCGCTACATCCTCACCATGCGCATGACGTCGAACGGGCTGGAATTCCTGAGCCTGACCGGCATCGCGGATATCGCCCAGCCGATCATCGAACGCGTCGCGGCGCAGACCGGCGAACTGGCGCGGCTGTCGCTGGTGGACGGCGACGCGATCATCTGGGTGGGCAAAGCGGACGGGCAGCGCACCGGCTTTCGCTACGATCCCGACATGGGTCAGGCAGCACGGCTTTCCTGCACCTCGACCGGACATGCATGGCTCATGACGATGACCGACGAACAGGCCGCCGCGCTGGTCTTGAAGCAGGGCTTCGGACAGCCGAATGAATTCGGACCCGGTGCGCCGACGACCTTGAAAGCCCTGCTCGGCTTCCTGCATGCTGCGCGCGTACGCGGCTATGCCATGATCGACGAGGTGTTTGCTCCGCGCATGTCGGCGGTGGCGGTGCCCGTGGTGAGCGGTTCGCGCTGCGTCGGCGTGATCAGCCTGGCCGGACCGCGCGTGCGGCTGACGGCAGAGAAGATACACACGTACTCGGTGCTTCTGCGCGAGGCCGCCAATGAACTGGCCCAGTTGAGCAATATGGCCGGATTTCCCACGCGGCCACCGCTCGGCAAGGGGTGAGCCGGAAAAGCAAATAGACTGATGAGCGCGCGGATCTCGCGGACTATGGAAGGCATCGCACTGCAGCGTGAATCGCGGTGCGGCACTTCCTATGCTTTCGAGGAGCGGCGCGCCGGCAGATCACTGTCGGATCGCCTCGCTCCAGCCCGGTAATGCTCACCCGGAGGTCAGCGATGCCCAACGCGATGAACGTGGTCAACGAAGTGTATTCCGCTTTTCGCCGGGGCGATGTCGCCGGCGTGATGAAGCTCGTTTCGGACGAAGTCGACTGGCGAGTCGTCGCAGGACCGTCGAGTCTGCCGTATGCGACGACCTGTCGAACGTGCGAAGAGGTTGGGTGTTACCTCGAGGACCTCCTCGCGGCGGAAGAAATCGTACAGTTCGAACCTCGTGAATACATCGATGCAGGCAATAAGATCGTCGTCGTTGGCTTCGTCGAAGTTGTCATCAAGGAGACGAAAAAGCGATTCGAATCGGAATGGGTGCATATCTTCACGGTCGAGGACGATAAGATTACCCGCTGGCTCGAATTCTTCGATACGGCCGCGCATGGCTGAAGCTATGCGCCGCAAAGCGCGAGGGCTGACGCATAATGGTGAACCTCGCGCGGCACTCCGCGCTCAGGTCAATTACATCGAGAAAATGGATAACAACGCATCCAGGCTATATGTCTTTTCCGGCGCGGGACTATCCGCCGAAAGCGGGCTATCGACGTTCCGTACAGGGGACGGCATCTGGACTCGAAACAGCGTCGAAGAGGTTTGCAACATCCGGACGTGGCGGCAAAATCGCCCAGCCGTCTTCGACTTCTACAATGACCGCATCCGTGAGAAGCATGACGCGCAACCCAATGCCGCACACCAACTGCTCGCCAAATGGCAAAACAGGTGGGGAGCAGAACGCGTCCAGCTGCTGACTCAGAACGTCGATGACCTGCTCGAAAAGGCTGGCGCGACTTCCGTCATTCATCTGCACGGCGACCTGAACTCGTTGCTGTGCACGGCGTGTGATCTCGCGTTTCCGAAGGAAGGGTTGTACTTCGACCCCGCAACCGCCTGCCCGATTTGCGGCAACCACGAGGGCGTCAAGCCAGGCGTCGTCTTCTTTGGAGAAGCGGCGCCTGCCTATAACCATCTCCATCGGATCCGGGTGGAGATGCGCGCGCACGACGTGTTTCTCGCCATCGGGAGCGCCTTCGAGGTCGTGCCGCCCGAAGCTATGCTCCCTTGGGACCGGCAAAACGAAAATCCGAATAACTTTCTCGTCGACCCGTCACCCAGCCGGCGCGAGATGTTCGGCGTCGTGCAGGCGCAGCCCGCAACGATAGGACTGCCGCGTCTGGAGGAGCAGATCTCGGTTCTGATGGATTAGCCGCGCGCGCACGGGAACACCCGATCAGCCCGTGCGTGCGTTCGAGCGTGATCTCGCTGAGACGCCTGTTCTACGCGAACCGGGAAATGATCCGCTGATCCCGAAGCCGATGCATCGTGCTCACGAAAGCGATACGCCCAACAGCTTGCCGATTCCATACGTGCAGCCCGCCGCGATCATTCCGATCAACACTTGCCGCACGGAAGAAAACAGCGCGCCGCGTCCATTGAACAGCGACGTGAACACGCCGATACCCGCGAGCCCGAGGCCGCTCAGCACGATGCACTGCACGATGCCTTCCACGCCGCTCGCCCACAGAAACGCGATGGCGGGAATGATCGCGCCCACGGCGAACAACGTGAACGATGCGAGCGCGGCAGTCCATGGATTGCCGCCCAGCTCGCGCGGATCGAGACCGAGTTCTTCGCGCGTGAGCGTGTCGAGCGCCTTGTCCTTGTCGCGCATGATCTGAGCAGCGACGCGCCGCGCTTCCGCGGCATCGATACCCTTCGCCTGATAGATGAGCGCGAGTTCGTGACGCTCCGCATCGGGCATGTGATCCAGCTCGTCTTTTTCCTTCGCGATTTGCGTGCGCGCGAGTTCGCGCGCATTGGTGACGGAGAGCCACTCGCCGAGCGCCATCGACGCCGCGCCCGCGATGAGTCCGGCGAATGCGGTGAGAAGCACGGTCCTACTGTCGCTGCCCGCGCCCGCCACGCCCATGATGAGGCAAAAATTCGACACGAGGCCATCGTTCGCGCCGAGCACGGCGGCCCGCAAGTCGTTGCCCGATGCCACGCCGCGATGCCACGACTCCGCCGCCGCAATCGCGCCGCCCTTGCTCAGCCCTTTGCTGCGATTGGCCACTTCCTGCACGATATCCGCGTGATGCCGTTCTTCCGCCGACATCTGCGCCGCATCGGGTTGCCCGGCGTATTTGTCGCGGTCCGCCATTTCGTTCGCGGCGACGGAGCGCAACACGAAGTCCGGTCCGAATGCTCGCGCGAGCGTGCGCATGATGCGCGTCTTCGCACCGATGCGATGCGTTCGCACGGACACGCCGTTCGCGCGCAGTTTCGCGGCCCATATGTCGGCGTGACGACGTTCGGCCTCGGCCAGTTCCGCATACACGCGCCGCTTGTCGTCCTGTTTCTCGGCTTGCGCGAGCGTGTCGTAGAGCGCCGCGCTGTCGAGTTCATCGGCGAGATTGGAGGTGAAGCGCTTGAGCTCGGTTTGCGACGCCATGTCGTCACCATTTTCGTTCGTCTCATTGATTCAAGAGTAAAGACGAAGCGTATATAACGACGCGAATACCCCTAAGAAACGCGATGACTGAGAATGGAATCGCGTCTCGTCATTGTTTCGATGCAGCTTGCTTGCGATGCGCCGGAAGCATCCGATCGAGTGTGCCATCGCGCAGCACGAACTGATGAAAGAGCGCGCCCGCGATATGCACGCCGGCAAGCGCGATCAGCACCCACGCGACGTTGCGATGCCAGTCGCCGAGCGCATGACCGACCGAAGAGCCAGCGGGTGAAAGCGGCGGCATCGGAATGAAGCCGAAAAGCGTGACAGGCCAGCCACGCGACGATGCATTGGCCCAGCCCATCAACGGTATCGCAATCAGCAGCACATACAGCAGTCCATGCGTATATCGTGCGAGCGCGCGCAACGCGGGCGGCAACGTGGCGGGCTCGGGCGGCGCGGCGTGGGCGCTGCGCCAGAGAAGCCGCACCAGCACGAGCAGGATGATCACCATGCCGACGCCCAGATGCCACGCAATCAGACCGATGGGTTTCGTATCGCGATGCACATCCGGCATCGTCCAGGCGAGTACATATTGAAGCAGCAACAGCAGGGCCGTGAGCCAGTGAAACAGCCGGGCAGGCGCGTTATAAACGGACGCGGGTTCGTATCGCATGGACGTATCTCCAATGAGACGGGCCTGGCGGCGAGTGCCAGGCAGGCCGTGAAGCATCGGGAAGTTATCTTAGCTGAGCCTTAGGGCCGCTCGCGTCATTATTGTTATCGATATCGACGACGATCTTGCCGCGCGCCGTGCCGTCCGCAAGAGCTTCGTAAGCATGCTCCGCGCTGTGCAGATCGAAGCGCCTTGCATCGACGCGCGGCGCAAGTTTGCCTGCTTCCGCGAGCCGCGTGGCTTCGCGCAGCATCTCGCCGTGATGCGCGCGATGCTGGCCCGTCAACAGCGGATACAACGTGAACACGCCGGAATAGCTTGCTTCGCGAAACGAAAGCGGCGCGAGCGCATGCGTGCCCCATCCCAGCGCGCTGACCACATGACCGAAGTGCCTGACCGCTGCAAACGATGCATCGAGCGAAGCGCCGCCCACCGTATCGACGACGAGATCGAAGCCCGCACCGTTCGTATGCGTGTCGACATACTGCTCGACGCTCGTCGCTCGATAGTCGATCGGCGTCGCGCCCAGGCTCTCGATGTAGGCATGATCGCGCTCGCTTGCAGTCGCGAATACATGCGCGCCGAGCGCGCGTGCGAGTTGCACCGATACGTGACCGACACCGCCCGCGCCGCCTTGCACGAGAACCGTTTGTCCCGCCTGCAAATGCGCTCGATCGACGATGCCCGCATAAGAAGTTATGAACGCGAGCGGCAGTGCGGCGGCGCTGCGCATCGAGAGATTCGCGGGCTTGTGCGCGATCAGCGCGGCATCGACCGAGGCGTATTGCGCGAGCGAACCCTGAATGCCGCCGACGCCGCCCGTCATGCCATATACCGCATCGCCGGGTCTGAACGTATCGACGCCCGCACCGACCGCTTCGACGATACCGGCCATATCGATGCCGAGCACGAGCGGCAGCGGATGCTTTGCATGAGCCGCCGTGCCCGCGCGAATCTTCGTGTCGAGCGGATTGAGCCCGCTCGCGGCGATACGCACGAGGACTTCTCCCGGCCCGGGCTCGGGACGCTCGATCTCGACGAGTTCGAGCGGGCCGTTGTGACGATCGAGAACGAGTGCTTGCATGGTGGACATTGAAGGCTCCGAAAAGATTGAACGTCGATAGCGATGCGCTCATACTCCGCCATGCACGCAAGCATGTAAATCGACACTTCTGCACGGCGGTCATACGAATATGAATGGGTCGAATCTCGAATGGAGCGACGTGCGCGTGTTTCTCGCTATCGCACGTCATGGCACGCTGGGCGCGGCAGCGAGGATGATCGGCCAGACGCAGCCGACGATGGGACGCCGCCTGCGCGCGCTCGAAGAAGCGCTGGGCCATGTGCTGTTCCAGCGCACGAGCGACGGTTTCGTGCTCACTGACGAAGGCTCGGCCGTGCTTGCCTATGCCGAGCGCATGGAGGAAGAGGCACTCGGCTTCATGCGCGCATTGGCCGGGCAGGACGCCAGGCTGACCGGGCTGCTGCGCGTTTCATCATCGGACTGGTTCGGCGTGCATGTGCTCACGCCGGTATTCGCGCGCTTTCTCGCGAAGCATCCGGAAGTATCGATCGAGCTCGTCACCGATGCGCGACGCTATGACCTCGCGCGGCGCGAGGCCGATCTCGTGTTTCGCATCGTCCCGTTCGATGAGCCGGACGTTATACAGCGCAAGCTGATGCATATCGATTACGCGTTGTATGGCCGCGCCGATCTCGTTCCGCCCGAAGCGGGCAACGGAGAAGGGCAGACGCTTATCAGCATGAATAGCGCGTTCGATCGATTGCCCGATGTGACTTGGGTGAAGCGCATGCTGCCCAGAGCGAAGATCGTTTTCGGCAGCAATAATCGCGACGCGCAGGCCCACATGTGCGCGCAAGGTGCGGGCTTCGCGGTCCTGCCATGCCCGCTCGGCGATGCCGATGCACGTCTTGCGCGCTTCGATCTCGGCGAAGCGCCACCCGGACGCGACGTATGGCTCGGTTATCACCGAGACCTGAAGCGCGTCGCGCGCTTGCGTGCCTTGCTGGACGAAACGATAACGGCGCTCGGCAGTTGATAACTTCAAATAGACGCGCATAAAAGGCTCAATTTGCTTATCGATTTTCGATGCAACTAACTGTCTGTTTCGCTCAACCCCAACAACACGAAGCCCGCTCCTGTTAAAGAAATAGCAAAGCAGGCATTGAGCCGGACCTTTAGGCAATCCATCGAATACGAAAGAATACGCACCAATCTGGAACGCGATAAAAAAAGCTATCTGCAAGCACCCGTCATTCAAGCTCGATTTTTAAAGCGGCGATACAATCCCGATCCTCAAAGCCGACTGTCTCACGCGATAGCCGCACCTATCATCCAGAAGCCGGAGCCGCTCATGACCACGCTTTCCATCAACGGCCAGAACCACACGATCGAAGCGCCGCCCGACATGCCTCTTCTTTGGGTATTGCGCGACATCGTTGGACTGACCGGAACCAAATTCGGCTGCGGCATTGCGCAATGCGGCGCGTGCACCGTTCATCTCGATGGCGTCGCGGTCCGCTCATGTGTTTTGCCGATCGCGGCAGTAGGCGATCGCAAAGTGACGACGATCGAAGGCGTCGGAGCCACACCCGCGGGCAAGAAAGTGCAGGAAGCATGGCGTCAACTCGATGTCGTGCAGTGCGGTTATTGCCAGTCCGGGCAAGTGATGTCCGCGGCTGCATTGCTCACGACCGTCCCCAATCCCGACGACTCGGATATCGATGCGGCAATGGCGGGCAATATCTGCCGCTGCGGTACTTACTGACTGGTGCATCAAATAGTGCTCTTTTTTCTCAGGCAGCGTAACGGACGTGTCTTTCCTTAAAGAGATTGCGA
>NZ_FCOX02000058.1 GCF_900044055.2 Caballeronia calidae | reverse complement strand
CGCAATCTCTTTAAGGAAAGACACGTCCGTTACGCTGCCTGAGAAAAAAGAGCACTATTTGATGCACCAGTCAGTATATGCGCCCCAAGTCTGGTTCTTGAGCGGGGCGAGGTCCTCGTTGTAGAGCCGGTCGCTGTAACCGGCGGGCAGATTCGGATCGTGCGATGTCTGCTCTTCGTATTGCGGCAGAGCTGAGCTGCCGGATGCACTGAACTGGGCCATGACGTCTCCTTCATTGGCTGCTTGCGTAATGAAAAAACTGCAAATGCTCGAGTGACAAGCTTCAATCGGATACCTTCGCCGATGTCTCGAATCAGCGCGGTATTCTTTGGATTTGCGTTTTCGCTCGAGGGCCTGGAACCAAGAGCGCGCGAGGCATCTGCCCTGCACGCCCGCCCTGTCGCGGTTTTCATTTCACGCTCACGCGAGCGTCCTGTTCGATGCGATGCACGCTGCGGATTTTTTGTGCGTGCAACTCTCCGCGCGCCCGGCGCAATGCGTGGGGCACGGTCTCCAATTTTATTTAGTCGTACTTTGTTCCATGAATGGCAGATTCCTCGATCTGCCGTTCCGATGCCTTACGTATCGAGCGCCTTCTCGCGCTCCGTGGGTCTCGCGAAAACTTCCTTCAGATCGACCGCGCCACGCGCCGGGCGCTCCAGCATTTTCAGTTCGACATCGCGAAGATGCTGCGCCATCAGATCGGCGGCCTGGACCGCTTCGCCGGCATCCAGCGCGGCGAGGATCTGTTCGTGATCCTCGAACGAGCACGAGCTCTTGCCGAGCGATTCGTACAGCGCCGAGATCAGCGTCGAACGCGCGACGAGTCCCGACAGGCATTCGCACAGCACGGTATTGCCGGTGAGCGCTGCGAGTTCGGTATGGAACTCGCCGGAGAGCCGGATCCACGAGGAAAAATCGTGGCTTTCGAATGCGCGGCGCTCCTTGCCGATCGTCGCGCCGATCGACTTGAGCCTACGCGTGCCGTGACCCTGCGCGATCCGCTCCACCACGGCCAGCTCGATGATGCGGCGCATTTCGAACACTTCATGCACTTCCTGCAGCGACGGACTCGCGACGAACGCGCCGCGATTCGGCTCCAGATCGACGAGCCGTTCGTTCGCCAGTTGCGCGAGCGCCTGGCGGACCGTGCCACGCTTCACGGCGAACACCTCGCACAGTTGCGCTTCGGTCAGCTTGGCGCCCGGCGCGAGACGATGCTCGAGGATCGCGGCGCGGATGTTCTCGGCGATCGACTCGGCATTCACCCCGTTCGGAGCAGCCGCTGAAGCGTTCGATGCAGCACTACGGTTGGTGTCGGACATGATGTGCTCGCTTGCATGTTAAGCATCTTAGGATCGACATAAAGATTGTCAACAATTCATTTTGGTGACTGGCGTCGCTCAGGCGGGTTTCCATCGCGCCGCTGACATGAATCCCCAGTCCTGATAAGGCTCACAGCCAATTTCACAAGTTTTTGTCAGCATTGCCAGCACTTTTTTGTCGACAATTTCAAGCCTAGCAGCGGCGTGTCGACATTTAGTGGACGAGAGAAACAAAGACCGTTAGTTGCGCGAAAAAGTCAAAAATTAGGCGCCCGCCGGGAGCGCCTCTCGAGCCATCATCAAGCGAGATGAGGATAATCGGACAGCTTCAACGTGAACCCCCGCTCCGTGGCGACGAGGTGCGCCGTTGCACCGAACGGCAGCGTCAGCAGATTCTCGATGTGACCGAACTGCAATCCCGTCACCACCGGAATGCCGATCACCGAACGAACCTGCTCGATCATCGCGTCGAGGGAGTAGCCGTTGTCGTAGTCCGAGAGCCGGCCGCCGGAAAATTCGCCCATCACGATCGCCTCCTGGCGGCCAAGCACGCCCGACTGATGCAGCTGATAAATCATCCGCTCGATGCGAAACGGATGCTCGTTCACATCCTCGATGTACAAAATCCCGCCCTCGACCGGCGGCAGATACGGCGTGCCGACGAGCGACGCCAGAATCGCCAGATTGCCGCCCCACAGCATGCCCGTGACATCGACGGGCTGGCTCTGCGGCGTCTTGCTCGTGATCGTGAAGCTCGAATGCGAGATCGCGTTCCAGAAGTGCTGCATCGTGAACGAGCTCACCTGCTCGGCGCCGAAATCGCCCGCGAACATCGGGCCGCCGAAGCTCTTCACGCCGGCTTGCGCGAAGAGCGCGCACTGGATCGCCGTGAAATCGCTGTGGCCGACGAGCGCGACCGGATGATCGGCGAGCCTGCGCAGACCGTCGTAGTCGAGCCCGTGCAGGATGCGCGACGCGCCATAGCCGCCGCGCACCGCCAGTACGATGTCAGGCAACCGGCGCGAAGGATCGGCGAGGCGATTGAGGTCCGCCGCGCGCTCGGCGTCGGTGCCGCCAAAGCGCTGGAAGCGCCGCCGCGTCGCATCGACGTTCTCCAGGCGATGCCCTTCCCTGCGCAGCCGCCCGATGCCGCGGTCCACAGCCGCCGGATCGTGCGGATAACCAGAAGGCGCAACGAGGTCGATGGTGCGTGATTTCACGATGTTGTCGTTGAATTCGTTGTGGGATCGGAGAAGCCGGCTTCGCGCGCCCGGCGTGCGTCACGCTCTTCCCGCGCGAGTCTGCGGCGCTCCGCGAAGAAATTCTTGAGCGCGTGTGCGCATTCGTCGGCGAGCACGCCGCCTGTCACGGCCGTGTGATGATTGAGCTGCCCGTTCGCGAACATGTCGACGACACTGCCGCACGCGCCCGTCTTTGGATCGGCGGCGCCGAACACGACGCGCGCTATCCGCGCGTGCATGATCGCGCCCGCGCACATCAGGCACGGCTCCAGCGTGACGTAGAGTTCGCAGCCTGGCAGACGGTAGTTTTCGAGCTTTTGCGCGGCGGCGCGCAGCGCGGCCATTTCTGCATGCGCGGACGGATCATGCCCGCGAATCGGATGATTGAAACCCGTGGCGATGACTTCATCGCCGAGCACGATCACCGCGCCCACGGGCACCTCGCCCGCGCGACGGGCTTCGTCGGCGGCACGCTGCGCGAGCGCCATGAAGCGGCGATCGCGCTCGCTCGGAGAATCCGCGATGGGAAGCGTGTCTGGCGCAGCGCCGGGCGGCGTCGCGATCACTTGGTTTCGAGCGCGACGCGGGACAGCGCGCGCTCCGAGAGCCGCTCCGCGATACGCCGACGGTACTCGTGCGGCACGCAACCGCCGCCGCGCAACGATTCGAGCGCCATGTCGAGCGCGAGCATCCTGGCTTGCAACTGACAACGTGCGGCGGGGTCGGTCACGCGGTCGAACTCTTCCTGAAGGCCGCGCAGTGCGCGGAGCTGTTCGACGGCAGGCGGAACGAAGCCCGCATTCTTGAGGATTCGATTGGCGACACGCACTTCCTCGGGCACGAGGACGTCGTCGTCGAAGTGGAGCGGAGCGCCCGCGCCCGGCAGGTTGTTGAACTCGCCACGCGCAGCGGCTTCATTGATCCGCTGTTCGACCAAAGCATCTAGCAATTTCATCGGGGATTACGACCGGCTTTCACCCGCGAACGGGCGCGGTCTGTCACGATTTCCGTTGGTTAGCTCGAAGTCGGAAGGCAGCCGGAAAAACACGCTGATGCGTTGTTCGGCACGTCTCGACACTCCAAAAGCCTATTCTATCAGCGGCTACGGTGCGGTTTCCGTCCGGGGCACGCGCGTTTGGAGCGCAAGGCCGTATACCGGACTTATCTGCGTGCTTATGCGTCGTTTGCGCAACATTCGTTGACCGCACCACAACATTTGTGCTTGTACGATGTCTATCCACCCTGCCCGCTGTCGAGACGCGCTCCGCTTTCGCGCGTGTAGCCTTCGGTCGCGAGCAACAGGCGCCGCGTGTATTCGTGCGCGACATCGCGCGAACGCACCGCATCCACGCCAAGTTGCTCGACGATTTCGCCATCGCGCATCACCGCGACGCGCTGACAGAGAAAACCGATCACCGCGAGGTTATGGCTCACGAGGATCATCGTGAGCTTGCGTTCGCGGTGCAGGCGGCGCAGCAGGTTGAGGATTTCCGCCTGCACGGAGACATCGAGCGCGGACGTCGGCTCGTCGAGCAGCAGCACGCGCGGCTCGACGATCAACGCCCGCGCGATCGACACGCGCTGGCGCTGTCCGCCCGACAACTGATGCGGATAGCGAAAGCGAAACGCCGGGCCGAGGCCGACTTCCGCGAGCGCATCGAGAATGCGCGCGTCCTCGTCGCCGATGCCGTTGATCGCGAGCGGCTCGCGCAAGGTCTTGTCGACGGTGAAGCGCGGATGCAGCGCGCCGTACGGGTCCTGAAACACCATCTGCACGTCGCGCCGTGCGGCGCGCGTGCCGACGCGTATGCTTCCGCCCGCTAGCGGTGTCAGTCCGGCGAGCGCGCGCAGAATGGTCGACTTGCCGCTGCCCGATTCTCCGACAAGCCCGAACACTTCGCCCTCTTCCACGCGCAGGGAAACATCGCGAACGGCATCGACGTGGCCGGTCTTCGTCCTGAAGCGGATGCGCGCGCGCTCGATGTCGATCATCACGATGTCCTTTCATCGAGCCAGGCCGGGTCGCGGCGCAGCGTCGGCAACTCGTCGGGTGGATTGTCGAGCGGCGGATTCGCTTCCAGCAGCCCGCGCGTGTACGGATGCGTCGCGTGCGCGAGATCGCGCGCCGCACACGTTTCGACGACACGGCCGCCGTACATGACCGCGACGCGATCGCAGAACGACATCACGAGCGGCAGGTCGTGACTGATGAACACGAGCCCGGTGTCGTGACGCTCGATCATCTCGTCGAGCACGGACAGCACCTGCATCGACACGAGGACGTCGAGCGCGCTCGTGGGTTCGTCGGCGATCAGGAGGCGCGGGCCGGCCGAGACCATCATCGCGATCATCACGCGCTGGCCCATGCCGCCGGACAACTCGTGCGGATACGCATCCGCGACGCGCTGCGGCTCGCGGATATGCACCGCTTCCAGCGCCGCGACGATGCGTTCACGAAGCGCGCGCCTGCTCTCTTTCACGCCCTGCCGCACGAAGGTTTCACGCATCTGCTGCGCGACCGTCATCACCGGATTGAGCGAGTACTTGGGGTCCTGCAGGATCATGCTCATGCGCGTGCCGCACAAGCGCCGACGCTCTTTCGGGCGCATCGCGAGCAGGTCTTGCCCCTCGAAACGCAGCGCCTTCGCCGACCATTGCGCCTCGGGCGGCAAGAGCCCGAGCAGCGCGCGCCCCGTCAGCGACTTGCCCGAGCCCGATTCTCCGACGATGCCGAGCCGCTCGCCTCGCCGCACCGTCAGCGAGACGCCGCGCACGGCGGGCATGAGCACGCCGTCGTGGCCGGCGAACGAAACTTCCAGACGTTCGATTTCCGCGAGCGGCGTCGACGACATGTCAGCCTCCATGACGCGGGTCGAAGACGTCGCGCAGACCGTCGCCGAGCAGGTTGAAAGCGAGGCTCACCGCGAGGATGGCGAGGCCGGGAATCGTCGCGACCCACCACGCGTCGAGCAGCACGTTGCGGCCCGCCGCGACCATGTAGCCCCATTCCGGGCTCGGCGGCTGCGCGCCCAGCCCGAGGAAGCCGAGCCCCGCGACGGCGAGAATGATGCCCGCCATGTCGAGCGTTGCGCGCACGATCACCGACGACGAGCACAGCGGCACGATATAGCGCAGCAGAATACGCAACGACGACGCGCCTTGCAGACGCGCCGCGTGAATGTAATCGGCCTGCGCGAGCCGCAGCGATTCCGCGCGCGCGAGACGCGCATACGGCGGCCACGCGGTGATCGACAGTGCGATCACCGCATTGAGCACGCCCGGCCCGAGCGCGGCGGCGAACGCGAGCGCGAGCACGATCTTCGGGAACGCGAGCGCGACATCGGTGAGACGCATCAGCACCGTATCGACGATGCCGCCGCAATAACCCGCCACCGTGCCGATCAGAAGGCCGACCGGCACGACGAGCACGACGACGAGCATCGCGATCGCGAGCGTGAGACGCGAGCCGTGCACGAGCCGCGAAAGGATATCGCGGCCGAGCTGATCGGTGCCGAACCAGTGCGCCGCGTTCGGCGGCGTGAGGCGCTCGGCGAGCACCTGCTGCAAGGGATCCTGCGTAACGAGCATCGGCCCGACCGCCGCGACCACGACGAGCAAGACGAGAATGGCCAGCCCGAACATGCTCAACGGATTCGACGCGAACCGCCGCCAGCGCCGATACGCGCGCCCGAGCGCGGCCTGACACGGCGACGCGGGGGTATCCGTCAGAAGCCAGGCGCGCAAGCCCGTTCGCGGAGGGTTCATCTGCGCAAAGTCCTCCATGTCAGCGCGACCGCGGATCGAACACGCGATAGAGCGCATCGGTCAAGAGGTTCAGCGCGATGAACGTCGCGCCGATCACGAGCGTGCTGCCGAGCACGGCGTTCATGTCGGCGTTGAGCAACGCGCCCGTCAGATACGAGCCGATGCCCGGCCACGCGAACACGATCTCCGTCAGCACCGAACCTTCGAGCAGATAGCTGTACGCGAGCGCGATCACCGTGAGAAGCGGCACCGCGATATTGCCGAACGCATGACGCCAGATCACGCGCCGCTCGGGCAGCCCCTTGGCGCGCGCTGTCGTCACGTATTCCTGGCTCAGTTGCTCCAGCATGAACGAGCGCGTCATGCGCGACAGATACGCGATCGAATAAAACGCGAGCACACTCGCCGGCAGCGCGATATGCGAGAACGCGTTCCTGAAGACGTCCCATTCGCCCGCAATCAGCGAATCGATCAGCAGGCTGCCCGTGCGCGTATCGACCATGCCGTCGTAAAGCGGATCGATGCGCCCTGGCCCGGACACCCAGTGCAGCCGCGCGTAGAAGAGCAACAGGCCCATCAGCGCGAGCCAGAACACGGGCACCGAACTGCCCGCGAGGCCGATCACCCGCGCGATGTGATCGACGATGCGGTTGTGCTTCACCGCCGCCGCGACGCCGAGCGGCACGCCGATCGCCACGCCGATAACGGTGGAGAGCGTCGCGAGTTCGAGCGTCGCCGGAAAGACGCGTCTGATATCGTCGATGACGGGATTCGCCGTCAGCAACGACATGCCGAGATTGCCGTGCAGCACGTCGCGCGCGTAGATCAGGAATTGATCGATGAGCGGCTTGTCGAGCCCGAGCCGCAATCGCGCGGCCGCATAAGCGGTCGCGGATGCGCGGTCGCCGAGAATCGCGAGCACCGGATCGATCGGAATCTTTCGGCCGATGAAAAACGTGATCGCGAGCAGACCCGTGAACGTGATGGCGAGCATCGCGATCCAGCGTAGCAATGCCAGCGCGATGCGCACGCCGCCGCGCCGCGCACTCGCGGCCCGCATGCGGTCGATGAGCGGAACCGTGCTCACTGCTTCTTGATGTTGCGGTACGACACGAGATCGTTGATCGGCCCGACTTCGAGGCCGGTCACGCCCGGACGCGCCGCCACCTGCGACACCTTCTGGAACATGATGACGAACGGCGATTTCGCGAGCACTTCGCGCTGCATCTTCTCGTACAGCTGCGCGCGCTTTTTCGTATCGCTTTCGGCGAGCGCGGCGTCGGTTTCCTTCGTCAGTTGCGGAATGTCCCATGCGTTGCGCCACGCGAGCATCTTGTAGCTCGATGCATCCGAGTTATCGGGATTCCACACGAAGCCCTGCGCGTTGCTATGCGGATCGATGTAGTCCGCCGACCATTCGCCGATGTAAATGTCGTGCGCCCGCGCACGATAGCGGCCGAGCGTCTGCTTGTTGTCGCTCGGCATGAGCTGCACCTTGATGTTGGCGAGCGCGAGATTCGCCTGCACCGCCTGCGCGATTTCGCTGTACGGGTAATCGTTGCGCACGTCCATCTTCACGGTGAAGCCGTTCGCCAGTCCGGCCTTCGCAAGCAGCGCCTTCGCCTTCGCGACATCCTGGTGATACGGGTTTTCGTTCAGCGCGCCGAGAAAGCCTTCGGGCAGGAAGGTTTCATGGACCTTGTAGGTCGTGCGGATCACGTTCTTCCGAATGCCCTGATAGTCGATCAGCCACTTCATCGCTTCCCAGACTTCCGGCTTCGCGAGATTCGGGTTCTTGTTGTTGAGGCCGAGATACATGAGCGTCGCCTGCGGGATGGCCGTCGCCTTGATGACGCCGTTCTTCGAGAGCGTGTCGAGGTCGTCGGGAGAGAGATCGCGCGCGACGTCGATATCGCCGTTCTGGATCATCAGGCGCTGGCTCGCCGCTTCGGTCACGTGACGCAGCACGACGCGCTTCATCGCGAGCGGAATGCGATAGCCTTCGAAGCGCTGCAGCACGATGCTGTCGTTCGCGGTCCACTTGACGAGCTTGTAGGCGCCCGAGCCGGCTTCGTTGGTCTTGAGCCACTCGTTGCCGTAGTCATTCCCCTTCGCATGCGATTCGACCAGCTTGCGATCCACCACCGACGCCGGCCACGCGCCGAGCACGTTCAGCACGAACGTGGGCGCGTAGCGACGATCGGTCGTGACGGAAACGGTGGCGTCGTCGATTTTCTTCACGTTCTGCGTCGCGTTGGCCTTCGTGAGCCCGATGCCCGCGAGCACCGCCGCGGCGCCCTTGTCGAGCAGCGCGGTGCGCTGGATCGACCAGGCGACGTCGTCGGCCGTGAGCGGATTGCCCGAGTGGAACTTGAGACCCGGGCGGATCTTGAACGTGACCGTGAGGCCGTCCTGACTCACGGTCCAGGACTCGGCCACATCGCCATTGAATTTCGAGGGATCTTTCAGGTCGACGCGCACCAGACGGTCATAGGTATTCGCGACGTATTCCTCCGGTACGAGCTCGTAGATCTCGCCGGGATCGAGCGACGTGAATTCATCGAGCAGGGTCGCCATGACGAACATGTCCTTCGGCGTGGCCGCCTGCGCGCCCGGCAAGCCTGCGAATGCCGTCAGCGCCGATGCAAGCATGACCGCTGCCAATGCCTTTTTCATGTGATGTCGTCCTGTGGATATCGGATTACATGAGCCGCAGCGGGCCGCTTTCTTCGTTGTCGATCAAGGCAAGTTCGCGCGAGCCCGGCAATTCGTAATGCCACCACTCGCTTTTGATGTGCGTGAAGCCCGCGCCGTGCATGACGCCGAGCAACAGCGTGCGATTGCGCTGCACCTGCTCCGGCAGGCCGGCGTGAAAATGCTCGGATTCGACGACCATCGCGTCGAAACCGGTGCCCATGTCGAGCTCGTTGCCTTCGCGATCGACGAGCGTGAGATCGACTGCCGTGCCGCGGCTATGGTTCGAACCGCGCCCCAGTTCGGCGATGAAGTTGGGATCGGGCAGAAAGTCCCACAGCACTTTTTGCGCTTGCGGCGGGCGGTAGGCGTCGAAGATTTTGAGCGTCATGCCGATGCTGCGCGCGATGTCGACGGCTTTTCGTAACGCGGCTTCGGCGGGCTCCAGCAAAAGGCAGTGCTGGGCTTTGTAGATTGGCTTGCCGGTGAAGTTGCGATCGGTCGCGTAGACGAGATCGATCTGGACGTCGTGGGTTTCGGGCGTGATGTGCAGCAGGCGGGATCGAGTCATGGGAACGCGCGCGGCTCTGATTTCGATAAACGAACCTTAACGCGTTACAAAAATCTTCGAAACCCTTTCCGCCGTTGGCTTTTCTGAATTCACGATGCGAGCGGCCAGCGCGCGAGCACTTCGTGTTGCGATTTGCCGAGGAAGCTGCGGACCAGCGCGAATTCGTGCGCGGTCCATGCGATGGGTACGACGGGCTGGCTCCGGACGCGATGCTCGTCGTAGAGCAAGGTCACGTGAGGCGTGAAGCGGGGATGGCGTTTCGTTGAAACGCCGGCGCTATCGAGCGCGGCGCCGAGGGTTTGTTCGAGTGCGTCGAGTGGCTCGTTGACGTCGCCCGAAAGAACCAGCGGACGCTTCGCGCGACGGCCCGAGAAGCTTTCGATGCGGTCGAGAGTCACTGAGACCGGCGGCAATGCGATCTGCGATGCCGCGGCGCGCGCCCGCGCGAGCACATCGGCGGGAACGCCCGCGAAGGCGCCGAGGTAATGCAAGGTGACGTGAAGGCGATCCGATGGAATCGCCCTCGCCTTCAGCTTGTGCTCGATGCGCAAGCGCGACGCCAGTTCGGCGATGCGAGCGGCAGCGCGGTCGTCGGGATAAAGCGCGAAGAAGAGGGAGTCGGTGATGCGCTCGCTCCGCTCGCGATCGGGCGCGGCGTCACTCATGCGCCCGACTCGCCGTCAACGCGAAGTGAGGCGCCTCACTCCCACTCGATCGTCGCTGGCGGCTTCCCGGAGATGTCATACACCACCCGATTGATCCCGCGCACTTCATTGATGATGCGGTTGCTCACGTGCCCGAGCAGCTCATGCGGCAGATGCGCCCAATGCGCGGTCATGAAGTCGAGCGTCTGCACCGCACGAAGCGCGACGACGTACTCATACGTGCGCCCATCGCCCATCACGCCGACGCTCTTCACCGGCAGGAACACCGCGAACGCCTGGCTCGTCAGGTCGTACCACGACTTGCCCGTTTCCTTATCGATCGTGTTGCGCAGCGTCTCGATGAAAATCGCGTCCGCACGGCGCAAGAGATCCGCGAACTCGCGCTTCACTTCGCCGAGAATCCGCACGCCGAGGCCCGGCCCAGGGAACGGATGGCGATACACCATCGCGTGCGGCAAACCGAGCTTCACGCCGAGTTCGCGCACTTCGTCCTTGAAAAGCTCGCGCAGCGGCTCGAGCAGCTTCAGGTTCAGCGTCTCGGGCAAACCGCCCACGTTGTGGTGGCTCTTGATCGTGTGCGCGCCCTTCTTGCCCTTGCCCGCCGATTCGATCACGTCCGGATAGATCGTGCCCTGAGCGAGCCACTTCGCATCGGTGAGCTTGTCCGATTCCTTGTGGAACACCTCGACGAACTCCGCGCCGATGATCTTGCGCTTCGCCTCGGGATCGGTCACGCCTGCAAGCTTCTGCAGGAATTCCTCGCTCGCATCGACGTGAATCACCTTCACGCCCAGATGGTCCGCGAATGTGGACATCACCTGCTCCGCCTCGTTCTGACGCAAGAGGCCGTGATCGACGAACACGCAGGTCAGCTGATCGCCGATCGCGCGATGCAGCAGCGCCGCCGCCACCGACGAATCCACGCCGCCCGACAGACCGAGAATGACGTGCTCGCTGCCGACCTGCGCGCGGATCTTCTCCACCGCCTCGTCGATGTAATGGCCCATTTCCCAGTCGGCGTTCGCGCCGCACAGCTCCAGCACGAAGCGGTCGAGCATCGCTTTGCCCTGCACCGTGTGCGTGACTTCCGGATGCCATTGCAAGCCATAGAAGCGGCGGTCGTCGTCGGCCATCGCGGCGATCGGGCACGAAGGCGTCGACGCCATCAGCCTGAAACCCGCCGGCAGGTCGACCACCTTGTCGCCGTGGCTCATCCACACCTTGAGCATCGACTCGTCCTGGCCGCTCTTGAAATCCTCGATGCCTTCGAGAAAGCCCGTGTGGTTCAGCGCCTGAACTTCCGCATAGCCGAATTCACGCACGTTGCCGAGTTCGACCTTGCCGCCGAGCTGATCGGCCATGGTCTGCATGCCGTAGCAGATGCCGAGCACCGGCACGCCGAGATCGAACACGATCTGCGGCGCGCGCGGCGACTTCGCCTCGGTGACCGAGCTCGGCCCGCCCGACAGGATGATGCCCTTCGGCGCGAATTCGCGGATGAAGGTCTCATCGACGTCGTACGGATGGATCTCCGAATAAACGTGCGACTCGCGGATGCGACGGGCGATCAGCTGGGTGACTTGGGAGCCGAAATCGAGAATCAGGATTTTGTCGTGCATGGCTGCGGCCAAAGGCTAAGTGAACGAATAGTGTCTTGTGATGCCGGCCGCGATGTCACGCGGCCCGCCTGCATATAAATCGACGGCCGGCGCGAAGGCCGACCGTGGTTGTCTTGCGTGTTCTTGCTGCCGGGATTGCGTGGCTTGCGGCATGCGCTGCGCGCCCTCAACGTGGTGCGCGGCCCGCATCGGGCGCGAGCCGATCCACTCTCCTGCCCGTCACCGGATCGATCTCGCCGCTGATGACGGGCTCGATGCGCCGGCCCGTGACCGGATCGACCGCGCGTCCCGTCTGCGGGTCGAGCGTGCCGCCCGTGACGGGATCGACGGCGCCGTCCGGATGCGCGCGCACGGCGGCGGACGCAACCGGCGACGCAGCATCGAGCGGACGCCCCGACGAATCGATCGCGCGGCCCGAAACCGGGTCGATGGCAGTCGCCCCTGGTGCACGGGCGGAAGGCCGCACCGTGGTATCGACAGGCTCGACGCGCGCCGGAGAGACCGTGGCGGCCGCGCGAACGTCCTCGCGCTTCTCCGCCGCCTTCTTCTCCGCACGTCGCGCCGATGCCGCGCCGGCCTGCGCCGCGCGCTCCTGCCGGCGCACCGCCGACGACAGCCTCACGCTGCCCAGACCCAGCACCAGCAGCACGATGCCGACCACCGCCGCGCTGATCTGCCCGAAGCCGTCGACCTGGGGCGAATGCAGCCCGAGCAGCCACACCAGCACCACGACGCCCGAGAGCCATTCGACATGACCCGAGACGCGTGCGGCGCGGGCCGTCAAGGCGCCATCGACTGCCGCATGAAACGCGAGCCACGCCAGACCGAGGAGCGCGAGACCGAGCAACTGCCCGCCGAACGCGGGCTGGACGCGGATCGAATCCAGTTGCAGCGCGCCGTACAAGCCCGCCCACGGCGTCAGGAGAAACAGCAGGCCGAACGCGACGAAGATCAGGGCATTGACGACCAGTACGACCCGCAGCAACGGTTTCATGATCGATCCACGTGGTGAGTCGACGTTAATCGACGTTAGTCGACGTGATAGTTCGGCGCTTCCTTCGTGATCTGCACGTCATGCACGTGCGACTCGCGCATGCCGGCCGCCGTGATCTGCACGAATTCTGCCTTCTCGTGCATCTCGTCGATGGTGCGGCAGCCGCAATAGCCCATGCTCGCGCGCACGCCGCCGACGATCTGGAACAGGATCGCGTTGACCGAGCCCTTGTAGGCGACGCGGCCTTCGATGCCTTCCGGCACGAGCTTGTCGATGTTCGCCGAGTTGTCCTGGAAGTAGCGGTCCGCCGCGCCGTCCTTCATCGCGCCGACCGAGCCCATGCCGCGATACGACTTGTACTGGCGGCCCTGATACAGGAACACGTCGCCCGGCGACTCTTCGGTGCCCGCGAGCATGCTGCCCATCATGACGACGTTCGCGCCCGCCGCCAGCGCCTTCGAGACATCGCCCGAGAAGCGCACGCCGCCGTCCGCGATGACCGGCACGCCCGTACCGCGCAGCGCTTCGGACACGTTGGCGATGGCCGTGATCTGCGGCACGCCCACGCCCGCGACGATACGCGTCGTGCAGATCGAGCCCGGACCGATGCCGACCTTCACCGCATCCGCGCCGTACTCGACGAGCGACTTGGCCGCCGCCGCCGTCGCGATATTGCCGCCGATGACCTGCACGTGCGGATAGTTCTGCTTGACCCAGCGCACGCGCTCGAGCACGCCCTGGCTGTGGCCGTGCGCGGTATCGACGACGATCACGTCGACGCCCGCCTGCGCCAGCAGCTCGACGCGCTCTTCATTGTCCGCACCGACGCCGACGGCCGCGCCCACACGCAGCTTGCCGTCTTCGTCCTTGCAGGCGTCCGGGTTTTCGGTCTGCTTGGTGATGTCCTTCACCGTCATCAGGCCGCGCAACTCGAACGCGTCGTTGACGACCAGCACGCGCTCCAGGCGATGGCTGTGCATCAGCGCTTTCGCCTCGGCGAGCGACGTGCCTTCCTTGACCGTTACGAGACGTTCGCGCGGCGTCATGATGTTGCGCACCGGCTCATCGAGACGCTCTTCGAAACGCAGGTCGCGGTTGGTGACGATGCCGATCAGTTGCGCGCCTTCGACCACCGGGAAGCCGGAAATGCCGTGCTGCTGCGTCAGCGCGATGACTTCGCGCACGCGCATTTGCGGCGGAACCGTGATCGGATCGCGCACGACGCCCGACTCGAAGCGCTTTACCTTCGCAACTTCGCGGGCCTGCTCCTTGGCGGTGAGATTCTTGTGGACGATGCCGATGCCGCCCATTTGCGCCATCGCGATGGCGAGCCGGCCTTCGGTAACCGTGTCCATGGCGGCGGACACGAGGGGCATGTTCAGGGAAATGTTGCGAGTCAGCTGTGATTTCAGGCTGGTATCGCGCGGGAGAACGCTGGAGAAGGCGGGCACGAGGAGCACGTCATCGAACGTGAGTGCTTTCTGGATCAGACGCATGGCAAATCCTATGGGCGCAAAAGCAGATTATACCGATAGTTCCCTGCATTTTCACTGCCCGAACAGCAGCTTAGCTAACGCGGAGGCAAATTTCGGGCCGCGCGCGGGCTTCATTGCGGCCCTTTTGCGCTGTGCAGTTTTCGACAAGACGGCCGCCCGGGGCCGCGTGATACGCTTCGCGCCGTCAATCGAAATAACGGCAGGGAGTCGGGAAATGCAACGCGGTGTGGTGTATGGAATGTCGGCGGGCGCAATCTGGGGATTCATCTTTCTCGCGCCTCGGCTTTTGCCGGATTTCTCGCCGCTCACGCTTTCCATCGGGCGCTATCTGATGTACGGCGCCGTATCGCTCGCGGTCGCGCTGCCGTTCGCGCGCAGACTCATGGCCAAGCTCACGCGCGCCGACTTCATCGCGCTGGTGAAGCTGGCGCTCGTCGGCAACCTGCTCTACTACATGCTGCTCGCGAGCGCGGTGCAACTCGTGGGTGTCGCGCCTGCGTCGCTCATCGTCGGGATTCTGCCCGTGACCGTCACGCTCGCCGGACGCCGCGATCACGGCGCGGTCGACCTCCGCCGGCTCGTCGGGCCTTTGCTGCTCGTGCTGGCGGGCATCGCGTGCATCAATCTCGACGTGTTCAGCGACGTCCTCGCGCCCTCATCGGCGAGCGAGCACGGGACGAGCGTGCTCACGCGCCTGACCGGCCTCGCCTGCGCGCTCGGCGCGCTCGCGTCGTGGACCTGGTACGCGGTCGTCAACGCGCGCTATCTGCAGGCGAACCGTCATTTCGACGGCAACGAGTGGTCCGTGCTATGGGGCATCGTGACGGGCTTGCTGGGGGCGCTGCTCGGCGCGATCGTCTGGATGCTGCCCGCTGGCACCGTGCAGGCGAGCGTGCCGGCCGCGCGCTGGCATCTGTTCTGGATCGTGTCGTTTGCGCTCGCGACGGGCGGCTCGTGGCTCGGCAACATGCTGTGGAACGCGGCGGCGAAGCGCCTGCCGCTGACGCTGTCGGGCCAGATGATCGTGTTCGAAACGCTCTTCGCCCTGCTCTACGCCTTCGTCTACGATGGCCGCTGGCCGCGCACGCCCGAAGTGCTCGCGATCGTGCTGCTGCTCGTCGGCGTGATCTGGTCGGTCAGACAGCATACGATCGGGCCCGCGCCGACAACCCCGAAGGAAGCGCCCGCGCACTGAAGCGGCTCAGCGCGAATCCTTCGACTGCCACTTGCGCCCTTCGATGGACCCCGCCTTGCGCGCCTTGTCGACGCGACGCTGGCGCGCGGCCTTCGGATCCACTTTCAGCGGCCGGTAAATCTCGACGCGATCGAAATCGGCGAGCGCCGCGTCGAGCGGCTTCAGCTTGCCGAAGACGCCGACCTTCTGCGCGGTCAGATCGATATCCTGATGCGCGCGCAGCACGCCGCTCGCCTCGATCGCATCGCGCACGGTCGCGCCCTCGCGCAGATCGACGTGCGCGAGAAAGCTCGCGCCATCGGGCAGGCCGTAGCAAACGTCGATCTGCATCATGCCTTCCCGTAGCGCTGATCCGCGCGCTTCACGAAGGAATCGACGAACGTGTTCGCGATATGGCTGAACACCGGCCCGATGAGCTTTTCAAGGATCACGTTGGAGAACTCGTAGTGCAGCGCGAACTCGATCTTGCAAGCATCCGCGCGCAACGGCGTGAAGCGCCAGTAGCCGGTGAACTTCTTGAAAGGGCCGCTCAGGAACTCCATATCGATATTGGTCGGACGCTTCTGCACGTTGCGCGTCGCGAAATGCTGCTTGATGCCCTTGAAGCTGATGTCGATCTTTGCCTCCATGCCGTTCTCGTCCTGGCGGCCGATTTCGACGCCGCCGCACCAGGGCAGGAAATTGGGGTAATCGGCGACATCGGTGACGAGGTCGAACATTTCTTCCGCTGAATGGCGGATCAATACGGTTTTCTGGACGTCTGCCATATAGGGCGCAGCGGTGGCTTAATTGGGCGGCAACGCGCATGAGAACATGGCGGCAGTTCGAATGCCCGCCCGCGCGCTGCTAAAATCAGGATTTTAAACGAGTTGAGCACTTTCCATTCATGAGCATCATCGACAACAGAAAAGCCTTCTTCGATTACTTCATCGAAGAGCGCTACGAGGCCGGTCTCGTGCTCGAGGGCTGGGAAGTCAAGGCGCTGCGCGCGGGCCGTGGGCAGATCAAGGAAGGCTACGTCGTCATCAAGCAGGGCGAACTCTTTTTGATCGGCACGCATATCAGTCCTTTGCCCGAGGCGTCGAAATTCGCGAATCTGGATCCGGTGCGCACGCGCAAGCTGCTTTTGCATCGCGATCAGATCGACAAGCTCATCGGCAAGGTCGAACAGCGCGGCCATACGCTCGTGCCGCTAAACTTCCATTACAAGGAAGGCCGCGTGAAATGCGAGATCGGCCTGGCGAAGGGCAAGAAGCTGCACGACAAACGCGAGACCGAAAAGAAGCGCGACTGGGATCGCGAACGCGCCCGCTTGATGCGCACGGCTGCACGCTAAACGAATCGGGGCGCCTTTCAGCGCCCCGATTGCTCTCCCGCGTCAGCCTTTCTTGATGACGCCGCCGCCCTCGCCCCTCACGATGGTCAACGCCGATGCGATCATCGAACTCATGTCCGACAGGTTGCCCGGCACGATCAACGTGTTGCCCGTCTTCGCGATATTGCCGAACGCGCCGACATACTGCTCCGCGATCTTCAGGTTCACCGCTTCCATGCCGCCTGCCGTTTGAATCGCCGTGCCGACTTTCTGAATGGCCTGCGCATTCGCCTCGGCCACCGCGAGGATCGCCGATGCCGCGCCCTGCGCCTGATTGATCGCCGCCTGGCGTTCGCCTTCCGACTTCTGGATCGCCGCCTCGCGCGCGCCCGACGCCAGATTGATCTGCTCCTGCTTGCGCCCTTCCGATGCCGCGATCAACGCGCGCTTCTCGCGCTCCGCGGTGATCTGCGCCTGCATCGCGTGAAGGATTTCCTTCGGCGGCGTCAGATCCTTGATCTCGTAGCGCAGCACTTTCACGCCCCAGTTCGACGCGGCTTCATCGAGCGCGTTCACGATGCTCTGATTGATGAAATCGCGCTCCTCGAACGTCTTGTCGAGTTCCAGCTTGCCGATGACGGAGCGCAGTGTGGTCTGCGACAACTGCGTGATCGCGAACACGAAGTTGCTCGATCCGTACGAGGCCTTCATCGCGTCGGTGACCTGGAAGTACAGCACGCCGTCGACCTGAAGCTGCGTGTTGTCGCGCGTGATGCACACCTGGCTCGGCACTTCGAGCGGAATCTCCTTCAGCACATGCTTGTAGGCGATGCGATCGACGAACGGCAGCACGATGTTGAGCCCCGGCGTGAGCGTCGCGTGATAGCGGCCGAGCCGCTCCAGCACCCAGGCGTGTTGTTGCGGAACGATCTTGACCGTGTTCATCACGATCACGATCGCGATGACGAGCACGATAAGCGCGAAGTACATTGTTTTTCTCCTTATGGAACTAGCGTTTGGCCGCGACGATCAGCCGGTTGCCGTCGAGCGCCGTGATGCGATAGAAGCGCGCGCCTTCTGTTTCTCCCGGCGCGAGTTCGACGTCCCACTGGGCGCCGCGATACATCGCGCGCGCGTGGCCATCGCGCCATTGATCCACTTCGAGCGTCGCGCCGATGTCGAGATTGACCGCCGCATCGCGCGAAGCGTCGCTGCGCCGCTTCCAGTTGCCAAAGCGCGAGCGCCGCAGCACCGCCACCGCGATCAGCGCGATGACAGCCGCCGCGCCTATCTGCACATGCGGCAACGCGCCGGCCCAATACGCGATGCCGCCCGCGATCATTCCGAGCGCGATCATCAGCAAATAGAACGTTCCGGTGAACAGCTCCGCGACGATCAGCGCGCCCGCCGCGATCCACCAGATCAGTCCGCTCGTTTCCATCGCCGGTCTCCAAACGAAAACACCCCGGAACAGTCCGGGGTGTTTTTATAGCACGCTGCACCAATCCGAAAGCAAGTGGAAAGGTGCGTCATCAACTTATTTTGACAAGGTCTTCGCCAGTTGCTGCCACGTGTCGATGATCGTGTCCGGATTCAGCGACATCGACTCGATGCCCTGCTTCGCCAGCCACTCGGCGAGGTCCGGATGATCCGACGGACCCTGACCGCAAATGCCGACATACTTGTTCAGCCTCAGACACGTTTCGATCGCGCGCTTGAGCATGAACTGCACCGCTTCGTCGCGCTCGTCGAAATCCGCCGCGAGCAGCTCCATGCCGGAATCGCGGTCGAGGCCGAGCGTCAGCTGCGTCAAGTCGTTCGAACCGATCGAGAAGCCGTCGAAGCGCTCCAGGAACTGTTCGGCGAGAATCGCATTGGACGGCACCTCGCACATCATCACGAGCTTCAGGTCGTTCTTGCCGCGCTCGAGACCGAACTTCTTGAGCAGTTCGACCACGCGATCCGCCTGCTTCAGCGTACGCACGAACGGCACCATGATCTGCACGTTGTCCAGACCCATTTCCTCGCGCACCTTCTTCAGCGCGATGCATTCCATGTGGAACGCCTCGGCGAAGTCTTCCGCGATGTAACGCGACGCGCCGCGGAAGCCGAGCATCGGGTTCTCTTCGTCCGGCTCGTAGCGCGAACCGCCGATCAGCTTCTTGTACTCGTTCGACTTGAAGTCCGACAGACGCACGATGACGGGCTTCGGATAGAACGCCGCCGCGATCGTGGCGATGCCTTCCGTCAGCTTGTCGACATAGAACGCACGCGGCGATGCATGACCGCGCGCGACGCTCTCGACCGCCTTCTTCAGGTCCGCATCGATGTTCGGGTACTCCAGAATCGCCTTCGGATGTACGCCGATGTTGTTGTTGATGATGAACTCGAGTCGAGCCAGACCCACGCCTGCGTTCGGCAACTGCGCGAAGTCGAACGCGAGTTGCGGATTGCCGACGTTCATCATGATCTTGACCGGAATCTTCGGCAGTTCGCCGCGCTGCACTTCCGTCACTTCGGTTTCGAGCAGGCCGTCGTAGATCTTGCCTTCGTCGCCTTCCGCGCACGATACCGTGACGAGCGCTCCGTCCTTCAGGATATCCGTCGCGTCGCCGCAGCCGACGACCGCCGGCACGCCCAGCTCACGCGCGATGATCGCCGCGTGGCAGGTACGGCCGCCGCGATTCGTCACGATCGCCGATGCACGCTTCATCACCGGTTCCCAGTTCGGGTCGGTCATGTCGGCGACGAGCACGTCGCCCGGCTGCACGCGTTCCATCTCCGACGGATCGTGAATCACGCGCACGGGGCCCGCGCCGATCTTCTGGCCGATCGCGCGGCCCGTGGCCAGAACGTTCGACTGGCCCTTCAGCTTGAAGCGCATCTCGGCCTTGCCGGACGCCTGGCTCTTCACCGTTTCCGGGCGCGCCTGGAGGATGAAGATCTTGCCGTCGCGGCCGTCCTTGCCCCACTCGATGTCCATCGGACGCTGATAGTGCTTCTCGATGATCACCGCGTACTTCGCGAGCTCGATCACGTCTTCGTCGGTGATCGAGAAGCGGTTGCGCTGCTCGTGCGCCACGTCGACGGTCTTCACGCGGCCCGGCTCGCCCGGTTTCGTGAATTCCATCTTGATGAGCTTGGAGCCGATCGAGCGGCGGATGATCGGATACTTGCCCTGCTCGAGCGTGGTCTTGAAGACGTGGAACTCGTCCGGATTCACCGCGCCCTGCACGACCGTTTCGCCCAGGCCGTAGCTCGACGTGATGAACACGGTTTCCTTGAAGCCCGATTCGGTGTCGATGGTGAACATCACGCCCGCCGCGCCGACGTCCGAGCGGACCATGCGCTGCACGCCCGCCGACAACGCGACTTCAGCATGCGTGAAGCCCTTGTGGACGCGATACGAAATGGCGCGGTCGTTATAGAGCGACGCGAACACGTGCTTCATGCGATCGAGCACGTCCTCGATGCCGACCACGTTCAGATAGCTTTCCTGCTGGCCCGCGAAGGATGCGTCGGGCAAGTCCTCGGCGGTCGCGGACGAGCGCACGGCGAACGAAAGCTCTTCGGGCGAGCTGTTCTGGAGAATGTCGAAGCCGCGGCGGATTTCGTCTTCGAGGCGCGGCTGCATCGGCGCATCGACGATCCACTGGCGGATTTCCTTGCCGGCTTCGGCGAGCGCCTTCACGTCGTCGACGTCGAGCGTCTCGAGACGTTTGGCGATGCGGTCGGTCAGGTCGTTGTGCTGCAGGAAGTCGCGAAAGGCGAGCGCAGTCGTGGCAAAGCCCGTCGGCACACGAACGCCGGCTTCGGAAAGCTGGCTGATCATTTCGCCGAGCGACGCGTTCTTGCCACCGACGATTTCCACGTCGGTCATTCGCAACTGCTCGAATGGAACTACATACGCCTGATCCTTTGCGACATCGTTCGCAACATTGACTGCGTTAGTCATACAAGCCCCTAAGGTGGATGGAATTCACGATCGCACGAGTGGGCTCATATGCGGCGGCGCTCATTGGAAGCACCGGCGCATCTCGCACAACCTGTTTGATAAACCTTCGGGGAGCACGCCTCCGGAACCGGAGCGCGTTGCAAAAAGAAGCGGGAACGTCGGGAATCTGCTCGAAAACGTGGGTTTTTGCTGCCAAAACCGACGAAACGATCGCGATTTGACGAAAATCCGAATCAATTTGTCCGCAATTGCTTATCGAACAGGTTGCCGCTATTCTACCGTGCCGATTCTCAGTTTTGTTTCGGCAGAGTCAGTAATTCCACGGCAAAATCGAGGTCTTTGACGCCGTCTGGAACGCCAGCAACCACGCAGGCGACCAATGTAACACAGGCGCTCTGGTCCGCCGCGCCGGACGCTGCCTTCGGCGTCATCCGCGTGTCGGGATTTGAGCGCGCCCGCCCCAACTCGTTCCCCATTTGGTTTTTTCGCGATGCCGCCTTCCGTATTCATCGTCTCCGACGGTACTGGGATCACTGCCGAAACCTTCGCGCATTCGATCATGGCCCAGTTCGATCAAAAATTCCGGCTCGTGCGTGTGCCCTTCGTCGATTCGATCGACAAGGCCTATGCGACGGTCGAGAAGATCAACGAAACCGTCACACTCGATGGCCGCCGGCCGATCGTCTTCACCACGCTCGTCGACAGTGCGTCGAACGAGGTCGTCAAGGGCTGCAACGCGCTCGTGCTCGACATGTTCCAGACCTTCATCGAGCCGCTCGAGCACGAACTGGAAATGAAGTCGACGCACGCGATGGGCCGCGTGCATCAGAACGCCGACACCGAGGAATACAAGAACCGCATCGAGGCGATCAACTTTTCGCTCGCGCACGATGACGGCCAGTCGAACCGCAATCTCGCCGACGCCGATGTGATCCTCGTGGGCGTATCGCGCAGCGGCAAGACGCCGACGAGCCTCTATCTCGCGATGCAGTACGGCGTGAAGGCGGCGAACTATCCGCTGATTCCCGAAGACTTCGAGCGCGGCAAGCTGCCTACGCCCCTGCTCGAGCATCGGACGAAGATGTTCGGTTTGTCGATCGATCCGCAGCGGCTCGCCGAGATCCGCAACGAGCGCCGTCCCGGCAGCAAGTACGCGGCGCTCGAAAACTGCCGCTACGAGATCAACGAAGCCGAAATGATGATGAAGCGCGAAGGCATCAAGTGGCTTTCCTCGACGCACAAGTCGATCGAGGAAATCGCCACGACGATCCTGCAGGAAATCAAGCCGGAGCGGCCTTCCTACTACTGATGGCCTGGATCAGCGCTGCTGGCGGCACTGCTCGAAAAGACAGATCGCCGCCGCGGCCGCCACGTTGAGCGATTCCATGCCGCCCGGCTGCGGGATCGTCACGCGATGCGTCACGGCATCGCGCCAGATCTGCGACACGCCCGCGCCCTCGTTGCCGAACACCCACGCCAGCGCGCCCGACAGATCGCAATCGTAGAGCGCGACCGCGCCGTGCGAATCCGTGATCGTCACGGGCGCGTCCAGCCGCGCGATCAGATCGGCGGGCTCGACGTCCTCGAAGATATCCAGCAGGAAATGCGCACCCATGCCCGAGCGCAGCACCTTCGACGACCACGCGTACGCCGTTCCCGGCGCGCAGAACACGCGCGAGATGCCGGCCGCCGCCGCGCTGCGCAGAATCGAGCCGACGTTGCCCGCGTCCTGAATGCCGTCGAGAATCACGCAGGTTTCGGCGACGCGCGCGGGCAGTGCGGCATCGATCTTTTCGACGAGCAACAGCATGCCCACGCCATGCACGACGCTGGAAAGCTGGCCGAAAAGCGTATCGGGCAGCACGACGACGCGCTTCTCCTCGATGCGCGCGACGATATCGCGCGCTTCTTCATGCGTGAGCGCGCCTTCGGTGACGACGCAGGTTTCGGGCTGGCCCGCCGCATCGAGATAAGCCGACGCGAGATGCAGGCCTTCGAGCAGCGCGTGGCCGCTGCGACGCTGCTGGGCGGTCGAGCCGGCAAGCGCCTTGATGCGCTTATAGAGCGGGTTGTCCCGCGAAGTGATGGATTTCACGTTGAATTGATTGCGCCTCAGCGGGCTCAACAGGCTCAGAAGGCGAGCGCGTCGGGATCGTCTTCGAGTGCCGAAGTCGTTTGAAGCACCTCGGGCGCGATTTCGGGCAACACCGAGCCGAAGACGAGCGCATGCGCCTCGCGCACCGGCGCGAACGAACGCCGATGATGCTCGCAAGGGCCATGCACGCGCAGCGCCTTCAAATGCTGAGGCGTGCCGTAACCCGAGTGCGCGTCGAAGCCGTACATCGGATAGATTTCGTGCAGTTCCACGAGCATGCGGTCGCGCGTGACCTTCGCGAGAATCGACGCCGCCGAGATCTGCTTGATGAGCGCATCGCCGCCGATCACCGCTTCCGCGCGGATCGAGAGCACCGGGCAGCGGTTGCCATCGACTTTCACGAGCGTGGGCGCGACAGAAAGTCCTTCGACCGCGCGCTTCATCGCCAGCATGCTCGCGTGCAGGATGTTGATGGTGTCGATTTCCTCGACGCTCGCCGACGCGATGCAATAGGCGAGCGCGCGATCGACGATCTTCTCGTAGAGCTCTTCGCGCTTTTTGGCGGTCAGCGCCTTGGAATCGTCGAGGCCGTTGATGCGCGGCCTGGCGGGATCGAAAATCACGGCCGCCGCGACGACCGGACCGGCCAAAGGCCCGCGCCCGGCTTCATCGACGCCGCAGATGATGTCGAGCGGTGAGCTGAAATCGAGTCCTGCCTGAGCCGATCGTTTTGCCGCCATTATCGCGGCCTCCGCGTGTCGAGCACCCGCGCGACGGCTTCCGCCGCCTTTTGCGACGTGTTCTGCCGCAGCGCGATGTGCATTTCGGTGAAGATTTCCGTCAGAGTACGGCGGTTGGCGTCGTCGTTCAACTGTTTCAGCGTCGCGTCGGCGAGCGCCTCGGGCGTCGCGAAATGCTGGAGGATTTCCGGTACGACGAAACGGCCCGCCAGAATATTCGGCAAGCCCACATACGGCAGGTAACCCTGCCGCTTCATGATCTGACCCGTCAGCCAGGGCACCTTGTACGAGATGACCATCGGCTTCTTGAGGAGCGCCGCTTCGAGCGTCACGGTGCCGCTCTTCACGAGAATCGCGTCGGCGGCGGTCATCGCGGTTTGCGCGCGGCCGTCGGTGATCGTCAGCGACAGATGCGGATGCGCGTCCACGAGCGGCTGCAGCAACTCGCGCAGCGCGGGATTCGCGGCCGGCATCAAAAAGCGCACGCCCGGCTCACGAAGCTGCATGAGCTCCATCGCGTCGAAGAAGGTCGGGCCGATCAGCGAGATTTCCGAGCGGCGGCTGCCCGGCAGCACGGCGATTACCGGGCCGCCCTCCGCGATGCCCAACTCGCGGCGCGCGCCCGTCACGTCGGGCTCGAGCGGAATCTCGTCCGCGAGCGGATGGCCGACGTAGCTCGCCGCCACGCCCGACTTTTCCAGCAGCGCGATCTCGAACGGAAACACGCACAGCATGTGATCGACCGCTTTCACGATCTTCTTGATGCGGCCGCCGCGCCACGCCCAGATCGACGGACACACGAAATGCACCGTCGGAATGCCCGCTTCGCGCAGCGGCTGTTCGAGGCCGAAATTGAAATCGGGCGCGTCCACGCCGATGAACACCGAGGGTGGCTCCGCCAGCAGTTGCCGCTTGATCTCGTTGCGGATGCCGAGAATCTCGGGGATGTGCTTCAGCGCTTCGACATAGCCGCGCACGGTCAGCTTGTCCATCGGCCAGTGCGCTTCGAAGCCTTCGGCGATCATGCGCGGGCCGCCGATACCGCTATAACGCGTGCCTTCCGGCAGCGTCTGCCTGAGGCCCTTGAGCATCGAGGCCGCGAGCAGGTCGCCGGAAGGCTCGCCCGCGACCATCGCGATGCGTGGCGGGTTGGTGATCAGGGTCATCGGGCAGCGTGCTAGCGGATGATGCCGCGCTGCGACGCCGCGATGAAGTCCGAGAATGCCTTGACGGGCTCGTCGCCCTCGCCGCCTGCCGTGCTCAGTTCCTTGAGCTGCGCCTTCGCCTCTTCGAGCGACAGACCGCTCTTGTAGACGATGCGATACGCCGAGCGCAGGGCCGAGATGGCCTCGGGCGTGAAGCCGCGCCGGCGCAGGCCTTCGACGTTGATGCCGTGCGGCTCCGCCTTGTTGCCCGCCGCGATGACGAACGGCGGCACGTCCTGCACGAGCGCCGAGGCGCCGCCGAGCATCGAATGCGCGCCGATGCGCACGAACTGATGCACGCCCGACATCCCGCCGATGATCGCGTGATCGCCGACGATCACGTGCCCCGCCAGTTGCGCGTTGCTCGACATGATGACGTTGTCGCCGAGACGGCAATCATGACCGACGTGCACGTACGCCATGATCCAGCAGTCGCTGCCGATGGACGTGAGGCCCTGATCCTGCGACGTGCCGGTATGCAGCGTCGTGAATTCGCGGATGGTGTTGCGGTCGCCGATTTCGAGGCGCGTCGGCTCGCCCTTGTACTTCATGTCCTGCGGACGGCCGCCGACCGACGCGTAATGGCCGATGCGGTTGTCGCGGCCGATCGTCGTGTGGCCTTCGATCACGCTGTGCGAACCGACGGTCGTGCCCGCGCCGATCACGACGTGCGAACCGACGATCGCGTAAGGTCCGATCTCGACGGACTCGTCGAGTTGAGCGCCCGGCTCGATGATCGCGGTGGGGTGAATCTTGCTCATGCGTTTTTCGCCTGTACTGTTCGTGCTGCTTGTTGCGGTGAACGCGGATGCACGCAAGTGCGCTTAGGCGTCCGCGTTCTTCACGGTACACATGAGCTCGGCTTCGGCGGCGGTCACGCCGTCGACTTCGGCGCGCGCCTTGAACTTCCAGATGCCCCGCATGTACCGCTCGAAGTTGACGTTGAGAATCAGTTGATCGCCCGGCTCCACCACGCGCTTGAAGCGCGCGCCGTCGATGCCGACGAAGTAGTAGAGCGTGTTGGTCGGATCGTGCGGCTCTTCCGCGAAGGTCAGGAGCGCCGCGGTCTGCGCGAGCGCTTCGAGAATCAGCACGCCCGGCATGACCGGCCGCGTCGGGAAGTGGCCCTGGAAATACGGCTCGTTGATCGACACGTTCTTCAACGCTTTGATGCTCTTGTGCGGCTCGAGTTCGAGCACGCGATCCACGAGCAGGATCGGATAGCGATGCGGCAGCAGCGTGAGGATCTTGTGGATGTCGAGATTGATTTTTTCTGTGCTCATGGTCGTTCTGCTCACGCGCGCGTCGGGCGCGGATATAGGATGGCGGGCCATACCGGACGCCCGCCCGGGATTGCTGGGTCGCTCAGGCGGTGCGACGCGGCCCGCTCTTGCTTGTGGTTCTGTTCTTCGTCCGACGAGGCGCGGCACTCATGCGCCGCCGCTCTGATCGTCGCGCTTGCCCGCATCGGCAAGCGCCGTTTCCAGCGCCTTGATACGCTCGCGCATCTTGTCGAGATTGCGCATGATCGCCGCGCTTTTGTTCCAGTCAGCGTGCGGCACGGCCGGAAACGCGCTCGTGTACATGCCGGGCTTCAGCAGCGACTTCGAAACGCCCGACTGCGCCGTGACGATCACGTAATCCGCGAGCGTCACGTGGCCCGCGATGCCGACCGCACCGCCGATCATGCAATGCTTGCCGATACTCGTGCTGCCCGCGACGCCCGCGCAGCCGGCGATCACCGTGTACGCGCCGATGCGGCAGTTATGGCCGATCTGCACGAGATTGTCGATTTTCACGCATTCCTCGATGACGGTGTCGGCCATCGCGCCGCGGTCGATCGTGGTGTTCGCCCCGATTTCCACGTCGTCGGCGATATCGACCGCGCCGACCTGCGGAATCTTCACCCAGCTTCCGGTGCGCGCATCGCCCTCGCCCACGAAGTCCGGCGCGAAGCCGAAGCCGTCCGCGCCGATCACCGAGCCCGCGTGCACGATCACCCGCGCGCCGAGCTTGCAGCCGTGATAGATGGTGACGTTGGGATACAGATGCACGTCATCGCCGAGCTTCACGCCGCGCCCGACGACCACGCCCGCATCGAGCTTCACGCGCTCGCCGATGACCGCGCCCGCCTCCACCGTCACGTGCGGCCCGATCACGGCGCTCGCCGCGACCTTCGCTGCAGGATCGATATAAGCGGTGGGATGCACGCCCGGCGTGGCCTTGGGCGTGGCGAGATCGATGAACGCCTGCGCGACACGCGCGAAATAAGCGTAGGGATTCGGCGTGACGATGAAATTACTGCCCGCGCGATTCGTCAGCTTCTCGAGATCGGCGGGGGAAATCAGCACCGCGCCCGCGCGCGTCGTTTCCACCTGCGGCAAATATTTCTGATTCGCGAGAAACGCGAGCTGCGCGGGGCCTGCCTTGTCGAGGGGCGCAAGACTCCCGACTGCGTGCGCGCCATCGCCGACCACCTCGCCGCCGAAGCGCTTTACCAGTTCGTCGAGCGTGATCGCCATGCCTGATGCCATCTCGTTTCAGTCCTCGTCAGTTCGAGCTCGAGCCGGTGCCGGTCGCACCCGCGGCCAGCGCCTTCAGCACCTGGTCCGTGATGTCGATGCGCGGGCTCACGTACACCGCTTCCTGCACGATGAGGTCATAGTGCTGCTGCTCCGCGATCTGCTTGATGACCTTGTTGGCCCGGTCCAGCACCGCCGCGAGCTCTTCGTTGCGGCGCTGGTTCAGGTCTTCGCGGAACTCGCGCTGCTTGCGCTGGAAGTCCGCGTCGAGCTGCGAGAGATCGCGCTGGCGGGCCGCGCGGTCGGTCGGCGACATCGAGGAACCGTTCTTGTCGATGTTGTCCGACATGGCCTTCAGGCGCTGCGCCATGTCCTGCAACGCCTTGTCGCGCTTGGAGAATTCCTGCTCGAGCTTCGATTGCGCGGCCTTCGCCGCGGACGATTCGCGCAGGATGCGGTCGGAATTGACCGCCGCGATGCGCGCCTCCTGAGCACGGGCGGACATCGCCGTGCCCAGGCCGAGAACCATCGACAACGCAAGCGCCAGCGCCATATGTTTCGAATGCTTACCGGTTCCCAAAGTGTTCCTCACGTTACGTCTGAATGAATGAAGTTCGCGTTCATCGGCGGGCCGCTTAGAACGCCGTACCGATCTGGAACTGGAACTTCTGGTACTGGTCGCCATCGTGCTTCTGCAGCGGGAAGCCAAGGCTCAGCTTGAGCGGGCCGATCGGCGAGATCCACGCGAGACCCACACCGTAGCCGTAGCGCAAGCCGTTCGCGCCGCCGCTCGTGCCGCCCTGGTTCGGGTCGCCCCAGACGTTACCGGCATCGAGGAAGGTGAAGACGCGCAGCGTGCGGTCGTAGCCCGTGCCCGGCAGCGGGAACGTCAGCTCGATATTGCCGACCGCCATGCGCGAGCCACCGATCGGATCGCCCGTCTTCGCGTCACGCGGACCCAGCGAGCTCGGCGAGTAGCCGCGCACCGAACCGATACCACCCGCGTAGTAGTTCTTGAAGATCGGGTACGTCTGACCTTGCAGGCCCTTGCCGTAGCCGCCCTGCAGGTTGAAGCCGAGCACGAAGCCGCGCGCGAACGAGTAGTAATACTGGAACTGCGCGTCGAACTTCGCGTATGTCGTGTTGCCGATCGGCGTGCCGTATTCCGCGTTCGACTGGATGTAGTAGCCGCGGCTCGGCACCAGCGCGCTGTCTCGATTGTCGCGCGACCAGCCCACCGTCAGCGGATAGTTGTTCACCACGCGGCCGAACTCGTTCACGTAGTTGATGTAGGACTGCGGCGTGTTGCTGTCCGTGTCCATGGTGTTCTGCTCGGCGCCCACGCCGAAGAACACCGTGTCCTGCTCCGAGAACGGGATGCCGAACTTGGTGTCCGCACCCATCGTGATGATCTTGAAGCTCGAATCGGTCGAGTAGTACAGCGGCTGATACGTGCGGTAGTACGCGTCGGTGATGCGCTTGATGCCGTCGATCGTGAAGTACGGATCGACCTGCGTCACGGTCAGCGTGCGGTAGGTCTTCGCGGTGTTGATGTTGACCGCGAGACTCGTGCCCGAGCCGAACACGTTGTCCTGCGATACACCCGCGGACAGCACCACCTTGTCCGTCGACGAGAAGCCCGCGCCCAGCGTGATGGCGCCGGTCGGCTTTTCCGCGACCTTGACGTCGACATCGACCTGGTCGTTCGTGCCTTCGACAGGCGTCGTGGTGACGTCGACGTCGGTAAAGTAGCCGAGACGGTTGATGCGGTCCTTCGACAGCCCGAGGCGGCTCGAATCGAACCACGAGCTCTCCAGCTGACGCATTTCACGGCGCACCACTTCGTCGCGCGTGCGCGTATTGCCGACGATGTTCACGCGCCGCACATACACGCGGCGGCTCGGATCGACCTGCAGCGTGAGCGCCACGGTGTGGTTCGCCTGATCGATTTCCGGCTGCGCGTTGACCTGCGCGAACGCATAGCCGTACTCGCCGAGCTTGTCGACGATCGCCTTGGTCGTGGACTGCAGCTTCTCGGCCGAGAAACGCTCGCCCGGTTTGATCTTGATGAGCTTGTTGAGCTCGGCCTCGCGGTCGAGCAGATTGCCCGACAGCTTGACGCTGCTGATCTTGTACGGCTCGCCTTCGTGCACGGCGATCGTCAGATACATGTCCTTCTTGTCCGGCGAGATCGACACCTGCGTGGAATCGATGCTGAACTCGAGGTAGCCGCGGTTCAGGTAGTACGAGCGCACGTTCTCGAGGTCGCCCGTCAGCTTTTCCTTCGCGTAGAGGTCGCTCTTCGTGTACCACGAGAACCAGTTCGGCGTGGACAGCTGCATTTCGCCGAGCAGCGTGCCCGAACTCACGGCCTTGTTGCCGACGAAGTTGATCTGGCGGATCTTAGCGCTCGGACCTTCGGCCACCGAGAACAGAATGGCGACGCGGTTGCGGTCGACCGGCGTCACGGTGGTGGTCACCTCCGCCGCGTAGTAGCCGCGCGTGAGGTACTGGCGCTTGAGCTCCTGCTCCGCCTTGTCGACGAGCGCCTTGTCGTACGAGCGGCCTTGCGACAGACCGACCGAGCGCAGCGCCTTCGTAAGGTTTTCCTTGTCGAACTCGTGCAGGCCGGCGAAATCGATGGCGGAGATGGCCGGGCGCTCCTGCACCTGGACGATCACCACGTTGCCTTCGGTGGCAATCTGAACGTCGTTGAAGAAGCCCGTCGCGTAGAGCGCGCGAATCGCTTCGGAGGCCTTGTCGTCGGTGAACGTGTCGCCTTGCTTGATCGGCAGATAAGCGAACACGGAGCCCGGTTCGATGCGTTGGAGACCGTCGATCCGAATATCCTGCACGACGAACGGCGTGGTGGCGTGCGCTGCCATACCCGTTGCGGCCAATGCCGCGGCCACAGCCGTCTTAGGAACAAAGCGATGAGGTTTGAACAACGTGCTTCCCCAGTATTTAAAGCTGCATTCGTTCCGGCGGTCGCTCGAAAGACGCCGCCAGAAATTGTGAAAGTGGATCAAAAACGAATCAGACGAGCGAGGTCGTTGAACAGGGCGATCATCGACAGCGCGACGATGCAGACCAGGCCCGCCCTTTGCAGAACCAGCTGCCAGCGATCGGATACGGCCTTGCCGGTAACAGCCTCAACCAAATAATATAACAGATGCCCACCGTCCAATACCGGAATCGGTAACAAGTTCAACACACCGAGGCTGATGCTGACGAGCGCGAGAAACGACACGAAGGCCGCCAAACCGAGCCTTGCGCTCTTCCCCGCGTAGTCGGCAATCGTGACCGGCCCGGAGAGATTCTTGAGCGACGCCTCGCCGACGATCATCCGCCCGAACATGCGCAGCGAATAGACGCTGATGTCCCACGTGCGGTTCACGCCGAGTCGCAGGCTTTCGAGCGGCCCGTAACGCACGTCCACGGTCGGCAGCTGATTCGCGAGCGCGGCGCCGATACGGCCGACTTCCTTGCCCGTCGACGCATCGCGCTTCAGGTCCGGCACGATCTGCACGGACTCGCGCGTGGCGCCGTTGCCCGCGCCGCGCTCGATCACGAGCGTCACCGGCTTGCCGCCGTGCGCCTTCACGTAGTCGATGAAGCTTGTCGCGTTGTCGACCGAACGGCCGTCGATCGCGCGCAGCGTATCGCCCGCCTTCAGCCCGCTCTTCTGCGCGGCGCTGCCCGCCTCGACGCCCGCGACCGTCAGCGTGCCGCCGCCCGGCGCGAAGCCGAGCTTGTCCATGAAGTCCTGATCGGCGTCCGCGTCGGTGATGCCGGCGACGCTCACCGGGAAATCGAAGGTGCCTTCGTGCGTCTTCGCCGTCAGCACGATGCGGCGGTGATCGAACGATGCGTCGAGCAGCTTCCAGCGCAAGTCGGACCAGGAGCGGATCGGCTCGGTTTCGCCGCCTTGCGCGTCGCGCATCGACAAAATGGCTTCGCCGCCCTCGAAGCCCGCGCGCGCGGCCGCGGTGTCGGGCGCAGGCTGCGACACGATCGCCGCGGGTTCGGTCACGCCGCCCGCGAACACCGCGGAGAAGAGCGCGATCGCGAGCAGGAAGTTCGCGATGGGCCCCGCCGCGACGATCGCGATGCGCTTGCCGACGCTCTGCCGGTTGAACGCGCGCGGCAAATCTTCGGGCGGAATCTTGGGGCCGCTGTCCGGGTCGACCTCGCGCTCGTCGAGCATCTTCACGTACCCGCCGAGCGGCAGCGCGGCGATGGTCCACTCGACGCCGGTCTTCTTGCTGACCCACTGCACGAGCGGCTTGCCGAAGCCGACCGAGAAACGCAGCACTTTCACGCCGCACAGACGCGCGACGCTGTAGTGACCGAATTCGTGGACGACGACGAGCACGCCTATCGCAACGACGAAGGCGACGATTTCGGTCAGAAAGTTCATGACGGCCTCAATGGGCGATGGGTTCGGCGCCTGGCGCGCTCGCGGTGAGCTCTGCGACGAAACGGGAGGCGAGACGGCGCGCGTTCGCGTCGGCGGCGAGGACGTCGTCGAGCGAGGCGGCGCTCGTGTTCGGCAACGCGGACAGCACGCGCTCGACCACACCACCGATCGCCATGAAGCCGATGCGGCGCTCGAGGAACGCTTCCACCGCGATTTCGTTCGCCGCATTCAGCGCGGCGCTCGCGATGCCGCCCGCTTCGAGCGCCTGGATGGCCAGCGCGAGGCACGGGAAGCGCGCGAAATCGGGCTTTTCGAACGTGAGCGAGGCGATCTGTGCGAGATCGAGCGGCGCGACACCCGAATCGACACGATCAGGATACGCCAGTGCGTGGGCGATCGGCGTGCGCATATCGGGATTGCCGAGCTGCGCGAGCACCGAGCCGTCGGCGTAGGCGACCATCGAATGGATCACACTCTGCGGATGGATCAGCACCTCGATGCGCGAGCCGGGCAGATCGAAGAGCCAGTGCGCCTCGATGACTTCGAGGCCCTTGTTCATCATCGTCGCGGAATCGACGGAGATCTTGCGGCCCATCGCCCAGTTCGGGTGCTTCACCGCTTCTTCGGGCGTCACGTTGACGAGCGTCGCGGGCTCGCGCGTGCGGAACGGGCCGCCGGATGCCGTCAGGATGATCTTCGACACGCCGCCGTGCAGCTTCGCTTCCTTGTCCGCGCAGGGCGGCAGGCACTGGAATACGGCGTTGTGCTCGCTGTCGACCGGCAGCAGGATCGCGCCGTTGTCGCGCACCGCGTCCATGAAGATCTGCCCGGACATCACGAGGGCTTCCTTGTTCGCGAGCAGGATGCGCTTGCCGGCGCGCGCGGCGGCAAGCGTCGGCGCGAGGCCCGCCGCGCCGACGATGGCGGCCACCACCGTATCGCACTGCGCGGCACGGGCCACTTCGACCAGCGCGTCCGGGCCGTGCGTCACTTCGGTCTTGCAACCTTGCGCGCGCAACGCAGCCGCGACGCGCGCAGCCGTATCGGCGTCGCCGACGACCGCGACTTCGGGCTGGAACTTCAGGCATTGGGCGACGAGCTTGTCGCCGTTGCGATGGGCGCTGAGCGCATAGACCGAGAAGCGGTCCGGGTGCCGCGCCACGACGTCGAGCGTACTGTCGCCGATCGAGCCCGTGGAGCCGAGCAGTGTGAGACGTTTTTGCATAAATTCTTCTCTAGCCGATTAGCCAAGCATGAGCAATGCAATCGGCAATACAGGCAACAGTGCGTCGATGCGGTCGAGGACGCCGCCGTGACCCGGCAAGAGACCGCTCGAATCCTTGACGCCCGCCTGGCGCTTCAGCAATGACTCGAAGAGGTCGCCGACCACGCTGAACGCGACCAGCACGGAAAGCGCGACGAAGGAACGATCCCAGCCGAGATGCCCGACGAAAGCCGTGAACACGGTAGGCGCATAAAAGCCGGTAGCGGCTGCGATCGCGCCGATGACGATGACGGCGAGCCACCCGCCGATGGCGCCTTCCCAGGTCTTGCCCGGGCTGATCGACGGGGCGAGTTTGTGGCGGCCGAGCGCTTTTCCGGCGAAGTATGCGCCTATATCAGCCAGCCAGACTACTAGCAGAAGCGATAGCACGAACGCCACGCCACGCGTGCGCGCGTCGACGACCGCGTGCCAGCACGCAAGAAACACGACGATTCCCGCGAACAGCAGGAACGCGCGCCATGCGTGGGCAGCCAGCGTGGGCTTGCGCAGCAAGGCGTAGGGACCGGCGAGCACCCAGAAGATCGCGGCCATCTGGTATAGCGGCGTCGATTTGATGCCTAAAAACGTGCTGAGAATGAGCGCGAGCCCCGCGACGAGCGCGTAAGCCACCGGCCCCGCCCCGTTCAGCTTGAGCAGACGGCCCCACTCCCACGCCGCGAACACGACGACGAACCCGATCAGCGCCCCGAACGCGCCGATCGGCGCGAACAGCGTGATCGGCACGAGAACAGCGAGCAGGACGATTGCCGTGATGACACGGGTTCTTAGCATGAAAGGGTGTCGACCTTCTGCGATTGGGAAGCGAGCTGCGCGCTCGTGCGCCCGAAACGGCGCTCACGGTCACCATAGGACGCGATCGCGCGGTCGAGCGCGTCGGCGTCGAAGTCGGGCCAGTAGGTGTCGGTGAAATAGAACTCGGTGTACGCGAGCTGCCACAGCAGGAAGTTGCTGATGCGTTGCTCGCCGCCCGTGCGGATGAAAAGATCCGGCTCCGGCGCGTAGGCCATCGCGAGATGCTCGGCGAACGATTCGTCGTCCACGCGGGCGGGCGTGCCCGTCTCGAGCGATTGCGCGATCAGCTTTTTCGTCGCCTGCATGATGTCCCAGCGTCCGCCGTAATTGGCGGCGATGGTCAGCGTGAGGCGGGTATTGCGGGCCGTCTTTGTTTCGGCGCGCTGAATGAGCGCGCGGATTTTATCGTCGAACATGGAGATGTCGCCGACGACGCGCAGGCGTATGCCGTTCGCGTGCAGCTTGCCGATCTCGCGCTCGAGCGCGGTCACGAAGAGGCGCATCAGGAAGGACACTTCGTCGGTCGGACGGCGCCAGTTTTCGGAACTGAAGGCGAAGAGCGTGACGAATTCGACACCGCGACGCGCGCAGCTTTCGACGGTCGCGCGGACCGCATCGACGCCGCGTGTATGACCGGCGACGCGCGGCAGGCGCCGCTCAGTCGCCCATCGGCCATTGCCGTCCATGATGATCGCGACGTGACGCGGGACAGCTGCGACATCGGGCACGGTAACGGTAGAGCTGGTATAGGTCATGGCCGCTGAATCTTGGAATCTGAAGGAGTGAAAGCCAGCCTCGTATATAAAGGCCCGAGGCCGGCGAAACCGTTGCTACGGTCTCACACCGTCATGATTTCCGATTCTTTGGTTTGAACGAGCTTGTCGATCTCGGCCACGAACTTGTCCGTGAGCTTCTGGACTTCGTCGCTTGCGCGGCGCTCGTCGTCTTCGGAGATTTCCTTGTCCTTCACGAGCTTCTTCAACGTATCGTTCGCGTCGCGGCGCAGATTGCGCACGGCGACCTTCGCGGTCTCGCCTTCGCTCTTCACGACCTTCGTGAGCTCGCGGCGGCGCTCTTCGGTGAGCGCGGGCATCGGCACGCGAATCAGGTCGCCTTGCGTCGCCGGATTCAGGCCGAGATCCGATTCGCGGATCGCCTTCTCGATCACGGCGACCATCTTCTTTTCCCACGGCTGCACGCCGATCGTGCGCGCGTCGACGAGCGTCATGTTCGCCACTTGCGAAATGGGCACGTTCGAGCCGTAATAGTCGACCTGGATATGGTCGAGCAGGCCGGTGTGCGCACGCCCCGTGCGAATCTTCGCGAGATCGGCCTTGAACGCTTCGATCGACCGCTGCATCTTCTGGTCGACGCCCTTCTTAATGTCAGCCACACTCATTTGAACCTCCAAACCTGGTTTTACTGGCAATAACGGCGCATTCCGCGCGCACTTCCTGCCGTGCGGCGCGGCGCCTGATATTGCGAGAGTTTACACGTGGACGAGCGTCCCTTCGTCGTCGCCCTGCACGATGCGCTTCAATGCGCCCGGCTTCGTGATGGAGAACACGCGAATCGGCAGCTTCTGGTCGCGGCACAGCGCGAACGCCGTGGCGTCCATCACTTGCAGATTCTTGCCGATCGCCTCGTCGAAGCTGATCGTGCTGTAGCGCGTCGCGTGCGGATCCTTCTTCGGGTCGGCGGAGTATACGCCATCGACTTTCGTCGCCTTCAACACTACTTCGGCGCCGACTTCCGAGCCGCGCAGCGCGGCCGCCGTGTCCGTCGTGAAGAACGGGTTGCCCGTGCCAGCGGCGAAGATCACGACCTTGCCCTCTTCCAGCTGACGAATGGCGCGCGGACGGATGTACGGCTCGACCACCTGATCCATGCGCAGCGCCGATTGCACGCGCGCTTCGATGCCCGCGTGGCGCATCGCGTCCTGGAGCGCCAGCGCGTTCATCATCGTGGCGAGCATGCCCATATAGTCAGCCGTTGCGCGATCCATCCCGGCCGCGCCCCCGGCCACGCCGCGGAAGATGTTGCCGCCGCCGATCACGACGGCCAGCTGCGTCCCCATCCTCACGACCTCCGCGACATCCGCCACCATCCTTTCGATCGTTGCGCGATTGATGCCGAAAGCATCGTCGCCCATCAGGGCTTCGCCGGAGAGTTTGAGGAGTACGCGTTTGTAGGTTGTGGGCATATGAGGTTCCGATCGCGCCGAGGAGGGTTGCAACAACGTAGAACTGTAGGGGTGAAACATTACTTACCGCAAGCGGGCCGGATCGGGCGGCGGGCGCGGAAGATCAGGGTTTACCCCTAGTCTGCCGCGCCCGCTGCTGATGCGAACCGGATCGCTGAATTCTTGCGGCGGAACGTTCCCGCCGCAGGTACCGCAGGCTCGACGCGCGGTCGCGCCATCTCAACACACGCGTCTGAAGCGAGCCTTAAAAGCGCGCTTTAAGACTGCTTGGCGGCTGCGACTTGCGCCGCCACTTCCGCCGCGAAGTCGTCCTGACGCTTCTCGATGCCCTCGCCGACCACGAACAGCGCGAACTTCTGCACCGACGCGCTGGCTGCCTTCAGATACTGTTCGATCGTCTGCTTGTCGTTCTTCACGAACGGCTGGTTCAGCAGCGACACTTCCTTCAGGTACTTCTGGATCGAGCCGTCGACCATCTTCGCGACGATCTCGGCCGGCTTGCCCGATTCAGCCGCCTTCTGCTCGGCGATGCTGCGCTCCTTGGCGATCAGGTCGGCCGGCACTTCGTCCGACGACAGCGAGACCGGCTTCATCGCAGCGACGTGCATCGCCACGTCCTTGCCGACTTGCTCGTCCGCGCCCGTGAACTCGACCAGCACGCCGATGCGCGTGCCGTGCAGGTACGACGCGACCTTGTTTGCGGATTCGAAACGCACGAAACGGCGGATCGACAGGTTTTCACCGATCTTGCCGACGAGCGCGAGACGCACTGCATCGACCGTCGAGCTTTCCAGCGGCAGCGCCGACAGCGCGGCCACGTCAGCCGGGTTCTGCTTGGCGACCAGTTCAGCAATCGTCTTGCCAAAGGCCAGGAAGTCGTCGTTCTTCGCGACGAAGTCGGTTTCGCAGTTCAGTTCGACGAGCGCGCCCACGCCGCCTTCGACGTGCGCCGTGACGATGCCTTCAGCCGTCACGCGCGATGCCGCCTTGCTCGCCTTGTTGCCGAGCTTCACGCGCAGCAGCTCTTCGGCGCGCGCCATGTCGCCGTCGGCTTCCGTCAGCGCCTTCTTGCATTCCATCATCGGCGCGTCGGTCTTCGCGCGCAGTTCTGCCACCATGCTTGCGGTAATTGCCGCCATCATTCGCTCCTTGAGTCTGTTTGATACGTGCCGCCGGCTCTCTTGAATCACGCCCACGGCAGAGAAATATGCACTTCCATCGCGCTGACTAAAAAAAAGGGGCCTTTCGCAAAGCCCCCTTTTTTGTCGGCCACAGGGCTCGATTACGCCTCTGCGTTGACCTCGACGAACTCGTCGCCTTCGCCGTTGCGCACGGCCTGGACCACGTCGTTCACCGCGTTCGCGCGACCTTCGAGGATCGCGTCGGCGACGCCCTGGGCGTACAGCGACACGGCCTTCGAGGCGTCGTCGTTACCCGGGATCACGTAGTCGATGCCTTCCGGCGAGTGGTTCGTATCGACCACGGCGATGACCGGAATACCGAGCTTCTTGGCTTCCGTCACAGCAATCTTGTGATAGCCGACGTCGATGACGAACATCGCGTCAGGAATGCCGCCCATGTCCTTCACGCCGCCGATCGACTTTTGCAGCTTGACCATTTCACGTTCGAACAGAAGCGCTTCCTTCTTGCTCATGCGCTCGGTTTCACCCGATTCCAGCGCCGCTTCCATGTCCTTCAGGCGCTTGATCGAAACCTTCAACGTCTTGAAGTTGGTCATCATGCCGCCGAGCCAGCGGGCGTTGACGAAAGGCATACCGGCGCGCGCTGCTTCCTGCGCGATGGTGTCGCGCGACTGGCGCTTCGTGCCGACGAAAAGAATCGTGCCGCGGTTCGCTGCCAACTGGCGCACGTACTTCAGCGCGTCGTTGTAGAGCGGCAGCGTCTTTTCGAGGTTGATGATGTGAATCTTGTTGCGATGACCGAAGATGTACGGGGCCATCTTGGGGTTCCAGAAGCGCGTTTGGTGACCGAAGTGGACACCGGCTTCCAGCATTTGACGCATCGTGACTGCCATGAAATTCTCCGCGAGGGTTGGGTCTTAAGCCGGCTGCCGCATCCCGCGCCTTTTGCTGACGTGGAACACCCTGGGTGCGCCGGCTTGCGTATCGACTTGAACAAACAATTTCCAAGCCGCGATCCGCGCATTCGTTGATTTGCGCCTGCGTCGTGATTGTCTTGCAAAATCATGACGGCAATATGGATTGCGACTTAGCCTGCGAGTATAGCATGTGAGGATAGGTCGGCTCAAGCCGCACGACCGAACTGAAATTCCCGCGTCTCACCGTGCGCTCGCTTGCCGCCGCCCTGCCCGTCCCTAACTATCCGGGTGCGGCGCATTTCTTATGGTGCGATAATGCCGCTTTCGCGGCTCACGGCCGCATACCCGCATTTCCGAGCCAAGTCATGTCCATTACGCTGAAAAACGAACACGATATCGCGCAGATGCGCGTCGCCTGCCGGCTCGCCAGCGAAGTGCTCGATTTCATCACGCCGCATATCGCGCCCGGTGTGACGACCGAAGAGCTCGACCGCCTCTGTCACGAATACATGGTGAAGGAACAGGGCACCGTTCCCGCACCGCTGAATTATCAGCCGCCCGGTTATCCGCCGTATCCGAAGGCCACGTGCATCTCGGTGAACGACGTGATCTGTCACGGCATCCCCGGCGAGAAGGTGCTCAAGAACGGCGATGCGCTCAATATCGACATCACCGTCATCAAGAATGGCTATTTCGGCGATACGAGCCGGATGTTCATCGTCGGTGAAGGGTCGATTCTGGCGAAGCGCCTCGTGCAGACCACCTTCGACTGCATGTGGCTCGGCATCGATCAGGTGCGCCCCGGCGCGCATCTCGGCGATATCGGCGCCGCCATCCAGAAGCATGCCGAGGCGCAAGGCTACAGCGTGGTGCGCGAATATTGCGGCCACGGCATCGGTCAGGTGTTCCACGAAGAGCCGCAAGTGCTGCACTACGGCCGCCCGGCCACGGGCATCGAGCTGCAGGCGGGCATGATCTTCACCGTCGAGCCGATGATCAACGCCGGCCGCCGCGAAATCCGCACGATGCCCGACCAGTGGACCGTCAAGACGCGCGACCGGAGCCTGTCCGCACAATGGGAACACACGGTGCTCGTCACGCCGACCGGCTACGAAGTGCTGACCGTCTCGGCGGGCACGCAGGCGCCGTCGCAGCTGATCGCGGCCACCGCCTGATTGCGCGTTTTCCGGCGCCCGGCGTGTCCGCACGCGGGCGCATCCTTGTGTCGTCCCTCGCCCCTCTCCATCCATGAGCGTCACCGCCGCCGTCGCCACGCCCTGTGAAACGTTGCGCGCCGCCTACAAGGCGGCGAAGGCGGCGCTCATCGAACGCTTTCAGGCGGCATCGAACGTCGAGCCGTTGATGCACGCCCTCGCGCGCGCCACCGACGATGCCCTCAAAGGCGCCTGGTCCGCCTGCGACATGCCCGACGACGCCGCGCTCGTCGCGGTCGGCGGCTACGGGCGCGGCGAGCTCGCGCCCTATTCCGACGTCGACATTCTCGTGCTGCTGCCCGATGTCTCGCCGCAGACGGAAGATGCCGAGCTCAACGGCCGCGTCGAGCGCTTCATCGGCATGGCGTGGGATCTCGGGCTCGATATCGGCAGCAGTGTGCGCTCGGTCGAGCAATGCATCGCCGAGGCGGGCAACGACATCACCGTGCAGACGTCGCTGCTGGAAGCGCGGCGCATCTGCGGCGACACGCAGCTGTTCCAGCGCTTTTCCACGCGCTATCGCGAGACGCTCGATCCGCGCGCCTTCTTTCAGGCCAAAGTCCTGGAGATGCGCCAGCGTCATGCGAAGTTTCAGGACACGCCGTACAGCCTCGAGCCGAACATCAAGGAAAGCCCCGGCGGGCTGCGCGATCTGCAGCTCATCCTGTGGATCGCACGCGGGGCGGGCTTCGGCAGCAGTTGGCGCGAACTCGATACGCGCGGTCTCATCACGGAGCGCGAGGCGCGCGAGCTGCGCCGCAACGAGGGCTTCCTGAAGGCGCTGCGCGCGCGACTGCACGTGATCGCGAAGCGCCGCCAGGACATTCTCGTCTTCGATCTGCAGACGCCGCTCGCGGAGAGCTTCGGCTTCGAGGCGACCACCGCCAAGCGCGCGAGCGAGCAGCTGATGCGCCGCTATTACTGGGCGGCGAAGGCGGTCACGCAGCTCGCGACCATCCTGATCCAGAACGTCGAGGCGCAGCTTTTTCCATCGACGAGCGGCATCACGCGCGTCATTTCCGGGCGTTTCGTCGAGAAGCAGGGCATGCTGGAAATCGCCCGCGACGATGTCTTCGAGCGCGAGCCGCATGCGATCCTCGAAGCCTTCCTGCTCTACGAGCAGACGCGCGGCGTGAAGGGCCTCTCGGCGCGCACGCTGCGGGCGATTTACAACGCGCGCGACCTGATGGACCGCGACTGGCGGCGCGATCCGCAGAACCGACATCTTTTCATGGAGATCCTGAAGCAGCCCGAAGGCATCACGCACGCGCTGCGCCTCATGAACCAGACGAGCGTGCTCGGGCGTTACCTGCTGAATTTCCGGCGCATCGTCGGGCAGATGCAGCACGATCTCTATCACGTCTACACCGTCGATCAGCACATCCTGATGGTGTTGCGCAATCTGCGGCGCTTCGCGATCGCGGAGCACGCGCACGAGTATCCGTTCTGCAGCCAGTTGATGGGCAACTTCGAGCGTCCGTGGGTGCTCTACGTGGCGGCGCTGTTTCACGATATCGCGAAGGGCCGCGGCGGCGATCATTCGACGCTCGGCATGGCCGACGCCCGGCGCTTCTGCCGCGAGCATGAGATCGGGCAGGAAGACACGGAACTGATCGTCTGGCTCGTGCAGCAGCATCTGACGATGAGCCAGGTCGCGCAGAAGCAGGACACGAGCGATCCCGAAGTCATCAAGCAGTTCGCGTCGGTGGTGAAGACGGAGCGGCGGCTCGCGGCGCTCTACCTTCTGACGGTGGCCGATATCCGCGGCACGAGCCCGAAGGTCTGGAACAACTGGAAAGGCAAGCTTCTCGAAGACCTCTTCCGCGCGACGCAGGCCGTGCTCGGCGGCGCGCAACCCGACGCGCACTCGGAGCTCAAGTCGCGGCAGGAAGCGGCGCTCGCGCTCCTGCGGCTGGAAACCGTGCCGGAGCATGCGCAAAAGCGCCTGTGGGATCAGCTCGACGTCGGCTATTTCCTGCGTCACGATCCGGCCGATATCGCGTGGCAGACGCGTGTGCTGTACCGGCACGTCGAGAGCGAGGAGCCGATCGTGCGCGCGCGGCCCTCGCCCATCGGCGCGGCGTTGCAGGTGCTCGTCTACGTGAAGGACCGGCCGGATCTCTTCGCCGGCATCTGCGCGTATTTCGACAAGAACGGCCTCTCCGTGCTCGATGCGCGCGTGACGACGACGCGCCACGGCTACGCGCTCGACAACTTTCTCGTCGCGCATCCGGATCACGACGGAAGTTATCGCGACATCGCCAATCTCGTCGAGCAGCAACTGGCCGGACTGCTCGCGGACGAGCGCATTCTGCCGGAGCCGTCGAAGGGCCGCGTATCGCGGCTCGTGCGGACGTTTCCGATCACGCCGCGCGTGGACCTGCGTCCCGATGACCGCGGCCAGTACTACATCCTGTCCGTGTCGGCCAACGACCGGCAGGGCCTTCTTTATTCGATCGCGCGCGTGCTCGCGCAACACCGGATCGGCGTGCAGGCGGCGCGGATCAACACGCTCGGCGAACGCGTCGAGGACGTGTTCCTGCTCGATGGCAAAAGCCTGTCGAACAACCGCACCCAGATCCAGGTGGAAACCGAACTGCTGCGCGCGATCGCAGCCTGAGACTTTATGCGCGTCAAACTGACAGCCAAACATCCGCGTCCCACGTCGGCGACGCGATCGCCGGTTCGCTCCGGCACCTCCACCGGGCGCAAGCCTGTTCGCGCTCCGGCGCCGGATGATGCGCGTCCGAAGCGCGCGAGCCAGCCCGCCGCCGACAAGCGCAGCGATGCGCCGCGTGAGTCGCGCTCGTTCAAACCGCGTGGCGACGATTCGCGTCCGGGCTCCGGTCCGAGAAAGAGCGCGGAAGGCCGCGCGCCCGGACGCGGCGAGCGCGATTCGGGCGGCGCTGAGCGTCGTGCTTTCAAACCGCGTGGTGAGGATTCGCGTCCGGGATTCGGTGAACGTGGACCGCGCAAGTCGTTCGAAGGCCGTCCGGCTCCGCGCGGCGATCGCGCATCGGGCGGCGATGAGCGTCGCTC
>NZ_FCOX02000057.1 GCF_900044055.2 Caballeronia calidae | reverse complement strand
GGCCGAACTGGGTAACTGTGCTGCCGACAGCGGCCAATTGCCGATCGTTCTGGCGGCGGTAGCGCGCGACGCCGGGGCCGCCCCCAAGCAAGTCCTTGCCGATGCGGGCTACCGCTCGGAGGCGACGTTCGAACAATTGCGCGAGCACCCCGCCGAGTTGATCGTGGCGCCCGGACGCGAGGGCAAGAAAGAGGTGAAGGTCGATGCCCGGAAGCGCCCGCTATGCGCTGCGATGGCCGACAAGTTTACTTGTGCGCAAACTCAGGCGGCCTATCGAAAGCGCAAATGGCTGTCCGAACCGCCGAATGCCTGGGTAAAGAGCGTTCTCGGATTTCGACAATTCAGCATGCGCGGACTGGCCAAGGCCCAGGCCGAATGGAAACTCGTCTGCGCGGCGCTGAACCTACGCAGAATGTCGAAAATGACGCCTGCGTAAGTCCCGAAGGGGACAACATTGCCCTGATTTCGCCGCCGGGAAAGCCATTTTTGCGCGCAATGGCGGACCAAACCGCAATCGGCGTTGACGCCGCACGATGTGGCGTCAGTACCGGCAGCTCAAATTCTGTCTGCCGCGCGGATTCCTAGGCGCCTTGTCGCCGAAGCAGTCGAAATCGGCGAAACGGTGCGGCAGGAACGGACGCATTGCGTCACAATGACCGTTCTCGCCGCGCCGTTTTCGTCATTCATACAGTGCAATCAGAACAGGAGCAACGCATGGCCGGACCTTCCGTGACCGCAAGCATCGGCAACATCGACTATCAGGTTCGTCTCGCGGACGGCACGCATTCGTGGATCGCCGACGAGCCCGCCAGCATCGGCGGCGGTGACACGGGACCGGAACCCGCCTCGCTGCTGCTCGCGAGCCTCGGCGCCTGCACGTCCATCACGCTGAAGATGTATGCGAAGCGCAAGGAATGGCCGCTCGAAGCGGTGCACGTCGAGTTGTCGATGAAGAGCACCGCGGAAGGCACGAACATCGACCGGCGCATCGCGCTCACGGGCGCCCTCTCCGATGAACAGCGGGAACGGCTCTTGCAAATCGCCAATGCGTGCCCGATGCACAAGGTCCTGTCCGGCGCGATTCACATCGAGTCCGGACTCGCACCGCAGTGATGCATCGCGGGCACACGAACGTCCAAGGAAACCGTCGTCTTGAATTTCGAACACCTCATCCAGATCAACGATCCGCTCAATCCGCTCGTGGAGTCGCTCTCGCGCGAGCAGCTCTGGGAAGGGCTCGTGCTGCGCGCCGAGCAGCCGCAGTTGTTCGTGCTGGGCCTGGATAGCTGCGACATCATCTCGCGCGATGGCGACACGATGGAGCGCGAACTCCATTACGGTCAGGCCACCGTGCGCGATCGTGTGACGCTCACGCCCGGTTCGAGTGTGCGCTACGACATCCTGCCGACCGCCGACTACGTCGGCGGCTCGCTCACGATGGCGATCGAGCAGCCCGACGCGCTCCAGCTCTTCCTGCGCTTCAGCTACAGCACCACGCTGCCGGAGAACGAGGATGCAACGCCCGACGAGCGTCAGACGCAGGAAATCGTGAAGTCGGCGTATCGCGAATCGGACATCGACACCGTGCGGTTGATTCGCCAGTTCGCGCACGGCCGACAGGATCAAAGCCCGCTGCATTGAGCGGTTGCCGCGAAAGTGCCTCGATGCGGCGGCGCAGAGTTGTGGCCGCATCGAGACTGGCTATCAGAAGTTGTGCTTCAATCGGAAAGTCTAGTTGCAAATAGGAATAGTTATCATTTACTATAGACCCATCGAATCAACGGACGCACACACTTCGCCATGACCGACACGCCGCGATCCTCCACGCTCAGGCTGCGCCGCCCGGCTGTCCGCGACGCCGCGATCACCCGCCCGAAAACGACCACCGTCACGACGGTTCATGTCGCGCACGCAGCGGAAAGCAACGGCGAGCGCTCGCTCAAGAGCGACGCGCTGCTGCAAGGGCGCAGCCACGTGAGCATCGTGCATAACGGGGAGACCTATCAGTTGCGCGCGACGCGTCTCGGCAAACTGATCCTGACGAAGTAAGCGGCAAGAACAGCAGTACGTACCGGGTATTGTGGGGACCACCTCGCCAAGAGGTGTTTGGCCTTAGCCAGCGAGGACGACTTGCACGCGAGAATTCAGACCCCTTCGTGCAAACACCAGCCAGTCGTCGATAGCAAGCGAAGCCGCTTTTTTTGGTTCCCGCGCTTTCGCGATGCGCTCGATGCGCAAGCCACGCGATGATGATCGAACGAACGGCACGCTTTCATGTGAAGGCGTGCCGTTTTTGTTTGCCGCGACGAATCGCAGCGGAAGAATCAGACGTTCTCGATGCCCAATGCCGCGATGCCCGCCTTGGCGATCTGCGCATCCTGTTCCGACTTCACGCCCGACACGCCCACCGCTCCGACGATATCCGTGCCCACGAAGATCGGCACGCCGCCTTCGAGCATGGCGGTCATCGGCGCGCTGAGGAAGGCCGTGCGGCCCTGCTTGATCGTGTCTTCGTAGACCTTGGTCTCGCGGCGGCCGAGCACGGCGGTGCGCGCCTTGCCCGTGGCCATTTCGGCGGTGCTCGCGCCCGCCCCTTCCAGACGATGCAGGTGCAGCAGGTGCCCGCCATCGTCGACGATCGCGATCGTCACGTTCCAGTTGTGTTCCTTCGCATGCGCCTCGGCGGCGGCGGCCATCGACTTGACGTCTTCGTCGGTCAGTACAGGTTTGGTTCTCACTTCTCGCTCTCGCTCTCGCTCTCGTTGCCGTGCGACACGGCGTGGACGGTTTATCGGGTGAAGCCCCAGAACATCAGGTACCACGCGCTGTCCGCGACGGCCAGCGCAGCGACAAACCATACCATCGTGAGTGCGCGCGGAACAAGCGTCGACGCATAGCGGCTCGTCACGCGCCACGCGAGCCACGCGCTCCATGCGTTCGCGATGAAGAGCAGACCGAGGCGCAGATCCGTGACCCACCAGAGCGGCACGTGCTCGGCGCGCAGCAGCGACACGGTCGTCGCCGACAGGCCGAGGAACACGCCGCAGCCTGCGAGCGGAATCAGCGCGAGCGTCAGGTGATGCAGACGCGTCGCGTCGAACCTGCCGAGCATGCGCGTGCCCGCGGCGAGCAGCGCGAGCAGCGCGGTGCCGTACACGAGCCCCGTCACGACGATATAAGCGATGACCATCGTGCCGTCGAGCCACGAGAAGACGTCGTTCTGCTCCGGATAGTGCGTGAAGAGGAACCACGGCGCGGTGGTGTCGAGCGGCCAGAGGATGTCGTGATCGATGAGCCACGCCGCGAGATATTGCTTCAGGTCGACGAACCACGTGCTCACGGTCCAGTGGAACGCGCCGATCGCGATGCCGAGCAGGCCATACAGAATCAGCGCGGTGTCCCACGGGTTCGCGGCCTTGTCGCCGAGCCCGACCACTTCTTCCGACGGCGAGCGCCACGTGAGCGCGATCGCGTCGCGATGGCCGCTGCATCGGCCGCACATGTGGCAGTCGGCGGCGCCCTTCATGTTGCGCAGCGGGACGAGCGGCGCGCAGTTGATCGGAATCACGCGATGGCCGTGCTCGCCTTTCGTGTACGAGCGTCGCCAGGCGTCTTCGTTGACCTTGTAGTGAAACGGCGCGAGACGCGCGAGCAGCGAGAACACGCCGTTCACCGGGCACAGGTACTTGCACCACACGCGCTTCTCGCGGCCATACAGCACGCCGATGATCATCGCGCCCACGGTCGAGCCGCCGAGCACGAGCAGCACCGCTTTCGGATACTGATAGACGCTGACCATCTGGCCGTAGATCGTCGTCAGGCCGAATGCGACGAACGGCCAGCCGCCCCAGCGCATCCAGCGCGGAATCGCCCAGCCGCGGCCGAACTTGCTCGCGAACTCGGACAACGCGCCTTCAGGGCACAGCACGCCGCACCAGACGCGGCCGAGCATGACCATCGACAGCAGCACGAACGGCCACCAGATGCCCCAGAACACGAACTGCGCGGCGAGCGTGAGATTGCTCCACAGATGCGCGGAGCCGTCGGGCAGCGGCATCACGGCGGGAACGATGATCAGAAACGCGTACACGGCAACGACGACCCACTGAATCATGCGGATCGCGCTGCCGTGACGTTGCATCCAGTGGCCGGCTTGCTGAAGCCGGCCGGGGTTTTCCAGGCCTCTGGGCATTACGGAACTCATGCTGGACGGCTTGCCGCCTTTTGTTTCTGCGCCATCCGATGATTCGAACGGCGCAGCAGAAGATAGATGACGATCCAGTACACCGCATACGCAACGAGGTTCATCCCCGCCGGATGCGCGCGATAGCCGGTGAGCGCGGCGACGAGCGAGCCAAAGGTGCTCGAATCGTCGAGCAGCCACGACGTGTTCCACACCTGATTCACGATGACCGGCAGCACTTCCATGTCGATCAGCTTGTCGACGCCCGTCTCGAACAGACCCGCCGCGAGGAACAGCAGCATGATTTCGGTGACGCGGAAGAACGAGCGCCACGAGAAGATCTTGCCACCGAGCTGCAGCAGATAAAAGGTCAGCAGCGCGAGCCCGAAGCCGAGGACGATCGCGACATACTGCGACGCGTCGACGTGACCCGACTGCCCGAAGCCGACGCCATACAGAAACACGGCGGTCTCGCTGCCTTCACGCGCGATCGCGAGCGCGACCAGCACCGCGATGCCCCACCAGTGCCCGTCCTGCGTGCTCTTTTGCAGCGACGTCTCCATGTCGCGCTTGAGCGTGCGGCCGTGGCGCTTCATCCACAAGACCATCTGCACGATCAGCACGCACGCGATCAGCACCATCGCGGTCTGGAAGTAATCCTGCGCATCGCCCGACAGCACTTCCGTGAAACCGACGAGCGCGGCGGCCAGCGCCACGGCTGCGAGCAGACCGATGACGACACCGGTCCACAGATAAGGCAGGCCGCGGCGCGCCTGATGGTCGCCGTTCTTCAGCCACGCGTAGAGAATGCCGACGACGAGCAACGCCTCGACGCTCTCCCGCCATACGATGAAAAGTACCTGCCCCATTTCCAACCTCCGCAATTCCACTTCATTCGGCCGCGCGGCATGTGGCGCTCGCGCGGCGCGTTCGTTACTTCGCGACGATCACGCCCTGCGCGGACTGATGAAAGTCGTCGAAGAACTTGTACTCGCCCGGCTCGAGCGGCGCGATCACGACGAACGAATCGGCGCCCGGCGCGAGCACCTTCTCCTTGCGCAACTGCACGCTTTCGAACTCGGCCGCGCCCTTGCCGATGTTGTGCACTTCGATCTTGATGCGCTGTCCCGCCGGCACTTCGATGCGCGCCGGGTTGAGCTTGCCGTCGTTCATTTCGAGCTTGAACGTCGGCAGATCCGCGGCGGATGCGATCCCGGAAGCGAACACGGATACCGCGAGCGCGACGATCTGGCTTTTCAGTTTCATGCGTACTTCCTGAGAAAGAACGCGCCCGGTCCGGGACGCCGGGCGCTACGGACGATCAGTAACCGCCCTTCTTGCCGATGCCCGCGAACGGGAAATCGTATTCGATCGTGAACGGCTTGAACCACGGGCCAACGCCCGTTTCCTTGTCGGTGTGACGGCCGAAGGCCATGTGGCCCGTTTCCGTCGGCGGCGAGACATGCAGCTTCAGGTGATATTTGCCCGGACCGAAGAGCTTCACGTTGTCGCCATAGTGCGGGCCGTCGCTCGCGACCATTGCCATCAGGTCGCCCTTCACGGTCTGCGTCGTGCCGACCTTCGTGAGTTCATACGTCACGTTCAGATACGGCATCCAGTCGCCTTCGGCGAAACCGGTCGGGTTGTTCTTGACCGCGTGAATATCCGCCTCGAGGTGGATATCCGAATCCGACGCCTTGCGCATCATGCCTTCCGGCGCCATCGTGATCGGCTGGAGGTAGACGGCACCCGTTTCCATGCCGCCCTCGATGTGCTGCTTGCCGATCGGATATTCGGCGGCCGAGGCTGCCATCATCGCCGTGAGACCTGCGGCGGCGACGAGGCCGCGCATCAACGTTGAACCCATCAGAAACTCCTTCTTGTTATCGATTGGCGCGCGTGCCACGCGAGCCTTGCCACTGGAACACCGGACCGGCACGCCAGATGCCCGGAAAAAAGAAAGCGCCGGCCGGGCAAAAACCTCCCGTTTGGAATGATCGGACCGCCGTTTGCCGGAGCCGCGCTAGCACAACTCCGTGAACGTTAATACGAACCATTCTCAATGTTCGTCAGTTTAGCATCGTTCAAACCGCGCAACAATTTGAGCGAGCTTACACACCTAGATGCAGTAAGGGTTTTCGCGAGATCGGAACGTCCCGCGCGACCACAAAAAAAAGCGCGGCGAACCGTCCGGTTCGCCGCGCTTCGTGCATCAAGCCCTTGAAAATCACTTACATATTGTTTACTTACCGCCCGTGCCGCTCACGTGATCGCCCACGTTCGCGCCGAACACGCGCTGTCGCAGCAGCGCCAATTGGTCGCGGGTCTGCGCCGCCTTTTCGAATTCCAGATTCTTGGCGTGATCCATCATCTGCTTTTCGAGCCGCTTGATTTCCTTCGCGAGCTGCTTCTCGGACATGTCCTCGAACTTCGCGCGCGCCTGCGCTTCCTTCAGCTCGGCGCGGGCTTCGTCCGCGTTGTAGACGCCATCGATGATGTCCTTGATGCGCTTCTCCACGCCGCGCGGCGTGATGCCCATCTTCTCGTTGTGCGCGATCTGCTTGGCGCGGCGCCGCTCGGTTTCGCCGATGGCGCGCTTCATCGAGTCGGTCATGTTGTCGGCGTAGAGGATCGCCTTGCCGTTCACGTTCCGCGCCGCCCGTCCGATGGTCTGGATCAGCGAGCGCTCGGCGCGCAGGAAGCCTTCCTTGTCGGCATCGAGAATCGCGACGAGCGACACCTCGGGAATATCGAGACCCTCGCGCAACAGGTTGATGCCGACGAGCACGTCGAATGTGCCGAGCCGCAGGTCGCGGATGATTTCCACGCGCTCGACGGTATCGATATCGCTGTGCAGATAGCGCACCTTCACGCCGTGATCGGCCAGAAACTCGGTGAGCTGCTCGGCCATGCGTTTCGTGAGCACGGTGACGAGCACGCGCTCGCGCGCCGCGACGCGCGCGTTGATTTCTGAAAGCACGTCGTCGACCTGCGAGCGCGCCGGACGCACTTCGATTTCCGGATCGACGAGACCGGTCGGACGCACGAGCTGCTCGGCCACCTGCCCCGTCTTCGCCTTCTCGTAATCGGCGGGCGTCGCGGAAACGAAGATCGCCTGGCGCATCTTGCGCTCGAACTCGTTGAACTTGAGCGGACGGTTATCGAGCGCGGACGGCATGCGAAAGCCGTAATCGACGAGATTTTCCTTGCGCGCGCGGTCGCCGTTGTACATGCCGTTCAACTGGCCGATCAGCACGTGCGATTCGTCGAGCAGCATCACCGCGTCGGGCGGCAGATAGTCGACGAGCGTCGGCGGCGGCTCGCCGGGCGCCGCACCCGAGAAATGCCGCGAGTAGTTCTCGATGCCCTTGCAGAAGCCGAGCTCCTGGAGCATTTCGAGGTCGAAGCGCGTGCGCTGCTCCAGCCGCTGCGCCTCGACGAGCTTGCCGTCGCCGTGGAAGAACTCGAGCCGCTCGCGCAGTTCGAGCTTGATGGTTTCGATCGCGCGCATGACCGTGTCGCGCGGCGTCACATAATGCGACGACGGATACACGGTAAAGCGCGGAATCTTGTTGCGCACGCGGCCGGTGAGCGGATCGAAGAGCATCATCGATTCGACTTCGTCGTCGAAAAGTTCGACGCGCACCGCCATTTCCGCGTGCTCCGCCGGGAAAATATCGATGGTGTCACCGCGCACGCGAAACGACCCGCGCTGGAAATCGGCTTCGTTGCGCGTGTATTGCATCGCGATCAGGCGCGCGATGACATCGCGCTGGCCGAGCTTGTCGCCGGTGCGCAGCGTGAGAATCATCCGGTGGTACTCGGACGGATTGCCGATACCGTAAATCGCCGACACCGTCGCGACGATCACCACGTCGCGGCGCTCGAGCAGGCTCTTCGTGGCCGAGAGCCGCATCTGCTCGATGTGCTCGTTGATCGACGAATCCTTCTCGATGAAGAGATCGCGCTGCGGCACGTACGCTTCCGGCTGATAGTAGTCGTAGTACGAGACGAAGTACTCGACGGCATTGCGCGGAAAGAACTCGCGGAACTCCGCGTAGAGCTGCGCCGCGAGCGTCTTGTTCGGCGCGAAGACGATCGCCGGGCGGCCGAGGCGCGCGATCACGTTGGCCATCGTGAAGGTCTTGCCCGAGCCGGTCACGCCGAGCAGCGTCTGGAAGGACAGGCCGTCCTCGACGCCCTCGACGAGCGTGTTGATTGCCTCGGGCTGGTCGCCCGCGGGCGGATACGGCTGATAAAGCTGAAACGGCGAGCCTTCGAACGTGACGAACTTCGACTCGTCCAGTTCGTCCGGCGTTTCGATGAGAGTATCGGACATGAGAAATCGGGAAAGTCAACGCCTGAGGCAATCGATCATTCTAGCGTCGTACGCGAAACACGCGCTTGCCGTGACGTGACAGGGAATTCGGGAGCTTCGTCTTTCGTGATGTTGGGCGCGAATCGTCAAACTCAAGCATGCGCACTTGCGCCCTTTTTTATCGCTGGCAAAAAGCGCTTTCCGGCAAAAAAGGGCCAAAGACCGCACGCGTTCGCATCACATTCGCCCGAAAAGCCCTGCGGGATTCGCTACAATGTGCGACTGGGCCGAACGGTTTCCAGCCGTTCTTCGCCACGCGCGCCGCGCCTTCCTGCGCAATGTTTTTCGGCTGCGCCCGCATCATTCCTTTGTATCCCGCCGCACGTCTTTCCCTCACTGCCGATAGATCATGTCTCTTTTCTCTGCCGTCGAACTCGCTCCCCGCGACCCGATCCTGGGCCTCAACGAAGCCTTCAACGCCGATACGCGCACGACCAAAGTCAATCTGGGCGTCGGTGTGTACACCAACGAGGAAGGCAAGATTCCGCTCTTGCGCGCCGTTCGTGAAGCCGAGAAGGCACGCGTCGACGCAGCGCTGCCGCGCGGCTATCTGCCGATCGACGGCATCGCCGCTTACGACGCCGCCGTGCAAAAGCTGCTGCTCGGCAATGACTCGCCGCTCATCGCCGCGGGCCGCGTCGTGACGGCGCAGGCACTCGGCGGCACGGGCGCGCTCAAGATCGGCGCGGACTTCCTGAAGCGCGTGAATCCGGACGCGAAGGTCGCAATCAGCGATCCGAGCTGGGAAAACCACCGCGCGCTCTTCGAAAGCGCCGGCTTCGAAGTGGCCAACTACCCGTACTACGACGCCGCCACGCACGGCGTGAACTTCGACGGCATGCTCGCCGCGCTCAACGGCTATGCGGCAGGCACGATTGTCGTGCTGCACGCGTGTTGCCACAACCCGACGGGCGTCGATCTGTCGGACGACCAGTGGAAGCAGATCGTCGACGTCGTGAAGGCGAAGGATCTCGTACCGTTCCTCGATATGGCGTATCAGGGCTTCGCGGAAAACATCGACGCGGACTCGGCCGCCGTGCGCCTCTTCGCGGCCTCGGAGCTGAACGTGTTCGTGTCGTCGTCGTTCTCGAAGTCGTTCTCGCTGTATGGCGAGCGCGTCGGCGCGCTGTCGATCATCACGACGGGCAAGGAAGAATCGGCCCGCGTGCTGTCGCAACTGAAGCGCGTGATCCGCACGAACTACTCGAACCCGCCGACGCACGGCGGCTCGATCGTCGCGGCCGTGCTGGCGTCGCCGGAACTGCGCGCGACCTGGGAGCAGGAGCTGGGCGAAATGCGCGACCGCATCCGCGCGATGCGCAACGGCCTCGTCGAGCGTCTGAAGGCGAGCGGCGTCGATCGCGACTTCTCGTTCGTCAACAAGCAGCGCGGCATGTTCTCGTACTCGGGCCTGACGGCCGCGCAAGTCGATCGCCTGCGTGAAGAGTTCGGCATCTATGCGGTCAGCACCGGCCGCATCTGCGTGGCCGCGCTGAACACGCGCAACCTCGATGTCGTCGCGAACGCCGTCGCCGCTGTGCTGAAGTAAATCCGCGCGCTGCTGCCGGAACAAAAATGGCGCCCTTTCGGGGCGCCATTTTTTGTGCGCGTCGAAAGCCGGCGATTCAGAGCGTCTTTTCCGTCGCGACGACCGGCGGCGTCGCGTCGTCGTCCTCGACGAAGCCGAGCGAGATCGCGCGGGCCAGTTCGGCGCTGACGCCGGCCACGCTGGTTGCCTCGCGGCGCATGGCCGCGCTGCCGCTTTCGCCCGCGTGCATGCAGAACGCCAGCGCGATCGGAAGCAGGATGGCGACGGGCCAATAGGTCGATATTGTCTTTTTCATGGGACTGCCTTTTAGTCGATTTGTCGCGGCGGGTTACAGATGTCGAGAACCCACTAACGGACGCTTCGAATGATACGGAATCGTCCCGATCTTAAAAAGCCATTGAAAAGCAAAGGATTGTTGCGCCCGCGGCAACAAGCCGTCTTGAACGAAAGACGCTCCGAATCCCGCCTTTATGACGTCTCGCCGTCATAAAGGCTTACAAAGTTCTTGGAGACATCGGCGCGACGCTGCTGTCTGATGCAGTAATGGTTCGACAGATTTTTTCAAAATCATGAAACTCGCAGTCGCTGGTCTTTTCCTTGGGTCGTCCGTCGCGCTTCTCGGCGGCTGCGCGGCCTATCCCGACGCCTATGGCGGCTACCCGGGCGTCTACGACGATCCCGGCTACGGGTACTACGGCGGCCCGCCGGTCGTTCAGCCCGGCGTGGTCGTCGGCGGTGGTTACTACAGCGGTCCGGCGTACTACGGTGGCCCGGCATACTACGGTCCGGGACCGAGACGTTACTGGGATGACGGTCCGGGCTGGCGTCGTCCGCCGCCGGGCGGATGGCAGGGTGGCCGGCCGCCGCACGATCACGGATCCGGCGGACCGCCGCCGCAAGCGGGCGGTGGCGGCGGCCACCCGAACGGCCCACCGCCGCAAGCAGGCGGCGGAGGCGCGCCATTGCCGAAAGCGGTCGGCGGACGGCCGCCGGGGCCGAATCGCGCCCCACCGCCGTCGGCCAACGGCGGCAATCGGGACAACGGTGGCAACGGCGGCAACTCCCGCGGCTTTATCGGCCGATACGGCGGTTGAAACGGGCCGCGCCAGATCGCAGGAACTGGCGCGGCGGTTCTATCCGAGATGCGAGTGCTGCGCCTTGTAGAGTTCGCGGAAGGTGCGCCCGACGGGCGCGGGCATATCGCGGGTCGCGGTCCATCCCGCGCCGAACGGCAGGCGCGAAATCGCTTTCCTGTCGCCGCCGATGCGTTCGAGCACGCGCACCGCAAGCTTCGTGAAGAGCGCGTACGCGGCCGGACGCTTCGCCAGATAACCCCACAGCGCGAGCGCCAGGCGTTCGTTGCGGGGACGCAGCCGCCGCTCCATCTGCTTCTCGCGCAGCTTGCGCAACAGGTCCGATAGCGGAATGCCCACCGGACAAACGCTGTTGCACTCGCCGCAAAGCGTCGCGGCCTGAGGCAGATCGAGCGCGCGATCGATGCCGACATACGCCGGCGTGAGTACCGAGCCCATCGGACCGGGATACACCCAGCCGTACGCATGCCCGCCGATCTTCTGATAGACCGGGCAATGGTTCATGCACGCGCCGCAGCGGATACACCGCAGCATCTCCTGAAACTCGCCACCGATGAGTCCGGTGCGCCCGCCATCGACGAGCACGAAGTACATATGCTCGGGACCGTCCGTTTCGCCGGGCGCACGCGGACCGGTCAGCAGCGAAAAGTAGTTCGAGATCGTCTGCCCCGTCGCCGAACGAGGCAGGAGGCGCATCGCGGTCGCGAGATCCTCGAGCGTCGGCAGCACCTTCTCGATGCCCGTCACCGCGACATGCACGCGCGGCATCACCGTGCACATGCCTTCGTTGCCCTCGTTCGTGACGACGGCCACCGATCCCGTCTCCGCGATCAGGAAGTTGCCGCCCGTCACGCCCATGTCCGCCGACATGAAATGCGGGCGCAGCACTTCGCGCGCTTCGCGCGTCATCTCGGGGATGTCGGTCAGGCGCGGCTTGTTGTGCGTCTTCGCGAAGAGATCGGCGATCTGCTCCTTATCCTTGTGCACGACCGGCGCGATGATGTGGCTCGGCGGCTCGTTGTCGTTGATCTGCAGGATGTATTCGCCGAGATCGGTCTCGATGGACTGCACGCCCATCTCGCCGAGCACGCGATTCAGCTGCATCTCTTCCGAGACCATCGACTTGGTCTTGATGACCTTCTTCACGTCGTGCTTGCGGGCGATGTCCGCGACGAGCCGCGCCGCGTCCTGCGTCGATTCGGCGTACAGCACCGTGGCGCCGCGACGCGTCGCCTCGCGCTCGAAGGTTTCGAGCCACACGTCGAGATTGTCGAGCGCGCGGTTGCGGCGCTCCTTCAACGCGGCGCGGGTCGCCTCGAAATCGATGTCGCGCACGGCGCTCGCCCGCGCGCTGACGAACTTGGTCGACAGCTTCGTGAGGTTCTGCTGCAGGCGCTCGTCGGCGAGCTTGCTGGCGGCGCGCGCCTTGAAATGCATCGTCTGGACTTGCATCGGGTCTCCTTCAGGCGCGGTTGTTCACGTCGCCCGCGAGCACCTGTGCGATATGCAGCACGCGCGTCGACGTGTCGCCGGTGCGGCGCAGGCGCCCTTCGATGTTCAGCATGCAGCCGAGGTCGCCGAGCACGACGGCCTCCGCCCCGCTCGCCCTGATGTTCGCGCATTTCTCGTCGACGATCGCCGTCGAGATGTCGCCGTACTTCACCGCGAAGGTGCCGCCGAAACCGCAGCAATGCTCGCAGCCGCTCATCTCGGTGACCGGCACGCCGGCCTGGGCGAGCAGCTCGCGCGGCTGCGATTTCACGCCCAGTTCGCGCAGGCCCGAGCAGGAATCGTGATAGGTCACCATGCCGTCGAAGGCGCCCGGCTCCATGCGCGCCTTCGCGACGTTCACGAGGAAATCGGTAAGCTCGAACACGCGCGGCTGCACGCGCGCGAAGCGGTTCATCAGTTGCGGATCGTCGCGAAAGAGATCGCCGTAATGCGCGCGGATCATGCCGCCGCACGAACCCGACGGAACCACCACGTAATCGAATTGCTCGAACTCGCTCAGCGTTTTCTCGGCGAGATCGCGGGCGAGCGGCCGGTCGCCCGAGTTGTAGGCGGGCTGGCCGCAGCAGGTCTGCGACGGCGGCACGATGACTTCGAAGCCCGCGCGCTCGATCAGCTTGATGACCGAGAAGCCGATTTCAGGGCGCATCATGTCGATGAGACACGTGACGAATAGTCCGACTCGCATGGGGGCGTTTCCTGTTTTGTAGAAGTGTTGAACGCACGCCGATTATCCGCGAAAAGTCGCGCCCGACGGCGCTCGGGCGCTTCCGGGCGCCATCGGCAAGTCCATTGTCGCCTGGCAGCGTTCGCTTTTTTCACATTATGAGATACAATCGCTGTTCCGCTGTTTGACGCATCAACCGATTTTTCACGATGAGCGATACGAACCCGGACTCCAAGACCTCCATCCAGGTGATCGAACGCATGATGCGTCTTCTCGACGCCCTCGCCGATCACACCGACCCTGTCAGCCTGAAAGAGCTCGCCCAGAGCACCGAACTGCACCCGTCCACCGCGCATCGGATCCTGAACGACATGGTGCTGTGCCGCCTCGTCGACCGCTCCGATCCCGGCACGTACCGGCTCGGCATGCGCCTGCTCGAACTCGGCAATCTGGTGAAGGCGCGTCTTTCGGTGCGCGAAGCCGCGATGCCGCCGATGCGCGAACTGCATCGGCAGACGGGGCAAACCGTCAACTTGTCGGTGCGTCAGGGCGACGAAATCGTCTATATCGAGCGCGCTTATTCCGAGCGCTCGGGCATGCAGGTCGTGCGCGCGATCGGCGGGCGGGCGCCCCTTCATCTGACCTCGGTCGGCAAGCTCTTCCTCGCCGCCGACGAAGCCTCGCGTGTGCGCGCCTACGCGATGCGCACCGGTCTCTCGGGCCACACACAGAACAGCATCACGGACCTCGGCAAGCTCGAGCGCGAACTGTCGCACGTACGTCAGCAGGCGTGCGCGCGGGACAACGAAGAGCTGGAACTGGGTGTGCGCTGCATCGCGGCGGGCATCTATGACGACACGGGGCGGCTCGTCGCCGGGCTGTCGCTGTCGGCGCCGGCCGATCGTCTGCAGGACGCGTGGCTCAAGCAGTTGAGCCATACCGCGCTCGAAATTTCGCGCTCGCTGGGCTATCGCCCTGAAGAAGCGGTGATCGAATCGCAACAGGCTCAGCACGCGCAACGCTGATGCACGCGGCATGAAAAACGGGCTTCGTCTTGCGACGAAGCCCGTTTGCTTTTCAGCGACAGTCGGCCGAGGCTTACGGATTCGCGCCGGTGCCCATGTCGGCGCTCATGATGTGCGGCTCGCCGAGCGTATCGAGATACGAGCGCAGGCGGCCGGCATCGGCGAAGCGCGAGTACTTGCCGTACGAATCGAGCAGCACGATCACGACCGGACGGCCGTTCACGTTCGCCTGCATCACGAGGCACTCGCCTGCTTCGTTGATGAAGCCCGTCTTCTGCAGGCCGATATCCCACGATGCATTGCGGATCAGCGCATTCGTGCTGTTGTAGGCGAGATTGCGCTTGCCGGTGAAGACATCGTAGCTGCGGTCGGTCGAGAACTTGCGGATCAGCGGGTACTGATACGCCGCGTTGACCATCTTCACGAGGTCGCGCGCGCTCGACACGTTCTGACTCGTGAGCCCGGTCGAGTTCTCGAAGTGCGTGTCGGTCATGCCGAGCGACTTCGCCTTCGCGTTCATCGCGGCGATGAACGCCGGACGGCCGCCGGCGTAGTAGCGCGACAGCGCAGCCGCCGCGCGATTCTCCGAGGCCATCAGCGCGATATGCAGCATGTCCTCGCGATTGAGCACCGAGCCGACCGCGAGGCGCGAGCCGGTGAACTTCTCGTAATCGCGGTCTTCGTCGGTGACGGCGAGGTCTTCGGTGAGCGGCGTGTGCGAATCGAGCACGACCATCGCCGTCATCAGCTTGGTGATCGACGCGATGGGCACGACGGCGCGCGAGTTCTTGTCGAAGAGCGTCTCCGACGTGTTCTGATCGACCACATACGCGACGCTCGAGCGCAGCGCGAGGCTGTCGGGCGTGTCGTGCAGGCCGAACGCCTGGCCGACGGACGGCGAGCGCGGCTGGAACGCGACCGCATGCACGGCGGCGCGGCGCGCGTGCGGCTCCATGCGGTACGATGCGCGGCGCTTGCGCGAGACGCGCGGCGCGTCATCGTCGTCATCGGCGGCGGCGACCTTCGCGGCTTTCACCGGCTTCGGCGCCTTGAGCGTGGTCTTTGCCACGCGCGCGGTTTTTTCAGCCTTGGCGGGTTTCTTTGCGGTCTTGGTTGCGGTGGCGGTCTTTGCGAGGGCTTCAGCCGGAGCCGCTGCGAAGGACGTCGCTACTGCGATGGAGACGGCAAGGGACAATGCGGAGCGCATCGCCACGCCGTGCACCACCTTCAACGACGAAAACATTTCGGTTTTCATTAGTGTTCTGTTGGGCGGCTGGAGAGTACCGCCAAGTGTAGTGAAGCTACGAAATTTAAGCAATATTAAGCACTTATCGGCACACGTTAAACCGAGTTGTAAGCCGCCATTGCTTATTACTGATCAACAGCGCGCCTCGATCGGCAAAAACGATCGTTCGGGCGAAACAGTGTTGCCGGAAGCGCGCTTTTCTTGATGGCGACGAACGCACTATCGGCAAAACTTTCCACGACTTTAGTCAATATCGTGCTTTAGGTCGGACAAAAGGCAGACTTTTGAAACCCGGTAGGTAAGGTCGGATGCGGCGGACAAATGCACGGAAAAATCGGACAGACGAAATGTTAACGTTTCTTCAACAATTTGGTGTACGGCCACATCCTAAAAATAGGACAGACTCAAGAAAGTTCTCGTTTTGCGGCGCGCCATGCCGCCGCGGCCCGGGCGGGTACAAACATCAAATGGTCATCCGATCGTGCTTTCATTAGTTACGGACAACGCGCGATCTTGCCTGGAAGCCTTTCTCCGCCTCGGTCGCTAGGGTTTCCACCGACTTCCCTTCCGCGTCGTTCAGTCGCAAGTAAGCTCTTGTTTAACAAGCGATTTCTGTCTTTTGTGCGGCGCACAAAAAGCGCTTGACATCCATCGGAATATCTCTAAAATGGGCTTCATGTTGCGACGCACCAATCGCAGTTGCACCTAGCCGGCCTGATTCACCGTGCCGGATCTACCCAAACCACGACCCGCGTTTGATGGGTCGGCCATCAGGAGCCTGAGATGACGCTGTTGACCCCCGAGCAAATCGCCGCTGCACAGAAAGCCAACTTCGACACGCTGTTCGGTCTGACGAACAAGGCGTTCGAAGGCGTCGAGAAGCTGGTCGAACTGAACCTTCAAGTCGTGAAGTCCACGCTGGCCGAAAGCCAGGAAAACGCACAGCGCGCGCTGTCGGTGAAGGACGCGCAAGAACTCCTCGCGCTGCAAGCCAGCCTGACCCAGCCGGTCGCGGAAAAGGTTCTGTCGTACGGCCGTCACCTGTATGAAATCGCATCGGCCACGCAAGCTGAATTCGCCCGCGTCGCGGAAGCGCAGTACGAAGAGCAGAACCGCAAGGTGCAAACGCTCGTCGACAACGTCGCGAAGAACGCACCGGCCGGTTCGGAAACCGCTGTCGCCGTGATGAAGTCGGCCATCACCGCCGCCAACACGACGTACGAAACGGTTCACAAGGCAACGAAGCAAGCTGTCGAAATCGCTGAAAGCAACTTCAACGCTGCCGCCACGGCTGCGACGAAGGCCGCTACGCAAGCGACCGAGCAAGCTGCCCGCGCTACCAAGAAGTCGGTTGCGTAAGTTTGCCGCCGGGCCCTGCCCGGTTTAGTGCAGCACGCATCACGAAGAACCCGGCCCTCGCGCCGGGTTTTTTGTCGTCTGGCGTTCGCGCTTCGCAAATAAAAAGGGCGCGCTCCTCGAAAGGAGCGCGCCTTCACACTTCCAGGAAGTGCGCGAGCTTACTTCTTACGCTGCGGCGGCAAGTCCGTGCACACGCCTTCGTACAACTCGGCGGCCATGCCGACCGATTCGCCGAGCGTCGGGTGCGGGTGGATCGTCTTGCCGATGTCGGTGGCATCCGCGCCCATCTCGATCGCGAGACACACTTCGCTGATCAGATCGCCCGCATTCAGACCGACGATGCCGCCGCCGATCACCCGATGCGTCTCTTCATCGAAGATGAGCTTGGTGAAGCCTTCGTCGCGGCCATTGGCGATCGCGCGGCCCGATGCCGCCCACGGGAACACGGCCTTGCCGAACTTGATGCCTTCGGCCTTGCACTGGTCTTCCGTCTTGCCGGCCCACGCCACTTCCGGATCGGTGTATGCCACCGACGGAATCTGCATCGCGTCGAAATACGCCTTCTCGCCGTGCGCCGCTTCCGCCGCCACGTGGCCTTCGTGCACGGCCTTGTGCGCGAGCATCGGCTGGCCGACGAGATCGCCGATCGCGAAGATATGCGGCACGTTGGTGCGCATCTGGTTGTCGACGTTGATGAAGCCGCGATCCGTCACCGCCACGCCCGCCTTGTCCGCGCCGACCTTGCCGCCGTTCGGGCTGCGGCCGACCGCGAGCAGCACGAGGTCGTAGCGCTGCGGCTCGGCCGGCGCCTTCTCGCCTTCGAACGTGACGTAGATGCCGTCTTCCTTCGCTTCGGCCTTGGTCGTCTTGGTCTTGAGCATCACGTTCGTGAAGCGCTTGGAATTGAACTTCTCCCAGACCTTCACGAGATCGCGGTCCGCGCCCAGCATCAGGCCGTCGAGCATTTCGACGACATCGATGTCCGCGCCGAGCGTCGAGTACACCGTCGCCATTTCCAGCCCGATGATGCCGCCGCCCACCACGAGCATGCGCTTGGGCAGCTGACGCAGTTCGAGCGCGCCGGTCGAATCGACGACGCGCGGATCGTCCGGGAAGAACGGCAGCTTCACCGCCTGCGAGCCCGCCGCGATGATCGCCTGCTTGAACTTGACGACCTTCTTGCCGTCCGCGCCGTTCACTTCCATGTGATACGGATCGACGAACGTGCCGACGCCCGTCACGACCTGGACCTTGCGCGCCTTCGCCATGCCCGCGAGACCGCCGGTCAGCTTCTTGACGACGCCTTCCTTGAAGCCGCGCAGCTTGTCGAGATCGACCTTCGGCTCGCCGAAGCTGATGCCGTGCGCCGCGAGCTCGGCCGCTTCATCGATGACGAGCGCGGTGTGCAGCAGCGCCTTCGACGGAATGCAGCCGACGTTCAGACACACGCCGCCGAGCGTCGAATAACGTTCGACGAGCACGGTCTTCATGCCGAGGTCGGCTGCGCGGAACGCCGCCGAATAACCGCCGGGGCCCGCGCCGATCACGAGCATGTCGCATTCGACATCGGCCGCGCCGGAATAGCTGCCCGCTTGCGGCGCGGGCGTCGGGGCTGCCGCGGCCGGGGCCGGAGCCGCCTTCTGAGGCGCTGCCGCCGGAGCGGCGCCGCCTTCGAGCGTCAGGATCAGCGTGCCTTCCGACACGTTGTCACCGACCTTGACCTTCAGCTCCTTCACCGTGCCGGCGGCGGGCGAAGGCACGTCCATCGTGGCCTTGTCGGATTCGAGCGTGACGAGCGACTGCTCCTTCTCGACCGTATCGCCCGGCTTCACGTGCACTTCGATGACCGGAATGTCCTTGAAGTCGCCGATATCCGGCACCTTCACGTCCTGCGTTGCGCCGCCGGAAGCCGGCGCCGGCGCGGGTGCAGCAGCCGGTGCGGGTGCGGCAGCCGGAGCAGGCGCCGCAGCGGCGCCTTGAGTTTCCACCATCGCGATGACGGAACCCTGGCTGACCTTGTCGCCCTGCTTGACCTTCACTTCCTTGATGACGCCTGCCACATCGGCGGGCACTTCCATCGTGGCCTTGTCGGTTTCGAGCGTGATGACGCCCTGTTCCTTTTCGATGGCGTCACCGGGTTTGATATTGACTTCGATGACATCGACATCGGAGAAGTCGCCGATGTCGGGTACTTTCAGTTCGACGAGACTCATGTTGTCCCCTAAAGAAGAGCGGATGGAACCGTGCCTCAGGCGCGGTTCCGCCGTCGAGCGGGATCACGCGCTTCGCTCACGAAGAGCGAAGCGCGCGCCACGATCAAAGAATGACGCGACGGAAATCCGCCAGAATCGCCGACAGGAAAGCGTTGAAGCGCGCAGCCTCCGCACCGTCGATGACGCGATGGTCATACGACAGCGACAGCGGCAGCGTGAGGCGCGGCACGAACTGCTTGCCGTCCCACACGGGCTTCATCTGGCCGCGCGACAGGCCGAGAATCGCCACTTCGGGCGCGTTGATGATCGGCGTGAAGTTCGTCCCGCCGATGCCGCCCAGCGACGAAATCGAGAAGCAGCCGCCCTGCATCTGATCGGGCTTGAGCTTGCCTTCGCGCGCGAGCTTCGACAGGTCGCTCATTTCCTTGGCGATATCGACGAGGCCCTTCTTGTCGGCGTCGCGGATCACCGGAACGACGAGGCCGTTCGGCGTATCGGCCGCGAAACCGACGTGGTAGTACTGCTTGAACACGAGGTTGTCGCCGTCGAGGCTCGCGTTGAAGGTCGGGAACTTCTTCAGCGCCGCGACCACGGCCTTGATGACGAACGCGAGCATCGTGAACTTCACGCCCGACTTCTCGTTCTCCTTGTTGAGCTTCACGCGCAGCGCTTCGAGCTCGGTGATGTCGGCTTCGTCATTGTTCGTGACGTGCGGGATCATCACCCAGTTGCGATGCAGGTTCGCGCCCGAGATCTTCTTGATGCGCGACAGCGGCTTCGGATCGACCGGACCGAACTTCGTGAAATCGACCTTCGGCCACGGCAGCAGACCGAGCTCGCCGCCGCCGGCGCCAGCCGGAGCAGCCGCAGCGGGCGCTGCGCCCTGGCCCGTCATCACGCCCTTCACGAACGCGGTGATGTCCTGCTGCGTGATGCGGTTCTTGGGACCCGTGCCGCGCACGCGCGACACATCGACGCCCAGGTCGCGCGCGAACTTGCGCACCGACGGCGACGCGTGGCTCGACGTGCGGGTGCCGTCGCCGGCGGGCATCACGGGCGCCTGCGCGAGCGCGGACGGCGCTTCCTTCTGAGGAGCCGGCTTCACGGGCGCATCCGACGGCACTTCCTTCTGCGCGGCCGGCGCAGGCGCGGGAGCCGGTGCGGCCGCACCGTCCGCGCCGCCTTCGAGCACGAGGATCAGCGTGCCTTCGGACACCGTATCGCCGATCTTGACCTTCAGCTCCTTCACCGTGCCCGCTGCGGGCGAAGGCACGTCCATCGTCGCCTTGTCGGATTCGAGCGTGACGAGCGACTGCTCCTTCTCCACCTTGTCGCCCACCTTCACGGCGATCTCGATGACCGGAATGTCCTTGAAGTCGCCGATGTCCGGCACCTTCACTTCGACGGAACCGCCACCCGATGCCGCCGCGGGTGCGGCCGCGGGCGCGGGCGCAGCGGCAGGCGCGGCCGCCGGAGCCGGCGCGGCGGCGCCATTGCCGCCTTCCAGCACGACGATGAGCGAGCCCTCGGAAACGGCATCGCCCACCTTGACCTTGATTTCCTTCACGGTGCCCGCTGCCGAACTCGGCACGTCCATCGTGGCTTTATCCGATTCGAGCGTGACGAGCGACTGCTCGGGCTCCACGGTGTCGCCCACCTTGACCAGCACTTCGATCACGGGGACGTCCTTGTAATCGCCGATGTCCGGCACTTTGACTTCGATCGCTTGACTCATTATTAGTGTCTCCTGGGTTGCACGCGGGCCTCCTTCCGTTTCGGAAAGAGGCCGCGTCACAACACACGGGGGCGATGCCTTTAGACGGTCATCGGGTTGGGTTTGGACGGGTCGAGGTTGTACTTCTTGATCGCCTCAGCGACGACCTTGCGCTCGATCGTGCCTTCGTCGGCCAGCGCGTTCAGCGCGGCCAGCGTCACCCAGTAGCGGTCGACTTCGAAGAAGTGGCGCAGTGCTTCGCGCGTATCCGAGCGGCCGTAGCCGTCAGTGCCGAGCACCACGAACTTCTGCGGCACATAGCCACGGATCTGGTCGACGAGCGCGCGGATGTAGTCCGTCGATGCGATCACCGGACCCTTCGCGTCCTTGAGCAGCGCCGTGACGTGCGGCAGGCGCTTCTCTTCCGTCGGATGCAGCAGGTTGTAGCGCTCGCACGCCTGACCGTCGCGGGCCAGTTCGGTGAAGCTCGGCACGCTCCAGAGATCGGCGCTGACGCCCCAGTCGTTCTTCAGCAGTTCGGCGGCGGCGATCACTTCGTTGAAGATCGTGCCCGCGCCCATCAGCTGGACGTGCGCCTTGCCTGCCGCGTCGGCTTTCCTGAACGCGTACATGCCCTTGATGATGTCCGAAGCCACGGCATCGCCCTGCGGGATCGCCGGGTGCTCGTAGTTCTCGTTCATCACCGTGATGTAGTAGTACACGTCCTCCTGCTCCGCGACCATGCGGCGCAGGCCGTCCTGCATGATGACCGCGAGTTCGTAGCCGAAGGTCGGGTCGTAGCTCACGCAGTTCGGGATCGACGCCGCCCACAGCAGCGAGTGGCCGTCTTCGTGCTGCAGGCCTTCGCCGTTGAGCGTCGTGCGGCCCGCGGTGCCGCCCAGCAGGAAGCCGCGCGAGCGCATGTCGCCCGCGGCCCACGCCAGATCGCCGATGCGCTGGAAGCCGAACATCGAATAGAAGATGTAGAACGGGATCATGATCTCGCCGTGCGTCGAGTACGACGTCGCGGCCGCGATCCAGTCACACATGCCACCGGCTTCGTTGATGCCTTCCTGCAGAATCTGACCGGTTTCCGATTCCTTGTAGAACATCAGCTGGTCGGAATCTTCCGGCACATACTTCTGGCCTTCCTGATTCCAGATGCCGATCTGGCGGAACAGACCTTCCATGCCGAAGGTGCGCGACTCGTCCGGGACGATCGGCACGACGCGCTTGCCGAGCGCCTTGTCCTTCAGGAGGATGTTGAGGATCCGCACGAACGCCATCGTCGTGGAGATCTCGCGGCCTTCGCCCGTGCCCTTCAACAGCGGCTCGAACGCGGAGAGCGCCGGCACCGGCAGCGATTCGGCCTTTTCGCGGCGCGTCGGCAGGTAGCCGCCGAGGTCCATGCGCTTCTGGCGCATGTACTCGAGCTCCTTCGAGCCTTCCTCGAACGTGAGATACGGCACGTCGGCGATCTGCTCGTCGGTCAGCGGCAGACGGAACTGATCGCGGAATTTCTTCAGCGTGTCGATCGGCAGCTTCTTCTGCTGGTGCGTGATGTTCATCGCCTGACCATGCTCGCCCATGCCATAGCCCTTGATGGTCTTGGCGAGGATGACGGTCGGCGCGCCCTTCGTCTTGGTCGCTGCGTCGAAAGCCGCGTAGATCTTGTGCGGATCGTGGCCGCCGCGGTTCAGGTTCCAGATGTCGTCATCGGACCAGTCGGCGACCAGCGCCTTCAGTTCCGGCGTGTTGAAGAAGTGCTCGCGCACGAACGCGCCCGACTCCGACTTGTACGTCTGGTACTCGCCGTCGACGACTTCCATCATGCGGCGCATCAGCGCGCCGGTCTTGTCGCGCGCGAAGAGCGCATCCCAGCGGCTGCCCCAGATCACCTTGATGACGTTCCAGCCCGCGCCGCGGAACTCGCTTTCCAGTTCCTGGATGATCTTGCCGTTGCCGCGCACCGGGCCGTCGAGACGCTGCAGGTTGCAGTTGATGACGAACACGAGGTTGTCGAGACGCTCGCGGCCGGCCATGCCGATCGCGCCGAGCGATTCCGGCTCGTCCGTTTCGCCGTCGCCGAGGAACGCCCAGACCTTGCGGCCTTCGGTCTTCGCCATGCCGCGCGCCGCCATGTACTTCATGAAGCGCGCCTGATAGATGGCCATGATCGGGCCGAGGCCCATCGACACGGTCGGGAACTGCCAGAAGTCCGGCATCAGCCACGGGTGCGGATACGACGAGATGCCCTCGCCGCCCACTTCCTGGCGGAAGTTGTTCAGTTGCTTCTCGGTCAGGCGGCCGAGCAGGAACGCGCGCGAGTATACGCCCGGCGACGAGTGGCCCTGCACGAACACGAGATCGCCGCCGTGATCCTTCGACGGCGCATGCCAGAAGTGATTGAAGCCGACGTCGTAGAGCGTCGCGGCGGAAGCGAACGACGCGATGTGGCCGCCGACGTTCGTGTCCTTGCCCGCGCGCAGCACCATGGCGATGGCGTTCCAGCGCGTGTACGAGCGGATGCGGTGTTCGATGTCCTGATCGCCCGGAATCTTCGACTGCGAGGCGACGGGGATCGTGTTGATGTACGGCGTGTTCGCCGAGAACGGCAGGTGCTCGCCGTGTACGCGAGCGAATTCGATCTGTTTCTCGATCAGGTAGTGCGCGCGATTGGGACCGACCGCGGAAATCACGCCATCGAGCGCGTCCAGCCACTCGGCGGTTTCCTGAGGATCGTCGTCCTTGGCGTTGGCGACATATTTGAGAACTTCGTCGGGTACAGCGGACATGCTCGTCTCCTGATGTGAGGAACACTCTGAGAACCGCCGGCGCACGCCCGATCGAAGGCGGGCACTGGCCGCGTGCCGGCAATTCTAAAGACGGTCCAGACCATGACGCAAGGAATTTTTCAAATCATGAGAGTTCATCTCACCATACGAAAAATTGCTGCAACGCACCGTCCGATAAGACTTTTTTGTTCAGATGTTTCTCCTCCTTTTCCTGCAATCGAGCCTTCTTTACCGTCTTTTTACGCTAATTAACAATCAGGCGCTGCGTTACAATCGCTTCCATGTTGACCGAACGGCTGATCAAACGCTCGGCGAGGTCCGCGCGCAAGCCGACCGACGCCTCCCCTTCCCGCTGGCACCACGGACCGTGGTGGTCGAACTCCTATTTACTCACGCCGCTCATTTCGATCCTGGTATTTCTGGTCGTGATGAGTCTCATCCTCTGGAGTCTCAACCGGCGCGAGCAACAGCAGCAGGAAGACACGCTTTACCGGAATGTCGCGTGGGCGCAGCAGCAGATTCGTCTGTCGATGACCGGCGCGCAGGAGCAGATTCAGGCGCTCTCGCGCGATCTCGCGACCGGCCACGGCGATCCGCAAAACTTCCAGACCTCGTCCACCGACATCATGCAGGGGCATCCCGAGATCCTCTACATGAACTGGTACACGAGCGAGCATAAGCCGCGCTGGCCCAATACGCCGCTGCCCGTGCTCGGATCGCGTCTCGCGAAGCCTAACGAAACGCAGATGGACGAAGCCCTGCAGGCCGCCTTCGACGAAGCGCGCACCACCCGACGCCAAGTCTACTCGCCGCTGCTCTACGACGACCTCGGCAACGGCTATATCACGCTGCAGACGCCGGTCTTCCGCGACCGCGAGTTTCTCGGCTCGATCGCCGCGGTGTTCTCGATCGAAGGCATCCTGAAGCACGACATTCCCAGCGAGTTGTCGGCGAAATACAAGATCTCCATCACCGATCTGAACAACCGCGAGCTCGCGACCACGTCGAGCCGCCCGCGCCTGCCGCGCGACATGTTCTACGACCTGCCGCTCGATCCGCCGGGCCAGGGTTTGTCGGTGCGCGTGTATTCCTATCCGCAGCTCACGAACTTCACCAATAACACCCTCGTATGGCTCGTCGCCGGTTTGTCCTGCTTCGTGCTGTGGAGCCTGTGGAGTTTGTGGAAGCACACGCGCCAGCGCTTCGAGGCGCAGCAGGCGCTCTATGCCGAAGCGTTCTTCCGCCGCGCGATGGAAAACTCGGTGCTGATCGGCATGCGCGTGCTCGACATGCACGGACGCATCACGCACGTGAATCCCGCGTTCTGCCGCATGACGGGCTGGGACGAAAGCGATCTCGTCGGCAAGAACGCGCCGTTCCCCTACTGGCCGCGCGACGCGTATCCCGAGATGCAGCGTCAGCTCGACATGACCTTGCGCGGCAAGGCGCCCTCTTCGGGCTTCGAATTGCGCGTGCGCCGTAAAGACGGCTCGTTCTTCCACGCGCGCTTGTACGTCTCGCCGCTGATCGACAGTTCGGGCCGCCAGACCGGCTGGATGTCGTCGATGACGGACATCACCGAGCCGAAGCGCGCGCGCGAGGAACTCGCCGCCGCGCACGAACGCTTCACCACGGTGCTCGAAAGCCTCGACGCCGCCGTCTCCGTGCTCGCCGCCGACGAAGCCGAACTGCTCTTCGCGAACCGCTATTACCGGCATCTCTTCGGCATCCGTCCGGACGGCCATCTGGAGCTCGCGGGCGCCGCGTTCGACGGCAGCGCGCAAAGCTCGTCCGACACCATCGACATGGTGGACACCTACGCGGGTCTGCCCGCGACCGCGCTGACCGAGAGCTCGGCGGATGCGCAGGAAGTCTATGTCGATGGCATCCAGAAGTGGTTCGAGGTGCGCCGCCAGTACATCCAGTGGGTCGACGGCCATCTCGCGCAGATGCAGATCGCGACCGACATCACGCAGCGCAAGCAGGCGCAGGAACTCGCGCATCAGCAGGAAGAGAAGCTGCAGTTCACGAGCCGCCTGATGACCATGGGCGAAATGGCCTCGTCGCTCGCGCACGAGCTGAACCAGCCGCTCGCCGCGATCAACAACTACTGCTCGGGCTGCGTCGCGATGGTGAAGTCCGGCCGCATGACGCAGGAAACGCTGCTCCCCGTGCTCGAAAAGACCGCGCAGCAGGCCGTGCGCGCGGGCATGATCATCAAGCGCATCCGCGAGTTCGTGAAGCGCAGCGAGCCCAAGCGCCAGGCCGCGCGCGTCGCGGATATCGTCGCGGACGCGGTCGGTCTCGCCGAGATCGAGGCGCGCAAACGCAAGATCCGCATCCTCACCGAAATCCGCTCGCGCATGCCGGTGATCTACGTCGATCCGGTTCTGATCGAACAAGTGTTGGTCAACCTGTTGAAAAACGCGGCCGAGGCGATGCATGATGCGAAACCAAACGCCGTCGATCCGGTGATACGCGTAGTCGTGCAGCGCCATGACGGCGGCTTCGTGTGCATCAGCGTGGTCGATCAGGGTCCGGGCGTGGACGAAGCCACCGCCGAGCGCCTCTTCGAGCCGTTCTACAGCACCAAGTCAGACGGCATGGGCATGGGGCTGAACATCTGCCGCTCGATCATCGAGTCGCATCGCGGACGCCTCTGGGTGGTCAACAACGTCGAAGCGGACGGCCACGTGACCGGCGCGACCTTCCACTGCAGCCTGCCGATCGGCGCCGTGGACGGCTCGTCGGGCACGGGCGGCATGGATGCGCAGGACGAACATACGAGACAACAAACAGTTACGGGAGAACTATGAGCACAGTCACCACCCAGGAAACCGTCTTCGTCGTCGACGATGACGAAGCCGTGCGTGATTCCTTGCGCTGGCTGCTCGAAGCAAACGGCTATCGCGTTCAGTGTTTCTCCAGCGCGGAATCGTTCCTCGACGTCTATTTGCCGATTTCCCATTCCGGCGCGATCTCCTGCCTGATCCTCGACGTGCGCATGGCCGGCATGACGGGGCTCGAATTGCAGGAGAAGCTCATCGCCGAAAATTCGCTGCTGCCGATCATCTTCGTGACCGGTCACGGCGACGTGCCGATGGCCGTCTCGACCATGAAGAAAGGCGCGATGGACTTCATCGAAAAGCCCTTCGACGAAGCCGAGCTGCGCAAGCTCGTGGAGCGCATGCTGGAAAAGGCGCGCAGCGAAAGCACCAGCGTCCAGCAGCAGCGCGCCGCGGCCGAACGGCTCGGCAAGCTGACGGCGCGCGAGCATCAGGTGCTCGAGCGCATCATCGCGGGGCGCCTCAACAAGCAGATCGCCGACGATCTCGGCATCAGCATCAAGACGGTCGAAGCGCATCGCGCGAACATCATGGAGAAGCTCTCCGTGAACACCGTCGCCGATCTGCTGCGTCTCGCGCTGTCGAACAAGCCGCAACAGTAACGGCTTCAACCTCTCCCTTCGCGGCCGGCATCGTCATGCCGGCCGCGTCTTTACCGGCGTGCTCCCGAGCGAATGCGCCCGCGTCTTCCTCCTTCCGAAGTCCCGTTGTCTGCCGAAGTGAAAAGTGATATTGGCTGAATCACGCCGGCTCTTGTACGGGGGATTCGATGTCGAAACGAATTCGTGTCATTGGTTCGCGTATCGGCACACTGAGAGCGATCGCGCTCGCCATCACGCTCGCGACGATGCCGCTTCTCGCGGCGCATTCGGGTGACGCGCTGGCACAGGCCAATGCGCCGGCCGGCCAGAAGCTCACGAACGAGCAGCTCGATGCGCTGACCGCGCCCGTCGCGCTCTATCCCGATGCGTTGCTCGCGCAGGTATTGATGGCGTCGACGTATCCATCGCAGATCACCGAAGCGGCCGCGTGGTCGAAGGCGAATCAGAACGTCAAGGGCGACGACGCCGTGAAAGCCGTGCAGTCCGAACCGTGGGATCCGAGCGTGCAGTCGCTCGTCGCGTTCCCGCAGGCGCTCGAGACGATGGCCTCCAAGATCGACTGGGTGACACAGCTCGGCAACGCCTTCATCGCGCAGCCCAGCGACGTGATGGATTCGGTGCAGCGTCTGCGGCGCGCGGCGCAGAGCGCGGGCAATCTCAAGACGACCGAGCAGCAGAAAGTCGTCGTGCAGCAGGCGCCGAGCAGCAGCACCACGACGATCCAGATCGAGCCGGCCAATCCGCAAGTGGTCTACGTACCGACGTATAACCCGACGGTCGTCTACGGCACGTGGCCTTATCCGGCGTATCCGCCGGTCTATGTGCCGCCGCCGCCCGGCTATGCGATCGCATCGGGGTTCATGACAGGACTCGCGTTCGGCGCGGGCATCGCGGTCGCGAATTCGCTGTGGGGCAATTGCGACTGGAATCGCGGCGATGTGAACGTCAACGTGAACCGCTACAACAACATCAACGTGAACAATCGCATCAGCTCGAACAGCAACAACGTGCGCTGGAACCGCAACGATCCGCAGTTCAACCGGACCAATGTCGCGAACCGGCAGAACACGTTGAACAACGCGAACCTCGGCGCGAACGCCAACCAGTATCGCGGCCGCGAGGATGCGCGCGCGCAGGCAGCCCAGACGCTGCAGCAGCGCACGGGGCAGAACCTCAACGAGCCGGCGAGCCAGCGCGTGCAGAGCATCCGTCAGGAGGGCGGGCCGAACGCCCGCGACACCAGCGATCTGAAGCAGCGCTCGCAGAACGTGAATCGGGACAACGCGCTGCGCGGCGCGGGCGACGGCAACGGCGCAAGGCAGGACATCCAGCGCGGACAGGCGAGCCGGCAGTCGTACGCGAATCAGGCGCAGAACCGGCCCGGCGCGGGCGGCGGCGGCGTGCAGCATCAGGGCGGCGCGGGCGGAGGGTTTGGCGCGGGAGGCGGCGGCGTTCAGCGCGAAGGCGGCGGGCGCGCCGCGGGCGGCGGCGGGTTTCAGCACGGCGGCGGCGGGTTCCAGCGAGGCGGCGGCGGTGGCGGAGGGTTCCGCCGTTGATGAGCGCGCCCATCGTCAAACGCCGCGCGAGCGGCGCACGCCAGAACCAGGAGCCCGACATGCAAGCATTCGCCTCATCGAAGAAGCCAGTCCTGTGCGCGGTCATCGCCGCTTCGCTCGCGCTCGGCGCATCGCTCGCACGCGCGCAGGCCGTGTATCCCACCGCCGAAGCCGCGGCGCAGGCGCTCACCGACGCCATCGCGAGCAACGACGAAACCGCGCTCGCCAAGGTGCTCGGCAAGGACCACGGCCGTTACGTGCCGGAGGACAGCATCGGCGAGCAGGACATCTATGCGTATCTCGGCGCGTGGTCGCAGCAGCACCGCATCGTCGAGGATGCGCAGCCGGTCGACGGCCATCCGGCCGCGCATATCGAAGCGGGCACGAGCGGCTGGACGCTGCCGATTCCGCTCATCAAGGTCGCGAACGGCTGGCGCTTCGACATGCGCGCCGCGCGCGACGAAGTGCTCACGCGGCGCATCGGCCGCAACGAGCGCTCGGCGATGCAGGTCGCGCTCGCGTACATCGCCGCGCAAAGCGACTATCACCAGGCGACGAACCACTACGCCGACCGCCTCGTCTCCACGCCCGGCAAGCACGACGGCCTCTACTGGAAGACGGCGGCCGGCGAGCCGGACAGCCCGCTCGGGCCGCTTGCGGCGATGATGCCGAACAAGCCGAGCGCGGCGGACGGCTACTACGGCTATCACTACCGCATCCTGACGTCGCAGGGTCCGCATGCGAAAGGCGGCGCGAAGCACTACGCGGAAGGCGGCAAGCTGACCGGCGGCTTCGGCCTGATTGCCACGCCCGCGCGCTACGGCCAGACCGGCGTCATGACCTTCATCGTCAATCAGGACGGCCAGGTCTACGAGAAGGACCTCGGCCCGGCATCGACGAAACGGGCGGCGGCCATCCAGTCGTTCGACCCGGATTCGTCGTGGCAACAGGTGTCGCCGTAGACATCGGCGACACCTCGGGAACGGGGCATCGGAACGTGAGAAGGCGCCCGGCGGTATAATTTCGCCCTTCTCACGGGCGCGGTTTTCGAAGATCGTCGAAATCGAGCGCCCGGCAACATGCGCGAGCGCCGCGCACCGCAGCCGCACAGAGCGGCGGGCACGGCGACGGCTTCACGCCCTCGCGCGCCCTCGCCCATCCTCGATCCGATTCGCCATGACTGCCCAACTCATCGACGGCAACGCCCTTTCCAAGACCCTTCGCGCCGATGTCGCCGCGCGCGCCGCCGCCCTCACCGGACGTGGACACAAGCCGGGACTCGCCGTCGTGCTCGTCGGCGACAATCCCGCCAGCGAAGTCTACGTGCGCAACAAGGTGAAAGCGTGCCACGACAACGGCCTGCATTCGGTGATGGACCGCTTCCCCGCGACGCTCTCCGAAGCCGAACTGCTCGCGCACATCGCGAAGCTCAACGCCGATCCGTCGATCCACGGCATTCTCGTGCAACTGCCGCTGCCCGCGCATATCGACAGCCACAAGGTCATCGAGGCGATCGCGCCCGCGAAGGACGTCGACGGCTTTCACGTCGCCAATGCGGGCGCGCTCCTGACCGGCAAGCCGCTCTTTCGCCCGTGCACGCCCTACGGCGTGATGAAGATGTTCGAGGCGCACGAGATCGACCTGAAAGGCGCGAACGCGGTGGTGATCGGCCGCTCGAACATCGTCGGCAAGCCGATGGCGCTGCTGCTGCTCGAAGCCGGCGCGACCGTCACCATCTGCCACAGCAAGACGCGCGACCTCGCGAAGCACACGCGCGACGCCGATGTGATCGTCGCTGCGGTCGGCCGCCGCAATATCGTGACCGCCGACATGGTGAAACCCGGCGCGACCGTGATCGACGTCGGCATGAACCGCAACGACGAAGGCAAGCTGTGCGGCGACGTCGATTTCGCGGGCGTGAAGGAAGTGGCCGGCCATATCACGCCGGTGCCGGGCGGCGTCGGCCCGATGACCATCACGATGCTGCTCGTCAACACGATCGAGGCGGCCGAGCGCGCGGCACGGGCGTAATAAATCGTCTCGCGCCCTGCGCGAAGGGGCCTGCCAATCGGCCCCTTAAAAACAATCCATTGGAATTTGCCCCGCCCGCCCCAATAATCTCGAGAAGAGCCGGCGCGGGGCGCCCGGATGCCGGATGCCGGATGCCGGATGCAATCCTCCCCCGCCTGCGCTTCACCCAACACCAGAACGGGAGAGCCATGAGCGATAACACGTCCACCACGGCAGCGGCCAATCCGCTGCTCGATTTTTCCGATCTCCCGCGCTTCGGCGAGATTCAGCCCGCTCACGTCACGCCGGCACTCGATGTGCTGCTCGCCAATGCGAAAGCCGCCGTCGACCGCGCAAGCGCCCCCGATACACCCGCGACCTGGAAGGACGTCGTCGAGGGCCTGGAGCAGGAATCGGAAAAGCTTTCCCGCGCGTGGGGCGTCATCGGCCATCTGAACGCCGTTGCCGACACCCCCGAACTGCGCGCCGCGCATGCGGAAAACCTGCCGCGCGTCACTGAATTTTCCGCGAGTGTCGGTCAAAACCTCGCGCTCTACGAGAAGTACAAGGCGATCGCCGCCGGACCGGAATTCGCCGGATTGTCCGCCGAGCGCAAGAAGATCCTCGAGAACTCGCTGCGCGATTTCCGTCTGTCGGGCGCCGAACTGCCCGAAGACCGCAAGCCGCGCTTCGCGCAATTGCAGGAAGAGCAGGCGGCGCTCTCGAAGGCGTTCTCCGACCACGTGCTCGATTCCACCAACGCCTACGCGTATATCGTCACGCAGCAACGCGATCTCGCCGGCCTGCCCGACGACGTCATCGAAGCGGCCCGCGAAGCCGCGCAGCGCGACGGCAAGGAAGGCTGGAAGTTCACGCTACATTTCCCGTCGTATTTCCCGGTGCTGCAGTATGCCGAACATCGCCCAATGCGCGAAGCGATGTATCGCGCGTATGTCACGCGTGCGTCCGAGCTCGGCGAAACCTATGGCGACGGCCGTGCCGACTGGGACAACACCGCGAATGTCGTCGAGCATCTGAAGCTGCGCGAGGAAGAAGCGAAGACGCTCGGTTACCAGAACTTCGCGGAAGTGTCGCTCGCGCCGAAGATGGCCGAATCGCCCGCGCAAGTGATCGCGTTCCTCGAGGATCTCGCGAAGCGCGCCCGTCCCTACGCCGATAACGACTGGATGGAGCTGCGCGCGTTCGCCGCGACCGAGCTCGGCATGCCCGAGCTGCAGCCGTGGGACATCGCGTATGCGGCCGAGAAGCTGCGTCAGAAGCGCTACTCGTTCTCCGAGAACGAAGTGAAGCAGTACTTCCCGCAGGAAGCCGTGCTGAAGGGCCTCTTCAAGGTCACGGAGACGCTCTTCAACGTGTCGATCCGCCGCGACGAAGCGGCCGTGTGGAATCCTGATGTTCGCTTCTTCCGCGTCGAGAACAAGGACGGCACGCTCGTCGCGCAGTTCTATCTCGATCTCTACGCGCGCGAAGGCAAGCGCGGCGGCGCCTGGATGGACGACGCCCGCTCGCGTCACAAGCGCATGCAAGGCGGCGTGCAGACGCCGGTCGCATATCTCACCTGCAACTTCTCCGCGCCGGTGGGCGGCAAGCCCGCGTGCTTCACGCACGATGAAGTCATCACGCTGTTCCACGAGTTCGGGCATGGCCTGCATCACATGCTGACGCGCGTCGACGAGCTTGGCGTGTCGGGCATCAACGGCGTGGAATGGGATGCGGTCGAGCTGCCGTCGCAGTTCATGGAGAACTTCTGCTGGGAGTGGGACGTGCTGACCGATATGTCCGCGCACGTCGACACCGGCGCGCCGCTGCCGCGCGAGCTCTTCGACAAGATGCTCGCCGCGAAGAACTTCCAGAGCGGTCTCGGCACGCTGCGCCAGATCGTCTTCTCGATGTTCGACATGGTGCTGCACACGTCCTACGATCCCGCCAACGCGACGCAGAACGTCAACGACCTCGCGCGCGCGATCAACGAGAAGTTCCATGTGATCCCGCAGGCGCCCTTCTCGCGCTGGCCGAACACGTTCAGCCATATCTTCGCGGGCGGGTATGCGGCGGGCTACTACAGCTACAAGTGGGCCGAAGTCCTGTCCGCCGATGCCTACGCCGCATTCGAGGAAGCCGCGAAGGCCGGCAACGGCTCGGTGCTGGATGTGTTGACGGGCACGCGCTATCGCCGCGAGATTCTCGAAGTGGGCGGCAGCCGCCCCGCGATGGACTCATTCAAGGCGTTCCGCGGGCGGGAGCCGGATATCGACGCGCTGTTGCGTCATAACGGGATGTCGGGACAGGCGGCGCACTGATAGCGCCTGGCCTGGCGAGCAACCCCGGCCCATCGGGCCGGGGTTTTTTTTTGCGTCCCGCTTCAGTGTTCGTTCTCGTCGCACCATTGACGCGCCCATCGCTGCGCGGCCTCGACCGCATCGGCGTCGCTTCGATAGTCGCCGATGTCGCCTGACCATTTCACTTCGCGGGCATCGTCGGCCACCGACGTGCGCTGGAAAATTTTCGCGCGGGCATAGTATCGGCCGCCCTCCTCGAGACACGAAGCGTCGATACTGAAGTGCTTGTAGTCGAATTTCATGTTCGTCTCCACATCGATGAAAGCGCTCGGCGTCGACCGAGGCAATCCGGCCATCGGCCGCGCGGGGCATTCCCGCACGAAACGGCAGCCGTGTCGACGTCGGGCACATTGCCGGTAACAACGGGCTTACATAGCTCGCGCATGTTCGCTACGCCGCGTCTATTGCTTGATTCAAGGCAACGAAATTCCTAGTCTTCAAGCATAGGCTTCATGACACGCCGGGCATTTGCGCTGAGTACGGCATCGTCGCAATGGCGACGGGATGACGGGCCAGCCGGCAATCAGCACATCCTTGCGCGTCGCTCGCACATCGACCGACGCCGCGAAGCACGCAGTGTTTCCGACCGGAGCGGACATGGATAAAGCAGTGAATTCAAAGCCTTCCCGTACGCGCTCCAGCTCGGAGACCACCTATCAGTCCGCCGACGACCGCGCCGCTCAGGGCCGGGCGCTGCGGGACTCGGTGCCGCGCCCGTCACAGGCCGGATGGAAGCCGGCTGAGAAGCGTGTCGACCCGGTGCAGATCCTGATCGAATCGAACGAAGGCCGCCTTCCAGGCCTGATTCCTGTCCGTTTCGGGCGAATGTCGGCATCGCCGTTTGCGTTTTATCGCGGCGCGGCCGCGCTGATGGCCGCCGACCTCGCCACCACGCCGACCAGCGGCATCCGGGTGCAGGCATGCGGAGACGCGCACCTGATGAACTTCGGCGGCTTCGCGACGCCGGAGCGCAACGTGATCTTCGACATCAACGATCTCGACGAGACGCTGCCCGCGCCGTTCGAGTGGGACCTCAAAAGGCTGGCGGCGAGCGTGGAGATCGCCGCGGAACACCTGGCGTTTCCTCCCAGCGAGGGCGCACGAATGGTCTCGGGGCTGGTGCGCGAGTATCGCGAGCGGATGCGCGACTACGCGTCGATGAGGGCGCTCGATGTCTGGTACGACCGCATCGATCTGCAGAAGTACGAAGACCGCTCGGGCGATCCCGCCGTCATGGCCGAGGCACGCAAGCGAATCGCGCAGCGCATCGATGACGCGCGCCGCAAGACCGTCCCCGAACATCTTTATCCGAAACTCGTCTCCGACGCAGGCACGCTGCCGAGAATCAAGGACGATCCGCCGCTCATCTTCCATCCGACGGAGGACATGGCGCCCGGCCTTGCCTCCGGCTATGCGGAGGCGATCGATGCGTATCGCGAGAGCCTGCCCGAGCATATCCGCACCCTGTTCGACCGCTACAGCTTCATCGATATGGCCATCAAGGTGGTCGGCGTGGGGAGCGTGGGAACGATGTGCGGAGTGGGCCTCTTCATGGCCGGGAACAACGATCCGCTGTTCCTGCAGGTGAAGGAGGCGCGGACCTCGGTGCTCGAACCTTATGCGGGCAAGAGCCGGCATCCCAATCACGGGCAGCGCGTGATCGCGGGCCAGCGCATCATGCAGGCCGCCAGCGACGTGTTTCTCGGATGGACACGAGGCGGCAACGGCCGCGATTTCTACATCCGCCAGCTTCGGGACATGAAGATGTCCGTGATCATCGACGATCTCGATGCGGGCCTGCTGCGGCAGTACGCGCGCATGTGCGCGCACGCGCTGGCCCGGGCCCACGCACGCTCGGGCGATGCCGCGATGATCGCGGGCTACCTGGGCTCAGGGCAGACCTTCGACGATGCGATCACCGAATTCGCCACCGATTACAGCGCCCAGAACCGACGGGACTACCGCGCGTTCGTGCGCGCCATCCGCGAAGGGCGAATCGAGGCGACGATCGAGGTATAGGACGGCTGCCCCTTAGCGAATCCGACCGGCGGGCCGGAGGAGGTGTTGCCATGAGCGACAAGATGAGTCCGGCCGGCGAGATCGCGAAATCGACCGACCCGGCCGATGCGCGCGCCAGGTTCCCGTTGGCGCAATGGCTGCACGGCTACCAGCCGCGCTGGCTCACGCACGATGCCGTCGCCGGCGTGACGCTCGCGGCGTATGGCATACCGGTATCGCTGGCGTACGCGACGCTCGCGGGGCTGCCGCCGCAATACGGTATCTACTGCTATCTGGCGGGCGGCCTTGCATACGCCTTATTCGGTTCTTCGCGTCAGCTCGCAATCGGGCCGACATCGGCGATCTCGATGCTCGTCGGCGTGACGGTGGCCGGCATGGCCGGCGGCGACCCGGCGCGCTTCGCGTCGATCGCGGCATTGACCGCGATGCTCGTCGCGGCCATGTGCCTGGCCGCCTGGATCCTGCGACTGAGCTCGCTCGTCAACTTCATCAGCGAGACGATCCTTCTCGGCTTCAAGGCGGGCGCTGCCCTCACGATCGCACTGACGCAACTGCCCAAGCTGTTCGGCGTACCGGGCGGCGGGGAGCAATTCTACGAGCGCGTCATCGTGCTCGCCGGGCAGTTGCCCCAGACCCATTACGCCGTGCTTGCCTTCGGCATCGTCGCAATCGTCCTGCTGCTGCTCGGCGAAAAGTTTCTTCCGGGCCGGCCGGTGGCGCTCCTGGTCGTCGTGTTGTCCATCGTATTGCTTTCGGTCACGCCGCTTGGCGACATGGGCTTCAAGGTCGTGGGCCAGCTGCCGCGCGGCCTGCCGGAGTTCCATCTGCCGGGTCTGCGCGTGCGCGACGTGGACGGCATCGTGCCGCTCGCATTCGCGTGCCTTCTGCTCTCCTACGTCGAAAGCGTGTCGGCTGCGCGTGCCATCGCACGGGCGAACGGCTACGAAATCGATGCGCGCCAGGAACTGCTCGGGCTGGGCGCCGCCAATCTGTCCGCGGGCCTGTTCCAGGGGTATCCGGTGGCCGGCGGCCTTTCGCAATCCTCGGTCAATGACAAGGCCGGCGCGAGGACGCCTCTCGCCCTGGTGTTCGCCTCGGTGACGATCGGTCTGAGCCTGCTGTTCCTGACCGATCTGCTGCGCAATCTTCCGAGCGTCGTGCTTGCGGCGATCGTGCTCGTCGCCGTGAAGGGGCTGGTCGACGTGCGCGAGTTGCGCCATGTCTGGCGAGTCAACCGCTACGAGTTCTGCATTGCAGGCGTGGCCTTCGCCGCCGTGTTGTTGCTCGGCATCCTGCAGGGCGTGATCGTGGCGATGGTCTTCTCGATGCTCCTGCTCATCAGGCGCGCGGCGCACCCGCGCGTCGCCGTTCTCGGACGCATTCCCGGCACGCGCCGCTTTTCCGATCTCGAACGCCATCCTGACAACGAGACCATTCCCGACGTGCTGATGTTCCGCGTGGAAACGTCGCTCTTCTACTTCAATGTGGAACATGTCCGCGCGATGGTATGGCAAAGCATCCGCGCGAACCCGGTGAAGCCTCGACTGGTGATCTGCGATCTGTCGACGTCGCCTGCCGTCGATCTTGCCGGGGCGCGCATGCTCGCGACCTTGCACGCGGAACTGCGGGCGGCGGACATCGGATTTCGGCTCGTCGAAGCCCACGCGGCGGTGCGGGACATCCTGCGCAGAGAGGGCGTGGAAGAGCAGGTCGGCGCGCTCGACCGACATTTCGCAGTGGCCGATGTCATCGACGAATTTCAGGGCGGTTCTGCAACGGGAAGCGGCACGCCGCCGGAGGACCGTGCCGTGACGTGATAAACGAGCCACAACGGTGCATATGATGCGCTGCCATCGCACATAGCCGGGGACGAGCCTGATCGTCATTGCGCTGCTTGTGCGGAGCCCGCCTTGCGCGCCAGCACCGCAGGCATCGCCGGCGTCGGCGCCCGCGGCGTCCGCGCCACCTGCCGCGAGTCCTTCGCGCCGGATGAATCTCACCAACAAGCCCTGGCGCGGCGATTTCGACGCGATGCTCGAGCGCCGCTTGATCCCAGAAACATCTAAAAGTACTACGCTTCCTATCGTCTTCTCAAGGACGCGAATGCGGAGAAGGCTCGCGCTGTGAAGCAGTTGAATCGCTGACGTCGCGCCACGAGAAGGCCGCTGTCTCGCTATCGCCTGTCGATCCTGAAGTCGACCTCCGATGGCCGTCCTTCCAGCGTGAGCGTCGCGCGCGCGGCGGGACTTCGGCTCACCACCTTTCCCCTTCGCACCACCGCCGTGCGCGCCGCCCTCAGCCGGATCGCCTCGATCGGATCGCGCGCATCGAGCACGACGCAATCCGCATTGCATCCCACGTCGATCCCGTAGCCCTCCAGCCCGAGAATGCGCGCCGGGTTCTTCGTCACCGCATCGAAGCACGCGCGCATCGCGTCCACGCCCGTCATCTGCGCGACATGCAGGCCCATGTGCGCGACTTCGAGCATGTCGCCGGAGCCGAGGCTGTACCACGGGTCCATCACGCAGTCGTGGCCGAACGCGACGTCGATGCCCGCGGCCATCAGTTCCGGCACGCGCGTCATGCCCCTGCGCTTGGGATACGTGTCCGAGCGCCCTTGCAGCGTGATGTTGATGAGCGGATTGGCGACAGCCGATACACCCGCCTCGCGCATCAGCGGAATGAGCTTGCTGACGTAGTAGTTGTCCATCGAATGCATCGAGGTGAGATGCGAGCCGGTCACGCGTCCGTGCAGGCCAAGGCGATGCGTTTCAGCCGCGAGCGTTTCGATGTGACGCGACATCGGATCGTCGGATTCGTCGCAGTGCATGTCGACGCGCAAGCCCTGCTCCGCCGCATATTCGCACAAGAGCTTCACGGATGCCGCGCCGTCGGCCATCGTGCGCTCGAAGTGCGGAATGCCGCCGACGACATCGACGCCCAGCGCAATCGCGCGCTTCAGGTTGTCGAACGCGCCCGCGCTGCGCAACACGCCGTCCTGCGGAAACGCGACGAGCTGCAGATCGAGATACGGCTTCACGCGCCGCTTCACTTCGACGAGCGCTTCGACCGCGAGCAGGCGCGGATCGCAGACATCGACATGAGAGCGGATCGCGAGCAGCCCGCGCGCGACGGCCCAGTCGCAATACTGCAACGCGCGCTCGACGAGCGCTTCCTGCGTGAGATCGGGCTTCAGCTCGCCCCACAGCGCGATGCCCTCGAGCAGCGTGCCCGACGCATTCACGCGCGGCAGGCCGTAGGAGAGCGTGGCGTCCATGTGGAAATGCGCGTCGACGAAAGGCGCGGTGACGAGCGAGCCGTTCGCATCGATTTCCTCGCGCGCGGCGGCCGCGAGATGCGGCTCGATCGCGGCGATGCGCCCCGCTTCCATGCCGATATCGACGAGCCCGCGCGAATCCGCGAGCGCCGCGCGGCGAATGATCAAATCCATGTGCGAAACCTCCGTCCCTGGCTGTTCGTCCGATTCGTTCCGATTCGTTCCGATTGTATCGGGACAGAAATGCCGTGCGGAGGCTCGATTCAACGCATCGCGCGATGACGTCCGATCACCGCGAAACTGAGCGGCAGCGAACCGCGCGGCCTCGCGCGTTCCGGTTCCGGCGTGAGCGGATACGCATTGCCTCGACGCGCGAGCGGCGCGTAGAGATCGGGCCGGCGCGCGGCCAATGCCTGACGGCCGATGCTCGCCTCGGCCAGCGACGGATTCACGTCCGCGACGATGAGGCCATCTTGCGCCGACGCGCGGCACGCGAGCACGCGGCCATCGGGACCGACGATCATCGATTCCTCGCGGGCCGTGTGACTGTACGCGATGTACATGCCGTTGTCGGCCGCGCGCGCGGCGAGCGTCGCGCGATGCGACCGGTCACCGCGCATCGGCGCGATGAGCAGCGTCGCGCCCATGAGCGCCGTCATCCGCACGTTCTCGACGACATCGTTGTCCTCGCCGATCAATATGCCGATGCGTATGCCAAACGGCGCATCGAGCACCGTGAAGCGGTCGCCGCCGTGCAGACGACGTTGCGCCGCATGCAGCTTGCGATGGCGCACGCGCATGCCGCCCGGAAAGCAGATCGCGTAACTGTCGAAGAGACGCCCGTCCTCCGTGCGCTCGATCCAGCCGACGCCCGCCGCGACCCCGGTCTCATCGACGGCGGCGGCGATCGCGTCGATCGAAGGTCCGTCGAACGGCTCGGCGCGCGCTTCGTCGTCCGGCGCGCTGATGCTGGACTGCGGAAACACCGCGAGCTGCACGTCTTCACGCGCGGCTCGAGCGAGTTGCGCGGCAATACGAGAGCAGTTGCGCGCCGCATCTTCATGCGATGAATTCAACGCAAGCACAGCGACACGAAACGAAGCGGCATCCATGCGAAACCCCGGCGAAATCGAGTAGATGGCCTCATTGAACCGCTCGCGCATCGATAAGTAAAATGAATGTTTCGATCGATTCGATCGCCAATTGGAATCGAACCTGAAATGGAACTCCGACTCCTGCGCGCCTTTCTCACGATTGCCGAGCTGCGCCATTTCGGCCGCGCCGCCGACGCCTTGCATCTGAGCCAGCCCGCGCTCAGCAAGCAGATCGCCGCACTCGAAGAAAGCCTCGGCGCGCGCCTGTTCGAACGCGGCCGTCACGGCGCGGACCTGACGACCTTCGGCGCGAGCTTCATCGCCGATGCGCAAGCGCTCGTGCGCGACGCCGATGCCGTGCTCGCCCGCGCGCGCGAAGCGGCGAGCGGCACGCGTGGGTTCTTGCGCGTCGGCCTGTGTCTGTCGACGCTCACGCATGTTCCCAGGCTGATCGCGGAATTCGGCGCGCTCAATCCGGGCGTGAGCATCACGCTGCACGATCTGTCGTCGCACGAGCAGACGCGCCGCATCCTCGCCAACAAGCTCGATGTCGGCTTCATGCGCATGCCCACGGATAGCGGGCTGTCGGGTTTCACGATGCTCGACGAAACGCTCGCGCTCGCCGTGCCCGAGCACGCGCGCCACAAGCGCCTGCCCGCGAATCTGGATGAGTTGAACGAGCCGGGGTTCATCGCGCTGTCGCGCACGCGCGGGCCGGGACTTGCCGCGCAAATCGACCGCTGGTGCGCGGAGCACGACTTCGTGCCGCGCGTGATTCAGGAAGCGGACGACATCCAGTCCGTGCTGGCGTCGGTGGCGGGCGGCGTGGGCGCGGCATTCCTGCCATCGCGCGCGCAATGTTTGCTGCGCGATGCGCGCGTGCTGACCTTGCGTGATCGGGCCGCACGATGGCGCGTCGGTCTCGCATGGCAAGCCGCACGCGATGACACGGTGACACGCGGTTTCGTCGCGTTCATGAAAGCGCGCGTGAAGACATTGAAGGCGCGCGCTACGCCCGACGACTGAGCTTGGCGAGCAGCATCGCTTTGACGCCGGGCCATTCGTCGTCGATGATCGAAAAGCGCACCGAGTTGCGCTTGCGGCCATCGGGCATGATGCGCTCGTGCCGCACGACGCCCTCTTCTTTCGCGCCGATGCCGAGGATCGCCGCGCGCGACTTCTCGTTGAGCTCGTCGGTGGTGAACTGCACGCGCACGCAGTGCATCGTTTCGAACGCATGCGCGAGCAGCAGATACTTCGCTTCGGTATTGATGCCCGTGCGCTGCGTCGACGCCGCGAGCCACGTATGGCCGATCTCGAGCTTGCGGTTCACGCGATCGATCTTCCAGTAACGCGTGCTGCCGACGATGCGCCCATCATCGGCCTGCACGATGACGAAGGGCATCACCGTGCCCGCTTCACGGCCCGCGAGCGCGGTGTCGATATAGCGGTCGATCGTGTCTTCGTCAGGCACGACCGTCACACGCAGATTCCAGAGCGCGCCATCGGCGGCGGCGTCGAGCAAGGCGGCGCGGTCATCGCGTTGCAGCGGGCGGAGGTGGACGCGTGCGCCGGTCAGGGTCGGTTGGCTCATCGTTGGATTGCGTGTTTTGCGTGAGCCGACATCATAAGCCGCGATGCCGATCGACGCCGTCGCCGGTCATGCTTCCGGCCCGGACGACTTCGATTCGGCTTCCTCGTCGGGCAGCACGTCTTCGGGCGGCGCATCGTTCGCGGGCAGCGTGAACCAGAAACGCGCGCCTTGCGTGCGGCCGCTCGCGTCCGCGCGATTCTCGACGCCGATCTGCCCGCCATGCGCCTCGACGATCGCGCGGCATATCGCGAGACCGAGCCCGATGCCCGGTTGCGCCGATTCCTTTTCGCCGCGCGTGAACTTGTCGAAGAGACGGTTTTGCATGCCCGACGGCACGCCGGGGCCTTCGTCATCGATGCACACGCGCACGAAGCGCGCGTCGGCGTCGTGCTCCAGCGCCGCGCCGATCCGTATCGGCGTGCCGGGCGGCGTGTATTTCGCGGCGTTTTCCAGCAGGTTGGCGAAGAGCCGCTCCATCAGCACGGCGTCGAGCTGCAGAAGCGGCAGATGCGCCGGCACGCGCACCTGCACCGGCCGGCCCGCGAGCACGCGCCGCGACGTGGCGAGCGCCGCACCGACGGTCTCCTCGAGCATCGACCATTGGCGATTCAGGCGTATCGCGCCCGCTTGCAGACGCGCCATGTCGAGCAGATTCGTGACGAGCCCGCTCATGCGCAGCGCTTCTTCGTGGATGGCCTGCACGAGTTCACGCGATGTCTGCGGGCTGCCGCCCGCCTCGCGCGCCTGCTCCTCGAGCACCGAAGCGAAGCCGACGATCGACGTGAGCGGCGTGCGCAGATCGTGCGAGATCGCGGACAGGAGCGAGTTGCGCAAGCGCTCCGATTCCATGTTGACGAGCGCGTCCTGCGCGATCTCGACGTAATGCACGCGCTCCAGCGCGAGCGCGATCTGCGACGCGAACGTCTCGATCATGCGGCGCTGCTCGGGCACCGCGAGCTCGCCCTCGCGTTCGGTGCGAAGCGCGAGCACGCCGCGCGTGCGCATCGGTGCTTTCAGCGGCAGATAGAGCGCCTGGCTCGCGGGCAGGGTTTCGGTGCCGCGCCCGGCCGGCTTCTGCTGATCGTAGACCCATTGCGCGATGTCGAGATCGAGACGCGCGGCGTCGAGCGTCACGTCCGGATTCGGCTCGCCCACTTTCTGCCGCACTTTCTCCGCGGCATCGGGCAGAAGCATCGCGACCTTCGCCTGAAACACTTCGGCGACATGCCGCGTGCCGATCTCGATGATCTGCTCGGTCATCAGCGCGGCGCCGAGTTCTTTCGTCATCGCGTACATCGCGCCCGTGCGCCGCTCGCGTTGCGACGCGATGCGCGCCTCGCGCCGCAGGCTCGACGTGAGATGGCTGATGGTCAGCGACGTCAGCAGCATCACGATGAAGGTCAGCAGGTATTGCGTGTCCGTCACGGAGAAAGAAAGCTCGGGCGGCACGAAGAAGAAGTCGAACGCGGCGACCGATAGAAACGACAGCATCACGCCCGGCCCGCGCCCGAGCCGCACCGCCGCGAAGATCACGCCGAGCAGATAGAGCATCACGAGGTTCGTGATCGCGAACCGGTGCGCGGCCAGCGTGGCTGCGACGAGCGTGATGCCCGCGCCGATCGCGAGCGCCTGCAGATACGCGCGCGGCGGCGAATGCGCGCCGTCGCGCCATGTGCCGATGGCGTCGGCGAGCGTGCGGCGCGGCTCGTCGCGCGTACCGGCCGACACGAGCGTCACGTCGATATCCGATCCCTGCCGGATGATGCGCTCGCTCACCGGCCGCTCGACGATGCGCCGCCAGCCCTGCGCCGCCGACGCGCCCGCCACGAGCTTCGACACGTTGCGCATGTGCGCATAGTCGATGAGCGTCGCGGCGGCATCGGCGCCGGCGAGCGTGACGGTTTCGGCGCCGAGTTCGGAGGCGAGCTTGAGCGCGTCGAGCGTGCGCTTTCTGAGGTCGTCGGACAGGCGTTGCAGCCTGGGCGTTTCGACGTAGACCGCGAGCCAGTCGGCCTTGAGCGCGGCGGCGAGACGCGCGGCGGCGCGCACGAGCGTCGCGCTTTCCGGTCCCGGCCCGATGCACGCGATGAGCCGCTCGCGCGCGCGCCAGATGCGTTCGATCGACTGGTCGGCGCGGTACTCGCGCATCTGCGCATCGACGCGGTCGGCCGTGCGGCGCAACGCCAGTTCGCGCAGCGCGATCAGGTTGCCTTTGCGAAAGAAGTTGCGCACCGCGTGTTCGGCCTGCTGCGGCAGATAGACCTTGCCGTCGCGCAGGCGGTCGAGCAGTTCCTCGGGCGGCAGATCGACGAGCGTGACTTCATCGGCGAGATCGAACACGCGGTCGGGCACGGTCTCCCAGACGCGAATCCCGGTGATGCGGCCGACGATATCGTTCAGGCTTTCGAGGTGCTGGACATTGACGGTCGTGTAGACGTCGATGCCCGCGTCGAGCAGCTCCTGCACGTCCTGCCAGCGCTTCATGTGGCGCGAGCCTTGCACGTTGGAATGCGCGAGCTCGTCGACGAGGATCAGTTGCGGCTTTCTTGCGAGGGCTGCGTCGAGGTCGAATTCGGCGAGTATCCGGTTGCGGTATTCGATGCGCGCGGGCGGCTGCGTTTCGAGGCCTTCGAGCAGCGCGAGTGTTTCCTTGCGACCGTGGGTTTCGACCACGCCGATGACCACCTCCACGCCCTCGTCGCGGCGGCGGCGCGCGGCTTGCAGCATCGTGAAGGTCTTGCCTACGCCGGCGGAGGCGCCGAAGAAGATCTTCAGTCTTCCGCGTTGGCGTTTTTCTTCCTCGCGGTGGAGTTTGTCGAGGAGTTCTTCGGGGGTTGGGCGAGGCATGGGGGTTTGCTTTGCTGGCGCTTGGTTCGGTTGCTTTTGCGTTTCTATGGAATCCTGTTTTCGCGTCGGTCTATTTGCTCTGCCCCTGTGCGGGGCGGCAGTCACTTTCTTTGCTGCTGCTAACTTTGCGTTCGGCTTCTATGGACTTCCCGTATTCGCGTCGGTCTATTAGCACTGCCCCTGTGCGGGGCGGCAGTCACTTTCTTTGCTGCTGCAAAGAAAGTAACCAAAGAAACAGCTATCCCCATCCAAAGTACTTCATGCCGGCCCCGGCACAGAAGCACTCTCGTGGTCCGGCAGTAGCGAGTGCCCTCACAAAACTCTCCGGGCTTGGATCGCG
>NZ_FCOX02000056.1 GCF_900044055.2 Caballeronia calidae | reverse complement strand
ACGAAATGCAGAAGCGCGATGCGAAGAAGGGTCTGGCGTCGCTGTGCATCGGCGGCGGGATGGGTGTCGCGCTGGCGGTCGAACGTCCGTAAATCACTGGCGGGATAGGGAAGGGCCGGCGGGCGGCAAGGAGATCACCGTCCGCATAACGAAAATGGAGTGAGGAATGACGAAGCGCATAGCGTATGTAACCGGCGGGATGGGCGGCATCGGAACCAGCATCTGCCAGCGTCTGCTCAAGGATGGCTTCACGGTCGTCGCGGGCTGCGGTCCGAACTCGCCGCGCCGGGTGAAATGGCTCGAAGACCAGAAGGCGCTCGGCTTCGACTTCGTCGCATCGGAAGGCAACGTCGGCGACTGGGAATCGACCAAGAACGCGTTCGACAAGGTCAAGGCCGAAGTCGGCGAGATCGACATCCTCGTGAACAACGCCGGCATCACGCGCGATGTCGTGTTCCGCAAGATGACGCACGAAGACTGGACCGCGGTCATCGATACGAACCTGACGAGCCTCTTCAACGTGACGAAGCAGGTAATCGACGGCATGGTCGAGCGCGGCTTTGGCCGCATCATCAACATTTCGTCGGTGAACGGTCAGAAGGGGCAGTTCGGCCAGACGAACTACTCGACCGCGAAGGCCGGCATTCACGGCTTCACGATGGCGCTCGCGCAGGAAGTGGCCACCAAGGGCGTGACGGTCAACACCGTGTCGCCGGGCTATATCGGCACGGACATGGTGAAGGCGATCCGTCCGGAAGTGCTGGAGAAGATCGTCGCGACCATTCCGGTGCGGCGTCTCGGCACGCCGGATGAGATCGGCTCGATCTGCGCATGGCTCGCGTCCGAGGAGTCGGGTTTCGCGACCGGCGCGGACTTCTCGCTGAACGGCGGCTTGCATATGGGCTGACGGGCGGCGGCTTCCCGCGACGCTTCCGGGCGCGCGCGGGAAGCCTCCACTCGCCGGATTTATCAACGATGCGGCGAATATGCAGCAGCGCTTTTTTGCGACAACGCAAGACCTGCTTGCTGCCATCGCAGTAAAGTTTTGCGTTTAAAGGCGTTAAATGACCACCACCACTACTACTACAAAGAAAACCGCCGAACGACTCATAAAAAAATATCCAAACCGTCGGCTGTATGACACGGAAACGAGCACCTACATCACGTTGTCGGATGTGAAACAGCTCGTGCTCGATCAGGAAGACTTCAAGGTCCTCGACGCGAAGAGCAACGACGATCTCACGCGCAGCATCCTTTTGCAGATCATTCTCGAGGAAGAGAGCGGCGGCCTGCCGATGTTCTCGTCGGTGATGCTGTCGCAGATCATCCGCTTCTACGGCCACGCGATGCAGGGCATGATGGGCACGTACCTGGAGAAGAACATCCAGGCGTTCATCGACATCCAGCAGAAGCTGAGCGAGCAGAGCAAGGGCATCTACGACGGCAACGCGCTCAACCCGGAAGTCTGGTCGCAGTTCATGAACATGCAGGCGCCGATGATGCAGGGCATGATGACGAGCTACATCGAGCAGTCGAAGAACATGTTCGTGCAGATGCAGGAGCAGATGCAGTCGCAGGCGAAGTCGATGTTCAACACGTTTCCGTTTCAGCCGCCCACGGGGCCGTCGACGGAAAAGAAGTAATCGATGTCATGGGCGCGTTCGGGCTTCGGGGCGTTGCGGGCCTCGGCGTAAGGAGCGCGCGGCATTGTTGGCCGGCATGACAGGCGAATGACCGCTCGCGCGGTTCCGGTTTCACCCGCAGGGGCGCGGCCAAATCGCCCTCTCGTCGCTCCGGGGTAAAATAGTGGATTCGCCTTGTCGATCTCGCGAGGCGCCCACAACATCGCTCCTCCCCGTGAAAAATTCTTTGGATTCAACCGCCAAGACGACTCCCGCGCCGAAAATCGGCATGGTGTCGCTCGGCTGCCCGAAAGCGCTCGTCGATTCCGAGCAGATCATGACCCAACTGCGTGCCGAAGGTTACGAAATCTCCGGCACCTATGACGGCGCGGACCTCGTCGTCGTCAATACCTGCGGCTTCATCGACGAAGCCGTGCAGGAAAGCCTCGACGCCATCGGCGAGGCGTTGAACGAAAACGGCAAGGTCATCGTTACCGGCTGCCTCGGCGCGAAAAAGAGCGCGAGCGGCACGGGCCTCATCGAGGAAGTGCATCCGAAAGTGCTCGCCGTCACCGGCCCGCACGCCACCAACGAAGTGATGAACGCGGTGCACGCGCATCTGCCGAAGCCGCACGACCCGTTCACCGATCTCGTGCCGCCCGCCGGCATCAAGCTCACGCCGCGTCACTACGCGTATCTGAAGATTTCGGAAGGCTGCAATCATCGCTGCACGTTCTGCATCATTCCGTCGATGCGCGGCGATCTCGTGTCGCGCCCCGTCGCCGAAGTCATGCTCGAAGCCGAAAATCTCTTCAAGTCCGGCGTGAAGGAGCTGCTCGTGATCTCGCAGGACACGAGCGCCTACGGCGTCGACGTGAAGTACCGCACGGGCTTCTGGAACGGCAAGCCGCTCAAGACGCGCATGACCGATCTCGTCGGCGCGCTCGGCGAGCTCGCCGCGCAATACGGCGCGTGGGTGCGCCTGCACTACGTCTACCCGTATCCGAGCGTCGACGACGTCATCCCGATGATGGCCGAAGGCCCGCTGCGCGGCCACGTGCTGCCGTATCTCGACGTGCCGTTCCAGCACGCGCATCCCGAGGTGCTGAAGCGCATGAAGCGCCCGGCCAACGCCGAGAAGGTGCTCGAGCGCGTGAAGACGTGGCGCGAGATCTGCCCGGATCTGACGATCCGCAGCACGTTCATCGCGGGCTTTCCGGGCGAGACCGAAGAGCAGTTCCAGACGCTGCTCGATTTCCTGAAGGAAGCGGATCTGGATCGCGTCGGCTGCTTCGCGTACTCTCCGGTCGAAGGCGCGAGCGCGAACGAGCTCGACGGCGCCTTGCCCGACGACGTGCGCGAGGAGCGCCGCGCGCGCTTCATGGAGCTCGCGGAAGAGCTGTCGGCGAAGCGCATGAAGAAGAAGGTCGGCAAGACGCTGAAGGTGCTCGTCGACGAAGTGAGCACGGACGGCGGCATCGGCCGCACGGCGGCGGATGCGCCGGAAATCGACGGCGTCGTGTACATCGCGCCGGCGACGAAGGCATCGAAGCGCTACAAGGCCGGCGACTTCGTGTCGGTGAAAATCACCGGCGCCGATGGCCACGATCTCTGGGGCGAGGTCTGAGCACATGCCAGCGATGCCGCACGTTCTCGCGCTCGGCGAGGCCATGGTCGAGTTCAACCAGTCGAGCCGCGATCAGCCGAACTATCTGCAAGGCTTCGGCGGCGACGTCTCCAACTTCCTGATCGCGGCGTCGCGTCAGGGCGCGTCGACGGGCTTCGTGTCCGCCGTCGGCAACGACCACTTCGGGCAATTGCTGCTCGATCTGTGGCGCGCGGAGAATGTCGATACCTCGACCGTGCGCGTCGATCACGATGCGCCCACCGGCGTCTATTTCGTGTCGCACGGGGAGAACGGGCATCGCTTCGACTATCTGCGCGCGGGCTCGGCGGCGAGCCGCTACGCCCCGCCGCATCTGCCGCTCGATGCGATCGCCGCCGCGAAGGTGGTGCATCTGTCGGGCATCAGCCTCGCGATCGGCGTGTCCGCGTGCGATGCCGCGCTCGCCGCGATCGATCACGCGCGCACGCACGGCGTGAAGGTCAGCTTCGACACGAACCTGCGCCTGAAGCTGTGGCCGCTCGCGCGCGCCCGCGCGGTGATGCTCGAAGCCATCCGCTCGACCGATATCTGCCTGCCGAGCTGGGACGACGTCACCTTGCTCACCGGTCACGAAGACAAGGACGCGATCATCGACGCGCTCCTGAAACTCGGCCCGAAGGTCGTCGCGCTGAAGCTCGGCAAGGAAGGCGCATATATCGCGACGCCCGACGAGCGGCGCGTGGTTCCCGGCCGAGTCGTGCAGGCGGTCGATGCCACCGGCGCGGGCGACTGCTTCGGCGGCGCGTTCATCGCGCGCATCGTCGCGGGTGACGATCCTTTCGAAGCCGCGCGTTACGCGAACGCCGCGGCGGCCTTGTCGACGCAAGGCTTCGGCGCCGTCGCGCCGATTCCGGACAAGGCGGCGGTCGAGCGCGCGCTCGCGACGTAACGCGGCGCGCGCCGACCGGCAGCCCAACGAACACACAACCAGCGGAGACGACAACATGCAGCGAGAAGTGGTGGTGGTAAGCGGCGTGCGCACGGCGATCGGCGATTTCGGCGGCTCGCTCAAGGATTTCTCTCCGACCGATCTCGGCGCGCGCGTCGTGCGCGAGGCGTTGTCCCGCGCGAACGTCGCGGGCGATGAAGTCGGCCATGTCGTGTTCGGCAACGTCGTGCATACCGAGCCGCGCGATATGTATCTCGCGCGCGTCGCGGCGCTCGACGGCGGCGTGACGCAACACGCGCCCGCGCTCACGGTGAACCGGCTGTGCGGCTCGGGCCTGCAGGCGATCGTGTCGGCGTCGCAGTCCATTCTGCTCGGCGATGCCGATGTCGCCATCGGCGGCGGCGCCGAGAGCATGAGCCGCGCGCCGTACATCATGCCCGCCGCGCGCTTCGGCCAGCGCATGGGCGATGCGCGCATCGTCGACATGATGGTCGGCGCGCTCAACGATCCGTTCGACAAGATCCACATGGGCGTGACCGCCGAAAACGTCGCGCAGAAGTTCGGCATCACGCGCGAGATGCAGGACGCGCTCGCGCTGGAATCACACCGGCGCGCGGCCAAGGCGACCGAAGCCGGCTATTTCAAGGAGCAGATCCTGCCGATCACGCTCGCCTCGAAGAAGGGCGATACCGTGTTCGATCGCGACGAGCACGTGCGCATGAACGCAACCGCCGACGACTTCGTGAAGCTCAAGCCCGTGTTCGCGAAGGAAAACGGCACGGTGACGGCGGGCAATGCGTCCGGTATCAACGACGCGGCGGCGGCCGTGGTGCTCATGGAGCGGTCCGTCGCGGAAAAGCGCGGGGCGAAGCCGTTGGCGCGCCTCGTCGCTTACGCGCACGCGGGCGTCGATCCGAAGATCATGGGCATCGGCCCGGTTCCGGCGACGCAGAAAGTGCTCGAGCGCGCGGGGCTGACCGTCGACGATCTCGACGTCATCGAAGCGAACGAAGCATTCGCCGCACAAGCCTGCGCCGTGTCGCAGGAACTGAAGCTCGATCCCGCGAAGGTCAATCCGAACGGCTCGGGCATCTCGCTCGGGCATCCGATCGGCGCGACCGGCGCGCTCATCACCGTGAAGGCGCTGTACGAGCTGCAGCGCATCGGCGGGCGTTACGCGCTCGTGACGATGTGCATCGGCGGCGGGCAGGGCATCGCGGCGATCTTCGAGCGCATTTGAAGGACTGAAGGATGATGCAAAGCAAGAAAGGGCCGCGCGTTCTCGCGGCCTTGACGTCGATGGCGGCGCTCGTCGCGCTGGCCGGCTGCAATTCGCCGATGCCGCCGGGTTCGCCCGGCGCGACCGGCGCGGCCCGTGTTGTACCGTCCGATCAGCGCGAACCGGCCGAAACCGACGTCCACGGCGCGCAGGCGGCCATCAAGCAGCTTGCGCTGCCGCCGAAAAAGCCGCTCACGCCGAATCCGGACTACGCGCGTCTTCCGCGCTATATCGGCACGCTCGGCGACAAACAGATCGAGATGAAGCTCGGCGCGAAGACCGACGAGCCTTCCGGCGTGCACGGCGAGTACAGGTTCGCCGGCAGCCCGAACGTGATTCTCGTCGCGGGCGATCGCGACGGCGACACGCTCGAGATCGAGGAGTCGAACGACGGCACGCATATCACGGGCAACTGGGTCGGCAAGTTCGCGGCGGACGGCAGCGTGTCGGGCGAGCGCATGGATCCGGACGATTCGAACGGGCAACCCTTCGATCTGCGCCCGGCGGTCGCGGGCGTGAAACTGCCGCCGATGCCGGCAACGGGCGCGGCGAAAACACCGCCGCCCGCGCCGTCGCTCGAACCGGCGCCGCCTGCGCCTCCGAAAAATGCCGTGGGCGGCACGAGCAACGTCATCATCGGCGAATAGCTTCGCTCGTCTTCACGCCGCCGGGCGAACCGGCGGCGGCTTTTCCTTATCCCGTTCCACATCGACGTCATGACCGATTCCAACAACAACGCCCCCGACCGCGATCTGCAAACCCGCATCGTGCAGCCGAAGGATCGCATCACGCCCGGCTTCGAGTCGTTCTCGGTGCCGGTCGCGCGCGCATCGACGGTCGTGTTTCCCGATCTCGCGACGATGCGCGCGCTCGTCTGGAGCGACGATTCCAAATGGCGCTACGGCCTGCACGGCACGCCGACGACGATCGCGCTCGCGCAGCGCCTGGCCGCGATCGAAGGCGGCGAGCACGCGCTGTTGCAGCCGTCCGGGCTGGCTGCGATCTCGAACGTCTACTTCGCGCTGGTGAAGGCGGGCGATCACGTGCTCGTGCCCGACAACGCGTATTCGCCGAACCGCGAGCACGCGGACTGGCTCGCCGCCGATTTCGGGCTGGAAGTGAGCTACTACGATCCGATGACGGGCGCGGGCATCGCCGATTCGATCCGTCCGAACACGAAGCTCATCTGGCTCGAAGCGCCCGGCTCGGTGACGATGGAAGTGCAGGACGTGCCGGCGATCGTCGCCGTCGCGCGCGCGAAGGGCATCGTCACGGCGATCGACAACACGTACTCCGCGGGCCTCGCGTTCAAGCCGTTCGAGCATGGCGTCGACATCTCCGTGCAGGCGCTGACGAAGTATCAGTCGGGAGGCAGCGACATCCTGATGGGCGCGACCATCACGCGCGATGTCGAGCTGCACAAGAAGATGAAGCGCGCGCGCATGAGAATGGGCATCGGCGTATCGGCGGACGATGCCTCGCTCGTGCTGCGCAGCCTGCCGACCATGAAAACGCGTTACGAAGCGCACGATCGCACGGCGTTCGCGCTCGCGACGTGGCTGAAGACGCGTCCGGAAGTGGCGGCGGTGCTGCATCCGGCGCTGGAGGATTGTCCCGGTCACGCGTTCTATGAGCGCGATTTCAAGGGCGGCGCGGGCGGCCTGTTCTCGATCGTGTTCGATGGCCGCTACAGCGCCGCACAGGTCGATGCCTTCGTCGAGGCGCTGGATCTGTTCGCGATCGGCTGGAGCTGGGGCGGCGCGCACAGCCTCGCAATGCCGTACAACATCGGCTCGATGCGCACCGCATCGCAATGGCCGCACGAAGGCGTGCTCGTGCGCTTCTATATCGGCCTGGAAGCGGAAACGGATTTGCGCGCGGATCTCGAAGCCGCGCTCGTCAAGGCCTTCGCCTGAGTGACGAACCGATGAACTGAAAAACGGCACCGCGAGGTGCCGTTTTTTTTACATCAGAACAGGCGCAACAACCCGTCCAGCCCGACGAAGTTGAACGCGACGCTCGCCGATTGCCGCACGACCGGCTTCGCGCGAAACGCCACCGACAAACCCGCTTCGGCCATCATCTTGAGATCGTTGGAGCCGTCGCCCATGGCGATCGCGCGCTTCGGATCGATGCCGATCTTCCCGCACGTCTCGACCAGCGTGCGCGCTTTTTCGTCGGCGTTCACGATGTCCCCGACGACCTTCCCGGTCAGCTTGCCATCGACGATTTCGAGCGTGTTCGCGCGCGTGTAATCGAGCCCGAGGCGCGCTTTGAGGCGCTCGGTGAAGAACGTGAAGCCGCCCGACACGAGCAGCGTCTTCAGGCCGGCTGCGCGCGCGCCTTCGAGCATGCGTTCCGCGCCGGGCGAAAGTTGCAGCCGTTCCTCGTAGACGCGTTCCAGCGCGCTCGCGTCGAGCCCCTTCAGAAGCGCGACGCGGCGCGTGAGGCTCTCGTTGAAATCCTTGATCTCGCCGCGCATCGACGCTTCCGTGATCGCCGCGACCTCGGCCTTCAGCCCGCAAAAATCCGCGATTTCGTCGATGCATTCGATCGTGATGAGCGTCGAATCCATGTCCATCGCGACGAGGCCGAAATCCGCGAGATTCGCGTTCGGCTCGACATAGGCGTAATCGAGCGCGTGCGCGCCGCAATAGGCGTCGATATCGGGACGCTGCAGCGGATCGGCGTCGATCAGGCGCAGGAGCGTGTCGTCGACGCGCCGGGTCTCGCGCGAGCGGGCGAGCGCCGCGAGAGGCCGCAGATGCGAATCGGAGATCGGGGCGGGGCTTTGAATGACGAGGTTCATCGGAGGCAAAGGCGCAGAAAGGCAGCGCAGAAAGGCAGGAAACCGTCATTGTAAAGAACCTTCAGCGCTGCACGTGCGCCGGATCGACGTCCCAGTAAGGCGGCTCACCGAACCGGGCCGCGAGAAAGTCGATGAACGCGAGCGTCTTCGGCGGCACGAACGCGCGGCTCGGGTACACGGCCCAGATCGCGACGGTTTGCGCGAGCGGGTAGTCGTCGAGCACGGTGACGAGCTCGCCGCTTGCCAGCAAAGGCGCGACGCTCCATGTCGATTTCAGCCCGATGCCGATGCCCGCCGCGAGCGCATCGCGGATCACTTCGCCGTTGTCCGTCGCGAGCCGTCCGGACACGCGCACGTCGATCACGCCGGTCGGCGTTTCGAAGCTCCAGTCGCGCTGATCGGCGAGGATCACGCATTCGTGCTCCGCGAGATCGGCGGGATGACGCGGCGTGCCGTGCTCGGCGAGATACGCAGGCGACGCGCACAGCACGCGCCGGTTGCTCGCGAGCTTCTTCGCGATGAGCGTCGAGTCCTTCAGCGCGCCGATACGGATCGCGAGGTCGATGCCTTCATCGACGAGATCGACGATCTGATCGGTCATGCGCAGATCGACGCTCACGCCGGGATACTCGCGCAGAAACGCGGGAATCAGCGGCGAGATGTGCTGACGGCCGAGCGACGAGGGCATGGTCACGCGCAGGCGGCCGTGCGGATGCTCGCGCGCCCGCCCGACCGACGCGCGCGCGGCTTCGGCGGCGTCGAGCAACTCACGTGCGTGGGCCGCGAAAATCTCGCCTTCCTGCGTGACGGAGACGCGCCGCGTCGTGCGATGCAGGAGCCGCGCGCCGAGCATGCGCTCCAGCGCCGCGATGCGCGCGCTCGCCACCGCGGGCGACAGCCCGAACTCGCGCGCCGCCGACGACAGGTTCGCCAGCGCCGCCGCGCGCATGAAGAGGCCGACGTCGAGCAGATCGAGACGCTCGCGCGTGGCCCCGTCCATTGGTGGATCGCTCGCCATTCGATGGATTTCCCGAAAAATGTTTCAGCGATTATGACGGTTTTCCAGATGCCGGACGCGCACTAACATCGAGGCAAATCCACTCGACGGAGCACAAGCATGAAAGCCATCGGTCTCACCCGTTATCTTCCGATCTCCAATCCCGAATCGCTCATCGATATCGAACTCGATAAACCCGCGCCCACCGGCCGCGACCTGCTCGTGAAAATCGAGGCGATCGCCGTCAACCCCGTCGATACGAAAGTGCGCGCGCCGAAGGACAAGGTCGAGGAAACGCCGCGCGTGCTCGGCTGGGACGCGGCGGGCGTCGTGGAAGCGGTCGGGCCGGACGTCACGCTCTTCAAGGTCGGCGATCCGGTCTATTACGCGGGCGACATCACGCGCCAGGGCGCGAACAGCGAGTTTCATCTGATCGACGAGCGTATCGTCGGCGCGAAGCCGAAGTCGCTCGACTTCACCTGCGCGGCCGCCTTGCCGCTCACGACCATCACCGCGTGGGAAGCGCTCTTCGAGCGGCTCGGCGTGTCGGCGGAAGGCAAGGACGCGGGCAAGTCGGTGCTGATCATCGGCGGGGCGGGCGGCGTCGGCTCGATCGGCATCCAGCTCGCGAAGCGCGTGGCGAAGCTCCAGGTGATCGCCACCGCGTCGCGGCCCGAATCGGCCAGGTGGGCGGAAGACCTCGGCGCGGATCACATCGTCAATCACTTCGAGGACATTCCCAAGCAGATGAAGGACATCGGCTTCCCGCAAGTCGATTATGTGCTGATCTTCAACGACACCGACAAGCATTTCCCCGCCGCCGCCGAAGTCATCGAGCCGCAAGGCGGCATCTGCACGATCGTCGAGAATGCGAAGCCCGTCGCGGTGGAACTGCTGAAATCGAAGAGTGCGGCATTCCACTGGGAGTTCATGTTCACGCGCGCGATGTTCAAGACGCCGGACATGATCGAGCAGCACAAGCTGCTCTCCGAAGTGGCGCGGCTGATCGACGCAGGCACGATCCGCACGACGCTCGGCCGCGATCTCGGCAGGATCGATGCCGCGAATCTGCGCGAGGCGCATCGCCTGCTGGAAGAAGGGCGCACTGTCGGCAAGATCGTGTTGACCGGTTTCTGATCGCGTTGACGAACGTCATCGACGTTGCCGGGGACTCGGGTTTTCCATGAGCAGGCCCCGGCGCGCGCGGCGCTAGACTGACTCGGCCTTTCAGCATTCCGGCGCGGTTCAGTCGCGCCGGACTTCCCAAGCGCTCGTTACGGAGGTGGCGGCATGAATCGTCGTTCGATCGTTCGTCGCATCGTTCCCGTCGCCGCGCTCGCGATGTTCGCCGCGACCGTCCACGCGACGCCAGGCATCAAGGTTCTCTCCGAAGCGCCCAATGACGGACCCATCAAGTACACCGTGAAGATGGTGTCGAAGAACTTCGGCAACGAGCAGGAAACGCGCACCATCCGCTCGGGCCAGACCGACGACTTCACATGGCAAGGCTCGCCGCCGAGCGGCGCGCAGGCCGTGCCGGACGGGTGCCCGGAGGCGGCTTCGGTGCCCAAGAGCGCGGACGGGCAGGCCGTGCGCCAGGTGCAGATCCGCTTCGCGCCGGTCGTCGCCGACAACGGCTCGGCCAATGTGCAGATCAGCTTTCGCGCCTACGCGCCAAAGGGCACGAACAAGGTGACCGTGGGCGGCAAGAGTCTGCAATGTCCCGTCGACACGCGTCTGAGCCAGATCGTGCGTTTCTCGATGCCGACTTCCACCGGTTCCAAAAAGACCGTCACGCTCGACGACGGCACGCAGCTGACCGTCACCGCGAGCCGCAAATAACGCTCAAGTCCGCCTGCGATTGCCGACGCGCCGGCTCAGGTCGGCGCTTTTTTCCTGGGCTCGATCGCAACTAACCGTCTTTTTCTTCAGCGCCCTCGAAATGAGATCACGGCAACGCACAGCCGTTCTCATCAGTAAAGCTTACAGATGCCCGGGTTGTAGCGCTTCGCGGATTAACGCATCCGCCCAGTCATGAAGCGGATCAGCGCCTGCGTGCCGCTTGGCACGCTTCGTGCGATTCCTGTCGATACCCCGCCGGCCACGCGCGCAGAGAACGCTTCGACGCAAGGCCGCGGGCGTTTCCATCGACTCGATCGACAGCGAAGGTGCCGTGATGCCGCACATGATCTGGAAAGGCGCGATCAGCTTCGGGCTGGTCCACGTGCCCGTGCAACTCTATCCGGCGACGCAGTCGGAGAAGGTCGGCTTCAACCTGCTCGACAAGCGCTCGATGGACCCGATCGGCTACAAGCAGATCAACAAGAACACGGGCAAGGAAGTCACGCGCGACAACATCGTGCGCGGCTTCGAGTATGAGAAGGGCAAGTACGTCGTGATGACCGACGCGGAAATCCGCGCGGCCAATCCCGAATCGACGCAGACGGTCGATATTCTCGCCTTCGTCGATGCGCCCGAGATCTCTTTCCTCTCGCTCGATACGCCTTACTACCTCGCGCCCGATCGCAAGGGCGAGAAAGTCTATGCGCTGTTGCGCGACGCGTTGAAGGACACGGGCAAGGTCGGCATCGCGAGCGTCGTGCTGCACAACAAGCAGCATCTCGCGGCGCTGATTCCCGTGGGTCCGGCGCTCGCGCTCAACACCTTGCGCTGGGGCGACGAAGTGCGCGACTTCACCCAGTTCAAATTCCCCGACGAAGACACGAAGAAAGCGGGTGTCACGCCGAAGGAACTGGAGATGGCGAAGCGCCTCATCGACGACATGAGCGACACGTGGGACCCGACCAAGTATCACGACACTTTCAGGGACGACATCATGGCGCTCGTCGAAAAGAAGGTGAGGGAAGGGAAGGTCGCCGAGGTGATGAAGATCGAGGAAGGCGGCGAGCAAAAGGCCTCCGCCGACATTCTCGACTTGTCCGAGCTGCTCAAGCGCAGTCTGAAGAAAGGCGGCGCGGCGGCGAAGCGCGGCGCGAAGGCCGCGCAATCGGACGACGACACCGGCGACGACACCGGCGAGGAAACGGCGCGTCCCGCACGCAAGACGACGCGCCGCAAACGCGCATGAGGCGCGCGAGCGCATGAACCACGAAGCACACGACGATGGCAGAGAAACTCGAAACCTATCAACGGATGCGGCGCTTCGACGAGACACCGGAGCCGCCCGGTGCCGCACGGCGCAGCGCCCGCGCGAAGAAGCCCGCGGCTCACGCGTTGTCCTTCGTGATCCAGGAGCATGACGCGCGACGCCTGCATTACGACTTTCGCCTCGAACTCGAAGGCACGCTCAAATCGTGGGCGGTGCCCAAGGGACCGAGCCTCGATCCGTCGGTGAAGCGTCTCGCGGTGCATGTCGAGGACCATCCGATCGACTATGGCTCGTTCGAAGGCGAGATTCCCGAGGGCAACTATGGCGCGGGAAGCGTCATCGTGTGGGACCGCGGCACGTGGGCGCCGCAGTCGGGCAGCGTCGCGGAAGCGGCGCGCGACTACGAGAAGGGCAAGCTCAAGTTCACGCTCGACGGCGAAAAGCTGCACGGCGGATGGACGCTCGTGAAGAGCCACATGCGCGGCAGCGGCGACAAGGAGCAATGGCTGCTCATCAAGGAGCGCGACGACGCAGCGCGGCCCGAAGCCGAATACGACATCCTGCTGAAGAAGCCGGGCAGTGTGCTGTCGACATCGCTCGGTGCGCGCGACGAGAGCGGCGCGCTGCTCGAACGCGCCGAGCGCAAGGCGGGCGCGAAGAAAACGCCCGCGCGCAAGCCGGCGAGCAAGAACGCGGATGGCCACGCGCATCCGGACATCGTCGCGAATCGCAGCGCCGAATCTCTGCGCACCTTGTCGCACGATCCGGCGATCGAAGGCGCTGTTAAAGCGAAGCTGCCCGCGACCTTCAAGCCGCAACTCGCGACGCTCGTCGATGCCGCGCCGCCCGGCGACGATTGGGGATACGAAATAAAGTTCGACGGCTATCGCGTGCTCGCGCGCATCGAGACGATCGAGGGCAAGCGCGACGTGCGCATCTACACGCGCAACGGCAACGACTGGACCGCGAAGTTCTCGAAGCAGGTGAAGGCGCTCGACAGCCTCGATATCGAAAGCAGCTGGCTCGACGGCGAAGCGGTGGTGCTCGACGAGCGCGGCCTGCCGGATTTTCAGGCGCTGCAGAACGCGTTCGATGTGGGCCGTCCGCAGGACATCGTCGTGTATTTCTTCGACGTGCCCTATCTCAACGGCTACGACCTGCGCAACGTGCCGCTCGTGCAGCGCCGCGCGATCCTGAAGGCGCTCATCGAGCCGGTCGACGATCCGGTGCTGCGTTATTCGCAGGACTTCGCCTTTCATGCCGACGAACTGCTCAAGAGCGCGTGCGACATGGCCCTCGAAGGCATCATCGGCAAGCGTCTTGATAGCACGTATGTGTCCGGGCGAAGCAACTCATGGATCAAGCTCAAGTGCCGCCGCCGGCAGGAGTTCGTGATCGGCGGCTATTCGGAGCCGTCGGGCAGCCGCGGGCAGTTCGGCGCGCTGCTGCTCGGCGTGTACGACGCGCACGGCAAGCTGCAATATGCCGGCCGCGTGGGCAGCGGCTTCGGTCATGCGACGCTCGTCGCGGTGAAGAAGGAACTCGATAAACGCGAGACCCCGCGCATGCCGTTCGCAAGCGAGCCGCAGGAGCGCAGCCGCACGCCCGTGCATTGGGTGAAGCCGGAACTCGTGGCCGAATGCAATTTCGCGGAATGGACCAAGGAGCGCATCGTGCGACAAGCATCGTTCGTCAGTCTGCGCGACGACAAACCCGCGCGGCAGATCGTGAAGGAGGAGCCGGCATCGGGTAAGGCCGTCGAGGCCGATCATGAAGAGGCGGCGGCGAAGAAGCCCGCGCGCAAGACGGCTTCGAAAACCGCCGCAACGAAGACAACCCCGGCGAAGACACCCGCAGCGAAGACCACGCGCTCGCGCGCGAACGCAGCGGAGATCGAAGGCGTGAAGATCAGTCATCCCGAACGTGTGATCGACAAGTCGACGGGTCTCACGAAGCTCGATGTGGTCGAGTATTACGGATCGGTCGCCGACTGGATGCTGCCGCATCTGAAGGACCGTCCGGTGTCGCTCGTGCGCGCGCCCGAGGATATCGGCGGCGAGCTGTTCTTTCAGAAACACAGCGCGAAGCTCGCGATTCCGCATATCACGCAGCATCCCGATATCGATCCGGGGCATCCGCCGCTGCTCACGATCGAATCGTCGCAGGCGCTCGTCGGCACCGCGCAGATGGGCACGATCGAGCTGCATACATGGAACGCGGTCGCGTCGAACATCGAGAAGCCGGATCGCATGGTGTTCGATCTCGATCCGGGCGAGGGCGTCGGCTGGGAACGCATGATCGAGGCCGCGAAGCTCACGAGGGAACTGCTCGCGGAACTGGACCTCACGTCGTTCTGCAAGACAAGCGGCGGCAAGGGCTTTCACGTGGTCGTGCCGCTTGCGAAGCACGCGGGCTGGGACGAGATGAAGGCGTTCTCGCAGGCGGTCGCGCAACACATGGCAAGCACGCTGCCGAAGCTCTTCTCCGCGAAGATGGGCATGCAGAACCGCAAGGGCAAGATCTTCATCGACTATCTGCGCAACAACCGCGGCTCGAGCACGGTCGCGGCGTTTTCTTTGCGGGCGCGTCCGGGGCTCGGCGCATCGGTGACGCTCACGTGGGACGAGCTCGATGACGTGAAGAGCGGCGATCAATGGAACATCGGCAACGTGCGCGCGCGGCTCGATGGGTTGAAGAGCGATCCGTGGGCGGGCTACGACAAGGCGCGTCAAAGACTCACGGCCGAGATGAAGAAGCGGCTCGGCATCGGCAGCTCGCGCAAGTGAGCGCTCAAACAGGGAGACAATCATGAAGCAGGCCAGCACGGCACCGCAAAGCGCGCCCGAGCGCGGACGCGAGATGGCGAGCAAGGACCGCGAGACGCAGGCGCACGACGATGCATCGAATGCGCCGCTGCCTCACGAAGCGGATCAGAACGTCGAATCGCAACATGAGGAGGACGCGCGCGAGGTCGGCAAGCAGGCGCATGAGGACATCGAGCGCGGTCTCGTCGATACGGACAGAAGAGGCGGCGACGACTATCAGCGCCACACGCAGCGCGACGAACAGGTCAACGTGAACAGCGGCGAGGGCGGCGCGCGCGAGCGATGAACCGAACGGTGAAAAGCCCCGGCGAATGGCACCGTGCAGTGCGGTTGCGTAGAATGATTCGTTGATCAGGAGCGGGTCTGGGGAGGCAACGTTTGCTGCGTTCTTTCTACCGATGCACGCAAGGCGTGACATGCGCGAACCGGTAAGCCCTTCCGATACTTGCCTTCTTTTGCCCGCCTGACGGCCCCAAGCCAACACAACGGAACATGCCACTCGATCTTCTGTCCCGCCTGAAGCACGAAACCGCCGCTTGCCATGCGCGGCTCGAAAATGCGCTCGACCTCATGCGGGACGATCTTCAACGAAACGAGTACATCGCGCTGCTCGAACGCTTCTATGGCTATGTCTCGCCGTGGGAAGACGCCGCGGCCGCATGCATGCCCGCATCGCTCGCGGGCTTCTTCGATGCGCGCCGCAAGGCGCCGCTCCTCGCCGCCGATCTCGCCGCGCTGACGGGCGAACGGCTCTCCGCCGATGCCGTTCCGCAGGCCGATTCACGCCATGACCTGCCGCGCATGCGCAACCTCGGCGATGTCTTCGGCTCGATGTACGTGATGGAAGGCAGCACGCTCGGCGGGCGTTTCATCGCGCCGCATGTGGCCGAGCATCTCGATCTCGAGCCGGGCCTCGGCAATGCGTATTTCGACGGCTATGGTCCGCGCACGGGCAGCATGTGGAACGCGTTTCGCGAAACCGCGACGACCTCCGTTCCGGAGATTCAGTACGACGATGCGGTGAAGGCCGCCATCGATACGTTCGACAGCCTGCACGCGTGGCTGTGTCCCGAAGCCGCCGGTCTCGAGCCGCTGCAGCCGGCACCGGGAGCGGCTTCATGAGCGATCCGGAAAGCGAACCCATCGGCGCGAGAGCTTTGCACGAGACGTCGCTCGGACCGCCCGATGCCGAAGCGCGCCGCCGCACGCTCAGCTCGGGCGTCGCAGACAAGGACTGCGACGCCGAGCCGATCCACATTCCCGGCGGCATCCAGCCACACGGCTTTTTGCTCGTCCTCGCCGGCGATCTCAGCATCGTGCAGGCGAGCGAAAATCTTTCTTCGCTCACGGGCGCGAGCGTCGGCACCTTGCTCGGCCAGCCGCTCGATGCCGTGCTCGGCACGCAGGGCGCGCAACGCGTCGCGAAGGCGGTCCTCACGTCCGCGCTCGACGATGCGCCGCTTTATATCGGCGCGATCGACGTCACGCCGGCGATGCGCTTCGATGTCACGCTGCATCGTCATGACGGCGCGCTGATCGTCGAGATGGAAGCGGCCGCCGCGACGAACGATGCGTTCGCGTCGATGTATCCGCTCGTGCGCACGTTCGCGCGCGGGCTTCAGGACGCGGCGAGCGTTCAGGCGTTGGCGGAACTCGCGGTGCGCGAAGTGCGCGCGCTCACGGGCTTCGGCCGCGTGATGCTCTACAGCTTCGATGAAGAAGGCCGCAGTCACGTGCTCGCGGAAGACCGCGACTCTCGCTACGCATCGTTTCTGCACCAGTTCTTTCCCGCGTCGGACATTCCGCGGCAGGCGCGCGCGCTGTATCTGAAGAACCGCATCCGCCTCGTCGCGGACGTGAACTACAGGCCCGCGCGGCTCGTGCCGAACGTGAATCCCGTCACGGGCCGTCCCACCGATCTCACCTACGCAACGCTGCGCAGTTTCTCGCCCGTGCATCTGGAGTACATGCGCAACATGGGCACGCATGCGTCGATGTCGGTGTCGCTCGTCGTGCGCGGCCAGTTGTGGGGACTCATCTCGTGTCACGATCATGACGCGCGTATCGTGCCGTTCCACATGCGCGTCGCGGTCGAGCATCTCGGGCACATGCTGTCCCTGCAGATCGAGGCGAAGGAAGAGCGCGCCGAAGGTGAATATCTGGCCGCGCTGCGCCGCACGATGGGCCGGCTCATCTCCGCGATGGGCGAGCATGAGAACTTCGCCGCCGGCTTGCAGGCAACGCCGAAAGACATGTTGAGCTTCGCGCGCTCGGCGGGCGCGGCGATCGTGTTCGACGATCAGGTCACGCTGCTCGGCTCGACGCCCGACGAGCAGACCGTGCGCGCGCTCGCGCAATGGCTCGCGGAGCATACGTCCGGCGTATGGGCCACGGATTCGCTCGCGCGCGAATGGCCGCCTGCCAAGGCGCACGAGGACAAGGCCTGCGGCGTGCTCGCGGTGCCGGTCTCGCAGATCTTTCGCCACTACCTGCTCTGGTTCCGGCCCGAAGTGATGCAGACCATCAAGTGGGCGGGCGAGCCGGTCAAGATCGAAAGCGCCGATGGCGCCAGCGCGCCGCGCACGAGCTTTTCGCCGTGGCTCGAAACGGTGCGCGGGCATTCGTCGATATGGCGCCAGGGCGAGCTCGAAATCGCGGGCGAACTGCGCGGCGCGCTGCTCAACATCGTGCTGCGCCGCGCGGAAGAGCGCGCCGAGCTCGCGACCGAACTCGCGCGCGCGAACAAGGAACTGGAAGCGTTTTCGTATTCGGTGTCGCACGATCTGCGCGCGCCGCTGCGCCATATCGCGGGCTACGGCGATCTCCTGCGCGAGCAGGAAGGCGAGCGCATGTCGGAGAAGAGCCGGCGCTTTCTCAACAACATGCTCGATTCGGCGCGCTTCGCGGGCACGCTCGTCGACGATCTGCTGACCTTCTCGCAGATGGGCCGCGCGGCGCTCAGGCCCGCGTCGGTCGATCTCAACCTGCTCGTGCGCGGCGTCGTGCAGGAGTTCGAGGTGGAAGGCGCGGGGCGGCGTATCGAATGGGTGATCGGCGAACTGCCGCACATCACCGGCGACGCGGCTTTCCTGCAGCTTGCGTTGCGCAACCTGATTTCGAACGCGGTGAAATATACGCGAACGCGGGAATCGGCGAAAATCGAGATATTCGCCAGCCGAAGCGGCGACGAATACGTGATCGGCGTGCGCGACAACGGCGTCGGCTTCGACATGAAGTACGGCGCGAAGCTGTTCGGCGTGTTCCAGCGGCTGCATCGCGCGGAAGAGTTCGAAGGCACGGGCATCGGGCTCGCCAACGTGCGGCGCATCGTCGAGCGCCATGAAGGGCGCACGTGGGCCGAAGGGCGGCTGGGAGAGGGCGCCGCATTCTATTTCTCCCTGCCGGTCGAATACCGCAACGCGAGTGGAACGTCAGGGACGCAGGGTGTGCGCCAGCCTGGCGTATCGACAAGAAAGCCAAGAAAAAACCATGCTTAAACCGATATTGCTCGTCGAAGACAATCCGAACGACCTCGAGCTGACGCTCGTCGCGCTCGACAAGAGCCAGCTCGCGAACGAGGTGATCGTGGCGCGCGACGGCCAGGAAGCCATCGACTATCTCACCTGCGAAGGCGACTGGAAGGCGCGTGCGCCGGGCAATCCCGCCGTGATCCTGCTCGACCTGAAGCTGCCGAAGATCGACGGCCTCGAAGTGCTCGACATGATCCGCTCGAATGCGTCGTTGAAGAGCATTCCCGTCGTCATGCTGACGTCATCGCGCGAGGAGCAGGATCTCGTGCGCAGCTACGAACTCGGCGTGAACGCGTACGTGGTGAAGCCGGTGGAATTCGCGGAGTTCGTCGAGGCGATCGGCGATCTCGGCGTCTTCTGGGCCGTGCTCAACGAGCCGCCGCCGGGCTCCACGCGTTTTCGCCGTCCGCCGTCCGCGCAATGACCGCTGTGCCCATGTCCGCGAACTCGTCCCGTGTCATGCGCCCGAAAGCGTCCTTCGAAGAGGACGTGTAGATCATGCAGCCTCTGCATCTGCTTCTCGTCGAAGACAACGCACTCGATGCGGAGTTGACGATCGCCCAGCTGGAGCGCGCGGACTACGCGGTCGATGCGTCGATCGTGTACGACTCGGCCAGCTTCATCGCCGAGCTCGATCAAAAGCGTTTCGACGTGATCCTCGCCGACTTCGTGATGCCCACGTTTTCCGGCATCGAGGCGCTGACCATCGCGAGCGAGCGAACGCCTGACACGCCGTTCATTTTCGTGTCGGGGCTGCTCGGCGAGGAGCATGCCGTCGACATGCTCAAGCGCGGCGCGACCGATTACGTGCTGAAGCAGCGCCTGCAACGTCTGCCCGCCGTCGTGCGCCGCGCGATGCGCGAGAGCGCCGAGCGCGCGCAACGCATCGCGGTCGAGCGGGCGTTGCGCGAGACGGAGACGCATTTTCGCCTGCTCGTCGACGCACTGAAGGATTACGCCGTCATCACGCTCGATCCGGAAGGCCGCATCCGCACGTGGAACGCGGCATCCGAGCGCATTCTGGGCTTTCCCGCGCAGGACGTGCTCGGCCAGTCGGCGAACATCTTCTATGCGCAGGAAGACCGCGAGGCGGGCGTGTTCGAGGACGAGCTCGACACGGCGCGCCGCGAAGGCAGCGCGAGCGACGACCGCTGGCTGTGGCGCAAGGACGGCCATTCGTTCTTCGCGTCGGGCGTGACGACCGCGATCCGCAGCGAGCATGACGAGCTGATCGGCTTCTCGAAGATCGTGCGCGACGCCACCGATGCCCACATGGCCGCCGACGCACTGCGGCTCGCGAAGGATCAGGCGGAATCGGCGAATCGCGCGAAGGATCATTTTCTCGCGGTGCTGTCGCACGAGTTGCGCACGCCGCTCACGCCGATTCTCGCCGCGGTGCGCCTGCTCGAAATGAAGCACGCGCTGCCGCGCGAGGCGCATCCGACACTCGATCTCATCCGCCGCAACGTCGAGCTCGAAGCGCGCCTGATCGACGATCTGCTCGATCTCACGAGCATCGCGCGCGGCAAGCTGTCGCTCAATTTCGCGAGCGTCGCGCTCGATACCTTGCTGACGAGCGCGCTCGACATGTCCGAGGCCGATCTGCGCGCGAAGAGCCTCGCGCTGGAGACGCATTTCGACGCAGGCCGCTTCGTCGTGCTCGGCGATGCCGCGCGGCTTCAGCAGATCGTCTGGAATCTGATGAAGAACGCGGTGAAGTTCACGCCGGCGGGCGGGCGCATCCACGTGCGAACGTGGAATCCGGACCCGGCGACGATCGCGGTATCGGTGACAGACAGCGGCATCGGCATCAGCGCGGAAGCGTTGCCGCGCATTTTCTCGGCGTTCGAGCAGGCCGACGATTCGATCACCCGCTCGTTCGGCGGCCTCGGCCTCGGCCTCGCGATCGCGAGCACGCTGGCGCAGAAGCACGGCGGCACGCTCTCGGCGTACAGCGAAGGCCGCGACGCGGGCGCGCGCTTCACGCTCACGCTGCCGCTCGCGAAAGTGCAGCCCGCGCGCGAGGACCAGCCGCTCGTCGAGGCGGCGAACCAGGAGCACGGGCGCGCGCTCAAGGTGCTGCTCGTGGAGGACAACGAGCAGACGTCCTCGGCGATGGCCGAAGTGCTCGAAATGCTCGGCCACGAAGTGACGGTCGCGGTGACCGTCGCGGAGGCGCTGGAGCGCGCGCAGAGCGGTCCGTTCGATCTGCTCGTCAGCGATATCGGCCTGCCGGACGGCAGCGGACTCGACATCGCGCGCGCGTGGCAGACCTTGCAGCCGGAGAAGCCGTCCGTCGCGATCACGGGCTACGGCATGGATGAGGACATCCGCCGCTGTCGCGAAGCGGGTTTTCGCGATCATCTGACCAAGCCGGTGAACTTCTCGCGGCTCGAAGCGCTGATTCAATCGCTGGCCGAACAGCATTCGAAATAATCCATCCTCGCGTGCCGGTACAAGAAATTTGACGTCCGCGTGCGCGTTCGTGTCGATTGACGGACCCCGCGTTCGTTGTAGGGTATGAGGGCCGCGCCGAACCCGGCGCGCCTCGTTCACTACACGGAGCCAATATGTCCACTTCCGCCGTCAAGCCGATCCCCGAAGGCATGCATTCGCTGACCCCGCATCTCGTCTGCGCGGGCGCCGCCGATGCCATCGAGTTCTACAAGCGTGCGTTCGGCGCCGTCGAGCTGGGCCGCCTTGCGGGCCCGAACGGCAAGATCATGCACGCGCAGGTCAGGATCGGCGATTCCGCGCTGATGCTCGTCGATGAAGATCCCGCCTACGGCATGATCGGCGCGAAGGCGCTGAAGGGTTCGCCCGTCACGATCCATCTGTACGTGGAGGATGTCGACGCCGTCGTGCGCCAGGCCGAAGCCGCGGGCGCGAAAGTGACGATGCCCGTGGCCGACATGTTCTGGGGCGACCGCTATGGCCGGCTCGAGGACCCGTTCGGGCATCAATGGTCGGTCGCCACGCACCAGCACGAGTGCAGACCGGAAGACATCGAGAAGGCGATGGCCGCCATGTCCCGGAAAGACGCGTGACTTTTCCCGCCTGACGAAAACGGAGCCAATCAATGAACAAGATTTCGCCCTGTCTATGGTTCGACGGCAACGCCGAGGAAGCCGCGAACTTTTATCTCGGCGTGTTCCCGAGCGCCCGCATCAAGGAGATCATGCGTCATACCGAATCCAGCCCGGGACCGGCCGGCAGCGTGCTCGCCGTGCTGTTCGAACTGGAAGGCGAGGATTTCATGGCGCTGAACGGCAACTCGGATTTCAAGTTCACGCCGGCCGTTTCGATGTTCATCAAATGCGAGACGCAAGCCGAGATCGACCATTACTGGGACAAGCTGATGGACGGCGGTCAGTCGATGGCATGCGGCTGGCTCACGGACCGCTTCGGCGTGACGTGGCAGATCGCGCCGACGCGTCTGCTCGCCATGTTGCAGGACCCCGATCCGGTCAAGGCGGATCGCACGATGAAGGCGATGATGGACATGATCAAGCTGGACATCGCCACACTGGACCGCGCCTATAGCGGTGAATGACAGCGGTGAATGACAGCGACGATGACGCGCGTGCTCAGGGCGCGCGCTTTCGGGCCTTGCGCTCCACGAGCTTCGACGCCATGAACCGATGGTCGGCGGAGAAGAGCCGCCGATACGTCAGCACGACGGCGCCGACCACGCCGAGCCCGGAAGCCGCCGCGATCAGAAACATGATGACGATCTGATAGCGCACCGCCTGCAACGGCGACTGCCCGGCGAGCACCTGGCCGGTCATCATGCCCGGCAGGCTGACCAAGCCGACCACCGCCATCTGGTTCAGGGTGGGAATCATCCCCGCGCGCACGGCATGGCGCGCGGGCCCTTGCGCGGCTTCCCAGCGCGATGCGCCGAGCGCGAGCGACATCTCCACCGCCGCGCGTCCGGCGGTCAGTTCTTCCGTCATGCGCTCGATGCCGAGCGACACGCCCGTCAACGTGTTGCCGAGGATCATGCCGAGAATCGGAATCGCGTATTGCGGCTCGTACCACGGATGAATGCGGATCACGACGAAGAGCCCGAAGGCGCCGATCAGCCACGAGCTGCCCCATATCGACAGGATGCTGTCCGTGCGCTGTCCCGCGTAGCTGCGCCGCCCGCGATTCGACGCCGCGAGTCCGGCGATGACGGTCATCAGCGCGATCAGCGGCAGCACGACATACCAGCGGTTGAACGCGAACACCCAGCCGAGCACGTAGCCGATCAGGAGCAGTTGCACGACGGTGCGGATCGCGGCGACGAAGAGCCTGCGCTCGAGACCGAGATCGAGCGCGACCGACAGCGCGCCGTTGATGACGATCAGCGCCGCCGCGAGCCCGATGTCGAAGAGACCGAGGTTCTGATAGCCGTTCATTGCACGTCGCCTCCGAGCACGCCGGCGCTCATCGTCAGATGACGCGTGGCGACGCGGCCCGCCTGTTCCGGATCGTGCGATACCCAGATGGACGCGCGTTCTTCGCCGCCGTCGAACCAGGCCGAGACGAGCGCCTCGATCGAACGGGCCGATGCGGGATCGAGCGATGCCGTCGGTTCATCGAGCAGCAGGACATCGGGCGCGAGTTGCAATACGCGCACGAGCGCCGCGATCTGCGCCTCGCCGCCGGACAGGTCGGCGGCGAATTTGTCGAGGAAGTCTTCGCCCCGTCCGGCCGCCTGCGCGAGCCGCATGGCGGTGTGACGGTCGAAATGCGTATCCCCATAAGTTTTGAGCGTGAACGGATAGCGCAGATTGTCCTCGACGGTGCCGTCGAGCATCGCGGGCCGCTGCGCGATATACGCGGCGCGCCGCCGGTACGCCGGAATGCGCGCCCGCGCGATGCGTGCGCCGCGCCAGGTGACGTATCCGGCGTCGCACGCGTCGAGCAGCGCGAGCGTGCGCAGAAAGACGCTCTTGCCCGAGCCGGACGGGCCCGTGACCGCGGCGCGCTGGCCCGCATACAGCGTGAAGTCCGTCGGATGCAGAAGCACGGCGCCACGAATGGCATCGCGGCGCATGACGCCGTGCGCGGCGACGAGCTCGATCGAGGGGACGGCGGACATCGTTTTTATGGGGGCATGTTGTTCTTCGAGCGCACATCTTACGGACATTCGGCGTTCAGCGTAGATCGCCCCGCGCCCGACGACGCCCGCACGCGGGCACACGATGTGCTGCCGCACACATAATCAGAAAGAACGGATGGAGCCGTTATGGCGCAGGCCCGGATGAGCGGAAAAATCGGAAGGATCGTCGCATGGTTTTTTGCCGTTCTGGCGGTTCTGATTGCAATCCTCGTAGTGATCTTCCTGACCTTCGACTGGAACCGCCTGCGGCCGTGGGTGGATGACAAGGTATCGGAGGCGATCGGCCGGCGTTTCGAGATCACCGGCGATCTGAAAGTCGGCTGGCAGCGGCCACCGAACGAAACGGGCTGGAAGCGCTGGGTGCCGTGGCCGCGCTTCTCCGCGGAAAAGATCACCATCGCGAACCCGGACTGGGCGCGCCAGAAGTTTTTCGCGACGCTCGACGAAATCGATTTCCAGGTGGCGATGCTGCCGCTGCTCGCGCACGACATCGTGATTCCGGCGATCAATCTCGTGAACCCGTCGATCGATATCGAGCGGCTCAAGGACAATCGCAACAACTGGACCTTCAAATTCAAGCAGTCGACCGAGCCGTCGACATGGAATCTGCGGCTCGGCGACGTCTCGCTCGCGAAAGGCACCGTCGACGTGCACGATGAAGTCACGAAGGCCGAGATGCAGGTCGTCGTCGATACGCTCGGTCAGCCCGTGCCGATCGGCGAAGTGATGAAGCAGCAAGAAGCGGCGTCCGCGAAGTCGTCGGCGGAAATGGTCGGCAAAAGCGGCGCGGCGAAGCTCGACAAGCAGGCCGACGCGGCTGCGGCGTCCGAAGCCTCCGCGGCGTCGGCGGCGTCGGCTGCGGCGGCGGCGAATGCATCGGCGCCCAATCCGGCGAGCGTGTCGGCGAATACGAGCATCACGACGAAGGAAGGGCCGAAGCCGCCCATTCCGCCTTACGCGTTCGGCTGGACCGTGAAGGGTACGTACAACGGCGGCAAGGTGTCGGGCGACGGCAAGCTCGGCGGCGTGCTCGCCGTGCAGGACGCGAAGCGGCCATTCCCCTTGCAGGCCGATGTGCGCCTCGGCGATACGCATATCGCGTTCGTCGGCACCGTGACCGATCCGGCCCATCTCGCCGCGCTCGATCTGCGCCTGTGGGTGCAAGCCGTGAGCATGGCGCATCTCTATCCGTTCACCGGCGTGCCGCTGCCCGAGACGCCGCCTTTCGCGACCGAAGGACGCCTGACCGGCCAGTTCCGGGAAGACGGCAACGTGTTCCACTACGAGAACTTCACGGGGCGCGTGGGCGGCAGCGACATCAACGGCTCGCTCGTCTATGCGGGCAAGAAGCCGCGTCCGTTGCTGAAGGGCGAGCTCGTGTCGCATCTGCTGCAGTTCAAGGATCTCGCGCCGGTCATCGGCGCCGATTCGAACAAGAGCAAGGCGAAGCGCGGCGAGACGCAGAAGCAGCCGTCGTCGAAGGCGCTGCCGACCGAGGAGTTCAAGACCGACCGCTGGAAGGCCATCGACGCCGATGTGAAGTTCACCGGCCAGCGCATCGTCAAGGACCCGGATCTGCCGATCACCGACCTGTACACGCACGTCCTGATGAACGATGGCGTGCTGTCGTTCGAGCCGCTCAAGTTCGGCGTGGCGGGCGGGGCGATCGCGTCGAACATTCATCTCGATGGCAGCGCCGCGCCGTTGAAGGGCCGCGTCTCGGCGCAGGCGCGGCATCTGAAGCTGAAGCAGCTGTTCCCGACGGTGAAGACGATGCAGTCCGCGCTCGGCGAAATCAACGGCGACGCTGCGCTCTCCGCGACCGGCAACTCGCCGGCGGCGCTCGCTGCGACATCGAACGGCGAGGTGAAGGCGCTGATCACCGAAGGCACCGTGAGCCGCCTGTACATGGAGGCGGCGGGGCTGAACGTGGCGAACGTCGTCTACGAGAAGCTCTTCGGCAAGCGCGACGTGAACATCAACTGCGCGGCGGCGGATTTCGTCGTGACGGACGGCGTGCTCGATTCGCGCGTCTTCGCGCTCGATACCGACGACGCGGTGATCAACGTCGACGGCACGATCAACATGAAGACCGAGGACATGGATCTGGGCATCCATCCGCATACGAAGGGCTTCCGCGTGTTTTCGCTGCGCTCGCCGCTGTATGTGAAGGGCACGTTCAAGGATCCGAAGGTGGGCGTGAGCGTGGGCGCGCTCGCGGCGCGCGGCGGGGCGATGGTCGGGTTGGGGCTCATCAATCCGTTCGCGGCGCTGATTCCGCTCATCGCGCCGAGCAACAACAAGCCGCTTCCTTGTCATCAGATGCTCGCCGACATGAGCCGCGCACCGACCGCGCCGCCGCCGGGACAGAAGGAAAAGGCGAAGGCGGCGCCGGCTTATATGTCGTCGGATGCGGCGGCTGCGGATAAGGCAGCGAAGAAGCCTGCCGCGCCTGCGGCGCCCGCAGCGGCTAGCGCGGCACAGTATCGGGGGAGTTGAGGGAGGACGGATTCCCACCCCATCTTGCCGGCCGAGCCTTGCGAAAGACGGCGCAAGAACTTGTCCCCACGAATTGGGGAACACCCTGTTGAAAACGCCTCGAAAAGTCTGCTAAATCCCTGACGCGGAAGGAAAAGCGTCACGCGCTTCACGACGCGTCACTGCGCGTCGGAGTCTGCATAACTTATCCCCAGCGCAAGGGGAAAGGGCTGTGGAAAACCACTGGGCGACTCACCTAGATTCTTGATTTCGCGCCGGAAACCCCGCCCGGCGCGGATCGCGTCAGTGTTCCGCTCTCTCGTGGCGCTTCGAATCGATGCCCGACTTATCCACAATTTCTGTGGATAGCGATGTTGAAAAGCATCGCGCATCCATGTTAAGTCGTTGATGAAGAACGATTTGTATGAACTGACCGCTGCGGCGCGAAAGTGAGCGAAGCGAGCACGGGCGACGCCCGGCGCGCTCACGTCACCCTGTGCCGGAAGCTAGACCGATATCCCGGGACCGCCGTTGCTGCCCAGCAATTGCTCCACCGAATCCGCGTCCTTGTAGTCCTGCTCGGGCAAGCCGTCGAAGAGCGTGATGACGTCGTTGGAGACGCCCGCATCGCGCGCCGCATCGACGATCGCGTCCTTGTTGGCGGGATACTTCACGAGGCGCAATACCTGCGTGATCTCGTCGTCGATCGGCTCGTCGTTCAAGGCGTGATTTGCGTGCGTGTCGGTCATGGCGAGGTCCAGTGTCGAGTCGGTGGGAAGGAGGGCGTCAGGTCTGCACCTGGATCGGCTGGCTCGCCATGCCGTGGCTCGGCGTGCGCGACTTCGGCAGCGGCACGTGACGCCAGCGCGCGTGATCGAGATCCTGCGCCGAGACTTCCGGCGCGGGCGGCGCGACGGGCGCGGCATTCACGCGCAGCGCGGCGCGCGTGGCGGCCACGCCGGCAGGGGAAACATCCGTCGAGCTCGTGTGCAGCGGCGCCGCATAGCACGAGACCGAAACCAGGGCCATCGACAACAACGTTGAGGTCTTCATCGGGCAACCCCTCCTCTGTCAAGCAGCGAGAATCATCAAGCAATGGCTATGCCGATGAACACTCACGCTGCCCGCCATGCGCGCGGTCCTCCCGGACGTCTTGCGCACGGGCGCGACGATCGGACGTCGCGCGGAAACACTTCGAGTGAATTGTGAAGTCGGTCCGACTCGCGCGAAACACGCGCGCACGCGGTGCTGCGCGCCGCGAAATTGCACGGCTGCGCACTTTCAGCGCGATGTCGGATTCAAACGGAAGTATGCGTCCAGAAGCGAGGTTTTGTACACGACGCCGAGCAGCAACGGCTGCGTCTTTTTTTCGATCACCGGCAGCCGTTCGCCCTGGAACGCGAGGAAGTGCTGGAGCGCCTCGCCGAGCGACATGTCGGGCGTGAGCACGTCGAATTGCGGCTGGAGATAGTCGGCAGCGGTCTTGGCGTCGCAGCCTTTGTCGTCGAGCAGATCGGAAGTGATGTTCTTCAGCGCGACCACGCCCTGAAAGCGCCCGGCTTCATCGATCACGTACAGATACTTCACCGGATATTCGAGGAACACGCGCGTCATGTCCTTGATGTTCGCCGTCAGCGGCACGACGGTATCGGCGGGCTTGACGAGCTCGCGCATCTGCGTGGCGGCGAGACGCAGGCGCTCTTTTTCCTCGCGATTGCGGCGCAGCGTGACTTCGTACATCGAGGTCTGCTCGGACGTGCGCGCGATGAAATACGCGATCACGCACGAGAGCATCAGCGGCAGCATGACCTGATACGAAAGCGTCATCTCGAAGATCATCAGGATCGCCATGAGCGGCGCGTGCGTGGCCGCGGCGAGAAACGCGCCCATGCCGACCATCGCGTAAGCGAAGGGCGCCGACGTGTGATCCGGCCAGATCGCATGCGCGCCGAGGCCGAAGAGACAGCCGAGCACCGCGCCGACGAAGAGCGTCGGTGTGAAGATACCGCCGACCGCGCCCGAACCGGCGGTGGCCGCCGTCGCGATGATCTTGAAGACGAGCACCGTGAGCAGCGCCGTCCATGTCCATGGCTCGTGCAGCAGCGAGTTCACGACCTCGTAGCCGTTGCCCCACACTTCGGGCCACCAGATCGAGATCACGCCGACGATCAGGCCGCCCAGCGCGAGGCGCACGGGTAGCGGCAAGGGCAGCGTGGAGAAGCGTTTTTTGGATGCCGCGAGCAGCCGCAGGAAATGCGGCGCGAGCACGCCGCACAAGAGCCCGAGCAGGACGAAGAGCAGCACCTCGACGCCCGTGACGGTCGGGAACACGGGCATCTCGTACGGCGGCCTGTAGCCGGCGAACTCGCGCATCGTGATATTGGCGACGACCGACGAGACGACGATCGGCCCGAAGCTTTCCATCGCCATCGAGCCGAGCACGAGCTCGGTGACGAAGAACGCGCCCGCGATCGGCGCGTTGTACGCCGACGTGATCCCCGCCGCCGCACCGCACGCGACGAGCAGCCGCAGGCGCGGCGGATCGAAGTGCACCCAGCGCCCGATGAGCGACGACGCGAGCGCGGCGAGCTGCACCATCGAGCCTTCACGGCCGATGGAGCCGCCGCTCGAAATCGTGATCAGCGAGGACAGGCTGCGCCATACGCTCTGCCACACGGGCACGACGCCATCGCCGATGGTGACGGCTTCCATATAGTCCGTGCTCGCGTTCTTGCTGGCGCGTTTGCGCGCGATCAGCAGACAGAAGCCCGCGATGAGGCCACCGACAGCCGGCAGCAATATGCGCGCGGGCCAGGGCAGATCGCGGGCGAGCGCGACGAGACCTTCCGAATGATTGCCGAGCAGCCGCTGCAATAGCTCAATTCCTTCGCGAAAGACGGAGGTCGCGAACGCCCCGGCCACGCCGACGACGACCGCCCAGACGAGCATCGTATGCGAGTCCGACAGACGGAACAGCCGTTGGGCGCGCGTGCGCAGCTTGAGCAGAAATGAGAGCACTTTTGCGAAAACGTGGAAAGCTTAGAAGGAAATGGAATAAGGGAGTGGCAAGGATAGCATTGGAAGGGCGGATCTACGGTACACGATCGACGGTCGCAACGACTTCGCCAGAACGCGAGAGCGGGCGCATTGCCCGCTCTCGCTGTGTGTGTTACCTGGGTGCTTTCTTTGCCGTGTAAGTGGCTTTCACTTCTTTGCCGTCATCGGATCCTAGGTCCAAGATAAGGAAGATCGGCGCGTTGTCCGTGGGTTTTGCCTGGCCTTCACCCGTGCCATACGGATCTTCTGACCCATATGGGCCGATCAGCATCCACGCGCCGCCGTACGAACCGCCGCTCCCCCACATATTCTCATTGTAGAGTTCGGCGCCGCCAAATTCGAAAAGGCGTCCGCCGCCGCTATATTGCGTCACCATCACATAGACGCGATTGTGGATCGCAATCGTGTGGTAAGGCGCTTCGGTCGCCGACACTGGATCCAGATTGACGACAATCGGCAGGAAATAGGGCGCTTTGGACGTCAGTTCGACCGTTTCACCGTACTTCACGTGGCCGCCATTGATGTATGGCCGGACGTTCACGTCTGCGTCAGTACCATTGCTCGAAACAATGTTCACGTAGTAGAAACCGGGCTTCGGATCCCACACCATGCAGTTGTAAACACCGAAGTCGCCAATGCGGCAATCGGTCCATGTCTGGTCGAATTGCGATCGAATGCGCGCCTTGCTCGCGGCTGATACATCGAGTCTCAGCAATTGGAGATTGTCGAGCGCCGGCACCTTGTAGGTGGCGCCATTCGCAGCATCGGCTTTCACGTTGACCTCGCCGGTCACGGGCAAGTCGCCATCGACGGGCAGGGGCAGGCTCGCAAGCGCCTTGTCCGCATTGATGAGACCCGCGCCGCATCCTTCCGGACAGCGATCGCTCATCGAGGTTGCCGTAGACGCCAGATAGCTCCTGATCTGATCGACCGTCGAAGACGGCTGCTGTTCCAGCAGCAGTGCGACCACGCCGGCCGCGTGAGGCGTCGCCTGCGACGTTCCGGACATGTAGCCATAACCCTCGCCCTCCGGGCCTTTGGCGCCCGCATTGACGGTGGAGAGAATGGTGTCGCCGGGCGCCATTACATTGACCAGTGAACCGAAATTCGAGAACCAGGCGCGGTTGCCGCTCGAGTTGGTCGCACCGACGACGATGATCCCTTGGCAGGCAGGCGTCGAATAGGTCTGCGACGCATCGATACTATCATTGCCCGCAGCCTGCACGATAATCGCGCCGTTGCTTCGGGCTATATCGATCGCATCCTGATTGGTCTTGCTGCATTGCCCGTTGCCGCTGATGCTGAGATTGATCACCTTGGCCGGGTTGGGATTGTCCGGAACGCCAGGAACCGAGCCGCCCGAGGCCCATACGATGGCGTCGTTGATATCGGAAGTGAATCCGCCGCAGCGTCCCAGGGCACGCGCGGGCAAGATCTTGCTGTTGAACGCGGTACCTGCAACGCCGACGCCGTTGTTGGTTTTGGCGGCGATGATGCCTGCTACGTGCGTGCCATGCCAGGTCGAATCGTGAACGTAATAGGGACCGCCGGACGCCGGACAGGAGTCACCGATTTGCAGCCAGTCGCCCGGGTCCGAGGCATCGGCGGAACGGCCGCTTCTGTTCCGGTCGAAGGTTGCGTTGGAGATGAAGTTGTAGCCGGGCAGCACTTGCCCGGCGAGGTCGCTATGCTCGGTAATCCCCGTATCGACGACCGCGACGACTACGCCCTTTCCGGTGGCCTTGTCCCACGCGGCCGGCAGGGAAATGCCCGTTGCTTCGCCCGACATGCCCCACTGTTGGCCGTACTGGGCGTCGTTGGGCACGAGCGCCGGATGCACGATCAGATCGGGCTCGATGTACTCGACGTCCGGATTCTTCAGATACTCGACCATGAACGCTTGAGCTTCCGAGGCGCTCATGCCCTTCGAGGTCTGGATGACGTGCCCGCGGGTGCCGGTGATGCTTCGTTCCTGAATGGAGATGCCTCGCGCGCTCGCCACGCGGGAGTTGTTGGATGCGGCCGCCGCGGTGTCATTGCTCGAACCCTTGAGCAAATTGCTCTTGCGGTAATAGACGATGAAGCGATCGTACTGACCGTCCTCGAGAATTCCGCTCACGCTGGTGCGCGAAGCATAGCCAGCGGGAATCTCGTTGGCAGCGGCTTTCGCCGTCGACTTGAGTTGCGATGCGGAGTTCTGCACTTTGACGGTCGACTGCGGTGCGATGCTGCTGCCAGTGCCGCCTCCGCAGGCGCCGAGAACCGAGACTGCGATTACGGATAAACAGGCGAGTTTTATTCTCATTTTTGTTCGATACTTTTGTGATCGCTGTGACAGCGAGTGGGATTAGGATGTTCGATTTCTCATGGTCTCTCGACCATTTCCTCTCTTCAGATAGGATTTGTTCTATTCGAGCTATAAAGTAATCCGAATAAATCGGAATGCTTTATACCTTGCAAGGTGCTAACTGACAATGAGGGTTAAGTCAGAAACAGCGCGTGCGAGTAATTTTTTACAGTGGCGTAGTTGCGGTGAAACGCGAGAAAAAGCGGCCGAGTGTCAGAAGAAAGGGTTATCGATGCGGCGAAGAAAAAAGCCAGTGCCGGCCTCGCCGACACTGGCTTGCGACGACTTCGAGTCAGCCGGACAGGCGAGCGCGCGTCACCACTTCGGCGCGAACGGCGGATTCGCATTGCGCTTGCCTTCGTCGAGCGCATCGATTTTCGCGATGTCGTCGGCGTCGAGCTTCAGCTTCTGCGCATCCCAGTTGCTCTTCTGATGCTCCGGATTCGTCGATGCCGACAGCACCACGATATCGCGCGACAGCAGCCACGCGAACGTCACCTGCGCGGGCGTCGCGTCGTGCTTTTTCGCGATCGCCGCGAGCGTCGCGTCGGTGTGCGCGCGGCCTTCGCCGAGCGGCATATACGCGGTCACCTTTACGCCGAGTTGCTGCGTCGCATCGACGAGCTCGCGGTTCGCGAGAAACGGGCTCACTTCGAACTGATTCGTGACGATCTCCTTGCCGCCCGGCGCCTTCAGCGCTTCTTCGAGCAGCGGCGCGGTGAAGTTCGACACGCCGTAACGGCGGATCAGCCCGAGCTTCTGCGCTTCCTGCATCGCCGCGAGCGTTTCGGCGATGGGCACCGCGCCGTCGGGCGACGGCCAGTGCACGAGCGCGAGATCGATGGTGCCGATATCGAGCTTCGCGTGACTGTCCTTCAGGCTCGCGATGAGCGCGTCGCGCGAGAGCCGCTCCCACCAGACTTTCGTCGTGACCCAGATGTCCTCGCGCGGCACGCCCGAGTCGCGCACGCCCTGACCGACGGCCGCCTCGTTGTTGTAGTACTGCGCGGTGTCGATATGACGATAGCCGAGCTGCAACGCGCTCTTCACGGCGTTCGTGGTCTTCGCGGCGTCGACGCGAAACGTGCCGAGGCCGAAGGAAGGAATCGTTTCTACCATGCTGGCTCCTGGTTTGCGTTGGGTTTGCGTTGGGTTCAAGCGTCCTGATCGAGTTCGGGGTAATGCCTGAAAATGCCCGATTCGTTGAACGGGATGCGCCGTTCCGAATCGACATAAGCCGCGATGTTCGGCCTTTGCAGCACCGCGTCGTGCAGCGCGGCGACGCGCGGATACTGCGTGCCGAACTTCTTCATCGCGCGCGGAAAGGCGTAGTGCAGGCCGTCGACGATCTGGAACATCGAGAGATCGACGTATGTCGTGTCATGGCCGACCATCTGCGTGTCGCCCTGTGGATTCTGCTTGAGCACGCGCTCGAAGTAGTTCATGAACTTCGGTACGCGCTTGTCGAGAAAATTCTGCGTGCGGATTTTCGCCGCGTCCTTCTGATCTTCGTAGTAGAGATCGGTCGCGAGCGGATGATGCGTGTCGTGCACTTCGGCGACGAAATCGGCGATCGTCAGTTGCAGGCCGTGCGCGACATAGCGCAAGCCTTCGTCCTTCGGCGCGAGCTTCAGCTTCGGCCCGAGATAGAGCAGGATGTTCGCGACGTGCGGCACGATGAGATCGCCATCCTTCAGAAACGGCGGCGCGAAGGGAATGTGCGGCTCGGTCTTGCTGTTCAGCACCTTCATCATCGCGTCCATGCCGTAGCCGCTTTTCTTCGATTCGCGCGCCACGTCGATATATTCGGCGCCGGCATCTTCCAGCGCGAGCCGCACGAATTCGCCGCGGCCTTGCAATCCGTCCCAGTAATAGAGTTCGTAAGCCATGAGAAAGGCTCCTCGTCGGGGCATGCCGCGTTCGCGGCGAGATGTGAGTGTGCGCGTTTTCCGCTTGCGATGAAACGCGCGGACGAAGGAGCGAGCGAGCAACACGCGTTCCCGTGGCGCCGGAACGGCATGATTGCGCCATGAATCGTCGCGGATCGGGCAAAATTGGCGTTTTGCGATTCGACTCGTAGCGGAGAAGGGATGGACAAGCAAGGCTTCACCACAGGCATCGTTCACGGCGACAGGAACGTCGGCGTGGAGCATGGCGGCGTGCACCAGGCGATCCACACATCGGTCCAGTACGGATTCGAGCGCGTGGAGGATCTGATCGGCGTCTTTCAGGGCACGAAGAAGGGCGGCTTCAATTACGCGCGCCAGGGCACGCCCACGACGGCCGCGCTCGAGCGCAAGATCACGAGCCTCGAAGAGGGCATCGGGTCGATCTGCTTCAGCACGGGCATGGCGGGGCTGACGGCGGTGTTCCTGACCTTGCTGCGCGCGGGCGATCATCTGGTCTCCAGCCGCTACGTGTTCGGCAACACCAACAGTCTTTTTGGCACGTTGCGCACGCTCGGCATCGAAGTGACGATGGTCGATGCCACGTCCGCCGGCAACGTCGCCAGCGCGATCAAGCCGAACACGCGCATGGTGTTCGTCGAGACCATCGCGAATCCGGGCACGCAGATTCCCGATCTCAAGGGCATCGGCGATCTGTGCCGCGAGCGTGGCCTCGCGTATGTCGTCGACAATACGATCACGTCGCCCGCGCTGTTCCGGCCGAAGGCGGTGGGCGCGAGCCTCGTCGTCAACTCGCTGACGAAGACGATCGCGGGGCACGGCGCGGCGCTCGGCGGCGCGGTGACGGACACGGGGCTTTTCGACTGGAGCGCGTATCCGAATATCGCCGATGAGTATCGTCGCTCGCCGTCGAAAGAGCAGGGGCTCTTGCAGATTCGCAAGAAAGGGCTGCGCGATATGGGCGCGTCGCTTTCGTCGGAGCAGGCGCATTCCATCGCGATGGGCGCGGAAACGCTCGCGCTGCGTGTCGCGAAATGCAGCGAGAATGCGCTCGCGCTCGCTCAGTTTCTCGAGAAGCACGAGGCTATTGGCCGCGTGTTCTATCCGGGGCTGAAGAGTCATCCGCAGTATGAGATCGCGCAGACGCTGTTCAAGGGTGCGTCGTGGCTGCTGTCGTTCGAACTGCGCAATGCGGATCGCATGATCGAAGTGGTGAACGCGCTGCAAGTGCCGATCAAGGCGACGGGCCTGGGCGACACGCGCACGCTCATCATTCCGGTCGCGCCGACGATCTTCTACGAAGCAGGACCGGAAGTGCGCAAATCGATGGGCATATCGGACGGCATGCTGCGCTTGTCCGCGGGCATCGAGGATATCGACGATCTGATCGCCGATTTCGAGCAGGCGCTCAAGCTCGCCGTGTAAGCGAAAACGCGTGCCGTGCGGCACGCGTTTTTTGTCGGATCACGAAGCCCGCGCGTAATAGATGTTCTGCGAATGCCGCGCTTCCGCGAAGAAGAACCATCGCTCCGCGATGAGACCGAGATACTGCGTCAGCGCCGCGATGCAGAACAGCGCGGCCGATTGCGCGCTCATGCCGAGCAGCATCAGCACGAAGGGCACGCCGAACGCGCAGACGAGAAATGTCCACTTGATGCGCGCGATCGCTTCGGCCGATCGTCCATGAAAGAACTCCCGCAGATTGAACGCGCCCGCCGTGAAGCCGCGCGACTTCTGCACGACATTCGGCCCCTTGATGCCCGTCGCGCTTTGCACGGTCGACTTCGGCCGCAGCCGCGCATTGCGCTGCAGGCTGGCGACGCGCGTCGCGCAACCGGCGAGCGTGAGCGTGCATGCGCAGGCCGCGAGACCCGCCGCGAGCGACGGCGCGAGCCACGCGGCGCACGCGGTCGCGAGCGTGAATCCCGACGCGCAGCCGAGCAGCACGAAGTTGACCAGCGTGAGCGGCGTCGCCCATTCCTGAAGGAAGCGCAGGCAAGCGTAGATCATCGCGGTGCAGACGAAGAGCGCCGCCGACGCGATCACGCCGATCAAACCGATGACGAGCGACCACGGCGCGCCGAACCAATGCGCGATGCCATACAGCGCGCCGCATCCGAGAAACGCGGGCAGACAGAGACATTCGCGCGACAGCCACGACGTGCGCCACATCGCGATGGCGCGCCACGCACGTTCCGGATGCCCGAGGTGAAAGAACGAAGCGAGCAGCCCGAGGCCGCCGAGCACGACCGACAGCGCCGCGCCGACGATGAAGAACGTCTGCGAAGGCGACGTGATCAAGCCGAGCTTCGCGCACGCCTCGACACCGACGAGCGCGATCAGCAAGCCTTGCGCGGCGCCGCTCAGTGTCGTGAGAAACACGACGGAAAACGCGGGTTTCATGATTGAGCTCCGATGAAAGGTCAGACGCGCACGGCCATCGCCGCGAGATTCAGTTCGCCGTGTGCTTCGGGCGCTTCGGCGGCGTTGGAATTGCAGCCGCACGAGCCGCCGCTGCTGCACGAATTGACCGGCCGCCGCGGCAAATAATGATTCGCGGGCTTCGTCTCCCATTCGGGCATCAGCTGATAGCCGCCGCGCTCCTTGATCGCCTTCGATACCACCGACTCGGGATCGTGGATATCGCCGAAGAGCCGCGCCGACGTCGGGCACGCCAGCACGCACGCCGGCTTGCGATCGCGCTCGGGCAGCGCCTCGTTATAGATGCGATCCGCGCACAGCGTGCACTTCGTCATCTCCTTGCGCTCTTCATCAAGCTCGCGCGCGCCGTAAGGACACGCCCACGCGCAGTACTTGCAGCCGATGCACTTGTCGAAATCGACGAGCACGAGCCCGTCTTCCTTGCGCTTGTAGCTCGCGCCGGTCGGGCACACTGGCACGCACGGCGGGTCCTCGCAGTGCAGGCACGACTTCGGAAAGTGGATCGTGTCGGCGAGCGGAAACTCGCCCGCCTCATAAGTCTGCACGCGGTTGAAGAAGGTGCCGGACGGATCGGCGTCGTAGGGACGCTGATCCGCGAGGCTGCCCGCTTCGCCGGAGGTGTTCCACTCCTTGCAGCTCGTCACGCAAGCGTGGCATCCGACGCAGACGTTCAAATCGATCACCAGGGCCATCTGGGTCATGTCGGTCTCCTTCAGTTGCTTGGGTTTCGCTTGACGGCGTTGCGCAGGCGCGCCGCGAATTCGCCGCGCCCGGCGAAGTACGTCTGCACGACGCGCTGGATCGAACCGGTCATGCCCGGCGATGGCGGCATCGGTGCGAACTGCGGCAGCGTGTGGCGCGCATCGGCCTCGGCGGGATAGACGCGCACGCGCACGTCGTACCAGGCGGCTTGTCCCGTGATCGGGTCCGAGTTGGAAAACCGCGCGCCTTCGCGCCGTGCATCCGGGATCTCGTCCGTGATGAGGTGATTCAGCAGGAAGCCGCGCTGCGATTCGTTGGCGTCGGGACCGAGGCTCCACGCGCCCGCTGCCTTGCCGATCGCGTTCCACGTCCACACGGTGCCGGGCTCCACGGCTTCGCTATAGCGCGCCATGCAGCGCACCTTGCCCCATTGCGATTCGACGTAAATCCAGCCGCCGTCCTCGATGCCGTTCTCCTTCGCCATGCGCGGATTCATATACAGCAGGTTTTCGCCGTGAATCTGCCGCAGCCATGCGTTTTGCGAGTCCCACGAGTGATACATCGCCATCGGGCGCTGCGTGACGGCCGCGAGCGGATAGTGCGCGAGATCGGTCGTGTCGAGTTCGAGCGGCGCATACCAGAACGGCAGCGGATCGAAATACTGCTCGATGCGCGCGCGCAGATGATCGGGCGGCTGCCGGCCTTTCGTGCGCCCTTGCGCGGCGAGTCGGAACTTCTGCATCACGTCGGAATAGAGCTGGATCAGGATCGGCGCGTCGAACTTGCGAAAGCCTTTTTCGACCGCGAATTGCAGATACGGCCCGTTCTGCCCGCGCATGTATTGCAGCGATTCGGGCAGCGTGTAGTGATAGACGCAATCGTGCTTCGCGTACTCTTCCCACTGATTCGGATTCGGCTCGCCGACGAGCGCGTCCTTGCCGTCCTTGCCGCGCCAGCCGATCAGAAAGCCGACGCCCGAGCCCGGCGACGTCTGATGATTGACGATGAAATCGGGATAGTCGCGATACTTGCGCGTGCCTTCGGGCGTGGTGAACGCGGGCAGCTTCAGCCGGCTGCCGAGCTCGACGAGCACTTCCTGGAAGGGCCGGCATTCGCCCGTGCGCGGCACGACCGGCACGCGAACCGAGTCGACGGGGCCGTCGAACTCGGAGATCGGGCGGTCGAGCATCGACATCGCATCGTGGCGTTCGAGATAGGTCGTGTCGGGCAGGATGAGATCGGCGAACGCGGTCATCTCCGACTGGAACGCATCGCACACGACGATGAACGGAATCCTGTACTCGCCGTTTTCATCGCGGTCGGCGAGCATCTTGCGCACTTCCATCGTGTTCATCGACGAGTTCCACGCCATGTTGGCCATGAAGATCATCAATGTGTCGATGGGGTAGGGGGCGCCGCGCCATGCATTCGTGATGACGCTGTGCATCACGCCGTGCACCGCGAGCGGATACTCCCACGAGAATGCCTTGTCGATGCGCGCGGGCGTGCCGTCGTCGTGGATGAACAGGTCCTCGGGCGCGGCGGGCCAGCCGAGCGGGCCGCTTGCGAGCGGCGTATTGGGTTTGACCTGATCGGGATGATTCGGCGGTTTCGCCGACGGCGGCACCGCGCGCGGAAACGGCGACTTGTGACGGAAGCCGCCCGGCCGGTCGATCGTGCCCATCAGCGACATCAGCACCGCGAGCGCGCGGATCGACTGGAAGCCGTTCGAATGCGCCGCGAGACCGCGCATCGCATGGAAGGCGATGGGATTGCCCGTCACCGTGTCGTGCTTCCTGCCCCAGCAGTCGGTCCATTCGATCGGCAGCGTGATCTTGTGATCCCGGCTCACCTCGATCATCTCGGCGGCGAGGCGTTTGATCGTCTCGGCGGGAATGCCGGTGATGTCCGCTGCCCATTCGGGCGTGCACGATGCCGTCTGCTCGCGCAGCAACGCGAAAGAGGGCGCGACGGGCGTGCCGTCGTCGAGCGTGTAGCGGCCGTCGAGCGCGGGCTCGGCGTCATCGGCATGATGCGCGACCGCGCGATTGCTCTTCGTGTCCCACCACAGATGATTCTGCGGAAAGAGCGCATTGCCTTCGGGCGCGCCGGCGTCTTTCACGAAGAGGCCGAACGTGTCGCTCGCTTCGTTCATGTCGAGCAGTTCCGCCGCGTTCGTGTAGCGCGTGACGAACTCGTGATCGTAGGCATCGGCGGCGATCAGCTCATGGATCAGCGCCATGAAGAGCGCGCCGTCGGTGCCCGGACGAATCGGCACCCATTCATCGGCGATGGCCGCATAGCCCGTGCGCACCGGATTGATCGCGATGAAGCGTCCGCCCGCGCGCTTGAACTTCGACAGGGCGATCTTGAGCGGATTCGAGTGATGATCCTCCGCCGTGCCGATCATGAAGAAGAGCTTCGCGCGGTCGAGATCCGGGCCGCCGAATTCCCAGAAGGAGCCGCCGATCGTGTAGATCATGCCCGCCGCCATGTTCGCCGAGCAGAAGCCGCCGTGCGCCGCGTAGTTGGGCGTGCCGAAGTTCTTCGCGAAGAGGCCGGTCAATGCCTGCATCTGGTCGCGGCCGGTGAAGAGCGCGAACTTCTTAGGATCGGTCGCGCGCAGATGCGCGAGCCGTTTTTCGAGCGTGTCGAGTGCGACGTCCCACGACACGGGTTCGAACTGCGCTTCGCCGCGCAGCGCGTCCTTCTTGCGCATCAGCGGCTGCGTGAGACGCGCGGGCGAGTACTGCTTCATGATGCCCGACGCGCCTTTCGCGCAGATCACGCCTTGATTGAGCGGATGGTTCGGATTGCCGTCGATGTATCGGACTTCGCCGTCGCGCAGATGCACGCGGATGCCGCAGCGGCATGCGCACATGTAGCACGTCGTGGTCTTGACATCGAGTTTCTCGTTCTGGGTGCGAGCGCCGTGTTCCATGAGTGCTCCTTCAAAAACGATGACGCGCAACGGGACGTGTTGCGCGTTTAGTGCTACTTCAAGCCATCGGTCAGCCGAACAGATGCTCGACGCCGAGCGTGATGCCGAGACCGCCGACCACCAGCCACACATACAGGATCGCGCCGGTAGCCAGTGCCCGGGGGCCGGCCTGGCGGATCTGCGCGATGCGCGTCTCCATGCCGAGCGCCGTCATGGCCATCGTGAGGGCGAAGGTGTCGAGCATGTTGATGGTGCTGGTCGCGGCATCGGGAAGAATATGCAGCGAGTTCACGACGACGAGTGCGAGAAAGCCGAGCGCGAACCAGGGCACCGCGATCTTGCCTTTGCCCTGCGCCGAACCTGCGGCACGCGAGCGGCTGATCCAGAAACCGACCACCAGCAGCACCGGCACGAGCAGCATCACGCGGGTCATTTTCACGATGGTCGCGATATGCGTCGCTTCCGGGCTCACGTTGCTCGCCGCGCCGACGACCTGCGCCACTTCGTGAATCGTGCCGCCGAAGAAGAGGCCCGCGCCGAGCGTGTCGAGATGCAGCCAGCCGGCGTTGAGCGCGAGCGGGTAGAGGAACATCGAGAGCGTGCCAAACAGCACGACGCTGCCGACCGCCATCGCGCTCTTGTGCGCCTTCGATTGCAGTGTCGATTCGAACGCGAGCACGGCTGCCGCGCCGCAGATCGCGCTGCCCGCCGCCGTCAGAAGCGCGGTATCGCGATCGAGCTTCATCAGCTTCATGCCGGCCCACGTGCCGATCACGAGCGTGCTGACCACGACCAGCACCGACACCGTGAATCCCGACAGGCCCACTTGCGCGATTTCCTGCAGACTCACGCGCAGCCCGAAGAACGCGACCGCGATGCGCAGCAGCTTGCGCGCGGAGAAGTTGACGCCGGCGGCCCAACTATCCGGCATGCCGTGACGCAGCGCATTGCCGTAGATCGCACCCGCGACGATGCCGACGATCAGCGGACTGATCCCGAGGCCAGCGATGGCGGGCACGGCGGCGAGCCGGGTCACGGCCGCTGCGAACAATGCGACGAAGAGAATGCCGTTGAGCTGTCCTCGCGTGGAGGACGCGGCTGGCGCCAGGGATTGGGCAGACGTAACCGTGGACATGGGAAAACCCGTTGGAAAGGTGGAAGACTCGATGGGCTAATCCTATTCTCGATATATGAATATGAAAAATCGTGATTTAGAATGAGATGTATCGCGAAAACTGATATTTGTATGTCATGACCCCGGAACAACTGATAACTTTTGCAACGGTCGCGGAGCACGGCAACATCAGTCGAGCGGCGGTGGCGCTGCACTTGTCGCAGCCTGCGGTGTCGGGGCAGTTGCGGCTTTTGCAGGAGGAATTCGGCGAGCCGCTCTATCAACGCGATGGCCGCGGCGTGCGCCTGACCGCCGCCGGCGAGCAACTGCTCGGCCACGCGGAGCGCCTGCGCGAGACCTTCCGCGCGGCCCATGCGCTGCGCGACGCCTTGCGCGGGCTCGAGCGCGGCACGCTGCGCATCGGCGCGAGCACGACACCTGCGAGCTATCTGCTGCCGTATCTGATCGCGGCATTTCACAAACGCTTTCCTGACGTCCTTGTCACGACGATCGACGGCAATACGGCGGATATCGTCGCGGCGCTCGGCTCGCTCGATATTGCGCTGGTCGAAGGCTCGCCCGGTCACGAACTGCCGCTCGGCACCACGGTCACGTCGTGGCGCGAGGACGAAATCGTCGCGATCCTGCCGAATGCCCATCCACTCGCCGATGGCCGCGATGCCGCGACGCTCGACGCACTGAGCGAGCATCCGCTCGTGTTGCGCGAGCCCGGATCGGGCGTGCGGCAGGTCATCGAGCGGGCGTTCGCGGACCGCGACGTGCCGATGCGCGTCGCGCTCGAAATCGCGGGCGTGGAGGGCGTGAAGGAAGCGGTGCGCGCGGGCATGGGCATCGGCTTCGTGTCGGCGATGTCGATCCGGCACGAAGACAGCGCGCTGCGCCGCGTGCGTATCGCGCCGGAGCCGCTCACGCGGCGCTTTTCGATTCTTTTGCCGCATGCCGCCACGCCGTCGCGCGTCGCGGCGCGCTTTCTCGAGTTGTGCGAGGAACCGGGTCTGCTCGGCTAGGGAATTCCACTATGGCGCGTCGGCGCCGGTCTCGCGCACTATTCGTTCTCAACACGGGCGCTGCGGCGTCCTTTTTGAAAATCGTTTATGGAACCGGTTCCATATCGCAGTTCGGGGCCGGAACAGCAGCGGGGCAGCAGATGCAAATTCCTTCGAGCGAAGCCAGAGCCAGCGAAATCGTGATCGTCGCGAGCGCGTTCGGCGCGGACGCGATCCGGCGCGACGGCCATGCGGCGTGGGCGGCGGCTGCCGCGCGCGCCGGTGCCGACGGCTTCGAAGTGCGCCGCGAACTGTTCGCGAGCGACGCCGATGCAACGCCCGCAGCGCTCGCGCAACTCGGCGAACGCATCGCGGTGCACGGACTGTGGTCCGTCTATTCGACGCCCGCGACGCTTTTCCGCGATGACGGCGCGCTCGATCTCGACGCGCTTCGCCTTGCGCTCGCTGAAGCCGCTGCGCTCGGCGCGCGCATCGTGAAGCTGCAGCTCGGCGGCACGGAAAGCGCCGTCGCGACCGATGCCGCCACGCTCGATCGCCTGATGACGGAAATCGCCGCATCGAAAGCGCGCGTCGTCGTCGAAAACGGGCAACTGAAGGCGGGCGGCACGATCGGCGCGTTCGACGCGCTCTTCGCCGCGCTGCCGCCGGCGAGCGGCCTCACGATGACCTTCGACACCGGCAACTGGCACTGGGCCGAGCAGGACCCGCTCGACGCCGCGAAGCGCCTTGCGCCGCACGTCGCCTATGTGCATTGCAAGGCCGTGATGGGCGAGGGCGCGCGCCGTTTCGCCGCCGCGCCTGCACACGGCGACACGCGTTTCGCGACCCTGCTCGCGCACTTGCCGGGCGATGTGCCGCGCGGCATCGAATATCCGTTCATGCCCGGCGCGGGCCTCCCGCTCGACGCGGACGCGGCGCGCCAGGTCGCGCGCATCGCGGCATTTTGAATTACGCATTTTGCATCACGCATTCATTTGTAAAGGACCCGACATGCAAGCCAAGCCCGAAGCCCTCGACGTCGTCACCTACGGCGAAGCAATGACGATGTTCGTCGCGGCCGAGACCGGCGATCTCGCGCAGGCCGGCCAGTTCACCAAGCGCGTTGCGGGCGCGGACCTGAACGTGGCGATCGGTCTTTCGCGCCTTGGTTTCAAGGTGGGCTGGATGAGCCGTGTCGGCAAGGATTCGTTCGGCCGCTACGTGCTGGACGTGCTTGCCGCGGAAGGCATCGACGCGCGCCGCGTGACGATCGACGAGCGCTATCCGACCGGCTTCCAGTTGAAGGGCAAGTGCGACGACGGCAGCGATCCGGCGGTCGAATACTTCCGCAAGGGCTCGGCCGCGAGCCATCTCTCGATCGACGATTACGCCGCGGATTACGTGCTCGGCGCGCGCCATCTGCATCTGACGGGCGTCGCGCCGGCGATTTCAGCGACCTCGCGCGAACTCGCGTTCCACATGGCCCGCGAAATGCGTGCAGCGGGCAAGACGATTTCCTTCGATCCGAACCTGCGCCCGACGCTCTGGCCGTCGCGCGAGGCGATGGCCGAGTCGCTCAACGCGCTCGCCGCGCTCGCCGACTGGGTGCTGCCGGGCGTGTCCGAAGGACTGACGCTCACGGGCTACGCGAAGCCCGAGGACATCGCCGCGTTCTATCTCGACCAGGGCGCGAAAGGCGTCGTCGTGAAGCTGGGCGCGCACGGCGCGTACTTCCGCACCGCGGACGGCGAGCAGGGCATCGTGGCGGGCGTGCCGGTGGAGCATGTCGTCGATACGGTCGGCGCGGGCGATGGCTTCGCGGTGGGCGTCGTGAGCGCGCTGCTCGAAGGGCGCGACGTGCGTCATGCGATCGCGCGCGGCAACCGCATCGGCGCGCTGGCGATTCAGGTGATCGGCGATAGCGAAGGATTGCCGACGCGCGCCGCGCTCGACCTGCTCGAAGCACAGGATTCCAACGACAAGACGGCCAAAGCCGCGTTCGATCTGGCGTAACGGATAAACAGCCCTTCGAGGGGCGAACCTGAGAGACTCAACCGAAATGTCTTCGGAGACAACCATGCATTCTTCCACTCCCAAGCTCGCGGTGCGCCGCTGGTGGGCGATCATGCCGATCGTTTTCATCACCTACAGCCTCGCGTATCTCGACCGCGCCAACTACGGCTTTGCCGCGGCCGCGGGCATCAATCAGGATCTCGGCATCAGCAAGGGGCTGTCGTCGCTGATTGGCGCGCTGTTCTTCCTCGGCTACTTTTTCTTCCAGATTCCGGGCGCGATCTATGCCGAGCGCCGCAGCGTGAAGAAGCTCGTGTTCTGGAGCCTCATTCTGTGGGGTGGCTGCGCGACGCTCACGGGCATGGTGAGCAATATTCCGTCGCTGATGGCGATCCGCTTCGTGCTCGGCGTCGTCGAGGCGGCGGTGATGCCCGCGATGCTCGTCTTCATCGCGAACTGGTTCACCAAGTCCGAGCGTTCGCGCGCGAACACGTTCCTCATTCTCGGCAATCCGGTGACGGTGCTGTGGATGTCGGTCGTATCGGGCTATCTCGTGAACTCGTTCGGCTGGCGCCACATGTTCATCGCGGAGGGCTTGCCGGCGGTGGTGTGGGCGGTGATCTGGTGGTTCATCGTGAAGGACAAGCCCGCGCAGGTGAGCTGGCTCACGAATCAGGAAAAGAGCGATCTCGACGCGACACTGCGCGCTGAGCAGGCTGCGATCAAGCCGGTGAAGAACTATCGCGAGGCGTTCAAGTCGCCGGCGGTGATCAAGCTGTGCGCGCAGTATTTCTGCTGGAGCATCGGCGTGTATGGATTCGTGCTGTGGCTGCCGTCGATTCTGAAGAGCGGTTCGACGCTCGGCATGGTCGAGACCGGCTGGCTTTCGGCGGTGCCGTATCTCGCGGCGACGATTGCGATGCTGCTGGCATCGTGGGCATCGGACAAGCTGCAGGCGCGCAAGGCGTTCGTGTGGCCGTTCCTGCTGATCGGCGCGCTGGCGTTCGCGGGATCGTATCTGCTTGGTTCGACGAACTTCTGGGCTTCGTATACGTTGCTCGTGATCGCGGGTGCGGCGATGTATGCGCCGTACGGGCCGTTCTTCGCGATCGTGCCGGAGCTTTTGCCGAAGAATGTCGCCGGCGGGGCGATGGCGCTTATCAATAGCATGGGCGCGTTGGGGTCGTTCGTCGGGTCGTATTTCGTGGGATATCTGAATGGGGCGACCGGGTCGCCGGCTGCCTCTTACGTGTTCATGAGTGTGGCTCTGTTGCTTGCTGTCTGGTTTACGCTGGCCGTTAAGCCGCAGGCTGCGGTTCGGGCTGGGGTTGTTGTGCGGTCTTGAGTTTTTTTTTTCGCCGGATCCCGTGGGCGTGTCGGTCTATTAGCGTTGCCCCTGTGCGGGGCGGCAGTCACTTTCTTTGCTGCTGCAAAGAAAGTAACCAAAGAAAGCAGCTATCCCCAGCCTAAGCACTTCATGCCGGCCGCGGCACAGAAGATCGGCGGTGGTCCGGCAGTAGCGAGTGCCCTCATAGGCCATACCGGGCGTGGACCGCGCACGGTCTGACAAGCTAGAACCTTG
>NZ_FCOX02000055.1 GCF_900044055.2 Caballeronia calidae | reverse complement strand
CCCAACCCTGCCTGCATGGAACTACCGCATCTACTCAACAAGCGCTGCATAGCGGGAAGTTATTTCGGTAACGATCCTTATTACTTCGATCACAGCGGCCCGGATGTCGATCTGCTGACGCAGGTCGCGAAGATCGCGGCGGCGGCGCACGCGCCGTTCATCGCGGGCGCGGACCCGGCCGCGCTTCTGATGGAATCCTGGCAGGAGCTCGCCAATCCGCGCGATCTGACCAAGATCTTCCAGACGCCCGAGCATGCCGCCTGGCGCTCGCTGCGTGATTCGGAGGACTCGCGTTACATCGGCCTTGCGATGCCGCGTTTTCTCGCGCGCGCGCCCTACGGCGCGAAGACCGATCCGGTCGAGGCGTTCGACTTCGAGGAAGACACGGCCGGCGCGAACAGCACCAAGTACGCGTGGGCGAACGCATCGTATGCGATGGCGGCGAATATCACGCGCTCGTTCAAGATGTCCGGCTGGTGCTCGCGCATTCGCGGCGTCGAATCGGGCGGCGCGGTCGAAGGATTGCCGGTGCACGCGTTTCCCACGGACGACGGCGGCATCGACATGAAATGCCCGACCGAAATCGCCATCAGCGACCGGCGCGAGGCCGAACTCGCCAGGAACGGCTTCATGCCGCTCGTGCACAAGAAGAACTCGGACTTCGCGGCGTTCATCGGCGCGCAGTCGCTGCACAAGCCGGCCGAATACGAAGACCCGGACGCCACCGCCAACGCGAACCTCGCCGCGCGCCTGCCGTATCTGTTCGCGTGCTGCCGTTTCGCGCACTACCTGAAGTGCATCGTGCGCGACAAGCTCGGCTCGTTCCGCGAACGCGACGACATGGAGCGCTGGCTGCAGAACTGGATTCTCCAGTACGTCGACGGCGATCCCACGCACTCTTCCGACGACACCAAGGCGCGCAAGCCGCTCGCCGACGCGCAGGTCATCGTGGAGGAAGTGGCGGGCAATCCGGGCTATTACACGTCGAAGTTCTTCCTGCGCCCGCATTACCAGCTCGAAGGTCTGACGGTGTCGCTGCGGCTCGTGTCCAAGCTGCCGACGGCCAAGGCCGCCTGAGCTTCGTCGTATCCGCGCATTTCGTTCTGAAAGGAGCCGCTCATGTCCGAACCTTCCGCCCGGGACCGCCTGCAGCCGTCGTTGCTGGACCGCCTGACCGATTTCGAACCGCACGCGCGTCATGAATCCCGCGAGCGTCGCGTGATCTCGGCGCGCGCGCTGCGCGACAGCGTGCAGCGCGATATCGGCTGGCTGCTGAACGCGAGCGGTCTCGGGGAGGGCACGGACGCGGCGAACCTGCCGTATGTCGCGACGTCCGTGCTCAACTACGGTTTGCCGGACCTGGCGGGCCGCGACGTCGCCGCGCTCACGGCGGCAACGCTGGAGCGCCTGATCCGCGACGCGCTGTGGGCCTTCGAGCCGCGGCTCGCGCGTGAATCGGTGCGCGTGACGGCGATCGACGATTCGCGGGGCAAGACGCGCGGCCATGTGATCCGCTTCGAGATCGAGGCCGACATGTGGTCGCAGCCGTATCCCGAGCGGCTTTTTCTGCGCACGGAGCTGGATCTCGAAGCGGGCGAGGTGCGCGTCGCCGACGCATCGACGGTGCGCGAAGGATCATCGGCCGGGGAGCAGCAGGCATGAACCCCGCGTTCCTCAGGTACTACAGCCAGGAGCTCCAGCACGTGCGGGAGATGGGCGGCGAATTCGCCGCCGCATTTCCGAAGATCGCCGGGCGGCTCGCGCTGGACGGCGTCGAATGCGCGGACCCGTACGTCGAGCGCCTGCTGGAAGGCTTCAGCTTTCTCGCCGCGCGCGTGCAGACGAAGCTCGATGCCGAATTCCCGCGCTTCACGCAGCATCTGCTGGAACTGGCGTATCCGCACTATCTGGCGCCGACGCCTTCGATGGCGGTCGTCCAGCTTCAGGCCGATCACGCGAATCCGCAGCTCGCCGCGAGCGCCGACGGCATCGTCGTGCCGCGCCACACGGCGCTGCGCGGCATGCTCGACAAGTCCGCGTCGACGCGCTGCGAATACCGCACCGCGCACGCGCTCACGCTGTGGCCGGTCGAGATCGCGCAGGCGAAGTTCTTCACGCATGCGGGCGCGCTTAACGCGTCGTCGCCTGCGCTGCCCGCGGGTGTCAAGGCGGGGTTGCGCCTGCGGCTGCGGGCAACCGGCTCGCTCGGCTTCGACCGCCTTTCGCTCGATCGCCTCGCGCTCTATCTGCGCGGCCCGGACGGCCTGCCCGCGCGCCTGCACGAGCGTCTGCTCGCGCATTGCGTCGGCGTCGCGGTGATGCAGCCGGGCAACGGTGCGAGCGCGGCGGCCACGCTCGCCGTGCTGCCGAAGACCGCGCTGCGCCCGCTCGGCTTCGCCGAAGACGAGGCGCTTCTGCCGGTCGGCCAGCAATCGTTCGACGGCTACCGCCTGCTGCAGGAGTATTTCGCCTTCGCGCCGCGCTTCATGTTCGTCGAAGTGGCCGGACTGCGCGGCGCGCTGCGTCATTGCCGCGGCCAGGAAGCGGAGATCGTGATCCTGCTCGATCAGGCCGATGCATCCCTCGAACGCGGCGTCGATGCGTCGAACTTCGCGCTCGACTGCACGCCTGCCATCAACCTGTTTCGCCGCCGCACCGATCGCGTCGCGCTGTCGGACACGGAGTTCGAGTATCACGTCGTCGTCGACCGCACGCGGCCGATGGACTACGAGATCCATCAGATCGACGAAGTCACCGGCTACGGCGCGGGCGCGGACGCGCAGAAGCAATACCGCCCGTTCCACTGCGCGAAGGACCTCGACATGCCGGGCGAGGGCGTCGCGTTCTATCAACTGCGCCGCGAGGCGCGGCGCGCGTCGGTGCGGCAGCAGCAGAACGGCGCGCGCAGCAGCTACCTCGGCAGCGAAGCCTTCATCGCGCTGGTCGATGCGCAGAACGCGCCGCAGGGCGGGGAAGTGCGTCAGCTCGGCATCAGCGCGTGGTGCACGAATCGCGATTTGCCGCTGTCGATGCCCATCGGCGCGGGCTCGACCGACTTCACGCTCGATGCCGAAGCGCCCGTCACCGCCGTGCGCTGCGTCGCGGGCCCGAGCCGGCCGCTGCCGTCGTTTGCCGAAGGGCCGGCGGCGTGGCGGCTGCTCGATCATCTTTCGCTGAACTACGCGTCGCTCGTGGATACGAACGCGCAGGAAGGCGCCCGCGCGTTGCGCGAGCTGCTCGCGCTCTACTGTCCGGCCGATGACGCCGCCGCGCACCGGCAGGTGGAAGGGCTGCGCTCGGTGTCCTGCGAGCCGGTCGTGCAGCGTCTGCCTTCGCCCGGGCCGATCGTCTACGGGCGCGGCCTCGCGATCACGCTGCGCTTCGACGACGCCGCGTTCGAGGGCGCGAGCGCCTTCCTGCTCGGCGCGGTGCTTGCGCAGTTTTTCGCGCAGTACGTGTCGATCAATTCGTTCACCGAGACCCACGTCGCGTCGCTCGCGCGTGGTCCGCTCATGCACTGGCCAGCGAGGACCGGACGATGCGCGACGCTCTGACCATCGACGGCGTGCTCGCGCGCAACGCCCGCCGCTTCGACTTCTTCCAGGCGCTGCGGCTGATCGAGCAGGCGCATGCGGAGCGTCCGCGCCTCGGCCGGTCCCTTTCCGCGCGCGACGACGCCGTGCGCCTCTCGCAAGACCCGGAGCTGATCTTCCATCCGACGACGCTCGGCGACTACGTTCCGGGCGAAGCCGGTCAGCCGGGCCGGCTCGCGGTGAATTTTCTCGGCCTGCTCGGACCGAACGGCCCGCTGCCGACGCATCTGACCGCCTATGTGCGCGAGCGCGCCCGCAACGCGAACGATCCGACGCTCGCGCGCTTTCTCGACGTGTTCCATCACCGGATGCTGTCGCTCTTCTATCGCGCATGGGCCGATGCCCAGCCGGTGGTGAGCGCCGACCGGCCGCGCGAGGATCGCTTCGCGGATTACGTCGGCAGCCTGTTCGGCCTGGGCGCGCCCGCGCTCGCCGGTCGCGACGCCGTGCCCGATTCCGCCAAGCGCCACTTCGCGGGCCTGCTCGCCGCGCCGACGCGCCATGCAGACGGGCTGCGGCTGATCCTCGCGCGCTTCTTCGGCGTGAACGTATCGATCGAGCCATGGCGCGGCCACTGGATCGCGCTGCCGGAAGACGCCTGCACGCGCCTGGGCGGCGCGCGGCTCGGCGTATCGACGGTCGTCGGCACGCGGGTGTGGGACTGCCAGCACAAGTTCCGCATCGTGATCGGGCCGCTTCGCTACATCGACTTCGCGCGCTTCCTGCCGGGCGGGAAGAGCCTCACGAAGCTCGCCGACTGGGTCCGCAACTACGTGCGCGATCCACTCGACTGGGACGTCGCGCTGCATCTGAAGCGTGAAGAAGTGCCGCCGCTGCGTCTGCGAGGCAAGGCGAGCGACGGCGCGCGCCTCGGCTGGAACACCTGGCTCACGAGCGGTGCGCCGGTCCATGACAACCATCGGGTCGTGATCGCCGGGCAGGCGGGAGCGAGCCATCGCAAGGAGACTCCTCATGACTGAAATCAGCCGCATGGCGTTGTTCGGCAAGCTCGATCCGCTTGCGTATCGTGCGATCGAAAACGGCGCCGCGTTCTGCAAGCTGCGCGGCAATCCGTATGTCGAGCTGGCGCACTGGATGCATCAGATGCTGCTCGCGGCCGATTCGGACCTGCGCCGCCTCGTGCGTCATTTCGAACTGGACGAGACCGCGCTCGAACGCGATCTGACCGCCGCGCTAGATCGGCTGCCGCGCGGTGCGACGGCCGTCTCCGACATCTCCGCGCAAGTCGACGAAGCCGTCGAGCGCGGCTGGGTTGCAGGCTCGCTGATGTTCAACGCCGTGAAGGTGCGCACGGGGCATCTCGTGATCGGCATGTTGCGCACGCCGAACCTGCGCAATGCGCTTTACGCGCTCTCGCGCCAGTTCGAGAAGATCAGTTTCGATGCGCTGTCCACGCGCTTCGACGCGCTGCTCGACGGCTCGCCCGAAGCACAGGCCGCGCCTGTCGCCGGGTCCGCCGAGGCCGCCGCGTCGGCCGCGCCGCTCGCGGAGCATGATGCGCTCGCCCGCTACACCGTCGATCTCACCGCCGAGGCGCGCGAGGGCAAGCTCGATCCGATCGTCGGGCGCGACATGGAGATTCGCCAGATCATCGACATTCTGATGCGCCGCCGTCAGAACAACCCGATTCTCACGGGCGAGGCGGGCGTCGGCAAGACGGCTGTGGTAGAAGGCTTCGCGCAGCGGGTCGTCGCGGGAGAGGTGCCGCCCGCGTTGCGCGACGCCATCGTGCGCACGCTCGATGTCGGGCTGCTGCAGGCGGGCGCGAGCGTGAAGGGCGAGTTCGAACACCGGCTGAAGCAGGTGATCGAAGCGGTGCAGACATCGGACAAGCCGGTGATTCTCTTCATCGATGAGGCGCATACGCTCGTCGGCGCGGGCGGCGCGGCCGGCACCGGAGACGCCGCCAACCTCCTCAAGCCCGCGCTCGCGCGCGGCACGCTGCGCACCATCGCCGCGACGACGTGGGTCGAATACAAGAAGCACATCGAGAAGGACCCGGCGCTCACGCGGCGCTTTCAGGTCGTCAAGGTGCCGGAGCCTTCCGAAGCCAGCGCGATCGCGATGATGCGCGGCCTCGTGCGCAAGATGGAGCGGCATCATGGCGTGCAGGTGCTCGACGAGGCGCTGGAGGCGGCGGTGCAGCTGTCGCATCGCTTCATTCCCGCGCGCCAGTTGCCCGACAAGGCCGTGAGCCTGCTCGACACCGCCTGCGCGCGCGTCGCGGTGAGCCAGCAGGCATTGCCGCCGGCCATGGACGATGCGAAGCGGCGCATCGAGACGTGGACGACCGAAAGCGGGATCGTGGCGCGTGAAGCGTCGCTCGGCATCGACACGAAAGACCGCGCCGCCGATGTCGCCGCCCGGCTCGACGCCGAGCGCGCGCGACTCGCCGATCTGACCGCGCGCTGGGAAGCGGAGCGCGCGCTCGTCGCACGGATTCTCGCGGATCGGCGAGCCATCGAGGAGGGTGGCGAGGCCGTGACGCTTTCCGGTCTGAAGGCGCTCACCGATGAGCTCGCGCAACGTCAGGGCGAAGCGCCGCTCATCCTGCCGGGCGTGGATGCGCATGCGGTCGCGTCGGTGGTGCAGGACTGGACGGGCATTCCCGTCGGCCGCATGGTGCGCGACGAAGCCGCGAGCGTGCTTGATCTGGCGGCGACGCTGAGCCGCCGCATCGTCGGGCAGGATCACGCGATGCAGATGATCGCGCGCCGCGTGCAGACCGCGCGCGCCGGCCTCGACGATCCCTGCAAGCCGGTCGGCGTGTTCATGCTGGCGGGCTCCTCGGGCGTCGGCAAGACCGAAACCGCGCTCGCGCTCGCCGAGGCGCTCTATGGCGGCGAGGACAACGTCATCACCGTGAACATGAGCGAGTACCAGGAGGCGCATACGGTATCGCTGCTCAAGGGCGCGCCGCCGGGCTATGTGGGCTATGGCGAAGGCGGCGTGCTCACCGAGGCGGTGCGGCGGCGTCCGTACAGCGTCGTGCTGCTCGATGAATTCGAGAAGGCGCATCCGGACGTGCACAAGCTCTTCTTCCAGGTCTTCGACAAGGGCCGCATGGAAGACGGCGAAGGCCGCGAAATCGACTTTTCCAACACGCTGATCCTGCTCACGACCAATGTCGGCACCGAGCTCATCACGTATCTGTGCGGCAGCGGGCGCGAGTCGCCGTCGCCCGCGCCATTGCCGGAAGAGATCGCGCGGGCGCTGCGCGAGCCGCTGCTCGATGCGTTTCCGCCTGCGCTGCTCGGGCGCGTCGCGGTGATTCCCTACTACCCGCTCGACGACGCCATGCTCGACGCCGTGATCCGCCTGCAACTCGCGCGCATCGGGCGGCGCATCGCGGAGCGGCATCGCGTGAGCTTCGGCTTCGACGACGCGGTGGTCGGCCAGATCGCGCGGCGCTGCACGGAGCTCGCGAGCGGCGGCCGGATGATCGACGCGATCCTCACCAACACTTTGCTGCCGCGTGTGAGCGCGGAATTCCTTGGCCGTCTCGTCGATGGCCGCAGCATCGGGAAAGTCGAAGTCGGCGTGCGCGACGGCGACTTCACCTATTCGTTCGACTAAGGAGCCAGCCATGCCACAACAAGTCAGCATGGGCGCGACCTTGCAATGCTCGTTCGGCATGACGCCGTCCACGCTCGTCGTGCTGCCCGTCAACCGGGTGCGCTGCGAAGGGTCGATCGCCGCGAACATCATGGATCACGTTCCGCTAGTGAACATCATGCCGTTCGGCATGTGCACGTCGCAGGCGAACCCGGAGGTCGCCGCAGCCACCGCCGCCGCGCTCGGCACGCCGACGCCGATGCCCTGCGTGCCCGCTACCGCGCAGCCGTGGGCGCCCGGCGCGGTCACGGTGCTGCTCGGCAGCCAGCCGTCGCTCGACAACGTGTCCACCTGCCTCTGTACCTGGGGCGGCGTGGTGACGATCGTCGATCCGGCGACGCGCCAAACACAGATTCCCTGACGACGAGGCCCGCGATGATGCTCACCGATACCAATCGCATCGCCCAAGTGACCTGCGCGCTCGGCAGGAACGCGCTCGTGCTGTATCGCATGCGCGGACGCGAGGCGCTCGGGCGGCTCGCGCAATGGGATCTCGAACTGCTCGCCGACCGCTCGACTCTCGACATCGCGAAGATGCTCGGCAGCGACTTCTCGCTGTCGCTGGAGATTCCGGGCGGCGGCACGCGCGAGTACAACGGCATCGTCACGGCGTTCGAGCTGGCGCGGCCCGCGAGCACGCAGCCCAATCTCCCGGCGATGTATCGCGCGACGGTGCGCCCGCGCCTGTGGCTGCTGACGCGTGCATCGCACTGCCGCTTCTTTCACCGGATGACCGTCCCCGCGATCATCGGCCGTGTGCTGGCCGACTATCACATCGACTTCGAGAACACATGCTCGGCGACGTATCCGAGCCTCGAACACTGCGCGCAGTATCGCGAGACGGATTTCGATTTCGTGAGCCGGCTCGCCGAGCGCGAAGGCATCTATTACTTCTTCGTGCATCAGGGCGGCAAGCACCGGCTGATCCTCACGGATTCGTCGCAGGTGCACGGCGCGACGCCGCACTGCGCCGAGTTGCCGTTTCGTCCGCAGCCGGCCACGCCGCACGAGCACGAGTGGATCTATGCGTGGTCGACGGGCGGCGAAGTGGCGACGGGTATCGTCGAGATCAATGACTACGACTTCGAGAAGCCGTCGCAGTCGGCGCAGCAGGGTCTGGTCGCGCGTGGGCTGCGCAGCACGCGCTTCGATCCCGCGTTCTACACGATGCAGGAGCACGCGCCGGGTTACACGCAGCACGCGGACGCCGAGCGACTCGCGCGGGCGCATGTCGAGGCGCATCAGGCGTCGAACGCGTTCGTGAACGCGCGGACCACGGCGCGCGCCATCTGGCCCGGCGGTCTCGTGCGGCTGACCGGGCATCCGCTGGAGCCGCAGAATCGCGAGCATCTGGTCGTTTCGGCGGAATATGCGGTCAATTCGGATGACTATCTTTCGACGCTCGACGCGCACGCGCGCCCGCCCGTGTTCGATTGCGCCTTCCGGGCGCTGCCGCGCGACGCCGGTTTTCGCGCCGCGCGCAACACGCCGCGCGCGCGCGTCGCGGGGCCTCAGACGGCGGTGGTCGTCGGGCCGGAGGGCGAAGAGATCCATACCGACAAATATGGCCGCATCAAGGTGCAGTTCCATTGGGAGCAGCTCGAACCGGAGGCCTCGCGCGAGTCGCTGCAGCGCTGCTGGGTGCGCGTCGCGCAGCCGTGGACCGGCAAGGGCTATGGCGCGTTTTTCCTGCCGCGCATCGGACAGGAAGTGCTGGTGCAGTTCATCGAGGGCGATCCGGACCAGCCGCTCGTGATCGGCAGCGTCTACAACGCGGCGCAGACCACGCCCTACGAACTGCCGGCGAAGATGGCGCGCACCACGCTCAGGAGCAATTCGACGAAGGGCGGCAACGGCTTCAACGAAATGCGCTTCGACGATACCAGGGGCGCGGAGCAGCTCTTCTTCCACGCCGAGCGCGATCTGGAGACGTGGGTGAAGCACGACGCGCTGACGCGCATCGGCAACGAGCGCCATGTAATCGTCGAGCAGGACGATATCGCGCGCTGCGGCGGCAATCGCAGCGACGACGTGCGAGGCGGCCAGCGCGTGCGTATCGGCGGCAAATATTCGCTCGATGTCGGCGGCGATACGCAACACAAGAGCGGGGCGAATATTTCGGTGGGGGCGGGTGTTAACGTCGATGTGAAGGGCGGGATGAACGTCACCATCGAGGCGGGCGAGATTCTCACGCTCAAGGCGGGCGGCAACACCATCGTGCTTTCGCCGTCCGGCATCGCGATCAGCGCGGCGGGGCCGGTGACGATCGACGGCGTGGTCGTGGAGATCAACTGCGGCGGCGGGGGCGGCGGCGCGGGTGCGGCGAACGCGTCACCCGATGAACCCGCCGAGCCCCGTCAGGCCGACGACGGCTCGAAATGAATGCGCACGGAGGAGACACCATGTATCTGACGCTCACGGTCGACACGTATCAGGGCAACGCGCCAGATGCGCCGCTCGCATGCCGCTTCGGGGCGGCGGGCGGGACCATCGGGCGCGGCCCCGACAACACGATGGTGCTGCCGGATGCGGCGAAGACCGTGTCGCGCCTGCATGCGCGGATCGACTGTTCCGGGGACGGCTGGCGGCTCGCCGATCTCGGCAGCAATCCGAGCCGGCACAACGGACGGCCGCTCGCGAGCGGTCAGCCCGCGCGATTGGCCGACGGCGACATGCTGGAAATCGGCGGTTATCGGCTCGGCGTTCGGGCGATGGCGCGCGCGCGTGCCGCCGCCTTCGACGCGCCGCTCGGCGTGCACGACCGTCGAAATTTCGATCCGCTCGATGTCGCAAGCGCGGGTGAGTGCGCTTCGGTGCAGGCGTGCGCGCACGATCCGCTCGCGCACGCGGCGGTGCTCGCGGATTCCCCGCTGCCGGGGCCGCGCTTCGATCCGCTCGCCGCGCCGCTCGGCAATTCGCGCATGTCGCATGGAGCACCGGCCCGGCTCGACGGACACGCGGTGTTCGCCGGCTCCGGGAGCGATCACGTATCGCCCGAGCAGTTCGCCTACGTGCAGCCTGCCGGCGCGACGGCGCATGCGCCGGCGGGCGGCATTCCGCACGACTACGATCCGCTGGCCGATGTCGCGTCCAGGCCTGCCGAACGCGCCGCGCCCGTGTCGATGCCCCGGCCCTCGCAGGGCGCGACGATGCCGTCTGCCGCGTCGACGGGCGAAGCGTTCGACGCGCCTTCCCGCCGCGCCGCGAACGCGCCGGGCATCGACGCCGCCAATGACGCCAGCGCCGAATCGGCTTTCGCGGCGCTGCTCGACGGACTGGGCGTCGATGCCGCCGCGCTCGGCACCCGCGATGCCGCCGAGACCGCGCGTCTCGCGGGCGCGATGCTGCGCACGGCGGTGCGCGGCGTGGTGGATGTGCTGCTGTCGCGCTCGGTGCTCAAGCGCGAGATCAGCCTCGACACGACGATGCTGGTCCAGCGCGACAACAACCCGCTCAAGTTCTTTCCCGACGGCGACGGCGCGCTCGCGCAGATGATGCGCGGCGCGAGCGCCGGCTACCTGCCCGCGCAGGCCGCGCTCGAAGGCGCGTTCGACGACATCCGCCGCCACGAGCTTGCGGTCCTCGCGGGCACGCGTGCGGCCATGCAGCATCTGCTCGGCCGCTTCGACCCGCGGGCGATCGCGCGCGCCGACACGCGGCGCGGCTGGCTCGACTGGCTGCCCGCGTGCCGCAAGGCGCGCCAGTGGGACCGCCTCATCGCGCTGCACGCCGAGCTGGAACGCGCCAGTGCCGATGACCTTGGGGCGCTGTGCGGCAGCGCCTTCAACGACGCATACGAGCGGCAGGCAAACGGCGATGCCGACGCGATGCCGCCGGCCCCTTCAATCCGATAGCAACCCGATAGCAACCCGACAAGCGAGGCGACGATGTCCTGGAACAACAAGGTGATCTGGTCGGAAGGCATGCTGCTGCAGCCGCAGCATCTTCAGCAGCACGACCGCTATCTGCGCGCGCAGATCGACGCGCGCTGCGCCGCGCTGCGTCCCTATGCGTTCGGCTTTTCGGAACTCGCGATCGACGTCGAGCAACTGAAGCTCGGCCGCATCGCGCTGACCGCGTGCGCGGGCGTGCTGCCCGATGGCAGTCCGTTCCGCCTGCCCGCCGACGATGACTTGCCGCTACCGCTCGCCATTCCCGAGGACGCGCGCGATCTGACGGTGGTGCTCGCGCTGCCCGTCGCGCGTCATGGCGTGCCGGAGGCCGCGCATACGGTGCAAGCCGGCGATGGCTTCGCGCGTCATCGCATCGCGGAAACCGAAGTGCTCGACAGCAACGACGGCGCACTCGGCGCGGCGCTCGTGCAGGTCGGCAAGCTCCAGCTGCGGCTCGCGTTCGAGCGCGACGTGGTCCACGCGCACACGGCGCTCGGGATTGCGCGCATCGTCGAGCGCCGCGCGGACAACAGCATCGTGCTCGATGCCGCTTATGCGCCGCCTTGCCTCGACTATCGCGTGTCGCGGGGGCTCGCCGGATTCGTCGACGAGCTCGCGGGACTCGTGCATCAGCGCGCCGATGCGCTCGCCGCGCGCCTGGCGCGCCCCGCCGCGACCGGCGCAGCCGAGATCGCCGACTTCCTCTTGCTGCAGGTGCTCAACCGCGCGGAGCCGCTGTTCGCGGGGATCGCGTCGACCACGGGCCTGCATCCGCACGACCTGCATCAGCACGCGCTGCAACTGGCGGGCGAGCTCGCGACCTTCAGCCAGCCGGGCAAGCGTCCGGGCGCGTTTCCGGTCTATCGCCACGAGCGGCTCGACGAGACCTTCACGCCGCTCGTCGACGCATTGCGCCGCGCGCTGAGCTCGGTGATGGACCCGCATGCCGTGCCGATCGCGCTGGAGGAGCGCAAGTACGGCCTGCGCGTGGCGATCGTGCCCGACCGCGAGCTGTTCGCCTCCGCGAGCTTCGTGCTCGCGGTGAAGGCCGATCTCGCGCCGGCCGCGCTGCTCAACGGCTTCCCGCGGCAGGCCAAGCTCGGGCCGGTGGAGCGCATCCGCGATCTCGTCAATCTCCAGTTGCCGGGCATCGCGCTGCGTGCGTTGCCGGTCGCGCCGCGCCAGTTGCCGTTCCATGCCGGCTTCACCTATTTCGAGCTGGAACGCGGCGGCGAATTGTGGCGGCAGTTCGCGACTTCGGCGGGCGTCGCGCTGCACGTCGCGGGGGATTTTCCGGGCATCGAGTTCGAGTTCTGGGCGATCCGTCCATAACGCCGGCTCCATTCGACGAAGGAACCCATCGTGAACGCACCGACCTTTCCGCAAGCCGGCTTCGACCCGGACGACACCATCCTGATTCCGCAGCCGGGCGGACGCGCCGCGTCGCGTGCCCGCGATGACGAAGATCGCGGCGAACCCGCGCCGCGCGACACCCGCGCGCCCGTGCTGCCGGTCGCGGCCGGCCTGAACCCGCTGGTGCGCGCGGCCAATCCGCTGCTCGAACTGGCGCTGCCGCTGCGCCAGCGCGCGGCGATCGCCGATATCGAAGGGCTGCGCGCCGAGCTCGCGCGGATGGTGCGTGCCTTCGAGTCGGAGGTACGCGCGAGCGGCATCGACACCGAAAAGCTCGCGGCGGCGCGCTATTGCCTGTGCACCTGCATCGACGAGGCGATCTCGGGCACGCCGTGGGGCAGCGGCGTATGGGCGAGCCGCAGCCTGCTCGTGACCTTCCATAACGAAGCGTCGGGCGGCGAACGTTTCTTCCTGATCCTGCAACGGCTCGCGCAGGATCAGGCGCGCAACGTCGACGTGCTGGAACTGCTGTACGTGATCCTGTCGCTCGGCTTCGAAGGGCGATATCGCCTGATCGACGGCGGGCGCAGCCAGCTCGACTCCGTGCGCGAGCGGCTTGAGCGCATCATCCGCACTCAGCGCGGCGCGTTCGAAACCGAGCTGTCGGTGCACTGGCGGCCCGCCGAGCGCGCGCGCAAGCCGCTCGGGCAGCGCATGCCGCCGTGGGTCTGCGCCGCGCTCGCGGGTGTCGTGCTGGTGGCGACGCACATCGCGCTCGCGCTGAGCCTGAACCGCACGTCCGATCCGGTGTTCGACGCGCTCAACCGCATCCGCGTGAGCGAGCGGCCCGCCGCGCGGGCGAGCATGATCGCGCCCGCCGCGATGCCCGCCGCCGCCGCGACGCTCGCCACCTTTCTCGCGCCCGAGATCCGCCAGGGTTTGGTTTCGGTGCGCGAGACGTCGGACCGCTCCATCGTCACGATCACCGGCGACAACCTGTTCGCCTCCGGCAGCGCGACGCTCGATCCGGCCTACGACGCGCTGATCGGACGCATCGCGGAGGCGCTGAAGAGCGTGGCCGGCCGGGTCGTCGTCACGGGCCACACCGACGACCAGCGGCTCGTGTCGGCGCGCTTTCCGTCGAACTGGCATTTGTCGCAGGCGCGCGCCGAAACCGTGCGCGCGATGCTCGCGTCGCTCACCGGCGCGAGCGCGCGCTTTTCCGCCGAAGGACGCGGCGACGCCGAGCCGCTCGCGCCGAACGACACGCCCGCCGGCCGCGCGAAAAACCGGCGGGTGGAGATCACGCTGCTCGCGCCGGGCGCGTCATCGTGACGTGACGTGACGCCAAAGTATTCGAGGCATGGAGACATCGATGAAGAAATTCGCAGGAATGCTTAATACGCCGCAATGGCTCACGCTCGCTGGCGTGCTCGCGCTGCTCGTCGTCGTGTGGTTCGAAGGGCCGCTTTTCGCGTTCGATGGACACGCGCCGCTCGAATCGCCGCGCGCCCGCTGGACCGCGATGGCGGCGCTCGTCGCCGCGTGGACGTTGGCGTGGGGCGTGCGCGCGGGCGTCGCGCGGCTCGTCAATCGGCGCTTCATGAGCGGCGTCGCGGGGCAAGGGCAGGCGGCGGCAGCAGGCAGCGCGGAACTCGCGGTGCTGCGCGAGCGCTTCGGGCAGGCGCTCGCGATCCTGCGGCAGGCGCGCATGAAAGGCGTCAACGGCCGGCAGTGGGTGTATCAGTTGCCGTGGTACATGTTCATCGGCGCGCCTGGCACCGGCAAGAGCACGGCGCTCGCGCATTCCGGCCTGCGCTTTCCGCTGCGCGAGAAACTCGGCGACGAGGCGATCGGCGGCGTCGGCGGCACGCGTCACTGCGACTGGTGGTTCACCGACGACGCCGTGCTCGTCGATACGGCGGGCCGCTACACGACGCAGGACAGCGACTCGCAAGCCGACGAATCCGCGTGGACGGGCTTCCTGCAACTGCTGCGCAAGTACCGGCCGCGCCGGCCGCTGAACGGCCTCATCGTGACGGTTTCGGCGGCGGATCTCGTGCGCCAGGACGAGACCGCGCGCGACGCGCACATCCGCACGATCCGCAGCCGGCTCACGGAGTTGAGCGAGCGGCTCGGGGTGCGCTTGCCGGTCTACGTCGTCGTGACGAAGTGCGATCTGCTGGCGGGCTTCACCGAGTTCTTCGACGACCTCGGCGAAGCGGAGCGCAATCAGGTCTGGGGCATCACCTTCGCGTTCGACGAGTCGCCGGGCGCGGACGCGGCGCTCGCCGCATTCCCCGCCGAATTCGATGCGCTCGGCGCGCGGCTGCAGGCGCGCGTGCCGCATCGCATGCAGCGGGAATCGGACGTGCAGCGGCGCGCGCGCGTGTACGGCTTCGCGCAGCAGTTCGCTGGGCTGCAGCCGGCGCTCGGGCGCTTTCTCGACGGCGCGTTTCGCGGCACGCGCTTCGAGGCGTCGCCGCTGTTGCGCGGCGTGTACTTCACGAGCGGCACGCAGCATGGCCGTCCGATCGACCGCGCGATCAGCGCCATCGCGCAATCGCTCGGCTTGGGGTGCGATGCAGGGTACAACCGCGACGCGTCGGGGCGTGCCTACTTCATCAACCGTCTGCTCAAGGACGTGGTGATCGCGGAATCCGGGCTGGTGGGCGCGAACGCGCGCTTCGAGCGTTGCAGCGCGTGGCTGCGGCGCGGCGCGCTCGCGCTGATCGGCGTGACGCTGATGCTCGCGCTCGCAGGCATGGCCGTGAGCTATCAGCGCAACCGTGCCTATGTCGCCGAGTTCGAGCGGCAGACGCGGCACGTCGCGCAACTGGCGCGCGAGTCGAACGCGTCCGCGGACCCGCTCGCGGTACTGCCCTTGCTTGACGCGGCACGCGCGCTGCCCGGCGGCTATGCGGATGCCGGCAAGCCGGTGCCGTGGCTCACCCGGCTCTGGCTCTATCAGGGCGACAAGCTTGGCCAGGAAGCGCGCGTGACGTACCGGCGCCTGCTCGATCAGACTTTGCTGCCGCTCGCGGTCGGCAAGCTCACGCAGGCGCTGCGCGATGTCAATGCTCCGACCTCGGAGGCGTCGCGCTACGAAGCCTTGCGCGCCTATCTGATGCTCGGCGACGCGCGCCACTTCGACCCCGCCGCGCTGCGCGCCCATCTGGTCCCCGCACTCTCCGTCGACGCGAGCCCGGCCCAAAGAAGCGCGCTCGATGCGCATCTCGCCGCGCTGTTCGACAAGACGCGCTTCGATCCGTCGCTGCCGCTCGACGATGCGCTCATCAAGGCGGCGCGCGCGCGGCTGGCCGAATTGCCGCTGTCGCAGCGCATCGGCGACCGGGTGGACGGCGAGCTTGCGCAGGCGAATCTGGCCGCTTTTGACGTGAGCGCCGCAGCCGGACCGAACGCGCCGCTGCTGCTCAGGCGCGCGAGCGGCGCGCCGCTCACGACCGGCATCGCGGGCGCGTACACCCGGGCCGGCTACGCGCAATACATGCGGCTGCGCGATGCGGCGCTCGACGATGTCGCGAAGGACGCCTGGGTGCTCGGCCGCGACGCCGCCGCGCTCACGCCCGATGGCGCCGCCGCGTTGCGCGCCGCGCTCGACGCGCGCTACTTCGATGCCTATCTCCATACATGGGACGGCCTGCTCGACGATGTGACCGTCGTGCCTGTCACCGCTCTCGCCGATGGCGCGCGTATCGCGAACGCGCTTTCCGCGCCCGATTCGCCGCTCAGGAAGTTCATCGTCGCGGCGGCGCGCGAGACGACGATTGCGGCGGCACGCGTCGACGAGCACTTTCAGCAGTTGCACGAACTCGCGGGCAAGCCGGGCGATGCCGCCGCGCTGGATCGCGCGCTCGCGCCGCTCAAGGACGCCGCCGTCTATCTCGACGCCGCCGACGCCGCGCGCAGATTGGGCCAGCCCGCGCCCGCCGGCGATGCGCTCGGCAAGCTGAGGCTCGCGAGCCAGACGGCCCCGGCGCCGCTCACGCCCGTCGCGGCATCGCTCGCCACGGCGGGCGCGGCGCTCGTCGAGGGCGGCGAGCGCGCGCGCCTCGACGCGCAGTGGAACGCGAGCGCCGGGCCGTTGTGCCGCCGCGCGCTCGATGGCCGCTATCCGTTCGTGCATGGCTCGAACCGCGACGTCGCCGCCGACGACTTCGGCAAGCTGTTCGCGCCGGGCGGTCTCATCGACGATTTCTTCCAGAAGAATCTCGCCGCGCTGGTCGATACGAGCGGACCCGTGTGGCAATGGCGCGCCGGCACGCCGCCGGCGGGCATGCCTCGCGATGCGCTCGCGCAGTTTCAGCGCGCCGCGCAGATCCGCGACGCGTTTTTCCACGACGGCAGCCGCGACATGTCGGTCCGCTTTCGCGTGAAGGCGCTTGCCTTCGATCCCGCCGTGACGCAGGTGAATCTCGACATCGACGGGCAGCAGCTCGCCCTGAAGCCGGACGGTCTCCAGTCGATGCTGCTGCAATGGCCGAGCGGCAGGAATACCGGCCGCGCGAGCGCGCAATTCGGCCCGCCTTCCGCGACGCAAACCGCGCCGCTGGATGCGAGCGGTCCGTGGGCGCTTCTGCATCTGCTCGACGCGGGCAGACTCGAAGCGACGGCGCAGCCTGACCGCTACCGGCTCACGCTCGATTCCGCCGGACGCCGTGCCGTGCTCGAGCTGGATGCGACGAGCATCGTCAATCCTTTCCGGCGCGCGCCGCTCGAGCAGTTTCGCTGTCCGGAGCATCTGTGATGATGTCGCCGGGCGTCGCGGGATGCTTCGGCAAGGTGCGCGGCAACGGCGACTTCGTGACGCGCCGCCTGCCGGCGTGCTTCGTCGAGCCTTGGGACGCGATGTTGCAGGCGGGCCTGCTCGCGGGCCGCGCGGCGCGCGGTTCTGCATGGCTCGATGCTTATCTGACCGCGCCGCTGTGGTGCTTCGCGCTCGGCGGCGGCGTGCTGGGGGAGAGCGGATGGGCGGGCGTGCTGATGCCGAGCGTCGACAGCGCGGGCCGTCACTTTCCGCTCACGATTGCCGCGCCTGTCGAGCCCCGCGCATGGCCGATGTGGCGTCCGCATGCTCACGCGTGGTTCGCGCGTTGCAGCGCGCTCGCGCTCGCGACGCTCGGTAAGGGCGCGTGTCTTTCGGATTTCGATGCCGGATTGCTCGCGCTTTCGCATGCGGATGATGCGAGCGGCGTGTCGGCGCCATCGCATGCCGGTGCGCGGGGAATGAGCGATTGGTGGCACGCGGCATCGGCGCGCGTGAGCGTCGGTTTGCCCGATGCCGCGTTCGTCGCGGCGCTATTCGACAGCGCCGGCAGCCGCGCGGACTAAACGTCGTCGAAACACGCAATGACCGCCGTGATGTTGTCCTTGCCGCCCGCGTCGAGCGCGAGCGCCACGAGACGCCTGCATGCATCGCCGATGCCGTGCGGCGTCATCACAGAGAGCACCGCCTCGATCTCGCGATGCGCGACCTCGCCGTGCAATCCGTCGCTGCACAGCAGATAGCGGTCGCCGGGCAGCCACGCATGCGCTTCCACGACGGGCGCGATCGACGGCAGCGGCCCCAGCGCCTGCAGCAGCACGTTGCGCGGCGGCAGGTGCTCGATGGCGCCGCGCTCCAGCGCCTGCTGATAAAGCGTCTGGTCGCGCGACAGTTGTGTCAGCGCGTCGTCGCGATACCGATAGAGCCGGCTGTCGCCGACATGGAACGAGATTAGCCGCGCCGAGCCGGTGGGCTGCCAGATGCCCGTCAACGTGGTGCCCATCGATCGGTGCGCGAGGCGTTCGCGCAGGTTCATCGCGTGGAGGGTCGCGTTGGCGTGGTCGAGCGCGTCGGCGGCGGCGCGCATCGCGCAGGCCGAGGCATCGTGGACGGTGGCGTCGGGATCATCGGTGAACGTGGCGCCGGCGTGACCGCACGGCATCGCGTCAGTCGCGAGCCGCGCGGCGATGCAGTCGAGCGCCGTTGCACTGGCGCGCGCGCCGAATGCGTGACCGCCCATGCCGTCCGCGACCGCGACGAGGTTCGACGCCGTATCGATCAGAAAGCGGTCCTGATTCTCGCGGCGCGTGCGTCCTGCGTCGGTCAGGCCGAATGCCGAGCAGGTGGCGAGGCGGATCGTGTCGGGTTGCATCGGTTTTGCTCCTTTTAATCGTGTCGCTACAGCCCGATGTCGCGCTCGAAACGCGCGCGGTCGGCTTCGTTGGAGATCGCGGCCGCGAGCCGCTCGTGCAGTGCGCGCAGGCTGGCGGCGCGCGACGCCTCGCGTTTCGCGACGATCGTCGCAATCGGGCCGAGATAAACGGCGAGCCGGAGCGCGGCGGCCTGCACGTCTTCCGCGCCAAGCGACGAAGACGGAGATGGTCCCCGCGACGTGCCCGCCTTTGACGCGTCCGCGAACGCGGCGACGAACTGCGCACGGCCTTTGTCGGAGGGAATATGCGGCGCGAGCAGTGCGACGAGCGCGGGCAGGTCCGGCGCATCGGCGATGCGCGCCGCCGCCCGGCGCACGAGCAGACGCGCCACCGGCCCGATCTGCGCGGCAAGCTGAGCCTCGACCGGCGCGAGCAAGGCGGCCGGCCACATCGTCAGCGAGGGCAGGGAGTCGCCGCGCCACGAGCCAGTCCCCGATGCGAGCGTGACAGCCTGCGCTTCGAGAATCGTGCGGTCGTCTTCCGCTGCTGTCGTCGCGATGTGGGCCGTGCCGTCCGTCGCGACGTCGAGTGCCCGCCGCAGCGCGTTCGCTGTCTGGAAACGCGCATCGGGACGCCGGGACAGCGCGCGCATCAGCACGGCGTCGAGCGCGGACGGCAGCGCCGGGTTGCAGGCGGACGGCATGCGCGGCGTCTCGTGCATGACCTGCCGCATGACCTCCGCCTGCGATGCGCCCGCGAACGGACGGCATCCGGCGAGCATCTGATACAGCACGATCGCGGCGGAAAAAAGATCGGAACGCCCGTCGACGGGCTCGCCGGTGAACTGCTCCGGCGACATGTAGCTCGGCGTGCCGATCATCGCGCCCGTCAGCGTCAGCGTGGACGATGCGACATGCGCGACGCCGAAGTCCGCCACCTTCAGCCGCCCTTCTGCATTCACGAGCAGATTGGCGGGCTTGATGTCGCGATGCACGACGCCGTGCTCGTGCGCGAAGCCGAGCGCGGCGAGCAGTTGCCCGAACCAGTCGAGCGCGGTGGCGGCTGCGAGCGGACGGCCTGCGTCGAGCCATTGCTTCAGTCCATGGCCGCTCACGAGCTCCATCGCGATATAGGCGGTGTCCGCCGTCTCGCCATAGTCATACACGCCGACGATATTCGGATGCGCGAGCCGCCCGGCTGCCTGCGCCTCGTTGCGCAGACGCGCCTTCAGGCTTTCCCGCTCGCCGCTTTCGAACAACTCGTGGCGGATCGTCTTCAGCGCGACATGGCGCTCGATGTGCGGATCGAACGCGCGATAGACGATGCCCATCGCGCCCGCGCCCAGCATCGACTCGATGCGGTACTTGCCGAGCTGCGTATTGCCCGGCGTGCGCGGCGGGTCGGTCGCGGCGGCGTTCACCTCATGCCTCGATCATCTTGAAGGCTTCGACGAGGCTCGTCTTCATGCGGGCGAACGACGCGGCGAGCGAAGCGATCTCGTCGCGGCCGCGCTCGCCGAAGTCCGCGCCATCGAGTTGGCCGAGACTCGCCTGATCGGCGGCGCGCGAGAGCGCACGGATGCGCCGCGTGACGAGCAGATGCACCATCACGTTCAGCGCGACCAGCAGCAGCACGAACACCCCGAGCAGCGACGCGAGGAAGGTGCGCAGCACCGCGTCGCTGCGCGCGACCGGCAGCGCCATCGGCACCGACACGAAATCCGCGCCGATTACATCGTGCATCGCCCAGTTGAAGCCGTTGTCGGGGCCGTACTTGTCGATGAGCGTCTTCGGCGCGCGCGACGGCACGCTGTGGCATTCCATGCAGGCGGCGTCGGTGATGCGGTTCGGGCGCGCTATATAGAGGTTCTGCCCCGTCGGCGTGTCGCGCAGGCCGACGATTTCCTTGAGCTCGGGCTTGTCGTGCAGATGCCGGATCACGTCCGCTTCCCAGTCCGAGGGCCGGTCGCGCGGATTGGTCGGATTCAGCATCGTCGAGCGATAGGAGTACCCGGCGAGGTGCTTTTCCAGCGTCATCAGCGTTTCGACCGCCGAAAACGCCGGCACCGACTGCGGCACGAAACTGTATTTGAGCTGCGTCTGCAAGAGCGGCGTGACTTGCGTCGCCGTGTAGTTCTGCGCGGCGCCCGCGGCTTCCATCAGGACGCGCGCATTCTGCACCGTCTCTTCGATGGCCGCGCGGCGCAGCAATTCGCGCGCGGCGAATCCGGCCGACACGAAACCGACTACGAAAACGGCGAGAAACACCAGATTGAATTTGACGGCGAGCGACAGTCTCATGACTCCACCTCGGTTGACTGAGCCTGCACGGGCGCGACTGCGCGCCGGCGCGGCCTGGCGGGAGGCGGGCACAGCACGCGCCGCCATTCGGGAAGATCGCGCAGGTTTTGCCGCACCTGCGAGCGGAATGGCTCGCGTTCCGCCAACGGCCGGAAGCGCGCGACGAAGCCGCGGCGAATGCCGAGCGGCGCGCTCAGCCAGCCGGCGAGATCGGCAAAGGTCGCCGGGCGGCCCTGCGACGCAACGATGAGCTTCCCCTTCACGGGCGTGGAGAGCGCCACGAGCGGATCGCGGAACGGCAGCGGCATTCCGGCGATGAACGCGGGCGCCGGGCGCGTGCTCGCATCGAGGGGTTTGCCTGCTTCACGCGCGGCATAATGGTCACCGTCGAGCGTCTGACGGACGTCGGCATGGCCGGGCAGGGCGAGCGTCATCGCGCCCGTCTCGATGAAGAGGGAGGTCGCGTCGCGGCTCGCGTGCAGCACGGCCGCGCCATCGCGCATCGCGCCGTCGAGCGTGGCGGTATCGATCGATAGGGACTCCGTTGCATCCGGCCGCGTGCGCGCGATCTTGATCCAGCCCGAGAGCAGCGCGAGCGCATCGCCGCCCGGCGCGGCATCGATGGCGATGTGCGTGTCCGCGCCGAGCCCGATGGTGGTGCCGTCCGATTCGAGTTGCGCGCTGCCTTGCGCCGCGGTGGCGAGGAGATCGCCTTGCTCCAGCGCGATGGGCGCATCGACGTTGAACACGGTCGTCGCGCGAATCAGCGTGACGGTTCCTTCCGGCACCAGGATGTACTGGCCCGCACGCGCGCTCTGAAGCGCGCACAGACACGCAATGGCGAAGCCGATGCGCAGAGCTTGGAGCGTGGTTCTGGCGTTCATCGCGGTCGATGCCTCGGAACGTGAAGGGATTGCGACGAAAACAGCCGGGCGCCGGCTTCTATTCCAAAGAAATTTTTCGCAAGACCGATGCAAGAAATCGCACGTAAAAAAGAGCGCCTTCGCGAATACGAAGGCGCCGGATATGCAGCTTCAGATCCCAGGTCTGCACTTCCGTGTGGCTGACAGCGAGCGCAAGCAGCCCTTTGATCGTCGCATCGTCGGATTTGAATGCGAAGCCCGCATCGCTCAGATAGCCCGATCCCCAGACCTTGAGGTCATCGATGTACTTGCAGCCGGCCGTGAATCCGTTTGCGTGACGATGGTTTCGTTGTCCTTGAACATCGCGAGGAAATGCATCTTGTCGCCGCAGATGCCCGAATTGAGCGTGAGCACCGAGAGCGCGGGTATCGGCACGGCGTAACGCTTGAACCAGCTGTTGTAGGCGATCGGCCGCGTATGCAGCGCATCGCGCTGCATACGCGCGTCCCAGTGCGCCTTCGCCTGCTGGCAGAATCGCTTGATGCGTTTGATTTCAACGATCTTCTAGATGACCTCCGCGAGCGTTTCCATGATGGAGACGACGGCATCCACGATCGTCGATACGCCCTGGCTCGCGAGCTGCAGGCAGAGGCTCGTCCCGCCCTTGAAAATGTCGTAGACGCACGCGCCGATGGAGAGCTTCATCGCGCGTCAGATCGCCTCGACGATGATGCCGGGGTGTCCGGTGCCGAACTGGACGTCGCGGCCCTGCACCCACTCGCGATACTTGGTGATGCTGCTGTCGACGGTATTGGCGATGCCCTTCGCGAGATCCAGGCCCGCACCGATGAGCGGCGCAAGGGTCGCGAGCAGCTTGCCGCACAGGAAGTCGACGAGCTTGCGCAAGAGGCCGGGTATCGTGTCGAGCGCGAAGCACGCCGGATCGTTGCGGATATCGGCGACCTTTTCGCGGATCATGTCCCAGAGCTTTTTCGCGCCTTCGCCGACCTTGTCGCGAATGATTTCATAGAGACGCCGCGCCGCGCTGCTCAATGCAGGCAGCGTGATGTCGGACGTCATGAGCTGTGCGGAACTCGTGAGCGTGGGGTTCTTGCGCTTTCTGATTTTTTGCTGCACCTGTTCGAGCGCGAGCGACGCCGACTTCTGTACGAGACTGTTGTCGATCACGTCGCTAGCGATCGACGCCGCGTCGTCGCCATCGGGTGCGAGGCCGAGACCGGCGTTGGTGATATCGAACGCGCCTTCGAGCAGCACCTGGAACGTGTCGTCCTCGATGTCCAGGTTGCCGAAGAGATACAGCACGCCGAGCCGCGAGTTGATGAGCGCAGGCGTCATGAAGTCCTGCGCGCCGGCTGCAGCGTCGGTGTCGCCGTTGCCGCGCAGCTGCTGATCGAGCAGCGTGAAGTGGTTCAGGCCGTTGCGCGAAACTTTCTTCCAGTCATCTCCGGTGCCGGCCGACTCTCGCCAGAACTCGAACGCGCTCACCAGAAGATGGAATTGATGGACGGTGCGATCGCGGTGGTATAGCTGGATCTGATCATCCAGGTTCTTCAGCGCCGAGCTGCGCACCTGACGCAGCGCGAAAGTTCCTCTTAGCCATTCATCGTAGGGCACGACGTCCGGCAAGCGGGCATAAGCGTAGGTCATGGATAGGTTCCTCGGGCCGGATTTGATCGAAGGGCTGCGCCGCACAGGTCCTAGCACCACGCGATGTCGCTGAGTTTCACGTAGTGCGTCTCTATCAGGCGGCCGCTGCGGCTGCGCAGGTCCACGCGATAGAAGCAGCCGAAGCTGAAGAAGCTCTGGTCGAGGACGTAAATTGCGCGGTGCATGATTCCTCCTGCGTGGCCGGTTCGCTGGACGAATCGCGCCGTTCGAGGTCGCTGCGGTGTGCTGCGACCGTCGAAAGCAAAACAGCAGGGTGTGGCTCTTTGTTCCGCGCAAGAGCGGCAATTTATTTGAGCGAGGAGGGGGAATAAAAGGGTTGCTTGAGTGTCCTCGCAGTTCGGGTGGGAGAGACGGATTTGGCACGAAGGAGGCAGACGGACCTCCGCGCGCCACTACAGGACGACCGGGGCAGGTCGGCCCCGGCTGTTATGCGTCGGCAGAAGATGGCGGGTGATCGGCGCTTGTCGGGCCACACTATCAGCCTTTCGCGAGCACCGTCTCCTAGACATCCAAATGTCTCTTCAGGTCAACAAACAGCCATTCAGCTTGCGAGCGCAAAGACGGGCAGTCCTCAGCCAAATACGTAGACCAGCCCGCGCAGGGCGGCTAATCGCTACAGAATGCACAGCGAAGGCCTCTATTCGTACATCCTCGCTAGTGTTTGCCCAGTGCTGGTTCGCCCCCCGAACGGATGGGTGGGGGCGCCTCACACCTTGCGTTTTGTCCCGTTCGTGGCTTCCCCCGAGAGCACAGTCCAGCGTAGGCGCACGACTGAGCCAACGGCCGCTCGACCGTCGGCGCTCTGACGGGTGTGGCCCGCTGAGGAGCGAGCGTTTCGTCGGCTGAACGCCGACGAACTATCGTAAAGGCTCCCCACAGCCGCTGCGGCGTCGAGGACGCAGCGATGCTGTCGTCACCTTATATCAGCGCCACGCCTCTGCCATCAGACCCTTGGCGGCACCGTTGGCGATCCAGACAGTGCGGCTTTGCCGGTCACAGGATCGGCCGCCGAAACCGGCGCGACCCCAGTCAGATCATGGGTAAATCCCGTCCATGTTGACGATCCGCCAGCGCGTCTAAAAGAGAGAGTTTCCGTGCCACGCATGGAGAAAAAGACCGAGACATCATCGCCGAACTCCCACTCGCGGCGCCTGATGTCAATGCGGGTTCTTAAGCCTGGCTGTGGACTGTCTCGCACCTGTCGGCGCTGAGGACTGCGACCGGCACCAGTTACCTAGTTACTGTGAAAAGCCACTTGAGCGGTGAATCGGTTCGAATTTCTTCGGCTTTTTTCTGGAATAAACATGCGAGCTCGGCTGTTTTCGGGTCATTGATCTCGCGAAGCGGACTGAACGAATGAGAGCCAGTTCACCTAGCGAAAAGCGGACGCAGCTTTACCAGCGCTGATAGTTGCAGGCGGCTGCTGCGTTCACCGGAGCTCGGAGAATAAATGGGCGGTGATGGGCGGCCGCGTCAAATTTTCGAAGCGAGCCATACCACAAGGAATGCGAACGAAGGTAAATTATGGCAAAGCCTAGAAATGAAAATTCGCCACTTAGCTACGCGAATTTCGGCCCCGGAAGGGGCGTTTTAATGGAGACTGATATGGCCGTGGATATGTTCCTCAAGTTGGGCAACATCAAGGGTGAATCACTGGCGGTAGGACACACCGAAGAAATCGAAGTGCTCAATTGGTCGTGGGGCTGCTCACAGACAGGCACAACACACAGTGGCACGGGCGGCGGCACCGGAAGAGCGTCAGTTCAGGATCTCAGGATCACCAAACACGTCGACAAGAGTTCGCCAACTATCGCTCAGTCGTGCTGTCAGGGCGTGCACATGCCGGAGGCCGTGCTGACGCTGCGAAAGGCGGGCGGAAACGAGCCGGTCGAATACCTGAAGATAACGCTGAAGGAGGTACTCATCAGTGGCCTGTCCTTGGGCTTCGGTGGTGGAGAACAGGTCTCCGAGAACGTCACACTAAACTTCGCCCAATTCAAAATGGAATATCAGCCGCAGGACAACAACGGCGCAAAAAAGGGCGGTGTGGTTGCGGGCATGTGGAACATCCCGAAGAACACGGCAACAGCGTCTAGTTGAAGCGCAACGTTGCTCTCACGAATGTGCCGGCTGACTACCAAAAAACGCTTGTCCTCGAGGAAACAAGAGGACGGCGCAGCTAGCGCGCCGGCATTCTACGACCGCAGGCATATTTCAGTTCTCTGGAGAAGTATCACCATGGCTTGCTCGAATAAAACTTGCCAAAATCAATCGAATGATCAGGCTCCTGTAAACAAATTAGGAGAATGTCGAAGCTGTCACGATGCCCGTATGTCGGCTATAGGAAGTAACTTGATCCAACTACCTCATAGGGTTATCGAGTGGTTCAGGCAGGCAGAGCAGAACTATGGCAAGAATTGTTTCTACTCGATGGACCTGCAAAAGATAATACTCGAGAAGAACGCAGGGAAACTTCAAGAGCTGGGCCTCGGTGGCATGGACTTCAAAGCGAGGATAAAGCTTGCCAACAACGGAAAAACTGACGGATTTTTGGCGACGTCGAAAGACTTTGCGCTTATGGCGAACGAGCGGCCATCGGTGGCTATTCGGGCCTTCATTAACGGACAACTGACTGTCTGTGAATGCGAATGCATGATAAAAGCTGTCTTCTTCAACTCACTGTGCGATCTGGTGGGTGAAGACGTCTTCGACATTGTGTTCGCAAATCTGAGAATCGCTACTGGGGGGGGCGTGGAAGACGCATTCATCGATCAACAACGCATCAAGATTAGCGAATCCGATTGCAACGCCGGCGATTGGACCTTTGTGGCGCACACGACCGAGAGCGCATTACAATTTCGCGAACTCGCAGAAAAAAAGAAGACGGGCGGATCGGCTTCTGGTTGGAACGTGATTTGCGTAAGCGGCGGCGGTGCGCTCCAGAACACCTATCTAGGTTTTGGGTTGTCGGGGGGGAATGCGGCACCGAAGACACTGCAGCAAATCAAAAGTGCCATGATCCAGGAGTGCGGCGGAGATCCGAATTCCAGAGGTTGGGATCTCTATTTGCACTTTCGTCGACGGCTGAACGCAAACAGATTTCTGCAATGGGTAAGAAACGAACTGCAGATAATCTGACCAGCGCTATGTCGTGACGATGCGGAGTCGCCTTGCCACGTGCATCAGTAGCTTTCCCACGGGCCCGCCGGCAGTGGTCCCTGTCGGCGAACGGCTCGATCCATGTTTAGTGTTCGCGGCGTCTGCGTCTTGACACCCATTAGAGATCTGAGGGACGCAGCCGACGATGCGTCGAAGCGTACGTGTGTCGCGCCAGCCATCTTGACATGAGGTGCGCCGCATCAACAGATCTCGAGAGGCGCAGTAGTCGTATCCTTGCTACGATCGTCACTAACTTCGGCGGCGCCGTTCCGGAAGAGCGGTTTCATCCCGATCTAGGACAGCAGCGCATCGATCTGCGAAAAATGGCGGGCGGAGTTTTGGTACTTTACATAAAAGGAATCGTTAGCTTACGCGAAATTAGGATTGCTTCTTAATGGTGGCGCCGGCAGATTGTGAAAGGCAAGTCGCTGCTGCGGCAAGAATTATGGACACCTGGCTCAAATAGGCCGGTGTTGTCCGGAATCGCTGCTGCACCCACTGTATGCGGAGCGATCATGCAGACCGGCATCGCCGACGGTCGCGGTGGTTCGTCAATGGATCGACACGCCACCATGCGGGCAACCTGATCGAGTAGGGCCATCTCGACGCACTGGGCGAACCTCCGCGGGTCGATCTGCTCCACCTACAACTGAAGACGGCATGGTCCATCTGCTACTTGTGACCACATGCACTGACGCTTCGGACGCCACGAATCGGCGCGATGTTGAATGCCCGTTACCCGAACCGCATGCGCCGCCGGATCTCACTCACCCATCCGTTGAAGCGCGATATACACCATCACGAAGTCGTCGACCCGGGACAAGTCCAGTCCCGTGGCCTCCTTGATCTTCTTCAGGCGATAGTCCAGCGTGTTTCGATGGATTCCGAGTGCTTCGGCTGTCAGCTTCGGTTGGGCGCCCTGCTCAAACCAGACCTTCAGGGTGTGGAGCAGAAGCGGGCCGTCGCGCTCCGTGGTAAGGAGCAACTCAAGCGGACGCGAAAATTCGGCGGTCCGCCAGGTCTCCGTCAAGCCGCAGAGCAGGACCGCCAGCCTATGGTCGTAATAGGAAAAATAATACTCGTCAGGCGAGCGTGCGCGGGCCATGCCGATCCGCAAGGTCTCGACCGCCGAGGTCCACGATTGCCGCAGACCCTCATAAGCGGGCAGCGCAATTCCAAGCGCAAGGCGGAAAGAGGTCTTGCAGACGCCGCCTATTTTGATTCGCACGTCCGCCAGCAGTCTTCGGGCGTTTTCTTCGGTTCGACCCGGGCTGGAGGGGTCCTCAACGACTGACCCGAATATCGCCAGATCGGTCATCGAAACGCGTGTGGCGATGAGGTGCGGGCACTCCCGGGAAATGCTGTCGCGGATGCGGTCGAGTTCGGCCAATGTCGTGTCCGGTTTGAACTGACCGGGATCGAACTGGCATATCAACGCGCTTCGGGTGAGTTCGAGGTCGATGCCGACGCGCGCGGCCCACGCGGCGACTTCGACTGAAGAGAGGTGCGAACTTCCGAGGATTGCTTGACGAACGAACTCTTCCTTGTGATGTTCCTCGCGCTGCAGTTCGAGCGTCAACTCGTCACGCTCAAGTATGAGTTGAGCCATGCTCTGGAGCAGCTTGCCGAACTGACGCACGTCCGCCGGTGCCCCCGTCAGCCCGATGACGCCCACGAGCCTTTCGCGGACGAACAGCGGCAGGTTGACGCCCGGACGCGTGTTCGGGATTCGCGCTGCCGCATCGTGATCGATTTCGACTTCGCTGGCGCTGCCCAGAACCATTTGCGCGCCCCGGTGAAACGAACCCACGCGCGACGGGTCCGTGCTCGCGACCACCGAGCCTTTCGCGTCCATGACGTTGACGTCGAAGGGCAACACCTTCGTTGCCTGTTCGACAATCTGTGCCGCCAGTCTGGAGTCGATTCGTCCGTTCATCCCTGGGAGGATAGCAGCGGAACGCGGCTCAAACGGTCATGGCATGCCGTTGCGCCGAAAGCCGCTCGATCTCCGCCGGAAAAATGATGCGGAGATTGTTCGTGGAACCGGCGAGGCCGAACGGTGTGCCGGACGCCACGACGATGGCCTTGTCCGACGCGCTAAGGCAGTTGGCCTGAAACGCCGAGATGGCGAACGAGACGATATCTTCAGTGGTCTCGGCCACCTCGCTCGTGCGCGCCATCACGCCCCACGCAAGGCACAGGCGTCGCGCGATCTCGATGCGAGGACCGAGGCTCAGAATGGACGCACTGGGTCGAAGGCGCGCCACGCGCAACGGCGTGCTGCCCGACGTCGTATAGGTCACGGCGACGCCGAGCGGGACGGTGTGCGAGATGGCCTGTATCGCCACACCGATGGCGTCGGTGCCGTCGGCGAGCGGGCCCGCACTGCCGGCCTGCAGTGCGCGTCGATGCAGCGGGTCGGCCTCCGTCTTATTGATGATGCGCGACATGAACTGCACCGCCTCGAGCGGGTATTGCCCGGAAGCGGATTCGGCGGACAGCATGACGGCATCGACGCCGTCGTAGACGGCCGTGGCCACATCGGACGCTTCCGCGCGCGTCGGCGTGCTCGCGACCGTCATCGATTCCAGCATCTGCGTGGCGACGATCACCGGCTTGCCCGTGCCCCGCGCCAGTTGAACCAGACGCTTCTGCACGGCCGGGACGTCTTCGGGTGGCATCTCGACGCCCAGGTCCCCGCGCGCGACCATCAAGCCATCGGACGCGCCCAGAATCTCTTCGATGTTGTCGAGCGCTTGCGGCTTCTCGATCTTCGAGATGATCGCTGCCCGGTCGCCGATGAGCGCGCGCGCTTCGAGGACGTCTTCGGCGCATTGCACGAACGACAGCGCCACCCAGTCGACGCCGAGCGAGAGCCCGAAGGCGAGGTCCGCCTTGTCTTTCTCGGACAACGCCGGGATGCTGAGGCGCGCTTCGGGCACGCTCACCCCTTTGCGGTCCGAGATGCATCCATCCGTTTCCACGTTCGTGACGATCTGCTCGCTGTTCGCGCTGACCACGCGGAATTGCATCTTGCCGTCGTCCACCAGCAAACGGTCGCCAGCCGATACCGCAGCGAAGATTTCCGGATGAGGCAGGTAGACGCGCGTACCGTTACCCGGCTCCTCGTTCCGGTCGAAGACGAACTGATGTCCACGGCGCAACACCGGTGCGCGCTCGGCGAACTTGCCGACCCGGAGTTTCGGCCCTTGCAGATCGATGAGAATCCCGATCGGCCTTCCGAGCCGCGCTTCCACATTGCGAATCAGCGCATGCCGTCTTGCATGGTCTTCATGGCTGCCATGGCTGAAGTTGAGCCGGAAGACGTCGGCCCCGGCAATGGCGAGATTCTCGATGATCGATTCGGTCGAACTGGCCGGGCCGAGCGTGGCGACGATTTTGGTTGAACGCATGATTGGGTTCCTGAAGGAGTAGGAGAGGGCGGTTCGGTGACGTGCTAGCGTTTGATCGACATGCCCAGCCGAAGCACTTCCGCGACGTTGCGAGCGGTTGCCCGCAGATTCGCGCGGGCTTCTTGCAGCGCGTCGCTCAAGGAGCAGGCGCGGCGGACGGATGCAAACGCTGCCTGAATGCCGATTGCAGCGAGTTCGTCCGCGTTCGCGGTGACGGCGCCTCCCAGCGCAAGCACCGGAACGCCCAGACGGCGTGCAATCTGCGCGACGCCGGCGGGGGCTTTTCCGCGCGATGTTTGCCCATCCACGCAGCCTTCGCCTGTAATGACGAGATCCGCGCCGACGATAGCCTGTTCCAGACCGAGCGCCTCCGCGACGATGACGGACCCAGGCTTCAGATTCGCGTTGAGGAAGCCGACCATCGCGGCGCCCATACCTCCCGCCGCGCCGGCGCCGGGGAGCGATGCCACATCGACGCCGAGGTCGCGGCGCATGACGTCCGCGACATGCCCTAACGCCTGGTCCAGCGCGGCGATCATGTCCTGCGTCGCCCCCTTCTGCGGGCCGAACACGGCCGACGCTCCGGCGGGTCCGCACAGCGGATTGTCGACGTCGCACGCGACATCGAACGAGCATTCGGCGATGCGTGGGTCCATGCCGCTTCGATCGATTCGTGCGAGCTTGTGCAAGCTGCCCGCGCCGCTCGACAAGTCGCGGCCGTCGCCGTCAAGAAATCGCACACCGAGCACTTGAAGAAAGCCCACGCCGCAGTCGTTCGTCGCGCTGCCGCCAAGGCCAACGATGAAGTGACGCGCGCCTTCGTCGAGCGCCGCCAGCACGAGCTCGCCCAGTCCGCGACTGGTTGCCCGCAGCGGATCACGTTCGGCGAGCGCGACGTGATGAAGCCCGCAGGCAGAGGCCATTTCGAGAAGCGCCACGTGTTTGTCGTTCAGTCCAAACTCGGCGCTGACCGTGCGGCCCAGCGGATCGCTCACACTTGTCGGGATAAGCCGCGCACGCAAAGGCCCCTTCAGGGCTTCCACCGTTCCCTCGCCGCCGTCCGCAATGGGGAGGCACACGAAGCTTGCGGCGGGGAACACGTGCGCGAATCCCTCCTGAATCGACTGGGCGGCATCCGCCGCGCAAAGGCTTTCCTTGAAGGAGTCCGGTGCGATGACAATTTTCACGGGCTGGCTCGCTGATGTTGTACGCCGTCATGCTAAACACGCAGACATCCGCGGCCATCGTGCAAATGCACAAGTCGGTCTCCGACATGCCGCGATTTTTCATGCAGATGCACAAGAGGCGCATCGGCCGAACGGTGCGTGGCGTGCGGTGCACGGTTCGCACGTGCGAATTCGTGGAGGCTCGCGGGGTTTACCCGCCCGGCGCAGTATTGCGCAAATGCCGGGACAGGCGTACATTGCTATATAACTATATAGCTCTTCCGTTTCTACCCGAACTCTATGTCCACAGCTGCAAACACCACCGATGTCTTCGCGGTCCTTGCGCGGCCGGACCGGAGCGGGGCGCCAAAGTACATGCGCCTGTGCTCGGTATTGCTTCAGGCGATTACCGCGGGGCACTGGAAAGCGGGCGACAAGCTCCCGACGGAAGAGGAACTTGCGGAAATGACCCCGTTCAGTCTCGGGACCGTGCAGCGGGCGCTGCGCATGCTGGTTGATCAGGGCGTGGTGGTGCGGCTACACGGGCTCGGCAGCTTCGTGGCGGAAAACGATCTGCGCATGGAGGACCCGTGGCACTGTCGTTTCTTCGCAGACGACGGCGAGAGCTTTCTCCCCGTCTACTCGAAGGTGGTGAGCCGGGAGCGAGTCAGCGGCAAAGGTGCGTGGACGCGCTATTTTCCCGATGCCAGCGAGCATCTCGTGCTGATCACTCGAACGATCAATGTGAACGGCGAGTTCGACGTGCTCGTACGGTTCTATCTGGACAGTCGAATCTTGCCGCGCCTATCGAAGGCGTCGTTGCGCTCGCTGGACGGCCTGAACTTCAAGACGCTCATCGCCAATGAGCTGAGCGTGCCGATTACCCGCATCACGCACGACATCAACGTGATCAAATTCGACGTTGCCACGGCGCAAGCCACCGGTACGAAGGCAGGCGAGGCGGGGTTGTTCATGAGGGCAGCGGCCATGATGGGCGCGACCGCGTGCGTGTATTACCAGGAATTCTCCATTCCGGCGACGAGCCGGGTACTCAGCGTGCCCGACCAGTTACCGAAAATGGGTCACACTTCGCGCTGAATTTTTCGGGGCAGACACATTGCCCCAAAAAAATTTGTCCCGCGAAAACTATAGTCCTACATAGTTGGAGGAAATATGAAAGATTCGCAAAACCTGCTCATCATCATGTCGGACGAGCACAATCCGAAGATGCTCGGCTGCGCGGGCAACAAGATTGTCGAGACGCCGAATCTGGATGCGCTCGCCGCGCGCGGCACGCGCTTCAGCTCGGCGTATTGCACGAGCCCGGTCTGCATTCCGTCGCGCGCGTCGTTCGCGGTGGGCAAGTACATCCACCAGATCGGCTACGCCGACAACGCCGATGCCTACGACGGCGAAGTGCCGAGCTGGCATCACAAGCTGCGGGACCGCGGGCACAACGTCACGTCGATCGGCAAGCTGCACTTCAAGCTGACGGGCGAAGACCATGGCTTCACGGAAGAAGTCATTCCCATGCACATCATCGAGGGCAAGGGCGATCTGATGGGTCTGGTCCGCAGCGACCTGCCGGTCCGGAAGGGCGCTTACAAGATGGCCAATATGGCCGGCCCCGGCGAGAGTCAGTACACGTTCTACGACCGTGACATCGCAGCGCGCGCGCAGACGTGGCTGCAAGAGATGGCGAAGAAGCAGTCGGACACGCCGTGGGTGCTGTTCGTGTCCTTCGTCGCGCCACATTTCCCGCTGACGGCTCCGCCTCAGCATTTCTACAAGTACTACAATCAGGACCTGCCTCTTCCGAAGCTCTACCGGAAGGAGGAGCGGCCCACGCACCCATACCAGGTCGATTACCGCAGCAGCTTCAACTATGACGACCATTTCGACGACGAGAAGCTGAAGAAGGCCCTTGCCGGCTATTACGGGCTGTGCTCCTTCCTCGATGAAAACATCGGTCTCGTGCTCAACGCGCTGCAGGATGCAGGCCTCGCCGACCGCACCCGGGTGATGTACACGAGCGACCATGGCGACAATCTCGGCTCGCGCGGAATGTGGGGCAAGTCCACCTTGTTCGAGGAGGCTTCGGGCGTGCCCCTGATCGTCGCAGGCCCCGGCATCGAACCGGGCAAGGTGGTGGATACGCCGGTGAGCCATGTCGATACTTACCCGTTCATTCTTCGCTCGGTCGGCGAAACGGACCCCGCGCTCACGGACGGTTTCCCCGGCGTTTCGCTGGACGACATCGCCGATGGCGCGAAGCCCGACCGCAACGTGTTGACCGAATACCACGGCATGGGGTCGGCAACGGGCGCGTTCATGATTCGTCACAACCAGTACAAGTACATGTACTACGTGGACTATCCCGCGCAACTTTTCGACCTCAAGGCAGACCCCGAAGAAATCAACGACCTCGGGACGGACCCGAGGTACACAAGCGTCCTGAGCGAATGCCATGAGCGGCTGCTCAAGATCTGCAACCCGGAGGATGTCGATCGCATGGTGCGCGAGCGCCAGTCCGAACTGCTGTCGCTGAACGGTGGCCGTGAAGCGGTTGTCGCACGAGGCGACCTGGGCTTCAGTCCGCCTCCGGGCGCGCCCATCGTGTTCGACTAACGCGGATCTGGAGCGAGCAACCCAACGCGCGCCCGAGCTCCGCAGAAGAAAGCATAGACATCCGGTCCGAAAGGGCACGCGCGTTGCATTACCCATATCGGGGAGACATGAGTTCGGGCTGGCACTCTTTCGGCTGCGAGAAACTAGCCATCAGCCTGCCTTCGAGCTTGAAAAATGAGGAACGTATGAACGTTTCGAATCAGAAATTCCAGTTCGCGTCGGTGCTGTTCGTATGCTGGTTCGCGAGCTATCTCGAGCGATTCCTGATCAACCTGGCGCTTCCGTATATCGGCGCCGAATTCAAGATCGACGAGTCGGGGCTGGGCCTGCTTCTCAGCGTGTTCTTCATTGGCTACGCCGTCATCCAGCTTCCGGGCGGATGGGTGGCCGACAAGATCGGAACGCGCAAGACCATCCTCTTCTCCGTGTTCATGTTTGCGATATTCACTGCGGCAAGCGGACTGGCCTGGTCGCTGACCGCGCTGTTCGTGATTCGCTTCCTTTTCGGCATCTTTGAAGGGAGCTTTCCGTCAGCTGCATACAAGGCCGTAGCGGAAGGCTATGCGAAGAACGAGCGGGCGCGGGTACAGTCGTTCATGCTAGCGACGAACCCGCTCAGCCTCGTGGTCGCGCCGCTCATCGCCGTTCCGCTGATTGCGCATACGGGCTGGCGCGGAATGTTTATCGGCTCGTCTGTCTTCGGCGCGCTCGCATTTCTCTTGTACTTCTTTGGAACGCGCCGGTCGCATCCCGCGCCCAGTAACGTGCCGACGACCAGCGGTCATCACGAGCCGCCGCTTCCCTTCAGGGAACTCATCAAGGACAGCAATATCTGGAAGATTTCGGTCATCAACTTCGGCGTCAACATTCTTATCTGGGGCTTCCTCTCCTGGCTGCCTTCCTACATGATGAAAGTTCAGAAGCTTGACCTCGCGCATGTTGGCATCGTGTCGGCCCTGCCTGGAATCGCAGGTGTAGTTGGCATGCTTTCCGGAGGCTGGTTGGCGGACAAGCTGTTCGCTGGGCGTGAAAAGTACCTGTTGTTCCTGAGCGTTGCGCTTGCGGGCATGAGTTTGTTCGTTATGCTGAGCGTGCCGACACTGCCAGTGGTGATTGCCTGCCAACTCGTTCTCTCCTTCAGCATGAAGATTTCCTTCATTGCGCTCTGGTCCTTTCCTTTGAAACTGATCGAGGCGAAAGACATGGGCATGGCCTCGGGCATCGTCAATCTTGGAAGTCAGCTTGCAGGCGTCGCATCACCGGCTGTGATGGGGTTCCTGATCGTGGCCCGTCATGGCTCCTACGATGGGGCGTTCGCGTTTCTCGCCGCCTGTACGGTCATTTGCGCAATTGTCACGCTCACCCTGCCAGGAAAGAGCGTGACGTCCGCGCATAACGCCAGAAACGTGGAGTTGGCGACGAAGAAACAGTAACAGGTTCGCTCGGATGAGCCTCAAACGCGTGGGTGCCGGGTCCTGAAATGTGGGGCCCGGGCGCTTGAGGTCTTTCGCGTTGCATATGGTAATCCTGCACAACCAACGGTGCACATGCCCCTCACAACGACTTCTCTTCAGTTTTTGCTTGGCCTTCCCGCCGGGAGTGTCTTGGTTCGTGCCGCTACCCGGTGCGATGGGCTGCGTGCCTCCGGTGGATCCCTTGCGCGGGAGGACGGACGACTGCCGGGGGGCAGCATCGACGATGCCGCCGGGTGTGGAAAGACGGAAGGCGACAAGGTGATCTACCGTAACGCTTGAAGTCGGCGTAGGCACCGTGCGTCATCACCTCCGCGCCGATACATCTGGATGGCCTTCTGACGATTGAGCGTCGCTCCGGTGCTCGGTGCTCCCCAGACTCCCTCCCAATACAGCCCCAAATTGTGTGCTGAAGCCTTATGGCCCAAGTCAACCGCTCGTTCGTACAGCGTGACTGCAAGGTCCGCGTCCGCATCTTTCCCCCTGCCGATCCGTGCGCTGTCTGCGAGCGCCGCCGCCGCGATGCCACGAAGCCGACCGTCGGCGGTGTCGTCCTTCATCACATCTTCAAGGATCGCATTGCCACTTGTGTATTCCGCATCGCCGCCGGTCGACGTGACGAGGGAGATGGCAAGTGCAACCCGCAACGACGGATGGCGATTCACACCTACACGATCAAGAAGGCGACGTCCCAGGATTGGCGCGCCTGAGAGGGGGCTGGTCAAGAGCGCGTTCGCTATCGCAGCCAGTGATTCAAGCGAGAGAAAGCCGGTCTTGTTCGCGGCAATCACGTGCTTGAAGAACTTCTCGACGTCCAGCATCGGGTCTGCGCTGCGAAGCTGTTGCCATTCACGTTCAATCTGTCCTACCCAGCTTTCCGTCTGCATGGTGAGGTGCTCTTTGGTGACAACTGCACCGTATTCTAGCTCACCATAAGTACTCTGGTAGGGAGGATGTACCGATGAAGACTCCATGCGGGCCGTTGACGGCGATGTTTGACGGCGACTGGTAAAATTAGGCGACTGATTTCAGGCACGCACGATGGGATTCGAAGATCTCGCTGCGCTCAAAGCGCAACTGAGCCAAGGCGCGAACCGCAAAAAGGTTGCTGCACGCTTGACGTCAGCGCCAGTAGGCGTCGGACGTGAAATGGAGCAGTCACCGAAGCCTCCGCGAACGTCTTCTGACGCAGCCGCGCGCGCAGTCGCCACGCTGCAACGACATTTCCCGCACGCCTTTCCGCACAGTCGCGCACCAAAGGTTCCGCTCAAGGTTGGGATTCTCAAGGATGTCCTTGCCCGAGCGGCGTCGCTTGGACTGAGCGAGCGAGACGCTCGTAACGGCGTCAAGATGTGGTGCCGGGGCCAACGCTATTGGACCTGTCTCGTCGAGGGCAATATGCGCATCGATTTCACCGGCGCAGTCACCGGAGTTGTTTCCGCTGCCGAAGCAGAGTACGGCACAAGTCAGGAGAAGACTCGGCTGGCGCGCAGGCGGGAGCAGATCGCGAATAATCGACATGGTCGACCGCGCTGACCGGCAAAACCGGTGTCAATTGCATAGTAAATTTGACATAAGGAATGATCGGTTGTTATGTATGTAATTTATTCGAAACATATCTTCTGCGCTGCATCGCGATAAGCGAGTCTCCGCATCGAGCGCGTATCTTCGCGGACGCAAGGCGCTTATCCGATCTTCAAATCGTCGAATATTCGACATCGTCATCTATCGCGAGACGACAACTCGTCCCAACGACACAGTGTGGTGAACGTGCGGTCGAATTGGAAAAAGTCTAAAACGTCCACGCAGTAAGGCGTGACGCGCGACACAAACACGGTCGCCTCGAGCACAGTATTCGTCGCGGGAGGGCCGTTGTGAGTTTTTCGGACAAGCGTTGAAGAACGCGGCAGGCTAAGCCTGCCGCGAGCAGAAGAACTCAACTCGAAGCAGGTGGAGAAGAGAGCAGATGCGTCATGATCTTCTGTTCGACCGACGATGTCGGCATGATGGTGTTCGGCGCGTCGCTCGCCGACGCGCCGAGTTTTGTCGTGGCGGCGGGCGCGGTCCTTGGAATCGCGTCATTGATATCGGCTCGCATGAGCTTGGCTTTACGATTATTCACGAAATCCTACTTCTCCCGCTCGCCCTGGTGGGTTGCAGGTGTGCGCTTACCGCTGTGCGCCGCCTTGCGCGGCCACCAAGTGCATAGCAGTCTCAATCTCTGCGGCGTCACCCAGGTAGCGGTGACTGCGGCCCTTGAGCGCGTCGTTCAGTTCGTAAATCAAAGGCTGTCCCGTCGGAATGTTCACCTCGACGATGTCTTCGTCCGAGATGTCGTCGAGGTACTTCACCAGAGCGCGCAGACTGTTCCCGTGCGCGACGATGATCACCCGTTTGCCGGACTGGATCGCTGGGGCGATGGTCGAATGCCAGTAGGGGAGGAAACGTGCCACCGTGTCCTTGAGGCATTCGGTCCTTGGCAGCGCTCCCGGCTCGAGATCGGCATAGCGCGGATCGACTATGGCGGTGCGCCGGTCGCCTTTGGACAATGGCGGCGGAGCAATGTCAAAGGCGCGGCGCCAGATCCTCACCTGGGCCTCGCCGTGCTTCGCGGCGGTTTCTGCCTTGTTTAGGCCTTGCAGCGCCCCGTAGTGGCGCTCGTTGAGCCGCCATGAGTGATGTACTGGGATCCACATGCGGTCCATTTCTTCCAGCACAGTCCACAACGTCTTGTTGGCACGTCGGAGCATCGACGTGAAAGCGATGTCGAACTCAAAGCCTTCGCAGCGTAGCAATTCAGCAGCAGCTCGGGCCTCGGCCAGTCCTTTCGCGGTGAGGCCCACATCAGCCCAACCCGTGAATCGGTTTTCCTCGTTCCAGATCGACTCACCGTGGCGTAGCAAAACAATCGTGGACATCAGGCACCTCTCAGCACGGGAAACGCGGTGCGACCGCCGTAGACCGCATCGGAACCGAGTTCGTCCTCGATCAGGAGCAGCCGGTTGTATTTGGCCACACGATCTGAGCGACATAGCGAGCCGGTCTTGATCTGCGTTGAACTCGTTGCCACGGCCAGATCGGCGATAGTCGTGTCTTCGGTTTCGCCTGAACGGTGCGATACCACGGCAGCATAGCCGGCGTGGTTGGCCATCCTGATCGCCGCCAGCGTCTCACTTAGCGTGCCGATCTGATTGGGTTTGATGAGGATTGCATTCGCGACGCTCTCCTCGATGCCGCGTTGCAGGATTGCCGTATTTGTGACGAACAGGTCGTCGCCGACGAGTTGGACTTTTGCGTCCCAATCGCTCGGTCAGCAGCTTCCAGCCGGACCAGTCATCTTCCGCCAGACCGTCTTCGATCGAGAGGATCGGATAGCGCTCAGCCCAGTTCACGAGCAGCTCGACGAACTCGTCCGAGGTGAACGATCTGCCTTCGGACGCCAGCTCATAGCACCCGTTGCGGTGAAACTCCGAGCTCGCGACATCGAGGCCCAGCCAGATGTCAGTGCCCGCCTTGAAGCCCGCTTTCTCGATCGCGCCCAGGATCACCTCAATGGCGGCATCGTTAGACGGAAGATTCGGCGCGAACCCGCCTTCGTCGCCCACCGATGTCCCGAGCCCATCGGCCTGCAGCACGCCCTTGAGCGCGTGGAACACTTCGACGCCCTGGCGCAGTGCCTCCCTGAAGCTCGGTGCGCCCACGGGCAGGATCATGAACATCCTGGATGTCGACGTTGTTGTCGGCGTGTGCACCGCCGTTGATGATGTTCATCATCGGCACTGGAAGCTGGAGCGATGCGTCAGGTTCGGAGGCCAGATAACGATAGAGCGGTTCGCCACTCGCCTGTGCCGAGGCTTTCGCCGCTGCAAGCGATACCGCAAGGATCGCGTTCGCTCCGAGGCGCGACTTGTCTTCTGTGTCGTCGAGTTCAATCATGCGCTGGTCCAGCCCGGCCTGATCGCCCGCATCGAAGCCAAGCAGTGCCGATCGCAGCTCGCCATTTACGTGATTCACCGCACGCGTGACGCCCTTGCCGCTGTAACGCCGCGGGTCCTGATCGCGCAGTTCCAGGGCTTCGTGGCTGCCAGTGGATGCACCTGAGGGCGCGGCCGCGTAGCGGATGGCGCCGCCTTCGAGGGTACCGAGGCGGCAATGGTGGGATTGCCGCGCGAGTCTAGGATTTCGATCGCACGGATGTCGTTAATCTTGTGCATGGAGTCAGACCTTGGCGATGTGGAGGAAGTTGGTAGTACCGGCCACGCCAAAAGGCGTGCCGGAGGCGACGACGATGAAGTTGCCCGTCTGCGCGAAGGCTTCGCCTCGAGCGACCGCGCAAGCTTTGTTCACCATGTCAGGTACGTCGGAGACGTTTTCATCGGCGTGCACTGCGTGCACACCCCAGACGAGCGCCAGGCGGCGCGCGGTGGCGAACTCTGGCGTCATGCCCACTACCGGGACGACCGGCCGTTCCCGCGCTGCGCGCAGGCTGGTGTAGCCAGACCGCGTGTAGGTGACGATCGCCGCTACAGGCAGCAGGTTCGCGGTCTGCTGCAGGGCGAGGCAGATCGCATCGGCGACCTCGGCTTGCGGCGCCGTGTGGGATGCATCGATCGCGCTGCGGTAGTCTGGATCGGACTCCACCTCCGCGATGATGCGGTCCATCATCGCAACTGCCTCGCGCGGATAACTCCCGGATGCGGACTCAGCTGACAGCATTACAGCATCAGCGCCGTCGTACACCGCGTTAGCCACGTCGGACGCCTCAGCGCGAGTCGGTACCGGTGAGCTAATCATCGATTCCAGCATCTGCGTGGCAACGACGACGGGTTTGCCAGTGGCGCGGCACGCCCTCACGATCTGTTTCTGAATACGCGGCACTTGTTCGGCCGGCAGTTCGACCCCGAGGTCGCCACGCGCGACCATGATCGCGTCGGCCGCGTCAACAATCGCGGCAAGCGACTCGATTGCCGCCGGCTTCTCCAGCTTGGCCAGTACGGCGGCGCGCCCCTGGACAATTGTCTTCACCTCGTGCACATCCTCGGGTCTTTGCACAAACGATAGCGCGACCCAATCGACGCCCAGCGTCAACCCGAACTCGAGGTCGGCGCGGTCTTTGGGTGTCATGGCGGGGATGGGTAGCAGTACCGAAGGCACATTCACACCTTTGCGGTCCGATATCGTGCCGCCGGTGACGACCTGCGTGTCGGCGAAGTCCGGCCCGAAGCTCACCACCTTGAGACGCACCTTGCCATCGTCGATCAGCAATTCGGTGTCCGTGTCGAGCGCGGCAAAAATCTCCTGGTGTAGCAGCGGTACACGCGTGGCATCGCCCGGGGTAGGGTCCAGATCAAGGCGAAACGCCGCACCGGCTTGCAGCGTGATCGGACCATTCGCGAGCGTGCCGATGCGCAGCTTCGGACCCTGCAGATCGAGCAGCACGGCAATAGGGCGACCAACGTCCCGCTCGACGCGGCGGATGATCTCGAGCCGCTCCTGGTGCTGGGCGTGCGTACCGTGACTGAAGTTGAGCCGGAATACGTCAGCTCCAGCGTCGAACAGGGCGCGCACGGTGGTCAGGTCGCAGCTCGACGGTCCGAGTGTCGCGACGATCTTGGCGTTACGTTGGCGATGCATTTTGTGCGTTCCACTCAAAAGATGAAGTCTGTGTTGATGAACTTGGATTGATGCTCGCGCACAATGGTGTTGAGCAGTTCCTTGTTCGGTTCGGTTTGTTTCGTGGCAACCATTGAGCGGATGGAGAATGCGCGCAGCGCGTCGCTGACGGAGAGCGTGCCTTCGGCCGAATCCTTGCGCCCCGCGAATGGGAACACGTCCGGCCCGCGCTGACACTGGCAGTTGATGTTCACGCGGCAGACCTGATTGACCAGCGGATCGACTAGCGCACCGATCTGTGAAGCGTCGGTTCCGAAGATGCTCACCTGTTGTCCGTGATCCGAGGTGATCACGTAGTCCAGTGCTTCTTCCACGGCATCGAAGCTCATCACGGGGACCACCGGACCGAACTGCTCCTCACGGTACAGTTTCATCCCCTCCCGCACGGGATAGACGACAGCCGGATTGAACAGCGTGTTGCAAAAGGTACCCCCGCCCTCGTTGACGACGCGCGCGCCCTTGGCCTTGGCGTCCTCGATCGCTTCTGTCATATAGGCAGTGCGATGCGGCCCGGGCAGCGGCGTAATGTGCACGGCGGCCTCCCACGGCATGCCCATTTTGAGCCGCGCTAATTCAGCAGTGAAGCGATCCAGGAACACGTCGACCACACTGCTGTGCACGATTAGCATTTTGAGCGCCGTACAGCGCTGTCCATTGAATGACAATGCGCCTTGCACGCACTCCTTGACTGCGAGATCCAGGTCAGCATTGGGCAGCACGATGGCCGCATTTTTCGCGTCGAGGCCCAACACGGCACGCAGGCGGTGAGATTTGGGGTGTTGCTTTTTCAGATGGTCCGCAACGCGGCTCGATCCGATTAATGCCAGCACGTTGACCTTGCCCGAGGCCAGCATGCGCGGCACCACGAGTTCACCCGGTGCGTGGATCGTGTTGACCACGCCAGGGGGAAACGCATCTCGAAACACTTCGAGCAGCGGTTCGAACAGCAGGGTGCCATACTGTGGCGGCTTGAGGACCACCGTATTGCCCATCAGCAACGCCGGAATCAGAGTGCAGAACGTCTCGTTCAGTGGATAGTTGTACGGTCCCATGCACAGCACTACGCCTAGCGGCGTGCGGCGGACCTGACCAATGGTTCCTTCGACCACCATGAATCTCGAATGGCCGTTGTCCATGTCCTTCAGGGCCTCGATCGTGGCCTGGATGTACTCGATGGTGCGGTCGAACTCCTTGCGGGAGTCGACGAGGCTCTTGCCGATTTCCCACATAAGGAGGTTGACGATCGACTGTCGGCGCTCGACCATGCCTTTCACGAATGCTTGCATGCAGGCGATGCGGCCGGCGACGGGCATTGTCGGCCATTGACCCCGGCCGTTGTCGTAGGCTCCTACTGCGGCATCCAGAGCGGCGTCGCTCTGCGCCTCGCCCATCAGCGGGTAACTGCCGATCTCGAGTTGGCTCACTTCGCCGGTTTCCGGATCGCGCGTGCAGACTGGCGAGAGCACAGTTTTGAAGGGGCCGTTCCACGTGAGTATCTCGCCGCCAACGAGGAACCCGCGCTGATGAACGGGTGCGCCAAGGCGGTGTTCCGCCGGAATCCCATCGGGTGTCGGAAAGTGCAGGTCGAGTTGCGAATTGCCGTCGGTCATCATCAGATCTCCAGAGGAGGTGGAATCTTTAAAGACAGTTGTATCAAGTCACGCCATCAAGGTGCGGTGCGAATCAAGCAACGAGCTTCCACGCGTTTATTGGGTCAAAATCTCGAATCGATAAGCGATTTCGAGCGGCCGATTCGGATCAAGTGCTACGGCGGTGGAGACGCCTCGTTCATTGATCGGATTGGGCGCCAGCGCGGCATGACAGCCAAGTTCAAATGCACTTGCCACAGGTTCGACGCCCAAGCACAGATTGCGACCATTCCAGGGGCTGTAGCTACGCCCCCGATTGCTGATCCATAGCAGAAGCGACGGGAGTACAGAGGCATCCCAGCAGAGACGGTACACAACCCGCGATTCGTTGTCCGTCAGGATCACCGATCCGTCGACTCCACAGAGCTGGATGATTTCTTCGGTATCTTCCGGGAACGGAAAGCGGTCGAATTCTGCTGTGCCACCGTCACGCAGTGGCACCTCATCAAGCCGGTCGAAAAATGCCGCCGGTTTTGCGCGAGACACGCCGGGTTCGGGGCCAGCGGGGTGAACGACACCAAAGCGAAACGCGCCAGGATCGATATGAAATGCGCCGGCGAGGGAGGGGAGCGCCAGATTGGGATGCAAGCCGATCGGACGGTGCGTCTTCTTGCGCGCCTCGATCGTCAGCGAGAAATCGATCGCGGCGCTCTTCGGATCGGCACGGACCACGCGAACAAGACGTGCTATGGGTGAGGCCGCCGGATACTCCAGTTCGATCTGGATTTCAGATTCCGTCTGCCGCACGAGTGTCCAGTCCGTGACACAGCCGTAACCGTGCAGGAGGTCGTCGCTCCAACCCAACAGGGCTTCGGGTTCCGCGACAGGTCTGGCGAGACTCTCCTGCCAGCTTTCCACAACGGCCTCCGGTGCATAGGGCACACCAAAGGGAATGCACGGGAATTCGCTTCTCATATGGTTGAGCAATTCCGGCTGCTGGTGCGTTGCATTGCCGATCCATGATGGCTCGTAGAACGGTCGAACCTGCCGGTCACCGCGCTTGAGCGCCACCCCGCCGAGCATGCCGCCCTTCGCATGCACGTCAAGCGCGCCGTGAGGCCATTCAAGGTGCCAGATCTCAGCCATGATCGTCGTCTTGCCAGGAAATGATTTGAAGCGACATTGTGTTTAGTCAAACTGAAAAAGTCAGCGACACCGAATGACTCGGACTGTAGGATATACACGCTATGATCCGGATAATGTCCTGCCTCCACTTAGTTCTCTTCTTCCAGCCAGCATGTGTTGTGGCGCGCGAGCAGCGCGCTGCTTGCGGCTGGACCCCAAGTGCCCGACGCGTAGAGTTTCGGCGCGCTTTCCGGAGCGGCCCAATGATCGATGATCGGGGCGACCCATTTCCACGCTGCCTCCTGTTCGTCGCGACGCACGAACAGGGCGAGCCGTCCCGCGATGACATCGAGCAGCAGGCGCTGATAAGCTTCCATTCGCTCGTGCTGAAAGAACTGGTCGAATGCGAGATCAAGGTAGACATCCTGTAGCGTCATCCCCAGACCCGGCTGTTTCGCAAGGGCAGTGAGCCGGATCGATTCAGTCGGCTGCAGACGGATCATCAGCCGGTTCGAACCCGGACGCAGGGCCGTTGGCCCCAACGTGGAATGTGGCACGGTCCGAAAGTTGACGACAATTTCAGCGACACGGGCTGCCAGGCGCTTCCCGGTGCGCAGAAAAAACGGCACACCGGCCCAGCGCCAGTTTTCGACCTCGGCTTTCAAGGCGACAAATGTTTCGGTCCTGCTGTCCATTCCGACGCCCGCCTCGGAACGGTACGCCGGGACTCCCGCGCCATTGATACTGCCGGTCTGATACTGACCACGCACGACGTTTTGCCTGATCTCATCACCGCGCAGCGGCTTGAGGGCGCGCAGCACGCGTAGCTTTTCGTCGCGCACCGCATCCGCATCCATGGATTGCGGCGGCTCCATCGCAACGATCGACATCAACTGCAGCAGGTGGTTCTGCACCATATCGCGCAGTGCACCGGTCTGATCGTAAAAGTTGCCGCGACCTTCGACGCCGAGTTCCTCGGCTACCGTGATCTGAATGCTCTCGACCCATTCGCGACGCCACAACGGCTCGAACAGCGAATTGCCGAAGCGCAGGGCAAACAGGTTTTGTACCGCTTCCTTGCCCAGGTAGTGGTCGATCCGGTAGATCTGGTCTTCGCTGAAGATCCTGCCGACGGCGTCATTGATTGCAGTGGACGATTCCAGGTCGTGGCCGAGCGGCTTCTCAAGGACCACGCTTGCGCCCTCGGTGAGCCCTGCGGCTCCCAATGCGCTGCAGATGGGCACGAATAGCGCCGGTCCGGTCGCCATATAGAAGATGCGTCTGCCTGGAGCGTTGCGAAGCGCTTCGGCCAACGACGCGAAAGAGTCAGGTTGGGCTGCATCAAGCCGTACGTAGCTGATACGCCCAAGGAAGCCGAGCCACGCCGCGTCGTCGATCGTGGATTCAGGGACGCGTGGCTTGACGTGCTCCTCGACCCATGCGAGATAGCCGTTGCAATCCAGCGCCGTGATCGCGACGGCGAGGATTTTGCCCCCGGGTGCGAGCATCCCGTCGCGATGGGCGGCATAGAGCGCGGGGAGGATCTTGCGCATCGCGAGATCGCCTGTTCCGCCGAACAGGACGAAGGAGAAGTCGAGCAGGTCCGGCTGGCTTGTCGGTGCTGGTGTCATGGCATTCATATAGAACGGCGAATAGGAATCCTACTAATCAAGCAGCGCGTTCACCTCGTCGAGGGTGGGGGCGTAGGCCCCTTGCTGCGCGCACACCACGGCCGCACAAGCCGCTGAAAAGCGCAGATGGGACGCCAGCGGCGCGTCAGGCCGGATGAGCATGCTCGCCATCCACGCTCCGACACAGGCATCGCCGCAACCGACGGTGTCAGTCACCCGAGCAGCAAATGCTGGTTGAAACACCACCTCGCGCGCAGTATGCAATTGCATGCCTTCTGCGCCGCGCGTAACGAGCAGCGCGGCATGGGGTGCCCATTCGCGAAGCTGATCCAATGCAGCTGTTTCGTCGAATTCGGGGAAAAGCCCGTGCAGATCCTCGTCGGAGACTTTGATATAGCTGGCAAGTCCGGCCATCTTGCGCAGCGTCTCCCGGTAAGCCGGGCCGTCCATCAGCGTCCGGTAGTTCGGATCGAAGGAAATTCGTTTGCCCGCAGCGTGGGCGGTCTGTGCGATTTCCAGCAGGTGCGCCGCGAGCGGCCGTCGGACCAGACTGAGCGAGCCGAAGTGCACGATCTGCGCGGCCTTCAGCCAGCCGGACGGCAACGCATTGGCGTCGAAGGCCAGGTCGGCGCTGTTGTCACCGACAAAGCAGTACCGCGGCGGATGCCTTGAAACGACCATGGAGAGGAATGGCGGGCGCTCGACCTGGCGGGTGAAGCGCGCGTCGAGACCCGCTTGAGCACTCAATCGCATCAGTTCGTCGCCGAAGCCGTCCTGGCTCACGGTGCCGGCAAATCCGGCCGGCACGCCAAGCCGTGCGCCCACGCGCGCGACGTTCCAGCACGAACCGCCGGCCGCGCTGCGCCAGCGCTGGTCGTCTTCGCAGATGAAATCGGTCAGCGCCTCGCCGAACACGACCAGTTGAGGGAGATTCGTGGTCGTTTCGATGACCTCACGCGCTCGCCATGCGGGTGACTGGGTAAGAATGGACATAGTGATCGTGCTCGGACGGTTATGGGATCAGCGAGGCGACGACCAGCCTTTGTAGCTGTTGGCGTTGTCCCGGGTCACCAGCGTCGAGGGCAGCAGGATCGTCGGATTGGCGGGCTTCTTGCCGTTCATGATGTCGTGGCCGACGCCCACAGCCTGTTGCGCCATCGTCCACGGGTCCTGGCTCGCCGAAGCCTGGACCATCGTGTCGGTTTTGAGCGCCGTTTCGATATCCGGCGCGCCGTCCACCGACGTGATCACGATGTTGTTCCGATGCAATTGCTTCGCCGCGAGGTCCGTGCCGATCGCTTGCGGATCGTTGATCGCGAACACGCCATCGAGCTTCGGGAAACGCGTGAGATAGCCCTGCATCGCGTTCATGCCGCCTTCACGCGAGCCTTTCGCGTCCTGATCGTCGGACAGAACCTTGATGCCCGGATTCTTCGAAAGCACGCTCTTGCAGCCATTCACGCGATCGATCACCGCCGACACCTGCGGGCCGTTCTCGATCACCACGTTGCCCTTGCCGCCCAGTTTTTTTGCCAGGAATTCGCAGGAGATTTCGCCGGCCTGCACGTTGTTGGTCTGCACGGTCGCGTCCGCGCCCGCCGCCGCGACGTCCACCGC
>NZ_FCOX02000054.1 GCF_900044055.2 Caballeronia calidae | reverse complement strand
GTCCAGTTTTCGCGCATCAGTTTTCGTATTCATACTTCTCTAACGCACGAGGCAGTATTTGGTGCACCGGTCAGTAAATGCGTTTCATCAAAAGGTCACAAAGATCGCAGCGCTCGATGATCCGTATGGTATGGTCTGGGCCGAATGATTTTTTTTGTTCGACGCGAGGCTCCAATGGATATGGATGCTGACTGGCCCTTGCCGCAGCCAATCACTCTCTTCAAGATGAACCGGCGGTCGACCGGTTCATCACTTTCGAAAGCGAGCTCGATCGCCAGCACCTTCTCATCACTCGCGGCGCCGGTAGTGGCCGACGCAGTGCAAAGGGCAAAAGAGCTGTCCACGCAAAGCGATGCCGAAGGGTTTCATCAGCTTCGGGTTGCCTTCAGAAAGCTTCGTGCCTTGTACTGGGCGTACTCGCCCTACCTCGGCGAGGAAGCAACCGCGCAAGCCACCGAGGAATTCAAGCGTCTTGCTGCGTTGGCGGGCGGAACGCGTGACTGGGATATTGCAGGGGACCTACTGAAAGCCGCCCAGGAGTCACGCGCATCGATCGCGCTGCTCGTGGCCGCGGCGCGCGAGAAGCGTGCACAGGCAGTAGAGCATAGCCAGACGATGATCAGAAGCGACGAGGTCGAAACGTTCCTGAACGATGCCCTGCTTCGCGCGCAAACGACGCTGGAGTCGAGCTGCAACGATCTTCCCATTCGGGCGTTCGCCGAGGAGCGCGTGCGTCTTGCTCAGCGGGCGCTTCAAAAGCGAGGCCGGCGCGCAGCACGTAGCGAGACTGCCTCCGAGGAAAATCAGACTGCCCACGAGGAAAATCTACACGACGTTCGTAAGGCGGGCAAAAAGCTGCGATATCTCCTGGAGTTTTTTCAACCCGTCATCAAGGGCGGGCACGATCGCACGATCAAGGATCTGATGTCCGTGCAGAACATGCTGGGACAGTTTAACGACATTGCCGCAAGCGAGACGCTCATTCGGAGCGCGTCGTTCAATGAGGTTCCGCCCGAGGTCGTGCAAGAATCACTACAGTGGCTGGAAAAGCAGAAGGGCCGAAGAATGCGCGCGGCATCACGGCGGGTTCGAGCCATCGCTAGCTAACCTGGCGGGATCGTGATTGCCGAATATAGCAGCTGTGACAAGTGCGCTCGGTCCAGTTTCGCGGCGCCTGATAGTTCTCGTGCGAAAAAGCGCTCACGGCATCGCGGGAACCGATGCATCAGCGGCGGCAAGGAGGTTGAAATGGACGCCCAGTAGAAGCGCGCAAACAAGACGCCGGTGTTCGTTAGCCAGCAAAGCGTGATGTCGTCGAGCACGTCGTCGCGCGACATTGTGAGCTGCAGCTCACCCCTTCGTGACATAGTGCCTCGAGTTGGCGCGATCTTCTGCTTGCGCTATCCCGCTAGTCGAGCATCGACTGCTGTTGTCCCTCTGTGAATGGTGGCTTCACTTTTCTGAACGACGTGTAAGCGCGACAAACTTGTTTGCGGCACCTCCGTGCGCGAATTTCTTGGGCGAGTAGGTGACAAATGCGCGGACATTCGCATCTCGCGCACTCGTCGTCCGCTCCACCGTGATAAGTTTTGCTGTCGAGGCGTCGAGCGCGGAGCGATTCGCACGCTTGCGCGTGCTATCAAGCCCGAGTCGGGTTTGTGAATGATCACTGCACGGAGTTTTGCCGCGCGACCACTCTCCGCTTGCGCCGCTTCTGTCACCGCTAGGACCACCTCCCATGGAAGGGCGTCCTCTCGATTCGCATGTTCCAGCTCTGCGAGGAGTTCGCTCCAAAACTTGACGCCTCTGCGAGCGCGACCGGGACCGCGCGCGAACCGCAGGCGTGCGAGCAAGGCCGCCGTACGCGCCTCCTCAACCTGCGACGCCCTTCTGACTGTACCTGAACGGCCCCAGGCGCCGTTTCGCTGGCTAACAACGAATGTCACGAGACACGCCAATATGAAGACGACAACTGCTTGATTGCTTTGGAGCAAATTTTCGTATGTCATACGATCGATTGGTTATTTTGCTGCGGCGCAGCGCAGCCTCATTCTAGATTTGGACGCGTCGAAGTCAACTAGTTTGTGTTGCCGATCGGCCAGTTCGCGTTGAACGTCGAGGCTTGCGAAGCGTGACGTACTGGAGCAGGACACCGCCGCAAGACTGTCACGTAATTGGGGCCTGGGGCACGAGCTAGTACGTGTGCTCCAAAGGCTTAGACGCTGGTCCGACCGGGTGATTACATCCTTGTCCACGAGAGCTAGGGATAAACGTCGGGGGCCAGACACGCATCGGATGCAGTAAGTGGCCCCAACGGCGATTAACGACGGGAAGACGGTGGAGATAGCCTTTTGAATCTGCTCCACAACATCTTCATCGAATCGTGGTCCTCGGCGGCGCGCGACGCGAAATAGCCGCGTGCGAAGCCGGCTCCGGAGGCGGTTTCGGGCTTTGCCGTTGCCAACGACTTCAGTAACTCGTCCGCGACGACGATGTCGTTACGCCATCCGAGGTCGTCCTGAAGCTCGCTGAGCGCGCTGACATACGATTTGACGTCCCGACGCGGAAACAGCGACGCGAAAAACTCCGTCGCATATCGGACTTTCTTTGCTGCAATGCGCGCACGATGCCGGGTCTCGTCGTCGAGTTCAGCGAGACCGCGGCCACGCTTGAGGAGCTTCTTGTGACGGGCCGACAACGTCGCATTGGCGAACTTCTCGACTCGCTTTGCACGCCGCTTGCGCTCGTCGGCGGTCTGTCCATTGCGCCATCCCATTGTCTCGATCCAAAGCGTGAACTTGAGCACGAGCCGGGTATAGCGAACCGAATCAACTGCGGCCGCGGCCGTCTTGCGATTTTGGACTGCGCGCTCCTTGGCGGCGTGTTGGGTGGCATTCGCGTCTGCACCGTCTTTGAGCGAGTTGAACGCCTGATCAAGCGTTGCCCCGGACAGCACTTCCCAGTCGCGCGCCTCGCCGAGTTCGCCGGCGATCCATCTGAGTTCCGAATCGAACTCCGATGGAGCGGCAATCACAGCCGCGAACAAGTCCAGCGCCGAGCGCAATCGACGCAGTCCGACGCGCATCTGATGCACACTCGATGGATCGTGTCCCGATACGACGCCCCGTTCATTGCCGTGGACCTGTGCAAGGCAGTTCTTTGCGATCTGTTGAAACGCCTCTTCGATCGTGTAGCGCTTCTTGAGCTTGAGCGGATTTGCTCGCACGGGCGGGCGGTGCTCTTGCACAAGCAACTCGTATCCTCGGTCGCCCTTGCTCATGTAGTCGATGCGAAGAGGAATATCCTCGAGGAGAGAAAGCGCCAGTTCGTAAAGCTGCTCCGGCGCGCCAGCTTTCAATTCCATCTCGATACCATGAATCGCCGTCGAACCGGCTTGCGCTTCGATGACGCCATCATCTGCCGCCAGCTCGACCTCTGTGTCCTGCGGCAGACGAAGCATCGCAGTGGATCGTTTGATATGGGTAACGAACAACGGCTGAATCTGAGATGCAAGCGCCTCATCCTTAAGAAGCTTCGTTCCCTTTTTACGACCTGCGATCGACCGTCGTAGTAATGCGAGGTCTGGCGAGTCACCGCTCACCGGACTTTCGAATTCGTCTCGCTCGAAGAATCCCGCTGCGACGGAGCCGTCCAGCTTGAGCGTCTGTAAGCGCTCGGCGCCGCCAGTCCGGACCCGTAGCGAGGCGCCGTTCTTATGCAGGTGTAAGTCGGGCGTGTCGAAGTACGTGCTCGTGAGTTCGTGAATCGTAGTCGAGTCAACCGACAGTCGGCTAACTGCGGGAGCGTGCAGGACACGGCTCGCCTTACCTGTCGGAACCTGTAGTTTGAGTTCGCTTTCCATCATTCCTCCGTCGAGCGCGGACACAAGAGACTTTCACGATGTAAGCATTAAATGTTCTCGGTTCTGATGTAGCCCGACTTTCGTGCCTCGGACGATGTGCTCCAGCCAGTCGCCGACGTCACGCGCGGGCAGGGGCGCGCCGCTTCAGACGTTGGTCACATGTGCCACTGTCCAGCCTGAATTCATTGTTGTGCGCTCACGCGCACGCACCTGCACGGGAACTCGCACGCCGAGCATAAGAAGGTGGCCGGCTTGTCTAGGGCAAAGGGCTTTCCGCGATCGTCGTATGGCGCGACACCCCCCGATTGAATGCACGCAGTCGCCGGTCCGGCGTGTACTTGCAGAAATGCTCGAACTCAATCCATGCGTTCTCGTAGTCACCCTCCCGCGAGAGAGTTCGCACGGCGTTCCGGCCGTGGCACACGATGCGAGCTCCATGAACTGGCTCGATAGCGGCCGGCACGTCTTGCTGACGTATGCGTCTGCTGCCCGTCGCGACGAGCTTGTGGTGGCGCTTCGCGCGTGGCGCCTGTCGGCCCGAAAACCCAACCGGCTACGGCGGTCACCATAACGAGCGTCGGTGCGAGTGAGAGCGCCGAATAGAAGGCAATGCTCGCGACCATCGCGGCGCAGCGGTTTTTCGAGAACTGGTTTGGCGCGCCGAGCGCCCACGAAGGGTTCTTTCTGACGGCCGCTTCGATCTTCTCCGTTGCGACGGAACGCATGATGTCGGGGCCGACTTCATTTTGATCCGGATGCCGAGATCCACGTGAACCGGAGAACAGGCGGCATTCGCGAGCTCGTCGCCCGGATCATCCACGGTTCGGCAACTGGTTCATTTTGGCGTCGGCGCCAACAGCCAGAGGAAGTTGAGTATCGCGCTCGCGGGATGGGATGGACAAATGCATTCAGGGCTTGCGCTCTTCCAGCAATTTGCTGGCAAGAGCCCGGGCGGCCTCTCGCGCCTCGGTCTCCCGCGCAAATTCGTCTTTGGCTTGATGCTTTTCGGCCGTCTCAGGATCCGCGCCTATACCGCGGAGGTAGACGAATCCTCGGTAGAGGCCCTTCACCGTCTGAATAACGCGGACGCGCGCAATATGCGTGTGAGTTGCGTGGACTTCGTCGTCCATGGCGGCCTCCATGTCAATCGCCGACGAATCCTAGCATGACGTGATGGCAGCGACCGTTGCGTTCGACTCATGGGCGGCCGACCGTCGAGCGGCAGGAATCGATTTCGCTTCCGGGCGTTTTTTTGCTCAAAAAAGGCTAGCGTTTCGCTCATCCCTTTCAGTTGCAAACAGTCCTATGCACCAGCGTTCACTTTATTGGTTGGCAACTGCCTGGTTTTGCGTCGGTGGTCTGGCCGCAGTTTGCTCATGCGCTAGTTTCGTCGCCAGATGGTGACCGACGACGCAGCCGCCGATAGCTCCAACGACTGCATGATGGCCGGCGTAATGCCCGGCGACCCCACCAGCCACCGCGCCCTTCAGGCAACCGGCAGCGGATGCAGCGCCGCCGCCGGCAAGCAACGCTCAATGCAATAGCGAAGAAATTCGAAGTCTTCATATTGCTGCCAGCACGATGAGATAAAGGGCAGTGTATCGATCAAGCCCTTTCACACGAGCCACAGACCTCGGCGGCGCAGGGCAAACGTCGCGCAGACCAAATGCTACGATGCACCGAAAAAACGATGGAGGCGCTGATGCAAAACCCCGCTCTATTCCACGTCCTGATGGACTATTTAGAAGGTGCAGGCGCCTCGCCTATGGAGATTGAACGGTTTGTTGATCGGTGGCATCGGCTGCGATCGCACGAAGCGTTTCCGTGTCCTGTCTGCTTTCTGGCCGGCGAGGAGCAGCAGCTGGAGCCACTTCCGGCGCGAGGTATGTTGGAGTCGTTGAAATGTCCCACCTGTCTGACGCAGTTCGACATACCGGTTGACGAGTAGCTTCGTGGCAGCATTGGCGCTAAAGGGCGTTCTTCCAATTCTTCTTTCTCCAGGCCGTCCGTTCCTGTTCCTAGTGTGAATCTGAGCGAACCAGATTCGGCAACTGTCAATTCAGCCGGAGGCTCGACGTAATCTTTTCGTCGACCGGTACGACGCTAACGCTGAAGCGCCATCCCTAATAATTCAGATTACAAATATCTATAACGGCGCGTCATTCATCGCGTGGAGATGCATATGACTACCCTGAGCATGGGCCGCCTGGCGACCCACCTGTGTCGCGCTCGTTGATTATTCTTCGGCTTTCATCCTTAGCCTGGTTCCTTGTCTAAGTCGTTGAAATCGTGCATCTGGTCATCGCCAAGCCGGGACGGCGCGGACCACATGTCGAAGAAGAAGAGTCCGTACCGCGAGGGTAGTCGAAGACGCTCTGAAAGGTGTGCAACGCACGCGCAGACGGAAGCCCAGCCGAAAGGTCTGACTGCCGTGGCTAGTAGGCAAGACGAAAACGTATTAAATGAGCTCTTTAAACAAAAGCCCGTCCTTGGGGAAGGGCGGGCAAATAAGGGTGCACGCTCCTTGCCTAGCGTGCCGCGACAGTATGAACCACCGGCGGAGGCTGATAAGAGCGGAAGCGCACGTTTCCATATCGTCGGGGTAGCTTGGAATCGCAGGATCAATATGAAGCGATCGCGAAGCGGCATTCGTCGGCCGTCGTCGTGCAGAGGTGTCATCAGACAATAAAACGTCGACTGCTTTACGTCGGAAGATAGTGCGATTCAATTGGCGGGCGCGGAATCGCTCCTGTCTAATGTCCTCCCCACATGCAATTCCGTCTTCCCAGGAGGGGCGTTATGGCACAGCCGAGTATTGACGAAATCGTCAAGGCCATCGCCCAGGATTTCAACACGCCTTCGGAAGTTGTTTTGAAGATGTTCGAAGCGACGTGGGCCGAGTTCAGCGAGGGAGCACGGATCTTCGACTACCTAACCGTTCTGGTCATCAAACGTGTACGCGAGGATCTGCGGAACGGGAAATCGGCGCTGCGCATCGGCGGGATTGAACAAATCACTGTGCCTCCCTTTAAGGGCAAAGACGATCACGAACGCGCTCTTGTTGATCGCAAGCACGATGACGAGTTCGATGCACCGCCACCTCAGACTCCAAACGACACGCCAAGTGATGACAAGCAGCATTGCATCCGTCCCCAGTGCCTCGAAGAGGTACATGAGTTCGTCAGCTTTGTGCGGCTTTAGCACGCGGTTAATTTCCGTGCACAAACACTGAAGCAGAGCAAACGTCAAAGCGCGAGCTTGGTTCAAGAGGCGAATGCATCGCGCCGATGCTGGCGTCCTGCTTCCTTGCTCCGCTCATGGTCGGGATCGGCACGGCTGACTGACCGGTGACACTGGTCATCGTCGCTTCCGCATAGCCTCCATGTCGCCGCGCGCCGTTCGACGTAAAGTACACGTGAATGGTAGATTCGAGTCGGGCTGCGACGTCAGCGAAGCTATGGATATCGTACGGCCCGCCGTGAAGCAGGATCACGAATGGGCCACCGGCTCGACCGACTTCGGCGTAACCGATGCTCCTCACCCCGGCATCGATATGCCTGATCGTGTTAATAGGTGTGCCTGCCGCGGTACCACCTGTGTTTCGAGTTGCATCGCTGGATTGTGCATTCGCGCGGCCGTTCAGGAGCAGATTCATCGTGCCGACGGTGACTGCAGCTTTTGCCATGAAGCGTCGACGACGCTTGTTGATCTCATTGGACATCGAAGTCTCCTCTCTCCCTCCGCTATGCAAGCAGCCTGATACGCGACAGACGGATCGGGCAACGGACTTCTCAACGCAAGGTTTTGAACGCGGCCTTGATCTCTTCCGAGAAGAGTTGAGGCTGCTCCCATGCCGCAAAGTGGCCGCCCTTGTCGACTTCGTTGAAGTAGATCAGTTTGTGGTAGCTCTGTTCGGTCCAGCTGCGCGGAGCCTGATAGATCTCGCCAGGGAACACCGTGACCGCCGCCGGAATCGAAATATCGACCGCGTTGAAGTTGTTCGCGTTGTTCGTCCAGTAGAGCTGCGCCGCCGATGTCGACGTGTTCGTCAGCCAGTACAACGTGATGTCGTCGAGCATCTCGTCTTTCGTCAGGGAGCGCTCGGGATTGCCACCGCTATAGGTCCAGTCCGCGAACTTGTCATACATCCACGCGGCCTGCCCGACCGGTGAGTCCGCGAGCGCGTAGCCGACAGTCTGCGGACGCGTCACCATCATGGCGGCGTAGCCACCGCCTCTCGTGTAGAGATTGTCGAGCGACTTGTATGCGGCGATTTCCTTCGCATCGAGCCCGGCCGGCGGCGGGTCGCCCGCCTTCAAGGATTTCGCGATTTCCGGGGGCACAGTCGCCGGCATATTGACGTGAATGCCGAGCAAGCCTGGCAGTTTCTGTGCGGCCATCTTGTCGGCAACGACCGAGCCCCAGTCGCCGCCCTGCGCCACATAGTGCTGATAGCCGAGCCGATGCATCAGTTCGTCCCACGCGCGCGCTATGTGATCCGGCGTCCAGTCCGCAGTCCTGGGTTTGCCGGAGAAGCCGTAGCCCGGCATCGAAGGCAGGACCAGATCAAACGAATCTTCCGCGCTTCCGCCGTAGGCCACGGGATTCGTCAAAGGTCCGATCACCTTCAATTCTTCGAAGACCGATCCTGGCCAGCCATGGGTCATGATGAGGGGCAGGGCGTTCGGGTTCTTCGAACGCACCCAGATGAAATGAATATCGACGCCGTCGATGGTGGTCACATACTGCGGCAACGCATTCAGCTTCGCCTCCGCGCGTCGCCAGTCATAGCCGTTACCCCAATAGCTCACGAGCGCCTGCAACCTTGCGAGCTGCACGCCCTGCGAACGATCCGTGACCGCTTCCGGATCCGGCCAGCGCGTCGCGGCGATGCGCTTGCGTAGATCGGCGAGTTGCGAGTCAGAGACATGCGCCTTGAACGGACGAATCGACACGTCATCGGCCGATGCGACGGAGTGTACGGTTGGCTCGGCGGCAAGCGCGGGAGCGGTCGTAAAGGCAAACGGTGTTGCGACGAGGGCAGCACCGACGGCGATGGACTTCAACCCTTTCATGATGACGATTTCCTGAGCTTTGGGACGGCTGAACGAGAACTAGAATTGGAGCTGGATGACTCGATCGAGCGCCTGCAAACGACACTGCGTGAGCGGTCAATCGGATTGCGTTCATCCATAGCGTCTTTATATGATTCCGCGTCCATGTCGTAAAGGACGTAGAACCTACGCTTTCGGGACGTCATTCAGGAGCCGCTGTGCCGACCATTGCGTTCGTCGTGCTGGAAGGGTTTCACGCCATGGCGCTTGCCGCGCAGCCGGTCTTCCTGTTCGCTAACCGGAGGATCGGTCGGCCGTTCTATGAGACGCTGACGCTGTCGGAGAGCGGCGCGCCGGTTCAACCGACCGGCGGCCCCGCCGTGATGACCGAACCCTTCGGCAATCGAACGTTCGATACGGTGGTCTTCGCCGGAGGGGATCCGAATGAAGTGCCCGTGTCGCCGGCATTGCTCGCCTTCGCGCGCCACAGCGCGGCGACGGCCCGGCGGATCGCGTCAATTTGCACGGGCGCCTTCGTGCTTGGCGAGGCAGGCTTGCTGGATGGCCGTCGAGCTACCACGCACTGGATCTATGCCCGCGCGTTGGGTGCGCGCTATCCGAAGGTGCGCGTCGAAGAGGACCGGATCTATGTCGTCGATGGTCCGGTCTGGACATCGGCCGGAATGACCGCGGGAATCGACCTCGCGCTGGCGCTGGTCGAAGCCGATCTCGGTGCCGATCTCGCACGATCGGTGGCGCAAACGCTCGTCGTCTCTCATCGACGCGCCGGCGGGCAGTCACAGCATTCCGCGCTGCTCGAAATGGATGCGAAGTCGGATCGGATTCAAACCGCGTTGACGTACGCGAAAAGTAAGCGGCTCGGCAGGGCCGGTCCCCGATCCGCGCGCGCGTGGGGCATGATGTGAGAGCGTGTGGAGGTCCTTGTAGATCGCGTGAGATCGTTTCATGATTGTGGACACGATCTATCTGGATCTACCCAGTCAAACGGTGGGCGTGGGCGCAGCTGCCGGCTTCAGTTTGTCGGCCACGTTCCAGGGAAGCAGTTCGTTGATGCGGTTGACCTTGTGGTCAGCAATATGTGTGAGCACGTATTCGAGGTAGGCACGTGGGTTGATTTCGTTGAGTTTGCACGTGCCGATGAGACTGTACATTGCCGCCGCGCGCTCACCGCCGCTGTCGGAGCCAACGAACAAATAGTTTTTCCTGCCCAACGCTACACAACGCAGGGCATTTTCTGCAAGCACATTGCTGATCTCGGCGCGTCCGTCCTCGCAGTAGAACGTGAGCGCCGTCCAGTGGTTCAGCGAGTAGTTGATCGCGCCCGTAAGCGTAGACTTCTTCGACAGCGTCGCAAGCTTGGCCCTGATCGTCGATTCGAACGTGTTGAGCAGAGGCTTGCTCTTCTCCTGCCGCACACGCAACCGCTCATCGGGAGGTTTGCCGCGAATGTCAGCTTCGATGCTGTAGAGCTCGCCGATCATCTCGAGCAGTTTCTGGGTATCCGGAGTCGGCGTACGCTCGTGAACGTCGAATATGTACCTCCTCGCGTGATCCCAGCATGCCGCTTCGAAGACGTCGCCGCTTGCGTACAGCTGATCGAAGCCGGCGTAGGCATCTGCCTGCAGGATTCCCTTGAAGTTGGCGAGGTGTGTTTGTGGATGAACACCCTTGCGGTCCGACGAGTACGTGAACCAAACTGCCGCAGGCTCCGTCGAGCCCGAGCGTCGATCGTCGCGCACATAGACCCAGAATCGGCCGGTTGTCGTCTTCTGGTTGCCCGGTGTGAGGACGGGAACCGTCGTGTCGTCGCCATGGAGCTTGCCGGCAGCCAGCACGTAGCGCTGGATCGCCTCGACCAGCACCATGCAGAGTTCAACGATCTGGCCGACCCAGCGGCCCATGCTGGCGCGATCAAGTGTCACGCCGTCGCGGGCCGCGATCTCCGACTGGCGATACAGGGGTTGGTGATCCGCGAACTTCGATACCGCAATATCGGCCAGCAGGCTTGGATTCGCGATGCTGCGCTCGATCGGCAGGCTCGGCATCGGCAGTTGTTCGATATGGCCACAGCCGGGGCAAAGCAATTTGCGTCGGATCGTGCGGATCACCTTGAATGCGGCGGCTACGCGCGAGCTGTTTGGAGACGTCGTCGCCCAGCGGCTGCATGGTCGTCGCGCACTTGGGGCAGAGCGGATCAGGCTCGAGTACCATCTCCTCGCGCGGCAGGTGCGGCGGGAGCGGCTCTCGCGAAGGCGACTTGCTGGCCGGCGCATTCGGTGTCCTGTCGCGCTCGTTACGCGCCTCGGCAGCACCCCGGCCGGCGGTCAGGTCCTCCAGCTGCGCCTCGAGCTTGTCGATCTGCCTGGCGAGTTGTTCGGACTTGCGCCCGAAGTGCATCCGCCTGAGCTTGTCGATCTGCGCCTTCAGGCGCTCGATCTCGTCATCTCGCGCGGCGAGTTCCTCCACCATCTTCGCAATCGATACCTGGTGCTCAAGCAGCGATGCCTGTTGCGCGAGCACCATGGCACGGAGCTCGGCGACGTTATCGGGAAGCGGCGCTTGATCGGACATGCGTCGCAGTTTACGAGCCTTCCTCGCGGTTTACAACATCGAGAGCGCGGCGGTGCGTCGTGGCTGTCGCCAGTCAATGCCCTCGAGCAACATCGACAACTGTGCGCTCGTCAGATGGATCTTGCCGCCATCGGCCTGTGGCCAGATGAAACGCCCTCTCTCCAACCGTCTCGCGAGCAGCCAGAGTCCGTCCTCAGTAGCCCAAAGCACCTTCGCGAGATCGCCGCGGCGCCCGCGGAAGATGAAGACGTCACCGTCCAGTGGATTCTCATTGAGCGCTGTCTGCACCTTTGCGGACAGCCCTTGGAAGCCGCAGCGCATGTCGGTGATGCCGGCAACGAGCCAGACACGCGTGCCCGCCGGCAGGCCGATCATCGGGCAAGCTCCCGAATGAGAAGCCGCAGCAGCGCCGGCGAGACCTCACCGAAGATTCGAACGCGTGCACGATCAAATTCGATCTCGCAGACGTTATCGGGCGGCGAGTTGGTATCGTCGATCATGGGCGTTGCCTCCGAAGGTTCCGCGACAACGCTCACTGGAAGAAGTACCGTCGAGCTGGCATCAGGTTTCGAGGCAGCCGCCGCCGCATGCTCTGGACATGGCGCGCCGAACACTCCTTGCAGATACTGACGCCGCCACCGGAACAGCAAATTGGTGTTGACGTCGTTACGGCGAGCAACCAGCGAAACCGAAGCCCCTGCTTCAAAGGTCTGCTCAACCAGGTGCCGCTTGGTTTCCACCTGAAAGTTTGGTCGCTTGCACTTCGCGATCCGACTCAATGTCTCGTCCACTTTAGCTCCCACCAAATTATTTAGTGGGAGCTAAACTACCAACCGGTTCGCTCAGCCGTCGAGAATGGCCGTCGCGAGCCGCTTACCGCGAAAAAGAATCTGGCGCAGCCGTTGTCAGTCGAGGAGTTAGCCGAGGTCGCAAGGCTCAGTCCACGACAGTTCAGTCGAGCGTTTCGTGCGGAAACGGGACAGTCGCCGGCCAAGGCCGTCGAGCGGTTGCGTCTGGAAGCTGCGCGGCTGATGCTCGAACGAAGTCGTCATAGCGTCGAACAGATCGCGCAACAAACCGGTTTCACCGATGCCCGACGCATGCGCGAGGCATTCACACGAGCCTTTGGACAGCCGCCTCAGGCCATTCGAAGAAACGGACGCTCGGTGATGGCCTGAAAGCGCAGACGAACGATCTGATACGAAGGCTCTGCAGTTATCTCGACGGCGTCGTGTTACTGAACTGCCTGAAGCGGCGCGCCGGAACCTTGGGTGAGTTCAAGCGTGCGAGAGCGTGTCGATGCCACGCCTGTCTCGCACGATGGCTAGCATGAGCGCCGTCAGTCCACATAGAGTGATGAGCGTCATCAACACGCCGGTGCCCAAGTGGACGAGTACCCACCCGCCGAGCGCAGGAAACCCGAACACGCCGAGAAAGTACGAGGCAACGAAGCACGTCAGTGCGGCATGCCGATGAGGTGCGTCGGAATCGTTGACTACCTGTGTCTCGATGACTGGATAAACGAGCCCGAATCCGGTGCCGACCAAGACAGCGCTCGCCGCATGAAACATCACGTGATAGGGCACCGCGAACGTCGCCATGATGCCGAGCACGATGAGCGTGAGCAAGACTTTCGTCGCAAGGTCGCGGCGTGCCCGAATCACAAATTGCCCGAGGAGCCAGCGCGTCACAGCGACCGTCACGGCATAAATGCTGAAGAACGTGCCCGCATGCGCGCGCGTGCCTTGCATGAGCGACATCTGGAATGTCATGAGACCCGAGAACACGCATGCGCCCAGCGCCATCGTGACGATCGGATAGACCGCACGCGTGCGAAATATCGCCTGCATATCGCGCAGGTTTCGTTTCGGGATCGACGAGATGTGCGTCATCGGCGTCGTCCGGCCGAAGCTTTCCAGCATGATTGCGCCGACGATGCACAGGCTGCCGGTGAGATAGAGCACGCTGCTGACGGACCAATGCCAGTAGCCGATCGTGAACGCCGCGAGTCCGGGCCCGCCGGTCATGCCTGTCATTTGAAACGTCCCGAGGCGAAGAAACCAGCGGCCACGGTCAACATCGCTCGTGCGCTCGGCCAGCGACATCGGCGCGGCCAGATAGAAGGCGCCCCAGCCGAAACCCATGAGGAAGCCAGGCAACACGTTCAGCGGGCTCGCGTGCTCGATGAAACCGAAACCCGCCAGGCTGACGGCGATAAACAAGGCTGATAGCGCCGTCATGCGCGCGGCACCGACTCGCTGAGCGAACCAGCCGACGAGCGAGATGCCGCTGAACGTGCCGAGCATGGCTCCCGCGAGCGCTTCTCCGGTGTCGAGATCGTTTCCGCCGAGAAGCCGGAAGTGCATCGAGAGAAGAAAGGTCGCGCCATACCCGCTGGCGGTGAGCAGGGTGCCGCTCAGTACGAGCAGGGCGCTGAATGGGCGCATGAGAGGCAATCAGGAGGTGGTAGAAGCGCTCGCGTTTGTGAATGAACGCGAAACCGTTGCTCATGATCGCATGACGGCGAGAAGTTTGCCGTACGATGCCTGGAATCGCCTTCCTGAAGTCGGGTGCTGATATCTCCAATTCTCACACGCCTGCGCAGCGCCGTAGTGCACGTCGCAGGTGCCGCGCTATCCACCGCAACGATGACTACGCTTTGGCGCGCTTGCGAGCCACTGGCTTCTGGGAGTGCGCGCATTGCTGAATCACGCTCTGAAGTTGATCCGGACCTGCCGTGATGGCGCCGAGTAGCGTCATCACGACGAAGTCGATCAACTTTGGAATGGCCACTTTCGTGTCCGCGCGCGGAGCGCGGTTCGCCAGGATCAGCGTGGCGAGACCATGCTCCAGACTCCACGCGGTATGCGTCACGAGCTTGAGATCGGAGCGGGACCAGCCACTCTCGATAGCCAGCGCCTCGATTGTGTCGGAGAATAAGCCAAAGGACCTGTTACTTTCCTCGGCGAGCTCTGGAAACGCTTGATGCGCCACGATGCGCGGCCCGATCATCAGACTGAACAGCCCGTTGTGGCGCTGCGCGAACTCGATATACGCGCGCATCATCCGGTACGCTTTGCCGAGCGCGGTGTCCTCGCTGTCACGGATCGCAACGCGTAGCGCAGCGAGGTCACGATAGCCGCTCGCCGCGATCATGGCCAGCAATTCGTCGATCCCCGCGAAATGCCGCGACGGCGCGGCTTCCGACACGCCCACCATGCGCGCGAGGTAACGCAGGCTCAAGTCCTGCGCCGATACCTGCATGAGCGCGCTTCGCCCCGCTTCGATGAGCGCGTTGCGCAAATTGCCATGATGATACTCCGCACTCTTCGCAATAGATGACTTGGGACTCACGTGACCTTCATTCGAGGGACAAGACAAGGCAACGATTATAAATTCGGCGCGGAGACGCACGCAATAAAGTGAATCCCACGATAACATCTGCCGCGCCTGCGTGGGCCCCGACGAATCACACCGCGTTTTGAACGGATATATCAGCAGCGCGCGATCGCGGTCTCATGATTCGCTGCACGCCGAACAGAAGAACACCGACGCCAAGTGCCTGGACACAGGCCACCATGATGAATCCACTCGCATAGGTTCCCGTTGCATCGCGAACATAACCGATAAGAATGGGCGTCAAGAAACCGGCGACGTTGGCAACGGAACTGATCAACGGTACGCCAAGCACCAGAGACTTGCCGCTGAGCAGGCCCACGGACATCTGCCAGAAGAGCGAAATACCAGCACCCGTTCCCGCGAAACCAAGAACGAGCAGGAAGAATGTCGCACCGGCACTACTATGCCAGGAAAAAACGAGCCCCGAGAGGCTTGCCGCAGTGAAGACCGACGCCAGCGCACAGAAGCTCCGGCGTCGATGCGGTGCGCCGCCGATGCTGCAGATGAGCACGTTGCCCAGTGCCCCGAAAATGCAGGCGCCGGCAACTGCACGGCCAATCTCCTTGTAGCCTTCGAATCCCGCCTCCCGAAGAATCGTCGGAGAGAAGAAAAACAGTGCTGCCGTAGCGGCAAGAAGGCAGAAGTACGCGGCGCTGAGAATCCAGACAGCAGGGTTGAGTAGCAGGGGGCGCTCAACTGTGCCGACATCGTTCATCGTTTCGGCGTTCTTCCTGAGATCGTTCTCGACGAGCTCGCGCTGTCGCGCGGAAAGCCACTTCGCGCTACCGGGCACGTTCGGAAGGACTGCGAACGCGACACACGCCAGCACGACCGTAGGGATAGCCTGAGTGAAGAACATCCATCGCCAGCCGTGAAATCCCGCCAGTCCATTCAGGTTCTCGAGCACGAAACCGCCTGTCAAACCGATCGTGACCGTGGAGAAGAGCGCTCCCGAATGGAAGATGCTGAAATTGCGGGTACGTCTCTTCCCCGGAAACCAAGCATTGAAGTACAACACGACGCCCGGGTAGAAACCCGCCTCGAATACGCCGAGCAGGAAACGCAATGCGTAGAACGTCGGTGCGCTGTTGACGAAGGTCATCGCAACACTCGTCACGCCCCAGGCGCCGGCGACACCGGCAAGCACAGCGCGTGCGCCGAACTTCTTCTGCAGCATGGTAGTAGGCATGCCGAACAGCACATAGCCGACGAAGAAGAGTCCGGCGCCCAACCCGTACACCGTCTCGCTGAATCGCAGGTCGACGACCATCTGCAACTTCGCGAAGGCCACGTTGGAACGACCGACCCACGCGAGCATCCACAAGCAGAAAAGTATCGGCAGTATCCGCCATTGCGCCGCAGCGTAGGCCTTCCGCAGGAGGGCGTCATCTGACGATGACTCGTGTACACAGGCTTGATTCATCAGTTCCATTCGGTTTTCCTACGTGTCGTGTCGAGAGTGTGCCCGCAATGCCGCCGCAGCTTCCGGTTGCGGCTAGCTGGCGCGTGCTTCCAAAAGTACAGCGGCATCGATTGCTTTCGTGGTCGGCGGCGGTCCGACCAGAATGCCCGTGTCGATTGCAGCGCGGATGTCGGTATCCGTGAGGCCCGCTTCGCGGAACACCTGCTCGTTATGCTCGCCGCGAAAAGCCGGCGCGCTGCGCATTCCAAGCTCGTCTTCGGAAAAGCGCCAAGGATAGCCGTGAATGAAATACGATCCGCCACGGCGATCCGGAACCTCATGCACGGCCCCCCACTGCTTTGCCCAGTCGGTCTCGGCCAGTTCCTTGAGCGTTCGGATCTGGCCTATCGCGATCTTGGCCTCGTCGAGTTGCGCGTCGAGCGTCTTGAGATCGCGAAAAGACCGCATCCACGTCTGGATGACGGCATGCAGTACGTCGTAGTTCTGCCGGCGGCGCTCGGCTGTGTTGAAGCGCGGATCCTGGGCAAGGTCCATGCGCCGCATGGCGCGCAAGTAGTTCGGAAACGTGTTGCTGCCGACGATGCTTTGCGCAGCGACGAACTCTTCACCGCCGGGGCCGACGAAATGCGGGCCATCGGAGGCGCCGAGAATGCCCGGCTCGGCGCCGGTATCGACATCCGCGAGATCGAGGTGAGCGCGTTCGTTGATCGACAACATCACGGCGGCCATCGCCACGTCGATGTATTGGCCGCGTCCGGTAACTTCACGTTTGCGCACTGCCGCGAGCACGGCGATTGTTGCTTGAAGGCCTGCATAGACGTCCGCGTGCGATAAGGGATCGGTCCACTTGCGGCCGTCGCCGGCGCTGTCGAAATGGCGCAGCGTGTTGTGCGTGAATCCGGTTTCGGCCTGCACGGTCGGCGCGTACGCCATGCGCGACGCCCAGGGACCGCGCTGCCCATAGCCCGTGATCGATACGTAGACCAGTTTTGGATTGCGCAGCGAAAGCGTCTCGTAGTCGAGCCCGAACCCCTTGAGCGTGCCGGCTCGAAAATTTTCCACGACGATGTCAGCTTCGTCGCACAGGCGCAGCACGAGCTCGCGTGCGCGCGGTGCGTTCAGATCGATGCTGATGTTGCGCTTGCCGCTATTCTGCTGAGCGTAGTAGCCGGACATGCCGTTGCGATTCGGGAACGCGGCGCGTGACACGTCCGGCCGCGGCGGCTCGATCTTGATCACGTCTGCGCCGAGATCCGCAAGCGTCCGGGCGCACAGCGGGCCGGCCAGCACCCGCGAGAAATCTACGACTTTGAGTCCTTCGAGCGGTCCGGCCATGTCAGTTTCCTTCAAAAATGGCGGTACCCGGGCCGGTCTTGTCGAAGGCCTCCAGTCCACGTTTGAGATCCTGCGACGCCCAGATCGGCTTTTGCAGTTCGAACATTGCTTCGTCGGCAGCAGCTACCCCCTCGTTGACCGCGACCCGCACCAGCCGTTTGGTGGCGGCATGCGCGACAGTCGGCCCGGCGGCCAGTTCTTGCGCAACCGACAGCGCGACTTCGTCGAGCTTGTCGTCGGGCACAACGAGATTGATCAGGCCCCAGCGTCCGAGCGTGGCGGCGTCGTAACGGCGACCAAGCAACGCCAGTTCTTTCGCACGCGCCGGGCCGGCTCGCATCACCTGACGCTGTATGCCGCCGAGGAGCGGATGCAAACCGAGTGCAACCTCGACCGAACCGATCTTGGCGGATTCGGCGACTACGCTGAAGTCACAGGCGAGCGCTACTTCGAATCCGCCGCCAAGGCATGTGCCGTTCACTGCGACGACGATCGGAATAGGGAGCGTCTCGAAGCCTCGCAGCACTTCCAGCGGGTCCATCAACGCTTTTCCTCGCGTGGCAATGCGCTCGGGAAACAGCGAGACTTCAGCGCCGGCGGAGAAGTGCCGAAGACCGCTGCGCAACAGAATCGCCCGCGAGCCGCGTTGCACCGCCTCGTCGAATTCGTCGAGCAGTGCGCGATAAAGCGTCGGGCCCATCAAGTTGTGCGGGCGACGAATCATCGTAAGCACCGTCACATTCCCTTTGATTTCCTTCTGAACAATTGCTTCGTCCATCTCTGCTCCATTTCATCAAGTTCAAATGTTTTTCCGATCATGGTGTTAACATGCCTAACATTTGGGCAGCATATCGACACTTGCGGACTCTCTGGCGGCAACAAGTAAAAGCAACTGAGGTTCGTTTCTCTTCCGTAGCAGAGACAGTCAAACTACGACGGGACTCGAGGCGCGGTTCGAGTATTCAATCGTCGAGGCCCGCGACCACTCGCGCGTCCCGTTCGGCTCCATCTCCGAGTACTGCCAGCGCTTTCTGATAAGGCTCACTCCGAAACGTCGCGAGTGCCTGCTCGAAGCTCGGGAATTCGACCACGACCGTCCGTTCCTTGAGACCCTCTTGGAACGCGACGACTTCACCGCCTCGGACCAGGAATTTTCCACCTGCGGCTTTTACCACTTGGGTCGCGAGGACGCCGTACGCCGCAAGCTTGCTTGCGTCATGGACCGCCCGATACGCTGCCACCCAATATCCCTTTGCCATTTCGCTTCCCCTGTTGAGTGATACATGGGTATGATAACGGCGTTAACATTCATTTCAATGAGGGTTATTCCTGATCCGAAAAAGCTGGTCGGGGGGCGTGATAACGGTGTTAACATCAGTCCATGCGATGACCCGATACAACTTTTCAGCGGAGAAATTCAATGCCGTACACGACCATCAATCCTGCTACCGGTGAACTGCTCGCCACCTACGACGACATATCCGACGACTTGCTCGAAGAAAAGCTCGCGTCCGCGCAGCGCGCTTTCGAAACCGACTGGCGACGTCGTCCCATCGGCGACCGGGCACGCATCGTGTCGCGCGCGGCTGCATTGTTGAGGGAAAGAGCCGACGAATACGCAGGCTATCTGACACTGGAAATGGGCAAACGCAGCGGTGAAGCGCGCAAGGAAGTGGATTCGTCGGCAAGTATTCTGGACTACTACGCAAAGCACGCGCATGCATATCTTCAACCACGCCCTCTCGAGGAAGCGCCGGGCGCCGCTGTTCATATCGAACCAATCGGCGCAATCTTCGCCGTCGAGCCGTGGAATTTTCCGTACTATCAGATTGCGCGCGTAGCCGGTCCGCAACTGATGGTGGGCAACGTCCTGTTGCTCAAACATGCCGAAAGTGTGCCGCAGTCGGCGTTGGCTTTCGCTCGTTTATTCGAGGAAGCGGGTGCGCCTGAAGGTGTATATACGAACTTGTTTATATCGATCGATCAGGCCGGCCGCGTCATCGACGACCCGCGCGTCCAGGGCGTGACTTTGACGGGCAGCGAGCGCGCCGGCGCCGCGGTCGCCGAGCGTGCCGGCCGTAATCTGAAGAAGGTCGTGCTCGAGCTGGGAGGCAGCGACCCTTTCATCGTTCTCGAGGATGCGCCGCTCGATTGGGCGATCCAAAGCGCGGTCGCGGGCCGCATGCTCAATGCGGGTCAATGCTGCGTTGGCTCCAAGCGCATCGTCGTGATCGGCAAGGCGCGCGGCGACGCTTTCCTCGAAGGTTTTGCGAAGCGGATGGCGGCCCTCGAGACGGGCGATCCGATGGATCCGGCAACCGCAGTCGCTCCGCTTTCGTCCGAGCGCGCGTTGAAGCTGCTGCTCGAGCAGATCGATCGCGCGGTTTCGCATGGGGCACGCGTCGTGTGTGGAGGCAGGCGCGTCGAGCGCCCGGGATTCTATTTGCAGCCGACTGTCCTGACCGACATTTCGCCGCAGAATCCCGTCTTCGCCGAAGAACTCTTTGGCCCCGTCGCTGCGTTCCACGTCGTCGAGGACGAAGCCGCCGCGATTGCGCTCGCCAACGGCACGCCGTACGGTCTGGGCGCGTCGGTATTCACCGAGGATACCGAGCGCGGCGAGCGCGTCGCCGCGCACATCGACAGTGGCATGGTGTTCATCAATCAGCCGTTCGGCACGGCAGCGGAGTTGCCCTTCGGTGGCGTCAAGCGCTCGGGTTTTGGGCGAGAACTGTCTTTGCTGGGTTTCGACGAATTCGTCAACAAGAAGCTAATCAAGGTTGCGCCGGTGGGAGCAGCACCGATCGGCCCCGCGCGGGCCGCCTGACCGTAGCTCGGCGCGCTGCACGGTCATTGCCATGTCCGTCCGCGGACGCATGAAGCCGGCCACATGGCGGGGCGCGCGAGTGTGGCACTTCATTCATATTTCTTTGAACGAACACCATGACTAGCAAGACGATTATCAGTTGTGCACTCACTGGAAGCGACGACACCCCGCGTCTGAGTCCGGCGGTACCCGTTACACCGAAGCGAATCGCCGAAGAGGCCATTGCGGCATGCGAAGCCGGAGCGAGCATCGCACACATTCACGTACGCGACCCTGATACTGGCGCTCCGAGCACGGAGCTGCCGCTCTACAGGGAAGTCGTTTCGCGTATTCGCGATAGCGGGTGCCCGATATTGATCAATCTGACGACGGGCCCAGGTGCACGTTTCGTTCCCAGCGACGAAGACCCGAACCGGGGAAGTGACTTGAGTACGATGATGACGCCCGAGGCTCGCGTCCGGCATGTGCTCGAGTTGCGTCCGGAGATCTGCACGCTGGACGTAGCGACCATGAACTTCGGCAATCGCGCATTCGTGAACGTGCCAGGCCATCTCGTCAAAATGGCAAGTTTGATCGAGGCAGCAGGCGTTAAGCCGGAAATCGAGGTATTTGATCTCGGGCACATCCGGCTCGCGCGCCACCTGATAGAAACGCAGGGGATTCTGCAGGCTCCGCTGTTCCAGCTATGCCTTGGCGTGCCATGGGGAGCCTCCTCCGACACCGAGAGCCTTCTGCAGATGAAGCGCTATCTGCCCGACAATGCCCGATGGTCGGCGTTTGGCATCTCGCGGGCGCAATTTCCGATCGTCGCTCAAAGCGTGATTCTCGGGGGACATGTTCGCGTCGGCCTCGAAGACAATCTTTACCTTGCCAAGGGGAAACTGGCGCCGGGCAATGCAGCGTTGGTCAAACGCGCGGTCAGTATCATCGAAAGCATCGGCGCAGAAGTGGCAACGCCGGACGAGGCTCGCGACATACTCGGCCTTGCCCGTCGCCAATAAGTCAGGACGCGGCTTCCCTAAGCACGCCGCATTGCGAAGCGCAGTGGTTCTAAGTTGTAGCCTGTTTCCGGGCTACCTATACCGCCGCCGCACTCACGTCTGATTCATCTTTTCTCTGCACGAGAATGGATGTTCTGACGTAGGAAACGCGGCATCTATTGATGCATGGAGACAAAAATGCCCTTGTGGAATATCTATCATCCAGTCGGCGCCTACACGGCAGATGACAAGCATGAGATGGCAAAGCGAATTGCCGACATCTATATCATTCCTCGCTTCTATGTAGGCGTTCTATTTCATGAACAGCCGAAAGATTCCTTCTACATGGGAGGGGAGCCGCGGGATGACTTTGTCAGAATCAGACTGGATCAGTTCGCCAGACACATTTCGAAGGACGTCGAGTGGACGCAGTCCTGGCTTCGCAAGGCGAACGCTGCAATTGCGCCATTTGTCCAGGATCGAGGCTACCACTACGAGTTGCATGTCGGCGAGACGCCGCGTGAACTGTGGTTGATCGACGGCATTCGACCACCTCGGCCTGATACCGAAGCCGAGAAGAAATGGAAGCTCGAAAACCGCGCATCGCCCTTTGATCCAAGTGAAGGCTGAATCGATCAGCCGCGTCTGAAAGGACTCTTAGGCTGAACTCGACTGACATGCGACGAAGCCCGGCTTTCGCCGCATGTCGTGCCCTCGGCGGCATGATCTACGCCGCAATTCGAGTGAAGGAGTACGCACATGAAGGCCCTGATCATTGAACAAAACGGCGAGCCGTCGGAGGTAGTCCAATGGCGCGATTTGCCCGAGCCCGCGCCAGGGCCAACTGAAGTCCGCGTGAGGATGCTGCTGACGCCCGTGCACCCGTCCGATCTGCACGTCATCCGTGGACGTTTCGCGCGTCAGCGTCAGCCTGAATTGCCCGCATCGCCCGGGTCCGAGGGCGTCGGAATCATCGACGCCGTGGGCAACGAGGTGTCGCGCACGCGGATTGGAGAGCGCGTCGTCTTACTGAACGTGCCTGGAACGTGGAGAGAGCAGGTCATCAGCCCGGCTGAACGGGCGATATCCGTTCCGGCGACGATTTCCGACGAGAACGCCGCACAGGCCTTCATCAACCCGATGACGGCATGGGCAATGACCATCTCCGAGCATCAGCTCGGCCGCGGCGACTGGCTCGTGCAGAGCGCGGCCGGCTCGACGGTCGGTCGCCTTGTGCTGCAGATCGCCAAAGCGCAGGGGTTCCGGACCATCAACCTCGTGCGCCGTCAAGAGCAGGTCGCTGAGATCCAGGATCTTGGCGGTGACGTCGTCTTATGCACCGGCGACGAAAGCTGGCCCGAGGAGTTGATGAAAGCTACTGGCGGAAATGGCATCGTGAAAGCGATTGACTGCGTCGCCGGCCGCACAGGCGCTACGCTTGTGCGTCAGCTGGCGCCGAACGGATGCCTGCTCGTCTACGGAGCCTTATCGTCGCACCGTCAGTCCGACCCGGCGGCCTTCGAGATGCCGATTTTCGCGCCCGCACTGATCTACTCGAGTGCCGAGGTGCGCGGCTGGCTCATCTTCTCGTGGCTTGCGCGCCAGGGCGTGAGTGAAGGCAGCCGAACGCTGTGCAGCCTGCTCGATCGCATGGCCGATGGAACCTTGAGGCCCCCTGCAGCGCGCCGCTACCGCATCGATTGCGCACTTGAAGCATTCACGGCTGCGGAGAGCGCCGCACACGAGGCCAAACCGCTGCTCGTGTTCGCGGAGCGCTGAGTTTCGTCGCCCGACAGCCGCGGAGGAACCTCGATTAAAAGACGGTAAGTCTGTTGTTTCGCGAGCGAGGTACGCTCGCACCGCTCTATCCGACCGGTACGATCCATGTTGGAAAACGGACGAAGAGAGACGTTGCGATTCGGCCTGCGCGGCGCTCCGATTGCTGGCCGTCCTCTCTCGCTGCACTACCACCGATGACGCAGCCCAGCGACGGCGGAGACCTGATTCTTCGTCGTCGAGGGCGATAGCGTGTAGATCTGGGCAAAGGGCGCGTCCTTCGCCGCATGTTGATAGATGCCAACCACGAACAGGTCCGTCCGTTTGCTGAGGAAGTAGTTCACCCCCGCATTTACCTGATGCCATGCGGGCGACGCATCCTGTGGATGGTACTGCCCTGTCGTGTAAATATAGCCCGCGCCCAGCAGCAGATCGGGACGTACATAGTCTGTGAGCGAGACTTCAAAGTTTTGCAGTGTCAGTCTCGACTGATCGAGGTAGTCGAAGCGCGCATTCGTGTAGAGGAACGACACGTTCGCCGCTCCGATCGCATATGCGCCTCCCGCGCCATACATCATCTGTCGACGCACGCCCGAGCCGGTCGCCGGATTGGTGACGAATGGCGAAGTGAATCCGTAATCGCCGACGACCGCGCCGTTGGTGTTGTTCGGATCATTCGGCTCATTGATCAAGAGGAAGGCCGCCCCCAGCGACAGCGGCCCTCGGCGGTACTGCACTGCAGCGCTGTACGCGTTGTTGTCGGAAAAGCCGCCGGCCTTGTTCGAGAAGCCGTACAGCGCTTCGGCTTGGAAACCGCCATAGTTGATAGTCTTGTACTGAACCGCGTTATTGATGCGGAAGGTATCAAACACGTTGTCGTTGTCGCCGATGTGGGTCCCGTAAGCCGCGAACTGGCACGCCGATTCGAACATGCAGAGTGTGACCGCCTCGTCATACTGCCGCCCGACCGTGAGCGTGCCCAGTGTGTTCGACGACAATCCGACGAATGCCTGCCGTCCGAACTCACGCCCTCCTTGCGACAGCGTGCCGTTGCCGATGTTGTAACCGCTCTCGAGCGTGAAAATCGCCTTCACGCCCCCGCCGAGGTCTTCGGTGCCCTTCATGCCCCAACGAGGAGTCTGCATCGGGCCGCTGGAGAATTGCCAAGTCGAATGCCCCTGCCTGTCCGATCCGCGCTGGTTGTTCGCATAGACGATGCCGGTCGAAACGAGCCCATAGAGCGTGACGGTGCTCTGGGCGAATGCGCTCTGCATGCACAGCGCGCCTGCGGCGATGACCAACAAACGTCGTTTCATGGCTTTCCTGTCAATTGAGTTTGACCGTGAATGTCGTGTAGTAGTAAGGATCCCGAAGTACGCAATGGCGTCTTCGATCCCGGCTTTCGACAACCCATTTCTGATAACAGGCGCGCATCGACAATGACGAATCGCCCGGTTTCGAAATTCTTGCGGAACAAAAATGGCGCCGGATAGCACCGAATTTGGCTACCTACGAGCGAACTTTTAGAGCGGACGGTGACGGGAGGGCCACGAAGTGAGCGCGCCCGGGCATTTTTACTCGAATGAGGGCGCGATCTTGACCGCTCTAATTTCGGCATCACGCATCGCAAAAAATGATGCTATGCGCGGACACTTTTGGCTGCCGACAATGGGTTCAACCGGCATCACCCATTAGACGAAAGAAACGCCGGAAAGCAATCTCATCGCAGAAAAACATCGGAGACAAAGATGCCAATCATCGAAAACGCGGGACGGCGGCGCGCACTACGCACCCTCACCGCCGGCGCACTGGCGGCGGGCGGCGGGCTGCTGTCCGTGCGCGCATTTGCGGGCGGTCTCGCGACCGTGAATATGCAGCTCGGCTGGGTGCCGGGCGGGAATCAGGTCGGGGAGGTCGTCGCGAAGCAACTCGGCTACTACGAGAAGGAGGGTATCGACTTTCATATCCAGCCAGGCGGCCCGAATATCGACGGCGTAGCGATCGTTGCGTCGGGGCGCTTTCAGGCGGGCGAGATTTCGTCGAGCCCGTCGATCATGCTGGCCGTGTCGGAAGGGCTGCCCATCAAGTGCATCGCGGTCGGGCTGCAGCAGCATCCGTACACGTTCTTCTCGCTGAAGAAGGCGCCGATCCGCTCGCCGCAGGACATGATCGGCAAGCGTATTGGCATTCAGTCGACGGGCATGGTGCTGCTGCGCGCGCTGCTCGCGAAACACAAGATTCCCGAGAATCAGGTAAAGATCGTGCCGATCGGCGCGGACATGATGCCGCTCGTCGCCGGTCAGGTCGATGCGGTGACCGGCTGGCAGACCAACACGACGGCGCTGAAGCCGCTCGGTGCGGACCGTGTCGACCTGCGTCTCTGGGACACTGGCGTGCGCCTCTACGCGCTGCCGTACTACGCGACCACGTCGATGCTGAAGGAACATCCGGAAACGGTCGCGGGCTTCCTGCGAGCGACGGCGCGCGGCTGGATGTACGCCAATCAGAATCGCGATCAGGCCATCGACATGCTCGTGAAGGCGTATCCGAACCTGAACCGCGCGGACGAGCGCCTCGCGATCGATTCCCTGATGAGCTACGCATTCACTCAGACGACCCAGACCCAGGGCTGGGGCGCGATGGACGCGAGCGTCTGGGAAGAGCAGATCGCGATGTACGGTCAGCTCGGCCAGTTCCGCGCGACGCTCCCGAAAGTCGATGACGTCATGACGCTCGATGTGCTCAAGGCCACTCATTCCTCTCGCCTGAAGGTGTAACCATGCATGCTGCCACTTTGAATCCGCCGCGCGCGGAGCGGGCGAGCTCGCACTTCGCGCTGCCGCACGGCGTCGATTGCGCGATCAGCGCCCGCGACATCAACGTGCGCTTTTTCACCGACCGCCGCAGCGTCACCGCGATCGAAGGCGTAAGCCTCGATATCGCACAGGGCGAATTCCTCACGCTGCTCGGGCCGTCGGGCTGCGGCAAGTCGACGTTTCTCCGCGTCGTCGCGGATCTCGTGAAGCCGAGCCGCGGCAGTATCAGCGTGCTCGACGCGGCGCCGCAGACCGCGCGTGAGCGGCGCGATATCGGGTTCGTGTTTCAGGACGCAGCGCTCCTGCCGTGGCGCACGGCGATCCAGAACGTCGAGCTGCCGCTCGAAGTCGCGCAAGGCAAGGCGCGAGCCGGCCGCGCGACGCCGCGCGAACTGCTGGAGCTCGTGGGTCTCAAGGGCCGCGAGGATGCGTTTCCGCACGAGATGTCGGGCGGCATGCGCCAGCGTGTGGCTATTGCACGGGCGCTCGTCTGCGACCCCAAAGTGCTGCTAATGGACGAGCCCTTCGGCGCACTGGACGAAATCACGCGCGACCGTCTCAACGAAGAGCTGCGCCGCGTGTGGAAAGAACTCGGCCTCACGACGCTCTTCGTCACGCACAGCATCTATGAAGCCGCGTTTCTCGGTCAGCGCGTGCTCATGCTCGCGGCGAATCCGGGCCGCGTGAAGGAGATCGTGCCGGTCGATCTGCCCGAGGACCGAACGCTCGATATCCGCGAGACGCGCGAATTCGTCGAACTCACCGCGCACCTGCGGCGCGTACTGGAGACCTGCTGATGGCTACGTCCGAAATGAACCTGAACGTGCCGGCGAGCGTGCCGGACGCGGAATCGCAAGCGTGGCGCGCGCGCCGTCGCCAGCAGATGTGGCGTGCCCGCATGCTGCCGGCGCTCGGTGTCGCGAGCCTCATCTTCGCGTGGTGGGCGGTGGTGGCAGGCTTTCATGTGAAGCCGTTCATCGCGCCGTCGCCGGCGCTCGTGTTCGAGACGCTCTTCGCGAAGAGCGACGTGCTGCTGCAGAACCTGGTGCCGACCGCCGTCGAGGCATCGCTCGGCTTTGTGCTGGGCAATCTCGCGGCCATCGTGCTCGCGACGATCTTCGTGCACAACAAGACGCTGCAGGAAATCTTCTATCCGGTCGCGGTGATGATCAACTCGATACCGGTCGTCGCCAAGGCGCCGATCCTCGTGCTCATCATGGGCAACGGGCTCGAGCCGAAGATAACGATCGCGGCGATCGTGTGCTTCTTTCCGACGCTGGTGAACATGGTGCGCGGCCTCGAAGCGGTCAATCCGCAGGCGATGGAACTGATGCACGTGCTCTCCGCCAGCAAGCGGGAGATCTTCTTCAAGCTGCGGCTCTACGCATCGCTGCCGTATCTCTTCTCGGCGCTGCGCATCGCGGCATCGATGTCGGTGATCGGTGCGGTCGTGGGTGAGTGGATCGGCGCGACGGAAGGCATCGGCGCGATGATCATCCAGGCAACCTACGCCTTCGACTCGGCGCTGCTTTACACGGCGATCATCATGAGCGCCGTCCTCTCGGGCTTCTTTTTCCTCGTGATCGCGGCGCTGGAGCGCTGGCTCGTCAAGTGGCAGCCGGAAGGCATCCGCTGAGCGTGACGCGACACGAACCCTCATCACAGGAGACGAAATGAACATGATCAGCGACTGGATTCAGGAGCCCGTGCGCGATGTGCGCGTGGCGGCCCAGGCTAACGTCGTCGTGGTCGGCGGCGGGCCGGCAGGGCTGTCGGCGGCGATCGCGGCGGCGCGCAACGGTGCGGAAGTGATCCTGCTCGAACGCTACAACCATCTCGGCGGTCTTGCGTCGGGCGGCATGGTGCTCGTGCTCGACGACATGTGGGACAACCATCTGCAAGAGATTTCAGTGCGTGGCACCTGCATGACCTTCATCGAGCGCATGGCGGCGCGCAAGATGGCGACCTTCCCGCGCTCGGACGAATGGGGCGAGGACCCGGCTGCGTATCGGAAATGGGGGCGCTGGGGCACGTTTGATTTTCATAGCCAGAAGAATCCGCATCCGGTGTGCTTCGCGGCGGCCTTCGATCCCGACGCGATGAAGCGCGTCGCGCTCGAAATGGTCGAGTCGCTCGGTATAAAGCTGCGGCTGCATTCGTGGTTTTCGCGCACGCTTGTCGAGGACGGCAAGGTAAAGGGCGTGATCTGCGAGACCAAGAGCGGCCGCGAAGCGATTGTCGCCGATGTCGTCATCGACGCGACGGGTGATCTCGATGTCGCGGCCTCCGCGGGCGTGCCGCATGTCGGCGGCAGCTACATCACGACGACGGTGTTCCGCCTCGGCGGTGTCGATACGGAGGTCGCCGAGCGCTTCGAAGCGGAAGAACCGGAGTCGTTTGCGGCACTCGATCGGCAGATCAAGCGGATTCTCGGCGGCTCGTGGGGCTACTGGTGGTTGAAGACGCCGCTGCCGGGCGTGGTGTGGTGCAACTGTCCGCACATGGCGGGTCTCGATGGCCTCAAGCCCGAAGACCTCACGCGCGCCGAGATGCAGGGACGCAAGCACATTCATGCGGTCGTCGACTTCGTGCGCGAGAAGCTGCCAGGCTTCGAGAACTGCTATGTGATCGATGTCGCGCCGCAGACCGGTGTGCGTCAGACGCGCCTCCTGCAAGGCGAATACGTGATGACGAAGGAAGACCTCGCGCAACGCACGCGCTTCACCGACAGCATCGCGCGCGGACGCGATTACTACATGCCGTATCGCGTGCTGCTGCCGAAGGAGATCGACAACCTTCTCGTCGCGGGCCGCCATTATTCGGCGACGTCGCAGGCGCAGAAGATGTCGCGCGAAATCCCGCCGTGCATGGCGATGGGCGAGGCTGCGGGCGTCGCGGCGGCGCTCGCGCTGAACGCGGGCGTCACCGTGCGCGATGTCGACGTGCCCGCATTGCAGAAGACGCTGCGTGCGCAGGGCGCCGACCCGGGCGATCAAAGCAGACGCAACGCGGACATTCCGCCGCTCGCGGTGCATGTGCAAACGAGAGAAGCAGCATGAGCAACACGGAGAACAAAATGAAGAAACACGACCTTCCCTTGACCGGCGTGCGCGTGATCGATCTCACGCAAGTGATGATGGGCCCGGTCTGCACGCAGATGCTCGCCGACTACGGCGCGGATGTCGTCAAGGTTGAGCGGCACGGCGCGGGCGATCTGAGCCGCTCGACCTTCGAACCGGTGGCGGGCGCGGACAACCCGATCTTCTGCAGCCTGAATCGCAACAAGCGCAGTGTGGCGCTCGATCTGCGCGATGCATCGCAGATGGATGCGCTGAAGGCGTTGATCGCGGAAGCCGATGTCATCGTGAACAACTTCCGCGCCGGCGTGATGGATCGGCTCGGGCTCGGCTACGAGGACTGCCGCACGCTCAATCCGCGCATCATCTATGCGGTCGGCACGGGCTTCGGCGAGACCGGACCGTATGCGCACAAGGGTGGCCAGGACGTGCTCGCACAAGCGATGAGCGGTGTGATGGCGCGTCGCGCGGATGAAGCGCTGCCGGTCTCAGTCTATCCCACTGCGCTTGCGGATTATTCGGCCGGCATGCATATGGTGCAGGGCATCCTGCTCGCGCTGCTGCATCGCGATCGCACGGGCGAGGGGCAGAAGGTCAACGTGTCGCTCTACAACTCGATGCTCGCGATGCAGATGCAGGAAGCAGCGATGATCATGATGGCGGACTCCGAAGTGAACTGGGCCGCGATGCCGCTCTCGGGCGTGTTCGATACGACGACCGGGCCGCTCGTGCTGGTCGGCGCTTTCAAATCGAATCCGCTGCGCGATATCTGCGCGGCCTTGCAGATCGAAGACATGTCCGCCGACCCGCGCTTTTGCAATCTGAATCAGCAATTCGCGCACAAGGCTGAATTGCAGCGCACCTTCCGTGAGCGCTTTGCGAGCAATAGCCGCGAGTACTGGCTCGCGCGGCTCGAAGAACAGGATCTGCTGTGCGCGCCCGTTCGAGATTTGCGCGAGGCGCTCGTCGATCCACAGACGTTGCACAATCAACTCGTTCTGGAAGGCGAGGGCGAAGGACAGCCTGTCCGGCTGATCGGCAGCCCAATCGAGCTGTCGAACGCCCCTGTCGCGTTGCGCCGCGCGCCGCCGCGCCTCGGACAGCATACTGTAGAGATCTTAGAGCCGCTACGCGGCGTCGCGACGACGGAGGCCGTATGAGTGTGCGTCTTGTCATCGATCAGCACGTCGCCACCGTGACCCTAGCGCGTCCCGAGGCGCTCAACGCGGTCGATCTGGATACCGAAGCCGAGTTGCAGCGCATCTGGACCGAGCTGGAACATAACCGCGACGTGCGCGTCGTCGTGCTGACGGGCGAGGGCGATCGCGCGTTCTGCGTCGGCGCGGACCTCAAGAATCCTGCGATGAGCGGCCTCGAATACTGGGCCGCGCAGCGCCCCGGCGGCTTCGGCGGCATCGCGCTGCGCGAGACGCTGAATGTGCCGGTGATCGCGCGCGTGAACGGCTACGCGCTCGGCGGCGGGTTCGAGATGGTGCTGGGGTGCGATCTCGTGATCGCTTGCGAGGAAGCGAGCTTTGGCTTGCCCGAGGCGCTCGTCGGGCGCATGCCGCTCGACGGCGGCATGACGTTGTTGCAGCGGCAGATTCCCTACCGGCAGGCGATGGGCATGCTCATGACGGGCCGCCGCATCGGGGCAAGCGAGGCCCTTTCGATGGGCCTCGTCAACGAAGTTGTGCCGCGCGCGGAACTGGACGCAGCCGTCGAACGATGGCTCGACAGCGTGCTGGCGTGCGCACCACTCTCGGTGCAGGCGATCAAGCAGGTCGTGCGGCGCACGTCGACGCTTTCGGCGACCGAGGCACAGGCGCTCCGGCTGCCGGCGCTCGTCAGCGCGCTGCAATCCGAGGATGCGCACGAAGGCGTGCGCGCGTTCCAGGAGAAACGCAAGCCGCAATGGAGGGGGCGCTGATGGCCTATGTAATCGGATCTCCGTGCATCGATGTGAAGGACGGCGCCTGCGTGCAGTGCTGCCCGGTTGACTGCATCTACGAAGGCGAGCGCACGCTCTACATTCATCCGGAGGAGTGCATCAGTTGCGGCGTGTGCGTGTCAGTGTGCCCGACCGAGGCGATCTATCATGAGGAAGAACTGCCGCAGGAGGAAGCCTCGTTCGCGGCAGTGAACCGCGCTTTTTTTGGGCTGAGCGTGAGCGCCCTCGGTTCGCCGGGTGGCGCGTCGGAGGTCGGCAAGGTAGCCTTCGATCATCCCGTGGTCGTGTCGTGGCCCCTGCGGGTGATCGTCTGAGGGCAAGCGATGCACGCGAATGTACTGAAGTATTTTGTCGAGGTAGCGCGGTGCGGGTCGATCCGTAAGGCCGCGCAGAACCTTTATGTCGCGTCGAGCGCGGTGAACCGGCAAATCCTCAAGCTCGAATCAGAGATGGGCACAGAGCTCTTTGACCGGCTGCCCAACGGCATTCGTATAAACGCGGCTGGAGAGCGCGTGCTGCAGCATATTCGCGAAACGCTGAACGACTTCCATCTGATGCGCAGTGAGCTCGATGAGCTGAAAGGCGAGCGCAAGGGCCATGTGTCCGTCGTGGCGATGGATTCGCTCTTCGTCGATTTTCTGCCGGCGACCGTCGAGGAGTTTTCGGATGCGTATCCGGCAGTCACGTATTCGATCGCAGCCGTGCCGCCGCACGATGTCCCGCCGCGCGTGCTGAGCGGCGAGTACGACGTCGGCATCACATATATCGCGAAGCTGCCCGCCGGGCTCGATGTCGTGACCGAAGTGCCGTTGCCGCCGGGCGTGGTGATGGCGTCGTCACATCCGCTCGCGAAGAAGGAGCGTGTCACCTTCGACGAGTGCCGCCACCACGCGTTCCTGCGTCTCGAAGGCCGCTCGCCGATACAGGGTGTCACGAGTACCGAATTCCCCGCGTTCTGGGAATCGCTGCAGCCGAGCGTCACTTGCAATTCAACGACGCTGCTTAAGCGCCTCATTGCGTCCGGGCGCGGCATCTCATTCTTTTCCAAACTCGCGTTTCTCGACGAACTGTCGCGTGGCGATGTGGTTTGGCGGCCGATCGATGACGTGAACGTGAACGAATTAACCGTCGGAATAACTAAACCGAGTCAGCGTGCGCTACCGCATGTGACGGAGGAGTTCGTCGAGCGCATGGTGCGTAGGCTGAAGCACGTCGAGCTGAATTTGCGTGAGTTCTGACCTTTTGCGGCGGTGGCGCGCCCCATTCAGCTCGCGGCGGCCACGTTCTGCACTCTCCAAGCTGCCACGCGGATCAAGCTATTAAGTCCGGGTCCAGCCGGTTGCGTGCGTTTTACCTCCGCCATTCTCGCGAGAAACAATGACAGTCCGTCACGGAGAGATGGACGCGGCCTGGGATTCGCGCTCGCATCGGATACCAGATAGGGCTTCGCGGTTTCGCCGTGCAACGAGGCAGCGCGAACGAGCGCCGCCCGGCAATAGAACCTGAGAGAACGATGACACAAGTAAGCGACATCACTTACAAAGGGTACATCCTCACCGCAACCGCGCTGCCTGAACGCGACATCTATACCGGAATGCTCGCGGTTCGAGCCCCGAGCGGGACGCAGAGCTACAGCGGCATTCTTGGCGAGTTTCCCAGCGCAATCGGCGCTGTCCGTTATGCATTCGCGTACGGCATGGCTACCATAGACTGCCGCCCGGCTCCGGGGGACGAATAAAAGCATTCGTTGCCGTGCCGGCCTTCGATCTCAATGCTTATGGCTGGCCGGCCGAAACGGCACGAACAATGGGTACGTTAGACGTTTAACGCTCGCAAGTACCCCTGCTTTCATGCGCGATCGCGTTCCTGTACCGCAACCTGCCGTTCTGGCTCGAGTCTGATCGAACGACGGCTGCTGATCCTCGTGCCGTTCGCGGCGCTCCTGATCGGGTTTGGTTCAGGCATTGCCGCGCCTGCTCGAAGCGCGGATGAGGAAGCGGCTCGTGGTCCGGTATCGCGAGATCTAGGCACTGGAAGATGAAGTGTGGAACAGCAGCGTCGCGTTACTCACGCATCCCATCGGCCCGTTCGGTTCGCCGCTGGAAGAGTTCGAAAACACAAATCTTGCGATGTGACGAACCTGGAATCTTGCCCTATACTCGTTACATGTAACTACGGGAGACACCATGGCAATGACGATCTCGGAGCGCGTCAGCAAGCGGCGCGCGGCCTTGCGCAAGGCGGGCTTGCGCCCGATTCAGATCTGGGTTCCCGACACGAGCGCGCCCGGTTTTGCGGAGGAATGCCGCCGCCAATCGCTTATGCTGCGCGATGACCCACACGAACAGGAAATCATGGATTTCCTTGACGCGGCAGCAGACCGGGAGGGTTGGGAGTGAAGCGCGGCGACTTCGTGACAATCGCCCTGCAAGGCGACTATGGGAAGCCGCGCCCCGCACTTGTCGTGCAATCGGACTATTTCGCAGAGCATCCGTCTATCGTGCTCTTGTTGGTCACGACCGAGCTTCGCGAAATGCCGCTATACCGTATCACGGTCGAGCCGAGTCCCGGAAACGGCCTTACGAAGCGCTCGCAAGTTATGGTGGACAAGATTCAGGCCGTGCGACGCGAGAAAGTAGGGGAGCCATTCGGGCGCATCGACGCGGACACGATGCTCGAAGTGAATCGAGCAATGGCCGTGTTCTACGGGATCGCATCATGAGAAAGCCAGCCATGCGCCGCTGCAGGTCGGTATGCGGCTTGGACGATCCACGTTTTTCACGTTTTTTCTGCGCGGTACGGCGCGCGAATCGTGCGGGTCGGATCGAGGCGAGAGTCAAGCGTTTCAGGCCGTGCATGACGTCAGTCAGTTGAATGTCTTGGCTTAGTCCACGTCGGTCATCGGATCGGGGACGATGAGCCGCTCCGGCGTATGCGATCTCGCGAGACGCGACCCGGCGTAATACAGAATGCCCGACACGACGATGCCCACGACCCACGATACGTCCACGCCGCCTAGCGTATCGACCCACGGGCCCGTATAGAACCCGGTCGCGACGAACGGCAGCTGCACGAGCACGCCGATCGCATAGACCGTGATACCGGCGACGTTCCACCGGCCGTAGCGGCCGTTGACGTCGAACAGGGCGGGCACGTCGTAGCGTTCGCGCGTGACCCAGTAGTAATCGACGAGATTGATCGCGCTCCATGGCGTGAAGAACACGAGCAGGAACAGCAGGAACGAGGAGAAGGCCTTCAGGAACGAATGCTGTCCGGCGAGCGCGAGCCCGCTCGATGTCGCGACGATTAGCAGTACGAAGATGAGCCGCGTGCGTGCCGAAATCTCGCGCTGTCCGCCGAAGCCAGTGAAGATCGCCGCCACCGACATTACGCTGCCGTATGCATTGAGCGTGGTGATCGTCAGCTTGCCGAGCGCGATCGTGAAATAGAGCGCCGCTGCAATTGCGCCGGTCGCGCCGAGTCCGACGATGAACGCTACCTCGTGTCCGGAGAAGCGCTCGCTCGCGAGCGCGGCGGCCAGTACGCCGAAGGTCATCGAAACCTGCGCGCCGATCACCGTGCCGCTGAACACAGCGAAGAAGGTCTTGAGTGCGGAGGTCGACTTCGGCAGATAGCGCGAATAGTCCGCGACATACGGCCCATACGCGATTTGCCAGGACGCCGACAGCGAGATGGCCAGCAGGAACGACGCGACAGTGTAGTGCCGGTTCGCGAGCAGGGCATCGAGCGGATGACCGTGGAGCAGGCTCGCGAACAGATACAGGAACGCGAGCGTGCCGACGACGCTCGACACGCGGCCCATCGCGTGAATGATGCGATATCCCAGACCAGTGAGCAGCACCAACAGCGCCGAGAAGATCAGAATCGACGTGGTGTGGTCCGTGTGCAATAGCTCGGCGATCGCTTGTCCGGCGAGCACCGTGCCACCGGCGGAAAAGCCGATGTACATCACACAGACGAGTACCAACGGAATGATCGCGCCGTACACGCCGAACTGCACGCGGCTCGAGATCATCTGCGGCAAGCCCAACTGCGGGCCCTGCGCGCCGTGCAAGGCCATCACCGCGCCGCCGATAATCTGGCCGATGAGAAGCCCGATCAGCGACCAGAATACATCGCCGCCGAGCACCACCGCGAGCGCGCCGACGACGACTGCCGTGACCTGGAGATTCGCGCCGAACCACAGAGTGAACTGGCTGAACAGATTGCCGTGGCGCTCGGCGTCGGGAATATAGTCGATCGAGCGGCGCTCGATCAGCGTCGTGTTGGCGACGGATGTCGTTGTGTTACGTTCCATGCTCGTCTCCTGAGCGGTGAGGAACTGCCGTGAAGGGGATGTGACGATCCTGACGTGTTGCGAGATTCAGGCTGCGTCGACGAACGCGGGAACGATGTCGTGCAGATCGCCGACGAGACCGTAATCGGCCACGCCGAAGATCGGCGCTTCCGGGTCTTTGTTGATCGCGACGATCACCCTGGAATCCTTCATGCCTGCGAGATGCTGGATCGCTCCGGAAATGCCGACGGCCACATACAACTGCGGCGCGACGATCTTGCCGGTCTGGCAGACCTGATAGTCGTTCGGCACGAACACCGCGTCGACAGCAGCCCGCGATGCGCCCAGCGCGGCCCAGAGCTTGTCGGCCAGCGGCATGATCACCCTCGTGCAGTTCTCACCGCTCCCGAGACCGCGGCCGCCAGACACGATGGTCTTTGCGGTCGTGAGTTCGGGGCGGTTCAGCGTGGTCGCCTCGCGGCTCACGAAGCGCGAGACGCCGCAGTCCGCTGCTGCATTTATCTGCTCGACCGGTGCGCTGCTGCCGCCGTCTGCCGGAACTGCATCGAAGCTTGTAGCGCGGACCGTGATGACCTTGACTGGGTCGGCCGATCGCACCGTGGCGATTGCGTTGCCCGCGTAGATCGGGCGCTCGAAGGTATCGGCGCTATCGACTGCGGTAATGTCGCTAATCTGCGCGCCGTCGAGCTTCGCGGCGATGCGCGGCATCGCGTTTTTGCGGAGGGCTGTCGCAGGCGCGAGGATGTGCGAGTAGCTCATTGCGATCGGGAGAACCGTCGCTTCGTCGTTCTCCGCAAGGCCGACCTCGAGTTGCGGTGCATCGGCCAGCAGCACTTTCGACACGCCAGCGATCTTCGCCGCCTTGTCCGCTGCGCCTTGCGCTTTATGACCCACGATCAGCACATGAATGTCCGCGCCGATCTTTTGCGCTGCCACATAGCGCGGTTCGTTCAGGCGAAGGTCGGTCGTGATGAGGGCGGGCAGTTTCAGCGACAGGGTGTCGGCGCCGTCGTCGACTTCGCGTGCAACGGTCGCGAGACCATCGGCGATCAATATGTTGGAAGCGAATGTCGCTTGCGGCAGGCCGCCAAGCGCGGCCAGCATGTGGCCGGTCTGACTGGAATCGTCGTCGATGGCCTGCTTGCCGAGGATGACCAGTCGCGGCTGTTCCCTGTCGACCAACGCCTTGAGTAGCCTTGCGACGGCGAGCGGCTGCAGGTCCGCGTTCGATTCGATCAGGATCGCGCGGTCCGCGCCGATGGCGAGCGCCGTGCGCAAAGTGTCCTGCGCCTGTGCGACACCGCACGACACGGCGATTACTTCGGTCGCCACGCCCGCTTCCTTCAGGCGCACCGCTCCTTCGACAGCGATCTCATCGAACGGATTGATCGACATCTTGACGTTCGCGAGGTCCACTCTCGACTGATCGGACTTCACGCCCACTTTCACGTTCGCGTCGACGACGCGTTTAACTGTCACCAAAATCTTCAAGTCTCGTCTCCTTGGACGGAAGGCTTGTTGTCGTCACGCGAACAGCGACCGGGCGATGACGGTGCGCTGAATCTCCGACGATCCTTCGTAGATCCGCAGGATGCGCGCATCGCGCACGAGGCGTTCGATTCTCATCTCGCGTGTAAAGCCATAACCGCCGTGGACCTGCAACGCGGCGTCCGTAACGTGCGAGACCATTTCCGATGCGTAGAGCTTCGCCATCGACGCCAACTCAGTGAACGGTTCACCGGCCGCGCGGCGTGCGGCGGCCTGAAGCGTCAGAAGCCAGGCCGCTTCGAGGCGCGTCTTCATGTCGGCGAACGTCCATTGCAGGCCTTGCTTGCTCGCGAGCGGTTCGCCGCCGACATGGCGCTGCTTCGCCCATTCGACCGCATCGCCGAATGCCGCTTCGGCGATGCCGAGGCTAGTCGCCGCGACGTCGAGGCGGCTGTTGTCAAGCACCTTCATCGCGGTGCGGAACCCGCTGCCTTCCTCGCCGAGCCGGTTCGCGGCGGGCACGACACAGTCCAGCGCGACTTCATGCGCCGGTGCGCCGCGGATGCCCATCAACTTCTCGGCGGGGGATGTAGTCACGCCGGGCGTGTCGCGGTCGACCACGAATGCGCTGATCCCGCGTGCGCCTTGTTCGGGCGCGGTCTTCGCGTACACGACGATGAACTGCGCGGCCTCGGCATTGGAAATGAAGTGCTTGACGCCACGAATGTGATAGCTGTCGCCGTCGCGCCGGGCTTGCGTCGTCATGCCCGCGGGATTGGAACCTGCCTGCGGTTCCGTCAGGGCGAATGCGCCAAGTTTCACGCCCGTCGCGGCGTCCGGCAGATAGCGGTCGCGCAAGGCATCCGAGCCGCCGATCAGAATGGAATCGGTCGCAAGATAGTGCGCGCCGATCATGGACGAGGTGGCCGCGCACGCCTTGGCAATTTCGGCGAGCGCGAGAATGATGGCAGCCGGTGACGCGCCGATTCCGTGCCAACGCTCGGGCAGGTTCATTCCCATCACGCCGAGTTCGGCAAGCGCGCGGACATAACGCGTCGTCGAGATTTCTTCGCGGTCGACTTGTGCCGCATGCGGCGCCAGTTTGGCCTGCGCGAAACGGCGAATCGCGTCCGCGATTTCGAGGTCGGCGTCGCTGACGCCCAGTCGCTTAAGCAAGATCTTTCTCCTGGATGATTTCGGGGCAGCGCCCGGGCATCATGTCAGCATCACCGGTGTGCACGACGCCGGACGCAGCGAGCGCGGCAATCGCGGTCGCGTCGAGGCCGAGTACGTTCTTGAGAACCGTCCGGGTGTGTTCGCCGATCCGCGGCGCTCGCGTCGTGCGTGTGATCGGATAAGCCGAAAACTTGAGCGGCTGGGCTGGCAAGCGCACGGTCGATCCATCGGCCGCGGTGGTGTCGACGAGCAAGCCGCGCATACGGGCGTGCTCGCTGTCGAGCGCCTCCTGGATGTTCTGGATGGGGGCGACGGGAATGCCTGCGACACTCAGCGCCGCATTGACGGCGGCCACTGAGCGCTGCGCTGCCCATCGCTCAATGCACGCACGCAGCTCGGCTTCGTGCGCGCAGCGCGACGTGTCGCTCGCGAAGCGCGGATCGTCGGCGAGCTCGGGGTGGCCGATCGCATCGGCAAGCCGGCCGAACAGTTTGTTGTTGAGCACCGCGACGACGAAATGGCCGTCCGATGCTCGGTACGCGCCGAACGGCGCTGACGTCGGATGGCGATTGCCGACGCGCGCCTGTGCGATGCCCGTGGTCGCATAGCGGGCGACGAGCGCTGCGGTCAGGTTCAGCGTGGCGTCAAACATTGACACGTCGACATGCGTGCCCTTGCCCGTGCGATTGCGCGCGACCAGGGCGGCCAGCACGCCCCAAGACGCAAAGATGCCGCTGACGACATCGGAGACGGAATCGCCGACCAGCGTCGGCTCGCCATCGGGCGCGCCGGTCGCGTCCATCAGCCCGCAAAGCGCCTGCAGAATGATGTCATAGGCGGGTCGGTGCGACTCGGGACCCGTCTGTCCAAAGCCAGACACGCTTGCGTAGATCAGCGCCGGATTTCGTGCCGACAACGTTTCGTATCCGATGCCCAACCGCTCAGCGACACCGGGGCGGAAGTTCTCCACAACGACGTCCGCCTGTGCGCACAGCGATTGCGCGAGCATTTGCCCGTCGGCGGTCTTCAGGTCGATGACGACGCTGCGCTTGTTGCGATTCATCGCACTGAACAGGCCGCTCTCGCCCTGCGCGAACGGACCGATCGCGCGATAGTCGTCGCCGCCCGGTGGTTCGATCTTGATCACATCGGCGCCGAGATCGCCAAGCAGCGCCGAACACAGCGGCCCCGCGAGCACCCGGGAAAAATCAATCACGCGTATGCCGTCAAGCGGCAGCCTGGACACAGTCACGACATCGTCTCCTGAAGGTCGGGCCAAGTCGGCCGGTGTCATGATTCTGGTCGCGCCATGCAATTAGATAAAATATCGGAATAAATTAACACCTATAGGATTTTCGTATGGCTCTGTCGCTGAGGCTGCTACGCTATTTCGTCGCCGCAGCGGAATCGGGCAGCACGACCGCGGCAGCGAACCAGCTCAACGTGTCGCAGCCGTCCATGTCCGTGGCGATCCGCGAGCTCGAAACACTGTTCAATGATCCGTTGTTCACACGCGGCGTCGGCACGCGGATGACGCTTACGCATTTCGGCGAGCGCAAGCTCGCGGAGGCGCGGCAACTCCTGGCATCGGCATCGGCGTTCGCGACCGACGAAGTCGGCGATGAAGAGGGCGGTGAGGTGCAGATCGGCGTCTTTCGCACCATCGCGCCTGTATATCTGCCGCGCGCGCTGGAGCTTGCGCAGGAGCGTCATCCGCGGCTGTCGATTCGCTTCATCGAAGGGGATTTGTCGCAGCTCGAGGCATGGCTGCAGAAGAGACAGATCGACTTCGCGCTGATGTACGACGTGGGGTTGCCGAGCGACATCGAGCGGGAATGCCTCGCCGAATTGCGGCCGTACGCGCTCGTGCCCGCCGGCTCACGGCTCGCGAAGCGCAAGCGGGCCGTGTCGCTGCGCGATCTCGCGGTGGAACCGTTCATCCTGATCGACTTGCCGCAGAGCCGTGATTTCCTGATAACGCCGTTCTGGCAATGCGGGTTGTCGCCGAATGTCCGCTATCGGGCCGCGTCGATTGAGCTGGTCCGGGCGATGGTCGCGAGTGGGCTCGGCGTGTCGCTGCTGATTACGCAAAGCCCGGCGGCGACGCAATCGCCGCTCCTGGTCGAGCGTCCGATTCAGGAGTCGACGGTGATTCAGCCCCTGGTGATTGCGAGGCCCGCACGGGCGGCGCGCATGCGCGCGTCCGAATGGATGTCGGCATGTGTGCGCGATGCGGTCGCCGAATCGATGCACGCGCGGGCAGCGGGCTAACGCAAGAGATTTTACGTTTGCTCCCGAACAGGTTCGCGATTAACCGCACGGTTGGGGACAACAGCGGCGGGCGCTGCCCGCTGCCACCCTCTGCGTAACGAATTCTCCGCTGCCGCCGGCTTTTCGCGGCGGGTGAATTGTGTGAAGCTGGCCCTTCGCCGTCGAGCCGGAGGGGCTTAGGCACTTGCGGATCTGCCGCAACGTCATGCCGGCGGGTCATTTTTGCTTGTCGGACTCAGAAGCAGGATTGCGATCTGCAACCCGACGGAATGGGTTGAGGATCGCAATTGGCTTATCCAAATCAAAGTTATAGTGATAACGTCAACTCAACTGGTCGCGATCATTCTCCTGAAAACGCGAGTCTTCAGTATTTGTGCGCTGACTGCTCGTGCTCATCAGCACCGGGCTCCATATGCACCGCGCGCGCGTTGAACAGATTTCAAGGGGTGGTCTGTGACCTCGGCTTCAGAAGTGACCAACCCGTCCGCGCGCCCGGATCGCCTCGCGCTAGTAATGCCGTTGGCTTGCCGTGCCTCCCTGACATAAGAGGCGCCACCTACGGTTCTCGCTAGCAGCAGGAAGAAGGGAGCGAACGCTCGCAGATGGCCGTGACCAAAACGGCGGGCAGGGATGAGTAGAGAAGCGAGCAGCGAGGATTTTGCGCTTCCGGTTTCGCAACGTCACCGCACCCTCACGATTAGCGAATTTATCGGAAGAGGCGCATCTGAGCATCGGGCCTGCGCTCGGCGGATACGTGCTCTCGGCCAGGTTTAACCACTCAAGAAATCGTAAGGATAGCCGTTCGATTGGCAGTTCCGCACTTGACAAGAGACTTTGAGGCAGCCGGTGTCGAGTGGCAGGGGCGTACGGATCGGACGTCTGACATTTTGCATCTGATTCAGACGGCATAGGTAGTCAGATGCCTGGCTCCATGCTGAGGAAACGATTGCAGGGTAATCGGGTGCACAAGATCTGAGCGGGGAAGGGCGGGGCAACTGACAACTCGCCGGAAGGTCTGTCGGTCTTCCGCATGGACGAAAGCCTGAGCCCGGAAGACGCTGTGGAGCGTCGAGCTATTGCGAGAACCTTCCGATTCGATAAGGGACAGGATCGGTGAAACCCGCTTCCCCGCTCATCAGCTCCCCAAGCAGTCTTCCCGTGACCGGTCCGAGTGTAAGCCCGTGATGCGCGTGTCCGAAGGCGAACCAGAGTCCAGGGTGGCGGTCCGCGGGCCCGATGACTGGCCGCATGTCCGGCGTGCAAGGCCGCAGCCCAAGCCAGGGCGCCTCGTCGACCCGGGCCCCGAGGCCGAACACGGGTCTTGCAAGCCGCTCCGCGCGCTCCAATTGCACCGGGCTCGGCGGCCTGTTACGGCAGGCGAGCTCGACGCCGGTGGTCAGACGCAGGCCGCGCCGCATCGGCGCCACCACATAGCCGTTCTCGATGTCGACTACCGGCCTCGATAGCGCGCCGCGTCCATCGCTCTCGTAATGCATGTGATAGCCGCGCTTGGCCATGAGCGGCACGCGGTATCCGAACCTGCGCGCGAGATCGCCGGACCATAAGCCGAGCGCTACGACCGCCGCTTGCGCCTCGACCGGCCCGCTCCCGGTCATCACGCGCCAGCCGCTTCGCGACGCCTCGAGCGTCGCGGCATCTCCGTTCAGGAAGCGTCCGCCGTCGCGCTCGAACAGCGCAGCATAGCCTTTCGTCAGCGCTCCCGGATCGATCACGCTGCGCGGGTCCGTCCAGTGGATCGCACCCGCGTATGCGCCGTCGAGCGATGCCTCCAGCCGATGCAGCGCTCCAGCATCGAGCACTTTCATGCCGAGCCCGTGCTCGCGCGCGATTCGTTCGGCGGCGCTCACCTCATGGTCGAACTGTTCGCGCGAGCGATACGCTTCGAGCCAGCCCGTGGGCCGCACGAGGTCGTCGAGACCCGCCCGCGAGATGAGCGCCTCGTGCTCCGCGACGCTGCGTCGAATGAGCGGCAGCATGTCGCGCGCGGCGGCGGCGAGACGCTCGGGCGCCGACTCCCACCAGAACCGCGCGAGCCACGGCGCATACGCCGGCAGCGAGCGCAGGTCGTAGCGCAGCGCGGTCGAGCGGTTCATCGCGAACTTCAGCACGGTGCGCCAGTCGCGCGGAAACGCATAGGGCACGACCGACGACGCCTCGATCAGGCCCGCATTGCCGAAGCTCGTCGCCTCGCCGGGCGCGTGTCGGTCGACGAGCGTCACCTGCCATCCGCGTTGTTGCAGATGCAGCGCAACGCATACTCCCACGATGCCCGCGCCGAGCACGATCACGTCCTGAGCCATGTTCCGATGCCGTTGAAGTGGTTATTTCGCAATGATGTCGCGTTTGAAGTATTTCTGCGACAACTGGCTCAGTGTGCCGTCCTTCTTCAGTGAATCGAGCGCGGCGTCCACCTTCGCCTTCAACGCCGCGTCGCCCTTGCGCAAGCCGATGCCGGTGCCTTCGCCGAGCGTCGAAGGGTCGGTGAGCGCGCCGCCCGCGAAGTCGAAGTCCTTGCCTTCGGGCTTCGCGAAGAAGCCGTCGATCGCGGTCTGCACTTCCTGCACCGCGCCGTCGAGCCGCCCGGCCGACAGATCCGCGAAGATCTGGTCCTGGCTCTGATACGTGACGACCTGCACGCCCGCGCTCGCCCAGTGCTTGCGCACGTAGTCCTCCTGCGTCGAACCCTGCAGCACGCCCACGGACTTGCCCTTCAGGCTCGCAGGTGTCGGCTGCAGGTTCGAGCCGCGTTTCGCGACCATCTGGATAGGCATCACATAGATGGGCGGCGTGAAGTCGATCGCCTGCCTGCGCTTACCCGTGATGTTCATCGCCGAATTGATCGCGTCGAACTTGCGCGCCTGCAACGCGGGGATCAGCCCGTCGAAGCTGTTCTCCACCCATACGCACTTCATCTTGATGCGCTGGCACACGGCGTTGCCGATGTCGATGTCGAAGCCCTCGAGCTGGCCCGTCGGCGTCTTGCTCTCGAACGGCGGATACGACGCCTCGACGCCGAATCGCAAGGTTTGCGACTGCGCATGCGCCGCGCCGAATGTGAATGCGAGGCCCGCGGCGCCCGCGAAGCAAATGATCTTCCAGTTCATTGTCGTCACCAAAGGTCGTTTGTGATCCCGCACCGTCCGTCTTGCGCCGGGCGCGCGCGTGTCGCCGCGCGCTCATCCGAAATATAGACCAGAAATAAAATAAAAGTCTAGAATAGACAAAAATGTCCATGGTGTACGGGTCACGAATCGGAGGCTTTCGAATGATTTTCTCGTCCGAAGAAGCGCGCAACGGCGCACGCGTCGACCAGACGCCTTTCATCGTTCACGAAGAGGAAGTGCGGCAAGCGCTGCCCGCGCTCAATATCGGCGGCGCGCTCGAAGACATGTTCGTCTCGCTCGGCGGCGCGGAGGCCGTGCAGCCGCCGCAGACGCTCACGCTCTTTCCGCACGGCGCGGGCGATTTCATCACGTACCTCGGCGTGCTCGCGAAGCACGACGTGTTCGGTGCGAAGCTCTCGCCGTATGTCGCACAGCCTGGCGCGCCTATCGTCACCGCGTGGACCGCGCTCATGTCGATGCGCACCGGTGCGCCACTGATGTGGTGCGATTCCGCGCTGCTCACCACCGAGCGCACCGCGGGCACGACGGCGCTCGCGGTCGACCGGCTCGCCCGCGCGTCGAGCGAGCGTCTCGCGATCATCGGCTCGGGGAGCGTCGCACTCGCGCATCTGCGGCACGTCGCGCCGTTGCGCGCATGGTCGGAGATCCGCATTCATTCGCCGCGCCTCGCAAGTGAGCGCGAGCGCGCGAGCGCCATGCAGGCGCTCGATCCTCGCGTGCGCGTCGCGGCGTCGGTGGCCGAGTGCGTGCGCGACGCCGATGTCGTGATGCTGTGTACGTCCTCAGGCACGCCCGTGCTCGCGCTCGATGCGCTCACGAAACCCGCGCTCATCACGTCGATCAGCACGAACGTCGCGCGCGCGCACGAGATCGACCCGGCGGCGCTGAATGCGCTCGATGTCTACTGCGATTATCGGCAGACGACGCCGTCGAGCGCGGGCGAAATGGTGATCGCGCGGGAGCGTCACGGCTGGTCGCCCGATGCGATTCGCGGCGACCTTGCGGAACTCGTGCGCGGCGCGTGCGCCGCGCCCTCACATGCGCGTTCGGTGTTCTTCCGCTCGATCGGTCTCGGCCTCGAAGACATCGCGGTCGCGAACGCGCTGCATGTCCATCTCGCGAAACAGCGCGTTTCGGCGTAGCGGTATCATCGCCCAACGCCGCTCCGAATCCATGTCCATATCCATGCCACGACGCAAGACGCCGAAGCCCGATGACTCCGCGCGCGAAGCGCTGCGCGAGCGCTATGCGCATATCGCGGACAGCATCACGACGCTCTTTTTTCCGTACGCGGAAGTCGTGATCCACGATCTCTCGGACCAGACGATCGCGTATCTGTCGAACAATCTGTCCAAGCGCGAGATCGGCGACGATTCGGCGCTGGAGGATATCGAGGAGACCGCGCGCGATCGCCTCGTCGGTCCCTACGAGAAGCTCAACTGGGACGGACGCCGCCTGCGCTGCGTGAGCACGGCGCTCTTCGACGATGCAGGCAAAGTCGCAGGCGTGATGTGCATCAACTTCAACATCGCCGCCTTCGAGGATATACGCTCGACGCTCGATCTTTTCCTGCGCGGCGCCGGTGTCGTCGCGCAACCTGTCGAGCTTTTCAAGGACGACTGGCAAGAGCGCATCAACACCTTCCTGCACGGCTGGCTGCGCGAGCGACAGATCGCGCTCAACTCGCTCTCGCGCGATCACCGGCGCGAACTCGTCGAGGCGCTGCACGCGCAGGGCGCGTTCAAGGGCAAGAGTTCGGCCAACTATGTCGCCAAGGTGCTCGGCATGGGACGCGCGACGGTCTACAAACATCTGCGCGAGATGAAGGACGGCGCCTGACGGGGGCGCCGCGCTACGTTCGGTCGCCTGCGCTGCGTTGCACGAACCGACGTGCGCGAGCAGGCAGTCATAAGGCGTTGGGGAGGCTGTCTGGGCCATGCATTCGCCGGCCCAGAGCATCGAGGAGAACCGTAGCCGGATCGGGGCAGCAGATCCGAGCAGGCGATAAACTCAAGGTGCAACAATCGGGTAAGAAAAATATTTCTGCGCGATCTTGTTGAACGTGCCGTCCTGCTTCAATGCGGCAATTGCCTCATTGAGGCGGCCCAGCAGCGCCTGATTCTGTTTGCGCACGCCAAAGGCCACGCCTGTTCCAAAGATCTTCTCGTCCCGCAGCGGAACGCCGACAAGCGCGAAGCCTTTCCCTTCAGGTTTATTCAGGAAGCTGTCTTCGGCGGTTTTCTGCGTTTGCAAAGCGGCATCGAGGCGCCCCGCGGCCAAGTCTGCGAATACCTGCCCCTGAGACGGATAGGTGACGACCACGACACCGGCCGGCGCCCATTTGGCCTCTGCATAGAACTGCTGGGTTCCGCCTTGCAACACGCCAACTCGCTTACCCTTGAGCGACTCGCTGGTCGGCAGAAGATGACTGTCGGCTCGCGCGACCAGTCGAATCGGTGGAACGTAGATCGGCGACGTGAAGTTGATTTCCTTCTCGCGTTGCTCCGTGGCCCACATGGCCGAATTGATCGCGTCGAACTTGCGCGCGACCAGAGCCGGAATAAGCCCGTCGAACGAGCCTTCGACCCACGTGCATTTGAGTTGCAACTTCGCGCAGACGGCATTGCCGATATCGATATCCAGGCCGGCCAGTTCACCACTTGGGAGCTTGTACTCGAATGGGGGATAGTCCGCTTCGATGCCGAATCGCAGCGTGTCGGCGGCAAACCCCGGCGACGCTAGCAAACCTAGCAGGATCGTGGTCATCAGTTTTTTCATCGTTGCTCCTCTAGGTATTGAATTGTCAGCTTGAATGCAAGGTGCATGTGGTTTGCAGCGTCATGAAGAGCGGCGAGCGATGAAGCGTCCTGCACGCCTTCCAGTGGTTGCGTTCTCCCGCCACGATAACGTTCCGTTTACCCACACGGCCTCTATACCGCGGGCGGCGCGCGTCGGCGCCTCGAACGTCGCGCGGTCCTCGATCCGGTGTGCGTCGAAAAGCACCAGGTCCGCGAAATTGCCGGGCTTGAGTTCCCCACGGCCTTCAAGACCAAAACGTTGCGCGGTCAGGCCAGTCATTTTTCGCACGGCTTCCTGGATGGAGAACAGATTCAATTCGCGGCTATAGTGGCCAAGTACCCGTGCGAATGTACCCCACAGTCTTGGGTGTGGCCGGGGATCGTTTGGCAGGCCATCCGAGCCGATCATCGTCGCCGGATGAGCAAGGATGCGCTGGACGTCCGATTCCAGCATCTCGTGATAGATTGCACCGGCAGGTTCGAGACGCCGCGCCGCCTCCACCTGAGGCACGTTCCAAAGGTCGGCGATTTCAGCCAACGTGCGCCCCGCCATTTCAGGACTGGCGGTCGACCAGGTAATGCGGATTTCGATCGCTTCGTCGACGAGATTGGGGTCCAGCGTGGTGGAGCTCGCCGCATAGGGATAACAGTCGCAACCGAGACCGCGTGCGGCTTGCAAGCTGCCGATGCGCTCCAGCACCTCGCCGCTTCGCCTCCAGTTCCGGCGGCCCGCACATTTCAGATGCGAAATCACGACGTCGACGTTTGCCGACTGGCCAATTCCGACTGCCTCGTCGAGCGCTTCGAGAATCTCGTCATCTTCCGAGCGGATATGACTGACATACAGTCCACCCACGTCTTCTAATGCCGTAGCGAGCGCCTCGACTTCACTCGTCGGTGCGCAATGTGCGTTGCGATACGCGAGGCCTGTGCTCAGCCCAATCGCACCCGCACGCAATGCGTCCGTCAATTCTTTTTTCATCCCGGCGATTTCGACTGCGGTTGCCGCGCGTCGAAGATCGGACATGTGATTGCTGCGCAGCGATGTGTGGCCGACCAGTGCCGCGACGTTGACTGCGGGCATCGCGCGATTGACGGCGTCAACGTAGTCTGTGAATGACGGATACTGGAAATCCGGCGTGTCGCCCAGCAGGTTGATGGGATCCGGCGGTTCCCCGCTTAGTCGTAACGGCGAACCGCTGATACCGCAGTTGCCGACCACCACGGTGGTCACGCCTTGCGATAACTTCGGCACCATCGCCGGGTGGTTGATGACATGGAGGTCATCGTGTGTATGGGCATCGATGAAACCCGGGGCGAGGAAAAGACCATGCGCCTGAATTTCTTCGCTCGCGCTGGCGTCAGCGCACGCCTCGATCGCAGCAATTTTTCCGTCCCAGACACATAGATCCGCCACATAAGGCTCGGCGCCGGTGCCGTCGACGATGCGTGCACCGCGAATAATTGTGTCAAATGTGTTCATCAATTCCCGTATGAGCGACCGTTGGTGAGGCGATAGACGGCGTTGTCTGGCGAATCTTGCACGGGACGAAAGACAAGAAGAAATGAAACTTCCTCATGCCTCAATCGATTTGCTTCATGACAATCGGCTCACGAAGGTCGTTTGACAAAGCGGAAGTGGCTCGCTGTAATGCGGTCTAGTCTTCTCGGACCATGGAAATGAACCGACTGCCGCCGTTGCACGCATTGCGGGTTTTCGAGGCGGTGACCCGCCTTCGCAGCTTTACTGCCGCCGCCGCCGAACTGAACCTGACCCAAAGCGCGGTTAGCCATCAGATCAGCAATCTCGAAGAGTTTTTCGGTTTTTCACTGCTCGATCGTCGCAAGCGCACGCCAGTACCGAACACCGCGGGCGAGGAATTGTTCGCTGGTGCGCAGGCGGCGCTAGAGGTCATCGCTCGAACGGTCGCGCAGATGCGAGACACCAACCAGAACCAGATCCGTATGAAGACCTATCCTTCAATCGGATTCCTGTGGCTCATGCCTCACCTGTGTGACTTTTATCTTGTCCACCCAGGTATCAAGGTCAGCCTGACGACAGTCTCGACCGAATCGCCCATCACCAGGTGGGATGAATACGACTACACGATCGAGTACGGTAATGGCGAAGATTGCGGTCTCAACGCCGAGCTGCTGCATGAGGAGCTGCTGACGCCGCTTTGCAGTCCCGCGTTGTGTCCAGGGGGTAGTGGCTCGATGAAGCCGGACGACCTCGCCTCCATGATGATGATTCACCCCACGACTGACTGCGGTGATTGGCCCCGATGGTGGAAGGCCGCCAGAGTCGCGCCCCGAGATTCTGGAAGAGCGCAGAAGTTCGATACCGACTATATGGCATTGGCCGCGGCCAAGCGCGGGATGGGAGTGACGATCAGCGATCCGTTACTCGCGGCGTCCGACCTTGCTGAAGGGACGCTCCTTGCTCCGTGCGATCTGAGCATCAGAACCGGGAAGGGTTACTACCTTGTCTCGGCGCCTGACACTCAACCCAGCGCGCCGATGGTACTGCTGCGCGACTGGTTGTTTTCAACGATGCGTAAATCGCAGCGGATAGAGCATCGAATGGCCGAGGACTCTTTGAATCGCCGCGCTGAGTCGTAGCCGGTCGCGGGCGGTCGTGTCGTTGACTCCGCACTATGGTTCGCCTAACCCGGAAGCGGCTGGTTTGGAGTAACCGTCGGAGCAGCCGGCGAAGACGAGCGGGAAAACCCCCGTAGGAGGCAATTCAATGCGCCCGAGGACCTTGCTCGCACCGCTGAGATAGGGATGACCGCTTTATCTGGCGGATTCAACCGGTCGATGCAACCGCGTGTGCGTGAACGACGGCAACGGGTGTGCGCCGTGAAAAGGTGGCGTTTTCCAGCGGGTGCAAGCCCCGCCCGGCAACCGCTCCAGCCGGAAGCAACCAACGCCGGCGCACCTGCGTGCCCCCGGCCAGAGTGGCACCGATCAATCGCTCCGCACTTTCCTTGGCAGCTTCAACTTCAGTGGTGACATGGTCCACCAGGCGGTCGGCACGATGAGCGGCGGCGAAAAGGCGCGGCTCGTGTTGTGCATGATCGTGTGGCAGCGACCCAACCTGCTCCTGCTCGACGAACCTACCAACCACCTTGACCTGGCCACACGCGAAGCGCTGGGTATGGCACTCAACGAATTCGAAGGCACCGTGATGCTGGTCAGTCACGACCGGTCCCTGCTGCGCGCGGTATGTGACGAGTTTTGGCTCGTCACCAAGGGTAGCGTCGTGCCCTTCGACGGTGATCTGGACGATTACCAGGAGTTCCTGCGCGACGAAGCCCGTCGCATGCGCGAGCAGGCTCAGATCAGAAAATAGGTAGTCTCTCAGGAAAACTGGATGCCATTATCAACGATATCACGCTGCAGACGGGCCCGATGACCGGATGGCAATACGCCGGTGGTGGACAGCCAGCGCTGCCTCGCCGCCGCTCGTGGCGTGAAAGAGTCCAAGCTG